>NZ_JBFAJS010000006.1:0-513608 GCF_040655355.1 Mycobacterium sp. NPDC050441 | reverse complement strand
TGGAACCACTCACGGGTCAGCCGGTTGCGGTCCAGCGGGAACACACCGTTGAGGAAGGTGTCCCACTGCTGAACGGTCAGAGTCCGATCCTGACCATCGACCAGGCTCAGTTCATTGTCCAGACCCGCATGAGAAATGCCCGTGCTCGTAAATAGCGCCGCGATGGCTGCAACCATCGCGACCAGCACCCGACTGAATGCCTTCATGTTCTCCCTAGCTATATCGCCGGCGCTCCCGGAGGCCCACCGTTTGTGGTTGGCGTCCCGGCCCCCGCAGACCGTACCGCCGCGCAAGACCAACATGTGATGCGGATTAGGAACTCCACACGTTGCTCTTACTTAATGCTCATCATTGACACGAGGAACATAACGGGAGGGCATCCGGGCGGCAACGCAAGCACATATCCGCAGTGCCGCATACGTTCAATCGATCAAAATTTGCTGAAAACCGGCTGGGAGATGGCGCACAAGGTCACGACGCTGCGACTTGGCCCGCGGGGCAATGCCGTGACGCCGTTCGCCTTGGTAACGAGATGAGGTCCAGACCACGCAGCACAAGTAGGGATTTCCTGCCCTTACAAGCCGCTCACCGATTCATTGATGATGGGGAGGAATGTTGTTCCGCAACCACCGGTCACGGTCGTCATCATCGTCCGGCGAAGCGGTGTCGCGTTCGTCGGGAGCGATGTCCGGGAGGGCCTCGCCGAAGATCTTGTTAACTGCGTGACGGGACATTTTGTTCGCTTCCGGCATCACGATTCCCCTTTGTGACGAAGATCACATTCCCAGTGGGGCGGTATGTAACGCCCGTTAACCTGCTCTTAACCAGCATGAACGGCGGACGCGACATTCGCCAACAAAAGGAAACGGCGGCCGGTGGCCGCCGTTTCGTTTTGCGCTCAGATCTCCAAGCTTGATAACTGGCCTATCACCTGTGCGGCCAGCGGCCCGAGTGTGGCCATACCGTCGCGCACGGCCGCGCGTGACCCGGCGATGTTCACCACCAGAGTGCTGCCCGAGACTCCGCACAGGCCGCGGGACAACCCGGCATCGACGATGCCGGCCGAAAGGCCCGACGCCCGCAACGCCTCCGCGATGCCCAGCAGTTCGCGATCGAGGATGTCGAGGGTGGCCTCCGGCGTCACATCGCGCGGTGTCACCCCCGTCCCGCCCACCGACACCACCAGGTCGACGCCGCCGATCACCGCGGTGTTCAGCGCGTTGCGGATCTCGACTTCGTCCGCGGCCACAACCACGACACCGTCGACGACGAATCCGGCCTCACCCAACAACTCTGTGACCAACGGACCGCTGTGGTCTTCCTCGCCGTGTGCAGTGCGATCGTCCACGACGACGACGAGCGCCCGGCCCACCAACTCCCCTGGCTGTTCCATGCCTGCAACCGTATATCCGGCGGCAGACAACGGTGTAGCCAGACGCAGTGTGGCCATCCCGTCGGGTCCGGTCAGCGTGCTCACTGCTCGGCCCTGCCGAGGGTGACGTCGATGGTCTGCGGCTTGCCGCCCTGGTCAAGGAAGGTCAGCGTGACCTTGTCGCCGGGGGCCTTGGACCGCACCGCGGCCACGAGCGCGTCAGCACTGCCGATCACCCGGTCATCGACCTTGGTGACCACGACACCGCTGGGTAGGCCGGCTGCCGCCGCGGCCCCGCCGTTAGTGACCTCGACGATCTTGGCACCGTCGCTGGTGGTGTCATTGCTGACCTGCACGCCCAGCGAGGCGTGTGAGGCCGTCCCGTTCTGGATCAGTTCATCGGCGATCCGCTTGGCCTGATCCACCGGGATCGCGAAGCCCAGGCCGATCGAGCCGCTCTGCGCCTGCGGCGAATCCCCACCCATGGTGGCGATCGCCGAGTTGATGCCGACGAGCTCGCCGTTCATGTTGACCAGCGCGCCACCGGAATTGCCCGGGTTGATCGCGGCGTCGGTCTGGATGGCATCGAGCACGGTGTTCTGGTTACGGGCGTCGCCACCGGCGGCGACCGGACGGTTCAGCGCGCTGACGATGCCGGTGGTGACGGTGCCTTCCAGGCCCAGCGGTGACCCGACGGCCACCACGTCCTGGCCCACCCGCAGGTTGGCCGACGAGCCGACGGTGATCGGGGTGAGGCCCGAGACGTCTTGCGCGCGCACCACCGCGATGTCACTGCTCGGGTCGGTGCCCACCACGGTGAACGACTTGGTGGTCCCGTCGGAGAACGTCACCTTGGTCTGGGCGCCGGCCGGTGCCGGTGCCCCGCCCGGTACCGGCGCGGGGCCGGGCCCGCCCGGCTTGGCGGCCTGCACGACATGGTTGTTGGTCAGGATGAGGCCGTCGGCGGTGAGGATGATGCCGGAGCCCTCCTCGGATGCGCGGCCCAAGTCGGTCTCGAGCTTGACCACACTCGGCACGACCTTGGCCGCCACCTGCTCCACCGAGCCCGGGGGCAGGGCGGCCGCGGGGACGGTCGGCGCGGCGCCGAGGCCCTGCGTGCCGAGGCGCGGGTGGTCGTCGTGCACGAGGGTGGCGACACCGCCACCGATGCCGGCCGACACCACGGCCACGGCGAGCGCTCCGGCCACTACGCCGGTCCTGGAACGCTTCTTCGCCGGGACGGGCTGCGGGCTGGCCGGAATCCGGTACGGGTCATACGGGGCGCGGTAGGCCTGCTGCGGCGGCTGGTGTTGCTGACTCTGGGGTTGCTGTGGCTGGTGCGACTGCTGCGGCGGCGGCAGCTGTTGCTGCTGCGGTTGTTGACGCGCGTATCGCCAGTCGTACTGCTGCTGCTGGTAAGGATCAGGACGCGCACCGGCGTATCCGGGGGCGCCGGCGGGATGCTGCTCCGGCTGCTGGGGGTACCTCGGGTGGTTCGTCATTGTGCTGCGTGCTCTTCTCTTGTAAAAGGTCCGCCGGCCAGTTACGCCGATCCGGTCCGACCCGTATGTCCAACCCTCGTGTCCGTCACTTCGTCAAACGAAGTCGTGGTCACTCAGGTTGCCCAGATGGGCTGAGAATCCACTTAGAGATTTCTGATCCATCCATGACTGGTCCCCCGACCGACTTAACTGTCTCACTTTTTCTCCGCGCCGACGGTGTGCCCACCACCGACCCGGTGCATGTGTGTCGCATCGGCATTCGAGATCGGCTGCCCCGGCAGCACCATGTGAAACGAAGCCCCCGGCGGGGTGCCGCCCGGCACGGTCTCGTCGATGCGCAATGCGCCGCCGTGCTTGAGCACCACCTGCTGGACGATAGCCAATCCGAGGCCGGATCCCGGCATCGCCCTGGCGGCGTCGGATCGGTAGAACCGCTCGAACACCAGCGCACGTTCCTGCGGAGGGATACCGGGCCCGCGGTCGGAGACCACCAGCTCGGCATGCGTCGGATCGATCTGATTCAACCGGACCCCGACACGTCCGCCGGCCGGACTCCACTTGGCGGCGTTGTCGAGCAGGTTGAGCACGGCACGGCCCAGTCCGGGCGCATCGCCGAACACCTGCCACCCGGTGACGTCGACGTCGAAGTCGATGTCATTGCGGCGCCGCCGGACCCGCTCCAGGCTGCGGTCGACGACCTCGGACATGTCGACCGGCTCCGGGGTGATGCCGCCGGCATCGTCGCGGGTGAGGTCGACGAGGTCGCCGACCAGGGTGGAGAGCTCCTCGATCTGGGCGACCACATCCTGCTGCAGCCCGTCCATCTCGTCCCTGGGCAGCGGCGGCGCCCCGGGCGCCTGCGAGGCCATCAACAGTTCGACGTTGGTGCGCAGCGAGGTCAGCGGGGTTCTCAGCTCGTGCCCGGCGTCGGAGACCAGCCTCGACTGGCGTTCCCGCGATTCGGCCAGCGCCCGCAGCATCATGTTGAACGCCTCGGTGAGCCGCGCCAGCTCATCGCTGCCAACGACCGGGATGGGCCGCAGGTCGTCGGTGCGGGCCACCCGCTCCGCGGCTTCGGTCAGTCTGCCCACCGGTCTGAGCCCGGCTCGGGCCACCGCACCACCGGCCATTGCTGCCACCGCGACTCCGACACCGCCGACGATGAGCAGCACCGTGCCCAGACGTCTCAGCACTTGGACAGTGGGTGCCAGGCTCTTGGAGATCAGCAGCGAGCTGCCGTTGGCCAGGTGCACCGCGAGCACACGCTGGTGGTTGGCGGTGCGCAGGGACATCAGCAGCTCGCCCGAGATGACGTCCTTCTCGGCCGTGCCCAGTGGCAGCATCTGGCCCTGCTGGTTGGCCGTGTAGATCGAGCGGCCGGGGATCACCAGCATCGCGTTGACGTCGGAGTACGCGGTGCCCTCGATCGCCTTGCCGGGATCGGCGGCCAGCGATCCGCTCTCGATGAGCAGGCGGGCGCGGCTGTGCAGCTGGTTGTCCAGGTCGTCATAGAGCGCGCGGGAGACCACGGCGTAGACGGCGACGGCCATCAGCACGACCACCATGGCCACCATCGACATCGCGAGCATCATCACGCGCCAGCGCAATGACAGTGAGCTGGTGTTGCGCAGGTTCACGGCGGCGAGCCGCCCAGAGTCGGTGGCGGTTCGCCAGGTGTTTGCGTTGAGCGCCATCAAATCAGGGGGGCGTTTCGCGCAGCACGTAACCGACGCCGCGCACAGTGTGGATCAACCGGGGCTCGCCTTCGGCCTCGGTCTTGCGGCGCAGGTAGCCGATGTACACCTCGAGGGCGTTGCCTGAGGTCGGGAAGTCGAAACCCCAGACCTCTTCGAGGATGCGGCTACGGGTCAGCACCCGCCGCGGGTTGGCGATCAGCATTTCCAGCAGCGAGAACTCGGTGCGGGTGAGGCTGATCTGACGCTCGCCGCGGGTCACCTCGCGGGTCACCGGGTCCAGGGTCAGGTCTGTGAACGACATCTTCTGCGAATCGGTGCCGTCATCAATGACGGTCCGGCGCAGCAACGCCCGCATCCGCGCCAGCAGCTCCTCGAGCGCAAACGGCTTGGGCAGGTAGTCATCCGCACCGGCGTCCAGCCCGGCGACGCGTTCAGAGACCGAGTCGCGGGCCGTCAGCACCAGGATCGGCAGATCGTCGCCGGTGCTGCGGAGCTGCCGGCACACCTCCAAGCCGTCCAGCCGCGGCATCATCACGTCCAGAACCACAGCGTCAGGCCGGTCATTGGAAATCGCCTCGAGCGCTTCAACCCCATCTTGGGCGAGCTCGACCGAATATCCATTGAAAGAAAGCGACCGGCGCAGGGATTCGCGCACAGCGCGATCGTCGTCAACGACAAGTATGCGCACAGCCCCAGTTTCAACCCGCTGTCTGAGAGTGGGCTGAGAGGCGCGCCGCAAATTCACCACACGTTTTCTGACCCTGAGACGGCCCCGAGCACGACAAAAAGCGCTATCACGAGTGATAGCGCTTTTTGAGGAAGTGTCTGCGGTTCTAGCGCTTGTCGAGGTCGACCAGGCCGAGACGAGCGGCCTTGAGCAGACGGCGCGGCACCTTGTGCTGCTGACCGGCGACATTGACGCCGACGAGACCGGTGGCCTCGGCCTTCCACTGCGCGCGCCGGCTACGGGTGTTCGCGCGCGACATTCTGCGCTTGGGCACAGCCATGACGTGCATCTCCTTGCTTCGGGTTGTTGCCGCGCGAATCGAAATGAGCTCGCCGGCGGCGACGAATAGGTACAGAGTAACGGTTGCGCGCCATCGGTTCCAAAACGGCGGGATCCAAAACGCTGGAGCGATAGGTCAGCCCTTGACGTGGGACCGGCGGTACCCGCTAACCTACCGGTTGGTTGGGTCCCTTTCGGCGTTGACGGGAGTACGTGTGCCACCAGTAGTACGGATCGGCAACTGTTCGGGGTTCTACGGAGACCGGCTCTCCGCGATGCACGACATGCTCACCGATGGTGAGCTGGACTATCTGACCGGCGATTACCTCGCCGAGCTCACCATGCTGATCCTGGCCCGTGACCGGGCCAAGAATCCCGAGCGCGGCTACGCCAAGACCTTCCTGACCCAGTTGGAGCAGTCGCTCGGCCTGGCCCTCGACAAGGGCGTGAAGATCGTGGCCAACGCCGGCGGGCTGAACCCGGCGGGGCTGGCAGCCGCAGTCCGGGCCCTGGCCGAGCGCCTTGGCCTCGACGTCAACGTCGCTCATGTCGAGGGCGACGACCTGGTGGGACGGGCAGCCGAGCTCGGCTTGGGCACTCCCCTGGCCGCCAATGCCTATCTGGGCGCCTGGGGCATCGTCGACTGCCTGAATTCCGGCGCCGACGTCGTGGTCACCGGCCGGGTGACGGACGCCTCGGTGATCGTCGGGCCCGCGGCCGCGCACTTCGGCTGGTCGGCCACTGACTACGACGCGCTGGCGGGCGCGGTGGCCGCCGGCCACGTGATCGAGTGCGGCACCCAGGCCACCGGTGGCAATTACTCCTTCTTTGGAGAGATTCCCGATCTGGCCCGCCCCGGCTTCCCGATCGCCGAGATCTCCGCCGACGGCTCCTCGGTGATCACCAAACATGCGGGCACCGGCGGGCAGGTCAGCGTCGGCACGGTCACCGCACAGCTGCTCTACGAGATCACCGGCGCCCGCTACGCCAATCCCGACGTGACGCTGCGCGTCGACTCGCTGCAGTTGAGCCAGGAGGGCCCCGATGGCTCCGACCGGGTTCGGATTTCCAACGTGACCGGTGAGGCCCCGCCCCCGACGTTGAAGGTGTCGTGCAACAGCATCGGCGGGTTCCGCAACGCCGCCACGTTCGTATTGACCGGCCTGGACATCGAAGCCAAGGCGCAGCTCGTGCGCAGCCAGTTGGAGGCCGGCCTGAAAGTCCGTCCGGCCGAACTGGATTGGACGCTGGCCCGCACAGATCATCCGGATGCCGATACCGAGGAGGCCGCCAGCGCCCTGCTGCACTGCGTGGTCCGGGACCCGGATCCCAACCTGGTCGGGCGCCAATTCTCCTCGGCGGGAGTGGAACTCGCGCTGGCGAGCTACCCGGGATTCACCACTACCGCACCCCCGGGTGAAGGTCAGATATATGGAGTGTTCGTACCTGGCTACGTCGACGCCACCGAGGTGCCGCACGTCGCCGTGCATGCCGATGGCACCCGGATCGGTATCGCGCCCGCGACCGACACCCTCGACCTGGCCCCGGTTTCCGACCCGGTGATGCCCGAGGCACTCCCGGCCGGTTCCACTCGGCGCGCCGCGCTCGGCACGATCGCCGGCGCCCGCAGCGGCGACAAGGGCGGGTCGGCCAACGTCGGGGTGTGGGTACGCACTGACGAGGCGTGGCGCTGGCTGGCCCACACGCTGACCGTCGACAAACTTCGCGAATTACTGCCCGAGACAGCCGATCTGCCGGTCACCCGGCACGTGCTGCCGAATCTGCGGGCCGTCAACTTTGTGATCGAAGGCATTCTCGGCAAGGGCGTCGCGTATCAAGCCCGGTTCGATCCGCAGGCCAAGGGGCTGGGCGAATGGTTGCGCAGCCGTCATCTCGATATCCCGGAGGAACTCATCAAGTGAGCATCTGGACTTCGCCCGAGCGTGAGGCATTGCGCAAGACCGTGCGCAGTTTCGCCGATCGCGAGGTGCTGCCCCACGCCGACGAGTGGGAGCGCACCGGCGAGCTACCGCGCGAACTGCACCGCAAGGCCGGCGAGGCCGGCCTGCTCGGGGCCAATTTCCCCGAGTCGGTCGGCGGTGGCGGCGGTGACGGCGCCGACGCGGTGATCATCTGCGAGGAAATGCATTACGCGGGTTCACCCGGCGGCGTATTCGCCTCGTTGTTCACCTGCGGCATCGCGGTGCCGCACATGATCGCCTCGGGCGATGAGCGCCTGATCGAGACGTATGTGAAGCCCACGCTGCGTGGGGATCTCATCGGATCGTTGGCCATCACCGAACCCGGTGGCGGCTCCGACGTCGGGCACCTCACCACGAAGGCCGCCCGCGATGGCGATGATTACATCCTCAACGGCGCCAAGACCTACATCACCTCGGGTGTGCGGGCCGATTACGTCGTCACCGCGTCCCGCACCGGCGGTCCGGGCGCGGCGGGCGTCTCGCTGATCGTGGTGGACAAGAACACTCCCGGGTTCGAGGTGAGCCGCAAGCTCGACAAGATGGGTTGGCGATCGAGCGATACCGCCGAGCTGTCCTACACCGATGTGCGGGTGCCGGTGGCCAACCTGATCGGGGCCGAGAACTCCGGCTTCCTGCAGATCGCCGCGGCATTCGTGTCCGAGCGGGTCGGGCTGGCCGTGCAGGCCTATGCCAGCGCGCAGCGCTGCCTGGATCTGACCGTCGAGTGGTGCCGTAACCGGGAGACCTTCGGCAAGCCGCTGATCGCCCGGCAGTCGGTGCAGAACACGTTGGCCGAGATGGCCCGGCGGATCGACGTGGCCCGGATCTACACGCGCCATGTGGTCGAGCGGCAGCTTGCGGGCGAGACGAATCTGATCACCGAGGTGTGCTTCGCCAAGAACACCGCCGTCGAGACCGGTGAGTGGGTGGCGAATCAAGCCGTCCAGTTGTTCGGCGGTATGGGCTACATGGCCGAGTCCGAGGTCGAGCGTCAGTACCGTGACATGCGCATCCTGGGTATCGGCGGTGGCACCACCGAGATCCTGACCTCGTTGGCCGCAAAGACATTGGGGTTCCAGTCGTGACCACTCTGAAGTCCACCATCGATCCCCGCTCCCCCGGGTTCACCGAGGCCGCCGAGGCGATGGCGACCAAGCTCACCGAACTCGACACCGAGCACGCCAAAGCCGTGGCCGGTGGCGGGCCCAAGTATGTCGACCGCCATCACGGCCGCGGCAAGCTCACCGCCCGCGAGCGCGTCGAGCTGCTGCTGGATCCGGACGCACCGTTCCTGGAGCTGAGCCCGCTGGCCGCCTGGGGCAGCGATTTCACCGTGGGCGCCAGCGTCGTCTGCGGTATCGGCGCCGTCGAAGGTGTCGAGTGCCTGATCGTCGCGAATGATCCGACGGTCAAGGGCGGCACCAGCAACCCGTGGACGCTCAAGAAGATCCTGCGCGCCAACCAGATCGCGATGGAGAACCGGCTACCGGTGGTCTCCCTGGTCGAGTCCGGTGGCGCCGATCTGCCGACGCAGAAGGAGATCTTCATCCCGGGCGGGCAGATGTTCCGCGACCTGACCCGGCTGTCGGCGGCCGGCATCCCGACCGTCGCTTTGGTGTTCGGCAACTCGACCGCCGGCGGCGCGTATGTGCCGGGCATGTCCGATCACGTGGTGATGATCAAGGAACGCTCCAAGGTGTTCCTGGCCGGTCCGCCGCTGGTCAAGATGGCCACCGGTGAGGAGTCCGACGACGAGTCGCTGGGCGGTGCCGAGATGCACGCCCGCACTTCGGGTCTGGCCGACTACCTGGCCAACGATGAACTCGATGCCATCCGGATCGGCCGGCGCATCGTGGCCCGACTGAACTGGCGCAAGGAGGGACCCGTCCCCGCGCCGGTGGTCGAGCCGCTCTTCGATCCGGATGAGCTCATCGGCATCGTGCCCGCCGATCTGCGTATCCCGTTCGACCCGCGCGACGTGATCGCCCGCATCGTCGACGGCTCGGATTTCGACGAGTTCAAGCCGCTGTACGGGTCGTCGCTGGTGACGGGATGGGCCACGCTGTACGGCTACCCGATCGGCATCCTGGCCAACGCCCGCGGCGTGCTGTTCAGCGAGGAGTCGCAGAAGGCCACCCAGTTCATCCAGCTGGCCAACCGTTCCGACACCCCACTTCTGTTCCTGCACAACACCACCGGCTACATGGTGGGCAAGCAGTACGAAGAGGGCGGCATGATCAAGCACGGCTCGATGATGATCAATGCCGTGTCCAATTCGACGGTGCCGCACATCTCGCTGCTGCTCGGCGCCTCCTACGGTGCAGGCCACTACGGCATGTGCGGACGCGCGTATGACCCGCGATTCCTGTTCGCCTGGCCGTCGTCCAAGTCCGCCGTGATGGGCGGCACCCAGCTTGCCGGGGTGCTCTCGATCGTCAGCCGCGCCGCCGCCGAGGCCCGCGGCCAGGCGGTCGACGAGGCCGCCGACGCCGCGCTGCGCGCCGCCGTCGAGGCACAGATCGAGGCCGAGTCGCTGCCGATGTTCCTGTCCGGCCGGCTGTACGACGACGGGGTGATCGATCCCCGGGATACCCGAACCGTGCTCGGAATGTGCTTGTCCGCCATCGCCAATGGCCCGATCGAGGGGACGTCGAACTTCGGCGTCTTCAGGATGTGAGGCGCGTCATGACTATCTTGCGCACCGAGACTACGCATTCTGACGAATTTCGGCCGAAATCCATCACAAACCGTATTGCCGACGGAGAAACGAAATGAAAACAGTCCTCGTCGCCAATCGCGGCGAGATCGCCCGCAGGGTCTTCGAGACCTGCCGCCGCCTGGGTATCGGTACCGTCGCGGTCTACACCGATCCTGACGCCGGTTCCCCACATGTCGCCGAGGCCGACGCCCGGGTGCGTCTGGAGGGCAACAACGGCTACCTCGATTCCGCCCAGATCATCGCCGCGGCCCGGGCCTCCGGTGCCGATGCGATCCACCCCGGTTACGGGTTCCTCTCGGAGAACCCCGATTTCGCCGCCGCCGTGATCGATGCCGGGCTGACATGGATCGGTCCGCCGGTGAAGGCCGTGCAGGCCATGGGCTCCAAGATCGAGGCCAAGAAGATGATGGCCGCGGCCGGCGTTCCGGTGCTGGCCGAACTCGATCCGTCCACCGTGACGGCCGATCAACTGCCGGTCCTGGTGAAGGCATCCGCCGGCGGCGGTGGCCGCGGCATGCGCGTCGTGCGTGAACTGGCGGATCTGCCAACCGAAGTGGCCGCAGCCCAGCGTGAGGCACAGTCGGCGTTCGGCGACCCGACCGTGTTCTGTGAGCGCTACCTGGCCGCCGGTCACCACGTCGAGGTGCAGGTGCTGGCCGATCAGCACGACACGGTGTGGGCGGTCGGCGAGCGCGAGTGCTCCATCCAGCGTCGCCACCAGAAGGTCATCGAGGAGGCCCCCTCTCCCCTCGTCGAGCGCACCCCGGGTATGCGGGAGAAGTTGTTCGACGCGGCCCGCCTGGCCGCGGAGGCGATCGGCTACGCCGGTGCCGGCACGGTCGAGTTCATGGCGGACGAGAAGGGCGACTTCTACTTCCTGGAGATGAATACCCGCCTGCAGGTGGAGCATCCGGTCACCGAGGCCACCACAGGCCTCGATCTGGTCGAGCTCCAGATCGCAGTTGCCGACGGCGGCCGGCTCGACGCCGAGCCTCCGGCCTCGCACGGTTCGGCCATCGAAGTCCGCCTCTACGCCGAAGATCCGGCCAAGGGCTGGCAGCCGCAGGCCGGCACTGTGCATCGGTTCGACGTACCCGGGCAGGTCCGCGTCGACACCGGTATCGAGGACGGCTCGGTGGTGTCGATCTTCTACGACCCGATGCTGGCCAAGGTCATCTCGTACGCCCCGACCCGCCGTCAGGCCGCGACCGTGCTCGCCGACGCGTTGGCCCGCACCCGGATTCACGGACTGCGCACCAACCGCGATCTGCTGGTCAATGTGCTGAGACATCCGGCGTTCCTGGACGGGGCCACCGACACGGCGTTCTTCGACACGCACGGCCTCGACGTCCTGGCTGCCCCCCTGGCAGATGCCGGAGTGGTGACGCTTTCGGCGATCGCCGCCGCCCTGGCCGGCGCCGCTCACAACCGCGGCAGCGCACGGGTTTTCGCTGCCGCACCGAGCGGCTGGCGCAATCTGCCCTCGGGATACCAGTCCCGGACCTACCGCGATGCCGCGGGCGAGGACGTCCCGGTGCGCTACCGGTTCACCCGCGCCGGAGTCGAGTTGCCCGACGACGACGGCGTTTCCCTGGTGTCGGCGACACCGGACCGCGTGGTGCTGGCCATCAACGGCGTTGAGCGTGCGTTCGACGTGGCGACGTACGGCGATCAGGTGTTCGTCGACTCGCCGCTGGGCCCCGTACAGCTCAATGCGCTACCCCGCTTCCCTGATCCCGACGATGCGGTGGCGCACGGCTCACTGCTGGCGCCGATGCCCGGTTCGGTGGTGCGAGTCGGCGCCTCCGTCGGCGATACCGTCACCGCCGGACAACCCCTGATCTGGCTGGAAGCCATGAAGATGGAGCACACCATCGCCGCCCCCGAAGACGGGGTGCTCGCCGAACTCAATGTCGCCGCAGGCCAGCAGGTCGAGGTCGGCGCTACGCTAGCCCGCTTGGAAATCGGCGCAACCACTGAAGGAGAACAGTCATGAGCTTCATCGAGACCGAGGAACAGAAGGCATTGCGCCAGGCGGTCGCCGCGATGGCCGCCAACTACGGGCAGGACTACTACCTGGAGAAGGCCCGCTCCGGTCAACACACCACTGAATTGTGGAACGAGGCAGGCAAACTCGGCTTCATCGGGGTGAACCTGCCCGAGGAGTACGGCGGCGGCGGCGCCGGCATGTACGAGCTGTCCATGGTGATGGAGGAGATGTCGGCGGCCGGGTCGGCGCTGCTGATGATGGTCGTCTCCCCCGCGATCAACGGCACGATCATCTCCAAGTTCGGCACCGAGGAACAGAAGAAGCGCTGGATCCCCGGTATCGCCGACGGGTCGATCACCATGGCCTTCGCGATCACCGAGCCGGATGCGGGTTCCAACAGCCACCGCATCACCACCACCGCGCGCCGCGACGGCAGCGACTGGATCCTCAAGGGCCAGAAGACGTTCATCTCCGGCATCGATCAGGCGCAGGCCGTGCTCGTCGTCGGACGCACCGAGGACCACAAGACCGGAAATCTCAAGCCCGCGCTGTTCGTCATCCCGACCGACACTCCGGGCCTGAGCTGGACCAAGATCGAGATGGAGATCGTCAGCCCGGAGAGCCAGTTCCAGGTGTTCCTCGACGACGTCCGGCTGCCTGCCGATGCGTTGGTCGGTTCGGAAGATGCCGCGATCGCGCAGCTGTTCGCGGGGCTGAACCCCGAACGCATCATGGGCGCAGCCAGCGCGGTGGGTGTGGGCCGGTTCGCGATCAACAAGGCGGTCGACTATGTGAAGACCCGCCAGGTATGGAAAGTGCCGATCGGCTCGCACCAGGGTCTGTCACATCCGCTGGCGCAGAACCACATCGAGGTGGAGCTGGCCAAGTTGATGATGCAGAAGGCCGCGACGCTGTATGACGCCGGCGACGACTTCGGCGCCGCCGAGGCAGCCAACATGGCCAAGTACGCGGCAGGTGAGGCGTCGGTGCGGGCGGTCGATCAGGCCGTGCAGTCCCTCGGCGGCAACGGCCTGACCAAGGAGTACGGCATCGCCGCTGCGGTGACTGCGTCGAAGCTGGCCCGGATCGCGCCGGTGAGCCGCGAGATGATCCTGAACTTCGTCGCACAGACCTCACTGGGCCTCCCCCGGTCGTACTGACATGACGACCCTGGTCCACTACACGGTCAAGGGCAGCGTCGCGCGGTTGACGCTGGACTCCCCGCACAACCGCAACGCGCTGTCCACGGCTCTGGTCGAGCAGTTGCTCCAGGGCTTCTCGGATGCCGCCGACGAACCCGGGGTCCGGGTGGTGGTACTCGGACACACCGGTGGGACCTTCTGCGCGGGAGCAGATCTCAGCGAGGCTGCCGGTCAGGATCCCGGTGACATCGCGGTGGACCGGGCCCGGGAGATGACCAAGCTGCTGCGGGCCATCTTGGAGCTGCCGTTGCCGGTGATCGGCGCGATCGAGGGACACGTGCGGGCCGGCGGGATGGGGCTGATCGGTGCGTGCGATCTCGTCGTCGCCGGTGCGCAGAGTACGTTCGCGCTGACCGAGGCACGTATCGGCGTTGCGCCGTCGATCATTTCGCTGACGCTGTTGCCGAAGATGTCGCCGCGGGCAGCAGGACGTTACTTCGTCACCGGTGAGAAGTTCGGCGCCGCCGAGGCGGCCGAGATCGGACTGATCACGCAGGCTGCTGACGACGTCGAATCCGCGGTGGCCGCGCTGGCGGGTGAGATCGCGAAGGGTTCACCGCAGGGGCTGGCCACGTCGAAGGCGCTGACGACGGCTTCGATCCTGCGTCGGTTCGATCGTGACGCTGAAGATCTGACCCGGCTGTCGGCACGGTTGTTCGTCTCCGATGAGGCACGCGAGGGCATGATGGCGTTCCTGCAGAAGCGCCCGCCGAGCTGGGCGGGCTAGCGGCACCACCCGTCACCCACTCCAGAATCCGCAACCTCCGCACTATTGTCAGTTCGATGACGCGAGTCCGGCTGATCACCGCGGTGACGCTATTTGCCGTGCAGCTGACGGGGTGTTCAACCGCGATCGCGGGCAACGCGATGAAGGCCCAGCCCAGCCCGGTTGAGCGTGGGATGCCGACCCTCCCCGAGTTGGGGCAGACCCTAGGCGAGTCTGTGCAGGTGACCTCGCCGATCCAGGTCGGTGGCATCGAGGTGCTGAGGGGCGACCCGGAAAACATCTCGCCCGCTGAATGTGCAGCGCTCACCCACGCCAGAATCCGCTTTGTGTATCAGCATGTTCCGGCCGGTGCCGCCGCCACCGGTATCTGGGAATCACCAAAGGATGCCCGCAGTGCTCGGTCTGTCACGGTGTCGATCGCCGTCATCGACGTGGACACACCAGACGATGCACGTGCCTGGTACCGCGACACCGCTCCACAGTGGCAATCATGTCGGGGCAAGACCGTGACCCAGCCGATGGACGCTATAACCCTCAGCGACAAGGTCATCCAGGCTGACGACGCAGACGGGTTCTTGACGGCCAACCTGGTGGTGTCGACAACAGACGGCATCATCACACCGATGCCGCTACAGCGCGCCGTCACCACGGCGTCCCACTACATCGTGGATGTCGATGTCCTCGGCACCGCAGCAGCAGGCGACACGGCTTCGAACGCCGACACCGCAGTCGCTGTCGCGCGCCTCGTCGCCAAAAAGCTCACTTCGGCCGGATAGGCGCGGACCGCGCAGCGCAATGGCGCGGTCCTGACGCTCCGCGCGCCGCCCCGGCCCGTCGGCGCCGGACCGAATCCCAGGGCAAAATCTGCGGCACCGGTCGACACCTCCGCGGCAGACGCAGCAGCTCAGACATTGCGCGCGAAGTTGACGGTAATTGCCTGTGACAGCAAACGCTGCGGCGTCTCTGTCGCATTGCTGATCGCGGTTCTACCGTTTCTTGTGCGGACGTCCTCTGCCGTGCGGTTTCCCCATGAAAGGCCGGAATCATGGCCGATGATCAGAACAAGGCGATTTCCCGACGCATCTGGGAGGTATTTGCCTCCGGCGACCTCAGCGAGCTGGACGATCTCGTCGCTCCGGGTGCCGCCTTCCACGACACCCAGGATCCGTTCGGCGACCAGCGCGGCCCCCAACACATGAAAAGCCTCATGGGGATGTATCGGACGTCTTTCTCCAACATGCGATTTGACGTCAAGATGCAGATCGCCGAAGGCGATCATGTCTGCACGATGATCGAGGCACAGGGCGACAACACCGGCGAGATCATGGGCCAGCCCGCCACCGGCAAGCACAGCCGGATCAACCTGACCAATGTCGACCGGATCGAAGACGGCAAGATCGCCGAAAGCTGGGTCACCTGGGACACCCTGGGCATGTTGCAGCAGCTCGGCCTGATACCGGCTGGGGCACAACAGAAGGCACCCGCTTGAGCTAATTGTCCGGTGGGTCCGGGGCCGGCCGCGGCCCTGGACCCACCACCTCCGATGCTCGAAGTTGTCCGCGTGGGCAACGCGATGAAGGCTGTCCACGACAGCGCGAGCACCTTCCAGGCCCCATAGTCCGCCGGTGGTTGCTGACGAACCAACGTCGCGCCACCCGTGACTTCACCATTTGTTCGAGGGCCTCATAAGTTTGCTAGACGAGCACCCATTTCTCGGTGCAGGTGGGGGCCTAGATGCGGCTGCGATCAACGCGGTCGAAGTTCTCAGGTTCGCTGCCGGATCGCCCAACTCAGACGCAATTTGGACGCCTGCGCAAATTTGCAACGTGCCAAAAATACGTTGCTACAGTGTGCGAGCACTGTAGGCCACATCACACTCCAAAGGCGGCGCGCTTGATGTCACAGCCCACCTCTCCCCGTCTGCACAAAGCGAAGGCAGCAGCCACCGCGGCGGCGATCGTCGCGACTACGGCGGCGCTGACCGCCGGCGTCGCCTCTTCCGCGCCGGAGGCGCTGGCGGCCCACAACCGCAGTGTGCAAGCGGATGTCGAGCTGACCGCGTCCTCCGACATCGGCAAGATCCCCGACATCGTCGGGATCTACGGGGTGGGTCCGATCTTCTGGACCGCGCAAGCCCTCGGCATCACGCCCGAGAACGTGATCAAGGCCGCCGGCGGCTTGACCGGCAATACCGCGTTGGCCGACACCGTCATTGGGCTGCTGAACCTGCTCGACGCCGTTTCACCGATCGAGGCCGGGGTCAAGGGCCCGATGCCCGATGACGTCTACAACGCGGTCAACGGGCTGGACTACACCCTCACCGGCCTCGCCAAGATGTTCGGCCTCGACGGGGTGCCCTTTATCAACCAAACCCTCGCGGGACTGGTCAAACAGTGGCCGATCCTGAATCAGCGCCGCTCCATCATTCTCTCGGAGAGCCTGGGCGGGCTCACCACGTCGCTGGCCTACCGCGACATGATCAATGCGGTGCAGTCCAACGACCCGAACTGGGGCGATGGGGTCACCGGCCAGTGGCTGATTTTCGTCAACAACCCCAGCCGCCCCGGCGGGGGATTGTTCGCGCTGGCAACACCTTTCACCAACCTGTTCGGGCTCGATCTCACGACGCCGGATGCGGGCAGCTACACCAACGAGGACGCCAACGGCGGCAAGATCACCAAGGTTCTCAACACCTCGATCCTCGACATCACCTGGGCCTACAATCCGCTCTCGGATGTGCCCACCACGCTGAGCCCACTTGCCTGGGCGAACTCGGCTGCGGCCGGAGTGTTCCTCACCTACCTCCTGCCCGACGAGGGCAACAACATCGGCAGCCACGTCCTGCCGAATTTGATCGGCGGTATCGCTGACGGCGTGAAGGTGATGATCGACCCGACCGGCGGCCAAGGCGTGCAGATGATCCCGGTCATCGGCGACTTGCTGAAGCTCTTCAACGTGAACTTCCTCGACTTCCCCGGCAAGGCCACGTACATCACCTACGATTCAGGCAATCTCCCGTTGCTCGAGCCGTTCCGGATGGTTCCGCATCTGGCCAATCTCGTTCCGGGCGTTCATATCCCGACCCCATTGACCGACAGCGTCGAAGACGCGCTGCGCAAAATGGTGAACATGGGGTACCAGGACGTCAACCCCGCGAACCTGGAACGCACCTTCGCCGAAGCCGGCGACCAGGCCTACCTATGGCATTCCCCGCTCACCCCGACGCAGCAGCTGGCGGCCAATGAGATCGTGTTCGACGCGCTGATCGACGGTATTCAGGCCCACGCCCTGAACCCGGATGCCTGGGTCCCGGCACTGCCGGGGGCGGACTTCAAACCGATCGTGAAGAACGCCGTGTCGGTGGCAGTCGCCAAGGCCTTGTCTGACGCCTTGGAGGCCGTGCAGAAGGGTGCCGACCCGGTCTTCGATGCCGTCGAGAAGGGCCTGGCCCCGGTCACCCATGCGCTCGATGACGCGAATGCTCAGATGGAGGCCGCCATCGACAGCATGCTGAAGGTCAACGGATCCACGGCCGACAAGCAGTCCGCCAAGAAGTCCCTCACCTCGGCCCCATCGGGCGACGGCCTGCTCAAGACTCTGAGCCTCGAGGCGCCCACCGCCGGTCAAGAAGGCACCGACAACACCGACGCCAAGCCGACTCCGGCCAAGGACGTCCTCAAGGCCTTTGGGGTGGACAAGGACTCGCTGAAGGCCAAGGCCAAGGCGCGCCATGCCGCCGACGCGAAGGACCCGGTCAAGAAGACCGTCCAAGAGACGGTCGCCAAGGTGCGCGACGCGGTCGACAGTGCCGCCAAGGACGTCAAAGACTCCGTCGATAACGCGGCGAAGGACATGAAGGACGCCACCAGCGGCAAGAAGGATACGAACAAGGCGAAGAAGCCCACGACCAAGAAGGTCAAGGCCGAGAAGAAGGAGAAGTCGGCCAACGCGGCCGCCTAATTGCTGACAGCCCCGGTGACGCGTCGGTAGCGTGGCGGGCATGCCACGCACTGTGCTCGTCACCGGGGCGAGCGGCACTCTCGGCCACCATGTGGTGCCCGAGGCGACCGATGCCGGTCATCAGGTCCGCGCGTTGAGCCGCCGGGAGCGGGTCGGTTACACGGGCGTGCACTGGCACCAGGCCGACCTGCTGTCCCCCGGCGGTTTGAATGCCGCACTCGACGGCGTGGACGTCGTCGTCCATTGCGCCACGCAAGCCACCGGGAGCAAGGACGTCCGGGCGGCCCGGAACCTGATCGAGGCCGTACGACGCAAGGGCGTCGGGCACCTCATCTATATCTCGATCGTCGGGATCGACGACATCCCGCTTCCTTATTACAAGACCAAGTTGCGGGTCGAGCAGGCGCTCGAGACGTCCGGGGTCGGGCACACGATCCTGCGCGCGACGCAGTTCCACGAGCTAATTGAAAAGACGTTCTCGGCACAGCGATTTTCACCTGTTTTGTGGGCGTTGCGCGACGTCCGATTCCAGCCGATCGACACCCGGGATGTGGCCTCCCGACTGGTCGCGCTGATCGATTCAGAGCCGGCCGGGCGGGTGTCCGACATCGGCGGCCCCAGCATCCACAGTCACCCAGAGTTGGGACAGATGTATCTGACAGCACACAACAGCGTGCGTCGGGTGGCCAGATTCACCATCCCCGGCCGGATCGTCGCCGGTTACAGGTCGGGGGCCAATCTGACCCCGGAAAATGCAGTCGACGGCATTTCGTTCCAGGACTATCTCGTAACTGGCGGATAGATCACCGGCGCCGGGCAGGGTCCACTTCCTCCACCCCGGCGACACAGTTTGGCTACTGGTCTTGCATGTGACAGCGATAGTCGTAGGCTCGACAGCGATGAGCACTTCAGCGCCGCAGGACAGGTCGATGCGGGCTGCCGACACCGACCGCATCCAGGTGGCGCAGCTGCTCACCGATGCTGCCGCCGCGGGCCGGCTGCCGATGAACGAATACGAGGACCGGCTAGCAAAGGCCTACGCGGCGCAGACCTATGACGATCTGGCCCGGCTCAGCCGCGACCTTCCCGGCGCGGTGAACTGTTCGGCCGGACACTGTCGCCCCGCCCCCTCGACGCTGCTGCTGGCGATCATGAGTGGGTTCGAGCGCCGCGGCCGGTGGAACGTGCCGAAGAAGCTGACGACGTTCGCGCTCTTCGGTGGCGGAGTGGTCGATCTGCGCTATGCCGATTTCACCGCACCCGACGTCGATGTCCGCACCTATTCGATCTTCGGCGGGCAGACCATCCTGGTGCCACCCGAGGTGAATGTGGATGTCGATGGTGTGGGCGTGATGGGGAACTTCGATCACAGCGTCGACGGGGCCGGCACGTCCGGGGCGCCGCGGGTCCACATCCGCGGTTTCTCCCTGTGGGGCAGCGTGAGCGTCAAGCGCAGGAAGCGCCGTAACCAGACCGATTGAAAGACAGAACGGGCGGGCCCGAAGGCCCGCCCGTCGTGGTATCAGGTGAACGTCAGCAGCTGGCTGCCTGCGCGCTCACCTTCATGCCGCCCGCCGCAACGCAGTTCGACGGCTTGGCGGTGGAACCCGACTTGGCCGAGGCCGTCGAGGTGTTACCGCTGGCCAGCTTGGGCAGGACGCCCGGCAGGTTCTTCTCCTCGGGCAGCGCAAGGCCGCGCGCCTGGAGGTCGTCGTAGTAGTACTTGCCGGCGTTGACGTTCAGCTCGCCCTTGACGACGCCGTTGGTGCCCGGATCAACCTTGCCTGTCTTGGGGTCGACGACGCCCGTGCTCGAGGTCCCGTAGTTCAGGTGGTAGACCTTGCCCAGATCGCTGTCATCGAGGGCCTTGTTGACCGGGGTCTTCTGGTTGAAGACCTGATCGCCGACGGCCTGCGTGACACGCACGCCCGGCGCCGGGTTACCCAGATCAGGACGCCCCACAGCGTCGGCGGACGGGTTACCGGTGTTGGTGGGTACGGCGAGCGCCATCCCGGCCGGCCCAGTCATCGCCAGCGCACCGCCCGCGAGGATCCCACCTACCAACGTCCGGCCTCGTACCGACCGCTCGGAGATCTTCCGATGTTTTGCCATGCCTGTAACCTCTCGTGATTGGCGTTGCGCCACAGCTGAATTGGAGCCAGGCAGCTGACATAGCCACTGGCCCGCCAGCGAACCTAAGGCACGGCGAGCAGGCGCGATAGGTAGTGGCGACGTTGTTCATTTGCTGTTCGGCACATGATCACGAGAATTCACAGGGCGTACACAGGTACCGCCCAAGAACATGAAAACGCAACGGCCCCCTCCGTTTTGGAGGGGGCCGTGACGTGAGTCAGGTGCTACTTGTCGCTCTTCTTGTCTTTGTCGCCGGAATCGGAATCGGCGTTGCCGTCCTTGGCCTTCTCGTGCGTGTCCGCACCGGCCTTGGTCTTAGGCGTGGCCTTGAAGGCCTTCTCCAGATTCTTCGTGGCGTTATCGACGAACTTCTCACCGGCCGACTTCTTGCGCTCGGCGGACTTGCGCTCGGGCTTGGCCACCAAGCTGTCGCGGACCAGCGAGCTGCCGGTGCCGGACTTGCTCTCGGCGCCGGGCTTGGTCTCGGTGCCGGGCTTGGTCTCGGTGCCAGCCTCGGTGCCGGACTCGGCGTCGGTGCCAGTCTCCGTCGAGGCCGCGGTCTCGACGGCGTCCACGGTCTCGATCGTGCGTTGCGGCAGCTTGATTTCCGGGAGCTTGATCTCGGGCAGCTTGAGCTCAGGAAGCTTGGGCGCCTTGACTTGTGGAGTCTCGGGGTTCGAAACCTCAACGACGGGCGTGGCTGCCTCGGTGCCGCCCTCGGCGGTCTCGTCGACCGTGGTGTCCTCGGTCTTGAGGTCGAGAGTCTTGACGAGCTTGGACTCGGCGGGCCCCTCGAGCTTCTCCACGAGCTTCTTGAACGGCGACTCGACGTTGGTCGGCAGGCTCAGCAGCTTGCTGAGGTTCGGCAGGCTGGTGGACGTCACGGAACCCGGCTCGGCTTCCGTCTTCGCCGTGGTTTCCTGCTGCGCCGACAGGAGGCTGAAGCTGTCGCCCTCTGCTGATTCGGGCGGAGCAATCAGCTCCCTCACGGTGTCAACGATGTAGGTGACGGCGGCGGTGATGCCCGTGGCGTCGCCGTACCCGAAGAAGAACGAGTTGCTCAGATTCTGTACAAAACTGCCATCCGGCAGGTTGTCGTTGAGAATGCTACCGACGACCGTAGCTGCCCCGCCCCCGAAGAACTCGTCGACGCGCTTCGACAGCTGGAGACGTTGGGTCGGGTCGAACGCATCGACGATCGAGGCGCCGATCACCGAACCGAGATAGGCGAATTCGGTGGCGCCGGCCTCGAAGAAGATGTTGTCGAAGACGTCGAGAGGCAGAATGTTGTCGCTGAGGTAGTACGCCAGACCGGTGAAACCGTCATGGCACATCGCGCCGGTTGCGGAGCAGTTGCCCGGGTCGTAGAAGTTCTCGTTGACCTTTTTGCCGGCCGCGTCATAGAACTGGACGTCGTCGCCCATGTCCCCGACCGTGGCGAGGATCTTGCCCTCCGCGTCGCGGTAAAGGGGCTTTCCGTCCGGACCGAGGAGAGCCGTGGAGTCCGGGGTGTCTTCCCCCGGAGCTACGAGCTTGCCCTCCTTGAGGATGTAGCCGGGGGTGGGGGCGGGAACATAGCCCTGGTAGTAGTAGCCGCCGTAACCATCGAGGAAGGAACCCAAGGCTCCTTCCAGCGAAAGCGCCACGAGACTGATTTGCTCCGCCGTCATGGTCCGGTGCACTGGGGCTTCGGCACTCGAGGCGGCGACCGTGATCTCGTCACGCGGAACGAACAGCGCAGGGGTACCGGCAACCAGCGCACCGGCGCTGAGCAGGGCCACACCTGTGGTGACGAGTGGACGGACTGCCATGTGGGTGTGGCCCCTTATCTCGAGCGCGGGGCGGATTCCTGAGAATCCGTCCCGCGTATCTGCGTATTACCTTAAAAGTCCTTGAGAAGGGTAATTCCCGCCACCCCCTCCCGCAACCTCTCTCGACGCGGGACAGGAGCCCCTGACGCGCCGCCGCAGCGCCGCTTTTGCGGGACGACTCCGACAAATATTTCGATGCCGAACGCGAAATTCCCGATCGATTCACGTTCAGCTAATTTCGCATTCCGTTGCCGCCGCGCTCGTCGGGCACAAAAGTGCGGGTTGGCGCGTACGGAATCCGCGGCGCAACCGCCGGAGGTACCGGTCCGGCACACTCGCGCGCCCGGCCGGGCCTACGGGGCGCAGACCCCGAGGCGAGACCACTCATATCCCTAGGTCAGCGCGCATGGCACCGGCACCGGCCGTCACCGATCCGCCGTGAGTCGGGTGCGGGCCCCGCCCCGGCGTGGCGCCCACCCTGGCCTCAACGGCCCGCGGCCGTCAGCCCGCCAAAAACCCCCGCCGAAAGCCAGCTCTCTCCCCTGGCGAAAAGCGATCGTGGCCGCCATTTATTGGGGCGGCATTTGCCGATGCAGAACGACGCCGAGAAACACCGGCCAGACTTCGCCTTACGTAGCAGTCAATAAGACCAGGTCACGGGCGTGAGCGAACATCCGTGACCGTCGTCAGATACTGAGAAAAAGCTGAGACCGCGCTCAGTTTTCGTGACGCACCGGCTACTTGTCGCCGCCGCCGTCGGTTCCGTTGTCCTTGCCGGCGCCGGTGGCATCCTTGATTGCCTTGTCCAGCTTCTTCAGGAACTTGCTGCCGTTGGACTCCCCCTTCGGGCCGCCGTCGCCGAAGAGGATGGGTGGGGTGACCTTGTTACCGGTCTTGGTGTTGACACCCGTGTTCGTGTCGCCTTCCACCGCAGGCTCTTTGTCCTTGACCGTGCCCTTGGGCGTGAGGTCGGGCTTCAGTTCCGGAGCCTTGAATTCGGGTGTCTTCAGCTCCGGCACCTTGAACTCGGGAACCTTCAGCTCCGGCACCTTGAACTCGGGCGCCTTGGGCATTTCGAACTTCGGGGCTTCCGGCGTCTGAATCTCGCCGCCCAGGGGAATGGCTCCGATGCCGCCCTCGACCGGGTTCTCGGGGCCCTTCACCACGTCCTGTTCGGTGGCGTCAAGGTCCGTGACGAGTTTGGTCTCATCTGCGGCAGGAGCCTTGAACGGCAACTTCAGCAGGTCCTTGAACGGCGACTCGAACTTCTTGGTCGACAAGGTCAGCAGCGACCCCGGCCCGGGCAGGGTGGTGGAGCTCAGGCCGGTGTCCTTCTTGGCCAGCAGCATGGTGTCGCTGTTGTTCTCTTCCTCGGTCGAGAGCAAGGAAGGGCCGGAGTCGAGCGGATTGATCAGATTCGGCGTGGGAGTGGGAGTGCCCTGGGCGATGGCATCCACCACGTAGGTGAACGCTGCGTAGACGCCGGAGTTGTCGCCGTACCCGAAGAAGAACGAGTTGGTCAGACCGTAGGCGTAGCCGTCCTGTGGCAGGTTGTCGAGCAGCAGGTTGCCGACGAGTTGCGTTGCGCCACCTTCGAAGAAGTCGTCGACACGCTTGGTCAGATCGAGCCGGCCGGTCGGGTCAACCGCATCGATGGCCACGGCTACGGTACGGATGGCCTGATGCGCGAGTTCGGTGAACCCGCCCTCGAAGAAGATGTTGTCCACGTCGCCCAGCGGCAGGATGTTGTCACTGAGGTAGTACGCGAGCCCGGTGAACCCCTTCTGGCACACCGCGCCTTCCGCAGTGCAGTCCCCGGGTGCATCGACCATCACCGGGTTTCCATCCGCGTCGGTGACGATTTCGCCGGTGACCGGATCGATCTCGGGGACCTTGCCGGGAATGTAGATACCGCCGTACCCCTGGGTGAACGACTGCCACGCGCCCTGCAGCGACAGCGCAAGCAGATCGACCTGCTCCTGCGTCAGCCTTGTCGGGGCCAGCGCCGAGGTCGGCGCGGCGATGGTGATCTGATCACGGGGGACGAACAACGCCGGAGTCGCGGCGACGAGTGCGCCGGCGCTGAGCAGTGCGGCACCAGTGGTGATGAGCGGACGTACAGCCATGCGGTGGACCCCTTGACTAGAGGACGAAACGGCCGTTTCCGAGAATCCGCACCTGCACCAGCGGCAACTTAGAAACTCCTGAGAATGCTAAGGGTCGGCCTGCCCTCCTGCAACCGATAAACGCAGGAAAACATTATCCAATCCGGCGACCGCAGCCCACAATCAAGATCGACAGATTGCGTTCCAATTGGGCCATATCGTCACCAGCGTGTTCGACGCATATCCATACCCGGGCATGCACACCGCACGGCGCGAGGGCCCGCCTCTCCACCACCTACCCATTCCCCAGGTCAGCGCAATATTCTTCCCGTGCGGTCACCTCAAATCGCCGGGATCGGTCGATCACCGGCAGCCCATTTGATTGCCAATGCAATGAATCAAATCAGCCGCCTCCGAACGGCCTGATAATTGTTGCAGTACGCAAGAGTTGCATCGCCGAAACGTGGCTAAGCCCTCCGCCGCGGCTCGTTTTATTGCCAATGCAATCAAAGGAGGGGTCACAGTCAGATTTTGGGCAATTTGCGTGGGTGTTACGGCATTGTTCCGCGCAGGCATTTCCTCAGGGGGTGGCCGCATCGGCCACCAGATTGCCCGGCTCCAATGCGCGCAACGCGGAGACCAGCGGCAGGCCTCTCACCTCAGCGCGGCATCGCGATCCGCAACCCTGCCAGCATCACCTGCGCGTCGGCCATGAAGGTGGGATTGTTGGGCGCCGTGCTCTGCGCCAGCGCCACAATGTTCCAGACCTTCGCTCCGAGCGGCACCATCACCGATACGGAAGTCACGTAGCTCGTCTTGCTGATCTTGTCGTCGGGCGGCGTCGTGTAGTTGACCATCAACGCCGGGAAGCCACATATCTCGGACGGCACCTGGGTGATGTTCTCCGCACCTATGGATTGGAAGCCCTTGATGGTGTCATTCAGCAGGTCCTTGGGTGGACGGTCCCCGTCCGTCGCATCTCCGATCGACACCGAGATGGCCGGATTCGTCACACCGTCGCTGAGGGATTCATTGCGTAGTACCAATTTGACTGGGCCCTTGGCGAACTCAGGCACAGGGACCCAGCCCGGCGGTTGCGCGACACGCACCCTTGGCTCGTCGGGCCCGGTCCCTGGAACTTCGATCCAGGCATCCGAGTGCAACTGCTCGCAGGTTTGGGCCTTGTACCCGGGTGCTCCTGACGCTGCCGACGACGACCCCCCGGGTGGTTCGAACCCGGCCGTCGCGGTGCCGTCGGTCATCTGCGTGCATCCGCTGAGAATCAGTCCGGCCGCCAACGCGACCACACCCGCAACGCGTTTCATGACCCCCATCGCTCCCAGAGACTACGCGAGCCCGAAAAAGCTACCGCCGACGCGAGTGCAGGTAGTCGCCGACGACGGCGGCGCCCAGGCCGTCGAGATCGGGCACCACCACCCGGCCCTGCACGCGGCGGGCCACCTGGTCGATGAACCGGGCCAGGCCGGGATCGGAGCCCAACCGGAAGATCGTCACCTGGGCGCCGAGACGGGCCACCTCGTCAAAACCACGCACCGTGTGGGCGATGGTGCGCGGATGAGGTGGGTAGTCGAAGAAAACGGACGATCCTTCGCCGTCCCCGAAATCCTCCAGATGCGCGGTGGGCTCGCCGTCGGTCACCACGAGCACGACCGGCTGGGCATTGGGGTGACGACGCAGGTGCCGCGTCGCCAGGGCCAGCGCGTGGTGCAGATTCGTGCCCTGCTCGTACACGCCCTCCAGCCCGGTCAGCTCACCGGCGGTCACCGTGCGCGCGTAACGGCCAAAGGCAATGATCTGCAACTCATCTGAACGGAACCGGGTGCTCACCAGATGATTGAGCGCCAGCGCCGTCCGCTTCATCGGCAGCCAGCGGTTCTCCATCACCATCGAGAACGAGGTGTCCACCAGCAGCGCCACACAAGCCTGGGTGCGGGTCTCGGTCTCAGAGATCTCGACATCCTCGACCGCGAACCGGATGGGCCCTTCGACGATCCCGGTACCGGCCTGGCGCAGCACCGCATTGGTCACCGTGCGGGTGACGTTCCACGGCTCGGTGTCGCCGAACTGCCAGGGCCTGGTGGCCCCGGTCAACTCCCCGGCCGCACCGGCGCGACGGGTGTCCCGCTCGCCGTGTCGACCCGAAAGCTGTTGCGCCACATCACGCAATGCGGTCTGGCCGAGCTGCCGCATGGCCTTGGGTGAAAGCCGCCACTGCCCGTCGGAGCCACGGTCGATGAAGCCCTGGTTGACCAGGGCTTTCTCGAGTTCGGACAGGGTGCGGGCGTCGATCGCGGCGTCGTCGCCGAGCTGGCGCGCCAGCGCCTCAAGGTCGACGTCGTCCATCGACGCCCCGGCGTAGCTCTGCGACAGCGCGTCGGCCAACTGCTCCAACTCGGCAATGTCGGACAGCGCCTGGGCGCCCTCCCCCATACCCAGCGGGTCGCCACCGGAGAACCGTTCCGAACCGTTCCAGTCCTCACCGGGGCGCGCGGCCTGGAGGTGCGAGTCGAGCCGGTTCAACGCGTTCATCAACGACGGTGAACCGAAAGCCTGCTGTGCCAAGGCATCCAGCTCGGCACGCTGCTCGGCCGACAGGCTGTTGCGGAACCGCTGCGCGGCGGCGGCGCGCTTGGCCAACGCATCCAACAGTTCGTCGATGTTCTGCGGATTTTCCGGGAAGTACTCGCCGTGCTTGTCCATGAAATCTTGGAAGTCCTCAGGCGAATCTTTCCCCTGGGCGTGCTTGTCCAGCAGATCATTGAGGTCATCGAGCATGTCGTTGACCCGCTGCCGGTCCTCGTCGGTGGCGTTCTCCAACGCCTCCTTCATGCCGGCAAAACGCTGATCCAGCATCTCGCGGCCCAGCAGATCCTTGATCTGCTCGTACTTCTGCCGCGCCTCGGGGCTGCGCCAGTCGTAATCGGCGAGCTCCTGCACGGCCTTGGCCGGTGACGGCGAAAGCGCCTCCATCTGCAATTCGCCGAACCGTGCGTTGTCGTCGAGGGCGCGGGCCAACTCCTTGCGCTCGGCGAGCACAGCCTCGTCGAGCAGCTTCTTGATCTCCTGCAACGTGCCGTCAAGGTTGTGACGCTGCAACAGCTCCCGGCGTTTGCGGTTGGCCTCGGCAGCCAGCCGGTCGGTGCCGCGCATGCCCTCGGTGCCGCGACGCATCAACTCCGAGAGCGCGCGACGCGGCGAGCTGCCCTCCATGACGCTCTGACCGATCTGCTCGAGCGCGTCGCGCAGATCGATCGGCGGTGCCAGAGGGTCCGGGCCACCGGTGTATCGCGAATACCGCGAGGTGTGCCCATGCCTCCGACCGGGATCAGCCATAGACCGTCTCGCCCTCCCCCGTCATCTTGTCCACACGCTTGGCCAGATACAGCGCCTCCAAAGCCAATTCGATGGCCGCGGCCCGCTGACCGACCGACACCGCGCCCACCCTGGAGGCGAGCGCGTCGACCACGGCCAGATCGGGCAGGGCGGCCAGGACGTCCTTGGCCGACACCCGCTCGCCGGTGGTCACCGGCGAGCCCTCCTCGACCGCGGCCACCAACGGGGCGACGTCGATACCGCCCAGCAGTCGTTGCGCGGTATCGGCGGTGGCACGCCGCAACAGGTGCTCCAGCACGGCCTGCTCACGTCCCTCCTCGCCGGACTCGAACTCCAACTTGCCGCGCAGCACGTCGATCACGGTGTCCAGATCGACCACCCGGGCCACCGGATCATCCTCGCCGAGAATGGCGGAGCGGTGCCGCGCCGAGGCCGCCACCGTCTCGGCGGCCGCGATCGCGAACCGGGCCGACACACCGGAACGCTGGTCGATCGAACTCGATTCACGCAGATTGCGGGCGAACCGGGCCAGCACACCGAGCAGGTATTCCGGGACCTCGGCGGCCAACTGGGCCTCCTGGCGGATCACCCCGACCTCGTCGTCGATCTCCAACGGGTAGTGCGTGCGGATCTCGGCACCGAACCGGTCCTTGAGCGGGGTGATGATCCGGCCGCGGTTGGTGTAGTCCTCGGGATTGGCGCTCGCGACCACGAGGACGTCGAGCGGCAGCCGCAACGTGTAGCCGCGGACCTGAATGTCGCGCTCCTCCATCACGTTGAGCATCGACACCTGAATCCGCTCGGCCAGGTCCGGCAGCTCGTTGACGGCCACGATGCCGCGGTGCGCCCGCGGGATCAGCCCGTAGGCGATCGTTTCCGGGTCGCCCAGGCTGCGACCCTCGGCCACCTTGATCGGATCGATGTCGCCGACGAGATCGGCCACGCTGGTGTCCGGGGTGGCCAGCTTCTCGGTGTAGCGCTCACTGCGGTGGCGCCACTCGATCGGCAGATCGTCGCCGGAATCGGCGGCCCGGCGGATCGACTCCGGCGTGATCGGGCTGTACGGATGCTCACCCAACTCAGACCCGGCGATCACCGGCGTCCACTCGTCGAGCAGCCCCGTCAGCGCACGCAGCAGCCGCGTCTTGCCCTGGCCACGCTCACCGAGAAGCACCACGTCGTGCCCGGCGATCAAAGCCCGCTCCAGCTGCGGGATCACGGTGTCGTCGAACCCCAGGATCCCCGGCCACACGTCGCGGCGGTCGGCGAGTGCGGACAGCAGATTCTCCCGAATTTCGGCTTTGACGCCCCGCTCACGATGGCCGGAGGCACGCAGCTCACCGACGGTCCGAGGCAGATCCTTGGGTTGGCTCACCACTCCACGCTACGACTGAACCCGCCCGCGCACATCGCCACCCGGCAGAACTAGCACCCGGCACGCACGAGCCACTCCCCCGGCATAGTCGTTGCCCGAGCGTTGCTACCGGTAGTCTGCGCTCCATGCCGTTGGCTAGCGGTCAGGAATTCGCAGGGTTCACCATCGTGCGGTTGGTGGGCACTGGTGGCATGGGCGAGGTCTATTTGGCGTCCCACCCGCGGTTACCCCGCGAGGACGCTCTCAAAGTGCTGCCAATCAGCGTCAGCTCGGACAACGAATTCCGGCAGCGGTTCATCCGCGAGGCCGACATGGCGGCCACGCTGTGGCATCCGCACATCGTCGGCGTGCACGACCGCGGCGAGTTCGAGGACCGGTTGTGGATCTCGATGGACTTCGTCGACGGGCACGACGCCGCCCGGCTTCTGCACGATCAGTACCCGAAAGGCATGCCGGCCGAGGACGTCATCGAGGTCGTCACCGCCGTCGGCGACGCACTGGACTATGCGCACCAGCGCAAGCTGCTGCACCGCGACGTCAAACCCGCCAACATCCTGCTCACCAGCAAACAGGGTTCCAAGCGTCGCATCATGCTGACCGACTTCGGCATCGCACGGCGCGCCGACGAGGTCAACGGGCTCACCTCGACCAACATCACGGTGGGCTCGATGTCCTACACCGCGCCCGAGCAGTTGATGGGGCAGCCGCTCGACGGCCGGGCCGACCAGTACTCGCTGGCCGCTACGGCCTACCGCCTGTTCACCGGCACCCCGCCGTTCGCGCACAGCAACCCGGCCGTGGTGATCAGTCATCACCTGAACTCCCCGCCGCCCAAGCTTGCGGATTCGAAACCCGAACTGGCCGTGTTCGACTCGGTGATGGCCAAGGCCCTGTCCAAGGACGCCAAGGACCGCTACGCCACGTGCCACGACTTCGCCGTCGCGCTGACCGAGGCAGCCACCGGAACCACCCCCGAGGTGCGCACCCCGGCACCGGCTCACGAGCCGGCACCGCCCACCACGCCGATGATCATCCCGAAGCCGGTGAACCTGCCGCCGACGCCACTCTCGCCGTCGAACCCGCGGCAGGCGCCGCCGTCGGAACCGCCGGTGTTCACCTCGTCGTGGGCAGGTAACGAAACCTCTTCCCGCAAACCCGTCGCGAGTAATACGCCGGTCGGTATGCACGGCCTCGGCGGGCCGTCGGGACCGCCCGGACCGGTCGGGCCGCCGCAGACCAACTTCGGGCCACCCCCACTGCCACACACCCCGATTCCGCAGAAGTCGACCAACCGGCGCAACCTCGTCCTCGCTGCGGCCGCGATCGCCGGGGTGATCCTGCTCGTCGGCGGTATCGCGTTCGCGGTCACCTCGGGAGGCGAGGAAAACAACGGCGGCGGCGGCGAGACCACGTCGGCGATAGCCACGGACACATCCGGCGAGGAGACCACGACCGCGCCCAAGCTGGGCGCACACGCCTTCACCATCGCCGACTACATCAAGCAGAGCGGCATCGTCGAAACACCGGTCCATCGCGGCGATCCAGGCGCGCCGGTGTTCAACTGGCCGACTCCGCCCGGATGGATCGATGCCGGCACCCGCACACCGGCCTGGGCCTACTCGGCGATGGTCAATGACCCGACCAACCCGCCGGATCCGCCGTCGGTCATCTCGTTGATCTCCAAGCTGACCGGTGACGTGGATGCCAACAAGCTGCTCGAGTTCGCCCCCAACGAGCTGCAGAACCTGGCGGACTACAAGCCGAACGGTGACGTGTCCCGTGGCGAGATCGGCGGGTTCCCCTCGGTCCACCTGGCCGGGTCCTACGCCAAGGGTGATCAGCGCCGCGCGATCACCCAGACCACCATCGTGATCCAGGCGCCCGGCGCCGTCTACGTGCTGCAGATCAACGCCGACGCCCTGGACCGCGACAAGGGTGCGCTGACCGACATCAACAAGGTGATCGAGGCCCAGGCCACCATCGCCCTGCCCTGACGCCCGCCCCGATCCGAGCGAGTTCAGGTACCCGGTACCCTGGGTATCGTGAATTCGCTCGATTGGCGTAGCCGGCCGGCCACCGTGCACTTCGGCCCCGCATCCCTGCAGTCCAGAGCCCTCGGCTGGACCACCGCGATCTTCGTCCGCCCATTGCTGGGTCTGCTGACCCTGATCGGACTGGGCATCAACCGCGTCGCCCCAGCACTGCTGCAGCGCGCACATCTCGATGTCATCGACCGGCCCCTGCGGTTCATCAAGCCGCTGCCCGGCACCGAGGTGACGCCGGTCGCGCTGCCCAACTGCCCGGCCGAATGGGTGATCGCCCCCGAGGCCCGCGACTCCGATCAGGTGATCGTCTACCTGCACGGCTCGGCACTGGTGACCCTCGGGCTGAACTCACACCGGCGTTTCGTGTCGAAGCTGTCGGCCAGCACCGGGGCGCGTGTGCTCAACGTCGGGTACCGACTGGCCCCGCAGGCCGACATCGACGACGCCGTGGCCGACGGGCTCGATGGCTACCGCCTCGCCCTGTCGCTCGGCTTCGCACCCAATCAGATTGTGCTGGCCGGTGATTCGGCCGGCGGGCTGATGGCCGCCGACACCGCCCTGGCGGCTCGCGACGCCGGACTTCCGGTGCCGGCCGGGCAGATCCTGCTCTCGCCGCTGACCTCCTCCGACATGGACCTCAAATTCCGTGCGCTGCAGGAACATCGCGATGTGCTGTTCCCATTCATGACGGTGAAGTTCATCTACGACGTGTTCGCCACGGTCAACGGCACCCGTCCGACTCCCGTGATGCCACCCGAGGCAGACCTGCACGGGCTCGGGCCGTTCCTGTTCCAGGTCGGCACTCACGAGATGCTGCTCAACGACACCTTCGTCCTGGCCGACAAGCTGCAGGCCAGCGGTGTCCCGACCTGGGTTCAGGTGTGGGACAAGGCAATGCACATGTTCCAGCTGAGCTTCGACATCAACCCCGATGCACGTCATGCGGTCGAGGAGATCACGTCGTTCATCGCGTACGCGACCGCCGACGCCGAGGCGGAGGGTGAGGCGAGCGCTTAAGTGCGCTTGGGTGGTTGAGCCTTGCCTCTGCACCGTTTTCTACACCTGGGCTGTGACCGCTAGCTCGTCACAGCCCAGGTGTAGAAAACGGCGAACAAGACTAGTGCGCGAAATGCCTTGCGCCGGTGAGGTACAGCGTGATGCCCGCGGCCTCGGCAGCGGCGGTCACCTCGGCGTCACGGACCGACCCACCGGGGTGCACGACGGCCTTGACGCCGGCGTTCGTCAACGTCTCCAAGCCGTCGGGGAACGGGAAGAACGCATCGGAGGCACCGACCGAACCGGGCACCCGGTCGCCCGCACGCTGCACGGCCAGCCCGGCTGCGTCGACGCGATTCACCTGTCCCATACCGACACCCACGGTGGCGCCGTCCTTGGCAATCACGATCGCGTTGGACTTCACCGCGCGGCAGGCCCGCCAGGCGAACACCAGATCGCTCAGCGTCTGCGGATCGGCAGGCTCACCGGTGGCCAGCGTCCAGTTGGCCGGATCGTCGCCCTCGGCGTCGAGTGCGTCGCGCTGCTGCAGCAGCACCCCGCCACTGATCTGGCGGAGTTCGATGCCGCCGACCAGCGGCTCGGACGCCACCAGGATGCGGATGTTCTTCTTGCGCGCCAGGATTTCCACCGCGCCGGCCTCATATGCCGGGGCGATGATGACCTCGGTGAAGATGTCGGCGACCGTCTCGGCCATCTCGACACTGACTTCGGTGTTGGAGGCGATGACGCCGCCGAACGCGCTCAGCGGATCGCACTCGTGAGCCTTGCGGTGCGCATCTGCCACCGACTCCGAGGAGATCGCGATGCCGCACGGGTTGGCGTGCTTGATGATCGCCACGCAGATCTCCTCGTGGTCGAACGCCGCCCGCCACGCCGCATCGGCGTCGGTGTAGTTGTTGTAGGACATCTCCTTGCCGTGCAGCTGCTCGGCCTGGGCCAGTCCGGGCCACGCGGCATCGTCGCGGTACACCGCGGCCTGCTGATGCGGGTTCTCGCCGTAACGCAGCACCGCGCTGCGATGCCAGGTGCCGGCGAACCACGCCGGCAGCGGCTGCTTGGGCTCTTCCGGTGCCAGGGTGGAACCCATCCAGCCGGCGACCGCGACGTCGTACTCGGCGGTGTGCCGGAATGCCAACGACGCCAGCTTCTTCCGCTCATCGAGGGTGAACCCGCCGGCCCGGACCGCGGCCAGCACGCCGTCATAGCCCAGCGGATCGACCACGACGGCCACACTCGGATGGTTCTTGGCGGCCGCACGCACCATCGACGGCCCGCCGATGTCGATCTGCTCGACACACTCGTCCACCGATGCCCCGGACTCCACGGTCTCGGAGAACGGGTAGAGGTTCACCACCACGAGTTCGAACGCCTCGACCTTGAGTTCCTGCAGCGCCGCAACATGTTCGGGCTTGCGGGTGTCGGCCAGCAGGCCGGCGTGCACGCGCGGGTGCAGGGTCTTGACCCGGCCGTCGAGCACCTCGGGGAAGCCCGTCACCTCTTCGACCGGGGTAACCGGAACACCGGTGGCGGCAATGGTTTTGGCGGTCGACCCGGTAGAGACGATGGCCACGCCCGCCTCGTGCAGGCCACGGGCCAGATCGGCAAGGCCGGTCTTGTCATAGACACTGATCAGCGCTCGCCTGATCGGTTTCTTCTCGCTCACCCTATGGTCGCCTTTCGTCCAGTCCAGGTCACGCCGCGGGTTGCCAGCGCGGCCAGCACATCCACCAGCAGTCGTCGTTCGACCACTTTGATGCGCTCATGCAAAGTCTCTTCGGTGTCATCATCGAGCACCTCGATGGCCTGCTGGGCCAGAATCGGCCCGGTATCCATCCCGGAGTCGACGAGATGCACGGTGCAGCCCGTCACCCGCACGCCATACGCCAGCGCTTCGGGCACCGCGTGCGCCCCGGGGAACGCGGGCAGCAACGCCGGATGCGTGTTGACGACGCGGCCCGGGAAACGGGAAAGGAACTGGCTACCCAGAATTTTCATGAATCCGGCCGAGACCACCAGGTCCGGTTGGTGTTCTGCGGTGGCCTCGGTGAGCGCGGCATCCCAGGCGTCGCGCTCCGCATAATCGCCCAGCCGCACGGTGTACGAGGGCACCCCGGCCGCTGCCGCGATGTCCACCGCGGCACATTTGCGGTCGGTTCCGACCGCGACCACCCGCGCCGGATAGTCGTCTGCCGCAGCGGCCAGTAGCGAGGCGAGCAACGAGCCTGTCCCCGAAGCCAGCACTACCAGCCGCGCTGGCGCACTCGGAGGCACTTGTAGCGGTTGCTGCACGCGCAGCAGCCTAGTCGCCCGCGCGGCGCGGCTGATCGCCGGTCGCGTCGTCGTCGACGATGAAGTGGTCCTCGGGATCGTCATCGAGGTCTTCATGGCTCCGGGGGCGGGGTTCGTGGACGGTTTCCTGCACGTCGTCGTACTCGAGGTACCTATCGACGTACTCGGGCGCGGGCTCGTCCGCTTGCGGCTCCTCGGCCGACCACGACACCAGCGGTTCGTCCGGTTCGAGCTCGGGTTCGGGGTCCGGTTCGAGCTCGGGTTCGGGACCTGGTTCGACGTACTCGATGTCGTCCTCGTCGACGACGCCGTCTTCGGGCTCGTCCTCACTCTCGTACTCGGGCTGCGGGGCTACCGGCTCCGGCTCGGGCGGGGCCGCCGGGCGGGGCTTGCGGGTCAGGCCGCCGGACATCGCCACCGTCAGCCCGCCGATCCCGACGAACCACAGGAACACCGCCGGCGCGAACGTCGCCTGATCCACCCCGACAGACCCGAAATTGCCCAGCCGGCCGCCGCCGGCGAATCCGGCCAGCGCCATCGTCACCGCGGCCAGCGCCGACGCCACCAGCAACTTCCCGGTGGCCGCCCCGACCGGGAGCGGGCGTCGTGCACACTGCTGACCCACCGCCACCGCCGAGGCCGCCCCCACGATCAGGAGCGCCACCCAGATCGGGCCCAGCGGCGGCGTGGGCACCGCGGCCAGAACCGGCACCGCGGGGATGTCGCCGCCGAACACGGTGAACGAACTGAACGCGGCCAACCCGACATGGGCACTGGATCCGACCGCGATGGCCGAGGCCCCGACGATCACGTTGGGGATATAGAGGATCGACAACAGAGTCAAGCTGAGCTGGCCGAACAGACTGTCGGTGATCGCGAACAGATCGTGCATCGTGCCCCAATGCACCACCAGGGACGCCGCGGTCACCGCACCGGAAAGCCCGAACAGGGCGAGCACACCGGCGGTGGCGGCCCGAAACGCATCGGGCAGCCAGCCCGGCAGCGGCGAAGCGGCCAGCGTGCGTCGGCCCACCTTCGAACCGACACCGATCAGCGCGCCGATCACATGCACGACCAGCACGCTGCAGAACGCTCGCAGGGCACTGGGGGTCTGCAGTTCGCTGATCACCGAGGCTGCGTCGTGAATGACGGCCAACAGGATGGCCGCGACCAGAATGGGCCCGCCCAGCGCCGAGGCGACGACCCAGCGGGTGACGAACCAGGAGGAATTCGGGGCGGTGGCCGCCGCCGTCGTGCGGGCGGTGCCCCAGATCATCGTCATCACCGGCAGCAGCGGCATCACGCCCAGCTCGCGGCCGCCGATCGACACCGGCACCTGGTGTACGCCCAGCCACATGCTGGCGATCGCACCGAGCGCGCCCGTCATATCGCTGTTGGCGATCAGCAGTTGCAACAACACAACCGCGGCGATGATCACCAGCGCGACGACCGAGGGCCCGAACGCGACCCGGAGCAACTCACGTGCCTGGCGGGTGCCGACTGGCCGGTTACTCACTTGGTGGGCTGCTCCTCGCAATGATCGGCGCGTACGCGGGAAGCGCACGCGCCGATCAGCTTACGACGGCGCAGGGCCAGATTGCTGTGAAGGCGGCTGCTGTGCCGGACCGGCAGGGCCCGACTGCTGCGGCTGGCCGTAGGTGGGGTATCCGGTCGGAGGCGTCGGCGGACCGCTCGGCTGCTGCCCCTGCTGCCCCTGCACCGGGAAACCACCGGTGTTCGGACCACCGGAGTAGCCGCCGTACTGCGACGGGTAGCCGGGCTGCTGCGGCTGAGCCTGCTGGTAGGGCTGGCCACCGTGCTGCGGCTGGTGCTGCTGACCGTAGTACTGCGACGGGCCACCGTACTGGCCGTACTGCGGCTGCGGCTCGAACTGCGGCTTGGGGGCCGGAGGGGTGATGATGCCCGCTTCGAAGAGGAGCGCGGCGATCGCGGCTCCGGCCTGGATCAGGGTGAGGACCAGCATGGCGTACAGCGCCCAATCCGACTCGGCGCCGGGCGCGGCCAGCACGACCGGGATCGAGAGCAGGAATGCGACGGTGGACAGCACGACAGCCGCGGTGACGCGGTTCTTCTGCTTGGGCAGCACGCTCACTCCGGCCAGGAGTGCGGCGAGCAATGCCAGCGGTACGACCAAGGTGCCGACCACGATCGCAATGTCGAGGGCGAAGCTCACGAAGTAGGTGAGCAGACCGGCAACGGCCACCACGGCCAGCAGGATCTCGGGCAGCTTGTTCTCGCCGGGCTCCGCAGCGGCCGGGGCCGCCGCCGGGGCTGACGGAGCCGGAGCGGGGACCGCCTTGGCGAACTGCTGGGTCGCATCGAACTGCGAACCCGATTGCGGGGCCGGCGGGTAGCCGGGATTACTGGGCGGGTAGGTCATGACCTCTCCTGTGCTATCAAGCTTCGCGACGTGTGTTCACGCAGGCATGAATACCGACCACGTGAGCGATTCGAGCTTCCACGCTAGCGCACCCGGCTGGGTGCCGGGCGCGCGTGCGCGGTGTCAGAGCGGCCTCAAGCCGATACCAGGACGGGCGTGTCGGCGGAATCCGTTTCGGCTGCCTCGATTTCGCGGACCAGGGGCAGCACGTTGGTGCCGAAGTACTCGATTTCCTCTTGGAAATGCAGGAATCCGCCGAGGATCAGGTCCACGCCACGTTTGCGGTAGGCGGCGATGCGTTCGGCAATCTGCTCGGGTGTCCCGATCAACTGGCTGCGGAAGCCGTCGTTGTACTGCACCAGATCCTCGAAACTGGAATCGGCCCACATGCCCTTCTTGTCCCCGGTGGAATTGCCGGCCTGCTGCACCGCGCTGCGGAAGCCTTCGACAGCGGGCTTGTTCGCCTTGGCCACGATCTCTCTGAGGACTTCCTTCGCTTCCTTTTCCGTGTCGCGGGCGATGATGAACCCGTTGAGACCGAACTTCACCTCTCTGTTGGCGTTGCGGGCGTGGTCACGCACCTCGACGACCTGTTCGGTGAGGCCGTCGAAGTCTTTGCCGTTGGAGAAGTACCAGTCGGCGTAGAGGCCGCCGTTGCGGCGGGCCGCGGTGGAGTTCCCGCCCTGGAACAGCTCGGGATTGGGACGCTCGGGAGTGTTGAGCGGCTTGGGCTTGAGGGTGAAATCGTGGATCCGGTAGAAGTCGCCGCGGAAATCGACGTCGTCCTCGGTCCAGATCTTGCGGAGAACCTGCAGAAATTCCGCGCTGCGCCGGTAGCGCTCATCGTGCTCGAGCCACGGTTCGCCCAGGTGGGTGAACTCGTCTTTGAACCAGCCCGAGACCACGTTGACGGCGAAGCGGCCATTGCTGAGGTGGTCGGCGGTCGCGCCCAGTTTGGCCAACACCGCCGGCTGCCACAGCCCCGGATGAACTGCGGCGATAACTTTGAGCTTCTGCGTGGCCAGCAACAGGGCGAGGCTGAAGCTGGTGGATTCGTGCTGGTACTCCGCGCCGTAGCTGGCCTCATAGCGAACCTGCGACAGTGCGTACTCGAAGCCGTTGTTCTCCGCGGTCTGCGCGAGTTTCTTGTTGTATTCGTAATTCCAGTCGGTGCGCTGCTCGATATCGCTGGTGACCAGGCCGCCACTGACATTGGGCACCCAGTAGGCGAACTTGACGTGGTCGGCGATGCGTTCAGTCGTCATGCCGGTGATCCCAGCAAACCCGTGGGCGGTCGTCGCGGGTATCGCTCGCGATGAAGTTTTCTTCTTTCCGACACACTTAACGAGACGGTCCGTCTTGCTACTGAGACTGAAACACGTTCTAATTCTGGTCATGGACTACGGGCTTGTTCTCTTCACCAGTGACCGCGGCATCGCCCCGGCCAAGGCCGCCAAACTCGCCGACGATCACGGCTTCACGACGTTCTACGTCCCCGAGCACACCCACATCCCGATCAAGCGCGAGGCCGCTCACCCGACCACCGGCGACGAGTCCCTGCCCGATGACCGCTACATGCGCACCCTCGATCCGTGGGTGTCGCTGGGCACCGCGTGCGCAGTGACGTCGCGGGTGCGGTTGTCGACGGCGGTCGCGCTGCCGGTCGAGCATGACCCGATCACCCTGGCGAAATCCATCGCCACCCTCGATCACCTGTCCGGTGGACGCGTGTCGTTGGGCGTCGGATTCGGTTGGAACACCGACGAACTCGCCGACCACAAGGTTCCCCCGGGCCGTCGCCGCACCATGCTGCGCGAGTACCTGGAAGCCATGCGCGCACTGTGGACCGAGGAAGAAGCCTCCTACGACGGCGAATTCGTGAACTTCGGACCCTCCTGGGCCTGGCCCAAGCCCGTGCAGTCACACATCCCCATCTTGGTGGGCGCGGCCGGCAACGAGAAGAACTTCAAGTGGATCGCCAAGTCGGCCGACGGCTGGATCACCACACCGCGCGACTTCAACATCGACGAACCCGTCAAGCTGCTGCAGGACACCTGGGCCGCCGCCGGGCGCGACGGGGCACCGCAGATCGTGGCGCTGGACTTCAAGCCGGACCCGGAGAAGCTCGCGCACTGGCGTGAACTGGGCGTCACCGAAGTGCTGTTCGGGCTGCCGGACAAGTCCGAGGCCGAGGTGTCGGCGTACGTCGAGCGGCTCGCGGGCAAGCTCGCGACGCTGGTCTAGCACTGGGGTCGGCCTCGACTGGTCGGCCTTTCGCGCCGAGATCAACGCCATGGTCGTGAAATTCCGAGGAGAACGACCATGGCGCTGATCTCGCGGTTACGCTGACGCGGGTGCGCACCGCTGGACGCCTCGTCGTCTGCTTCGGCGCGCTACTTGCCGCCTGCTCACCCGATACCGGTACCAGCGACGGCATCGGCTTTCCCGATTTCAGTGAATACGCCCCCGCCGACCATGACACCTATTTCTCTGGCGGGCAGAGATATTCGGGATACCGCTTCCGGACGCCGAGCGGCCTGACCTGTTCCTCCAACGACTATCCCGATCCCAAGTACGCGCGGATCCAATGCTGGGGTCCGCGGCCAGACAAGGGACCCGGGCTGTGGTTGGTGGCAGCCGAACGACGGTCTGCCGCCGCGATTCGTGAGCTCACCGACCCGGCCGATCCCCAGGCCGCCCCACCTCCGTTGCTGCCCGCCGAGCACGTGGTGCGGTACCCGAGGGATGACCTTGTCTGCGGGGTCGGCACCCATATCACCGCCTGCCGTATCGGCGAGCACGGGTTCGTGCTGGGTCCTCGCTGGACGAGGCTCTTCTGAGGTGACGGGCGTGAAAGTTACTGCCGGCGTGACGGCCGTGTGTTCACTACTGCTGGTCGCAGGGTGTACGTCGACGAGCGATTTTCCCGACATCTCCGGCTACGCCGACTCCGGTTCAACATACGAACAGGTGAATGTTCCACGCGCACAGGGGTTCAGATTCACGACGCCGAGTGGGCTGATCTGCACGAGCAACGCCTACCCGGACACGGCGTACGAAAGTGTCGACTGCTTGGGGCCACTCCCCCACCAAGGCCCTGGCGACTGGTCGGTGAGTGCCGGACGGACTTCGGCGGCCATCGTCGAATCCGTCAACGGCGATCCCGATTTCCCGCAGGACAAGATACATCCGCCGCCACCGCTGCCTCCGATGCACCGATTGACTGCCGGCAAGGGTGACGCCGTGTGCGCGGTCGACGACAAGGGCATGACCGCGTGCCGCGTCGGCGAACACGGGTTTGTGTTGATGCCGGACCGCACGACGCTCTTCTGAGCGGGTCGATCTAGGCCAGTGTCGCGGTGTTCCGCTTCTCGCCGGAGGTCACGATGATCGACGCGCCCAACGGTTCCCCATCGGAGAGCAACTCCACCAGCGCCTCGTCCGTCGTCGTCGCCAGGAAGCGGCTGCCGTCGGAATCGAGGCGGCCGATGATGATGCCGGTGCGCGGCGTCCAGTCGTAACGGACCGTGTAGGTTTCGATTTTCGCTGGGCCGTCGGCCTTTTCGGCGATGGCGACGCGCTGCTGCGTATTGAACTCATCCTGCAGGGCGGCGCTGCCGTCGGCCGCCCAATCTGCGGGCTCGGTGGAGTAGATGCCGACCGAGTACTTGCTCGCGATACCGCCGTTGCCGCCGACCAGTGCGAATTTCCCTGGTTTGTCGCGCATTTCATTGACGGCCTCGGCGATGCCGTGCATTGAGTAATTGTTGCCCGGGCCGCCGAAGAAGGGCAGACCGCCGGTGAGCGTCAGGCCGCGCTCGTCGTCGGGTGCCAGGCCGGTGCCGTCACAGATGTTGAACACCGGGAACGGGAAGCAGCTGTAGAGATCGAAGGCCGCGATGTCGTCGAGTCGGATGCCGGCGATCCGCAGCGCCTCGTTGACCGCGATCACCGCGGCTTCGCTGTAACCGAGTTCGGCACGCTCGAGCAGCTTGATTTCCTTCATGTCGGCGTGCCCGCGCAGGTACACCCACTTCTCCTCGGGCACACCGAGACGACGCGCGGCCTCCACCGACATCAGCAGTGTGGCAGCGCCCTGGTTGACCTGATCGCGCGCCACCATCATGCGCGGGTACGGGTCGCAGATCATCCGGTTGCTCTTGGTGACGGTGGCCAGCTCCTCGGCCGAACGCTCCACCGGCGCAGACGAATACGGGTTCTTGGCGGCCACCTTGGAGAACGGTGCGAACAGCTCGGCCATCGCCTGCCGGTAGTCGCCCACCGACAGTCCGAGGCGGGCGCGGCGGGCGTTCTCCAGCAGGCCGTACTGCACCGGGGCGCCGATCAGCCCGTGCTTGATCGTGTACTCGTCGAAGATGCCGTCGTAACCGTAGCCACGGTCTTCCAACTGGCCGTCGATCGTCTCGGAGTGGTCCGGCTTGTCCTCGCGCTTGGAGAAGTGCCGCAGCGTCGAGGTGTTCTCCGAACCGAACAGCAGCACCACCTCGGCCTCGCCGGCCGCAATGGCTCCCCCGAACTCGGTGACGAGGTGTTGCGGGCTCTGTCCACCGATCACCTCGAGGATTGCCCGAGCCGGTTCGGCGCCGACGTTGCGCGCCACCGAACGCGGGTAGTTGTCGGACACCCCCAGCGTCGGCGTCTGCGGACCGGAGATCTCGAACTGCCGCGTGCCCGCCACGGTGTCGATGGCCTGCGCCACGGCGGCAGCGTCGGCGCCGCAATCGTGCAGTGCCGCCCTGACAGCCTCGGTGGCCAGCTCGACCGAGGACATCCCGCGGTAACCGTCGAGGTCGATGCGTTCGGTGAACTGTCCGACGCCGACGATGACGGGTGTGCGCGGATCGACCATGACAATCTCCTTGACGGGTGTTAATTCGTGAGGCTAACCGATCAGTCTGGCGAGAGCGAATTCACTGGTTATCAGCCTCAGCAGCGGCATTGCGGATGGGTGACACAGCCGCTGAGAGTCGATACCGACACGTGGAGAGGCCTGCCAAGTACTTGGCGCGTTCGGTCACTCGCTCAACGGATGGCAACCTCCGGGATGTGCGCGGGTCGTCGCCAGTCGGGGCGCGGACTGTGGGGCGAGTCCGTGTCCTCACGCGGACGAACTGTTGATCGTGGGTCCGCCCGAATTCGCGGAACGAGTGCGACGCCGGCCCGAAGAGTCGGAACTTCCAGAATCTGGAGGGTGGCCAGTCTGCTCATTCCAGGAACTCAAGTCCGGTTTTCCACAGCTTTGCGGCGTTGTCGGGGTCAAGCGCGTACGGTGCGACGCCGGTGTAATCGTCCGGGCGCTCTGTGACCATCGGTGCTTCGTTGCAGTCTTCGAAGTAGCGGCCGCCGACTCCCTCGACGAGCGGTGATGCTGCCAGCAGCACGGAGGTTGCAGCGCCTTGCTCGATCGTTTTGCGGCGATCGACAGGGGTTTGCAGGCCGCCGGTGTGCTTTTGGAGTCCAGTGGCGATCGCCCCGGGGTTCAGGGCGTTGCCGACGATTCCCTCGTTGTGCCAGCGTCGGGTCAGTTCCACGGCAAGAAGAACGTCGGCTGTTTTTGATTGTCCGTAGGCCGTCCACGGGTCGTAGGGCCGGAAACGGTAGTCGAGGTCGTCGAATACCGCCGGCGACAACAGGTGTCCACTGGAGCTGACCGATACGACGCGTGCTCCTCGTGCGGCTGTGAGTGCTGGGTGCAACCCGAGGGTGAGTGCGAAGTGGCCGAGATAGTTGGTGGCGAACTGCATCTCGTGGTCCTGCGCGGTCCGCGTCAACGTCGGCAGCGCCATGATGCCCGCGTTGTTGATCAGCATGTGCACCGGTTCGGTGCTGAATCGGGCGGTGAAGTCTCGGACGGACATGAGGTCGGCGACGTCGAGGAGCGCCGCTGTGACAGCGTCATTCCCGGTCGAGGCCGTGATCTCGGCGGCGATTCGGCGGCCGACGTCCAGCCTGCGAACGCCGAGGAGGACGGCGGCCCCGGCAGCCGCGAGCGCGCGTGCGGTCTCCACTCCGATGCCGGAGGTGGCGCCGGTGATGATGGCGCGTCGCCCCGAAAGGTCGACACCGGCAAGGACATCGGCACCAGTCGAGGTGAATCCGAACGGGGTTGACACCAGTGACATCGAAATCCTCTGTTCGTCAGGGTTTTACGCGGCGGCGCGCATTGCGGCGACGACATCCTCGGTCCAGACGACCCCGTGGGCAAGGAAGGCGTAGTTGACCAGCGCGGCCTGGTAGCCATCCCCCCACTCGGGGTGGCGCGGGCCTGCGATGGCGTCGCGGACGACGTAGACCTCGAAGCCTTGCTCGAGGAGATCGCGTAGGTGCGATTCGACGCACATGTTGGCGAGCATCCCGCCCAGGAGGACCTTGTTGATCCGCCGTTTGCGCAACTGCAGAACGAGGTCGTTGGTCTGCGACCCGAATACCTTGTGCGGGCTGACGACCACCGTGCCCGGGTCGTTGATGAAGGGCTTGAACTCTTCGAGCCAGTCGGCTCCTGAGCCGGTAAGCCCGTCCAGGTTCAATGGACCCGGCCGGTCGAACGTGCCGGTGCGCAGTTCGTCGGCTTCCAGTGCGCCGTTGAACAGCCAGCGGTGATCGGTGGGATAGAAGTAGTGCGGTGAGATGAACATCCCGAACGATGCGGCCTTCGCGGCTTCGAAGATGGCGAGCATGTGCGCGACGGTGTCATTTTCGGTGACGCTGGCGCCGGTGGCCGCCCAGTTGATTCCGGTAGGGCTCAGGACGTCGTTCTGCGGATCGATGAATACCACGGCGGTGTCGGCTGGGTTCCAGTTCATCGGAGTGCCTCTCGTGTCGGTGTTACGTCGTAGGAAACTGTATGAACGGATGATTCCGCCCATTGGTGGCGGAGGTCGTCAGGGCTCGCCGCCATCGAGGGTTCCCGTTGGCCGCCAGGTACCTGCCGGCCGGTATGACGTTGTCCGCCAGACGGGTGATGGCTGGCTAGGAATTCGGTAGAACGGCTACTTTCCCTGTGACCGAACCCTTTTCGAAGATCTCGTGGGCATCGTTGACCTCGTCGAGCGTGAAGGTCCTCGAGTCCAGCCGGGGCACCAGCCGACCACTCTCGGCCAGCATGGCTGCCTGGGACATGATGTGGCCGTGGTGCTCACGGCTGCGGCCGGTCAACAGTGGCATCAAGGTGAACACCCCCGAGTAGGTGGCTCCCCGGAAGGACAGCGGCGCCAGACTGTGAGTGCCCCATCCCAATGCGCTGACGACGTGGCCGGTGTAGCGCTTGACCGCGGCGAACGAGGCGTCAAGGGTGTCCCCGCCGACGTTGTCGACGATGACGTCGAAGCCCTCTCCGCCGGTGTACTCATCGACGTATTCATCGACGGCGCGCGTCGTGTAGTCGATGGGTGTCGCACCAACCTGGCGGATCGCCTCCTGGCTCGACGGGCCTCCGGTGGCGAAGACCTGCGCGCCGCGGGAGAGGGCGATTTGCACCGCGAGGAACCCGACCCCGCCCGCGCCGCCATGGATGAGCACCTGCTGGCCGGCAGCAACGTCGGCTCGATCGACCAGACCCTCCCAGGACGTGATGAACCCCAACGGCAGGGCCGCGGCCTGTTTCATCGACAGTGCCGTGGGTTTGTGAGCGATCAGCCGGGCGTCGACCGCGGCCAGTTCAGCCAGCGAGCCGGCCACGCCACCGACCCCACCGGTCATGCCGAACACTTCGTCTCCGACACGGAATTGGTCGACCTGCGCCCCCACCGCCTCCACCACCCCGGCCATGTCGATGCCGAGAATCGCCGGCGGTGCCATCTTCGCGTGTGCGGCCTCGCCTCGGCGGATCTTGATGTCGAGCGGGTTCACACCGCTTGCCATGACCCGAACCAGGACTTCACCGGGGCCGGGAGTGGGATCGGGGATCTCGCGGATCTGCAACGGTGTGCCGTAAGCGGTCAGGACTGCAGCGCGCATGTCGTCTCCTCGGAATCAGCTGTCATCTTCGCCCCGCCCGTGGCTGCGGCGCGGGCGATCCGGTCGACCACGCGATGCAGCCGCACCGCGTCACCGAATGACGGGGCGGTCGTGGTGCCTTCGGCGAGATCGCGAGCGAAGGCCGTGTAGAGCGCGGCCACATTGCGAGCCGGGTTACCCAACTCGGTGCCCGACAGGGAATCCGGTGCGAGGACCGGTGCGACGTGAGTTTCCGGCCCGCGTCCGCCGGCAAGCACCAACTCGGTGGCTTGCACGTTTCCGTTGGGCACCGGGCTGGTGACCAGTAGATCGCCGTCGGTCCCGTTGATCTCCCACCGGAAGTCACCCGCACGAGACAGCCCGCCGCGGTAGAAGATCGAGGCCACGGCCCCGTTCTCCAGCGCTCCCGTCACTGCCACCTGGTCCGGCGTGGTGGATCGGATGGGCGCGCCGCCCAGCACGTTGATCTCCCGGTGGCCGACATTGAGCGTCGCGGTGACCGAGTCGACGTCTCCGAGGACGAACGTCAGGGCGTCGAGCGCGTGACCGACGGACACCGACAGCGGGGTGACACCGTTGCGGTGGTCGTAGGCATAGATGCGCGACGGCTCGGTGGACGGGCCCCAGGCCTGGCCGGAGCCAACAAGATTCGTGGCCAGCACCCGGCCGACATAGCCCTGCCGAACCAGATCCCGGAGGTGGGCGATCACCGGGTCGAATCGCGCCTGCAGACCGATCACGGTCGCTACGCCGGCAGCGGCCGCTTTCGCGGTCAGGTCCTCGGCTTGGGCGAGATCGACACCCAGTGGCCACTCGCTGAAGACCATCTTCCCTGCGGCGAGTGCCTGGGTGACGAGGTCGTGATGATCGGGGACCTTCACGGCGACGACGACGAGATCGACGTCGGGGTGCTCGATCAGCCGCTCTGGATCGTCAAAGGCATCGACATTCCATCCCGCCGCAGCGCGCTGAGCCGATTCGCGGCGGCTGGTCGCAACGGCACGAAACTCGTACTGCGGCAAGGCCTGCAACGCCGGAACATGCGTGGCGGCGGCCCACCCGTTGCCCGGGCTGGCGCCGATGATGCCGACTCCGATGGGTTTCATCTCGGTTGTCTCCTAGTTCTCGTCGAAGGTGAGGACGAGACGGCCCCGGACGCCGCCCTGTTCCATGGCACGGTGTGCTGCGGCGGCATCGGCCGCGGGAAAAGTCCGCGCTACCCGCAGGGTGACCTTGCCCTGCTCGGCCAGTACCCGTAAGTGGTCGAGCCTGTCGGTCGAGTGGGTGTAGTCGGGGACCCACACGTCGCGGACCGTGATGCCCCGCTCGGGATGCAGCGCCGAGGTGCCGCGCTCGCCTGGACGACGAACGACGGCGATCTGACCGCCGTCGCGCAGCGCGGGCAGTACCTCGTCGCCTTGCAGTGCGGCGTCGACGACGGCCGCCACCCCGTCGGGGTGCAGCTCCCGGATGCGTTGTCCCACCTCATTGCCGCGCGGAACGACCTCGTCCGCGCCGAGGGCCGAGACGAGGTACTCGTCGGCGGGGGCGGCATCGGCGATCACCCGGAGCCCGTCGGCCTTGGCCAGTTGCACGACATAGCCGCCGACCGCACCCGCGGCCCCGGTGACGGCGATTGTCCGACCGGGCTCCAGGTTCAGCACGTCGAGCGCCCGGCGGGCGGTGAGGCCGTTCATCGGCAGGGTGGCGGCCTCGGCGTGACTGCTCCCGGCAGGCGCGGCGGTGACCTGGTCCGCGTCGACGACGACGTATTCGGCGTAAGCACCGCCGGAGTCGTCGATGGGCATCATGATCGCCATGACGCGGTCGCCGATGCGGAGGTCGGTCGAGGTGTCGGGGCCGATCTCGTCGACCAGCCCGGCGACCTCCATGCCGGGCCGGTACGGCGGCGACAAGGTGCTCGCGCGCAACGCGTCGTCGATGTCGCCGACCCGGAGAAGCGCGTCGGCCGGGTTGACCGTTGCGGCATGCACCCTGATGCGGATCTGGCCGCGGCCGGCGCGGGGCTCGTCGATTTCGACCTGCTGAAGAACCTCCGGGCCGCCGTACTCGGTGACCACCACTGCTCTCATCTTCGGCACCTCCTATTCGGGGAATGTTCCCCATTTAACCCGATGTACGATTAAATGGGGAGGTATCCCCGAATATTCCCTCTGGGTCAAGGAGGTTCGCCGGTGCGTGCTGATGCCCAACGCAATCGGATGGCCGTGCTGGCCGCCGCGGAGGCGGCGTATGCCGAGCAGGGTGTGGACGTGTCGCTGAACGAGATCGCGCGGCGCGCGAACACCGGCAACGCGACCTTGTACCGTCATTTCCCGACCCGCGAGGCCTTGCTCGCCGAGGTCTACACCGGCCACCTCGAGCGCTATTGCGCGCTGGCCGAGGACGCCGCCCGAGCGGATGATCCGGCAATTGCGTTGCGGGACTGCGTCTTCGCCACCTGTGCGTTACAGGCCACCAACCGCGGTCTGGCTGATCTCCTGACATCCCTGCGGCCGTTGTCGCCGCACGTCGAGGAACTCCGAGCCCGCCACTACCGTGCCGTCGCCACGCTGTTCGAGCGGGCGGTACGCAGCGGTGAGGTCCGGGCCGACGCCGGACCCTCCGACCTGGCGGTGCTGCTGATCGCCAACGCCGGCCTGATCCACCGCACCACCGAGCACGCTCCAGGGTCCAGCGCTCGGCTGGTGGCACTGTGGCTGGCCGGCCTCATCACCGCGGACATTCCGGTAGAAACGCCGGCAGCCCCCTCCGACCCCGAGATACGTCGAGCCCTCGACGGCTGAGCGGCTGAGCGGGAGCGCCGGCCTGTGCCGCCCTGTCAAACCCGCTCGCCGAAGGGCGTCGATACGCGACCGCGCCCACGACTCAACGTGCTGGTCCACCAGAGGAGTTCGGCCACAAGCGCATCGAGCTTCGGGTCCAGTGCCGCGAAGAGTCCGGCTTCGTAGGTGGATGCCGTCATCGCCGGCACCAACACGTCCGGCAAGATGTGCACGGCAGGACGAATGGGAGCCATCCCGAACTCGATTGCAATGGAGCGCAATTGCTCCACGGCGCGCGCACCGCCGACATTCCCCCAAGCAACGAATGCGATCGGCTTATGGTCCCATTCCGCGAACAGATGGTCGGCCGCGTTCTTGAAAACACCGCTGTAACCGTGGTTGTACTCCGCGGCGAGCACGATGTAGGCGTCGGCCTCGTCGATTCGACGTCCGAACTCCGCGATCTCCGGGGTCGAGTACTGGCGCGGGGCATACATCGGCGACCGGCCGTCGAAGCTGGGCAGGTCGTGGTCGCGCATGTCGATCACATCCACGTCCAGTCCCTCGCGGCGTAGGCGCTCCACCACCCACGCCGCCGGCCGATCGGCGAAGCGCTCCCGGCGGGTGCTGGTGATGATCACGGCGATCCTGGTCATGACGTCTCCTAGCGGACAGGTAGGACCCAAGTGGGTAACAGCCAACTTAAACGGGGATACCTCCCCAGATATTCCGGGACGTCAAGGCGATCATGTGGAACCGGACCGAGAGCGACGACCCGACGCGACCGGCAGGGATTGTCCCGCCTTGACGACCCTGTCACTTAGTGACACATTGGAGCTGTCACTAAGTGACAAAGTTCTGGAGGTGAGGGCGATCGGCGAAAAGCAGGACCTGGCGCGTCTCGCGGTGTCACGACATGCCTGCAAGCTGTTTTGGGAGCAAGGCGTCGCCGCCACCAGCGGTGACGACATCGCTGCGGCCGCAGGGCTTTCGACCCGCACGATCTGGCGTTACTTCCGCGCGAAGGAAAGTTGCGTCGAACCTGTATTGGCCAAATCGGCGGACCGGTTCATCGACATCTTGAACCGCTGGCCGCATGACCTGTCGTTGGCCGAACATCTTGCCGCCGACGGGCTTTCACATCCGTTGGCGCCCCAGGATGTCGAGGACGAGATCAGCGCGATGCGGATCGCCACCATGACCGGGTCCGAGCCCGCCCTGCGCACGGCCTACCTGATGGTGCATGACCGGATGGAGCAGGGCTTCCTCCCGGTGATCGCCGAGCGCTTGGGCCTACCGGAAACAGATCTCACGGTCCGGCTGTGCGCCGCCGCGGTCACCGGCGCGTTCCGCGTCGTCGATGAGGACGTCAGCATCGCGGTGATCGTCGAAGGCAAGAAGGTCACCGAGGAGCAGGCGCTCGCGCTGATCGACCGGGCCATCCGCGACGCCACCAACGGGCGCCTCGGCGGTCCTGTCGCGTCCTGAACCACCTCCGAAAGAGCTTGTCCGCATCCATGAAAGGAGCGTCATGGCGTTACCCGAACTCATCTCGGTAGAGGATTTCTTCAGCCCGCCCGAACGCACCGCCGCCAAGATCTCACCGGACGGAACCAAGATCGCCTACCTGGCCCCGTGGAAGAACCGCCTGAATGTGTGGATTCAAGACCTCGACGGTGACGCACCGCCTCGGTGCGTCACCGCAGACGAAACCCGCAGTGTCTACATCTACGACTGGACCGACAATCCGCGGTGGCTGCTGTACATGCAAGACAGCGGAGGCGACGAGAACTGGCATGTATACCGCGTCGATCTGGACCAACCTGACACTCCTGCAGTGGATCTCACGCCTTTTCCGGGTGCCAGGGCGAGTTTCGACCTGCCCAAGGGGCGACCTGGAAAAGCAATCGTGCAGACCAACAATCGCAGTCCCGAACTGATGGATGCGTATGAAATCGACATAGCCACTGGGGAACTCACCCTGCTGGCGGAGAATCCCGGGAACGTCATCGCCTGGCTGTGTGCCCCGAGCGGCGATCTGTTCACCAATACCCTGACGGCCGAGGGCGACGTCGCGATATCGCAATGGGACTCGGCCACCGCATCATTGCGCTCCATCAAGGTCTACGACGGCACTGACTATCCCGTGGGGATCTTTCCGGTCGTCATCTCGCCGGACGGCACCGGCATCTGGCTGGGTTCCAACGAAGGCGGTGACCGCACCCGCCTGGTGCGACTGGACGTGAGCACCGGCGAGGAAACCGAGGTCGACAGTCACCCCACATTCGACCTCGGCAATCAGATGGTGCTGCCGTCACCGATGATCCTGAGTGAGAGCACGGGCGAACTGATCGGCGCCCGCTACTACGGCGAACGGCAGGTGATCCACGCCCTCGACCCGAATTTCGCTGCGGTACTGGAGAATCTGACCAAACTGTCCGACGGTGACCTCGGCGCGATTTCCTCCGACGACAGCGGTCAGCGGTGGGTGGTCAACTTCACCCACGACCGCGACCCCTGGGCGACCTACTTCTACGATCACGCGACCGGCGAGAGCCGGCTGCTGTTCCGGCCGTATCCGAATCTGAACTCAGATTCACTTGTACCGATGGCCCCGGTGACCATCACCGCGCGCGATGGGTTGTCACTGCACTCCTATCTGACCCTGCCCGTCGGCGTCGAGCCCACCGACCTGCCGTTGGTGCTGCTGGTGCACGGCGGCCCCTGGTCACGGGACTGCTGGGGCTTTCAGCCGGATGTGCAGATGCTGGCCAACCGCGGATATGCGGTGCTACAGGTCAACTTTCGGGGCTCGACGGGCTATGGCAAGGCCTTCACCAAAGCCGCGATCGGCGAGTTCGCCGGCAAGATGCACGACGATCTGATCGATGCGGTGGACTGGGCCGTCAAGCAGGGTTATGCCGATCGCGACAAGGTCGCCATATTCGGCGGCTCCTACGGCGGGTACGCCGCACTCGTCGGTGTGACGTTCACGCCCGACATCTTCGCGGCAGCGATCGACTATGTCGGCATCTCCAGCCTGGCCAACTTCATGCGCACGCTGCCGACGGTGGCCCGGCCGTTCCTGGCCACCAACTGGCACCTGTACGTCGGCGACCCGTCCGATCCGGCGCAGGAGGCCGACATGCTGGCCCGCTCCCCCATCACGAAGGTCGATCAGATCCGCACGCCACTGCTGGTGGTTCAGGGCGCCAACGACTCTCGCGTGGTCCAGGCCGAATCCGACAACCTCGTCGAAGCCCTGCGCAAGCGCGGCGTCGAGGTCGAGTACATGGTCAAGGACGACGAGGGGCACGGATTCCTCAACCCGGACAACCAGATCGACATGTACCACGCCGTCGAGCGGTTCTTGGCCGAGCATCTCGGCGGAAGGGTCTAGCCCACATCGAGTCTGCGATCAGATCGTGAAAACCGACGAAAACGCGATCTGAGCGCAGGCTCGGCGCAAGAAGAAAGGCCCCCGCCGCAGCGGGGGCCTTTCCTTGTAAAGAGTGTCAGAGACTTACAGGTTCGCGAGCAGCTCGCGCGCCTTCGCGGCGGTCTCGGACGGCGTCTTGCCGACCTTCACGCCCGCGGCCTCCAGGGCCTCCTGCTTGCCGGCGGCAGTACCGGCGCCGTCGGACACGATGGCGCCGGCGTGGCCCATCGTCTTGCCCTCAGGAGCGGTGAAGCCCGCGACGTAGCCGACGACCGGCTTGGTGACATTGGCCTTGATGTAGGCCGCGGCCTTCTCTTCGGCGTCGCCACCGATCTCACCGATCATCACGATCAGCTTGGTCTCGGGATCCTTCTCGAATGCCTCGATGGCATCGATGTGGGTGGTGCCGATGACCGGGTCGCCGCCGATGCCGATGGCGGTGGAGAAACCGAGATCGCGCAGCTCGTACATCATCTGGTAGGTCAGGGTGCCGGACTTGGAGACCAGTCCGATCGGGCCCTTGCCGGTGATGTTGTTCGGCGTGATGCCGACCAGCGACTCACCGGGGGTGATGATGCCGGGGCAGTTCGGCCCGATGATGCGGGTCTTCTCACCCTTGTCGACGTTGTAGGCCCACGCGTAAGCGCTGTCCTGCACCGGGATTCCCTCGGTGATGACCACCAGCAGCGGGATCTCGGCGTCGATGGCCTCGATGATGGCGTCCTTGGAGAAAGCCGGCGGCACGAAGGCGATCGACACGTCAGCGCCGGTCTCCTTCATGGCCTCGGCGACCGAGCCGAACACGGGCAGCTCGACGTCGTTGCCGTCCTTGTCCTTGTGCGACACGGTGGTTCCGGCCTTGCGGGCGTTGACGCCGCCGACGACCTGGGTGCCGGCCTTGAGCATCAGAGCGGTGTGCTTGGTGCCCTCACCACCGGTGATGCCCTGGACGATGACCTTGGAGTCCTTGTTCAGAAAAATCGACATGTCAAGTCTCCCTTACTTGTTCGCCAGCTCGGCGGCCTTGTCGGCGCCGGCGTCCATGGTCTCGGCCTGGACAACCAGGGGATGGTTGGCCTCGGCGAGGATGCGCCGACCCTCTTCGACGTTGTTGCCGTCCAGGCGGACGACGAGCGGCTTGTTGGCCTCGTCACCGAGGATCCGCAGCGCCTGCACGATGCCGTTGGCCACCGCGTCACAGGCGGTGATGCCGCCGAACACGTTGACGAACACGCTCTTGACCTGGCTGTCGTTCAGGATGACGTCGAGGCCGTTGGCCATGACCTCAGCCGAGGCGCCGCCGCCGATGTCGAGGAAGTTGGCGGGCTTCACGCCGCCGTGCTTCTCACCTGCGTAGGCGACCACGTCCAGCGTCGACATGACCAGACCGGCACCGTTACCGATGATGCCCACCTCGCCGTCGAGCTTGACGTAGTTGAGGTCGTTCTCCTTGGCCTTGAGCTCCAGGGGATCCGTCGCGTCCTTGTCCTCGAACTCGGCGTGGCCGGGCTGCCGGAAATCGGCGTTGGCATCGAGGGTGACCTTGCCGTCCAGCGCCAGGATCTGGTCGTCGGGCGTGCGCACCAGCGGGTTGACCTCAACCAGCGTGGCGTCCTCGCCGACGAACACCTCCCACAGCTTCTGGATGGTCACGGCAGCGGCGTCGAGCACCTCGGCGGGCAGGTGACCCTGCTCGGCGATCGACCGAGCGAAGGCCAGGTCGACGCCCTTGACCGCGTCGACGGGCACCTTGGCGAGCCGCTCGGGCTTGGTGGCAGCGACTTCCTCGATCTCCATGCCGCCTTCAACCGAGCACATGGCCAGGTACGTGCGGTTGGAACGGTCGAGCAGGAACGAGATGTAGTACTCCTCGGCGATGTCGCTCGCCTCGGCCACCAGCAACTTTTTGACGACGTGACCCTTGATGTCGAGACCCAGGATGTTGGTCGCGTGCTCGAGGGCGTCTTCGGGGGTGGCCGCATACTTCACGCCGCCGGCCTTACCGCGGCCGCCGACCTTCACCTGCGCCTTGATCATCACGGGCTTGCCGATTTCGGTGGCGATCGCCTTGGCGTCCTCGGCCGAGTCGGTCACGCGGCCCGGGGTCGTGGGGACGTTGTGCTTGGCGAACAGCTCTTTTGCCTGATATTCGAAGAGATCCATGTGCTTCCTAGATAGGCGTTGTCTGTCTGCGTTGACTTAGAAACTGCCCGGCCTGTACTTGCCGGACGGGCCCGCTGGCACTTTATCCATCACTGAGTGACGGGTTAGCATCGCCTCCGGCTCATGTGGTAGATCTCACCGCCCACGGGAGGTGATACGGATCACATTCTGGCGCGGAATAGACCCATAAGTTGCCACCATCATTGGGATTTGGTTAACGTGCCTCTGGTCCAGATAACGTTCAGGTCACGACGAAGAAGGATTCTCGAGTCTTGTCGCAGCATCGTTCGTCCGCAGCTCCGCGAGGAGTGTCGACGGACGCGCGCCAGCGCAGACGCCGTGTTTCGCCTGAAGAACTGGACGCCGCGGAGATCACCGACGTCATCCCGTTCAGCGCTTTCGAAGCGTTCGATGACCACTCCGACCATGATGATCGCGGATCGGACGACCACGAATCCGGCGTGATCTTCGCCCCCGAACTCGACGACATGGACGACACCGACGACCTGGTGCCCGTCCGCCTTGCCGTCCCCTCACGCTTCCGTCCCGAGGCAGGCAGTGACCGCGGCTCCCGTTACGCGTACCGGGACAGCCACACCGACGTGAGCGACGGCGTCGCCGCCACCGACGTGATCAACCTGTCCGGCCGGCGCGGTGCCCACCGCAAGGAGCACGCCGGGGCCGTCAAGAGCCGCCTGATGATCGCCGCCATGGCTGCGGGTGCCACCGCCGCCGGCGCCTACTCGCTGGGTAACCCCACCGAGACCAACGCTGACGACACGATCCTTGCCTCCGAGGGCAGCCACATCGAAGGCGCCTCCGTCACCGGCTCGGTGGACGGCATGCAGATCGTCTCGGTCTCCTCGACCGCCGACACCTCGGTGCACGCCGAAGAGATCACGAAGGCCGCCGCCTTCGCCCAGGAACGCGCTGAGCGCGAGGCCCGGCTGTCACGCCCGCTGTTCGTCATGCCCACCAAGGGTTACGTCTGGACCTCGAACTTCGGTTACCGCTGGGGCGTGCTGCACGCAGGCATCGACCTCGCGAGCCCGATCGGTACCCCGATCGTGGCGGTCTCCGACGGCGTCGTCATCGCCTCGGGCCCGACCGCCGGCTACGGCGCGTGGGTCAAACTGCGCCACGCCGACGGCACCGTCACGCTCTACGGTCACATCAACACGTGGCTCGTCAGCGTGGGCGACCGGGTGATGGCCGGCGATCAGATCGCCACCGTCGGGAATCGGGGCTACTCCACCGGCCCCCACCTGCATTTCGAGGTTCTGCAGAACGGCACCAGCCGCATCGATCCGGTGCCGTGGCTGTCCAAGCGAGGCCTCAGCCTCGGCAGCTATGTTGGCTGAGTGAGCGACGACGGACCAGCCGATCACCCCGACGAAGACGACGACCACACCCGCATCATCCGGCGCCAGCCACAGGAGCCGATTTCCCGGCCCGTACCGGTGGCCGACGAACCGCACACCAGCATCATCCGGCGTCATCCCACCGGCGCCATTCCCACCGCGGGTAGCGCGGAGCCTCAGACCAGCCTGATCGGCCGTGCGGACGACGACGCCAGCACGAGCTATGTGCCCCGCGCCCGGCCCGTGATCGTCCCGCGCACCCCGGCGGGCGCCAATCCGCGTACGGCGATCGTGGCGGCCACGTTGGCCATCCTCAGCGGCTGGGCCACCGGCGTGATCGCGACCGATCTGATCGCGGGCTGGTGGCGCACCGACCGATTGTTCTGCGTGGCCATCGGTTTCCTGGCGGCGATCTCGGCTGCAGCAACCATCGGGGGGCTCATCGCATTGTTGCTGCGGCGCCGGATGGGCCGGCTGCTGGTCGTCGTCGGCGCGGTCATCGGCCTGCTGATCTTCGGCAGCCTGTTCATCGCCGGGGCCAGACTGCACCCCGTCGTCTACGCGATGCCGGCCCTACCCGTGGCCACCATCCTGTTCACCGCTTTGCCCTCGACCGCGCGCTGGAGCGCACGCCCATAGGTGCCCGGCGCACCTAGAATTTGACCGGCAACCTTGCCCACCCTCGAACACTGGAGGTATGGGCGCGAAAAGCGTTGGCGTAGTCGACCTCCCAGTCCGTCCACCGCTTGAGCACCTCCTCGAAGGCGACCCGGGCCTCCAGCCTCGCCAGCGCCGAACCCAGGCAGAAATGCAGGCCCTGACCGAAGCTCAGATGCCCGCCCGCGCGATGGATGTCGAACCGGTCCGGATCGGTGAACTTCGACTCGTCGCGGTTGGCGGACCCGTTGAGCAGCAGCATGTAGGAGCCCTCAGGGACGGCCTGCCCGTAATGCTCGACGTCGCAGGCGACGTACCGGGCCTGCACCGGTGACGGCGGTTCGAAGCGCAACGTCTCCTCCACTGCCTTCGGGATCAGGCCCGGATCGGCCACGAGTTCGCGGCGTTGGTCCGGATGCTCACCGAGCAGCTGGCCCATGAAACCGATGAGCCGCGCGGTGGTTTCATTGCCCGCGCCGGCGATCATCGCGGTGTAGGCCAGTACCTCGGTGCGCGTCAGCGGCCGCTGTCCGCCATCGCCGTCTTCCACTTCCGCGGTGAGTAGATCTGTCATCAGGTCGTCGGAGGGATGCGATGCCCGCCATTCGATGTACTCGGCGAACATCGCGATGGCGTCGGCGAAGATCGTCGGGCTCACCCCGTCGGCACTCGCATCGACCGACGCGACGGTGATGGCCTTGTCGTTGCGATCCCGGATGCTCTGTTGCTCCGCCTCGGGAATGCCCAGCAGGTAGCCGATGGTCCGCATCGGCATGAATGCCCCGAGATCGGCGACGAAGTCCAGTCCGTCCTGCCCGCGCAGGGGATCCAGTGCCTTGGCGCAGAATTCGCGCACCAGGTCCTCGACTGCCAGCATGCGGCGCGGCGTGAAGACTTTCGACAGCAGCCGACGGTGCAGATCGTGCAGCGGCGGGTCCTCGAACAGCAGGATGCCCGGCGGGACCTCGATGCCGCTGAACAGGATGTCGGCCGTGGTGCCCCGCCCAGACCGGTAGGCCTGCCAGTTGGGTAGCTCGCGGGCCACATCGCCCCAGCGGCTGAGCGCGTAGAAGTTGTACTTCTCGTTGTAGTAGAGCGGCGCCTCGCTGCGCATCTGCTTCCAGATCGGGTACGGGTCGTCGTCGATGTCGTTGTCGAACGGGTCGTAATACAACTCCACAGCCTCTTGCGTCGTCACCGATCCACTTTCCCGTCCACCCGGTACCAAATAGTTGTTCCACCGTACTGTGCGGTTCGCCGGACGGTCAATCACCCTCACAGTGCCTTTCAAGCCAGCCGCCTTCCAGATCTGCCTGAGCCAAACCGTCGACCCGGAATCGGGCCGGGCGTCTACTGGGGCCGATTCGCGTGTGCTCACGCCTTGACACCCCGGAGGCCCGCTCCCATGTTCAACCGCCTGTTGCGCACCGCATTTGCGCTCACCGTCATCACCACCGCAATCTCTTGCAGCGCCAACGACAACAACGCCGACGGCTACACCCTGCGCGTCGGGGCGACCTCGGTGACCGGAACCCCCGCGGGGTCCCTGGGCTGGGGCGACCGACAGGGCATCCTGAACGAACAGCTGAAATCCGCCGGGGTCGGCAAGATCGAGTACTCGTTCTTCCAGTCCGGCAGCGATGTTGCCTCAGCGCTGTTCGCCGGCGCCATCGACGTCGCCGCCATCGGCGACAACCCCGGATTGCGGGCACGCAGTCGTGACCCGAAAGTGATTCTGCTGTCGCTGGATTCAGTGAACGGCGACGCCTGGTTGGTGGGCGCCAAGGGCGGACCCACCGAGATCAAGGGGCTGGCCGGCAAGGACATCACCGCGCCGCAGGGCACCATCCGCGACCGCGCCGCCAGACAACTCATCGACGCCGCCGGCCTGACCGGCCAGATCCACGTGCGTGACGTCCCCACCCCCGAGTCCATCGCCGGGCTGAGTTCCGGAAAGATCGACGCGGCCATCGTGACCGGCTCCAGCGCAGCCGAGCTGGAATCCAAGGGCTTCCCGATCATCGACAGCCTGTCACGGCACGGCTTCGGCAGCACCGGCACCAACATCGCCCTGCGCTCGTTCACCGACGCCCACCCCGAGTTCGCCGGCGCCTGGCAGCAGGCGGTCACCACCGTCAATCGCGACATCACCGAGAACTTCGACGACTATCTGTCCTGGGTCGCACAGACCGACGACACCGACCTGAAGTTCGTCCAGAAGTCCACCCGTGCCGAGGAATTCAATACCGAACCGTTCCCCCAGGTCGGTGTGGACCAGCTCGAGGCCGCCTACAAGTTCCTCAACGCCGACGGGTCGTTCGACCACGAGTACTCGGTCCGGGAATGGGCCGGGGCGAAGTCATGACCGCCGCAGTGAGCACCGCGACCGCCGTCCGGGCCCGAGCCGTGCGTCCCGAACTCATCGAGGTCGTCGGCGGCCGAGGCCGCCGAAAAGGCCTGTGGGCGCGCCTTCCTCGGCCCGTGCGCCGTCTGATGAGTCCCGCGCTGATCCTGGCGATCTGGACCGTCGGCTCCGCCACCGGGTTCCTCAACACCGACCTCTTTCCGCCGCCGACCCAGGTGGCCGCCACCGCGTGGCGCCTGCTCGGCGACGGGCAGCTCGCCACACACGTCGGCGCTTCGGCCGTCCGGGTGCTGACCGGCACAGTGCTGGGCATCGTCATCGGGGTCGGGCTCGCGGTCCTCGCCGGCCTCACGCGCACCGGTGAGGACCTGCTCGACTGGACGATGCAGATCCTCAAGGCGGTACCGAATTTCGCGTTGACCCCACTGCTGATCATCTGGATGGGCATTGGCGAGGGTCCCAAGATCGTGTTGATCACCACGGGCGTGGCGATCGCGATCTACATCAACACCTACTCCGGAATCCGTGGTGTGGACCGGCAACTCGTGGAGATGGCGCAGACTCTCGAGGCCCCACGCCACACCTTGATCACCCAGGTGATCCTGCCCGGGGCGATGCCGAATTTCCTGGTCGGCCTGCGACTGGGGCTCTCCAGTGCCTGGTTGAGCCTGATCTTCGCCGAGATGATCAACACCACCCAGGGCATCGGCTACCTGATGTCACGAGCCCAGACCAACCTGCAGTTCGACGTGTCACTGCTGGTGATCGTCATCTACGCGGTCGCGGGCCTGCTGTCCTACACCCTGGTGCGGCTGCTGGAACGGCTCCTGCTGTCCTGGCGCAACGGTTTCGAGGGTCTCGGAGCGCCCGCATGAACGCACCGGTCGTCGAGGTACACGGCCTGCGGCGCGCATTCGGCGATCAGCAGGTGCTCGACGACCTCGAATTGCGGATCGCCGACGGCGAATTCGTCGCGATGCTCGGCCGGTCCGGTTCCGGCAAGAGCACCCTGCTGCGCGTGCTGGCCGGGCTAGACGACCAAGTCACCGGCTCGGCGAAGGTGCCCCGCTCGCGGGCGGTGGTGTTCCAGAACCCGCGGCTGCTGCCCTGGCGGCGCGCCCTGGCCAACGTGACCTTCGCACTGCCCGACGCCGGACCCGACGCGCCCAGCCGGACCGCGCGCGGGCGGGCCGCGCTCGAGGAAGTAGGCCTCACCGACAAGACCAGGGCCTGGCCGTTGTCACTGTCCGGCGGTGAGGCGCAACGGGTTTCCCTGGCCCGCGCCCTGGTCCGCGAACCCGACCTGTTGCTGCTCGACGAACCGTTCGGCGCGCTCGACGCGCTCACCCGGCTCAAGATGTACGGCCTGCTGCATGAGCTGTGGTCACGCAGGCACATGGCAGTCCTGCACGTCACCCATGACGTCGACGAGGCGATCCTGCTGGCCGACCGGGTCGTGGTGCTCTCCGGCGGGCGCGTATCCCTGGACCGTCGTGTCGAACTGCCCTTCCCCCGCACCCGCAGCGACGACGGTTTCGACGATCTGCGCCGCGCGCTGCTGGCCGAACTCGGCGTCCGAGAGGAAGTAGGCCATGACCGCTCCCGCTGACCCTCATGCACTGAGCACCGACGTCCTGGTGATCGGCGGGGGGCCCGCAGCCACCTGGGCCGCCATCTCCGCCACCGAGTCCGGTGCCCGGGTCGTCCTGGTGGACAAGGGCTATTGCGGCACCAGCGGGGCGACGGCCGCCGGCGGCAACAACCTGTGGGCGGTCGGCCCCGGCCCGCGGCGCGAGGATTCAGTACGCGAACGTGAGCTGGCCGCGGGTCGGATCACCGACTCCGAGTGGATGTTCCGGGTCCTGGCGACTTCGTGGGACCGGCTCAAGCAGCTCTCCGAGTGGGGCTATCCCTTCCCGGTGGGCGCCGACGGCCGGGAGATGCGCAGCAGCCTCCAGGGCCCGGAGTACATGCGCCGGATGCGCCGCAAGGCTCATCGCAGTGGAGTGCTGATCCTCGACCACCACCCGGCGCTGCAGCTGACCGCCGACCCCGACGGCGTCGTCACCGGCGCCACCGGTATCGCCCGCCAGGACGGCGGCCGGCCCTGGCAGATCACCGCGGCTGCCGTCGTGCTGGCCACCGGCGGAACCGCCTTCCTGTCCGGAACCTTCGGCACCAACGTCGACACCGGCGAGGGTCTGCTGATGGCGGCCGAACACGGGGCGCATCTGTCGGGCATGGAGTTCTGCACCGCCTACGCACTGGCCCCCGAATGGGGCGTACACACCAAGGGCCGAATGCTGCAGTGGGGCAGCTTCTATGACGAGCACGGTCGACCGTTCAGCACGCAACGTGGGTTGAGCGGACGGCAGGACGCCCAGCGGGCACTGACCCGCGGCGAGCGAGTGTTCACCCGGCTGGACCGCGCCCCCGCACACATCCGCCAGACCATGCGCGACGCTCAGCCGAACTACTTTCTGCCGCTGGACAAGGCCGGTATCGACCCGTTCACCACGGCCTACCCGATCCGGATGGTCTACGAGGGATCGGTGCGCGGCACGGGTGGCCTGCGGCTGGTCGGGCCGGATTGTGCGACGACGGTTCCCGGACTGTATGCGGCCGGCGATGCCGCGACCCGCGAGCTCATCACCGGCTCGCTCTCGGGCGGCGGCAGCCGCAACGGCTCCTGGGCGATCGCCTCGGGCACGTTCGCCGGACGGGGTGCCGCGGAGTTCAGCCGCACCCGACGGGTCCCCACGGCCGCGGCGGCACCGCCCACTCCGCCGGCACGCTCCGGCGCGCCCACCGTCGAGGAGGTGGTGACAGTGGCCCAGTCGCACGTCCTGCCGCCGCAGCGCAGCTATCTGAAATCAGCTGAGCGGCTTCATGAGTCGGCCGATATCCTGGAAACCGTGTGGCGCGACATCGCCGACGGCCTGGCCCCGGTTCCGGCGCGCGAGGTCTACAAGCAGCGTCAGGCGGTCGCCATGGTGGCTGCGGCACGCTGGATCACGGCCGCTTCCCTGGCCCGGCCCGAGACCCGCGGCCTGCACCGCCGCGAGGATCTGCCCGAATCGGATCACCGCTTCGAGCACCGCATCCTGGTCGGCGGCCTCGACGAGATCTGGACCGGCCCTGATCCCGTTGCCCCGCAACTCATCTCTTCGGAGGCCGTGGCGTGATCGAGATCGTCAGCGCCACCGCATGCATCAAGTGCGACGTCTGTGTCAAGGTGTGCCCCACCGACGTCTTCGACCGTGGAAGCGACGGGGTGCCCGTCATCGCGCGCCAGTCCGACTGTCAGACCTGCTTCATGTGCGAGGCGTACTGCCCCACCGATGCGCTCTACGTCTCGCCGGTCTCCGTGCCCGCCGGCGCCGACAGCCCGCATGCGAATGAATCCGCGGTCGCCGAGGCCGGCCTGCTCGGCGGCTACCGGGAGATGGTCGGCTGGGGCCGGGGCCGCTCCCCCGGGTCCCGCCTCGACCAGAATCCCGCGCTGGCCTCCATTCCACCCCTGGCCGAGCCTCGGCTGGGCGCCCCCGCGATACTGGCCGACGGGCCCTGGAATCACCCGGGACCCGTTGCCGCACAGCCGTCCGGCGGTCATCCTTGACCCATGTCTGACGACGCGACTGCGGAAGCCAAAGGATCGGAGCCATCCGAGAACAAACTATTGCTCCACGGAGCAACCGTTTTCGCACGGCTGGCTTTGGCCGCGGCATTCCTGTCCGCCGTCGCCGACCGGTTCGGGCTGTGGGGACCGCCTGGTACACCGAATGTCGGTTGGGGGAACTTCGAGTCCTTCACCGCCTATGTCGGGGTCCTGGCGCCTTACCTTTCCGGCGTCTGGCTGGACCTGACGGTCTGGCTCGCGACAATCGCCGAGATCATCCTCGCCGTGGGACTGCTGTTGGGCGTCGCCCTGCGGTGGGTGTCGTTTGCCAGCGCCGCGACACTGATCGTCTTCGGCCTCTCGATGTTCTTCTTCGCCGGATTCGAGACACCGTTCAGCGCATCAGTTTTCACCGCCGCCGCGGCAGCCCTGCTGCTGGGCCTGGCGCCGGACGTGAGCCACGTCCTTCGGTTGGACCGGCTCGGCAAGCCTTAGAGCTTTTGCACCGGTGCGTGATTGTGCATGAGCTTGACGCGGCCCGCACTACCGAAGTCGATCAGTGACATCGCCGATTCGCCCATGCCCGAGACTTCCTCGACGCGGCCCAGGCCGTACTTGTCGTGAGTGACCCGGTCGCCGGGCTCCAGCGTGATCACCGGACGGTTGCGGGCCGGCGCCGGCCGTGACGGCGACGGACGCGGGCTGCCGTAGCGGCCGGCATTGCCGACCGGCGCACTCATCGACGACGACGGCTGCTCGACACGTCGCCAATTGATCAGGTCTTCCGGAATCTCGCGCAGGAACCGCGATTCCGGGTTGAGCATGGGCTGACCCCACGACGACCGCACCTTGGCCCGGCTCAGGTAGAGGCGCTTACGGGCCCGGGTGATGCCTACGTAGGCCAACCGGCGTTCCTCGGACAACTCATTGGGATCGCCCAGTGCCCGCATGTGCGGGAACATGCCGTCCTCCCAGCCGGTGACGAACACCGCCGGGAACTCCAGCCCCTTGGCGGTGTGCAGGGTCATCATCGTCACCACGCCCGCACCGTCTTCGGGGATCTCGTCGGCGTCGGCCACCAGCGAAACCCGTTCCAGGAACTGGGCCAGCACCCCGGTGTCGGGGATGTCCTCGTCGACCGGCTCGCCCTCGCCCTGTTCGGCCAGGGCCCGGGCATTGGCCAGGTCGGTGCTGAATTCGTGTGCGACGCTGACCAATTCGTTGAGGTTGTCCAACCGGGCCAGATCCTGCGGATCGCTGGAGGCCTCCAGCTCGCGGCGGTAGCCGGTGCGCTCGAGCACGGCCTCCACCAGGTCGCCGAGTTCGTCATCGAGCTTGGCCCGCAACTGGTCGAGCATCTGCACGAAGCTCGCGATGGCCTTCTCCGAGCGGGAGTTGAGCATCGGCACCCGACCCTCGGCGGCGGCCTGCAGCGCATCGTTGAAGCTGGCGCCGGTGTTCTCGGCGTAGACCGCGACGCAGGCCTCGGCCCGGTCACCGATGCCGCGCCGCGGCGTGTTGAGGATGCGACGCATGCTCACCGAGTCACCCGGATTGTCCAACACCCGCAGGTAGGCGACGATGTCGCGGATCTCGCGGCGCTCGTAGAACCGCACCCCGCCGACGACCTTGTACGGGATGCCGGCGCGGATGAACACTTCCTCCAGCGCGCGCGAGGAGTTGTTGGTGCGGTAGAACACCGCGACGTCACCGTATTTCAGGCCCTCGCTGTCGGCGAGCGAGTCGATCTCCGAGGCGACGAACCGGGCCTCGTCGTGTTCGTTGTCGGCCACATAGCCGACGATCAGCTCGCCCTCGCCTTCCTCGGTCCACAACCGCTTCTCCCGGCGGCCCGTGTTGCGGGCGATCACCGAGTTGGCCGCGTTCAGGATGGTCTGGGTGGAGCGGTAATTCTGTTCCAACAGGATGGTCGTCGCGTCCGGGTAGTCGCGCTCGAAGTCCTCGATGTTGCGGATCGTCGCGCCGCGGAATGCGTAGATGGACTGATCGGCGTCACCCACCACGCACAGCTCGGACGCCGCCACCCCGTCGTTCTCGTCGAGATGATGCCCCACCAACTCGCGCACCAACACGTACTGCGCATGGTTGGTGTCCTGGTACTCGTCGACCAGGATGTGGCGGAACCGGCGGCGGTAGTACTGGGCGATCTGCGGGAAGGCCTGCAGGATCCCGACCGTCTCGCCGATCAGATCGTCGAAGTCCAGCGCATTGGCCGCGCGCAGCCTGCGCTGATACTCGCCATAGACCTGGGCGATGATGCCGGCCATCTCCTCGGCCGCCTCCGAGGCCTCGGCCGCCGCCTGCTCGGGGCCGATCAGCTCGTTCTTCAGGTTCGAGATGCCGTTGGCCAGCAGCCGCGGCGAATACCGCTTGGTGTCCAACCCCATGTCCTTGCCGATCATCATCAGCAGGCGCCGGGAATCGTCCGAGTCGTAGATCGAGAAATTGGAGTTCAGCCCCGGCAGCAGCGAAGCCTGGTTACGCAGGATCCGCACGCAGGTGGAGTGGAAGGTGGACACCCACATATTTCGAGCCTTGGGGCCGACCAGGCTCACCACCCGCTCGCGCATCTCGGCGGCCGCCTTGTTGGTGAAGGTGATGGCCAGGATCTGCCCCACGCCCACGTCACGTGCCGCGAGAATATAAGCGATACGCCTGGTCAGCACGGCTGTCTTACCCGACCCGGCACCCGCGACGATCAGCAACGGCGTCCCTTCGTGCAGCACCGCCTGGCGCTGCTGAGGGTTCAGGCCTTCGAGCAGATCCGAGTGGAGTTGGTCCGTGTCACTGGAGACGGGGGAAGTGGTCATCTTGCGTTCAAACTTACCGCTGAGCGGGGACAGTTTTGCGCTGGCACGGGCCGACTGAGACGATCAGCCTGTGCCTGAGATCGATGACCTGCGCCGGGAGATAGACGAGCTCGACGCCACCATCCTTGCCGCGGTCCAGCGCCGCGCCGAGGTTTCCAAGCTGATCGGCAAGGCCCGGATGGCCTCCGGCGGCACCCGCCTGGTGCACAGCCGCGAGATGCAGGTCATCGAGCGGTACAGCGTGCTCGGCCCCGAAGGCAAAGACCTGGCCATTCTGCTGCTGCAGCTCGGCCGCGGCCGACTCGGCCACTAGGCCCTAGCGCACCGCCGGTTTGGCCGGTCCCGCCGGTTTGGCGGGCGTGTTGAGCGAATCGAGCAGCCACGGCGTCAGCCACTGGACCGCCTCGGACGTCGGGTGCACGCCGTCGCTGCGCATCCGGACCCCGTTGATCTTCGCGGTGTACTTGCCGTCCGGGTTGAGCTTGTCGTTGAAATCCAGCACCGACACGCCTGCCCGTTGGCTGGCCACATTGCGCAGCATGGTGTTCCAGGCCTGCACCCGGCCCGGCTGATCCTCGGGATACAGCGTCCCGTCGGACCGCTCGCCGCGCCGGTTGTACGGCGCCGTGGTCACCACGACGCGGGCGCCGGTCGCGCTGAGGATGTCCAATGCGCGCTGCAGCTCACCTTTGAGATAGGCGTCGTAGGCGTCGTTGCCGACGTGCATCCACCGCCCGTGCCAGGTCCGGTCCACAACCTCCCAGCGCCCGATCATCAACAGCACGGTGTCGGGCCGGTCATGGGCGATCCGCTGGGCCCAGCGCTCCGGCCAGGAATCGCACTCCGGCTTCTGGTTCAGCGTCTCCCCGGCCGACCGGTACGGTCCACCGCGGGCGATGCCGCAGCCGATGGTCGTGTAATCGCTGAAATGAAAACCCGGCGTGGCGGGCAGATACCGCATCAACGTCCACGCCACCGAGTCGCCGAACACCGCAACGGTCCGCGTGCCGGGCGGAAGCGCCGGTACCGGTCCCACCGGGACGGCCCGCTCCGCGCCGATGTCCTGCTCGGATGCGGCGGCGGCCATCACGTCCGGGCCCGCCGGGCGCGTCGGGACGCCGACCGGGACGATCGTCATCGTCACCACCGCGGCGGTGGCCACCGTGGCCGCCGCCAGCCGCAGCATCGGGACGTGCTGCGGGCGCCAGTGCCGGACCGGCTGCTCGATCGCCCACCACGACACCCACGACACCGCGATCGTCACCGCACACCGCAGCGCCAGCAGTGACCAGCCGGCCAGGCCGGTGCGTTCGCCGTTGAGGATCAAGAAGATCGGCCAGTGCCACAGGTAGACGCCGTAGGAGATGACGCCGAGGGTGACCAACGGGTACCAGGCCAGTGCCCGCGCGACATAGCCGTCCTGGTCCAGTGCGACGGGGGCGACGACGAGGACGGCGCCCACGGCCACCACGATCAGCAGCCCGTGGTGGAATTCGTCGGCACTGCCGGTCGCCAGGTGCGCAGCCAACGCCAGCACCGCGACCCCGATCACCGGCAATGTCCAGGCGACCCAGCGCCGCCACCGGGTCCGGATCAGCGTGCCCGACACGGTCAGCGCCGACCAGTCACGCACCAGCAGCGCCGCGGCGGCCGCGCCGATCAGCAGCGCCTGCGCCCGGGTGTCGGTGCCGAAGTACACGCGGTTGAGCTCACCGGCATCGCCGGACAACAGGATCGCCGCCACGGCCGAGCCGGCTACGCCGAGCACGGCGAGCACGAAGACCACCACACGGACCGCTCCGGTCGAGCGGCGCCGTACCAGGAGCGCCGCGGCCAGCACCACCAGTGGCCACAGCAGGTAGTACTGCTCCTCGACAGCCAGCGACCAGGTGTGCTGCAACGGGGAGGGGGTGGCGCCCTGGCTGAAGTAGTCAGTGTCGGCGGCGACGAACACCCAGTTGGCCATCCAGACGAACGCCCCGACCGCGTCCTCGCGAAGTGAGGTCACCGCATCGGACGGGAACAGCGGGCGGGCGATCACAACGGCCAGGGTCATCAGCACCATCGCCGGCAGCAGGCGCTTGGCCCGGCGGATCCAGAAGCCTTTGAGGTCGATGCGCTCGGTGCGCCGGAACTCGTCGAGCAGCAGTGAGGTGATCAGGAATCCGCTGAGCACGAAGAAGACGTCGACACCGATGAAACCTCCGGCCACACCGGGCACCCCGCCGTGGCCGGCCAGCACCAGGGCCACCGCGATCGCGCGGATTCCGTCGAGTGCAGGGATGTCACGCCGGATGGAGGCACGCCGACGCCGACTGGCAGCACGGACTGGCGCCGCAGTCACGTCATGCCCTCCCGTCCTGGCTTCCGAGCTCCCGAGTTTAGGGGGCGTCGGGCGCCGAATCGGGAAGGCGCGACGAGGCGCTAACGGGTTAGCGCAATATATTTCGTGTCGAGGTACTCCTCGATGCCCTCGGACCCGCCCTCACGCCCGAAGCCGGACTCCTTGATGCCGCCGAACGGTGCGGCCGCATCGGAGATGACACCGCGGTTGATGCCGACCATGCCGGATTCGATGCGCTCGGCCACCCGCAACGCGCGGTCCAGCGACTGGGTGTAAACGTAAGCAGCCAAGCCGTATTGGGTGTTGTTCGCGGCGGCCACACCCTCGTCCTCGGTGTCGAACCCGGCGATCGGCGCGACGGGGCCGAAGATCTCCTCCTTGAGGATGCGGGCGTCGGCAGGCACGTCGGCGAGCACCGTGGCCGGGTAGAAGTTGCCGGGACCGCCGGGGGCGACGCCGCCGACCGCGACGGTCGCCCCTTTCGACACCGCGTCGGAGACGAGTTCGGTGACGGTGGCGACCTGCTTGGAGTTGATGAGGGGGCCCAACGTGGACGCGGGGTCGATGCCCTTGCCGAGCGTGAACTCGCTCATCCGCTTGACGAGCTTGTCGGTGAACTCCTCGCGCACCGAGTTGGCCACGTGGAAGCGGTTGGCGGCGGTGCAGGCCTCTCCGCCGTTGCGCATCTTGGCCAGGATCGCACCGTCGACCGCCGCGTCCACGTCGGCATCGTCGAACACGATGAACGGAGCGTTCCCGCCCAACTCCATCGACGTGCGCAGCAGCTTGTCGGCGGATTGCTTCACGAGTGCCTTGCCCACCCCGGTGGAGCCGGTGAAGGTGAGCTTGCGCAGCCGGCCGTCATCGATCAGTGCGGTGGTCACCGCACCCGGGTTGCTGGTCGGCAGCACCGAGAGCACGCCCTTGGGCAGGCCGGCCTCATCCATCAGCTTGGCCAGCAGCAGCATCGTCAGCGGAGTTTCCTGCGCGGGTTTGACGATCATGGTGCAGCCCGCGGCGAAGGCAGGCCCCATCTTGCGAGTGCCCATGGCCAGCGGGAAGTTCCATGGCGTGATCGCGTAGCACGGGCCGACGGCCTGCTTGGTGACGAGGATCCGACCGGTGCCCGCCGGCGCCGGGGTGTAGCGACCGGCGATGCGCACCGCTTCTTCGGAGAACCATCGGAAGAACTCGGCGCCGTAGGCGACCTCGCCCTTGCTCTCGGCGACGACCTTGCCCATCTCCAGGGTCATCAACGCGGCGATGTCGTCGGCGCGTTCGGTGATCTTCTCGAACACCGAACGAAGGATCTCGCCTCGCTTGCGCGGCGCGGTTGCGGCCCATTCGGCCTGCACTGCGCATGCGGCGTCCAGTGCGGCGACGGCGTCGGCGGCGGCCGCGTCGGCCACGGTGGCCAACACCTGATCGTCGCTCGGATCGAGCACATTGAACGTCGACGCGGCCTGGCGTTCCTCACCACCGATCCAAAGACCCGTGGGCACGGATGAAATCAAGTCTTCAATGGCCATACATCAATCATGTACACCTTCGAATCAAGCGCCGCACTAAGGTCGAGAGAATGAGTGCTGACATCTCCGCAACCCCCGCCTGGCAGGCTTTGTCGAAGCACTACGACGAGATCCGCGACATCCATTTGACGGAGCTTTTCGCCGAGGATCCGGCCCGCGGAACCGAACTTGTGTTGACCGTCGGCGATCTCTACATCGATTACAGCAAGCACCGCGTCACGCGCCGGACGCTGGAATTGCTGGCCGACCTGGCGCGCGCCGCCGGGCTGGAGGCCCGGCGCGATGCCATGTTCGCCGGGGAGCACATCAACACCTCCGAAAACCGCGCGGTGCTGCACACCGCGCTGCGGCTGCCCGCCGATGCATCGTTGACTGTTGACGGCCAGGACGTGGTGGCCGACGTGCACGAGGTCCTCGATCGCACGGGTGGGTTCACCGACCGGCTGCGCAGCGGCGAGTGGTCCGGCGCCACCGGCGAGCGCATCAAGACCGTGGTCAACATCGGCATCGGCGGTTCCGACCTGGGCCCGGTGATGGTGTACGACGCGCTGCGCCACTACGCCGACGCCGGCATCAGCGCCCGCTTCGTGTCGAACGTCGACCCCGCCGACCTGGTCGCGACACTCGCTGATTTGGACCCGGCCACAACGCTTTTCATCGTTGCGTCCAAGACGTTCTCCACGCTGGAGACGCTGACCAACGCCACCGCCGCGCGCCGCTGGCTGGCCGATGCCCTCGGCGAAGATGCCGTCGCGAAGCATTTCGTGGCGGTGTCCACCAACGCGAAGCTGGTGGGCGAGTTCGGCATCGACACCGACAACATGTTCGGGTTCTGGGACTGGGTAGGCGGCCGGTACTCGGTGGACTCGGCGATCGGGTTGTCCGTGATGGCTGTGATCGGCCGCGAGCGGTTCGCCGAATTCCTCGCCGGGTTCCACTTGGTCGACGAACACTTCCGCACCGCGCCGCTGGCCGAGAATGCCCCGGCACTGTTGGGACTGATCGGCCTGTGGTACTCGAATTTCTTTGGCGCACAATCACGTGCGGTGCTGCCGTACTCCAACGACCTGTCCCGGTTCGCGGCGTATCTGCAGCAGTTGACCATGGAGTCCAACGGCAAGTCGGTGCGTGCCGACGGCACCGCCGTCACCACCGATACCGGTGAGATCTTCTGGGGCGAGCCGGGAACCAACGGTCAGCACGCGTTCTATCAGCTGCTGCACCAGGGCACCCGACTGGTGCCTGCCGACTTCATCGGCTTCTCGCAACCCACCGACGACCTGCCCACGGCGGACGGCACCGGCAGCATGCATGACCTGTTGATGAGCAACTTCTTCGCCCAGACTCAGGTGCTGGCGTTCGGCAAGACGGCCGAAGCCATTGCGGCGGAAGGCACTTCGGCCGCGGTGGTGCCGCACAAGGTGATGCCCGGAAACCGACCGACGACGTCAATCCTGGCAACCAGGTTGACGCCGTCGGTGGTGGGTCAGCTCATCGCCCTCTACGAACACCAGGTGTTCACCGAGGGAGTGGTGTGGGGGATCGACTCCTTCGATCAGTGGGGCGTCGAGCTCGGCAAGACCCAGGCCAAGGCGCTGCTGCCGGTGATCACCGAATCGGAGTCACCGGGCACGCAGTCGGACTCGTCGACCGATGCGCTGGTGCGCCGGTATCGAGTCGAGCGCGGCCGCTCGGCTTAGGGCATCCCCGGAACCGTCGCGCAGCCCACGTTCGGGATACAGCCACTGGCACCACCCGGACCGGCCGTGCCGCCGGGGCCACCGGGAATCGCACCGGTAGCACCCTCGGGACCGGCAGCCCCGCCAGGACCACCGGGAATCACGCCACTGGCGCCACCCGGGCCGGCTGTACCGCCGGGGCCACCGGGAATCGCGCCGCTGGCACCGCCGGGACCGGCGGTGCCCATGTCGGCGCACGCGGTGCCGTCGGCATTCATGCACGGGGGCGGCGGAGGAGGGTCAGCCGCGGCAACCGGAGCGAATGCGACAGCCCCAGCCGCAGCGCCTGCAAAGAACATCGAGGCAATCAGTTTTGAGGTCATGACGGTGGTCTACCCAGCTTGGCCGGGCGCTGAAACCCCGGGGGTGTCGCGCAGCGGAAGGCGAGGGTGGTCTGCCCGCCTGTGAGCGACTTTTCAGCGACTTTCGCCACATACGTACCGTGGGCCGCTCTGACCCCACGACCAGTAAGTACTTGCGTCACTCCAGTCGGTTTCAGCATCTTCGGCAACAGATTCCGGGCTGCCCGCCTATCAGCATCTGGGTCGGGTGTGACGTCTGCGACTAGGCGAAACGCTTGGTGTACTTGGGCGGCAGCAATCGCAACACCTGGGTCAGCGGCGCCCACGGCCAGCGCGGCACGACGGCGCGACCCTTCTCCTTCTCGATGGCCTCGACCATGGCGCGCACGCCGGTCTCGTTGTCGACCATGAGCATCGTGGTCGCCGACTTGGCGGTCATCTCCGACTCGATGTAACCCGGCTCGATCACCGTCACCCGGATCGGGCCCTTGTCGTACTCGGCGCGCAACGACTCTCCCAGTGATGTCATCCCGGCCTTCGAAGCGCAGTAGGCGGCCTTGCCGCCGGGCACACCGGTGTTGCCCAGCACCGACGAGATCAACACGAGGTGACCGCTTCCGGACTTCTTGAACATCTCCAGCGCCGTCTCGATCTGTACCAGGCCGGCGATCAGGTTGGTTTCGATGGTGGCCTTGTTGGCCCACGGCTTGCCCTCGCCCAGCGGCCAGCCCTTGCCGATGCCCGCGTTGACGATCACGCGATCGATGCCGCCGAGTTCCTCGGACAGCTCGCCGAACACCCGTGGCACAGCCTCATGGTCGTTGACGTCCAACGCGGCGACCGCGACCTTGATGTAGGGGTGCCGGTCGGCCAGCTCGGCCTTGAGCTCGTCGAGCCGCTCGGTACGACGGGCACACAGCGCCAGGTCCCGGCCCTTGGCTGCGAATTGACGGGCCATGCCCGCGCCCAGTCCGGAGCTGGCACCGGTGATGAGGATCTTCTGACGGGTCATCGCTGCAGGATAACCGAGTTAGACAACTGTCAAAAACGCGGTCTACTTGAGCAGTCGCGACATCCGCCGGTCGGCCAGCACCTTGCCGCCGGTCTGACACGTCGGGCAGTACTGGAACGACTTGTCGGCAAAAGACACCTCCCGCACGGTGTCCCCGCACACCGGGCACGGCAGCCCGGTGCGGGCGTGTACCCGCAGGCCAGACCGCTTCTCCCCCTTGAGCGTCGCGGCCTGCTGGCCCACCGACCGCGTCACCGCATCGGTGAGCACCGAGATCATCGCGTCATGCAGCGCGCAGAGTTGGGCGTCGGTCAGCTTGCCCGCGGTCGCGAACGGCGACAGCTTGGCCACGTGCAGGATCTCGTCGCTGTAGGCGTTGCCGATCCCGGCGATCACCTTCTGATCGGTGATCACCGTCTTGATCCGTCCGCCCTGCCCGGCCAGCACACCGGCCAACCCGGCCGAATCCAGCGACAACGCATCGGGCCCGAGCGCCGCGATCTGCGGCACGTCGAGTGGATCGGAGACGATCCAGACCGCCAACCGCTTCTGCGTCCCGGCCTCGGTCAGGTCGAAACCCAGCCCGTCTCCAAGGTGCACGCGCAGGGCGATCGGCCCCTTGCCCGGCTTGAGCGGCGTCGTCGCCAGTTTGTCCGACCAACGCAACCAACCCGCCCGGGACAGGTGCGTGATCAGATAGAGAGGCCCCGACTCCGCGCCCAATTCGATACCGAGGTACTTACCCCAGCGGTTCGCTCCGGTGACGGTCTGGCCGTGCAACGCCGTCGTCGGCGGATCGAACGTCTTGAGCACCGACAGCGCGGACACGTCGATCCGGGTGACCACCCGGTCCGTCGCATGCCGGCGCAGATGATCGGCCAACGCCTCGACTTCGGGCAGTTCAGGCATGGCTCCAGTGTGTCAGCGAAACGCCGAGCATGCTGTAGACATGTCCAACCGGCCTGCTCCCCGAGCGACCAACCCGCTGCGGCACATCTTCGTGATCAACAGCGTGCCGCGCCGGTGGCCGTTCGCACTGCGCGCCGGAATCTGCATGGCCGTACCGGTTCTGGTGGGCTGGCTGGCCGGCGACACCACCGCCGGGTTGATCGCCACCATCGGCGGCTTCACCTCCCTGTACGGCAGTGGCCGCCCGTATCTGAACCGAGGCGGGTTCCTGGCGGTGGTCGTCGTGAGCTTCGCGGCCGCGGTGGCCCTCGGGGACTGGGCATCGTCGACACCCTGGCTCGGCGTGCTGACTGTGACGATGATCGCCGCGGTGGCCACCCTGGTCTGTCATGCCCTGAGCGTCGGACCACCCGGGGCCTACATGGTGGTGCTGGCGTGCGCGGCGGGCACCGGCACCCCGGCCACGCTGCACCTGAGCCCGGCTCATCACGCCACGCTGGTCCTCGCGGGCGGCGCGTTCTCCTGGCTGGTGCACATGTCCGGCGCACTGGTCCGTCCACGCGGACCGGAGAAGGCTGCGGTGGCCGCGGCTGCCGGCGCCGTCGCGGCCTACGTCGAAAACCCCGCAGCCGACACTCGACACCGGGCCGCGCTCCTGCTGCACACCGCGTGGGTCACGCTGGTCACTTATCAACCGGTGCAACCGAAACCGGACCAGGCGCTGTATCGGTTGCGGGTCGTCAACCGGCGGCTGCACGTGCTGTTCGCCGAGGCCATGCGCGCCGCCGACGCCGGTGAGCCGCTGGCATTCGACGGCGCCGCCCTGGCCCGCCATCTGGCCACCGTGCCCGCCGACGCGATCACCGATGAACATGGCGCCGAAGGAGTTCCGCTCGGCCGGCCCAGCGTCGTGCAACTGCTGCGCCGGGCGCTGACGCCGGGTTCGGTGTCGCTGCAACTCGCGGCGCGGGTCGCCGTCGCGGTGTTGTTCTCGGGCGTCATCGCCGTGCTGATCTCGCAGGCCCTGACCATGACCCACGCGTACTGGGCCATGGCCGCCGCGGTGCTGATGCTGCATCAGGGCTTCGACTGGCAACGCACCGTGGCTCGCGGGGTCGAACGGACGCTCGGCACGTGGCTCGGACTCGGCGTGGCCGGGGTGATCCTCGCGTTGCACCCGCAAGGTCTGTGGCTGGTACTGGTGATCGGTGCGCTGCAGTTCACCATCGAGATGTACGTGCTGCGCAACTACACTCTGGCCGTCGTATTCATCACGCCCGCCGCCCTCACCATCGCCTCCGGCGGCCAACCCGTCGACAATCTCGGCGAACTGCTGCTGACCCGCGGCAGCGACACCCTGATCGGATGTGCGGTTGCCCTGGCGGTGTACTGGGCGACCCAACGTCTGCGCCACCCGACCGGCCTGCCGAAGGCGATCACGGGCACGCTCGACGCGGTCACCGCGACCTTGCCTCACCTGGCGGCAGACGACGCCACGTCACCGGCCGCCCGCACCGAGCGGCGGGATCTGCAGCTGCGGGCGATGGAACTGCTGCCGGCCTATGACGCCAGTGTCGGCGGATCACCCGCGCAACGCCTTGGGGCCGAACGCATGTGGCCGACGGTCGTGGCCACCGAACAACTCGCCTACCGCACGCTGGCGGCCTGCTGGGGTGCCGAGCACGACGGCGACACCGAGGCCGGCGCCGACGCGGCGGCAGACACCGCGGCGGCGCTGACCGAGCAGGCGTGCGCCCTACGCGAGAGCCTTGACGAACGACAGTAGCCAGCTCACCAGCGACAGCACGATCGCCGCCCAGATGGCGGTCCACCAGAACTGGTCGATGTGCAGGCCCCAGTGCGTGGTGTGATCGGTGATCCACGAGGTGATCCACAGCATCAGCGCATTGATCACGATATGGATCAGGCCGAGCGTGAGGATGTAGAGCGGGATCGACAGGATCTGCACGATCGGCTTGACGAACGCGTTGACCAGACCGAAGATCACCGCGACGACGAAGATGATGCCGACCCTGGCGATGGTCGAGTCACCGCCGATGAAGTAGATCCCCGGCACGACGAGAGTGACCACCCAGAGCGCGAATCCGGTTATCGCGGCGCGCAGGAGAAATGAGCTCATGGCGGTCTAGTCTGCCGAGCGCAGTAGGTACGTGTCCATGATCCAGCCGTGACGGGTTCTGGCTTCGGCACGCGCAGCAACGATTTCGTCGCCGATCTCCTCGACCGTTCCCGCATAGAGCAACTCGTCAGGCGTACCCAGATAGGCGCCCCACCAGATCCGGGTCTGCGGCGGGCACTGCGTAAACGTGCAGTCGGCGTCGAGCATCACCACGGCGCTTCCGGTCAGCCCGTGCTCCCGCAACTGGCGCCCGGTGGTGATCAGCACCGGTTCGCCGACGTCGTTGAGCGGGATACGGTGCCGTGCGGTCAGCACCTGGATCGCGGTGATGCCGGGGATGACGTCGTAGGTGAACTCGACGTGCTGCCCGACCATCTCCAGGATCCGCAGCGTGCTGTCGTACAGCGACGGATCCCCCCAGGCCAGAAAGGCCCCGACGCCGTCGGCGTCGAGTTCGGTTTCGATGGCCTCGGCCCAGATCCGGGCCCGCTCGGCATGCCAGTCCGCCACGACCTGGCGGTAACCCGGTGCGTCGTCGGCCGCGGCGCGCGGCGGGTCGACCAGCTCGACGAAACGGTAGCCGGGTTCGGTGATGAACCGGTCGCAGATCTGCTTGCGCACCGCGACCAGATCGTCGGCGGCTTCCGCCGTTTGTCCTCCTCGCGTGCGGGCCCGACGCGGGGCCTTGTCCATCGCGAAGAACACCTGGGTGTCGTTGAGCGCGGAAACGGCCTGGGCCGTGACGAAGTCCGGATCACCGGCTCCGATTCCGATGACATGGATGCGACGCACTGTCGAAGATTAACCGAACCGAAACCGGGGACCCCAAGTATCCGGTACCCGGGGTATTGACATCTTGCATTGTCGGTCCCTACCGTCGGAAAGAGGGGGACCACAAACGAAGGGAACGTCAACGGTGACAACTTCGGTCAGACCCGGCGGAGGCTCGGCCAACGCCGCGCGGCGGGATGCGTTCGCAGAACGCCTGCTCAAGGGTTCGGTTCGCAAGTCGTACGCGCCGGTGGTGGACATCGATTGGCAGGCGCCGATCGATCCGGACAAGTTCTTCTTGCCGCCGAGGATCGTGTCGCTGTACGGGACCCCGTTGTGGGACAGCATGTCCCGCGAGGAGCAGATCGAGCTGTCCCGCGAGGAGCTGGCCAACACCCTCTCGGCGGGCATCTGGTTCGAGAACATCCTCAACCAGTCGCTGCTGCGCAAGATGATGCACCAGGACCCCACCTCGAATTCCACGCACTACGAGCTCACCGAACTCGGCGACGAGACCCGTCACATGGTGATGTTCGGCAAGGCCATCGACAAGATCGGCGCCAAGCCGGTGCGGCCGCGGCTGTACCAGCGCATGATCATCAACTCGCTGCCGTTCGTCTTCCGCGGATCGGTGCTGTGGGTGGCCGCGCTGATCGGTGAGGAGATTTTCGACTCGCTGCAGCGGCAGATGATGGATGACCCCGAGTTGCAGCCGATGGTGCAGCGGCTCATGCGTATTCACGTCACCGAGGAGGCCCGCCACATCCAGTTCGCCCGTGACGGCCTGCGCCAGCGCACTCCGTCGATGCGTTGGTACCAGCGCGTGTGGGTGGCCAACCTGAACGGGGTCGGCGGGTTGTTCTTCCGCTACCTGTTCACCAACAAGGTGCAGTATGCGCGCGTCGGCCTGGACGCCCGCGCCGCCCGCCGGATGGCCCGGGCCAGCGCACACCGTCGCGAGGTGCAGATCTCCGGATTCGCCCCGCTGGCCGCCTTCCTCGAAGAGGTCGGACTGATGGGCCGCATCGGCCGCCGCATGTGGCGGCGCTCCGGCTTCCTGCCGGCGAAGACACCGCTGCGACTCACCGCGGCTGCCGGTTCCGGCGCGGGTTCCGAGGCCGACGTCACCGAAGAGGTGTACGACGGGCTCGCCATCCTCGACACCGGTGACGGCGATCGCCGGGTGAATGTGCGGCTGGCCGGCCACCTGGATCCGATCGACGGCAAGTACCACTGGCGCGGAACGATTCTCGATGCGCCCAGCACCGTCGCGGCCGGGCCGGTACGGCTGAGCATCGGCACCCGCACCGTCGACGCCCGCATCACCGAGCGCACCTCGCAGGGCACCCACTCGGTATCCGGCGTCGGCGAACCGCCGTTTGAGCTGGACGGCGCCGACGGGACAGACGTCAGCGTCGCCGGGTAAGTACCGAGCGGCCGAGTAACCCGACCGCGAACACTGCCCCGCAGATCCCTGAGATCAGCAGTGGCAGCTGGCCGGGTTGACCTGGAACAGCGGTCCAGAGCAGCCCGGCCCACACTCCGGCGCCCAGCATCGCGAATCCGCTGAGCCCCTGGAAGACTCCCTGCGCACTACCCTGCAGGTCGGAGCCGACCAACGAGGACACCCAAGCCTTGCTGACCCCGTCGGTGCAGCCGGTGAACAGGCCGTAGGCCCCGATCAGCAGCCAGGCCAGCAGCGGATCGGTCGTCAACCCCAGCCCGGCGTAGCCGATCGCGAAGAACACCAGGCCGATACCGAACACCGGCAGCCGGCCGATCCGGTCGGCCAGCAGCCCGGCCGGGAAACTGGAGACGGCGTACACCGCGTTGTAGGTGACGTAGGCCAGGATCACCTCGACGACCGAGAAGCCGATCTCGTTGAGCCTCAACAACAGCAGCGCGTCCGGGAAATTCACCAGGCCGAACGCCACCAGCACGGCCGTCACCCGCCAGTACCGTCCGGGCAGGTCGCGCACACGGGCGAACACCGGCTGGCGTTCCCTGCGCGGCTCGGTCCGACGTTTCTCGGCGACCAGGAACACCAGGGCGACGCTGAGCACCGCGGGCACCACGGCCACCCACAGCAGCGGCGCGATCTGATGGTCGAGCAGCTCATAGCCGGCCAACCCGAGCAGGGGCCCGACGACGGCGCCCATGGTGTCCATCGCCCGGTGGAATCCGAAGACCCGGCCGCGAGCGGCCTCGTCGACATCGGCGACCAGCAGGGCGTCACGTGGCGCGCCGCGGACACCCTTGCCGAGCCGGTCCACCACACGACCCGCGAGCACACCCGACCATGCGCTCGCCGCCGCGACCATGACCTTGCCCAGGGCTGCCATCCCGTAGCCGGTGGCGATCAAGGGGCGTTTGGAGAATCGGTCGCCGAGCGGGCCTGCGGCCAGCTTGGTCATCGCGGCCGCGCCCTCGGCGGCGCCCTCCACCGCACCGACCACCGCGGGCGGGGCACCGAGCACGGCCGTCAGATAGATGGGCAACAGCGGGTAGAGAAGTTCGCTCGCGGCATCCTGCAGGAAGGACACCGCCGACAGCACCCGGACGTTGCGGGTCAGCCAGGCAGGCACCCGGTCATCATGCCTGCCCGATCGGCCCCACGGAACTAGAACACGTTCTAGTGTGTACGCCATGCGGTTCACCTATGCCGAAGCCATGACCGATCCCACCTACTACATCCCGCTGGCCCAGGCGGCCGAGGCGGCCGGCTATCACGCCATGACGATTGCCGACAGCGTCGCCTACCCCTTCGAATCCGACTCCAAGTACCCGTACACCCCGGACGGCAACCGGGAGTTCCTGGACGGCAAGGCATTTGTCGAAGCCTTCGTGATGGCCTCGGCCCTGTGCGCGGTCACCACCACGCTCAAGTTCAACTTCTTCGTGCTCAAGCTGCCGATCCGCCCGCCCGCCCTGGTGGCCAAGCAGGTCGGCTCGCTCAATGCGTTGTTCGACAACCGGCTGGGGCTCGGGGTCGGCACCAGCCCGTGGCCCGAGGACTACGAGTTGATGGGCGTGCCGTTCGCTCGGCGCGGCAAGCGGATGGACGAGTGCATCGACATCATCCGCGGGCTGACCAGCGGTGAGTACTTCGAATACCACGGGGAGTTCTACGACATCCCCAAGACCAAGATGACCCCGGCGCCGTCGAAGCCGGTGTCCATCCTCGTCGGCGGGCACGCCGAGGCGGCCCTGCGCCGCGCGGCGCGCAACGACGGCTGGATGCACGGCGGCGGCAGCCCCGAGGAACTCGACAAGCTGCTGACCCGGCTGAACGAGCTCCGCGAGGAGGAGGGCCAGACCGGTCCGTTCGAGGTCCACGTGATCTCAGGCGACGCGTACAGCCTCGACGGCATCAAACGGCTCGAGGACAAGGGCGTCACCGACGTGATCGTGGGCTTCCGCGTGCCCTACATCATGGGCGACGACCCCGAGCCGCTCGATCGCAAGATCCGCCACCTGGAGAAGTTCGCCGAGAACGTCATCGCCAAGGTCTAGGGCGCTTTCATTGCGCCGTTTTCTACACCTGGGTCGTGTCCGGCGCCGACCGACAGCCCAGGTGTGGAAAACGGGACCATCGAACCGCGGCTTGAGGGAACACTCGCCGCCCCGTTAGCGTTGCACCCGCCGTTCTCGCCCAATGCTGCCCGAGAGCTCAGTCCGGCCACCCCCGAAAGCCGGAGACGCAAAACTCGGAAAGCCTGCGAATGACGACCTCCCTCGAACGTGCGCGCTCAATCGTCGCTCCCGACCCCACGGTGCGCCTGCTCGCAGTGTTCGCCCTGGCCCTCGGCGGCTTCGGGATCGGCACCACGGAATTCGTCGCAATGGGCCTACTGCCCGATATCGCGACGGGGTTCGGCATCACCGAGCCCACCGCAGGCCACGTCATCTCCGCCTATGCGCTGGGCGTCGTCGTCGGCGCGCCCGTCATCGCCGCCCTCACCGCGCGGTGGCCCCGCAAGGCTCTGCTGCTCACCCTCATGGCGGTCTTCACCCTCGGCAATGTGGCAAGCATGCTGGCGCCGACCTACCCGACCCTGGTGATCGCCCGGTTCGTCGCCGGCCTGCCGCACGGCGCGTTCTTCGGGATCGCCGCACTGGCCGCCGCCCACCTGATGGGTCCACAGAACCGGGCCAAGGCCGTGGCCTATGTGCTGTGCGGCCTGACCGTCGCGACGGTGCTGGGCGTCCCCTTGGCGTCCTGGCTCGGTCAGGCGCTGGGTTGGCGCAGTGCGTTCGGCCTGGTGGTCGGCATCGGCCTGATCACGCTGGCCGCTCAGTGGCGGTGGCTGCCCCGGCATCTGCGGTCCATGCACGTCACCAGTCCGCTGACCGAACTCAGTGCGCTGCGCCGACCCCAGGTGTGGCTCGCCGTGCTCGTCGGCATGATCGGCTTCGGGGGCATGTTCGCGGTCTACACCTACATCAGCACCACGATGACCGACGTGACCGGACTGCCGCGGTCACTGGTTCCGGTGGCGCTCATGGTGTTCGGCCTCGGCATGGTCGTCGGCAACCTGATCGGCGGCCGGTTGGCCGACATCTCGGTGGTTCGTGCGCTGTACCTGGCGCTGGGCTCGCTGGCGGTACTGCTGGCCGCGTTCTCGATGGGATCGCACAACCCGTGGACCGCGCTGCCGCTGTTGTTCGGTGTCGGTGTGGCGGGCTCGGCCGTCGGCCCCGCCCTGCAGACCCGGCTGATGGACGTCGCCCACGATGCGCAGACGCTGGCCGCCGCACTCAACCATTCCGCGCTCAACATCGGCAATGCCACGGGCGCCTGGGTGGGCGGTCTGGTGATCGCAGCCGGCCTCGGTTACACCGCGCCCGCCGCGGCGGGCGCAGTGCTGGCCGTCGGCGGCCTGCTGGTGTTCACCGTGTCGGTGGCACTAGAACAACGGACCGCTACCCGGTGACGAAGGCGGGATGATGTGGACCGCGGCCTCTTCGGCAGAGGCCGCACCGCCGTCGATGCCGACGTCAGTCCCGAGCAGCTCCGCCTCGTCGTCCACGCCGAACCCGGCGTTGGGGGCGACCAGGCGACCGGAACGCCGGTCCCCGACCTCGTCATCGCCGGCCTGCTCGTCGGGGTCGTCGGAATCGGCGAGCTGCATCGCGGGATCAGGCTCTTCCTCGGCCAGCAGCTCATCGAGGGTCTCGTGGTCGCGTGGTGCGCGCCAGCGATCGGGCGGCGAGTAACCCTCGTCGAGCAGATCGTCGACACCCCGGTCGAGCAGAGTGTCCTCTTGAGTCAACTGGTCGTCGTCATCGACGCTGTACCCGTCACTACTCATACTTCAACGATGGCACAGCTCGCGCTCACCTGAGCCCGTCTTCGCGGTCGGAGTGGTCACAGTGGTCGACTGATGATCTTCTTCATGATTTCGCTTGTACCACCGTGAATCTTGTTGACCCGCGCCGCCGCGTAGGCCCGCCCGTCGGGGGAAAACCCGACCCAGATCGTTGGCGGCCCTGGTACGTGAGATGCGGCTGGCGCCCCTCGTGGATGCGGTGTGGGATCGCGTGGACAGCTCCGAATCCCAGCGCAAGCCGCGACTCCGGATCACCGTTGAGGAGAGCTGAGCCGAAACCGTCCGGACACCGGCAATTCTGAGAAAATTCGCATATTCACCTGAGAATTCTGGAATTTTCGAACCTGATTCCCGATTAAACGTAATAGGTCATAACCCGGAAGTAGTGGGACTTCCGGCGGCCTGCAACGGAGGGTTGGGAAATGAAGTCATATACCATCGCCACATTAGTCGCGGGAACGCTCGCCGCGGGAACATTCCTCGGGGGCGTCGCCGCCGCCGCTCCGACCGGACAGTCGGCCGAACAAACCGTGAAAAGCCTCCAGACCAGCGGCTATCACGTCATCGTAAACCGCACCGGCGCGGCGCCACTGGCCAACTGCACCGTGCTCGGTGTGCGCCAGGGGCAGACCATCGCCACCAACGACTCCAGGGGCGGAAGTTCGATCAATACCACCGTCATTTCAAAGACGGCATACGTCGACGTCGCCTGCTGAGTGGGGAATAAAACCGGGCACGCATTTGTTGAAGCGCGAAACCGGATTTAACGGTTCGCGCGAAAATCAAGCCGACAATCGGCCGCACAATGTTGTGCGGCCGATTGTTTTGGGCTGAAGCCCGCGCGAGCGCTCGGCTTGTCGGTGGGTCGGCGTACGGTTCCGAACATGAGTTCGATAATGATTTCCGAGAGGGACATCGAGCGGACGATCGTCGGTGATGCCCTCGATCACCTGAACGCCGCCTGCAAGGAGATAGACGCGCTGGCGGTGCATGCCCTGTCGCGGGCGGAGCTCCACGAGGTTCTGAGCCGGCTCGACGCCGGTGAGAGACGACTGGCGACTGCTCAACAACGGCTGCTGGGGCGGATGGTCGCCACCGACAACGCGTCGCCGCCGCGGTTCGACCCGGCCGGGGTGCTCGCCAGGAGGCTCCGCATTTCGCCGGCCGAAGCGCGACGGCGAATCGCCGACGCCGGCCAGACGTCCGACTGAGGTCCACAAGTTCGGCGGCGTCCACAGCGGGTATCCCACCCGCGTGGCATTCGACATCACTCCTACCGCCGCTCAGCACGACCTGGCCCGCCGGACGCATCAGTTCGCCGAACAGGTGGTCCGTCCGGTCGCGGCAGACTACGACCAGCGGCAGGAGTTTCCGTGGCCGGTGCTGGAAGAAGCCGCGGCTCGGGGCTTCTACAGTCCGCTGTTCTACCGCGATCTGATCGGCGACCCGACCGGACTGTCGCTGCCGATGTTCATGGAGGAACTGTTCTGGGGCTGCGCGGGCATCGGGTTGGCCGTCGTCATGCCGGCCCTGGCACTGTCGGCGATCGGCCAGGCCGCCTCGCCGGAACAGATGTTGCGGTGGGCGCCCGAATGCTTCGGCACCCCGGGTGACCTCAAGCTGGCGGCATTGGCGATCTCCGAACCCGAGGGCGGCAGCGATGTGCGCAACCTGCGCACCTACGCCGTCCGCAGTGGCCCGGGGGCGGACGCGGACTGGATCATCAACGGCCACAAGATGTGGATCGGCAACGGCGGCATCGCCAATGTGCACGTGGTCAACGCGGTCGTCGACAAGGAGCTCGGCCACAAGGGGCAGGCGCTGTTCATCGTCGAGGGCGGCACACCGGGGCTGGAAATGGTGCGCAAACTCGACAAGCTCGGCTGCCGGGCCTCGCACACCGCCGAGCTGAAGTTCAACGGCGTCCGAGTTCCCGCCGACAATCTGCTCGGCGGTCAGGAGAAACTCGAGCACAAGCTGGCGCGAGCGCGCGAACTCGTCGCGGGCGCCCAGAATTCCGCCTCCGCCACACTGGGGACCTTCGAACAGACCCGGCCGATGGTGGCCGCGCAGGCCCTCGGAATCGCCAGGGCCGCACTCGAATACGTCACCGAATACGCGAACCGCCGGATTGCCTTCGGCGCTCCGATCATCGACAACCAGGGCATCGCATTTCCACTCGCCGACCTGGCTACTCAGATCGACGCCGCCCGGTTACTCACGTGGCGGGCATCCTGGATGGCCGCCACCGGGGTGCCGTTCGACCGCGGCGAGGGATCGATGTCGAAGCTGGCCGCCAGCGAGGTGGCAGTCCGCACCACCGAACAGGCCATCCAGACGATGGGCGGCTGGGGTTACGTCACAGATCATCCCGTCGAGAAGTGGTACCGGGATGCAAAGCTGTACACCATCTTTGAGGGCACCAGCGAGATCCAGCGCATCGTCATCGCGCATGCGCTCGGCGCCGCCGACGGCAAGCCGCCGCTGCACGTCGACCTGGAGCCGTCCGGCGGGCCGTTGAACCGCTGGTTCGGGCGCGGCACACCGCTGCGGACCCGGGCCGCCGATGCAGCGCTGTCGGCCAAGGATCACGTGCCCGAACCGGTGATGCGATTGGCGATGAGAGTTCTGCGTCCGCCCCGCCGGTGACAGCGGGCCGGATAAGATCCGACGTCGATGACCGTCACCATCGGCGAGCTCGAAGTCGCTGACCCACCAGACGCCTGGACCCGCGCGGGGTTCACCGTTGATTCCGGCGCGGGCGCCGATCCGATCTGCCGGGTCGGCGGCGTGCGCATTCGACTGGTCGGACGCGACCGCGGCACCGGCATCATCGGGTGGTCGTTGGGGGGCCTGCCGCCAGACGGGACCTTCGAAGACCTCGACGGTATCGCCACCACGCGATCGGATGCCGTCACCGCACAGCCGGCGACCCACCCGAACGGCGTCACCGCGATCGACCACGTCGTGCTGCTCTCCCCTGACCTGGACCGCACGGTCGCCGCGATGGCGCCCATCGGCGTGGACCCGCGCCGGGAACGGGACACCGAACTCGGCGGACGGCGGATGCGTCAGATCTTCTTCCGCTTCGGCGACGTGATCATCGAGGTCGTCGGTTCCCCAGAGACGGCGAGTGACGGCCCCTCGACGCTGTGGGGAATCACGTACGTGGTGGCGGACATCGACGGAACGGCCTCGTACTTCGGCGATCGCACCGCACCGGTCAAGGACGCGGTCCAGCCGGGGCGCCGGATCAGCACGCTCCGGCACCGCGACCTCGGTATATCGGTGCACACGGCGGTGATCTCGGCGACTCACCATCACTGACGTGTGTCGGGGCGCCGACCACTCGACGCGGTTGCCTATCCTCAGCGCATGACCGATCCCGCGGACCGCGGCCCCGTCTTCGACGGCATCCGGATCGGCCGGCCCGCGACCGGTGCGCTCATCGACGCCGGCTACCGAGTCCTCGCGGATCTGCCCACAGATCTCGATGGGCTGTTGGCCCTACACGGCGTCGGCCCGAGGGCAGTGCGCCTGCTACGTGAAGCACAGGAGGAGTGATGAGCAGCGACATCGTCGTCGTCCATACCGACGGCGGGTGCCGGCCTAACCCCGGCCCCGGCGGCTGGGGCGCGGTGCTGCGCCACCGTGAGCACGTTCGCGAGATGTTCGGCGGGGACCCCGGAACCACGAGCAACAACCGGATGGAGCTGACCGCGCCCATCATGGCGCTCGAGGCGCTCACGAGACCCGTGGTCGTGCACCTGCACACCGACAGCACCTATGTCCGCAACGGCATCACCAAATGGGTGCTCGGCTGGGAGCGCAACGGCTGGCTGACCGCCGCCAAGCAACCGGTGAAGAACGTCGACCTGTGGCAGCGGCTGCAGGCCGCCTGCGCGCGCCACGAGGTCGAGTGGTTCTGGGTGAAGGGACATTCAGGGGTCGCCGACAACGAGTTGGCCGACGAGCTCGCGACGCGGGGGCTGCGGGAAGCGGTCGACGGTTCCGGCGCCCTGATGCCCTGATCCAAATAAGAAGCGACTTGTCAGCGACTGCGAATGGCGCCGTCATCGAACGTTCGGGGCTCAAGCCCGTTGTAATCCGGGAGGAGCGTGCGTGGAATGGGCCCCTTGTTGCGACCGCCCTGCTGGGTCTGTTCCCAGCCGTGCGCAAGAATGCCGACCGAACGTGAGAGCACGAACAGGCCGCGGCCCAGCGGGGGCGGAAAACCCAGCTCGGCATAGACGACTGCGGTCGCTCCGTCGATGTTCATCGGCACGGGCTTGCTTCGACCCTCAGCCAGCGACGCCTCCAAAGCCAGTGCTGCGTAGAGGAATTGGCCCGTCACAGCACCGTCATCCTGCGCTTCGGCGACTAGTGCCAGCAGCGGGTCGCGACGAGGGTCGCGAGGGTGGAAGCGGTGGCCAAAGCCGGGAACGTAGCGCCGCGCAGCTCGGTAGTGGGCGACGGCACGGTCCGCGGCAGACCGCAGACTCGTCGGATCTACGGCCTCCTCGCACAGTCTTGCCAGGAGTTCCATGCACTGCTCGCCGGCACCGCCGTGCACGTCGCCCAGCATGCCGACGCCGGTCGCGATGACGTTGTTGAGGCCGACGCCGCAGGTGGCGGCCATGCGCGCAGCCGCGATCGAGGGCGCTTGCGGACCGTGGTCGACGGCTGCGACCAAGGCTGCGTTGAGGAGTCGTTCCTGCCAGTCCGACGGGCGCTCACCGCGAATCATCAGCCACACCATGGCGGCGTAGGACGTCGAGGGAATGATGTCCTCGATGGCGTAGCCGTGGTAGCGGATCACACCGGGCGTGACGTCGCTGATCTCAGTGCGCCACCAGGCCGTCACGTCGTCGACGCTGGTGTCGGCCAGCGCGCGGCCCGCCTCACCCCCGGTCATACCGCCCCTTGCCCGTTCAGTTGCGTGATTTCGATGTCGGAGTAGCCGAGCTCGTTCAGCAGTTCTTCGGTGTGGGCGCCCAGCATCGGCGGAGGTGACTTCGGTTGTAGGGCTTCGCCGTTCACGTGGAAGCCGGTACCGAGAACCTTCGCCCGACGGTCGGGCAGATCGACCTCGTGCACCAGCGATCGCTGGTCGATCTGTTCGAGTTCGAGCGATTCGGTGACGTCAAGGACCAGGCCCGCGGGCACCCCGGCGTCGTTGAGGAGGGGTTCCCAATCACGCGCTGTTCTCGCGGCAAGGGCCGCCTCCAGCTCGGCCCGAAGCTCGGTTCTCCACATCTTGCGGTCGTCGCGCAGGGCGAACCTAGGATCGTCGATGAGGTCTTCTCGGCCGATCAACTTGCAGAGGGTTTGGAACTGTTCCTGCTTGTTGGCAGCGATGTTGAGGGAGCCGGCGCGAGTGGCGAAGGTCGCCGACGGTGCGCCCGTGGGGTTTTCATTTCCGTTGGCGATGGGCGCACGTCCGGCGATCAGGTAATCGGAGACGACCCACCCCAGCGCGGTCAGTGAGCTCTCGAGCATGGAGACGTCGAGATAGGCACCCTTGCCGGTGCGGTTCCGCGCCACCAGCGCGCCGTTGATCGCCATCGCGGCGGTCATCCCGCCGAGCGTGTCGCACACTGGGAAACCGACTCTCAGCGGCGCGGTTTCCGGCGTGCCCGTCACCGCGCTCATACCCGAGAGACCTTGAATGATCTGGTCGTAGGCGGGGCGGGTGCGCATCGGTCCCGTCTGTCCGAATCCGGATATCGCGCAGTAGACCAACTTCGGGTTGGTGGCGCGAAGGTCATCCCAGCCGTATCCGAGTCGGGCCATCACACCTGGACGGAAGTTCTCGACGAGGACGTCAGCGCCCGAGACGAGTCGCTCGAAAACCTCCCGTCCCGCTGGGATCTTGAGATCGACGGTGATGGAGCGCTTGCCCGCGTTCTGCGCCACGAAGGACGCGCCCATGCGCTGTGCGGACAGCCCGGGGTCGGCTCCCAGCTGACGCGCGAGGTCACCAATTCCCGGGACTTCGACCTTGATGACGTCGGCTCCCATGAGGGCGAGTTGGTAGCTGGCGTACGGACCGGCCAAGACGTTGGTGAGGTCGAGGACTCGTATTCCATCGAGTAGCTGCATGGGCGGACCTCCGCGAGATGTGGTGTCTAGTCGGCTCGACTGTATCATCCAGAACCATAGAATGGTTTTTTCGATCCGTCTGATGGTTTGCTTGCTCTTCGTCGGGCCGTCACTAAATGGTTCGAAGGAACCGTAGAGTGGATTGAGACCCATTCGCCTGCCGAGACGAGGTGCCATGAGCGCTGATGCGTTGGATCCTGCCGAGAAGCCGACGTCCGCCGACGCCGGCGTTCGCAGCGTCACCCGTGTCATCGACTTGCTCGAGCTGTTCGACAGCGCACACCCCGTCAGATCGTTGAAGGAACTCGTCGAGGGAACATCACTGCCCAAGACGACCGTGGTTCGACTGGTTGCCACCATGTGCGCCCGCAGCGTGCTGAGCGCGCGTCCCGACGGCACGTACTGCCTCGGTCCCGCGATGCTGCGATGGGTGCGGCTGGCCGGGAAGACGTGGACTCCGCCCGACGAGGTGGTAGCCGTCATGCGGCAGCTCTCGGCGGACACGGGCGAAACGGTCAACCTCTACATTCGTCAGGGCCTGTCCCGTGTGGTGGTGGCGCAGTGCGAGAGCACGGCGACGGTCCGCAGCGTCATTCCCCTCGGGGTGCCGTACCCGTTGTGGGCAGGTGCCGCGGGGAAGATCCTGCTGATGTCGGCGCCGGATCTGATCGACGACGTCGCAGCCGATTCGCCGCATGGCCCGGGTTACGCCGAAACGCTGCGCAGCGCAATCGAAAAGGGGCGCGAGCGCGGTTACCAGATGGTGCACGGCGAGCGTGAGCTCGGATCGTCCGGGCTGTCGTTTCCGATCGTGAACGATCGCGGAACCGTGGTGGCCGCGCTGACGCTGGGCGGACCGACCGGCCGTTTCACCGACGACCGCGTACCGCGCTACGTCGACTTCACCCGCAGGGCCGCCGCGGCCATCTCGGAGATCGGGCTGCCCGGACTGGACTAGGTGCCGGCGCCCGTTACCGGGTCGGCTTGGCGTTGACGACGCGCTCGGCGGCTCCGGTCGCGGCGAGCTCCTGGGCGCGCGAGAGGTTTCGTGGATGCCCAGGTTGTCCCCTACACGCGTCCACACGGTGAACGCGTTCCCATCGAAACCCGCGTCCGGCCACTGCGCCTGAACACGCGAATCGAAGGCCCCGAACCGTCCCATTGGCGTCGGCGACGAGGGCCGCCCCGAACCCGGCCAACCGTTCGAGTGGATGCGCCTCAAAGCGGTCTGACTTCGCTACCGGACGATCGTTTTCGGCCATTGAAGTGCCCCTTTCGGTCGGACCTCCGGCGGCGGCGCGCCTACACATTCAACCACTGTACGGTTTTTTTAGACCATTAGATGGTTCTGGTGTAGCGTACGCCACACACCCCGCTGTGATGAGGAGCACTCGATGAAGAACGCCAACAACTCGACGACTCTGCGTCGCCTGGCATCGAAAGCGGTCGTCATCGGCACCGCCGCGACGGTCGTACTCACCGCCGCCTGCGCACCCGGTGATGGCGGCAACGGCGGCGGTGGAGATGCCGCGAACTACCCGAGCCGCCCCGTCGAGCTGCTCGTACCGGCCAAGCCCGGCGGCGGCTGGGACCAGACCGCACGCGGACTGCAGCAGGTCGCGCAGGAGGCCAAGCTCACGGACAAGAAGATCGAGGTCATCAACCGCGAAGGCGGCGGCGGCGCCACCGGCCTCGCCGAACTCACCAACAACGACAAGGGCAACCCCAACAACCTGATGATCGGCGGCCTGGTGATGATCGGCGCCCTCAAGCAGGCCGGGTCACCGCTGTCGATCACCGACGCCACCACGATCGCCACGCTGACCTCTGAGGCCGAGGCCCTGGTGGTGCGCGCCGACTCCCCGTTCCAGTCGATGACCGACGTCATCAACGCGTATAAGGCCGATCCCAAGTCGGTCGTGTTCGGCGGTGGCTCCGCCGGCGGCTCCGATCAGATCCTCGTCGGCCTCATACTCAAGGCCGCGGGCCTCACGCCGGGCGACATGAACTACGTCGGCTACTCCGGCGGCGGCGAAGCGACCGCCGGCATCCTCTCCGGTGACGTCAAAGTCGGCGTGTCCGGCATCTCGGAGTTCGAAGGCCAGCTCGAAGGCGGCGAAATGCGGCTGCTGGCAATCAGTTCCGACGACGAGGTGACCGTCGCAGGCAAGACCGCCCCCACCCTCAAGAGCGCCGGACTCAACGTCGACTTCGTCAACTGGCGCGCCATCTTCGCCCCTCCGGGTCTGGACGCGGCCCAGGTCGACGGCATCACCGCCTTCATCACCAAGATCCACGACACCGAGCAGTGGAAGAAGCTGGTCGAGGAGCGCGGCTGGACCGACGACTTCCGCACCGGTGACGACGCCGCCAAGTTCGTCTCCCATGCACAGGACCAGACCGGTTCGATCCTCGGGGAGCTTGGGCTGTGAGCGTCTCCAACAACGATGTCTCGAACAACGACCTCTCTAACAACGACGTCGACGCCGCACCGTCGGAAGATTCCGGCGGCGGCGTCGACATGGAGAGCGACGACACCATTGTCGCCAGCGCGCCGGGTGCGCCCGCCGCCCTAGGCGTGGCCATCGTGGCGATCGGCGGGCTGCTGCTGTGGCAGGCCTGGGAGGTGCCGGGATCCATGGCGCCGCAGGGACCGCGCTTCCTGCCCGTCGTCATCGCGGTCGCGTGGACCCTGCTCGGGGTTGCCTATCTCTCCGGAGCGCTCGCATCCCTTGCGGGCCGGCGGCATCAGCCGGCCGGCGAACGGTTCGACCATCTGCTTCGCGTCGGCGTGCTCGTGGTCGTGCTCGTTGCGTACGCCTACGCCGTCGACCCGATCGGCTACCTGATCTCGACCGCGGTGCTGTTCGGCGTGTGCGCCGCACTCCTGGGTAGTCGCAGCCACATTCGCGACGCGGTCATCGCCGTCGTACTCACCGTGGCGATCTACTTCCTCTTCACCTACGGCCTCAACATCTACCTACCGCCAGGACTGCTGCCGCTATGACGGTTTTCACCGATCTCCTGGGTGGCTTCGCCACCGTCTTCACCCCGACCAACCTCCTCCTGGCGGCGTTGGGCGTCACCTTGGGCACCCTCGTCGGTGTTCTTCCGGGTATCGGACCCGCGGTCACCATCGCCCTGCTGTTGCCGGTGACCTTCCAATTCGACGATCCCGCAGGCGCGTTCATCATGTTCGCCGGCATCTATTACGGCGCCATGTACGGAGGTTCGACAACGTCGATCCTGCTGAACACCCCCGGCGAATCCGCCTCCGTGGCAACGGCGATGGAAGGCCACCTGATGGCCAAGGCCGGGCGAGCACGTGCGGCGTTGGCCACCGCGGCGATCGGCTCGTTCGTCGCCGGCACGATCGCCACGGTGCTGCTGACCTTCGTCGCCAAGCCGATCGGCAAGCTCGCCGTGACGTTCACCGCTGCCGACTACACCGCGCTGATGGTCCTGGCTCTGGTATCGGTCACCGCCCTCGTCGGACGCTCGCTCGTGCGCGGCCTGCTGGCGCTCCTGGTGGGCGTGACCCTCGGCATGATCGGCTTGGACTCGCTGTCCGGGCAGGCCCGACTGACTTTCGGGCAACCGCTGCTCTACGACGGCATCAGCGAGGTCATCCTCATCATCGGACTCTTCGCCATCGGCGAGACGTTCTACGTTCTCGTTCGCGGTCGCACCAAGCCCGGCGTTCTCGCACCACTGGATCCGCCGCAGAAGGGCGACGTCTTCTGGATGAGCCGCAAGGACTGGAGCCGCTCCTGGCGGCCCTGGCTGCGTGGCACCGCATTCGGCTTTCCGTTCGGCGTCCTGCCCGCCGGCGGCGCCGAGATACCGACTTTCCTCTCGTACACCTACGAGAAGAAACGCTCGAAAGGCAAGGGCGAGTTCGGCAAAGGCGCCATCGAAGGCGTCGCCGGGCCCGAGGCCGCCAACAACGCGTCGTTCTCCGGCGTCCTGGTGCCGCTGCTGACCCTCGGTCTGCCGACGTCGGCAACGGCTGCCGTACTCATCGCGGCGTTCCAGATCTTCAACCTTCAGCCGGGACCGCAGCTCTTCGAGAAGCAGTCCGGGCTGGTTTGGGCGTTGATCGCATCGCTCTACATCGGCAACGTGATGCTCCTGCTCCTGAACCTTCCGCTGATCCGGCTGTGGGTGAAGGTCCTTCAGATTCCGCGCCCCGCCCTGTACGCCGGGATTCTGGTGTTCGCCACACTCGGCGTCTACTCCGTGTCGGGCAGCGCCATGGATATCCTGATCGCCTACGCAGTCGGCATCGTCGGACTGTTCATGCGTCTCTACGACTTCCCCATCGCACCGGTCATTCTCGGCGCCATCCTCGGACCAAACCTGGAAAACCAGTTCCGCCGCGCCCTCACCGCCTCCAACGGCGACTGGAGCGTCTTCGTCACCCATCCCACATCGGCGATCATCCTCGCGCTCGCAGTCGTCGCATTCCTAGTGCCGTACCTGCCGTGGATCATCAAGAAGTTGAAGGGCGAAGAGACGCGGGGCTCTGTCAAGCTCGCGGTGGGTGAGGACGACTGACGTGCGACTACGCGATTACTCCCAGACCACCTCGTCCGGAGTCTTGTCCGGCCGCAGCCCACGCCAACTAGGTTGGCGCAACCGGTGATCGGTGGTGCGCTCGCTGTAGCGCACCTCCCCCACCAGCACAGGCCGCACGAACGTGACCCCTTTGGCGTCGAGCTTCGGCAACGGCTTGTCGAACGGCGATTCCTCGGCGTGCAGCGGCGCCAGCATGCCTTTCAGCTTGGCTAGTTCCTTCTCGGTGAACCCCGTACCGACCCGGCCGGCGAACTGAAGTCCGTCGGGGCCCGGGACACCGAGCAGTAGCGCACCGATGCCGCTGGTGCGTCCGCCCTCGCCCTGGCGCCAGCCGCCGATCACCGCTTCCTGGGTGTTCCAGATCTTGTCCTTGATCCAGGACGCGGACCGCCGGCCGGGCTGATACGTCGAGTCACGTTTCTTGGCGACGACGCCTTCGAACCGGTGCTCGCGGGCATGCTCCATGGCCTCCGGGCCGTCACCGGGCAGCGGCTCGGGCACAATCAGCCCGCCGCCGGCAGCCAACGCGTCCAACAGCTTTCGCCGGTCGGAATACTTGGCGCGCAGTAAGGAGCGGCCGTCGAGCCACAGGATGTCGAAGGCCCAGAACTCGACGCGGGTGGAGCGGGCCCGGTTCTGCATCTCACCGAAGCTGGGCACACCGGAGTCGTCGAGTGCGACCACCTCACCGTCGAGCACCAGATGGTGGTCGGCGAGATCGGCGGCCAGCGCCTGCAATTGCGGGTACTCGCCGGTGACGTCGCGCCCGCTGCGGGAACGCAGTTGCAGGCGGCCGTGATCCGCGTCCACCAGCAGCCGGTAGCCGTCCCATTTGCCCTCGAACGCCCACTGGCCGGCCTTGAGTTTCGCCACGGAGCCCTCGGTGGCGAGCATTGGTGCGAAATCCTTGGGCTCCGGCACCGCCGACTTCTGGTCCTTCATCCGGTGCGCGAGCCAGTTCTTGCCCTCGGTCTGGATCAGCGCGTAACGGCCGTCGATCCGGTTGCCGCTCAGGGTGAAGATGACCTCGCCGTTGCGGGCGTCGGGATCGTCGGGGACCCGGAACTTCTCCGCCTCGTAGGTGCCGGTGTCCCACACGACCATGTGGCCGGCGCCGTACTCCCCCTTCGGGATCGAGCCGTGGAAGGCCAGGTACTCGATCGGGTGGTCTTCGGTATGCACGGCAAGGTGATTCACCGCGGTGGTCTCGGGCAGGTTCTTGGGCACCGCCCAACTCACCAGCACGCCATCGCGTTCCAGCCGTAGGTCGTAGTGCAGCCGCCGGGCGTGATGTTCCTGGATCACGAACCGATCGTTGTTTCCGGTCGCGGGAATGTCCTGGGGTACGGGCTCGGGGGTCTTACCCGCATCGCGCATGCTGCGGTAGGTGGTGAGCTTGTCGACCCGGGGTGCGTCCTCGTCGAGCCCGGCCAGCAGGTCGCCATCGTCGGAAACTCGTTGCAGCACTTCATCGAATCGCAGATGACGCAGATCCGGGTCGCCGATCTCGTCCCACGTGCGGGGCGCGGCGACGGTCGGAAATTCGCGGCCACGCAGCGAATAGGGCGCGATCGTGGTCTTGGATCCGCTGTTCTGGCTCCAGTCCAGAAAAATCTTCTGCGCCCGCACACTGCGGGTCATGGTGGCGGTGACCAGCGTCGGCATCGACTGCTCGAGTTGTTGGGCCACCCGTTTGGCCAGCACCGAGGCTCCGTGGGAGCTGATCGGCTCGGCCAGAGGCACATACAGATGCAGGCCCTTGCTGCCACTGGTGAGCGGATATGTCGTCAGGCCGATATCGCCCATGAGATCGCGCACCGCCTGGGCCACCTCGCACAACTGCGGCATGGTGACGCCCTCACCCGGATCGAGGTCGAACACGATGCGGGTGGCCGGGCCCTGACTGCCATCGGCGGCGAACCGCCATTGCGGCACATGCACTTCCAGCGCGGCCTGCTGCGCGATCCAGGCCAGCCCCTCGCGGGTGTTGATGATCGGGTACGTGGTGGTGCCGGACTTGTGCGCGATGCTGCCGCGCTCCAGCCAACTCGGAGCCGAAGACGCCAGCTGCTTTTCGAAGAACGACGTCGCTGCCACCCCGTTGGGCCAACGTTTTCGGGTCACCGGGCGGCCTGCCATATGAGGAAGCATCACCTCGGCGATGGTGAGGTAGTAGTCGAACACTTCGGCTTTGGTGGTGCCGGTGGCGGGATAGAGCACCTTGTCGGGGTTCGTCAGCCGAACCCGCTCATAGCGCTCCATCTGCCCAACCTATACGCGGGTGCCGAAACCAGATCGCCTATCGGACACCTCACCAAGGATGATCGACTGGCAAAACCTGATGCAGGCCTCGGAGCCCTACTACCAGGAGACCGCAGTGACGGAACACCACATCAACGACATTCTCGCCGAGGTCAGCGGCGGGGACGCCACGTGGACACTGGTCCAGGCGCAATCACCCGACCTGGCGGAGATACCGCCCGACTGGAGACCGATTGCATCCGCCTCCATCGCAACCGACAGATGCAGCCACGCGTTGTCGTTGTGGGGCTCTGATTTCATGGAACTTCTGCCAGGGTTTACCAGGAAGTTCCGCGAGCAACTCTCGGACGTGAGGGTCTTTCGACGGGAACTCGGTGGTGTATCCGAGAACGTTCTCATCTATGTGGCCGGTCAAGCGCGAGACGGGTTTCCCGCGTTGTGGCTGGGTTGGGATCCTGCCGGCCTCGAACAGCCCCTGCCAGAGTTCTTCGAGTGCTTCCCCAGTGCGGTGAGGACATTCTTGCGTGAGGTTCATCCGGGATTCACTGCACAGGATTGGGAGTCCTACGGGATCCTGCGCCCAGACGCCTGGGAAAGCTTTGAAGGATACGACTGGTTCTCGACCGAGAGTTTCGACGAGATTGGGGCCGAGCCCTCGCAGGTGATGTGGTTCACGAACGATTCGGGGCAGTTGTATTACTGCGTGAACAGCTGCCTCCCGGCAGGCCAGGTGACACTTGCCTACGAAGGCACTCTCGATCCTCCCGGAGATTTCGCCACTGAACTTGACGAACTCCTGATGCGGCGATGGGACGTGCAATGACGGCACTGCTTGCACGCACATCCAAGACACCGGCCCCGTCGACGTGTGAGCATGGCCTGATGGCGTTGAACAGAGTGCTCGGTGGGCTCCTGCGGATGGCCGCCGCCGTATTGCTGCCCACGACGGCCGTTCTCATCGGCCCGGTACCCGCGGCATCGGCCGATCCCTGCTCGGATGTCGAGGTGGTCTTCGCCCGCGGCACCGGTGAGCCGCCCGGGATCGGCCGGGTGGGCCAGGCCCTGGTCGACCAACTCGCGCCGAGGATCGCGCCGCGCAGCCTCGGTGTGTACGGGGTGAACTATCCGGCCGGGCTCAACTTCCTGACCACCGCGGAAGCCGCGAATGACGCGGCCGGACACATCGCCTGGCTGGCCGACCAATGTCCCGACACCCGCGTCGTGCTCGGTGGATTCTCGCAAGGCGCAGCGGCAGTTTCGATGTTGGCGGGCGTACCGCCGATCGGTGACCGGATCGGCACGATCGGCTCGGCTCCCGCGTTGCCGCCCTACAGCGCCGACCGGGTCGCTGCGGTCGCGGTGTTCGGCAATCCCGGCAACCGGTTCGGCACGCCGCTGTCGAGCACCGGTCAGTTCGCCGGGCGGGCCATCGACCTGTGCAGCGCGGGCGATCCGATCTGTGTCGAGGGTGGGCGCGCCCGCGCGGCGCACAGCGCATATGAGCTTCCGCCATATCCGGATCAGGCGGCTGGGTTCATCGCCGGACGGCTCTAGCCCAAGCCACCTACCATGGAGCCATGAGCCGGGCCCTGGTCATCGGCGAGGCATTGATCGACATCGTCGAGCGAGATGGCAGCGTCGTCGGAGAGTACGTCGGCGGCAGTCCACTCAATGTCGCCGTCGGTCTCGGCCGGCTTGGCCGCGGCGTCGATTTCCTCACCCATATCGCCGACGACGACCGCGGCAAGCGCATCGTCAAGTATGTGGAAAATTCTGGCGTACAACTGGTTTCGGGAAGCACCGGCGCCAGCCGGACACCCACCGCAATGGCGACGCTGACTGCCGCAGGATCGGCCCACTACCAATTCGACATCGATTGGCAGCTGACCGGCACACCCGAGGTGGCGACCCCGCTGCTGGTGCACACCGGTTCGATCGCGACCGTGCTGGAACCGGGGTGCCGCGCCACCGCCGCACTGCTCGACGCCTACCGGATGTCGGCGACCCTCACCTTCGACCCGAATGTCCGCCCGGACGTGATCCGGGACGACGACATCGCGCGCGGGCGTATCGACCGACTCGTCGAACGGGCCGACATCGTCAAGACGTCCGAGGAAGACCTGCGCTGGATGGACCCCCGGCACTCCCCCGAGCAGATCGCGCGGGCGTGGCTGGAGGTCGGCCCGTCAATCGTCGCGGTGACGTCGGGTGAGCGTGGGGCGTTCGCCGTGTGCCGGGCCGGTTCGGTGTCGGTCCCGGCCCGATCGGTCCAGGTGGTGGACACCGTCGGGGCCGGCGACGCCTTCATGACGGGCCTGCTCGACGCGGTGTGGTCGTTGGGCCTGCTGGGCGCGGACCGCCGCCGCGACCTGTCCCGGATCGGCACCGAGACGCTCGAAGGTGTCCTGAGGTCCGCGGCGCTGTCGGCGGCGTTGACGGTGGCACGGCCCGGCGCCGACCTCCCGGACCGTGCAGCACGCGACGCCGCAGCGAAGTCATGAGCGCCGCTCAGGATTGACTGATCGCGTCCGCGATGAGCTCGGCCACCGCATCGGCCTGAGTCTCGGGCAGACGCGCATATCCGCACACCAGACCCCGGGCGCCGGCGACGTCCGAGAAGCCCGAAAAGAACGCCGACAGCGGCGACACCGTGACCCCTCGGTCACTGAGTGCGGCAGCCATCGCGATGTCGTCGGCCCCGTCATCCAGCCGCACCACCATGTGCAGGCCCGCCTCGACACCGGCCAGTTCGATGCCCGCGCCCCGGCGGCCCAGCGCACCGACAAGCGCCGTCCGCCGCGCCGAGTAGGTACGTGCCGCCCGGGCGAGGTGTCGGGTCAGCGCACCCGACTCGATAAACCGGGCCAAAGCGAGAGTGGTTACCCCACAGACGGATTCACCGCTGCGCTCCAGCGCGTCGGCGACGACATTCCGCAGCCTGGGCGGCGGAAGCATCCAGGCGACCCGCAGCGTGGGCGTGAGGATTTTCGACGCCGTCCCGATATAGGTCACGTGATCGCGCCCGCCGTCGATGCCGCGCAGCGCGGGCAGCGCGGACACGTCGTAGCGGAACTCGCCGTCGTAGTCGTCCTCGATGAGCAGGCTGCCGGTCCGAGCGGCCCACTGTACGAGCTGGGCACGTCGGGACACGGGCAGCCGCGCTCCGAGCGGATACTGGTGTGCCGGAGTGCAATACACGGCCATATCGGAATCGCGCAGTGAGCCCGGGTCGAGGCCGTCGCCGTCGACCGGCACGGCACGCGTTCGGGCACCGGACATCTCGAACACGTCCCGCGCCTCGACGTACCCCGGTTCCTCGAAGGCGATGTCGCGCCCGGCCAGCCCGGCCGCCTGGGTGATGGTGCGCAACGCGGAGGCCACGCCGGGCACGATGATCAGCTCACTCGGGTCGACAACGATTCCGCGGGTCCGGCGCAGATGCCCGGCCAGGGCCTGGCGGAGCTCGGCGTGCCCGTGCGGCCCCTCAGACGCGGAGGATATCGGCGCAGCGGCGGCCGATCGCCACGCGCGGCGCCAGTCGGTGGTCGAGATCAGGTCCGGATCAGGGTGCCCGGGCGTGAGGTCCCAGGCCACGGGTTGTCGACGTGGAGCGACCGGCGCTACGGGCGTGACACCACTCGCGGTGACGTGGGAGGCCGCGCCGGCGTGCGCTGCGGCATCTGCCCCGGCAGCGATCCGCGTGCCCGATCCGGGCTGAGCGGCGGTGTAGCCGGCCGCGGCGAGCTCGTCGTACGCGTCGACCACCGACGAGCGGGCCACGGAAAGTTCGGCAGCCAGGCTTCGGGTCGACGGCAATGCGTCGCCGGGACCGAGCCGGCCCAGCCGGATCTGCTCGATGACGGCTTCCGCGATGCGCTGTCGCAGTGGCGACTCGCCGACTGGGAGCTGCAAGGCCAAGTGCAGGTCGGGTGCGTGACGCGCCATGCCATCCACAATAGTGGTCTGCACATATCCACCAGTTGTGGATCTTCTGAGCAGGCCGGAATGCCCGCAGAATGTGACCTGTGAAGCAGATCAGAAGAGAACATCACCTGGCCCGCACCGACCGGACGGCCCTCGACTCGGTGCTCGACGCCGCGGCGGTGGGCACCCTCGCGACGGTGGTGGACGGGCTCCCGTGGGTCGTGCCCATGCTCTACGCCCGCGACGGCGACCGTGTTGTGCTGCACGGCTCGACGGGTGCCGGCGCACTGCGGCATGTCGCGGCCGGCGCGCCTGCCGCGTTCTGCGTCACGCTTCTCGACGGAATCGTGGTGGCGGAAACACTTTTCGAGTCCACGGCCAACTACCGGTCGGCCGTGGTCCGCGGCAACCTGACCGTTCTCGACCCACGCGACGCGGCGTATGCGCTGGACCTGATGAGCGATTCCCTGATCCCCGGTCGCAGCGCCGAGGTGCGGTCGAGCACGAAGAAGGAGCTCGCCGCGACGCTCGCGATCGCCCTGCCGATCGAGCCCGAGGGCTGGACGGTCAAGGTCCGTGACGCGCCACCGCCACGCCCCGAGGCGCAAGCCGACCTCGGTGGTTGGGCCGGCGTGGTGCCGCTACGCACGGTGGCCGGCGAGCCCATCGCGGCACCGTGGGTGGCCACGGACGTCGACGCGCCCGAATCCGTGCACCAACTCGTGAAACGCACCTGACGCGGCGCACCGATCCACTGGTTCTTCGCACAGGCGGCCATCTCAAGACATACTGGGCAAATGCGATCCATCTGGAAGGGTTCGATCGCCTTCGGCCTGGTGAACGTGCCGGTCAAGGTCTACAGCGCCACCGAGGACCACGACATCAAGTTCCACCAGGTCCACGCCAAGGACAACGGGCGCATCCGCTACAAGCGGGTCTGCGAAGTGTGTGGCGAGGTCGTCGAGTTCCGCGACATCAACAAGGCGTTCGAATCAGACGACGGGCAGATGGTGGTGATCACCGACGAGGACATCGCCACGCTGCCCGAAGAACGCAGCCGCGAGATCGAGGTCGTCGAGTTCATCCCGGCCGACCAACTCGACCCGTTGATGTACGACAAGAGCTATTTCCTGGAGCCCGACTCCAAGTCGTCCAAGTCCTACGTGTTGCTGGCCAAGACCCTCGCCGAAACCGAACGCGTGGCCATCGTGCACTTCTCGCTGCGCAACAAGACGCGGCTGGCCGCGTTGCGGGTCAAAGATTTCAGCAAGCGCAACGTGATGATGATCCACACCCTGCTGTGGCCCGACGAGATCCGCGATCCTGACTTCCCGGTGCTGGACAAGGAAGTCGAGATCAAGCCCGCCGAGTTGAAGATGGCCGGGCAGGTCGTGGAGTCGATGACCGACGACTTCAAGCCGGACCAGTTCCGCGACGACTACCAGGAACAGCTGCACGAGCTGGTCCAGGCCAAACTCGAAGGTGGAGAAGCTTTCTCGGTCGAAGAGCAGCCCACCGAGCTCGACGAGACCGAGGATGTGTCAGATCTGCTGGCCAAACTCGAGGCCAGCGTGAAGGCCCGTGGCAGCGCCGCCAAAGAGCCGGCCAAGAAAGCCCCCGCGAAGAAGGCGCCGGCCAAGAAGGCAGCCGCCAGGAAATAGCTCAGCGCCGGCAGTCCAGATCCACGTACACCGTCGTGTACTGCAGATTCTGTCCGGGGTTGAACGACGTGATGCTTGCCGCTCCGGCCGGTACCTGCGGGCCGGTGACCGAGCGTCCTTGACGGACGGCACTGACGGTGCAGTCGTCGATGGCTTTGGTGCCCACCTTGCTCAAGATCACCCGATAGCCCTGACTTTGGAGGTCGCTGATGGTCTGGCTCGCCGTCGACTCGGTGGGTGCGGCAGCAGCCGGCGCGGCCAACGCCGTCCCCAACCCACACAGTCCGGCACCGGCAACACACACGCTTCTCAAGTTCCGTTTCACTGGATTCAGTCCGCCTCTCGATTTCGGTGAAGTGGGCTAAACCGTAAATCGCCGAAATCCGTTGTCCGACAGACTCATACCGAATGCATACGGGTTAATGTGTAGCGAACATCGCCGAAACACGGCGTTAACATCGACGCCTGCCAGGCGCCGCTAAGCCGGCACGTCGACGCGCAAGGCCTCGTGTTCATCGAGGATGCGACGCAACGCGGCGTCCATCGGATGGGCCGATTCAAGGTCGTGGCTGCAGCGGCGATCCACGGCAACCACCGCACCCGCACGCAGAGGAGTGTGCTCGATCTGGTCGACGAACGCGTCGAACATCGTGTGCGGAGTGGCCAGGTAGTACAGCCCGTGATGGGCATCGGTGAAACGCGCGCCGTACATCAGACCGCACTGGGTGAAGACGAACAGTTCGGACGACGGGTGCAAGTGGCCGGGGTGGCCCATCTCCTCCTCGCCCCATGCCGCGGCCGCGAGACGCGCCTGGGCCAACCGGTCCTGCACGTCGTCGGTACACGCGAGCAGGCGACGGACAAGGCTGCCCGCCGTCGTTGGGTACCGATCGATCGCGGGGCTGAAATACCGCGCGAAAACATCGCCGAAGAAGTCGTATCGCTGCTCGGTCATCGCGGCTCCCCACGTTGAACTGACCCCTCAATTGTGCGCCCGCCACTGGCACCGCGGAGGGCTTTGCGCACACTCCACGACACGCGGGAGCGGACCGCAGGACAACTAGAACGTGTTTCAGAAACACCTCACACGCGGCCACTCACCCTGCTAGCGTGACGCCGAGCAAGCGAACGGAGTGCATGTGATTCTGGACAGATTCCGACTGGACGACAAGGTTGCGATCGTCACCGGAGCCGGCCGCGGACTGGGCGCAGCCACCGCCTTGGCATTCGCGGAAGCCGGTGCGGACGTGGTCATCGCGGCCCGAACTCAGACCCAACTCGACGAGGTTGCCGAGCAGATCGCCGCGACCGGGCGGCGGGCCCACGTCGTCGTCGCCGACCTGGCCCACCCCGAGGCCACCGCCGAACTCGCGGCTACCGCGGTGGAAGCGTTCGGGAAACTAGACATCGTCGTCAACAACGTCGGCGGCACCATGCCGGCACCCCTGATGAACACCTCCACCAAGGATCTGCGCGACGCCTTCACGTTCAATGTGTCGACCGCGCACGCGCTGACCTGTGCGGCAGTGCCGCTGATGCTCGAGCACTCCGGCGGCGGCAGCATCATCAACATCACCTCCACGGTGGGGCGTCTGGCCGGGCGCGGGTTCGCCGCGTACGGCACCGCGAAGGCCGCCCTCGCGCACTACACCCGGCTGTCCGCCCTGGATCTGTGCCCGCGCATCCGGGTCAACGCCATCGCGCCCGGCTCGATTCTCACCTCGGCGCTGGAGATCGTCGCGTCCAATGACGCGCTGCGAGACCCGATGGAGAAGGCCACCCCACTGCGCCGTCTCGGCGATCCGGCCGACATCGCCGCGGCCGCGGTGTATCTGTCCTCCCCCGCCGGCGGCTTCCTGACCGGCAAGGTGCTCGAGATCGACGGCGGCCTGAACATGCCCAATCTCGACCTGCCCATCCCTGACCTCTGAGGAGAAGCATGACCATTCGCGTAGCTGCGATCGGTACCGGAAATGTCGGCAAGCATGCACTCAAGCAGCTCGTCATCAATCCGGACTACGAGCTCACCGGCGTGTGGGTGTCGTCGTCGGCCAAGGCCGGTAGGGACGCCGGAGAGCTTGCCGGCCTTGATGTTTCGACGGGCGTCCTCGCTACCGACGACCTCGACGCGATCCTGGCCGACAAGCCGGACTGCGTGGTCTACACCGCCCTTGCCGACAACCGGCTACCCGAGGCCCTTGAGGATTACCGGCGCATCCTGGCGGCCGGGGTCAACGTGGTGGCCAGCTCCGCGGTGTTTCTCCAGTACCCGTGGGAGGTACTGCCGGCCGAGCTGATCGAGCCCATTGCCACTGCGGCCGAGGCGGGCGGCGCCAGCATTTTCGTGAACGGAATCGACCCCGGTTTCGCCAATGACCTTCTGCCCCTTGCCCTTGCGGGCACCTGCCAGCAGATCGAGCAGATCCGGTGCATGGAGATCGTCGACTACGCCACCTATGACAGCGCGGCGGTGATGTTCGACGTGATGGGCTTCGGCAAGCCGATCGACGAAACTCCCATGCTGCTGCAACCCGGTGTGCTGAGTCTGGCCTGGGGTTCGGTGGTCCGGCAGCTGGCTGCCGGACTCGGCATCGAACTCGATGAAGTGACCGAGGAACACACCCGGGTACCGGCGCCCGAGGACTTCGACATCGCATCCGGGCACATCCCGGCGGGCACCACAGCCGCAATGCGTTTCGAGGTGCGCGGCATGCGCGACGGCAAGGCCGCCGTGGTGCTGGAGCACGTGACACGGCTGCGCGATGATCTGTGCCCCGAGTGGCCGCAGCCCGCTCAGGAAGGTGGCTCCTACCGGGTCGTGGTGACCGGTGAGCCGTCCTACACGCTGGACCTGTGCCTGAGCAGCCCGAACGGCGACCACAACCACGCGGGCCTGGTGGCCACGGCGGCCCGGGTGGTCAACGCGATCCCGGCGGTGGTGGCCGCCGAGCCCGGTATCCGCACCACTCTCGATCTGCCGCTGATCACCGGTAAGGGTCTGTACGCTGCCGGATAGACCCCGCCTGGAAGGACTGTCGCGATGAAGATTCGCCTCACCACGCTCACCGGTTGCCTCATGGTTGGCGGCGCTTCCGCGGCGATCGTGCTGGCCCCGCTGGCCTCGGCCGAACCCAGCGCACCCAGCGAGCCCCGCTTGTTGCCACAGTGTGAGGTGACCGGCGGCAGCTCGGTCGAAGGCGGCCAGACCACCGAATGCGCGACCGAAGGCAACGTGCAGATCGACTCGACCCCACCGCAACCCGGCTACGGCATGTTTCCCTGGGACGATGACTTCTTCGTCCTCTGACCAGCGCTGACAGCGCGGTACGGACGTAGACTTACTCCATCGATCGGAGTAGGTCATGAGCAACATCGTTCGATTCCTGGCCGCGTTGCTGGCAGTTCCGTGCTTGGCGATTCTCGTCGCCCCGGCGGGCACGGCGGCGCCGAAATGCACCAACACGACACCGACCACCACGCTATGCCAGACGAATGGCAGCACCCAGATCGTGACCTCGCCGCCGGCCATGAACAATTACGGACCCTGGTACGGCGGGGTATTCGGGTTCGGAGGCATCGGTATCGGGTGGTGACACCCCTTTGACCACCCCCGACGTTGGCTTCGCCGGCAGGTTTCGGCTACCCTAACTTTTCTATTCGCATACCCGGATAGGGAGCTGGGCAGTTGTTGGAGGACACCAAGGCGCGTACGACGCCGGGCTGGATGCTGCTCGGGCCGGCATTCGTCGCCGCGATCGCCTACGTTGATCCGGGCAACGTCGCCGCCAACGTCAGCGCGGGCGCGCAGTTCGGTTACCTACTGGTCTGGGTGATCGTGGTGGCCAACGCGATGGCCGGACTGGTGCAGTACCTCTCGGCCAAGCTCGGCTTGGTCACGGGCCGCTCGCTACCCGAGGTGATTGCCGACCACACCCGCACCCCGACGCGCATCGCCTTCTGGATACAGGCCGAATTGGTTGCCGTCGCAACCGATCTCGCCGAGGTGGTGGGCGGGGCTATCGCGCTGTATCTACTGTTCGACCTACCGCTGCTAGTGGGCGGCGTGATCACCGGGGTGGTTTCGCTACTCCTGCTGAGCCTGCAGAACCACCGCGGTCAACGGGTGTTCGAGCGGGTGATTACCGGACTGCTGATGATCATCGCGATCGGCTTTCTCACCAGCCTGTTCGTCCAGACTCCCCCGGCGGCCGACGTCGCGGCCGGGCTGATCCCCCGGTTCCAGGGCACCGAAAGCCTGCTCCTGGCCACCGCGATGCTCGGCGCCACGGTGATGCCGCACGCGGTCTACCTGCACTCCGGTCTGGCCCGCGACCGCCACGGCCACCCCGAACCGGGCGCCCCTCGGCGGCGCCTGCTGCGGGTCACCCGCTACGACGTCGGGCTCGCCATGCTGGTCGCCGGCGCGGTGAACCTGGCCATGCTGCTGGTCGCGGCGACCAACCTGCAGGGACGCGACAACACCGACTCCATCGAGGGCGCCCACGCCGCGGTCCGCGACACCCTGGGCCCGACGGTTGCGCTGCTGTTCGCCATCGGGCTGCTGGCGTCGGGCCTGGCGTCCACCTCGGTCGGTGCGTATGCGGGCGCGATGATCATGCAGGGACTGCTGCGTCGCTCCTACCCGCTGCTGTTGCGCCGGGTGGTCACCCTGATCCCGGCCCTGATCATCCTGGCCATCGGCGTCGACCCCAGCCGGGCCCTGGTCCTGTCACAGGTTGTGCTCTCGTTCGGCATACCCCTGGCGCTGATCCCGCTGGTGCGGTTGACCAGCAACCCAACCCTGATGGGCGACGACGTCAACCACCGGATCACCACGACGCTCGGCTGGGGTGTGGCCGGATTGATTAGTGTGCTCAACGTGGTGCTGATCTATCTGACCGTCACGGGCTGAATGCGTCACCCGTACTTCGCCTACGGCTCCAATCTGTGCGTGACACAGATGGCCCGGCGCTGTCCGGGCGCGATCGATCCCCGGCCGGCTCGGCTGGACGACCACAGCTGGCTGATCAACCAGCGCGGCGTGGCCACCATCGAACCGGTCGACGCATCGCACGTGCACGGCGTGCTGTGGCAGGTCACCGACCACGACCTGGCCGCACTCGACAGCGCCGAGGGCGTGCCGGTGCGCTACCGCCGGGACCGGCTGACCGTGCACACCGCCGGCTGGTCCGAACCAGCCTGGGTCTACATAGACCACCGCGTCGACCCCGGGGCACCACGACCTGGCTATCTGGAACGCATCCTGGACGGCGCGAAGCACCACGACCTCCCACACCTCTGGATCGAATTTCTGCGTCGCTGGGCTAGTTAGTCGCTGGTGACAGCAGACGCCAATTCGCTTATCACGTCTGCAATTTCGCCTCGACGGCGCCAGGCCCGACGCTGCCGGATCGCGCCGTTGCCCTCGGCGACGACGCGGGCGACCTCGGCACCCACCATCCCGTAGTCGTCCAGCGCCACCAAGGCCGGCCGCACCGTCTCGACGAATCGGCCGAGCAGGTCCACCGCCGGGATCGTCGACTGATCCCCCAGCAGGTCGATGCCGTCGCCTTCGAGGCCATCATGGGCGGCCTTCCAATGCGCTGCGCGGATCTGGCAATCCGCCAGGCGCGGAACCGATTCGCCCTCGGCGTACGCATGCAGCGCGGTCATCACCCCGGCGCGGATCAACGTGGCGAGCAACACCGTCTCCGCAACCGTGGCCGGCACATCGGACACCCGCACCTCCGCTGTCGGAAAGTTCGCCGACGGCCGGACATCCCAATAGATCATGCCGTCGTCCAAGATCACACCGGCTCGCCGCAGCATGTCGACGGTGGCGTCGTACTCGGCGGCCGAATCGAAATGCGGCGGAGGTCCCGAGCTCGGCCACCGCAGCCACATGATGCTGCGGAAGCTGGCATAGCCGCTGTCGGCGTTGCGGTAGATCGCCGAGTTGGCGGTCAGCGCCAACAACACATGCAGCCACGGTCGCAGCCAGTTGCTGACGTAAATGGCGGCCTCCCGGTCCGGCACCGCAACGTGGACGTGGCAGCCGCAGATTCCCTGCTCGTGGGCGAGCATGCCGAACCGGTGGGCGATCCTCCGGTAGCGCGCGGTCGGTGTCACCGGGAACTTGCGCGGCACGGTCGGCGGCAGCGCGGCGGCCAGCAGCTGCGCCCCGTTGGCCGCGGCGGCCTCCGCGGCAATCCTGCGCAACCTGGTCAGTTCGGAGCGCAGCGCGCTGCTGGTGTCCATCACATCCGTGGTGGTCTCGATCTGGCAGCTCGTCAGCTCCAGTTGCAGGTCCACTCCTTGCTCGGCGGCGCTGGCGGCGACCTGCTTGTTACGGGCGATCGGTTCGCCGCGCTGCGGGTCGACGAGCAGGAACTCCTCCTCCACACCCACCGTCGGATGACTCGTCACGGCTCAGAATTGCCCACCGCAGACACCTCCAAACCTCCAGCCGCCATGCCTAAGATCGGGTGATGCCCAACGATTTCCGCTTTGGCGTCAGCCTGCGCGCCACCGGATCCCAATCGCAGATCGCCGATACGGCGCGGCGTGCCGAAGACCTCGGCTTCGACGTGCTCAACGTTCCCGACCACCTCGGTGCGCCCGCACCGTTCCCCACCCTGACCGCCATCGCCGCGGCGACCAGCACGTTGCGCGTCGGGACGTTCGTGCTCAATGCCGGTTTCTACAAACCGGCGCTGCTGGCGCGCGACGCCACCGCCCTGCGGGATCTGTCCGGAGGCAGGTTCGATCTCGGCCTCGGTGCCGGCTACGTGCGCGAGGAGTTCGAGGCCGCCGAACTTCCGTTCCCCGGTGCGCGCGACCGCATCGACTATCTGCGCCACACCACCGAATACCTGCGCGAGCATGCACCTGACATCCCCATCCTCATTGCGGGCAACGGCGACCGGCTGCTGACCGTGGCCGCCCAGACCGCCGACATCATCGGCCTCACCGGTGGCGATCACGTCGACGGTGATCCACTGGCCGACCGAATCTCCTTCCTGCGCAAAGCCGCCGGGGGCCGGTTCGATCAGCTGGAGCTCAACATCGCGGTCACCGCGATGCCCGCTCCAGGTAGCGATATGCCCATCCTCAACGTCCCCCGCCATTTCCTGCCGGGGCTCAGTGACGAAGAGCTACTGCGGCACCCCGGAGTGCTGTCCGGGTCGGTCAGCGCGATCGCCGACAACATTCGCGGTCTGCGCGAGAAATACGGCATCACCTACGTCATCGTGCAGATCGCCCACGCCGAGGCATTCGGGAAGGTGATCGCCGAGCTCCGATAGGCCGTCGCAGGCATGCCGCGGCCCCAACCCGGGTATCACTGACCTCGACCACACGAGCCGGCGAGAAGGAAGTGGTGAACGAGATGTCAACCGACGCAGAGCTCAGCAGAGTGCCCACCCGTGACCAGGCCGAGGACAACGCTTTCTTTCCGTCGCCCTACTCGTTGAGCCAGTACACGGCAGCCAAGACCGACTTCGCCGGCGTCGAACACCAGGGCGCCTACACCGAAAGCCGGTGGAAGGTCCTCATGATCGCCACCGAAGAACGATATGTGTTGTGCCAGAACGGAAAGATGTTCTCCACCGGCAACCATCCGGTGGAGATGCTGCTGCCGCTGCACCATCTGATGCAGGCCGGGTTCGACGTCGACGTCGCGACCATTTCCGGGTACCCCGCCAAACTGGAACTGTGGGCCCTGCCCCGCGAGGACGCCGCCGTGATGGCGACCTTTGAAGCCCTCAAACCCAAGCTCAAACAACCCCTCAAGCTCTCCGAGGTCGTCGCGGATCTCAAGGCGGCCTCCGACTATCTCGCGGTCTTCATCCCGGGCGGTCACGGAGCCGTCGTCGGCCTGCCGGCCAGCGAGGCGGTGGGTCAGGCGTTGAACTGGGCGCTGGACCACGGCCGATTCATCATCACGCTGTGTCACGGCCCGGCGGCGCTGCTGGCCGCCGGACTCGGCAAGTCCCAGTCACCGCTGGCCGGGTACGCGGTATGTGTGTTCCCAGACGCGCTCGACGAGGGCCCCAACATCGACATCGGCTATCTGCCCGGACGCCTGCAATGGCTCGTCGCCGATCTGCTGGCCAAGCAAGGGCTGACCATCGTGAACGACAAGATGGCCGGCACCGTGCACCAGGACCGCCGCCTGCTCACCGGCGACAGCCCACTGGCGTCCAATGCGCTGGGCATCCTGTCGGTCAACGCCCTACTCGAGGCCATCGGGGTGGACAGTCGGGCCTGAGTTCCGCCGCCCACCTCAGACCCCCACCTGTCCGTCGACGCGTTCGCGGATCAGATCCGCCTGCCCACAATGGCGGGCGTATTCGGCGATCATGTGCGTATAGATCCAACGCAAGCTGACCTCGCCGCCCATGAATGCGGCGGTGTCATCGAGTGCACGGGCCGCACAGTTGATGCGGGCCTGCGTGATCTCGTCCTGCCAGATCTGGGCGGCCACGCGATATGACGACTGCGCGGACAGCTCGAAGCCACCGTCATGGCCGATGGGATCGCGTGGCCCGAAGATCGGTGGCGCATCGTCACCGGTGAGCACTCTGCGGAACCAGTTCCGTTCCACTTCGGCCGCGTGCTGGACCAGACCCAGCAAGGTCAACCGCGACGGCGGCACCGATGCCGCACGCAGCTGCTCGTCCTCCAGCCCTTCGCACTTCAGGGCCAACGTGGCGCGATAGAAGTCCAGCCAACTCTCCAGCGTGGTGCGTTCATCGGCATTCAGTGGCGGCATCGGCCGCTGGATCGACGTCATGCTCACGATGCTGCCATCGCCCCACGCTGGACGGCTCAGTCACGGTGCAGATGTCGGCGCCGGCGGAGCCGGATCCGGGATCCGCCGCTTCAGACGCGCGCTCCTGAGTATCTGCATCGCCATGTTGGTCGAGGTGATCATCGGGAAGACGCCGAGAAACGTTCGCTCCGACGGGGTGTGCCCGTGCAACTGTTCGAGGCTGCCGAAGACATAGAAGCAACCGATGCAGAACAGCGTGGCGGGCACCGCGAGCGCCAGGATGCTGCCGCGATCCGCGAGGACCTGTCGCGCGAGAGCCAACTCCTCATCCGAGAGCGCCTCGCGCTTACGGACTTTCCGCAAGGTGGCCGGCAGGATGCCGATGCCGAGCTCCTGTGTGACATGGGTGTGGCCCCGCATCCGCCGGGTGAATACGAAAGCGACGACGGCGAACACCCAGATCAGTGCGAAGAAGACGATCGACAAGATGCCGTACAGAGTCGACGTCGTCATGTCACGCCTCCACTCGCTGCCGTTGGCGCAACGGCTGCCGGAGCGGTCGCTGCCTGATGAACGTCGGCCACCAGAACCACGGACCGAGGAAGCGCAGCAGACATGGCACCACGAACGAGCGCACGATCAGCGTGTCGAGCAGCAGACCGATACACACCGTCGAACCCACCTGGCCGATGGTGCGCAGATCGCTGATCAGCATGGCCAGCATGGTGAACGCGAACACCAGGCCCGCCGAGGTCACCACCCCACCGGTGCTCCCGAGGGCGCGGATCAGCCCGGTGTTCAACCCCGCACCGGACTCTTCCTTGACCCGGGAGATCAGCAGCAGGTTGTAGTCCGAGCCGACCGCGACCAGGATGATGAAGGTCAGCGGTAGCACCAGCCAGTGCAGGTGCAGTCCGATCAGGTGCTGCCACAACAGGATTGACAGTCCGAACGCGCCGGCATACGAGAACGCCACCGTACCGGGAATCACCATGGCCGCCACCAGGCTCCGGGTCAGATACAGCATGATCAGGAAGATCAGGACGAACGCGGCGATCGCCACGATGAGCAGATCGGACGCGGCATAGGCCTTGATGTCTTTGTTGTTCGACCCCGCACCGCCGATGTAGATCTTGGAGCCGGCCAGCGAGGTTTCCTTGAGCGCCGCCTTGATCGCATCCGGGAACTGTTCGACGTGTTCGATTCCCTCCGGTCCCATGGCATTGCCCTCGTGAGTGACGATGAACCGGGCGGCCTTGCCATCGGGCGACATCATCAGCTGCATGCCGGTCTTGACGTCCTCGTTGTCGAACGCCTCCCTGGGTATGTAGAAGAAGTCGTCACTGCGGGATTGGTCAAAGTCGTTGCCCACGTTGATCAGGTCGAAGAATGTCTGATCGGTCTGCGTGGACTGTAGATGCGCCGGACCGTAATTGTTCGTGATGACGCCCAGCAGGGACCGACTGTCGGCCATCATCCGCTCCAGCTGCGAGATCATCTGCGGCAGCAGCCGGTCGATCGCCTCGAACGACGTGACTGCGTTGGCGATCTGCGCGTCGAGACTGTCGATGCCGTCGAGCGAATCGAACAACGATCGCATCGCCCAGCATGCCGGAATGTCGAAACAGTGTGGCTCCCAGTAGAAGTAACTCTTCAGCGGCCGCAGAAAGTCATCGAGATTGGAGATTCCGGCGTTCATCTCGTCGGTGACCTGTTTGAGGTTCTCCAAGGTGAGAACCGTCGAATGCAGTTCATCGGCCATCTGCTGGGTCAGCCCGATCACCTGCTGCAGAACCTGCACCGAACGCGCCTGGATCTCGGCCTGCTTGTCGGTGTTCTCGTTCTGTTGCTCGGTGAACGGCAGCTGCTGACCACTTCCGCTGCCCTGGGTGGTGAACAGATAGGGAATCGTGGCGTGCTCCAACGGCCGGCCCAGGGGCCGGGTGATGCTCTGCACCATGGCGACACCGGGAAGGCGGATCAGGCTCTTGGCGACCCGGTCCAGCGAGATGAAGTCGGCCGAGTTGCGCATGTCGTGGTCGCTCTCGACCATCAGCATCTCGCTGAACAGCTTGCTCTGCGAGAAGTGCCGATCCGACGCTTCGAAGCCGAGATTGGCTGAGCCATCGGCAGGTTGGTAGGTGCGGTCGTCATAGCTGACCCGGAAGGTGGGAACGAACACCGCACCGATCATCACAACCGCACAACTCGCGGCGAACACGGGTTTCGGCCAGCGCACCACGCTCGTCGCGATCCGCCGGTACAGATGCCCCTTGGTCATGCGTTTCGGGTCGAACAGCCCGAACAGGCTGCCCAGGGTGAGCAGTGCCGGCGCGAGCGTCAGGGCCGCGGCGATGGTGAACAGCATGCTGATGGCCACCGCCGGACCCATGGTGTGGAAGTAGTCCAGCCGAGCCAGACTCAGGCAGTAACACGCGCCGGCGATCGTCAGGCCAGAGCCGATGACGATGGGTGCGACGCTGCGATATGCGGTGTAGAACGCGTCTTCGCGGCTCTCGCCGTCCTGTCTGGCCTCCTGATAGCGGCCCATCAGAAAAATGCCGTAGTCGGTTCCGGCCCCCAATGTCAGTGCGACGACGATGTTCACCGCGAACGACGACAGCGGGATGGCGCCGAAGTGCCCGAGCGTCGCGATGACGCCTTTGGCGACAAGCATTTCGATCAGCACGCTGACGAGCGGCACCAGTACGTTGGCGACCGACCGGTAGACCACCAGCAGCATGATCACGATGAGGATGATCGTCAGGATCGTGATGTTGTTGAGGCTGGAGTTGGCGATGGTGAGGGTGTCCGCTGCCAGTGGCGCGGCACCGCTGACGTAGACCTTGAGCCCCGGCGGTGGGGTGTCGTTGGCGATGATGTCGCGTACCGCGTTCACCGACTCGTTCGCCTGAAGCTGCCCGATGTTCCCGGCGAGCCGCAACAGTACGAAAGTCGCCTTGCCGTCGACACTTTGAGCCCCGGCCGCGGTGATCGGCTTGCCCCACAGATCCATCACGTACTGCACGTGCTCGGGGTCCTGCTTGAGCCGGTTCATCAGGTCGTCGTAATACCGGTGGTCGCCGTCGTCGAGCGGGCGATCGGCCTCGAACACCAGCATGGTGAGGCTGGTGGACGTGGACTCCTGGAACTTCTCCCCGATGCGCAGCATCGCGACCTGTGACGGCGCGTAGCTCGGGATCATCGAACCCGCGAGCTGCTCAGCGACCCGCTCGACCTGCGGGATGAACGTGTTGGTGCTGACGGCGAGAAGCGCCCAGAACACGATGATCGGCACCGCCAGGATGCGTACGGACCGCGCGACGAAGGGTCTGTTCGCCCGGTGCGTGCTCATGCGGACTTCACCCGGCAGGTGACGTCGGCTTCGGCATGGGTGGACGATTGTTCGTCGCGCACAACGCCGTTGACCAGCATCCGGCACCCGACTTCGCCACCGTCGACCTGGACGGAGATGCTGCCGGAGACCACCGTGAGGGTCGTCGTCTCGGTGTGTGTCCAGGGCAGCTCGGCGACATCGACCTTGTGCGGGTGTCCGTCGATGTCGACGTAGCTCAGCATCCCGCCGTCGCCGACGGAGCCGAACACCTCGTAGGTGAGTTGTTTGGGAGTGAACTGCTCGGGCGCCTGCGCGGCAAGGACGGTAGGCACGGGGCCGGGTTCGGACATCTGGTGCACCTTCCAGACGCCGAGCCCGCCGACGCCGACAGCCATGACGGTGACCAGCGGAAGCCATCCGTTCTCCAGGATGGTCCGGGTTCGTGGTCTGGCGCCGATTCGGCGGCCTGCGGCATCGCCGCGCTCGCTCGCGGGTTGCTCCCCGATCATGATCGCAAGATATATCGCATACGGGAAGCACTTCTCAAGCCGGCGGCTAACCTCAGGTCCACATTCACAGCAGGCTGACAGCCGACTCCCGAGTGGATGCGGAGCTTGCTACCAGACATTTTCCTGGGCGCCGACGCCGGCAACGAGGGCACTCGTCGCCACCGCCCAGAGTCCGCACCACGGACAGTCCACCGAACCGCTTTTGCCCATTTACTTCCTATGGCTGATATAAATGACTCGTGAGCAGCGCACCTTTCGACAGCAGCGTGGAAGCCGTCTCGTCGATGCTCGTGGCGAGCGCCGATCTGATGTGGCGGCACCTCGCGGATCGCAAAGGGTTGAGCGCGAGCGCGACGCTCGTCCTCGTCCGACTCAACCGCGAGGGCCCGATGCGGGTGACCGCGCTCGCCGAGGCGGAGGGCGCAAGCCAGTCGGGCATGACGCAACTTGTCCAGCGTCTGGAACAGCAAGGGCTGCTGGAGCGGTGCAGCGATCCCGATGACGGGCGGGCCTGCCTGGTCAAGGTCGGCGAGGGCGGCCGCCGCCTCTGGGAAGCGCGGGCCGTTGTGCGCAAACGGCGCCTCGCCGAGCTGTTGGCCGGATTGCCCGAAGACGACCAGATGGCGCTGTGGCTGGCCGCTCGGGTCGCGGGACGACTGGTCGACCAGATGCGCGAGATGGCCGACACCGGGGTCACCATCGACGCCTAGGGCAACCCGGGAAGCGGTCATGCGTCGACGCTCGCACGGCCACCAGACGCTGTGAACCCCGGAAAACCCGTAGTCCTTGTCCACGCCGGTGTTACGTTGACGCCATTGCCCCGAGGAGGCGGACGCCATGTCCATGGAAGGTTCGGTAACCGTGCGGATGTCCGCGCCTGCGGACCGCATCTGGGATCTCATCGCCGATGTACGCAACACCGGGAAGTTCTCACCTGAGGTGATGGAAGCCGAGTGGCTCGGTGGCGCGACCGGCCCGGCACTCGGCGCGCGGTTCCGGGGACATGTGAAGCGCAACGAGATCGGCCCCGTCTATTGGACGACCTGCGAGGTGACGGCCTGCGATCCCGGGCGTGAGTTCGGCTTCGCCGTCCTGTTGGGCGACCGATCGGTGAACAACTGGCACTACCGGCTGGAACCGGCCGGCGCCGAGACCGATGTCACCGAATCCTTCCGGATGACACCGGGAGCATTCACCACGGCGTTCTCATTTCTCGGCGGGCAACTCCGAACCCGCCGGAACATCCGCGACATGCGCAAGACCCTCGAGCGGATCAAGGACGTCGTGGAGACCGGCGAGCAATAGCCGAACACACAGCCTTCCTGTGTATTCCTGTGCGACAGCTATGGGTTGATGAGAATCCGGCGCGATGCTGGCGTCTGCGGCGGGAATAAATAGAATTTAGTTGCACTTAGCAGTTGTGGTAGGCATTAGGTACCGGGCCGCACGACTGAGGCCCGGTACATCTGGATCCGCGCGGTCGGGAGCGGCGCGATCACGGCCATCGGCCGTAGTTGAGGAGTTCGACATGACGATCCTCGGGCCCCGACTGGTCCCCGAGAATGTTGTGGAGTATGCCGAGCCTGAGCCGAGGTGGCGAAGGTTCGTGCCGCGCTCTCGCCGAGGCAAGGCCACCGTCGCCGTCGCCATGGCCGCGATGCTCGTCGTTGGCGTACTCGGTGCCGCATATGAGACCTCACCCGGCGGTGCGCTGTGGGGCGTCACGCGGACGGTGTTTCCGGATCGCGCTCAAGACGTCGCCTTGACCGCTGTCGTAGAAGATCTGAAGAAGGCGCAGGACATCCTCGGCAGCGGGCAGCAACCGACTGCCGATGAGCTGACGGACGCCCGCACCGCGCTCAATCAGGCCAAGCAGGACCTGGACTTCCTGTCGCCGTCACCTGAGCGAACCAGCATGCAGAATCTCTATCTTCAACTGACACAACAGCTTCTGCAGTACACACCCGACACGGTGCAGCGCCTGGCGGCGTTGCCCGCCCCGCCTCCGGAGGCGCCGCCTGTCGACCCGCAGCAGCAGGACGATGTGGCGCTGACCAGTGCGGCCGCGCCGACCTGGGGATACAACGCGCCCGACGACTACGTCCCAGCGCCGCCCGGCGTTCCGGATTCCCCGATGGCCGACTGGCCGCAGCCCATTGATCCGCCGGTTACGCCCAACCTCGGAAACCTGGGTTACTACGACCAGTCCTGGGGACAGCTCTACGGCTACGACCGCGGCGGCTGGTACAACTACGACCTCAGTGGCTACAACCAGTACGGCTACGACTTCATCGGATTTGACCGGTGGGGATATGACCGCTGGGGCTACGACCGGTGGGGATACGACCGCTGGGGCTACAACTGGGCCGGCTATAACTGGGCGGGTTACGACCGCGACGGCTGGGACCGCAGTGGCTGCAACGAATGGGGCCAACACCGCGACCGACCAGGCGATCCGCGCAACCAGCGCTGGTATGACCGTCACTATCCGTACCAGCAGTACTACCGGTGGAAGTTCCGAAACTACAATCCGGTGTACCGCCGCGCGCAGTGGGACCGGGCCCACGGATTCAACCCGCACCTGTACCAGAACTGGAACAAGAACCGGGACTGGCACAATCCGCGCAATCGCGATTGGGCACCCCCGGGCGTCACGGTGAACAGTGCGGTCAACATCCACATCTCGTCACCCGTGGTGAATCTGAATGCCTCTCTGACACAGTTCATCTCGAATGACAGGGCGACACGTACCTCCGGGCCCCTGATGAAGGACCTCGCGGACAAGTCCGCACGCAACTTCGCCAGAGACCTCACCCCGCGGACCAACCCCCTCGCCGGGTGGCAGCCGGTGTCGACGCTGGGACAGCGACCCGAGGCACCCAAGGAAGATCACCGAACGTCGCTTGTGTCAGAGGTATTGACCGCACCGCCGGCATTGGCGGCACCCGCGCCGGCTGCGCCGCCGTCGAAGGTGTCACCCACATTCAGCGCACCCAAGCTTTCGCCGGTGCCTGCCTACACGCCGCCAACGACCGACAAACCGCGCGGAAAGCCAGAGACTGCACCGGCACCGGAAGCAAACCTGGATCTTTCCCCGGGGCAGCCGGCGACGCCCCCGCGGGCTGACCGGCCGAACCCGGGCGCAGCGTCGCCCGACCAACCGGAACCGGCGAGCCCACCCAACCCTGCGACGGATCGTCCCCACGAGGCCCCGGCGCCGCGTGAGACCGCTCCCGATCCGCAGGCTCCGGTTTCGCAGCCGCAGGCACCCCCAGAGGCGCCGAGACAACAGGAGCCTCCGCAGCAGCGGAATGCACCGGAAGAGCCTCCTGCGCAGCGTGATCCGGCTCCCAAGGTCCAGGCCCCTGAGCCCGAGGCGCCGGCCCCCAAGACCCAGGCTCCTGAGCGCGAGGCGCCGGTGTGGCAGGAACCCGCCCCCGAGCGCGAGGCCCCGGCGCCCAAGTATCAGGCTCCCGAGCGCCAGGCCCCCGTCTGGCAGGAGCCCGCTCAGCAAGCACCCCCGCAAGAGGCACCTGCGTGGCAACGGCCCCAACGGGAGGCGCCCGCTCGACAGGACCCGCCGGCACGCGAGGCCCCAGCCCCGCGGCAAGCTCCTCAGCAGCGTTCGGAGCAGCCGCGCTCGGAGCCCTCGTCACCGAAGGGTCCGAAGTGTCCACCTCCGATGTGTTCAGGTCGCGGGTAACCCATACCGCGGAAATGGGTTTCGACGTTGGTGATCAACGTGTCCCCTGGGCGCCCGATGGCCCAGTGGGAGTGAAAGGTGCAAGCAGGAATTCGTCGACGAACCTGGCGAACGTGTCGTCGACGAAGGTCGGGTCGGGTGCGGTGAAGTATTCGATGATGAAACCCTGGAAAGCTGCCAGCGCGATGCGTGAGCGGGTCTCGGCGACGTGGGCGGGCATCCCGAGGGCAAGAAGGCGGGCCTTGGAGTTGCGCGTCAACAGCGACAGGGTGTCCCAGGTGTATTCGCGGTAGGGGCTGTCGACGCCACACGCGGCACCGAAAATCTGCAGCACGACGCGCAGGCTGTCACGACGCTCGCCGCGCGTGCATTCATGCCAGTCTTCGAAACACCATTCCCGATGTGCCGCAATCGACTCCGGCAGGTCCAGATTCTCCGTCTCCGGTATCGCCGCACGCTGCTGGCGATTCAACACGTCAAGCATGAGTTGCTCTTTGCTGCCGAAGTAGTACACCAACATCCGGGCGCTGGTCCCCATCTGGGACGCAAGCTCGCGTAGCGAGGTGTCAACGATCCCGGTGCGCGCCAAAATCGCGCCCGCGGTGGCCAATAGCTCTTCGCGCTTGTCGCGGTCGAACGGTCGCGGCACACTTGACTGTAACACTTGCTTCAGATACTGATGATGCGGTGCGCGCGAACACGAGGGCGAGGGACGCTCGGTGAGCCTGGTCGAGGACGTCAACTCTGCGACCGGAAGCGAGCGCTCCGAGGCGCCGGCAGCACGAATCCGCCGGCCGTTGCAGGTGACCCGATGGGTCGCCATCATCGCGGGACTGGTGGGGTTCGTGGCCAGTGCGCTGATCCCAGTATTGCCGGTGGTGCAGACAACCGCGTCGCTGCAGTGGCCACAGGGTGGACGGCTGGGCAGTGTGACCGCACCGCTGATCGCACTGGCCCCGCAGTCGTTGGAAGCCTCGGTGCCCTGCAGCGTGTTTCGCGAGATGCCCGCCTCGGGCGGCGTGGTGTTGAGCACGGCGCCGGCGGCCGGCAAGCAGGCGATGCTCAACGGGCTCTTCGTCACGGCTACCGCCCAGCGGGTCGACGTGATCGCCCGCAACGTGGTGATCCTCAGCGTGCCGCGCAGCCGGATGAGCGACCCGCAGTGTCAGCGGCTGCAGCTGTCCTCTTCGACGGCAGGCACATTCGCCGCAGTCGAAGGACTGACCGACCCGAACACCGGCGGGCCGTTGCGCGGCGGCTTCGGTGATGCGAACTTGCGGCCCCAGATCGTCGGGGTGTTCACCGACCTGAGCGGTCCCGCCCCGGCCGGATTGTCGTTCGCCGCGACCATCGACACCCGATACACCAGCTCCCCGTCACCGCTGAAGACTGCCGCGATGGTCGCCGGCCTCCTCGGCACGATTGTCGGACTGTTGGCGTTGTGGCGACTTGACCGCCTCGACGGGCGGCGCGCGCAGCGGCTCATTCCGACCCGTTGGCGCACCTTCAACGCCGTGGACGCCACCGTCATCGTGGTATCGGTGGTCTGGTTTGTCGCCGGCGCTGGATCCTCCGATGACGGTTACCAATTCGGCATGGCCAACACCTCCAGCCATGCCGGCTACATGGCCAACTACTTCCGTTGGTATGGCAGCCCCGAAGACCCGTTCGGCTGGTACTACGACCTGATCGCGGCAATGACCCACGTCAGCCATGCCAGCCTCTGGTTGCGTCTGCCGGACTTGGTCTGCGCGCTGGTGTGTTGGCTGCTGCTCTCCAGGGAGGTTCTGCCCCGCCTCGGACGAGCGGTCGTGAGAAGTAACGCGGCGGTGTGGGCGGCAGCGCTGGTGTTCATCGCGGCGTGGATGCCGTTCAACAACGGCTTGCGGCCTGAAGGTCAGATCGCCACCGGCGCCCTCATCACCTATGTCCTTGTCGAACGCGCCATTGCGACACGCCGCGCCACACCGATCGGGCTGGCGATCGTGGTGGCTGCGTTCACCCTCGGGATCCAGCCCACCGGGATCATCGCCGTGGCTGTCCTACTTGCCGCTGGTCGCCCGATCGTGCGAATCATCGTCACCCGCGCCAAAACGGTGGGAATCTGGCCGGTGCTGCTGCCCCTGGCCGCAGCCGGGTTTGTGGTCCTCACGGTGATCTTCGCCGACCAGACCCTGGCAGCGGTACGCGAAGCCACCACATTGCGCACCGCGATCGGGCCCGCGCAGCCCTGGTACACCGAGAATCTACGCTACTTCTACCTGTTCTTGCCGACCACCGACGCCGCCTTATCCCGCCGCTTCGGAATCTTGATCACCATGGCATGCCTGTTCGCCTCGATGCTGCTGTTGTTGCGCCGCAAGCGAATACCTGGGATCGCGGCCGGACCGGTGTGGCGACTGATGGGTGTCATCTTCGCCACCATTTTCCTGCTCACGTTCGCCCCGACCAAGTGGATCCACCATTTCGGGCTGTTCGCCGCCGCCGGCGCGGCGATGGCAGCAGTGGCCACCGTGCTCTTCGGTCCGACGGTGCTGCGCTCACGACGCAACCAGGTGGCGTTTCTCGCCATCGTGCTGTTGGTTCTCGCGTTGTGTTTCGCTTCCACCAACGGTTTTTGGTACGTCTCCAGCTACGGGGTGCCGTTCAACGACAGCAGCCCACACTGGGGTCCGGTCACCGCCAGCGCTGTATTCCTCTGGCTATGCCTGGCGGCCGCGGGCTACGCCGGATGGCTGCACCTGTTCCCACCGAGACGACCTCCATCGCGGCCGGCCCGGATGCTGACCGCAGCACCGGTGCCCGTGGCAGCCGGGCTGATGGTGCTGGTGTGCACCGGGTCGATGCTGACCGGAGCGGTCAAGCAATACCCCAGCTACTCCAACGGCTGGGCCAACCTGCGTGAGCTGGCCGGTGGATGCGGGCTGGCCGACGACGTCCTCGTCGAACCCGACGCCAACACCGGATTCCTCGCGCCACTGCCCGGACGCTACGGCCCCCTGGGGCCGCTGGGCGGCACCGAACCGATCGGCTTCAACCCGAATGGCGTGCCTGAACACACACTGGCAGAGTCGATTTGGCAAAGCCAGGCGAAGTCCGGAACCGACTACGACTGGGATGCGCCAACCGCCCTGGATCAGCCCGGGGTCGACGGTTCCAGCGTCGTGTTGCCCTACGGCCTTGATCCCACCCGCGTGCCGGTGGCGGGTAGCTTCACCTCCGGCCCTCAACAAGTCAGCACGCTCACCTCTGCGTGGTATCGACTTCCGGCCGCCGACGCCGCCCACCCGCTCGTGGTGATCACCGCGGCCGGCACCATCACCGGCAGCAGCGTCCTCTCCGGCCGCACCACCGCCCAAACGGTCGCCCTGGAATACGGCATACCCGGCCCCGACGGCGCACCCGTACCGGGCGGGCGACTCATCCCCTACGACATCGGCCCGCAACCAGCCTGGCGCAGCCTGCGTTTCCCGCGCACCGCCATCCCCGCCGACGCCTCCTACGTGCGGATTGTCGCCGACGACCGCTCATTGGACCCTGGAGACTGGGTCGCCATCACCCCGCCGCGGGTGCCTGAGCTCCGATCAGCTCAGGAATACCTTGGCTCCACGCAGCCGGTGCTGCTGGATTGGGCTGTGGGACTGGCATTTCCGTGCCAGCAGCCGATGCTGCACGCCAACGGCGTCACCCAGATCCCCAACTATCGAATCTCACCGGATTACCCCGCCAAGATCGAAATGCCGGACACCTGGCAGTCCGGCGACAACGGCGGCCCCTTGGGCATCACCGACCTACTGCTGCGGGCTCATGTCATGCCCACCTACTTGTCCCGGGACTGGGGCCGCGACTGGGGCTCCCTGCGCCGCTTCACACCCGTCGTCGACGCTCCCGAAGCCCACCTGCAGCTGGGAACCGCCGTTCGGAGTGGACTCTGGAACCCCGGGCCCATTCGCATCGGGCCGTGAGTGCTCCGCCATCCGCCCAGCGCTCAGGCCCCGACAGCCGTCAACCATTCGCCGTAGAAGAGCGCGACTCCGAGGCCGCTGGCGATTGCCGCAATCAGCCAGAACCGTATCGTCAGTGCGCTTTCCGGCCAGTCCATCAGCTCGAAGTGGTGGTGAAGCGGGGTCAATCGAAAGACCCGTCGTCCGGTGGTGCGGAACGCCACGACTTGGATGACGACAGAAGTCACCTCGGCCACGAACAGGGCACCGAGGATGACGGCCAGGAGCTCGGTGCGGCTGACCACCGATAAGCCGGCAATGATGCCGCCCAACGCGAGCGAACCCGTATCACCCATGATGATCTTGGCGGGTGCGGCATTCCACCAAAGGAATCCGATACAGGCGCCGGCGGTGGCAGCGGCGACGAGGGCCAGATCGAGAGGGTCGCGGACCTGGTAGCACCCGGCTTCCTGGGTGACGGCACATGCGTTTCGGAACTGCCAGAAAGTGATGAGCACGTAGGCGGCACTCACCATCGCCATGGTCCCCGCGGCGAGCCCGTCGAGTCCGTCCGTGAGGTTGACGGCATTCGACCACGCCGAGACCACGATGATGCAGAACAGGACGAACACCACGGCCGGCAGCGCGAACGAGACGATTTCACGGACGTAGGACAGTTCGGTGCTTGCCGGTGTGAGACCGTCAGCGTTACGGAACTGCAGTGCGAGCACGGCGAAAAGGACTGCCGCGACCAATTGCCCAGCGGACTTGGCTCTCTTGTTCAGGCCGAGATTGCGTGCGCGCCGCAACTTGACGTAGTCGTCGGTGAAGCCGACCGCGCCCAGTGCGGTGGCCAGTCCGAGCACCAGCAGACCGGATGCCGACGGGCCGCCTCCGCCGAGTGCGAGCCCAATGAGGTTGGTGCTCAGGTAGCTTGCCCAGATCGCGGTGAGGATGGCCAGACCGCCCATTGTCGGGGTGCCACGCTTGCGTTGGTGGGTCTGTGGGGCGTCGTCACGGATTTCCTGACCGAACCCCAACCGGGTGAACACCCGGATCAGTACGGGGGTCAGCAGAAGCGCGACCACCACGGCTATGCCCGCGGCGAACAGTATCTGGCTCATCGGCGACGCCGGCCGCTGCCGCGCGATCCGGTCGACAACTGCACCCGATTGAAACCCCATCCCCCCATCGGGCCAGTATGGCCGATCCGCTGCTGCGCGGGCGCCGGCGACATTCCCCCGGCCGATCTCCTCGTGGCTTCCGGCCGACATCGACACCGCCTCCCGACAGCCCCGATGCCGCTGGTTGGCGCTTCGCCAACTACGATGAGTCGTCCCTTAGGGTTGTAGACACCTATTTCGATAGGTCCCGAGCCCCCGTAGCTCAGGGGATAGAGCACGGCTCTCCTAAAGCCGGTGTCGCAGGTTCGAATCCTGCCGGGGGCACTCCTGACTGTATGACGTCGGGTGATGCTTGACGTTTTGTCTCCGGTTGATGGGGGACAGTGTTTCGGCTGATGCTTTACAGCTACTTCGGTTGATCCTTGACACTCCCTGGATGAGGGAGTTGAGCCTGGTGGAGCAGCGGTATCAGGCTGTTTTGGCGGTGATCAGCGACGGGTTGTCGATCACGCAGGTGGCCTCCAAGGTTGGGGTGTCGCGTCAGACCTTGCATGCGTGGTTGGCCCGGTATGAGGTCGAGGGTTTGGACGGGTTGGCTGACCGGTCGCATCGGCCGGGGTCGTGTCGCATCAGATGCCGGCGGCGGTGGAAGCGACGGTGCTGGAGCTGCGGCGCTCGCCCCCGTATTGAGGGCCGCGGCGGTTGGCGGCTCTCTTGACCGCATCCCTACTCACGACAACCCGCTTCGCCATGATTTTAGGCTACTAAGTCCCATTACCAACTGAGGAGGGACGATCCAAATCGGTAGTCGGCATTGCCGCTAGGCAGAAACTCCGACCCCAGCACGTCTTGAGCCTGCCGAACTGCGGCCCGTCAGCGCAGTACCGCGAGGACGTCTACCTCATTGGCATAGGCGCCTGTCCTACCCATTTGCGATGCCTGCCGCGCTTGGTCGCCAGGTCTACCTGAATCGTGCACTCGCGTAATTTTCCAACGCCCCGATTGATCAAGTGAGCGTCGAAGAAGCTTCTCCGGCGACAAGCCGCTGTCCACGCTGGGGAGTGCGCCGAAACGTACGGCAAGCCGTGCGCCCGGATTGGAACGCAAAGCAGTGCGGTCCCACACCGCCGCGAGACCGTCTACAAAAACATCAACATTCGTGTGTCGAAGCTGATTGTCAGTCGAGTAGTCGACGTGCGGCGGACCGCCAAGAAACCACGACCTAAGCCATTGGTCAGGCACATAGGTGTACATCCGGTAGTAAGGCGGACTCGTCACAATCCAATCAAACCGTTGGCGTACGCCCTTCAATACCTCAGCCGCGTCGCCACAGTAGACCGCACCTCCGTGATGAATTGGAACCGCGGCCAGGGTGTAACGAATCCGTCGCGTTAAGGTGTCGAGGACGCTCACACGCGGCGGTGCCATGGCCCGTGTGGACCAAAAGCGCACCGCAGCATCGGGTTTCGTGGCATACGTACGCGGCATTTGGTTTGATAAGTAGGTGGGTTCACCTTTGAGTAGAGGACCGTGCAAGATTCCCAGCACAATGGCACGCAAGACTGCAGCAGCGTTGTGATCCGTCGGGAGTGACGCAAGCTGTTCACGAAGCCAACAGAGTTGATTCAGGGTTTCTGGGTGAAATGCCCAATCCCAGAACTCGCCGACAGGCACGTCGACGGGCGACTTCTCCTGCTGGAGGATGTCACACACGAGGCTTTCCACTTCGCGGGGGTCCGCACGCGCAACCTTCGCTGATGCGATCGCAGCCGCGACTGGGCTGGCATCAATCCCCACCGAGTTGAGTCCCTTAAGCCGAGCCGCGAACATCGTCGTTCCTCGCCCACAGAACGGATCCAGGACCCACTCCCCCGCCCTCGCACGAGCCAGACGCGCTAGCGGGAAGTCAAGCGGGAACATCGTGAAGTACGGACAGGCCGTGTTGAGTCGCTCCTGCACCCTCACAGCCGATGACACAGTGCTGACTGAAGCCTTCGGTGCCACGCGCGAAGCATATATGCGCCGACCGACATCGAGCTCGAAGGACATGGGCGGTGACGAGCTCCCAGGCATCCCTACGCGCATATTTGCAGTACGCCTAAGTCCACGTGGGGGCCGTTCAACGGCACACCCTGGTTGTCGAGCTAATATCCAGGCAGTAACGAAAGGTAGCGTCGTGACAGAGCCAGATGACCATGACTCAACACTGAATGTTGATTTGTTCCCTGGTGAGAGGATCGCCGCGTCGGAACCGGAAACGCTCGAGCAGTCGAGCGATGCGGAGCTAAGCGCGCGTTATCTCAGTAATGGGGTGCGCATTGTTACGGAGCAAGCTCGATATCCACTGAACCAAATCCACTCAATGTTGACTCGGAAAACCGAATCAGAGTCGGGAGAGTTCGAATTTACATATAACCGCGACCCAGAATATCAGCGCAGGCACCGGTGGGATGCCACAAGGAAATCACGGCTGATCGAGTCATTCCTTATGAACGTCCCAGTTCCGCCAATCTTTCTGTACGAAAACGAGCTTGCTCGATACGAGGTTATGGACGGCCGGCAACGCCTCAGCGCTCTTATGGATTTCTATTCTGACTCGCTTGTGTTAGAAGGCCTTCAGCATTGGCCCGAACTGAACGGTAGAACCTATAAGTCGCTGCCCACGGCCATAAGGAACGGGATTGACCGTCGATATTTATCTTCGATTATCCTGCTCAACGAAACGGCCGCCGCGGGCGAGCAGGCGGCCTTACTAAAGAAACTGGTCTTTGAGCGGCTAAATTCCGGCGGCGTCGAACTGAGCGGGCAAGAGACACGGAACGCAATATTCGATGGCCCGGTCAACTCTCTGTGCATTGAGCTGTCGGAATTGCCCGAGTTTAAAGAAATGGTTGGTGTTCCTTTTGACGTACCAGAATCGTCCGGCACCACGCAAGATGGCGGAGACGTCGACGATGAAAATGAGAGTCCAGACCTTCGAAAGGGGACACCAATTGGCAGGAAATGGTACGAATCCATGGATGATGTGGAACTCGTATTGCGCTTCTTCGCCTATCGCCACCTTCGCAATTTCTCGCAAGGCTTGAACCGTATAAGGGAATTTCTTGATCAATTCCTTCTCAAGGCTAACACCTTTGACAACGCCACGATAGAAGCGTATCGAAGCCTGTTTACGGAAAATATCAAATTCTGGTACGCCGTGGGTGGGCCGAACGCTTTTCAGCCAAGGGGAATCTCGCGCTCACGCCATTTCAGCAAGATTGCGTATGACGCCCTTATGTATTCCAGTTCCGCACTAACGCCTGAACAACGAGAAATTCTCATGAAACATCCAGATGTGCTGAACAGATCGATCAACGAGATGTACGAGAAAAACTCCGACGCCTTCGGCGGAAGAAAAACTAACGCCTCAGACGCTCACCGCCGTAATCTTTACGCATTTGAGGCCCTTCAGTCAGCGTTAACCCAGATCCAAGCCTGAATATGCTGGTCTATTACCAAGAGTTGGCGGCCGATTTAACACGCATCCGTAACTTTTTGGCTCTACCCAGTTCGACTCCATCGACTGCTGACGAGCGCACATTTAGTTATGTCGCGTGTATTTCGACCCTGTATGCTTCATTCGAAAATTTCGCCGAACGACTTGCATTTCGATTCTCGGAAATCTTGCTTTCCAGCCCGGCTTACCTCTCAAAAGAAGAAGTGCAGAAGTTACGAAAGCGGTACGTATCAAATGCTTCATCGCTACTTTCACAATCGCTCGGATCAGGCAGATACCAAGATGTCACAGAACTAGATGTCGCACAAAGCTTGGCATCGTGTCTCGACGAGAACGTCCCGTACCAACTCCGCCTCGAAATCCTCTCTCTCCACAACGCAAATCTGCGATGGCAGGTGCTCGGAGACATGTTCAGGTGGGCCGTCGATGACCTCCTAGCCGGTGTCGCCGCCTCTGACGCTGTTGCGAAATGGACCAACCTTAATGGCGCAACTAGTAAGGCGATCGCCGATGAACTAGACGCCGAGCTCAAGGAATTAGTCTCCAGGCGGAACGAGATTGCCCACCGCGGTATACCCGACGAAATCCTGTCGCCGGAAAGCATGCTAGACAAAATCGATTACATCGAAGTTGTCGCGCTTGCCATGATCGCAAGCCTCGCTACGCGCGTCTTGGAGCTGAGTGCAGAGACGGGCGATAGTGTGTCTGTCGGGACAGTAATGGACGTCTTTAAGCAGGACCGCGTCGCTATCGTGACGCTAGAGCACCCAGTCTCGGAAGGCGAGACCGTCTGGGCGACACATTCCAAGAAGGTCAGATGGGGTCGGATCAAACAGATCCAATTGGAGGACACGCGAGTACCGAGTGCAGACACCGGCGAGGTGGCCGGGATCGAACTTGAGTTTGCCACCGCCAAAGGAGCAGTGCTTCACCGGTGGGGGAATCCAACCGACGACCTGGTGCCGGCGCCGAGCAACATTTTCGGCGACAAAGGCCCACTTTAGTGGCGCCCCGACGGGACTCTGTGTGGAGTTGTTTGCCGATACGCCGGGACGCCCGAGCCGATGGTTGTCGGTTCGGATGCAAGCCCGACAAGTACCGAGCCAGCCGAACCACGGTCCGTCACGCCATGGCCAATCCGTTGCCGTTACCGCGCAAGGAGCCGGTGCGATGTCGGTGCACTCAAACACCCTCTGCGCCGAACAATGTTGCCAGTTCTCGCAGAGAATCCACCCGGATATCAGCAAGCGCCGCTTCATCTTTGAGGGCGTGAATATATCCCCACGGACCGCGCCGCACAAACACCGTGCGTATCCCAGCCGCCCGGGCAGGCAGTATGTCGTTATCGAGCCGATCACCGATATACAAGATGCTCTCGGCAGGAACGTCCGCCTCGGCGATCAGCCGGACGAAGAACCCGGGATCTGGCTTGGAGACACCCCACACCGCCGAGGAAGCCACGAAGTCCGCCTCCAGCCTGGCCGCTGCAAGCATCTCCGCGACGCTCGCCGGCTGGTTACCGACGACGCCAACGATGAGACCGACACGACGCACAGCTGCGACGCACTCCAGCGCATCGGGGTATAGATCGCCCTGGCTCGGGTCGAGTCCACCGCGGGGCGACCGACACTAAGAACATCCCATAGATCGTGATGATCTCGCCCGGTGGCGATTAACGCTCCCAGCACCCCGGCTAAGGCCAATGGCGTTACCCCTGACCGCTGGGCAAGTTCGCTCCACATCCGAGTCTCATCAACCAACGTCTCGCCGACGTCGAACGCCACGCATCGAATCTGCGACAAGAACTCCGAAGACACCGCCCCAGGGTTTCACACCACCTCGAGCCCTATCGGTGGTCCGAGTCAAACCGCCGTCTGGCTCGAACAAGGTTGACATTCTCCGCAAATGTCACGTCCGTCGATCTTGAAGGATTGGGAGGCATCAACGGCCTCGCTTACCCCTAGGGCTAGAGCGAAACAGGGTCCCTACGGGCCGGTTGCACCACCGGCCCAACGTTCCAGACGACGACGGGGAAGCAGAGGCCATCGTGTGATCCATCGTTCGTAACCACATGGTCTATCGGCTCATCGCGGCAACGAATACGATGGCTTTTGGCTTATCCGCCCACAGTTTTGCGAACCCATGAGGGAGCGGCTGCTGTCCCCACGTGTGTCCCCAGATAGGTGGATCTGCGGACCGAACCGCGTCGCCAAGGTCGTCCATCATTGCCAGTAGCCGGTTGTGACTGAGCGGAACGTCACCGTAGACCGAGGCCTCTCCCACGTGCCAATCATCGGGATCTCCCTCGTGTGAGTACCGGTCACGCAACTCACGGCTCCGCAATTCGCCTCGCTGATGCGACAGGAAGTGCCGCAGTTCGCGCACGTACTCGACAGGGGCCGGATCGACCGTACTGCCAAAGGCTTCGTGGATCTGCTTCAGCGTCATCCACGATGGCGACAAATGGTTATGAGACACTCTCGCCACCGGCCTGAGAATTTCGCCGCCTTCGGTCTTGAAGCGCAATCGCTTCAAGACCTCCTCGACCGCCTTCTCCAAGTAGACCTCGTAGGCCGTCACCGCATCACGCAACACACCCGAGCGGAGCATCCAGAAAAAATCACTCGGCCAAAGCCCGCCCGCTTTTTCCAGGTATAGCCCGACGGGGCCCCAACCAGGATCGTCTAAATCGGGATCGAAGGACGCCGAGAACTCTTCATCGGCGTCCTTCTCCGCCGCCGCGTACGCAGACTCCACCCACGCGCGTGAGGTCTCCAGGTAAGCCCTGATTTCTGCGTCCGTCTGTTTCCAGTCATCGAAGGCATGGCTCACCACACCGGCCGCTTCGTTCCAGCTCACCGTACGAATGTAGAACTACCCGCAAGTCATTTGCAGGAGTGCCGACATTAGACCGCTGTGTCCGGCGCTGCGAACCTGCCTCGCCGCTGGGAATCCGGGGCACCTCAAAGAGGTCGCCGATAGAAGTAATACTGCTGCGCCTCCTCAGCGATCCGGAATTGATGCGCGTCACCGTCGAACGCGTCCCTCCACGGAGCCTCACGATGAGCGCGCTCATGCAGCGCCCACGCCGCCAACGACCCACAGCGGTCCCACACGTCCCCGAGAAGATCCGAAACCTCAGCGAAGTCATCCCAGTCGAAAGCTTCACCCAGCGCGACGTCGGGGTCGATTGGATTCTTCCCGAAGTCCTTATACGCGCGGTATACCTCAGCGACCACCGGCCCGTGAGCCCAAGCCTGAATCGAGTCACCAAACAGCGGATACCCAGTCTCACCGAGCCGATGGCCCTGGGCGTAGTAGAGAGCTTTTGCAACTTCAGGTTCGACACCTCAGCGTCGACGTTCTCCGCCCACGCAATGAGCCACCGCGCGATGTCACTTGCACGAAACGTGGTCATGGCCAATCGCCTCCTTTCATACGCCGTCAAAGCCTGCCCCATGGACACGGCAACAGACACCTCAGGCCAGAGGAACGCAAGGACGGTGCCGCAAACGAGTTATCGGGGCGGTCGCGTCAATGTCGCTCCTACAGCTCCAAAGAGCGTTGGGGTATCTCAATTAAGGCACTGGTCATGCGATTTCAGGGACTTGGTGTCATCGATAGCGACCAGGCGCGCAGTCTCTACAAGCAGATCTCCGCGCGCGGCTGGAATAGATCAGAACCAATCGAGGTCGGAGGCGAGGACGCCATATGGCTTCAGCGGGCAATCAAGCAGATCGCCGCCGACGCGCCCGACAGTTTGCAGTTCGCATCGAAGACCGCCGGCATCGGTTTGTTCTATCTTCAGAGGTGGACACAATGGGGACCACCCGAATGCGATAGCGCGGATTCTGCACTGGCGCTCGCAATGCGTCCGCAGTCTCGAAAAAGATTGCCTCCACGCTCTGTAGGCACCGCGCCCCCAGAAGGCAACGATCGTCAGCTTGCCCGCCAGGCGCAACAGGTAGGCGGTCATGCGCCGATCATGCGTCTAACGAAGCGAGCCGCCCCCGACCGTTCCCGGGCCGAGAACGCCGTGGCATCAGTCGGCGTCACGGCGCTCAGCAACGCCGAGGTACGCTCACAACCAGTGTGTTGGCCGGGTGGGGGGTTGGCATGGCAAACGAACTACATGTGGATGCAGCGGGCCTTAAGGCAGCGGCTGCCAGCAGCGATGATGTCGCAGCGGGCCTGGCTAGCTTCTCCTTAGCGTCCGCCGCCTCCGCACTGCCCAGTGGTGCCGGCGTGGCCGCCATGAACGCCGCGCTCACCTCCGCGAAGAGCCGCCAGTCGGCGCGCATGACTGGCCAGACCGAGGACCTCTCGGTGAGCAGCGCCCGCTACGACACCACCGACACCGACGGCCACGACGCCATCACCACGGTGTCCGTGTGAGCCCCGCAGCCACGCCCGCTCCGCTGCCTACCCGCTCGGAAATCGAGGAGTGGAGTACTTCGCACCTCTCCGACGCGGCCCGCAGCTGGCGGACCGCGGCCGCCGCGAGCGAGGGCGCCTTCGACCAACACCGGCAGAACGTCTCCGCACCGGGCGGTACCGCCTGGGAGGGTGGCGCCAAAGACGCCGCGCTTGACCGGGTAACCGCAGACGTCGCGGTGGTCGGTCGCCAGAGCAGCGTCCTACGTGAGGCTGCGGGCCTCGCCGAGAACGGCGGCCACGACATCGCGGCTGCCAAGGACAAAGTCGTGGAGGCGATCAGCGCAGCCGAGAACGACGGGTTCCGTGTTGGTGAGGACCTCTCGGTATCCGACAGCCGCAAGTACGACATCACTACGATCGTCGCGCGGAACAGGGCCTTGAAGGAGCACGCCGAAGATATCCGCTGGACCGCCGAGCATCTCGTCCAGGCCGACAAGCTCGTCGGTGATCGCTTGCAGGCGAAGGCCGCCGAGCTCGATGGAATCCGGTTCGACGGTGACGGCGAGGGTGGGTCTGTCCAGGTGGCCAGCTTCGGCTCGGTGCCGGAGTCTCCCCGTTTCCCGCTGCCGGAGAAGCCCTGGGAGTACAACTTGGACCTGACAACCGATCTCAAGGTCTCCGGCGGCAAGAGTGCGGGCGAAGGGATTACGGTTGATGATGTGTGGAATGAGCTGCACCGGTGCTTTAACTGCAACTTCCCGATGGGAGGAGCACCCAAAGAGTTCCCGAAGGTGGGTGACGAGCTACCTCTCGAAATCAAGATGGCCGGCGTGAAGCTCGCAAACTTTCCCGTGAAGGTCACCCACGCGGAGAAGACAGGTTCCGAGATCAATATCGAGTTCGTCACGCTTCCTGGTCACGTGGACGGTCCAGGCAGCACCATCCACTTCCGTTTCTTCGAACAGGGCGGGGAAATCCATCTTGGTGTCAACGCGCACATCACCGACCCTGGTCCAGGCACCGCTTCTGGGCTGCCTGGTGCGCTTGCGCGCGCGGGTTATACGGGTGTCGCGCACTTGAACTGGCAGCCGTACATTGATCGGCTGGCGGACAACATCCAGCAGTCACGCGGGGTCGTACCGAACACGGGACCACCGGTGGTGCCGCCAGGCTTGCCACCCATCGCTGTGCCGAATACGGGGCAAAGATGAAGCGGGCCTTAGTCGTAGCCGCCTGGTTCGTCGGCGGTGTCGCTGCTGGAATTGCCGTGTACGCCGTCTTGACGATGTTGTTGGGAGCTCTTGGGTTTTACTCCCTGGCAGTCAATACCGCGTTCGTTTTCGGGTTCGTGTTGTCCCTTGCAGGCGCAGGCATCGCGTTGTGGCGTTGCCGCAATCGCGGACCGGCCCTGTATTCGTTCCTGGCCGGACTGTTGCTGTTGCTTGGGTATTCATCCATCCAGGTGTTGGCGCTTCAGCCTCAGACAGTCTGGCCGCTCAATCTGTGGGCCTAAGCGTCACCCTGGCGCATGATGACGGGTCGTCACGTCTCCCAAATGTCAGCCTCGGTAAGGCCGGCCGCGCGTTCAGCATCCTGCAGAGGCATCCGGTACCCGTAAGTTTCCAAGTAGTACGCACGCGACTGGGCGAGCTGGTCGAGGTCGGTCACGACCCGGGTACCGAGCGTGCCGCTAGCAAGTGCGCTCACCGTGCCACCACCTCTCTCTGCGGTTCCTAAGGTACCGCTGCGCGGTCGGCGTCGAGTACCACCGTTCGAGCAACATGTCCTAGCACCCAGCGGCCCACAGCTTGGCCAACGCGAGCGACTTGCCCGCGTAGGGATTGACCGCACGCAGCTGCGCGGCGCGGCCCTCGGCCCGCCCACGACGGCAGTTGTCTCCGGTAACCAACTTGGCCCTCTCGCCACTTTCCTGTCATAAACGATGGTAAATCTAGCTAAATCGGGATGGACGCACTTGGACGAACTTTGACTAGTCGCGTTGTTGCGCAAATACTTTCATGGACGAACAGGGACGCCTGTAATACGCGCTCCAGACTTGCCGGTGTCGCAGGTTCGAATCCTGCCGGGGGCACTCTCAATTTTTGTATGACCTCGGGTGATGCTTGACGTTTTGTCTCCGGTTGATGGGTGACAGCGTTTCGGCTGATGCCTTACACCTACGTCGGTTGATCCTTGACACTCCCTGGATGAGGGAGTTGAGCGTGGTCGACCAGTGGCCGGCCACTGGCCTGCCAGGCCCTCATCCCACCCTTGAGTTCGACCACATCGGTGTAGCCCAGCGATTTCAGCGCTTCGGCGGCAGTCGCGCTCATGGGGCCGGTTCGGCAGTAGATCGCGATCGGGGCACCGCGATCGGTGGGCAGCTGATCAGCCTGCTCGGCGATCCGATCGAACGGAATCGACAGGTCCGTACCGGCGATGTCGCCTTCGAATGGCACGTGGACGTTGATCGTCGTGCGGTCGGGTTCGCCTATGGCAGTGGAGAATTCATCAGGGCCGACCAGTCGATGCTGTACAACGCTCGCGGCCGCGGCTCCAGTGGAGGTGGCCGACGGCGACTCGGCCGGTGAGCTGCACGATGCCAGCGACACGGAAGCAACGACCGCCAGTGCACCGATGCACATCCTTGTGAACATGCCGAAAGAATACCCCTAGGGGGTACTTGCGCTCCAGTCTTCGGCGGTGCTACGTTCGCCGTGTCATATACCCCCCAGGGGTATTCAACGAAAGGAGCGGAATCGATGACCACTTCATCGACGCAGGTCGATTGGCATTTGCGCGGAGAATGGTTCGACGTGTGCAGCTGCAAGTTGCCTTGCCCGTGCAGCTTCGCCCAGGAGCCCACGCACGGCGATTGCCTGTTCACCCTGGTGTGGCACGTGCGCGAAGGCCATTACGGTGACACCGATTTGGCGGGTCTCAGCGTGATCGCCCTCGGTGAGTTCGCCGGCAACATGTGGATCGGCGATCCGAACGCGACGATGAAGTTGATGTTCTACATCGATGAGAAGGGCGACGCCGCCCAGCGTGATGCGCTGGAGCGGATCTTCACCGGCAAGGAAGGCGGTTGGCCGGCCGAGTTCGGCAGCCTGATCGAGGAGATGCGCGGCATCGAATACGCCCCGATCAGTTTCGAGGCCGCCGACGACCTTGCCTACTGGCGTGCCGAGATTCCCGGCAAGGTCGACCTCAAAGTGGAGGCCCTGACCGGCCCGACGGCCGACCCGACCCGACGGGTGACCACCACCAATGCGCCGGGCGCCGAGGTCGGCCCGGGCCAGGTCGCGACCTGGGGTGTGGTCAAGGAAGACCACGCCGTGGGCTTCGAGTGGTCGCACGAGCACACCGGTGCCTCGAGCAAGCACTTCCCGTTCGACTGGCGTCCCGAGTCTGCGGATGCGGGCACGAATGAGGCGGACACGGAAGCACAGGCTTCGTCCTCCTGCACCTGCGGCTGCTGAGTCGTTGGCCGGCGCCGGGCGGGACGGCAGCAGCCCCCGCCCGGTGCCGGATCACGGTGTACCGCGTATCAGTTCAGCCCGTTCGACAGGATCATCGACTCCCCGGTCTGCAGCCGACCCCGATCCGACACCAGGTACAGCACGGCATCGGCGACATCCTGCGGCTCGAGCAGGCCGGGCCTGGGCCGTCCCTGCGCGAACATCTCCTCGACGTCCTCGGGGCCCGGGTTCTCCAGGTCGGGCCGGATCACCTTGTACGTCGCCGGGTTGTGGATCATCGGCGTATTCACCCCGGACGGGAGCACCGCGTTCACCGTGATGCCGTACTCGGCAACCTCGTACGCCACCGATTTCACCAGTGCCACCACCCCCGCCTTGGCCGCCGCGTAATGACCGCAATTGGTCGCGCCGGTGCCCGCGACGATCGACGACGTCGCGACAATGCGTCCGGCCCGGCGTTCGATCAGATGGGGCAACACCGCACGCAAGGTGTTGAACACCCCGGTCAGATTGATGTCGATCATGGCCTGCCAGCGCTGCGGCGACATGGTTGCGATCGGGTCGTTGCTGGCGATCCCGGCATTGGCGAGCACCACATCGATACGGCCGAACCGAGAGACTGCGGCATCCACCACCGACTGCATGGCCGCCAGATCGCGAACATCGGCGGTCACCGCCAGGCAGCGTCGGCCCAGCGCGGACACCTCCTCCAACGTCTGTTCCAGGTCGGCCGGGGTCGACAACGGATAGTCGACAGATTCGACCGGCGCGGCGATATCGCACATCACGATGTCGGCGCCTTCGCGCGCGAGCGTGAGGGCATGCGCACGCCCCTGTCCACGCGCTCCCCCGGTGATGAAAGCCGTCCTGCCGTCGAGCTCTCCCATGCCTGCCCTTCCTGTTTTTCGGTCCTTGGATGCAGACCGCCAGTCCCGGCAAAACTCGTCGGCAGCACCCTTCGCACCACCCGACACGCGTGTCACACGGACCAGCTGGCAACACTCCGAAGCGACGCCACGGAACCCTGTTTCCCTTGGCAAATGAATTCAACGCTCTGACCGGGAAGGCTTCGATGAGAGCAAATTGGCTGCACCGTGGCATTCCAGGCGGTTCCCAGGAACATCGTGAGATGCACTAATGTTATCTATAGACGGGGGTCTTGAGCTCGTACACAGCTAACAACCCGGAGGCGAGAAAGATGCGTTCGAAACTGAAGAAGGTCGCGGCAATCGGGCTGGGCACGCTGGCGGTGCCGGTCGGCGTGGCGGTCGCCGCGGCCGCTCCGGCGTCTGCCGGTCCCGACATCTGCGCGACCGGGCCGTACGGCTACGTGCAGGCCTGCGTCGAAGGTCCCGGATGGGTCCGTCCGTGGTACGGCGACGGGTGGCACGGACGCGGCCATGGCCACGGTCACGGCGACGACTGAGTCGGCTTAACCACGGATAACGCCGTGGCGGGAATCCAAACCTCGATTCCTGCCACGGCGTTTTCTCGTTGACCCCCTTTAGTCACTCTCTTAGTTGTAGTAGCGTCGCCGCCATGGAGGATGTCTGGATTCTCGGCGGCTACCAGAGCGATTTCGCCCGCAACCTCAGCCGTGAACAGGTCGACTTCGCCGGACTCACCCGCGAGGTCGTCGACCACACCCTGAACAGCGCCAGGATCGACGCCACCGGCATCGGCGTCGTCCACGTCGCAAATGCCTTCGGCGACCTGTTCGCCGGTCAGGCCCACCTCGGCGCCATGCCGGCCACCGTGCATCCCGAACTGTGGGAAACCCCGGCCTCTCGGCACGAGGCCGCGTGCGCATCGGGCAGCGTTGCGACCCTCGCGGCAATCGCCGACCTGCGCTCCGGCGCCTACGACAGCGCCCTGGTCATCGGGGTCGAACTGGAGAAGACGGTGCCCGGCGATACCGCCGCTGCACACCTCGGCGCCGCCGCGTGGACCGGCCATGAAGCCGAGGACACCAGGTTCGTGTGGCCATCGATGTTCTCCGAGGTAGCCGATGTCTACGACCAGCGCTACGGGCTGGACCCCGAGCACCTGCACGCCATCGCCGCGCTGAACTTCCGCAACGCCAAGGCCAACCCCAACGCGCAGACCCGCGACTGGACGGTCCCCGACCCGATCGAGGCCGACGACACCAGTAACCCGGTGGTGGAAGGGCGACTGCGCCGCTTCGACTGCAGCCAGATGACCGACGGCGGCGCGGGCCTGGTGCTGGTCAGCGACACCTACCTGCGCGCCCACCCACAGGCCCGGCCCATCGCCCGCATCGACGGCTGGGGCCACCGCACGGTCGGTCTGGGGCTGCGGCAGAAACTCGACCGCAGCGCGACAGATCCGTATCTACTGCCGCATGTGCGCAACGCTGTTCTGGATGCTTTCGGCCGCGCCGAGGTGACGCTCGACGATCTCGACGGATTCGAGGTACACGACTGCTTCACCCCCAGCGAGTACCTGGCCATCGACCACATCGGTCTCACCGGCGCCGGCGAATCCTGGAAGGCCATCGAGAACGGTGAGATCGAGATCGGCGGGCGGCTGCCGATCAATCCCAGCGGCGGACTGATCGGCGGCGGGCACCCGGTCGGCGCCTCCGGGGTACGGATGCTGCTCGACGCCGCCAAGCAAGTCAGCGCCACCGCGGGGCCGTACCAGGTCGAGGACGCAAAGACCTTCGGCACCTTGAACTTTGGCGGCAGCACCGCCACCACCGTCAGCTTCGTCGTGGGAGGAGCCCAGCAATGAACACCGAAGTGGTGGCCAAGTACCTGTCCACGCTGCCCGAGGACGACGACCACCCCTACCGCACCGGGGCGTGGCGTCCGCAGACCACCGAATGGGATTCCGACGACCTGCGGGTCATCGACGGCGAGATCCCGACCGACCTCGACGGCGTCTACCTGCGCAACACCGAGAACCCACTGCATCCGGCGCTGCAGACCTACCACCCGTTCGACGGTGACGGAATGCTGCACATCGTCGGCTTCCGCGACGGAAAAACGTTCTACCGCAACAGGTTCATCCGTACCGACGGGTTCCTGGCCGAAATCGAGGCCGGCGGGCCGCTGTGGCCGGGCATCGCCGAGCCGATCGAACTGGCCAAACGCGACCACGGCTGGGGTGCCCGCACGCTGATGAAGGACGCCTCCAGCACAGACGTGACCGTGCACCGAGGCGTCGCGCTCACCAGCTTCTACCAGTGCGGCGACCTGTACCGCATCGACCCGTACACCGGCGATGCCCTTGGCAAGTCGGACTGGGGCGGCAGCTTCCCCGCCGAAGGCGTTTCGGCCCATCCCAAGGCCGACGATGCCACCGGTGAACTGCTGTTCTTCAACTACGGCAAGCAGGCACCCTATATGCACTACGGCGTGGTGGACGCCGACAACCGCCTGGTGCACTACGTCGACGTGGAGCTGCCCGGGCCCCGGCTGCCCCACGACATGGCATTCACCGAAAACTACGTGATTCTCAACGACTTTCCGTTGTTCTGGGATGCCAAATTCCTCGAGAGCAACGTGCACCTGCCCAAGCTGCACCGCGACCTGCCGTCCCGGTTCGCGGTGCTCCCCCGCCGCGGTGCCGCCGGCGACGTCAAGTGGTTCGAAGCCGACACCACCTACGTCCTGCACTTCACCAACGCCTACGAAGACGGCGACGAGATCGTGCTCGACGGGTTCTTCCAGGGCGACGCGACACCGGCCCTCGCGCTCGACAAGATGCAGACCAGGCTGCACCGCTGGCGGTTCAACCTGGTCACCGGCCAGACCCGCGAAGAGCAATTGTCCGACAGCATCACGGAATTCGGCATGATCAACCCCGGTCACGTCGGGCGCGACTACCGCTACGCCTATGCCGCCACCGGGAAACCGGGCTGGTTCCTGTTCGACGGATTGGTCCGCCACGACCTGCACACCGGATCCGAACAACGCTATGCCTTCGGAGACGGGGTGTACGGCAGCGAGACCGCCATGGCACCGCGGATAGGCAGCACCGGCGAGGACGACGGCTACCTGGTCACCATCACCACCGACATGAACGACGCCGCCTCCTACTGCCTGGTGTTCGACGCGGCCCGGGTCCCTGACGGGCCGGTGTGCAAACTTGCCCTGCCGGAACGGGTTTCCAGCGGAACCCACTCCACCTGGGCACCCGGTGACGAGCTGCGCCGATGGCTGGTGCGTGACTGACACACCGGCCGGCGGTACCAACGCCGTCGGGCAGATGTTGGCGCTGGTCGGAGACGAATGGACGCTGCTGGTGATGCAGCAGGCTCTGCTCGGCGCCACCCGCTACGGGGAATTCAGGACCCGGCTGCCGATCTCCAACTCGGTGCTGACCCGCCGCCTGGCCTCCCTGACCGAAGACGGGCTGCTGCAACGTCACCGCTATCAGGAGCGGCCTGCACGCGATGAATACCTGATCACCGCGCGCGGCCGGGCGCTGTGGCCGGTGCTGGTGTCCATCTGGGAGTGGGAACGCCATTGGGTGGCCGAGCACCGCGAATCCCTGCCCGCCATGCGGCATCTGGGCTGCGGCGCAGATGTCAGCCCGGTTTTGACGTGCGGCGGCTGCGATGCACCGACGACGGCCGGCGAGGTGACCGCCGTGTGGGGGCCGAGCGGCGGCTGGGCTCGGTCGCTGCCCACGGTGACGACCCGGCGCCGCTCCGAAGGCGACCGGCGAGACTCCCCGTCCGGGCTGTTCCCCCAGACCATGAGCGTGCTCGGGAACCGCTGGGCGTTTGCGATCCTGGTCGCCGCCTTCACCGGCACGACCAGGTTCTCCGATTTTCAACGGGTGTTGGTCGCTCCGCCCGCGTCGCTGGCCGACCGCTTGCAGACCTTCCGGGGCAACGGGATTCTCACCACCACCGACGAGGACCCGCGTTACCGGCTGACCCCGAAGGGCGCCGCATTCCTGCCCGTGCTCGTCACGGCGCTGGCCTGGGCACAACGTTCGTTCCCGGCCCCCGAAGGCCCCGCCGTGATCCTCACCCACACCGGCCGGGGACACGCTTTCTCCCCGGTGCTGACGTGCGATCGCTGCGGCGATCGGCTCACCGGAGCGTCGGTGTCCGCCGTCTAGCGGCGATCAACAGCGATGCCGGCAGGGCGATCCCGGTGAGCGCGATGGTGACCCACACCGGACCGAGGGTTCCCGCCGGACCGGCGAGCGACGCGGCGGCCAGCGCGGGACCGCACGCGGCCCCGATGTTGAGCGCCGCCGTCGCATACGAACCGCCCATCGTCGGGGCACCGGATGCCGCGTAAAGCACGCGTGCGATGAGAGTGCTCCCCACGGCGAAGGCCGAGACTCCCTGGGCGAACACCAGAACCAGCAGGGCCACCGGATGAGCAGCCCAGGCCGCCAACACAATCCAACCCAGCAGCAACAGCGGGCCGCCCACCCCGATGACCAGGCGTGGATGACGGTCGGAGAATCGGCCCGCCACGGTGACACCGATGAAAGACCCGAATCCGAAAAGCACCAGCGCCACGGGCACCCACAGCTCTCGCAGACCGGCGTTGTCGGTCACGATGGGCGCCAAGAATGTGAACGTGGCGAACGTGCCGGCATTGACCAGGGCCGCGAGAAGCATCGCCGATCCCACCGCGGGTGATTTGAGTTGGGCGAGCTCATCACGCAACGGAGGGTCATCGGCGGTGCCCGAATTCCCTTCAGCCCGAACGGAAATGCCCTTCAGAATGCCGAGCGCGGCGGGCAAGCACAACAGGGCAATCGCCCAGAACGCCGACCGCCACCCCAACAGTGCGCCGAGCATTGCGCCTCCCGGCACGCCCGCGATGGTGGCCATTGTCGTCCCGCCGAGCAGGACCGACAGCGCCCGCCCTTTCTGATTCGCCGCCACCAGCGTGGCGGCCGTGCTGAGCGCCACCGCCAGGAATCCGGCGTTGGCGAGTGCGGCGATCACGCGGGTGCCGAAGAGGACCGGGAAGTTCGGCGTCAGCGCGCCGACGACGTGACAGACCGCAAAGGCGACCACACAGCCGAGCAGGCTGGTCCGTGCCGGCCACCGACGCGCGAGCACGGCCATGGCCGGTGCGCCGATGACCATTCCGACGGCAAACGCGGAGGTCAGTAAGCCGGCGGCGCCGACCGTGACGCCGAGACCGGCGGCGATATCCGGAACCAGCCCGGCGAGCATGAATTCCGAAGTGCCCATGGCGAAAACCGCCAAGGCGAGAAGGTAGAGAGCGATAGGCATCGAGGACTCCGAGGTAAGAGAACGAACAGGAGACGTCTCGTCACCACGGTCAGCACCCAACGGGCGCGGAACGACTGAAGGATCAGTGATTCAGGGGGCTGACGGCGTGACCGAAAGCCCCCATCTTGTGCGCTTCCGGGCTCGACATGCCGCCACCCTACTAAACGCCCGAGGTAGGAACGCAACCGAATTCACCGGACGCAGGTCAAAACTGCACTCCAGGAAGAGGTAGCTGTTGGTTGCGCCCGACTCTCCCGCCGGCTGGCAGCGGGCACTCGGGGCACCACCTTCTGTGGCTGCGAGGAAGGCCGCCGCATTCCCGATTGAGTGCGGGTCGACGCGACCACCTTCCCGCTCCGACCGATGCTGCGCGATTACCTTCACGCCGGGAGCCACCTCTGTGACGTGCAACAACCATCGCAAAATGCGTCGAAAATATTCTGGCACTCACCTTGTCCGAGTGCTAATATCGGCGGTGCACAGTGATTGGCTGCCTGCCAGGGTGGCGGGCTCTTAGACGGTATGGGAGGTGAATTACTGTGCTTCGTTTTGATCCTTTCAGCGACCTCGATATGTTGACCAGGAGTTTGCTGTCAACCGAAACTGGGTCAACTCGCACCCCTCGGTTCATGCCGATGGACCTCTGCAAGATCGGCGACCATTACGTCCTGACAGCCGACCTTCCGGGCATCGATCCGGGCTCGGTGGACGTCAACGTCGACAACGGCACACTGACCATCTCGGCGCATCGAACAGCGCGCTCGGAGGAGTCGGTCCAGTGGCTGACCAGTGAGCGGTTCTTCGGCCGTTACCGACGCCAGTTGTCGCTCGGCGACGGGATCGATACGTCGGCGATCTCCGCCACGTACGAGAACGGTGTCCTCACCGTCACCATCCCCGTGGCCGAACGTGCCCGGCCTCGCAAGATCGACGTCGCGCACGGCGCCGATCGCAAGTCGATCGAAACCACCACTGTCGACGCGGACTAATTGGCCCCACCACGGCGGTCCAGCCTGAAATTCAGGCTGGACCGCGCCGCGGGCCATTCGATATCCAGGATGGAGTACACGACGGTGTCACGACGCGACCCGTCGGACAGCAGTTGCTGGCTGCGCAGTATCCCGTCGAGCTTGGCGCCGAGCCGCTCGATGGCCGCACGGCTGGCGAAGTTGAAGAAGTGAGTGCGGAATTCGACTGCGATGCAATTCAACTCATCGAAAGCATGGCCGAGCATCAACAGCTTGGTCTCGGCGTTGATGCCGGTGCGCCGCGCTGCGGCGGTATACCAGGTATGGCCGATCTCCAGCCTGCGGTTCGGGCCGTCGACATGTAGATAGCTCGTCGACCCCACCAATCTGCCGTCGAGGTTGCGCACCACGAAAGTCACGCCGTGGTCGGCAGCCCGTAGTTCGAACATGCGCTGAACCCACTCGGCGGCACCGCCGGGCCGTGGCGTCATGGTGTACCAGAGCGACCCCAACTCACCGTCCGCGGCGACGGCGTCGATCTCGGGGATGTGCTCGGTCGTCAACGGTTCCAGCGTCACCCAGCGCTGCCCGGTCAACTGCACGGGCGTGATGAATTCACTCATGCACTCAAGCCCTCTCTCTTCGCGCGAGCGCTCATCGGCCTAACGTCGACAACAACGACCACACCGAACACAACCCCGCCAGCACCGCCATCGCACCGCCGACGTACAGCCCGTAACCCGCGGCGACCGGCCCCTTGACGTTCAGCGTGTAATACCACACCGTCAACGCCACCAGGCCCAGCGAAATCAGCAGCCCCGCAGCCGAAGCCCACCGCTGCGACAGGCCGCGCCCGGCCATCGCACCGGCCACGATCAGGCCGGCACCCAGCAGAACGATCAGCTGCCCGGCGCCGAAACCATGCGGCAGCACGATGTTTCCCACTGCCCCGCCGATCGCGTTGGCCCGGCCGCCGCCGTTGGCGCTGGTGGTCAGCCACGGCAACCAGGCGACCACCACCAGGACCGCAGCACACAGGGCTGTCAGCCACCCCGGGGTCACGCGCCACCCTGGACGCAGACGAACCATGACGACGAGACTATCGGTTGTGACCGAACTTCCCGACTGGGCCAGACGGCTCGACCTCGCCCCGCACCCCGAGGGCGGGTGGTACCGAGAAACGTGGCGCAGCGAACTGACGGTGAGCCAGTCTTCGCTACCGACGGGCTACTCCGGACCGCGCAGCGCAGGCACCGCGATCCTGTTCCTGCTGATGCCCGGCCAACAGTCGGCCTGGCACACCGTCCGCAGTGCCGAACTCTGGTTCCACCATCGGGGCAGCCCGCTGGTCCTGGAGATCGGCGTTGACAGGAGCACAGCTGACGCGCGGCTGCTGGGCCCGGACATCGAAGCCGGGCAGCACCCGCAACTGCTGGTGCCGCCCGGTCACTGGCAGCGCGCCAAGCCCCGCGACGATGAGCCCGCCCTGGTCAGTTGCGTGGTGGTGCCCGGCTTCGACTTCGCCGACTTCGCGCTCAGCCCTGCAGCGACGACAGATTGAACCCGGCTCCGGTCGGATCGGCCACCGCGGCCAGCCGACCGTACGGGGTGTCCTCGGCCGCGCGCACCACCGAACCGCCATTGGCGACAACCAGCTCGATCGTCTTGTCCACATCGTCGGACCCGAAGAACGTGGTCCAGGTCGACGGCGCGCCCTCGGGGATGAACCCCGACCCGTCCATCACACCGACCAATTCCTCACCATCGAATGCCGCTGTGCTGTAGCGGAACTCGTCGGTATCCGACACCGTCTGAGTGGTCCATCCGAACACCGTCCGGTAGAAGTCCAGCGCCTTGGCGTAGTCGCTGGTGGTCAGCTGGTGGTACACCGGCGCGCTCGCCTCGTTGAACAATGCGAAGCCCTCGTGGCCGCCCGGCTGCCAGATACCGAAGAACCCGTTGGCGGTGTCGGTCATCATCGCCATCCGGCCCTTGGCCGGGATGTCCATCACGCCACCGCAGTTGCTCCCTCCCGCCCCAATCGTCGCCGCCACGGTGGCGTCGGCATCGGCGGTGTGCAGATACGTGGTCCAGGCGTCCGGGGCGTTCCACTGCGGGTCGTTGCGCATCAGCCCGGCCACCACATTGCCGTCGACGGATGCGGTGACGTAACCGCCGTACTCGGGGCCGCCGGTCTCGAACGTCCAGCCGAACACCGCACCGTAGAACTGCTGGGCACGCTCAACGTCGGACGTGGTCAGGTCGATCCAGTTGGGGGCGCCCAGCGGGGCGCTCTGACGGGTAACCACGATATGTCTCCTTCACGGTGAATGGTCGGTCGCTAGGTCTGACCATCGCCGCGCGGAAAACTCATCGGTAGCGCGCAGAGATCCTGGCGCGGTGCTCGGCAGGCGACCCGAACAGTGATCGGTTGAGCGCCGCCCGCTTGAGAAAGACGTGCACGCCGCTCTCCCAGGTGTAGCCGATACCGCCGTGCAGTTGCATGGCCTTGCCGGCCACCTCGACGGCGGCTTCGGTGGCATGGGCCTTGGCCATCGACACCTCGCGAGGCCCCGGAGATTCGACGGCCGCGTGCACCAGTTGACGGGCCACCGAGATCTGCACGAGCATGTCGGCGCAGGCGTGCTTGACGGCCTGGAATGAGCCGATCGGGCGGCCGAACTGGTGACGAACCCCGGTGTAGGACACCGTGGCATCTAGCATGGCCTGCGCGACGCCGAGGCTGTCGCAGGCCACCGCGAGCGCGGCCCGTTCGGCGAGCGCGCGCAAACCGGCCTCGGCATCGCCGTCGAAGCGCCACACCGCGTCCTCGTCGACCTCGACACCCTCTGCCGACACGGTGGCCAACCTGCGGGTCTCGTCGAGCACCGGCTGGTCTGTGACCGTCAGCCCGGGAGCATCCGCGGCCACATCGACGAGCACCGCCATCCCGTCGGCGTCACGTGCGGGCAGCAGCAGCCGCTCGGCGTCGGCCGCGTCGGGCACAAACGCGGCCCTGCCGTGGACGCGCCAGCCCAGCCTGGTGGTGGCCAGATCGAACGGTGCCGCTTCGCCCGACCCTGGCAAGGCCAGCACGGCCCGGGTGTCCCCGGTCACCACCGCTTGCAGCAACGCATCACGGGATTCGTTGGGTCGCACCGCATTCAGGGCACCGATGGCCAGCACGGCACCGCCCAGGTATCCGGTGGCCGCAGCGGCCCGGCCCAGTTCCTCGCAGATCACCGCGACCTCGGCGAACGTAGCGCCGGCACCACCAGCGTCCTCGGGCGCGTCCAGTCCGATCCAGCCTGCCGAGACCAGCAGCGGCCAGTCAATGGTGTCCTTGGCCAGCAGATCAGCGGCTACCGAACGCAGTTCGTCATGGATCTCTGAGAATTCGCTCATCACACCGCACTCGGTTCTCTCGGCAGGCCCAGACCGCGCTCACCGATGATCGTCCGCTGGATCTCGCTGGCGCCACCGGGGATGGTCCATTCCCACGATCCGATGAAATCGAGCATCCAGGCGCCCGACTCCCAGCCGCTGGAGGCCGGTTTGGTCAGCACGGTGTGGGCGTTCAGGCCGCCGATCTCCGCGCCGAAACCCGTCATCCGCTGCAGTAATTCGCTGTAGTAGAGCTTGACGATCGACGCGTCGGCGGGCCCGGCCTGCCCGGCCTCGGTGCGCTCCACCAGATCCCGGCACAGTCCGCGCAGGCCGGTCAGCTCGAGCTCGAACTGCGCCAGCCGGTCGGCCACCACGGGATCGTCTGCCGGGGCGGCATCCAACAGCCAGTTGAAGCCCGCATTGCCCAGCCGCTCGGACAATTCCAGCATGGTCATGCCCCGCTCGGCGCCGAGCGTGGCCTGCGCGACCTGCCAGCCCTTGTTCACCGGGCCGATCAGGTTGGCTGCGGGCACTGCCACGTCGTTGAGGAAGATCTCGCAGAAATGCGAATCCCCCACGGCATTTCGGATCGGACGCACATCGATGCCCGGTGCGGTCATGTCCATCAGAAAGTACGAGATGCCATGCCGCTTGGGTGCATCCGGATCGGTGCGGGCCAGCAGCAGACACCAGTCGGCATGCAGAGCACCACTGGCCCAGAGCTTCTGGCCGTTGACGACGAAGTTCTCACCGTCGGCGCGAGCCGTGGTGCGCAGTGCGGCCAGATCCGATCCGGCCTCCGGTTCGGAGAACCCCTGCACCCAGATCTCGCCATCGAGGATGGCGGGCAGGTGCCTTCTGCGTTGCTCGTCGGTGCCAGCGGCCAGCAGAGTGGAAGCGGCGTGGTGGATACCGACGAACGCCAGCACCAGGCGAGGCGCATCGTGAGCGGCCAGTTCCTGGTACAGGACGATCTGCTGGGGTACGGACATGCCGCCGCCCCATTCGGCCGGCCAGTGCGGCACGGCGTATCCGGCGGTGTGCAGCTCGGCGAACCAGGATTTCTGGAACGCTGCGAACTCGTCGTCGCCGACACCGGTCTGGTTGGGGCGCCAGTCTTTCGGGACGTGTGCTGCGCACCAGTCCCGCACGGCGGCCCGGAACTCGTCGAGCTCGCTCACGAGAACAACCCGGTGAGTCCGCGCCGGCCCAGCCGCCCAGTCAGCGTCTCGCGGGTCTTGGACACCCCGAATGGCAAGCGACGCAACGGCTGGCTGTACCGCGACAGCCAGGACAGTACGGTCTCGTCGCAGAAGCCGACCGCCCCGTGCAGCTGATGGCACACCCGGAACACCACCTCGGCGGCCTCGATGGCGGCCAGTCGCAGAGCCAGCGCGTCGTTGATCGCCTCGTCGGACGGGTTCGTTCCCAGGCTCCACAGCGCGTGTTTGGCCAGCATGTCGACGCCGCTGCGCTCCACCTCGGCGTCGGTGAGCTGGAACTGCACGCCCTGGAACGACGACAGCGGCTGACCGAACTGCTTGCGCAGGCTGACGTGTGCGACGGTGAGGTCGATGGCCCGGTCCAACATGCCGAGTAGCGTCCACGACGGCAACGTCAGGGCCAGGGCCACATCTGCGGTGCCCTGGGTGTCCACCGCGTTGACCTCGAGTGCGGTGACGAACGACGGTCCCGACGCGCCGGTCTTGGCCACCATGCTGCGCCTGCCGTCCAATGTGACGGTGGCCCAGCGGTTGTCCAGCCCCTGCAGCGCCGCCTCGGGAGCACCCCCGTCGACGACGATCAGCCCGTCGACGTCGAGATCCTCCGGGCGCGCCAATCGCTCGGCCACCGGATACGGGAGGGCCCAATACCCCGCGCTGCGGCACAACGCGGCCGCGGCCTCCAACGAGTCCGCATCGGAACCTGGTTCGAGCTCGAGGGCGCCCAGGCTTTCCAGGACGGGGGTGACCAAGGCTGCGCGGGTGTGCGGCTTGGCGTCGGCCTGGGCCAAGAGTTGGTCACCACCGGCGGCCTCGAACGCCTTGAGGGCTTGGCGGCCATATTCTTTGGCGTCGTCGTTGAGATCGAGAATCATCGCCATCACGCCCTTCCGGCCAGCATGGTCCGCGACAGCAGGATGCGTTGCATCTCGATACTTCCCGAGGACACCGTCGACGCCTGCGAGTACCGCCAGTGGTCCTCGACCTCGGCGCGGAAGTACTCGGCTTCTGTGCTGCCGCCCCTGGGGAGGGCCGCAGCCATCTCCATCAGCACCTCGGCGCTCTCCTGGTCCAGTCGGGTCACCGCGATCCGATATGCCGCGGAGTCACCGGGATTCACCCGCCCGGTGGCCTGCATCGACACCACCCGGTAGGCCATCAGCCGGGCCCGGCGGCAATGCGTGAGCATCCGGGTCCACCGTCCGCGCAGTTCGGTGGGCAGCTGGTCCCATTTGTCGCCGAGCACCTCGGGGGCGGCCTGCAGCAGCCGCTCACAGCGTGCGTAGCGGGCGATGCCGACGCGCTCGAACGACACCACGTCCTGCACGATCGACCAGCCCTGGTCGACGGTGCCGAGCACATCGGCCTCGGTCACCTTGAGGTCGTCGAAGAACACCTCGTTGAGATGGTGCGGGCCCATCATGGTGCGGATCGGGCGCACCTGAATGCCTGGTGAATCCATCGGCACCAGGAAGATGGTCATGCCCTGTTGTTTCTTCTGGGTTGCGCCTTCTCCCACCTTGGAGGTGCGGGCCAACAGGAAGATCCACTGCGCCATGGTGGCGTACGAGGTCCAGATCTTCTGGCCGTTGACCCGCCAGCCGCCGTCCTCCCGACGCGCGAAGGTGCGCAGCGAGGCCAGGTCTGAGCCGGCCTCCGGCTCGGAAAAGCCCTGGCACCAGATCACTTCACCATTGGCGATCGGTGGCAGGTGCTTGCGCTGCTGTGCTTCGGTGCCGTGTCGCATGATGATCGGCCCGACCCAGTTGACGCCCATGTACTGGGCGCCGCGCGGCTCGTGGTGCGCCCACATCTCCTCGCGCACCACGGTCTGCTCCCACACCGAGGCGTCGCCGCCGCCGAACTCCTTCGGCCACGACATGCACAGCAGGTGCTGTTGCGCCAGCGTCCGGCAGAACTGCTGGGCCACCGCCAGATCGGCGGGGTCGTCGGTGAACGCGCCGAGAAAGTCGGCGGGCACCTGGTCGGCGATCAGCGCACGCAGCTCACCGCGCAGCGTGTCGGCCACCTCACCAAAATCGAAATCCACTCCTGGCCTTTCTTTTCCGACCGCTAACCGGCGATGTCCCGCGGACCGAGCTCGGCAAGCACCGCGGCGGTGTCCGCGCCCAGCTCCGGCGCGTACCCAGCGATGTGACCCGGGGTGCGGGAGAACCAGGTCGGCACACCGGGCATCCGCACCCGCCCGTGCGGGGTGTCTACGGTCTCGAACAGTCCGACGGCGTTGAGGTGCTCGTTCTCGAACAGCTCATCGGGGGTGAGCATGGGGGCAGCGGGAATCTCCAACTCCGCGAACAGATCCAGCCACTCGGCGGTGGTGCGCTCCTTGAGGGTCTGGGCCAACAGCCCGTACACCGTGTCGATCTGCCGCGCCCGCTGCTCCAGCGTCGCGTATTCAGGGCTGTTCCAGGTGGGTTGCACCCGATCGATGAACGCATTCCAGTGCTTGTCGTTGTAGATCAGCGCCGCGATGTGACCGTCCTTGGTCTCATACGGCTTTCGGTTCGGGGTGACCGCCCGCGGATACACCGCAGGCCCCAGCGGGGGGTCGAACATGGCGCCGTTGGCATGTTCGACCAGCATGAAGGAGGCCATGGTCTCGAACATGCTGACCTCCACCTCCTGGCCCTCGCCGGTGCGCTCCCGGTGGAACAGCGCCATCGTCGTGGCGTACAGCGCGGTCAGCCCGGCCACCTTGTCGGCCATGATCGTGCCGACGTAGGACGCCTCACCGGTCAAATGCTGTTGCACCGCAGGTATTCCGCACTCGGCCTGGATGGTGTCGTCGTAGGCGGGCCGATCGGCATCCGGGCCGCGCCGGCCGTAGCCATAGCAGTTGGTGTAGACGATGCCAGGGTTGATGGCCGCCACGTCGTCGTAACCGAACCCGAGCTTGGTGATGGCCTTGGCCCGCATGGAGTGGATGAACACATCGGCATCGGCGATCAGCGCACGCAGGTCGGCCTTGCCCTGCTCCGATCGCAGATCCAGGACCACACTGCGCTTGCCGCGGTTGACGTTGACGAACACCCCGCTCATACCCGGAGCCGGACCCACCGAGATGTAACGGGTGTTGTCCCCCGCCGGTGTCTCCACCTTGATCACGTCGGCGCCCATGTCGGCCATGATCTGCGTGCAGTACGGCCCCATCACCATGGCGGTGAGGTCGATGACCCGAACCCCGTGCAGCGGACCATTTGTCATGATCTGGCCCCCTCTGCTGCCCTTGAGAAGCTGTAGCGGATGTGCTCGGCGTGCCCGTCGGGAACCACCGGGAAGACCACCGGTTCGCTGAGGTCGCGGATGCGGTCCATCTGCTCGCCGACCTCCTCCACGGTCCACGACGGCCGATACACGCCCGGCGACTCAGCGACGACGGCGCGAGCCAGCCGTCCGGCGATCGCCACGAAGAATTCACCGGTGACCGAACAGGATTCGTGAGCCAGCCAGCCTACGGCCGGTGCCACCAGGTCCGCACCCATCGGCGGGTAGGCCGAGGTGTCCAGGCCCTCGGCCATCCGGGTCACCGCGCCCGGCACGATCGTATTGCAGACGACGCCCTCGGCGGCACCCTCGAGAGCCACCACATTGCACAGCCCGAGGATCCCGGCCTTGGCCGCGGCGTAGTTGGCCACCTCATGGTTGCCGTAAAGACCGCCGATCGACGAGGTCAGCACCACCCGGCCGTAGCCGGCCTCGCACATGAGTGGAAATGCGGGGCGGACAACGTGGAACGCGCCGCGCAGATGTACGTCGAGCACCGAGTCGAAATCGTCGTAGCTCATCTCCTTGAGCGAGCCGCGGCGTACCGTGCCGGCGTTGTGGATCAGGATGTCGACGCGACCGAAGTGCTCCACGGCAGTGCCGATGATGGCCTGACCGCCTTCGGGGGTGGCCACCGAATCGGTGACGGCGATGGCTTCTCCACCGGCCGAGACGATTTCGTCGACCACCTGCTGGGCGGGTGCGGTGTCGGCGCCGTCTCCGGCGAGACTGCCACCTGGGTCGTTGACGACCACCTTCGCGCCCTTCGATGCCAGCAGCAGGGCATACTCGCGGCCGAGCCCCCGGCCGGCGCCGGTGATGACCGCGACACGATCGTCGAATCTCAGAGTGCTCAAGCGAAGGGCTCCTCGCCCTCGAGTTTGGTGCGCTGCAACGGCCGGCCCGACGACGGGTCGTACGGCGTGGCGCGGTGCATGGTTCCGGTGTTGTCCCAGATCACCAGGTCACCGACGCTCCACTTGTGCCGGTAGGTGAATTCGGGCTGGGTGGCCCAATCCCGCAGCCGCACCAGCAGTTCGATGCTTCGCCTGAAGTCGATCGGGCCGTCGGCGTCGACGATGTGGCGCGCGGTGGCACCCAATACCAGCGACTTGCGGCCGGACTGATGCGTCCACACCAACGGCAGCTCGCGGTCACCGATCGCCATCATGCGGCGCAGCGACTCGGCGCTGGGCTCGGGGTCGTAGTAGAACAGCGTGTTCCACGCCGAGTGCATCACCCGCAGCCCCTCGATGTCGGCCTTGTCCTCGTCGGACAGGTCGTCATAGGCGGCATAGGTGTTGCAGAACTCGGTGTCGCCTTCCTCGGGGTTACCCAGTGCCACGCTCTGCAGCAGCGAGGCCAGGATCGGCACCTCGTTCATCGTGCCGTCGATGTGCCAGTACAGCGAGCCCTTGAGATAGTCGGCCTGCTTGTTCACCTCGGTATCCAGCGACACCTTGTAGAGCTTCCCGCCGAACGCCTCCGGGGCGAACGTGCCCAGCGTTTCGGTGAACGCGATCTGTTCCTCGTCGCTGAACCCGACCTGCGGGAACACCAGCACCCCGCGCTGCTCCAGCAGTTCCCGGATCCGCCCGGCATGCTCGCCAGAGAGAAGCGTGGCCTTGTCGGCGCGGATCTCGGTTCCGATGCGCGGCTTGATGTCCCGGGTGTCAAGCACTGTTGTCGTCGTCATGTGGTGAGCTCTAATCCGTCCAGGTCGCCCTTGGCCCGCCAGTCAGCGATCAGCTCGTCGAAGGCGTAGAACCCGGGCGAGTAGAAATCACCCAGGAAAGCGCCGTTGCGCTCCGCGCCACCGCGGCCCTCATTGTTGTAGTAGCCAGGCGTGCACGACAATTCGAACGCCGAGTTGTCGATCGCCAGTTCGCCCACTGTCGAGACCCAGGTGTCCTGGCCCTCCTGGCTGGGCTCGACCTTGGTGGCACCCCGGTTCTGCGCCTCGGCGATGATGTAGGCGATGTGGCGGGCCTGCTGTTCGAACATCGCCGTGGTGTTGGCCGACACGCCGCCCTGGATGAAACCCATGAAGAACTGATTGGGGAATCCACGGCTGGTCATGCCGTGCAGTGTCTTGTAGTCGTTCTGCCAGTAGTCGAACAGCTCGAGCCCGTCACGCCCGACGATGCGATCGATCGCGAACCGGCGGCTGATCTCGGTGGAGATCTCGAAGCCACTCGCGAAGATCACGCAGTCGACCTCGTATTCGACACCGTCGGCAACGATGCCCTTCTCGGTCAGCCGTTCCACACCCTTCGAGGCCGAGACGTCGACGAGGGTCACATTGGGGCGGTTGAACGTGGCGAGATACTGCTCACTCGACGTCGGCCGCTTGCACATGAAGCGGTAGTACGGCTTCAGCGCCTCGGCGGTCGCGGGATCCTCCACGATCTCGCCGACGAGCCGGCGCAGCCGCTCCATGATCTTGAAGTCTTCCTCTTCCCGGAAGGCCATGATCTGCTCGATGGTCACCGCCGCCGGGTCATCGCTGGCGGCGATCCGGGCGGTCAGATTGCGCCCGAGCTCGGTCCAGAAGTCGCACACCAGGTCTGGCTCACCGAACACCACACCGACGAACGGCGACCAGTTGTGGAAGTTGCGCTTCCGCTCTTCCTGCCAACCCGGTTGCAGGGACGCGGCCCACGCCGGATCGGTGGCCGGGTTGGATCGGGCGTCAACCGACGACGGAGTCCGCTGGAAGACGAACAGCTGCTGGGCGTCGCGGCCTAGGTGCGGTACCAGCTGGATGCCGGTCGCGCCGGTGCCGATGAGGGCGACGCGCTTGTCGGCCAACTTATGCAGGCCGCCGTCGGCGTCCCCGCCGGTGTAGTCGTAATCCCACCGGGCGGAATGAAACACGTGGCCGGCGAAGTCCTTGATCCCGGGGATGCCCGGTAGCTTCGGCCGGTTGTAGGAGCCTTGCGCCATGACCACGAAACGGGCCCGGATGTCATCGCCCCGGTCCGTGGTGATCTGCCAGCGTTGCGTCGCGTCCTCCCAACGCAGTTCGCGCACCTGCGTGGAGAACAATGCGCCGTCGTACAGGCCGAAATGCTTGCCGATGTTGCGGCAGTGCTGGAAGATCTCGGCGCCGTCGGCGAATTTCTTGCTCGGCATGAAGTCGAGCTCTTCGAGCAGCGGGATGTAGCAGTAGGCGTCGTTGTCACACTGGATGCCGGGGAAGCGATTCCAGTACCAGACCCCACCGAAGTCGCCGGCCATCTCGATGACGCGGATCCCCTCGACACCGGCCTTCTTCAGATACGCCCCGGCCAGCAGCCCGGCGAAGCCACCACCGAGGATGACGACGTCGGACTCCTCGGTGATCGGGTCCCGTTCGGTCACCGTCGTGTACGGATCGACCTCGTAGAAGTCGGCGAAATCGCCTTCCAGTTCCAGGTACTGGTCGGCGCCTTCGGGCCGCAGCCGCTTGGCCCGCTCGGCGGCGTAGCGCTCACGGATCGCGTCGATGTCGATATCGGTGGGCGTATCGGTGGGCCCGCAGGTGTCCGGCTGGGTCATGCGTTGGCCTTCTCCGGCAGCGCGGCGGCGTGCAGCGGGGCGGGCATGTCGTGCACCGCGGGCAGCACCTCGGCGGCGAACAATCGGACGCTGTCGAAGGCCTTCTCGTACGGCATGGTGCCGAACTGCGGGACGATGGTGACCTCGGAGAACGAGCAGGCCTCCTGCGCCGCCTTGAGCTTGGTGAACACCGTCTCGGGGGTGCCGATCAACAGGTTCGAGGCGTGGTATCCGGGCGGGCCACCCTTCTTCTGGTTGCCGACCTCGGAGGCCAATACGGCCGTCGCGGATGCTTCGCGGGCGGCATACGCCTCATAACCCTTGACGCCCTTGAAGTTCGATGCGTCGGCAAAACCGTAGTGCACGTTGACGTCGCGGTTGGCGGTCCAGATCCACTCTTCGGTCTGGGCCACCTCGTCCTCGGACTCCACGCAGTACATGAACATCACGTTCTTGGGCTGACACGGTCCCAGGCCCTCTTCGGCCCGGAAAGTGTTGACCTTGCGGACTTCCTCGCCGGCATCAGTGATCGGCTTGTTTCCGACAAACAGCGGCACCATGCCGCGGCGGGACAGGATCTCCAGCGACTCGGCGGTCGAGGACGAGCTGTAGATGCGGTCGAACAGGTCGGTGCTGATCGGCTCCGGACGCAGCGACATCTCGGGGAACGAGAAGATGTTGCCCTCGTACGAGAACCGCTCACCGGAGAAGGCCAGCTTGAGGATGTCCAGCGTCTCGTTGAACCGATCGCGGCTCTCCTCGCGCGGCACGCCGACCGCGGCGAACTCGCCCTTGGACACACCACGGCCCAGGCCGATGGTGGTGTAGCGACCGTTGGACACGATGTCGAGGTAGGCGATCTGGGTGGCCAGCCGGATCGGGTTCCACCACGGCACCACCGCCACGAAGGTGCCCAGGCTGACCCGCTCGGTGCGTCCGGCGAAATAGGTCAGGGCCTGAATCGGGTTGGGTGTCATGCCGTATGGCGTGCCGTGGTGCTCGGGGAACCAGATCCCGTCGAAGCCCAGCGGCTCGGCGAGGTCGCCGAGTGCCAGCGCGGCCTGCACGCACTTGTAGTCCGGTGTGGCGGGCGGGGTGCTGAAGTCACCGGCCAGCACGCGGTCCCAATCGTGGGAGTTCTGCGCCCCGGTACCCAAATTAACTTTCATTACGGCTCCTTAACGGGCGATTTGGGTGCAATTAGCGGCGGTGACCGCCGGTGGATGCACCCAAATCACTGGATGTCGGTGGGCTCTCCGCTGCCCATGTACTTGGAAAGTTGGTAATGCAGGTTGACGGTGCTGCGTTCGCGGTACGGATTGGGCTTGGTGCCCGGAAATCCTGCCGACTTCATGCCCTGCTGCACCGCGGCCATGTTCGAGAAGTCCTGCGGCAGCACCGAGCGCCAGTTCGGACTGTCCGGCGGGGTGTACTCCCATTCGGTCTGCGGCTCTTCCCCTTTCGGATAGAGCTCGAACACCGACACCTCGAAGATGCACTTGTCCGGGTCGTAGCCCGGATCGGGCCGGGCGCTGTAGCACAGCGCACTGGTGAGGCCCTGGCCGATCTGGAAGTTGGGGAAGATCTGCCAGGCGGTGCCGCTCTGCCCGAGGATGTCGGGTGGGATGGTCGGCCAGACCACGCCGCGAGCCTCGTCGTCGCGACGGGCCGAGGACAACCAGTGCTCAAGCACCTTGTCGGCGGGCGTGCCTTCGGGGAGCTCGTCGACCAGGCGCTTGGCGGCGTTGACCAGGGTCTGCGTGGTGGTCGCGTTGGTCTCTTCCATGGTGTAGACCTGCATCTCGGCGGTGGAGATGCGCGGATCACCGGTGCCGAGGCGGATCTTGGACTTGGTCTCCTCCATGTCCTTGGGCGCGTCATAGCCGATGTTGGAGTGCCTGCCCTGCGCCTTGGCCCAGCCCTTGAACTCGCCGAACTTGTTGAACTCGGGGTGGGTGGTGAATACGTGGTAGGTCTCGTTGAAGGCCTCCATCGCAACTTTCCAGTTGCAGTCGAACTTCAGCCATTTGCGCCACTTGTAGCGCATGTTCTCCAGACCGAACGGATCGAGGATCTTGGCGGCCGGAAACAGGAAGTCTGCCAACGGTTCGCAGTCGGGGTCCATGTTGATGAACAGCCAGCCGCCCCACGTGTCGACCCGGACCCCGGCCAGATGGGTGTTCTCCGGGGTCAGCGTGCCTTGCCAGTCGTCCTGCTCACGGACATGCGTGCAGGCCCCCTTGAGGTCGTAGGTCCAGCCGTGGAACCCGCACATGAACGACTTGCGGGTACGTTCGCAGGCATTTTTGGCGCCGGCGGGGGTGTCGACCAGGCGCCGGCCGCGATGCATGCACACGTTGTGGTGGGCGGCAAAGGATTCCGCCGAGGACCCGGCGGCGGTGCGCACCACCAGGATCGAATCGTCGAGGATGTCGTAGGTGATGTAACTGCCGACCTCGGGAAGGTCCTCGATGCGGCCAATCTGCTGCCACACCTTGCGCCACAGGCGATCCCGCTCGTTGCGGGCGTACTCCGGCGAGATGTAGGCGTCGACCCCGATGGTCATGGGGGAAGAAAGCTCGCCGGTCAATTCTTCGGTCACTTGTGCCTCCTGATGGCCGCGCGGAAGTCGTCGTCCTTGAGGAACAGCGAGGTGTTGTCGCCGCCGAGATGGGTCCAGCGCAGGTTGAGCCCACCGTCGACCAGGATGGTCTGGCCGGTGATGTAGCTCGAAAGATCTGAGAGCAGAAACAGGATGGCGCCGGCCTGCTCCTCGGGCGTGCCACGCCGACCCATCGCGATGGCCCGCTGGTCACGCTCGGGGTCGGCGTCGACATAGGTTGCCGAGGCGGCGGTTTCGGTCACCCCCGGGGCGACGGCGTTGACCCGGATGCCGTCATCGGCCAGTTCGACGGCCATGGTTCTGGTGGCCGCCACGATCGCGGCCTTCGCGGTGCCGTAGGCGACGTGATAGGGCGCGGTGTTCATCCCGCTGATCGAGGACACTGACACGATCGAGCCCGAATTGGACTCGGCGCGCAGCTCCCCCGCAACGGCCTGGCTCATGAAGAACATGGTTTCGAGGTTGGCGGTGAACAGTTCGCGCCAGTCGGCCCGTGACACCCGGGTGGCCGGCATCCAGGTCGACGGGGCGGCGCCGCCGGCGACATTGACGAGTCCGTAGAGCTTGCCGTCCGCGCGACGTGCCACGTCGAGGACCCGGGCGATGCCCTCATCCGTCGACGCGTCGGCCGCCACCGTCACGACGCTCAGGCCCTTGTCGGCCAGCGGTGCAACGTGGGTGTCGAGGTTGTCCTGCGATCGGCTCACCGCCACGACCGTGGCCCCGGCTTCGGCCGCCATCCGCGTGACGGTGGTACCGATGCCGCCGCCTCCGGCGCCCGACACCACCACGACCCGGCCGTCCAGGCTCAGGGAGCTCTCCATACGTGACCCTTATCGACCTATTTGTCCGGACAACATATTGCGATCTTCATATTGGAGAACACTATTCCCCAGCACTTATGCACCGTCAAGGGCAGATCTGTTCGTTCAGATCGCTATTGTCTGGACTACGTGGAGTTGCTAACGTCCGAGGTCATGAGCGCGCTATCGGTATCTGATGCCAGGTACACCGCAAACCCGACGGTCGCCGGGAATTGGACGCTGGAGCAGGTCACCGCACCCAGCCGGCTTTTCGGCGCGAACGGACTGCGCACCGGCGCGGATGGGCGGATCTACGTCGCACAGGTGACCGGCAGCCAGATCAGCGCCCTCGACCCGGTGACCGGGCGGTTGGAAACCGTCAGCGCCAAGGGTGGCGACATCGTCGCTCCGGACGATGTGGCGTTCGACGCCGACGGCAACCTTTATGCCACCGAGGTGATGGACGGCCGGGTCAGCGTGCGCGCGGCCGACGGTCGCACCCGTGTGCTGCGCGACGACATCCCCTCGGCCAACGGCATCACGTTCCACCAGGGTCGGCTGTTCGTCGGCGAATGCCGCGAGGGCGGCCGGCTCATGGAGTTCGACCTCGCCGGCGGCGCCCCGCGCGTCCTGTTGGAGAACGTGCCCTCCCCCAATGCCATGGAGGTCGGCCCCGACGGGTTGCTCTACTTCCCGGTGATGGGCGCCAACGAGATCTGGCGTATTGATCCCGACGGCGGGCAACCCGAGGTGGTGGCCGGCGGGCTCGGAGTGCCGGACTCGGTCAAGTTCGACGCCGACGGCTACCTCGTCTCCACCCAGGTCGCCAGCGGCCAGGTGCTGCGCATCGACCCGCGCAACGGTGAGCAGACGCTCCTGGCGCAACTGAATCCCGGCCTGGACAACTGCACCTTCGTCGGCGACCGGTTGTTCGTCTCCAACTTCACCGGTGAGATCACCGAGATCCTTGATAGCGGCGGCGGAGCCGCCAATGTGCCTGCGACCCAGACATTATTGTCTGGCGGGCTGAACTGGCCGCTGGACCTGACCGTGTGTGCCGACGGCGAGTTGTACGTCGCCGACGGCACGTACTTCTACCGGGTCGGCCCAGACGGCGCCCTGCATACCGTCGCGATGCTCTTCTCTCCTGGTTATCCGGGCTTCCTGCGCGGGGTGGCTGCCTCGGGCCCAGGAGAATTCATCGTCACCACCGCCGCCGACACCGTGGCACGCTTCCGCCCGGCAGGCGCCCAGGATGAGGTGAGCGAAGTGCTCGCCGGTGGCATCGACCAGCCCTACGGGGTGGCCCTGGCACCCGACGGGTCTGTGCTGGTGGTCGAACAGGGCGCGGGACGGCTGCTGTCGGTGCGCGACGGCTCCACCACGGTGCTCGCTTGGGGCCTGGACACCCCGGTGGGTGTGGCGATCGGCCCCGACGGCGCACCGCTGGTGTCGGTGGCCGGTGCTGTTGTTCGTGTGGACGGCGGGAAAGCCATACCGCTGGTCGACGGATTACACACGCCGCACGGGATTCTCGTACGTGACGGCGCGCTCTACATCGTCGACTCCGGCAGCAAGGAGCTCATCAGCTACGACGTGAAGAACGGCCCGGCCACCGCTCGGACCGTCATCGCCTCCGGGTTGCCGGTCGGGCCGCCGCCGGGAGTGACCCCCAAGCCGCTCAAGGGCATGCCCCCGTTCTCCGGCCCGCAGGGCCCGTTCGCCGGGATCACCGCGGGAGTCGATGGGACGCTCTACATCTCGGGTGACGGCGACGGCAGCGTGCTGGCGCTGCGCCGGGCCGCAGCGAGAACATGACAGTCACACCGGCCGACCACCGTTACCTCCAGGTGGCGCGCACCCTGCGCAAGGAGATCGTCGACGGGGTCTACCCGGTGGGCTCGCAACTGCCCACCGAACACGAACTCTGCGAGCGCTTCGAGGTCAGCCGCTACACCGTGCGCGAAGCACTGCGACGGCTCCGCGACGACAATCTGGTCACCTCGCGCCCGCGGGCCGGAACCACCGTGGCACCGCGCGCCGCGGCGAACACCTATGCCCAGGACGTGGTCTCGATCAATGACCTGTTGGCGTTCGCCACCGGTGCCCAGTTCACCATCGAGTCCAACGCCATGGTCACGATCGACCGCGAGTTGGCCGAGCGCACCGGACTACCCCTCGGCGAGCAGTGGCTGGCGGTGCGCGGTTACCGCCAGGCTGACGACGATGCGGCACCGGTGTGCCGCACCGAGTACTACATCAACCGCAGCTTCGCCGGGGTAGGCCGGCTGCTGCAACGGCACTCCGGGCCGATCTTCCCGTTGATCGAGGATTTGTTCGGGGTCAGCATCGTCGAAGTGCATCAGGAGATCTCAGCGATCGTCACCTCCCCCGAACTCGCGGCGGGCCTCAAGGTTGCCCCAGGTTCCGCGGCCCTGCAGATGCAACGGACGTACACCACCTCCGACGGGGAGATCGCCCAGGTCACCGTCAACACCCACCCCTCGGACCGGTTCCGGCATGCCATGACGATGCGCCGGGTCAAGGGCTGAGGCGTGGTGCGAAATCCCGTGCGATGGGACGAGGACCGCGCGGCCGACGCCTACGCCCGCGGGCTGTGGGTGTCCACCACCCTGGCCGACGCGCTGACCGACGCGGCGCGTGACTCCCCCGACCGGGTGCTGCTGGTAGACGACGAGAACTCGCTGACCGCCGGTGAATTGCACACCCGGGCACGGGCTGTGGCGCTGCAGCTGACCGCGTGGATGCCGCAAGGCAGTGTGGTGTCCTTCATGCTGCCCAACTGGCACGAGGCCGCGATCATCTATCTGGGTGCCACGCTGGCCGGCATGGTGGTCAACCCGATCCTGCCCTCACTGCGGGACCGGGAACTGTGCTTCATCCTCGATGACGCGCAGAGCCGGGCGATCTTCATCCCCGCCGAATTCGGCAACCATGACTACGCGGCCATGCTGACCCGGGTGTGCCCCCAGCTGGACACCCCACCGCAAGTGGTGGTGCTGCGCGGCGATCCGGGCCCGCACCGCGCGTTCGCTGCCCTACCCGACGCTCCGGATCGGGATCTTCCGACGCTCGTCCCGGACGACATCCGGATGATCATGTACACGTCGGGCACCACGGGACGCCCCAAAGGCGTACTGCACAGCCATAACTCGATCAACGCACTCATCCGCCAGTTGGGCGAGCACTGGATGGTCGACCCCGGCGACACCTTCCTGGTGCCCTCCCCCATCGCGCACATCGGCGGCTCGATCTACGCCTTCGAATGCCCGCTGCTGCTGGGCAGCACCGCGGTGCTGATGCAGCGCTGGAACGCCGACGGCGGCGTGACCCTGATGACCGACCACGGGTGCACCCACATGGCCGGGGCGACACCGTTTCTGGAACAACTGCTCGGCGCCGCCGAACGGGTCGGCACCCGGTTGCCCGACCTCAAGGTGTTCATCTGCGGTGGTGCGTCGGTGCCGCCATCGCTGATCCGGCGGGCGTCTGACTACTTCGACCGGGCCGTCGTCAGCCGGGTGTACGGCTCCACCGAGGTACCGGTCACCACCGTCGGCTCACTGTCCCCGGGAGGGGTCGAGCACGCCGCCGAGACCGATGGCCGCCCCGGCATCGCCGAGATCCGGCTCGTCTCCGGCGAGATCCGGGCCCGCGGTCCACAGATGCTGCGGGGCTATCTGCACTCCGAGGACGAGATCGAATCCTTCGACGAGGACGGCTTTTTCCGCACCGGCGATCTCGGCCGCTGGGTGGACGGCGACTACCTGCAGGTCACCGGACGGGCCAAGGACCTCATCATCCGCAACGGCGAGAACATCTCCCCCAAGGAAGTCGAGGACCTCCTGGTCGGCGAACTCGGCATCACCGAGGTGGCCGTCGTCGGCCTGCCCGATGAACGCACCGGGGAACGCGCCTGCGCGGTAGTGGTGACGGCCGATGGCCAACACCCCGACGTGGCCGATGTGGGCCGGGTGCTGGCCGGGCACGGGCTGGCCCGGTTCAAATCACCCGAACGGGTGGAGGTCTGGGATGCCCTGCCGAAGAATGACGCGGGAAAAGTGTTGAAGCATCACATCCGAGCAAGGCTGAAGGGCGAATAGAGATGCAGGTTGCGATCGTCACCGGGGCCAGCAGCGGCATCGGATTCGGCTGTGCCACCACGCTTGCCGAGGCCGGAATAGCCGTGCTCGGCACCGGACGGGATGAGGAGCGACTCGGCGAACTGGCCAAGGCCGTCCGCGATCCGGACCTCATCGCCACGCTGGCCGTCGACCTGACCGCCGACGATGCCCCACAACGCATCGTGGAGGCTGCGCTTGCCCGCTGGGGCCGCATCGACTTTCTGATCAACAATGCCGGTGTGGGCAGACCCAAGCCTTTGCACGAGACCGACGACGCAACCCTGGACCATTTCCTCGGGATCATGCTGCGCGCACCATTTCGGTTGGCCCGCGACGTGATACCGCACCTGGGCCCTGGCTCGGCAATCATCAACATCACCTCCACATTTGCGGTAGTCGGCGGATTGCGCGGCGGGGCATACTCGGCGGCCAAGGGCGGGTTGACGGCGCTGACCACGCACATCGCCTGCCAGTACGGGGCCCAGGGCATCCGGTGCAACGCGGTGGCCCCGGGCGTCACCGTCACCCCGATGGTCGAACAACGCCTCAACGATCCGGGCTTCCGCAAGATGCAGACCGAGATGACCCCGCACACCCGACTGGGCCGGGTCGAGGACATCGCCGCCACCGTGGCGTTCCTGTGCTCCGACGGCGGCAGCTTCATCAACGGACAGACCATCGTCGTCGACGGCGGTTGGAGCTCAACGAAATACCTGTCCGATTTCGCGCTGAACTCCACCTGGGTTGAGGGTGGGTCTCCGTCATGAACATTTTCGCGGTACTCGATCAGGCCGCGGCGAGATTCGGCGACCACGGCGCGGTTTTCCTGGGCGAACGCCAACTGCACACCTGGACGCAGTTGCGCGACCGGGTACTGCGGCTGGCCACCGCGCTGAAGACCGTCGGCGATCGCGGCACCCGCATCGCCGTCGCCAGCGAGAACCGGCCCGAGGTCATCGAGCTGATGTTCGCCATCTGGGCGGCTGAATGCGTTTTCGTGCCGATCAACTACAAGCTGCATCCCCGCGAGATGGCCGACATCCTGGCAGATTCCGGTGCGGCACAGGTGTTCGCATCGGCCAAGATCGCCGAAGGCCTCACCGCCACCACCGAGGCCCCCGTCGAAACCATTGGCAGCCAGTCGTACTCGGACCGATTCAGCGCCGAGCCCGCAGAGCCGCCGTCGACCGATCCGGACACCCTGGCCTGGCTGTTCTACACCAGCGGCACCACCGGAAAATCCAAGGGCGCCATGCTGTCCCATCGCAACCTGATGGCGATGACGGTGGCGCACCTGGCCGATTTCGACGATCCGGACGAGAACTGCAGCCTGATCCACGGCGCCCCGATGTCACACGGTTCCGGCCTGTACATCCCTCCGTACGTGCTGCGCGGCGCCCGCCAGGTGGTGCCGGAATCTGCCGCGTTCGAACCCGACGAGTTCCTGGACCTGTGCGGCCATCACCCGGGCAGCAGCGCCTTTCTGGCTCCGACGATGGTGCAGCGTCTGATCCAGACCGGCAGGCCCCGCCCGGAGAACCTGAAAACCGTTGTCTACGGCGGCGGACCTATGTACGTCGACAGCCTCAAGAAGGCGCTGGCCGCCTACGGCCCGATCTTCGTGCAGCTCTACGGGCAGGGCGAGGCGCCGATGACGATCACCGGGTTGCGCCGGGCCGACCACCTAGAAGCCGACGACGCGACGCTCGGTTCAGTGGGGTATCCGCGCTCCGGCGTCGAGGTCGCCGTCCTCACCGAGGACGGGACCCCGGCCGCCATTGACGAGATCGGGCAGATCGTCTGCCGCGGCGACGTGGTCATGTCCGGCTACTGGAACAACCCGGCCGCCACCGCCGCGACACTGAAGAACGGCTGGCTGCACACCGGCGACATGGGCTCATTCGATGCCCGCGGCTACCTCACCCTGCGCGACCGGTCCAAGGACGTGGTGATCAGCGGCGGCAGCAACATCTATCCCCGCGAGGTGGAGGAAGCACTACTGGAACACCCCGATGTGGTCGAGGCCGGTGTCGTCGGCGCACCCGACGCCGACTGGGGTGAGGTGGTCGTGGCGTTCGTGGTCGCCGGCGATGCCAGCGCGGTCGATGCCGCCGCGCTCGACGCGCATCTCCTGGAACGCATCGCCCGGTTCAAGCGACCCAAGCGCTACGAGTTCATCGACGCACTACCGAAGAACAGCTACGGCAAGGTGCTCAAACGCGAACTACGGGATCGGTTGACGCGGTGACGTTTCGGTCCCACCACGTTGAACTCAGACCTGAATCTGCCCACCGTCTACAGCCAGCTCCGCTCCGGTGATGAAGCTGCTCTGGTCCGAGGCCAGGAACAGCACCGCGGCGGCGATCTCGTCGGGCCGGCCCACCCGCTTCACCGGCAACTGAGCCGCCCAACCGTCCAGCAGATCCTGCGTCTGGTCAGCGGGTGCCAGGCCCGTGAGTCCGGGGGTTTCGACCGGGCCGGGAACGATGGTGTTGACGCGGATCTTGCGGTCAGCCAGTTCGGCGGCCCAGGTGCGGCCCAGGGATCGGATTGCTGCCTTGGACGCGGCGTACAACCCGAATGCCGGGATGCCCTTGGCGGCGGCGGTGGATCCGGCCAGCACTACCGAGGCGCCTTCATTGAGCAGTGGCAGCGTCTTCTGCACGGTGAACACCGTGCCGGCCACGTTGCGGTCGAAGTTGTCGCTGTAGTGCTGCGGTGTCACCTCGGCGAGAGTGGCGAAGTCGCCGCCGCCGGCGTTGGCGAAGACAACGTCGAGGCCCTGGCCGTGCTTGGCGATCTCGGCGGCGAGGGTGTCGAGTTCTTCCGGCTTGCTGATATCGCTCTGCACGCCGTGCGCGCCGATCGACGCGGCAGCCTCGTCGAGGCGGGTGCGGTCGCGTCCGGTGATGAAGACATACGCGCCTTCATCGGCCAGCCGCTTGGCCGTCGCCAGACCGATGCCCGAAGTTCCACCGGTGACCAGTGCCGTCTTGCCGTCGAGTTGTCCCATGATCGGGCTCCGTTCGTGTGTGGTTCGTGCGGTTCGCCCACTACAACATAGGTGATATATCACCTATTCCGGCGAGTTCAGAACCGTCCACATCCGAATGATGCGCTCATCGGATATCTCGGCGACGTCGAAGCCAGACGCGACCGTCGTGTCGTCCGGCGTGCGGACCTCCCAGGCCAGAAAACCCAGGCCGCGCGTCTGACGCACCGGGCCCGCCTTCACGAAGTGAAGACCCGGTAGCTTCTCCTGCAGTTCAGCAGCCTTGGCGTTCAACTCGTCATGACCAGTGGCGGTGCCTTCGTCATCGATCCACTGCACGTCGGCCGAGTAGGTATCGGCGATCACCGCGGCGCGGCGTTGCGGGTCGCGCTCGTCGAACACGGCCAGCAGATTGGCCTCCATCAGGCGGGTGATGACCTCATTCAATGCTCTGCTCCTGAATTTTTAGGTGATTAATCACCTAAAGATTAGCTCGGTTCGGGCGGAAGTGAGCAGTTGTGATTGAGGTGGACGTGTATGTGCTCCAGCGCGGCGGTGAACGGGCCGAGCAAGTTCTCGGGCAGAGGATCGAAGAACAGGCTGCGCACCAGGTCGACATGCCCGGGTGCCGCCTCAACGATCGCCCGCCGGCCGCTCGCGGTGAGCACGACGTTGGTGGTGCGGCCGTCTTCGGCGCTGGGGCGGCGTTCGGTCAGGCCGCGTTGTTCCATGCGCCGCAGCTGATGTGACAGCCTGCTCCGTTCCCAGCCGATCTGCGCGGCCAGATCGCTGACCCGCATGCCCGCGGCGTTGTCGGCACTGAGCGCCACCAGCACGTCATAGTCGGCCAGCGACAATCCGGAGTCGGCCTGCAGCTGGCGGTTGATTTCGTAGTTCATCCGCAGCTGGACCCGCATGTACGCGACCCAGGCGCGCTGTTGTTTCGGCGTCAGCCATCCCCGCTTCGGTGATGTGTCCCGCACTTTTCTCGGCGTCACATTTGTCAGTATGACGGTCCCCTCACCACATCACGCCACGAATCAGCTCCGTCTGCGGGATATCTTCGGCGGCAACCAATCCCGCGGGTGCGCGGCACACCCAATCGATCGCGTTGACCACCCGGGCAGCCGTGGAGACGCAGCCGGCGTCGGTCACGTCGAGGACGGGATGGGAGAGGCTGGTGCTCACCTCGATGCGCGGCTCGCCCTCCACGATCACCATGTGCACCCCGGACTGTCCTTCCGGCGGATACTCCCAATCCGGCGCTGCCGCAGGCGTCAACCGCGTGGTGTGCTCGACGGTGATCACCGGAACGCCGCCGCGCAGGCCCTCGGCGGCGAATCGCGTCCCGGCCAGCTGCCCTGGCTCGACGGTCATCATCGTGCATTCGATGCGCTCGGTGGCGTACCACGGCTCGAACCGCTGGGCGACCTCGTCGAGCTCCACCCCGAGACGGTTCGCGAGATTGCGCACCAGGCCGCCGAACATCGACGTGATCACTCCAGGCTGGAACGCCATCGGCAGGTCGTCGTCCGGGGTGGTGCCGAAACCCATAGCGGTGCCGGTGTATTCGTAATCGTCGTAGTTGCCGTAGTCGAAGATCTCCTTGATTGTCACCGATTCGGCCCGCGTGACCAGACTCAGTGCGGCGTACGCCGCGGTGTCGCCCGAATAACCCGGATCGATGCCGTTGACATACAGCGAGGAGTTCCCGACGGTGCACGCCTCTTCAAGCGGTACCCGCAACCAGTCGTCGGCCTGGCGCGGTGTCACCAGCCACACCATCGAGGTGCCGACGACGTTGATCCCGGCCGCCAGGAACCGCGACATCTGCCCGATGGCCTCCATCGGCCGGGTCTCGCCCAATGCCGTATAGACCACGCAATCGGGCCCGAGCGCGATGAGCGCGTCGATGTCGTCGGTCGCGGTGACATCCGTCGGCTCGCTGAGCCCACACAATTCGGCAGCGTCGCGCCCGATCTTGTCCGGGCCGGAGGCATGGACACCGACCAGCTTCAGATCCGGTCTGCCGATGATCGCCGCCAGCGAATGCCTGCCGACATTCCCGGTGGAGAATTGGACCACTCTGCGCATTTTCACAACCTGTTTCTGCTCAGTAGTCGGGGATCGGCAACGGCGAGTTGTTCGAGTCGATCCCGCCGTCAACGAGGAAGATGGCGTTCGCCGCATAGCAGTCGCGCGTGGACAGATACACGCACAACCTTCCGAGGTCCTCCACATCGCCGAGGCGATGCAACGGCGTCGCCTCCTTCATCTTCTCCATCGACCCGGGTGACAAGTCAAGGCTTACTTGTAAACCATCGGTCGCGAACGATCCCAGCGCGATCGCGTTCACCCGGATCTTGGGCGCCAGCTCCTGCGCCATCGCTCGGGTGAGCACCTCCAGTGCGCCCTTGGCATTCCTGGCACCTCGAATACGGCCGAGGCGCCGTGGTGACCCACGCTGCCCTCGCTTTGGTCGAGGAAGCGCTGGAGACCAGTTGAAGTAGCCATGGACGGGCGGATTGCGACAGGCATACGCTGATGTGATCTAGATCACCATGCTGGACCCGAGGAGGCGGAATGATGACCGCCACAACGACGCATTTCCCCAGCCAGAAGGCGCCCTGCGGACGCACCACCCAAGGCGACCACCACATCGAGAATGACGACGACGGCCTGAGCTTCGACGACTTCACATTCGCCTGCGGCTGCCGCGAGTCTCGGCACACCTACCACGACGGCTGCGTCAGCATCCGCACCATCAGGCACGACGGCAAAGTCCTCCGAGACGAGCGCTGCGGCGAACATGAGGCCTTCGAAGTCTGAGAACAGCCGATGACGGCCTCACACGACATAGTGGTGATCGGTGGGGGCGGCGCCGGTCTGCGCGCCGCGATCGCCATCGCCGAGACGAACCCGCGCCTGTCCGTGGCGATCGTGTCGAAGGTGTACCCGATGCGCAGCCACACCGTATCGGCCGAGGGCGGTGCGGCCGCCGTGGCCGGGGCCGACGACAGCATCGACGAACACGCCTACGACACCATTTCCGGCGGGGACTGGCTGTGCGACCAGGATGCGGTCGAAGCGTTCGTCGCCGAGGCACCCCGTGAACTCATGCAGCTCGAGCACTGGGGTTGCCCGTGGAGCCGGACGCCGGACGGGCACATCGCCGTTCGCGCCTTCGGCGGCATGAAGAAGCTGCGCACCTGGTTCGCCGCCGACAAGACCGGATTCCACCTGCTGCACACCTTGTTCCAGCGGGTGCTCTCCTATCCAGGCATCGCACGGTACGACGAATGGTTCGCCACCACACTGCTCGTCGACGACGGCGTGGTGCGCGGTCTGGTCGCGATCGAGCTGGCCACCGGACGTATCGAGACCATCCTGGCCGACGCGGTGATCATGTGCACCGGCGGATGCGGCCGGGTGTTCCCGTTCACCACCAACGCCAACATCAAGACCGGCGACGGGATGGCACTGGCGTTCCGGGCCGGAGCACCGCTCAAGGACATGGAATTCGTGCAGTACCACCCGACCGGGTTGCCGTTCACCGGAATCCTGATCACCGAGGCCGCCCGCGCCGAGGGGGGATGGCTGCTCAACAAGGACGGCTACCGGTACCTGCAGGATTACGACCTGGGCACACCCACTCCCGAACCCAAGCTGCGCAGTATGGAACTCGGCCCGCGAGACCGGTTGTCGCAGGCGTTCGTCCATGAGCTGGACAAGGGCCGCACCGGCGAAACTCCTTACGGTCCGGTGGTTTATCTGGATCTACGGCACCTCGGCGCCGAGCTCATCGATGCCAAGCTACCGTTCGTCCGGGAACTGTGCCGCGACTATCAGCACATCGACCCGGTCTCCGAACTGGTACCGGTGCGACCCGTCGTGCACTACATGATGGGCGGCATCCACACCGATATCACCGGCGCCACAGCACTTCCCGGCCTCTACGCGGCCGGCGAAACCGCATGCGTCAGCATCAACGGGGCCAACCGGCTGGGTTCGAACTCGCTGCCCGAGCTGCTGGTGTTCGGCGCCCGTGCCGGATACGCCGCGGCGGAGTATGTGTCCGGGGCCGGCACGGCCTCCACCTCTGTGCAGACGCAGGCCCGCACCGAGGAACAGCGCCTGGAGCACGATCTGAGCCGGCGTGCCGAAGGCGGTGGTGAGCGTATCGCCGACATCCGCACGGACATGCAGAGCGTGCTGGAGACCGCGGCGGGCATCTACCGCGACGGCCCGACCTTGACCAAGGCCGCCGAGCAGGTGCGCGAGCTGCAGGAGCGCTTCGCCAACGCCGGCATCGACGATCACAGCCACACCTTCAATACGGAACTGCTGGCGCTTCTGGAGCTGTCGGGGATGCTCGACATCGCCCAGACGATCATCGAATCGGCCTCGCACCGCACCGAATCCCGCGGCGCACACCAGCGGACCGACTTCCCCAGCCGCGATGACGAGCAGTTCCTGGCGCACACCATGATCCATCGAGAGCCCGACGGCTCAGCGCGGATCGGCTACCTGCCGGTCACTGTCACCCGCTGGCCACCGGGCGAACGTGTCTACGGGAGATGAGATGGCAGACCGAATTGTCATGGAGGTGGCTCGATATCGACCCGAAACCGATACCGAGCCGGTGCTGCAGTCCTACGACGTTCCGCTCACGCGGGAGTGGGCGGTACTGGACGGGCTGAACTACATCAAGGACCAGCTCGACGGCACGCTGAGCTTCCGGTGGTCATGCCGGATGGGCATCTGCGGCAGTTGCGGTATGACGATCAACGGCGACCCCAAACTGGCATGCGCGACCTTCCTCGTCGACTACCTGCCCGGACCGGTAAGGGTGGAACCGATGCGCAACTTCCCGGTGACCCGCGACCTCGTCGTCGACATCAGCGACTTCATGACCAAACTCCCCCGGGTCAAGCCGTGGATCATCCGTGACGGCGACACCCCAGCCGAGGACGTCGAATACCGCCAAACCCCAGCCGAACTGGAGGAGTTCAAACAGTTCAGCATGTGCATCAACTGCATGCTGTGCTACTCGGCGTGTCCGGTCTACGCGCTTGACCCGGATTTCCTGGGGCCCGCGGCGATCGCGTTGGCCCAGCGCTACAACCTGGATTCCCGCGACGAAGGCGAGGAAGACCGGCGCGATGTGCTGTCTGCCGCCGACGGGGCGTGGGCGTGCACCTACGTCGGCGAATGCTCGGTGGCCTGCCCGAAGGGCGTCGATCCGGCCGGCGCGATCCAGCGCTACAAGCTCACGGCCGCAACACATTCGGTGAAGAGCCTGCTACTCCCGAGGGCCGCGAGATGACGACGTATCGACAGCCGGTCCCTCTGTTGTGGTGGATCAGACGCGCCGCGTACCTGCGGTACATGCTGCGCGAGCTCAGCTGTGAGTTCGTGGCCTGGTCGGTGATCTACCTGCTGGTGCTGGTGTGGGCACTCGGCACAGGTCGTTATGACTGGTTTGTGGATTTCAGCACTCATCCGGTCGTGATCGTGCTGAACCTCGTGACGCTGGCATTCCTGTTGTTGCACACCATGACCTGGTTCAGCCTGGCGCCGCGCGCGATGATCGTTCATCTACGAGGCCGGCGCGTGCCTGCGGGTGCGGTGCTCGCCGGCCACTACGCCGCCTGGCTTGTCGTCACGGCGGTGATCGCATGGGTGGTGCTGGCATGAACGCGCCGGCCCGTCGAACGCCGGAACCGTACTTCTGGCTGTTGTTCTCGGCCGGGGGCATGGTGACCGCGCTGACGCTGCCGGTGCTGATGTTGCTGTTCGGCGTGGTGTTCCCACTCGGCCTGCTCGATGCCCCCGATCCCGCACATCTACTGGCCGTGGTGCGCAATCCGCTGACCCGAATCGTGCTGGCCGGTGTCTTCGTGCTGGGGCTGTTCCACTGGGCCCACAGGTTTCGCTTCATGCTCGAACACGGCCTGAAACTCGGCCGCTTCGACCGGGCGATCGCGGTCTGCAGTTACGGTGCGGCCGCCTTGGGCTCGATCGTGGCGATCTGGGTGCTGGTCACCCTCTAACGGCGAGCAGACACAGAATTGCACTTCTATCGGTGATTTCGTGCAATTCTGTGTCTGCTCGCGGACGGACTACGACGGAGCGTAGAGCGACTTGAACTTGTTGAGCGACTGCTGGATATCGCCCTTGAGCGCGGCGGCGACCACCATGCCGATGGGCCCGAACAGGGCCGGCCCACCGAGGTGCACGTCGAAGGTCACTTTCGCGCCTTCTCCCCCGTCAACCGACGCCGGTGCGATCTTTCCGATCAGCTTGACCTTTACCCCGCCACGGCCATCGCCGTTGAGGGTCAGGGTCTGCGGCGGCTTGTAGTTCACCAGCGTCCACTTCACGCGGTTCAACATGCCCTTGACTTCGACGATCGAGTCAATGACCGTGCCCTTTTCCAGGGTGTCGGGCAGCTCCGACCGCCAGGCCCGGTGGATGCTGAGCCAGTCGTCGTAACGGGACAGATCTGAGGCGTACTCCCACGCCTTCTCCGGCGGCAACGGAACATCGACGGAGACAGACAATTTAGCCATTGGTTACTGCTGCGGTTCTTCCTTGTTGATGGCGTTCTTGGCCGCTTCCTGCGCCTTGTCGACCGCGCCGGAGTACTTGCCCTGCGTCTTCTCGTCGACGATGTCGCCGGCCTTGTCGATCGCCTGCTCGACCTTGTCAGCATTCTGCGACAAAAGGTCCTTGGCCTTGTCCAGGAATCCCATCAGCCCACCCTATCTTCTCGATTTTCAACTGACCGCTGGCTATTGTCCCCGCAGCCAGCTATCTCCACAACCGGCGCTTCTCCCCCAGGACCTTCCCCTGAACCCACCACAGCACCTCGATCAGTGTTGCCCCGACCAGGCCGATGCCCAACGCAATCGCGGTGACCTTGAGGTTCGACGGATCCAGCATGAACAGACGCTGAGCCATCGGCAAACAGAAAATCAGCACATACGCCAGCGCCGAAGTCGCGACGAGCGCCACCCGCCACCACTCATACGGTCGGGCCACCACCGACAGCACCCACAGCGAGGACACCAACAACGTGATCAGAGCCGCCGTCGAGGCTTGGGTCTGTTCCACCAGGCCGGCCTCGCGGCCCTGATAGGCCACCAGGTAGGAGATGAAGGTGACGGTGCCGACCACCAGGCCCGAGGGCAGCGCGGCCGTCATCACCCGGCGCACGAAACCCGTATGGGCACGTTCGTTGTTCGGGGCCAGCGACAGGACGAACGACGGGATACCGATGGTGAACCAGGCCGCGATGGTGACGTGGATCGGCTGGAACGGGAACAACAGCGGATCGGTGCCGAACAACTTGGACGACAATCCGGCCAGTGCAACCAGGATCGCCAGCAGCACCGAGTACACGGTCTTGGTGAGGAACAGGTTCGAGACCCGCTCGATGTTGCCGATCACCCGCCGGCCTTCGCCGACCACATACGGCAGGGTGGCGAACTTGTTGTCCAACAACACGATCTGCGCCACTGCGCGCGAAGCCGAGCTACCCGAGCCCATCGCGACGCCGATGTCGGCATCCTTGAGGGCCAGCACGTCGTTGACACCGTCCCCGGTCATGGCCACGGTGTGCCCACGTGATTGCAGGGCATGCACCATGGCCCGCTTCTGATCCGGGCGCACCCGACCGAACGTGGTGTACTGCTCCAGCGTGTCCGCCAACTGCTCCGGCTCGTGCGGCAACTGCCTGGCATCCATCGTCTCGCCGTGCAGGCCGAGCTTGCCGGCCACCGCGCCCACCGACACCGCGTTGTCCCCGGAGATCACCTTGACCGAAACATGCTGGGAAGCAAAGTAATCGAGGGTGTCACCGGCGTCGGGGCGGATCCGTTGTTCGAGCACCACCAGCGCGACGGGCGTGACATTGCCGGGAGCCTGCGGGGCGTCGACGGCCAGATCGGACGACCCGACCAACAGCACCCGCAGTCCCTGGGCCCCGATCTGCTCGGCTTCCTCGGCCACCGGTGAGCTGGAGTCCAACAACACATCCGGGGCACCGATCACCCAGTTTCCATGCTCGCCGTAGGACGCACCGCTCCATTTGGTGGCGGACTTGAACGGAGCCGTAGCGGTCGCCGTCCATCCCGGCGGCCTCGCGAAGGCCTCGGCGATGGCGACCATGCTGGCGTTGGGCCGGGCGTCATCGGCAGCCAACTGCGCCAACGCCTCTGCGACATCGCTCTCGGCGACCGTCTTGAGATCGCTGACCCGCATACCGTTCTCGGTCAGGGTGCCGGTCTTGTCCGCGCACACCACGTCGACGCGGGCCAGGCCCTCGATCGCGGGCAGCTCGTTGACCAGGCACTGACGCCGGCCCAGCCGCACAACCCCGACCGCGAACGCGATCGACGTCATCAACACCAGGCCTTCGGGCACCATCGGCACCAACGCTCCCACCATGCGCAGCACCGGTTCATGCCACACCGCGTCGGTGGTGAAGACCTGACTCATGATGATTCCCAGCGACTCTCGCCAACCGCCCTCATTGGCGACGATGTCGCGGTAGGTCTGCTTGAGCGAATCCAGGATCCGGGGGTCGGTGGTGAACAGCTGGGTGTAGATGGTGAGCAGGCCGGCAGGCACCAGCAGGTAGGTGATGAACTGCAGGATCTTGTTGATGCCGTTGCGCAGTTCGGATTTCACCAGGGTGAACTTGGAGGCCTCCGCGGCGAGCTTCGCGGCGTACGCCTCGTGCCCCACCTTGGTGGCCCGGTAGGCACCGGAGCCCGCGACCACGAAACTGCCCGACATCACCGTGTCGCCCACGGCTTTGACGATCGGATCGGCCTCACCGGTCAACAACGACTCGTCGACCTCAAGGTTGGAATCCTCAATGATCTCGCCGTCCACCACGATCTGATCGCCCGGGCCGAGTTCGATGATGTCGTCGAGCACAACCTCGGCGGGCAGCACGGCGCGACTGCCGGATTCCCTGCGCACCGTGGGCTTGGCCTGCCCGACGATGGCCAGCTTGTCCAGGGTCTGTTTGGCCCGGATCTCCTGGATGATGCCGATCGCACTGTTGGCGATGATCAGCAGGCCGAACGCCCCGTTGATCAACGAACCGGTGGACAGCACGATCAGAAACAGCACACTCAGGATCGCGTTGATGCGGGTGAACACGTTGCCGCGGATGATGTCCGAGATGCTGCGGGCCGCCCGCGTCGGGACGTCGTTGCTCTTACCCTCGGCTACTCGCTGGGCCACCTCGGCATCGGTGAGACCAGTGACATTGATCGTCGTCGTCATGCGCCCTCGTCCCGTCGGCGTGATGGTGCCGAACCGTCAGTTTGCCATCGGAAACCGGTCAGAACTCCCACCATGGGTCGAGCTCCGCAGACGCGGCGTCCACCCGCTGCCCCGGGCGCGGCACCGCGATCTGCACCCCGGCCGGGTCGGCCGCCGTCAGCAAGCGGCGCACCGGATCGGCCCACGGGTGCGGAGCCAGCCGGAACGTCGCCCAGTGGACCGGCACCAACAACCCGGACTCGGTGACGTCCAGATGGGCGCGCACCGCCTCCTCGGGATTCATGTGGATATCGGGCCAACTCGGGTGATACGCCCCGACCGGTAACAAGGTCAGGTCGAAAGGCCCGTATTCCGAACCGATTTCGGAGAAGCTCTTGGTGTAGCCGGTATCCCCGCCGAAGAACGCCCGGTGCTGCGGCCCGATGAAAGCCCACGAGGCCCACAGCGTGGTGTTGCGCTGGAACAGCCGCCCCGAGAAATGCCGGGCCGGCGTGCACACCAGGGTCAGCTCACCGATCCGGTGGCTCTCGTTCCAATCAAGCTCGATGATGCGGTCTTCGGGTATCCGCCACTTCCGCAGGTGCGCCCCGATCCCCAGCGGCACCACGAACGGCGCCCGCTGAGTGCGGGCCAACCCCAGCACCGTCTCGATATCGAGGTGGTCGTAGTGATCGTGGCTGATCACGATGGCGTCGACGGCGGGCAGCGCCTCCAGCGGCAGCGGCGGTTCGTGCAACCGCTGCGGACCCACCACCCGCGACGGCGAGCAGCGACGGCTCCACACCGGATCCGTCAGCACCCGGTAGCCGTCGATCTCGACCAGCGCGGTCGAGTGCCCCAACCAGGACACCGCGCACGCGGCCGCCTCCCCGTCATTTTCGACAGGATCGACCAGCGGAATCGGGCCCGGCGGCCTACTGGCCGAACGCGGGGCCAACATCTCGGCGATCAGCATGCGCCACTCTTCGCGGCTCATGCTGATGCCCGGCGAGGCCGGCTCGATATTGACGAACACACCGTCGGCGTACTGCAGGGACCGCTGCGCCACCGGGCGGATGTCGCGAGGCAGGGCCCCCACCGAGGCGGGGGTCCCGTTCAGCGCGCGCACCAACCACCCGCCGGCCAGCAACGAGGCCGACCTGGCACCCAACCGCAGCGCAGCGCGCAGCATGTCAGGCCCCGTTGAAGTTCGGCGGCCGCTTCTCGATGCGGGCCACCTGCGCTTCGATGACGTCCTGGCTGCCCCACGCCCTGTCGAACAGCTCCTTGTGCTCGGGCCACGACTCCTCGTAGGCACCGTCGTCGTTGAGCACCCGCTTGGCGTGCTGCAGGGCCAGTGGCGCGAACCCGGCCAGCTCGGCCGCCCACTTCTGCGCGTCGGCCAGCGTGCCGATGCGGTTGGCCATCCCGGTCTGCAACGCGGTCTCCGCGGTCAGCCTCTCGGCCCCGAGCAGCATGCCGCGCGCCCGGCCGTAGCCGACCAGTGAGGTCAGCCGCCGGATGCTCCAGTTGTCCAACGCCAGGCCGTACCGGGCGACCGGGAACTGGAAGTAGGCCTCGGGGGCGACGACACGGAGATCGCAGATCATCGACAGGATCACGCCCGCGCCGATCGCCGGCCCGTTGATCGCGCCGATGACCGGAACCGGGGCCTTGTCGATCGCCAGGTTCAGCGCCAGCGCCTTGTCAGGGAGCTTCTCGGCCATGCCCGCGGCATCGGTCAGGTCCGCGCCCGAGCTGAACACCGAACCGGACCCCGTCAGCACAATGGCACGGATGTCCTGCTCGGCGGCATGCTCGACCGCTTCCCGCAGGCCGTCGACAAGCTCGCAGTTCAGCGCGTTGCGCCGCTCCGCACGTTGCAATTCCAGGGTCAGGACATTGCCGTCTCTGGTCACACCAATCATGTGGCCAGCCTATATAGGCTGGCGCCGTGAGTCGGATCGGCGCCCGGACGCTTCGTGATGCAGTGCTCGACGAGGGCTCTTTCCAGAGCTGGGACGAGCCGCCCCTGGAAGTGGCCCGCTCTGAGGACTACCAGCGAGAACTGGCCGAGGCGGCGGCGAAGACCGGACTCGACGAATCCGTGCTGACCGGCGAAGGCACCATCTTCGGCCGCCGCGTGGCCGTGGTGGCCTGCGAGTTCGACTTCCTGGCCGGGTCGATCGGGGTGGCCGCCGCCGAGCGGATCACCGCCGCGGTGACGCGCGCCACCGCCGAGGGGCTGCCGCTGCTGGCATCGCCGAGCTCGGGCGGGACCCGGATGCAGGAAGGCACCGTGGCGTTCCTGCAGATGGTCAAGATCGCCGCCGCCGTCGAACTGCACAAACAAGCCCACCTGCCTTACCTGGTGTACCTGCGCCACCCCACCACCGGCGGGGTGTTCGCGTCCTGGGGTTCGCTGGGCCACGTCACCGCCGCCGAGCCCGGCGCGCTGATCGGCTTCCTCGGGCCACGGGTGTACGAGCACCTCTACGGCGAACCGTTCCCACCCGGGGTGCAGACCGCCGAGAATCTGCACGCCCACGGGGTCATCGACGGGGTCGTGCCGCTCGCCCTGCTGCGCGACACCCTCGACCGCACGCTCCGAGTGGTCTTGGACACTCCTGTCCCGCTTCCGGCCGCCACCGCCCCTGAACCACTGCCCGACGTGCCGGCCTGGGAATCGGTGCTGGCTTCGCGGCGCCCGGACCGGCCCGGCGTCGGATACCTGTTGCGGCACGGCGCCACGGATCGGGTGCTGCTCTCCGGGACCGAGCGCGGCGAGGCCGCGACGATGCTGCTGGCGCTGGCCCGCTTCGGTGGGCAGCCCGCGGTGGTGGTCGGCCAGCGCCGCAGTGAGGGCGGGCTGGTCGGGCCCGGCGCCCTGCGTGAGGCCCGGCGCGGCATGGCGTTGGCGGCCGGACTGCAGCTGCCGCTGGTCCTGGTGATCGACACCCCGGGGCCGGCCCTGTCGATCGAAGCCGAGCAGGGTGGCCTGGCGGGTGAGATCGCCCGCTGCCTGGCCGAATTGGTCACGCTGGACACCCCGACGGTCTCGGTGCTGATGGGACAGGGCAGCGGCGGGCCGGCCCTGGCGATGGTGCCCGCCGACCGGGTGCTGGCCGCCGCGAACGGCTGGCTGGCCCCGCTGCCGCCCGAAGGTGCCAGCGCCATCGTCTACCGCGACACCGCACACGCCGCGGAACTGGCTGCCGCGCAAGGGGTTCGCTCGACCGACCTGGTGCGGGCCGGTATCGCCGACGCGATCGTGCCCGAACATCCCGACGCCGCCGACGAACCACGGGCCTTCACCCAACGGCTTTCGGCCGCCATTGCCGGCGAGCTTGCCCAGTTGCGCGCGGTGCCAAGCGAGCAGCGACTGCAGACCCGCCTGGAGCGCTACCGACGAATCGGGCTCTGAGTTCGTCGTACGTAACGCCACGGCGCAATTCGGGCGGAATCTTCGCCGTGGCGTTACGCACGTGACCCTGTCGGTGGCGGTCGGCACACTTCGGCCGTGGGAGAACCATTCATCGGCAGCGAGGCGCTGGCAGCGGGACGACTGACCCGGTACGAATTGCGGAGTCGGTTTGTCGCAGTGCACCAGGACGTGTACGTCGCGAAAGACACGTTGCCGACTGCGGTTCTGCGGGCCAAGGCCTGCTGGCTGCGGTCGAGACGTCGCGGCGTGCTGGCAGGTTTCTCGGCATCAGCCCTGCACGGCGCACGCTGGATCGATGCGAACCTGCCCGCGTACATCATCGACAGCAATCGTCGGCCCGCACGCGGAATCGTCGCGTGGGCAGACGCGATCGATGACGACGAGGTCTGCCTCATCGGCGGAATGCAGGTGACCACGCCTGCGCGCACGGCGGTCGATCTGGCATGCAAGTTTCCGGCGGACACCGCGATAGCCGCAATCGACGCCTTGGCCAGGGCCGCGCGACTGAAGGCCGCTGATACCCCGTTGGCCGCCGAGCGCCACGTCGGGCGTAAGGGCATCAGGCAGGCGCTGGCCAGCATCGCGCTGGTTGATCCCGGCTCGGAATCCCCGCGAGAAACATGGTTGCGGCTGTTGGTCGTTCGCGCCGACTACCCGCCTCCACAGACGCAATGCCCCATCTACAACGAATACGGCGCGCTGATCGGCGAAGCTGACATGGCGTGGCCGGAGCTGAAGATCGCCATGGAATACGAGGGGCGCCACCACACCGACCCTGACCAGCTCCGAAAAGACATCGCGCGGATTGACGAGATGATCGACGCGGGCTGGATCGTCATCAGAGTCACCTCACGTGATGGTGAGGCCTCGGTTCTCGGCAGGCTCCGCAAGGCCTGGGCATCGCGTACGTAACGCCACGGCGAGAATCGGGCGGAATTCTCGCCGTGGCGTTACGCACGCCGCCTCACACTTCGATCGGCGGATGCAGCCTGTCCATGGTGTACTGCCGATCTCGTCGCGCAGCCCACGAACTGGCGGCCAGCGAGACCGCCAGCACACCGACCAGGACCGCGACCGCGACCCACAGCCGTGAGTCGATCCCGCCCACGATCAGTTGGCGAAGGCCGTTGACCGCGTAGGTCATCGGATCGACCGGGTGCAGTATCTGGAAGGGTTTCGCGGTGGTCTCCACCGGATAGATGCCGCCGGCCGAGACCAGTTGGAGCATGAGGAACGCCAGCGTCACCACGCGGCCCACCGACACTCCGAACACGGCGTTGAACGCCTGGATCAGGGCCAGGAACGTACCCGCCACCAACAGCAGGAACGCCACGGTGGACAGCGGGTATTTCGCCTGCAGGCCCACCCCGAAATGCACCACCACATACATCACCACAACCTGGCAGAACACGATCAGCAGGGCGGGCCAGTAAGACGCGAGCACCACACGCAGCGCCCCCAGCCCGTTGACGACCGGACGGGACTGCAACGGCTTCAACAACATCCAGATGATGAGCGCGCCGATGAACAAGGCCAGCGGCAGGAAGAACGGCGCAAAACCGGTGCCGAACGTGGCGGCCGGATTGTGTGTCTGAATGTCGAGCGCCACGGGCGCGGCCAGGGTCCGCGCCACCTCGGTGCGCTGCTGCGGGCTCCACGACGGGACCCGGGTCGAGCCCTCTTTGAGCGCGGTGGCCAGTTGCTGATTGCCGGCCTGAAGCTTCTCCGTGCCGGCCGCGAGTTCACCTGCGCCACCGGATAGTTGGCGGCCACCGTTAGCCAGCTGCACCAGACCGCCGTTGAGCCGCTGGGCACCGTCGTTGAGTTGGTGCGCGCCGTCCCGCAATTTGACGACGTCGGAGCGCAACCCACCGGTGACCGCCTTGGTGATGAACACCCGCAGCTTGCTGTTCGGGTCACCCAGTTCGTTCTCCAACTGGGTGGCGTTGTCCCGCAGACGGATCAGGCCCTCATCGGTGGTCGGATCGAGACCGCGAGCCTGCAGAATCCGTTGCGCACCGGCCAGGAACTCCCCGGTGTCGCGCACCGTGGGATCGGGGCTGTTGCGCAGCATGCCGACCGCCTGATCGACGATCGCCGCGGCCTGCGCCTGGTCGATGTTCAGCGCCGCGATCCGGTCGGTGGTCGAGCGCACCGCACCCGACAACCGCTGCGCGGCCATGCCGACCTCGTTGGGGTCCAGGCCGAGTCCGCTGACACGGTCCAGCACGGTCAGCATTGGATCAGTTGCCTGGTCGACCGCCGTCGACAACTGTCTCGTGCCCGCGGCCAACTGCGCAGACCCGTCGCGCGCGGTGACCAACCCCGTGGTCAGGGCGTCGGCCCCAGCAGACAACCGGTGCGCGCCGTCATTGGCCGCCGCACTCCCGGTGGCCAACTGCTGTGCGCCGTCAGCCGCCTTCACCAGGCCGGCTCCGGCATCGGTCAACCCGGTCAGCACGGTGCCGACCGTGCGTTCGCCGATGTTGGCGTTGATCTGGTTGATCACCTCACGGGCCGCGTTCTGCCCGATGATCGAACCGAGGTAGTTGTTGGCATCGTTGAAGGTGAAGCGGATGTTGGCCTGATGCGGCGACCCACCCGACGGTGACGAGATGCTGGTGCTGAAATCCTCCGGCAGCGTGATCGAGAAGTAGTACTTACCGTCGGCCACGCCGTCGGCCGCCTCCTGCGCCGAAACCCGGTGCAGCTGAAGCTGACCCGAGTCGACCAGCGCATCGGCGACCTCGTCGCCGGCCTTGATCAGCTGCCCTTCGGCGACGGTGCCCCGGTCCTCGTTGACCAAGGCCACCGGAACCTTGTCCACCTCACCGAACGGGTTCCAGAACGCCCACAGGTACATCGCGCCGTACAGCAGCGGCAGCAAGATGACCGTCACCAGCGCGATACGCGGCATCGTGCCGCGCGAGAAACGTTTGAGGTCGGTACCCAGCGACATTCCGGCTAGCACGGCTACTCGCCACCTTTCTGCGAACCGGCCAGCTCGGCCAGCGTCGTGTTGGGCACTGTCAGTTGGGCACGTACGGCCGAGGCCAGATGGCCGGGCACCCCGTTGACCGTCGCGGTGATCACGGTCTGCTTCTCCCCCAGCGCGATCAGCCGGCCCAGCAGGATGTCGCGGTTGCGGTCATCGGTGAGGTGGTCCAGGTTTCCGACCACCAGCAGCGGCGGCTTTGCGGTGTTGGCCAGGGCGATGCGCAGCAGGATCTGGTCGAGCTCGGTGAGCCCGTCGAAGTACGCCGTCAGTGACGGCAACGGCAGGTCACCGAACACCGGCGCGCACACAGCGGCCAGGGCGTCTTCGTCGGCGCGGCCCACCAGCGTGTACCAGGGCGCGTCCCACCGGCGTTGTTCGGTCACCAGATCGCGCACCGTCACCGATTCCGACACTGTGTCCAGTTCATCGATCCCGGCGAGCGCCGCGAAGCGGAAGATGTCAGGCGCCCGGGTACGCCCGAACACGGTCAGCTGTCCGCGCGCGGTCTTCATCCGCCCGGCAAGTGTCATCAGCAGTGCGGTGCGACCGGTACCCGCCGGTGCGACCAGCACCGTGACGCCGCCTTCGTCGATGGCGAGGTCGACAGGCCCGTACACCGGGCCCCAGGGACCGTGCATGGTGATCGCGCGTGCAGTGATCGCCGGCGGCTTTTGCTCGTCCTCGCCGACATCAGGCTCTGGACTTTGCTCAGGCATAGGCACATCACAACACATCCGGCGGGTCCGCACAGGCAACCGGAATCCCGCGGCCGGCCGCCGATTCCACCTGCCTGCGTCGGGCGTGGCCTCGCACGTAGAGGAGACGGTGTCAACACCGGCTTCGCGCGTGACCTGACCGGCGGCGCGGCTGCCAGGTTTGTAGCGCGATCAGGCATGCGGCGGCAAGCACACCGACAGCGGTGGCGAAACCGATTCCGGCGCCCCTCAGCCCCCAATGCTGCGCGGCGAGGCCTTCGCCGATGACGGGTACCGAGATGGCGATGTAGGCGACCACGAACAGCGTCGAGCTGACTTCGGCGCGCCTATCGGCTGGGGTGAGCTCGGTGACGGCGGCAAGGCCGCGACTGAAGGTGATACCTTGTCCCGCACCGGAAATGATGGCAGCGGCGATGAGTCCGGCCAGTGAGGTGGTGACCAGCGCCGCCGTCAAGGCGATCATGCCGATCACCAGTGTTGCGCAGCCAACGGCCATCGCGCGTTGGGGCGGTATCCGGGTTGCCGCTACCTGGGCCGCTGCTGAAGCGAGGAAGGCGCTGCTCGCCATCAACCCGGCTGCGGCGTGGTTGTCGATGCCGATCATGGTGGATAGAAATGACGGCGCGAGCGCGGCGAACAGCCCGATACAGGCGAATCCCGCGAAAACCCCGATCGCCGCGAACGTCAACATTCCCCGCACCTGGGCGGGCAGTCGCAGTCGCTGTAACCCTAGATGTCCAGTCTTGGAAGATGTTTCAGGTACGGCGATGACCGCCAAGCTGGCCAGTCCCGCTGCCGTCGCATGGACGGCGAAAGCCAAATGCAGCGGTGCGGGACAGTACTGCACGAGAAGACCTGCCAGCACAGGTCCGACACCCAGCCCGCCCATGTTCGCGATCGTCGCGATCGCGGCGGCCTTGGTGCGCCACTTCAGCGGTGCGGTTTCGACGATCGCGGCGGTGGCGGTGGCGGTGAACACACCTGCTGACAGTCCGGACAGCACACGAGCGATCACCAGATCGAGCACGGAGTCGGCAGCCAGGAACAGCACGCTGCTGACCATGGCGACGGCCACACCACCAAGCAGAACCGGGCGTCGACCGATCGCGTCGGACCAGCGACCGAACACGACGAGTGCCGTCAGCACTCCTCCGGCGTACGCCGCGTAGATCACCGTGGTGGTGGCAACCGCGAAGTGCATGGCGCTGGCGTAGAGCGCATACATCGGGGTCGGCAGCGTGGTGCCGGCCATGATCACAGCGAGTGCGTAGACCAGCAGCGCGGTGGCCACACCGCCGGAGGTCACCCGGCCGTGCGCACCTGTCGCGTCGACATCGTCGACATCCGTGCCTACAGTCACGATTGCGACGTAATTGACTGTGGGGTAATATTTTTCACTGCGGCTCGCGTGGTTTCGGCGATATTGTGGATCGCGATGTGGCCGATGTAGCCATCCGGGCGGATCAGCAACAGCGCGTCTCGGCTCAACCCGTAGATCCGCGCGAACTCTCCGGTCGGGTCGGTGAGCACATCGCCGGGTATGTCGCACTTGCTATCGGCGCCGATGATGAGGCGCGTAAGTGGTGCTCCGCCTGCGGGCCAGTCGAGTTTGGTCAACTCGGCGGCGGCGTGTGGGCCGTACGCCAGCGCGGTGAAGTGCGGTCCGCGGTAGGCGTCGAACAACCGCACGCGGTGGCCGCCGCCGGTGCCGAGGTCGGAGTTGGGAGCGCGGTCACCGACGCGCAGGGTCTTGGTGCGGTCAGCGGCCAGGGGCGCCAGCGGACCGCCGTGGTAGGTCAGCGTGAGTTGTTTTTCGTCCTTGCCTCGCCGGATGCTGGAGGGGTCGAACTTCCCGATGCCTTCGTATTTCTTGGTGGACAGCCCGAGGACTCCGGCGGCGATGGGTTGTCGTTCCTGTTCGTAGGTGTCGAGAAGGCGATCATCGGCTCCGGCCAGGACTTGGCCGAGTTTCCAGCCCATGTTGTAGGCGTCGCCGATGCCGGTGTTGAGGCCCTGGGCGCCGGCGGGGGTGTGGACGTGGGCGGCGTCGCCGGCCAGCAGGACACGGCCGCGTCGGTAGTTCTTGGCCAGCCGGATATTGGGACGAAACACCGACTGCCACTGGATGTCTCGCAGCACAAGACGCTTGCTGCGGGTGTGCGCTTGGATGCGCGCGTTGATCTGTGCGAGGTCTTCGGGCGCTTGCTCATCAGGCGCGAGTCGGATCATCCACTGGAATTGGTCGCTGTGCGGCAGCGGGCAGGCGCCCACGAAGCGGCCCTTGATGCCGGGCCACACGTGCCAGTAGTTGCGGGACAGCCCGCCCGAGATGGCGGCGTCGACGATGAGGATGCGATCGGCCTCGTCGGTGGAGCCGCTGAACTCGACGCCGAGGATCTTGCGGACCCGGCTGGCCCCGCCGTCAGCGCCGACGAGGAAACGAGCGTTGATGTCCTCAGTCCCATCGGAGGTCGCGACGTGCGCGGCGACATGGGTGCCATGGTCGGTGAACTCCAGCAGCTCAGTGCCGAATTCGACACGACCGCCGAGGGATTCGAACCCCGCGTGCAGGGCCCGGTCGGTGCGGCGCTGCGGGATCAGCCAGGTGTCGGGGTAAGGGACATCGGGGCCGCGTTTTCCCTTGGCCATCATCCGGAACGGGATGGTGATCGGGCCGAGATGGATTCCCATCGGCGGGTACAGGGCGCCTTGGTTGATGATGTCGGGCAGCGCACCCAGATCGTCGAGAACTTCAAGGGTGCGGGGCTGGATGCCTTTAGCGCGTGACCCGTCGAAGGCGTGCGGCGCCTTGTCGATGATACGTACCGTCACGCCGCGGCGGGCGAGGTCGATTGCCAGGGTGGCGCCAGCGGGCCCGGCGCCGACGATCAAGACGTCGGCGGTGCTGGTTGTGGTCATGGGTTACGCCGATCTGTGGAAGGTGTCGTAGAACGCCGCCAGTTGGTCGGCGACTACGCCCGGACGTTCGAACGGAGCCATGTGGCCGCAGTCGTCGATGACGTGGAATTGGCTGGGCTGCAGCAGGTTACGGACTTGATCCAGGCTGCTGATGGGAGTCACGTGGTCGTCGCGGCCCCAGATCAATTGGATGGGCAACGCAAGCGTGCCGGTTTGCCGGTAGAGCTCGGCGCGGTCGAACAACGGGAAGTGCCGCAGCGTCTCGAAGAAGGCGTAGATCGAGCCTTCGTATCGGTAGGCGTCACCGACCATGGCTGACAACTCGGCGGCGCGATTCGGGTCTGCGACGTTGTGCCCCAGATGCTGCTCGAGCATGCGGCGCCCGGCGTGCTTGGCGATGACACTGGCCGTGAAGTCGTTGCCCAGGACAAGTTTCTGGAGCATCGGTTGGCCGCTGAGGCCGGCCGGTCCCACCAGGGTCAAAGTGGCGGCGCCGACGGCGCGTTGGCCCACATACGCCATCGCGGTCAGCGCGCCCATCGACGTGCCCACGACATGGCACGGGACGGGCACCTCGAGGTGGTCGATGAGCTCACGTAGTTGGCGAACGAACAACGCCTGGTCGTAGCGGGCGACGACGCGGTCGGAGTAGCCGCGCCCGTAGCCGCTGTAGGCGAGGGTCCGCAGTCCACGGGCGTGCAACTCCGCGGCCAGCCCGTCCCAGTAGAACAACGGTATGGTCAGGCCACCGGCCAGGACGACGACATCACCGCCGCCAGGCCCGGCCAGCTCGTAATGCGTTACGCCATCCGACAGACGGATGTAGTCGCCGCGCAAAGTGCGCCGCGTGGCAGCATCGAGTCGGCGGTCTTCTCCAGCCGCGACGAAGTACTTCATTTGGCGTTCCGCGGCTGGAGGGCTTGCAGGAATTCGGTGATCGCGTCGGCCACCCATGCGGGGTCCTCCTCGGGGAGTAGATGCCCGCCATCAGGATGGACTTTTTCGATGCTGCCGGCGATGTCGCGGACGAAGTGCTGGCCGTCCATCTCGGCGCTGCGCAACACCAGGGTAGGCACGCTGATACCGGGAATCTCGGCACTGCGGTCGGGTTGGTCGGTGGTGAGGAAGTCGACGAACGCCGAGCGGTTGCCTGGCCTGTTCCACAACCGGTGCGCGCGGTCCACCATCGCGGCGTCGACGATGTCCGAGTTCGGTCCGACAGCTTGGCGCAGGCTGCGCTCGACGGCGCGGCGCGGCATGAACCGTCGCAACAATTGACCGACAATGGGGTTGCGCGCCAGCGCCATCGCGGCCGGTAGTTCCTTGTCCGGATAGCCGGTCCCATTGATCAACACCAACCCGGTGAGCTTCAGGTGCTCGGGGTGATCGAGCGCAAGATTCCAAGCGATGTTGCCGCCCAAGGAGTTGCCGACCAGGGCGCATCGCTCGACGCCGATGGTGTCCAAGAAGCGTGCGAGCGTCGCGGCATAGGTGGCGACCCGATAATCGCGGTCGGGGCGCGGCCCCGTCACGCCGAAACCCGGCAGATCCGGCCGAATCACGTCGAACGAACCCCACAGTCGTTGCGCGACCGCCTCCACCCCGTACAGCGAGGAAGCGCTGCCGTGCAGCAGCACCACCGTCAGGCCCGATCCGGAGCGCTTGTAGTGGATCCGCATGCCGTCGACCGCGGTGAACCGCGAGTCCGAGTGAACATCGATATCGCATCCATTCATAATGGATACAGTGTTACCGTTATTGTGATGGCTGTCAAGGGTCGGCATACTGGGCCGTGTGAGCACGTCACGTACCGGCGCCAAGCTGGAGCAGAACCCGCGGCGATCCCGGGGCCGCCCACCGGTGCCGCTGGACCGGATCATCGCGACTGCTATCGCCCTCCTGGACGAGGAGGGCGCCGACGCGCTGTCGATGCGCAACCTGGCCCAGCGCCTGGACTCGGGTACCGCGACGTTGTACCGGCACTTCACCGGCCGGGCCCAGCTGGTCGCTCAGGTAATCGACAGCGTGTTGGCCGAGGCACACGTCGACAACGAGGCACTTGAAGCCATGACATGGCAGCAAGCCTGCGAAGCGTTGGCACACAGCCTGTTTGATGTGTTCCGACGCCACCCTCACGTCGCGCCACTGTTGGTCGAAAAGATTCCGATCGGACCTAATGCGATGGCCCAGCGCGAGCAGACCATCGCGCTGCTGCTCAAATCCGGCTTCGCGGCACCGTTGGCCGCGCAGGCTTGCGCCACGCTGGCGCGCTACGTGTTGGGGTTCGCGACACAACTGTCCCCGCCTGACTCCGACCCCGCGGGCCAGGACGAGATCTGGCAGACCCTCGACCCACAGGCGTTTCCCGCCACCGTCAGCGTGGCCGATCATCTACCCGTGCCGCTGGAGCAAGAGTTCACCTTCGGTCTGGAACTCCTCATCAACGGCTTGAACCAGGTTGCGCACCACGACGACAAACGCGCACCGGGACGGCGGGCTCGGGGCGGTTAGGCGAACCGGCGATCGATGCGGGTGGCGGGCCCGGTGGCAATAGATGGAGACGGCCCACCATGAGCAACACACCGACGCCGCGGTAACAGTGCCCATGGGGCGCATGAACATGCCTGCCTGCGGTCAGGCCGATGGCGGCAGCGATCCGGGCACCCCGATCAGCCTGCTCAGCGGTCGGACCAAGCCAGCCGCCGTTCGATGACGGTTGACACCAGACGACATTATCGGTCACACTGTATCCGTTATAAACCAAGCGTGGCCGTCAGCGGCATGCACCATTTACGCCGAAGCGCAGACCACACCAGCGCCAGCGGTGGCGCGAAAGGGTGACAGGAGACAACCAGTGACCCGAATTCTGTTGCGCGGCGCCCAGGTGGTCAGCCTGGCGCCGAATCGGCCCGATAGCGAGCGAGTCGACATCTTCATCGAGGACGATCACATCGCCGCGATGGGCGAATACCTCGACCCGAGCGGCGCCGACCTCGTCGAGCTTACCGACCGCATCATCATCCCCGGCCTCGTCAACGCCCACCTGCACACCTGGCAGACGGCGCTACGGTTCACCGGCACAGACTGGTCGCTGCTGGAATACCTGGCCCACACGCACGGCCACGTCGCCCGCCAATACAGCCCCGGCGACATGCACGTCGGCACATTGGCCGGGTCGCTGAACCAGATCAACTGCGGCACAACGACCGTGGGCGACTGGTGTCACAACTGCCTGACACCTGGCCATGCCGACGCCGCTATCGACGCGCTGAGCACCGCCGGCATCCGCGCAGTCTTTCTGCACGGCACAGCGCATGGCGGCCCGACCAAGCCTCATGACGTGCGCGAGATCGACCGCCTCCTCGCCGGCTCCATCGCCAACAGCGCGCTGCTCACCGTGGGAATGGCAATCAAGGGTCCGCAGTTATCGGCACCCGACGTGGCAATCGCGGACCTGCGGGCTGCGCTCGAGCGTGGCGTGATCGCGTCAATGCACCAAAGCGCCGGAACGCCCGGACCAGGCTGGAATGCCGTGGACGCTGCGGGTTTGTGGGGTCCGCACGCCAACATCGTGCACGGGACCGGCCTGACCGACGAATGGGTCAAGCGCCTCGCCGATACTGGAACCAGCTTCACCTCGACACCGGAAAACGAACTGGGTCAAGGGCATTGCACGTCGATCACCGAACAACTGCTACGCGCGGATGCGGCGCCGTCTCTGGGTACCGACACCGAAACCGCCGTCTCTGGCGAAGTTCTCACCGCCGCCCGGATCACCCTGGCTCACCAGCGAGGCCTGGCCCATGAACAGGAATTGCGCCGCACCGGGCTGAGCGCGCCGACCGCGACGCTCACCAGCAAGCAGGCGCTGTCATGGGCGACCGTGCACGGTGCGCGCGCCCTCGGCCTGGCACACCAGGTGGGCCACATCGCCCCCGGGATGCAGGCCGATCTCGTCGTCATCGATGCCCGAGCATTGAACCTGTGGCCGGCCCACGACCCGATAGCCGCGGCATTGCAGGCCAGCATCGCCAACATCGAGGCAGTCATGATCGCCGGCAACTGGCGAAAGCGTCACCATGCCCTGGTCGGCACGGACATCGAAGAGGTCCAAGACCGGCTGATGCTGTCGGGCGAACGATTCGCACACAAGATCCGCGCGACCGGCCCGGTAGCCCGCGCACGACGCCGAGTGGTGCGCACGGTCGTGCGCCAGCACCTGCGTCGCCAGACGCGGTGAACCGTGTTGACAATCCCCCGGTGTAGGGTTTCCAATGAAACCCGCGCTTCGTTAGGTGAGGCTCCTATGCGAACACAGGCCACTGATCCGACGACGTCGAGAGACGCCCAGGGTTAGGACAGGTCTTCCCGGCCTAAGGGATGACCCGAAGTGGCTTCCCACCTCTGGTGGGACACGTCGTGTAGTGCCAAAGCTCTGATGAGGGAGTGCTCGCGCCGTCCGGCGCGTTTGGCCATGTGCCCAACTTCCTCTTCAGCGCGTTCGCATCTGACGATGGCGTCAAGACCAGCGGCGTCGCGTGCGCCCGACAGCGAGGAGGTGACGACGACATGACGTCGAGTGACAGTCCGTATCCCAGTCCGATTCGAAAACGTCTGTCCATAAACACCTTTCCGCTGTCGATGACTGCGTAGATCCACCACCCCGGACACCCGCGGTGGCCGGCCGCCGCATGCCTGTCGACGCGGAGAGCTCCGATTCAACTGGAGATGATCCGATGCAGCGCAACACCTTTCTTCGTCATGCTCACGGCTTGGTCAAGGGCCCGATCGCGTGGATTCACACGCGTGCGTCGCTGACCCCGCAGGAGCGGCACAACCTGAGGATGAGCAACACTCCGGTGGCGGTCCTGACCGCGTCCCTGGGGGGCGGCTCGCACACCGCTCGGTAACCGAGCAATCCCAGATCCCTTTGATTCGATCATCTTTCACGTAACTACCGACGTGAACTGACACCTTCCATACTGCGCATCACCCTCAAGTCCGCCGAATCCTGGTTTTCCCCAGCCGATTCGGTGCGACTTGTGGTGCGCGCTGACCACCGACAGGAGCAGCCGGATGAACACCGCTGTCGAACAATTCGCTCTGACCCCCACCAAGCGCGACGGCCACAGCCTGTCCCTGCGCGCGGCCGCTGAAGCACACAACGATGTGGACCTCACGCTGGCGAATGTGAGAGGCCACCTCGACGGCCTGACCATCGAGGATGCCGCCGAACGTCTCGCCGTCGACGGCCCCAACGAGGTCGCCCACGACAAAGCGCCGCCCGCGATCCTCCAATTCCTGGAGGCCTTCAAGAACCCGTTCATCGCGGTACTCGTGGTGCTGGCGGCCATCAGCTCGGTGACCGACATCTACCTTCCGATGCGCGACGGACAGGACGCGGACTACACCGGTGTGCTGATCATCCTGACCATGGTCGCGCTCAGCGCCCTGCTGAGGTTCTGGCAGGAGTACCGCTCGGGCAAGGCGGCCGAGACGCTGAAGGCGATGGTGCGGAATACCGCAACTGTCCGGCGCCGGGCCGCCCCGGGTGCCACGCCCGAACTCATGGAGATCCCGATGGCGCAGATCGTCACCGGCGACATCGTGCAACTGTCGGCCGGCGACATGATTCCCGCCGACATCCGCCTGCTCGAATCCCGCGATCTGTTCGTCAGCCAGGCAGCGCTGACCGGTGAGGCCCTCCCGGTCGAGAAGTACGACACTCTCGGCGACGTGGCGCAGAAATCCGCGACCGTCGTCGCCGACGACGAGGCCGGCCTGCTCGACCTGCCGGGCATCTGTTTGATGGGCACCAATGTGGTGAGCGGTACGGCCACGGCGGTCGTCGTATCGACCGGTGTACACACCTATTTCGGATCGCTGGCCAAGACGATCGTCGGTTCGCGTGCGGAGACGGCCTTCGACCGGGGTGTCAACAGCGTCAGCTGGCTGCTGATCCGCTTCATGTTGGTGATGGTGCCCATCGTGTTGCTGATCAACGGTTTCACCAAGGGCGACTGGCCCGCGGCGTTCCTGTTCGCGCTTGCCGTTGCGGTAGGGCTCACCCCGGAGATGCTGCCGATGATCGTGTCGTCCAATCTCGCCAAGGGTGCTGTCGCGTTGTCGCGTCGCAAGGTTGTGGTCAAGCGCCTCAATGCCATCCAGAACTTCGGCGCCATGGACGTGCTGTGCACCGACAAGACCGGGACGCTCACCCAGGACCGGATCATCCTCGAGCACCACGCGGACATCCGGGGCGATCGAGACGACAACGTGCTGGCCCTGGCCTGGCTCAACAGCTTTCACCAGAGTGGTGTCAAGAATCTGATGGACCGTGCTGTCCTGCACTTCGCCGACGGGACGCCCGAAACGCTGATCGCCGCCTCCGCGTACCGCAAGGTCGACGAACTTCCGTTCGACTTCGAGCGGCGCCGGCTGTCGGTCGTCGTCCAGGACGTCGACCGGAATCACTTGCTGGTCTGCAAGGGAGCCGTCGAGGAAATGCTGGCGGTGTCCACCCAAGTGTCCGACGGCACCGCTTGCCGGCCGCTCACCGACGTCGACCGCAAGACGCTCGCCGAAACAGCGCGCGCGTACAACCGCGACGGGTTCCGGGTGCTGTTGGTGGCCACGCGCGAGATCCCCCGCATTCAGCGCACGCACCGATACAGCGTCGATGCCGAGAAGGACCTCGTCGTCCGCGGCTTTCTCACCTTCCTCGATCCACCGAAAGAGACGGCCGCCCCGGCCATCACCGCACTCGCCGAGCACGGCGTGACGGTGAAGGTCCTCACCGGCGACAACGAGGTGGTCAGCGCCAAGATCTGTCAGGAGGTGGGACTCGATCCCGGCCAACCCGTTCTCGGCCGCGAAATCGACACCCTCGACGATGAGGCGCTGGGCCGAATCGTCGACGAAAGAACCGTTTTCGCGAAGCTGACGCCGATGCAGAAGTCCCGGGTACTGCGGGCACTGCAGGCCAACGGGCACACGGTCGGTTTCCTGGGCGACGGCATCAACGACGCACCGGCGCTGCGCGATGCGGACGTGGGCATCTCGGTCGACACCGGCACCGATATCGCCAAGGAATCAGCGGACATCATCCTGCTCGAGAAGAGCCTGATGGTGCTCGAAGAGGGTGTGGTCAAGGGCCGCGAAACATTCGGCAACATCATCAAATACCTGAACATGACCGCCAGTTCGAACTTCGGCAACGTGTTCTCGGTATTGGTGGCCAGCGCCTTCATCCCATTCCTGCCCATGCTGGCGATCCACCTGCTGATCCAGAACCTGCTGTACGACATCTCCCAGCTGGCCCTGCCGTGGGACCGGATGGACAAGGAGTTTCTGCTCAAGCCTCGCAAGTGGGACGCCAGGAACATCCGTCGTTTCATGATCTGGATGGGGCCGACGTCATCGATCTTCGACATCACCACCTTCGCGGTGATGTGGTTTGTCTTCGCCGCCAACTCACCCGAGATGCAATCGCTGTTCCAATCGGGTTGGTTCATCGAAAGCCTGCTCTCGCAGACACTGGTCGTTCACATGTTGCGAACCCGGAAGATCCCGTTCATCCAGAGCACTGCAGCGTTGCCGGTGCTGCTGGCGACGGGAACGGTGTGCGTGCTCGGGATCCTCATCCCGTTCTCGCCACTGGGCACGGCCGTCGGATTGCAGCCGCTGCCATGGCAGTACTTTCCCTGGCTGGTCGCGACTCTGGTGTCGTATTGCGTCGTCGCTCAGACCATGAAGACGATCTACATCCGAAAGTTCGGTCAATGGTTCTGAACAGCTGAGGTGCCATCGACTCCGCCGGGGGTCACGGCGGAGTCGATGGCATTCTGGATTCGTGGAACCTCTGTGGCAGTTCGCAGGGAACTTCTGGTGGCTGATCTTCCCGCTGGGCGGAGTGATCGGCGGCGGCATCAGGGCCGTCGCCGCTGCCAACGAGCGCCGGGCCCAACGACGGCTGGAGCGTTACCGCATCAAGCAGCAGACGAAAATCGAGCTTGCCCGGGCCGCCGGTACGGCCAAATCGGCGGACGCCGCATACCAGCGGGAGCTGACCAAGGTGCTCACGCAACACGACCGGACCAACGAACGGTGGCTCGACTACGAGATCGATATCGCCAAACTGCTGGACTTCCCGCTGATGACGGATATGCGGGATCCATTGACGATCGCGTTTCACCGGGCGCGCGGCCGTGCCGAGCTGCTGCGGCCCGAGAATGCCGAGGACCTGCTCGACGACCGCGCCGCCCAGCTCGAGTACCGCGACGCCGTGCACGACTATGTGACGGCCTTCGACATCGCCGAGGCCGAGGCGGTCCGCAGGCGGCGCAGCGACTTCTCGGAGGCGGCCCAGGAACGCATCGCCCGGGCCCAACAACTGCTGCGGCTCGCCTCCGACGACGGCGCGACCCCCGACGAACGCCGCAGCGCCTATGCACGGGCGCAGAAGGAGCTCGACGGGCTCATCGTGCTGCCGGCCGGCACCCGGGCCGCCATCGAGCGCGGGATCGCCGGGGAGTTGGAGGCCTGAGCTCCGGCACGGCGGTGCGACGATGGGCAGGTGACCGAGTCAAGGACCTATCCGCCCGGGGTGCCCTGCTGGGTGGATACCGACCAGCAGGATGTAGCTGCCGCCCAGGACTTTTACGGTCGGCTGTTCGGCTGGACGTTCGAGGACGTGCTGCCCGACGACACCGAGGAGTCCTATCTGATCGCCACGCTGGACGGTCAGGACGTCGCGGCGATCGCGTCCGCGCAGACCGGTGACGAGATCACCTGGAACACCTATGTCGCGGTAGCCGATGCAGACACGACGGCCACGGCGGTGACGGCCGCCGGCGGGACCGTGACGAGCAGCCCCGTCGACGCGGGACCCGGTGGGCGGCAAGCCGGTTGTGTCGATCCTCGCGGCGCACACTTCAAGCTGTGGCAGCCGCGGCGGCGCCCCGGTGCCCAGCTGGTCAACGTTCCCGGAACCTGGAATTTCAGCAACCTGCAGACAACAGACCCGCAGGCCGCCGCGGCGTTCTACTCGCCCTTGTTCGGCTGGGAGTTGGACGGAGCCGGCTTCGCGACGATGATCCGGCGGCCGGGATACGGCGACCACCTCGCCGCCACCGTCGACCCCGGCATCAAGGAACGTCATGCCACTGCTGGTACCCCGCCCGGGTTCTCCGACGCGGTCGGCTGGACCGGCCAGTTACCCGACGAGCAGCAGCCCGAGCACTGGCAGGTGGTATTCGCGGTGGCGAACCGTGACGAAGCCGCGGGACTGGCCGAGAAACTCGGCGCTGCCGTGGTTTCCAGCGCGGACACCGAGTGGACGAACACCGCTCTGATCCAGGACCCACAGGGCGCCCGGCTGGTCCTGAGCCAGTTCATCCCGCCGACGGGCTGATCACCGAGCGGTGCCTGGTTGTGTAGGCCAGCACGGCCGCGGCGACGACCACCTCGAGCAGAGCCAGCAGCGTCGCCGTCGTCATCACCGCCGAGGTCTGCACGGGGGCCACCACGCCATGGTGATGCATGGGCATCGGGGTGTGCAGGGCGATCATCGCCAGGCTCATCAACGCGATCGTGCACCAGACGCCGGAAGTGCCGCGCCGCCACAGATGACGGGCGCAGTACAGGCAACCCACGATCATCGCCGCGAGCACCGCGGCGGCCACCGGATTGGCGGTCGCGCCGAGCATCGCCACGTGCAGCCCTGCCGAACCCACGGCCAAAAGCGCACACGTCCGCCGCCCGAGAACACTGCAGGCTTGTGCGGCCGACATGACCACCATCGTCGCAGCAATCGCTTGTCGGCGCTCCCGAAACCCGGATGAGCTGCCAAAACCCCGGTACGTGTTCCCCTATCGCCGTAGCGTCTGCCGTATGACGAACTTCGCAGCCCGCCCGGCCCGGTCGCGATTGGCGATCGGCACATTCCTTCTCGCGGTCGCGCTCACGTCCGCTTGTTCGACCAACACGAACTCGACCGAGGGGACGACGAACCCGGACAGCGCCAAGGGCGAATCGACGGCGGGCAAAGTCGTCGTGATCACCACCGGTGGGACCATCGCGACGAGCACCGATGCCAACGGCGTGCGCCGCCCGACGGTCAGCGGGGCCGACCTGGCGGCCGGCCTGGACGTCGAGGTCATGGATGTGATGAAGAAGGACAGTTCACAGCTGACACCCGCAGATTGGGATGCGATCGGAACGGCCGCCGAGAAAGCAGTGGCCGACGGCGCTTCCGGCGTGGTGATCACCCACGGCACCGACACCATGGAAGACACCGCGATGTGGCTGGACGTCACCTACAACGGACCCGCCCCGATCGTGCTGACCGGGGCGCAACGCAGTTCCGATGCCCCGGATGCCGACGGGCCGACAAACCTGCGCAACGCGCTGACCGTGGCGTCCAGTCCCGCCGCCCGCGACCAGGGCGTGATGATCACGTTCGCCGGGGATGTGTTTCAGGCCTTGGGGACCCACAAGGTGAACACCCAGGATCTCCATGCGTTCGGCGGTACCCCGCCGATCGGGTCCGTCGCCGGCAACACCTTCACGCTGGACCACCCCGCGCAGCGGCCGTTCCTCGGTGAGGTGCCGGCGGTCAGTGCGCCGCGGGTCAACGTCGTCGCGGCCTATCCCGGCGACGGCGCCGGACCCATCGATGCCGCCGTGGCCGCCGGAGCACGCGGAATCATCCTGGAGGCACTGGGATCCGGCAACGCCGGTGACGGCGTGGTGGACGCGGTGCGCCGCCACGCGCCGGCCGGCGTGGCCTTCGGAATCTCCAGCCGTGTCCCGGACGGGGAGGTCATCGCCGAATACGGTCCGGGTGACGACATGGTCAAGGCCGGCGCGGTGATGGTTCCCCACCTGCGGCCGAGCCAGGCGCGGGTGCTGATGATGGCCGCGCTGGCGACCGGTAAGCCGGTGGGCGATGTGATCAAGCGCTGGGGCTGAGTCGTCCCGGTTATCCGGGGTCGAGCCCGAGCAGCTTGACGCTTTCGTCGCGCATATCGACCTTGCGGATCTTGCCGGTGATCGTCATCGGGAATTCGTCCACCACATGCACATACCGTGGAATCTTGTAGTGGGCCAGTTTGCCCGCGGCGAAGGCCCGTACCGCTTCGGCATCCAACGGGGTGCGGCCCGGTTTCATCCGGATCCAGGCGCAGATCTCCTCGCCGTATTTCGCATCGGGAACCCCGATCACCTGCGCATCGTCGATGTCGGGGTGGGTGTACAGGAATTCCTCGACCTCCCGCGGGTACACGTTCTCCCCGCCCCGGATCACCATGTCCTTGATCCGGCCCACCACTGCGCAGTAGCCGTCCTCGCGCATCACCGCCAGATCCCCGGTATGCATCCAGCCCTCGGAATCGATGGCCTCACGAGTCTTGGCCTCCTCATTCCAATAGCCGAGCATCACCGAATACCCGCGGGTGCAGAACTCCCCGGGCTGTCCGCGCTCGACGGTCTCACCGGTATCGGGGTCCACGATCTTGACCTCGAGGTGTGGATGGGCCCGGCCTATGGTGGCGGTGCGACGCTCCAGATCGTCATCGACCAAGGTCTGACACGACACCGGCGAGGTCTCGGTCATGCCGTAGCAGATGGCCACCTCGGCCATGTGCATATCGGCCACCACCCGCTTCATCACCTCGACGGGGCACACCGAACCCGCCATGATGCCGGTGCGCAGCGAGGACAGGTCGAACTTGGCGAAGTCGGGATGACCGAGCATCGCGATGAACATCGTCGGCACCCCGTACAGCGCGGTGCACTGCTCCGCCTCGACTGCGGCCAACGTGATCCCGGGATCGAATCCCGGCGCCGGGATCACGATCGTCGCACCATTTGTCAACGCCCCGAGATTGCCCATCACCATGCCGAAGCAGTGATAGAACGGCACCGGGATACACACCCGGTCACCGACTCCGAAGTTGATCAACCCGCCGACGAAGAACCCGTTGTTGAGGATGTTGCGATGGCTCAGCGTCGCGCCCTTGGGGAATCCGGTTGTCCCCGAGGTGTATTGGATGTTGATCGGATCGGTGTTGGACAACTCCGCGGTCCGGGCGCGCAACTGGTCCTCGCCGACCTGCTCGATAGACAGCTGGTCCCAATCCAGGGTGCCCAGAAAGATGATGTCTTTCAGCGCTGGACACTCCGCCTGCACCTCGGCCACCATCGTCACGTAGTCCGAGGACTTGAACGCGGTGGCCGACACCAGCGTTCGTATCCCGGACTGCTTGAGCACATACGCCAACTCATGGGTGCGGTAGGCCGGATTGATGTTGACCAGGATTGCCCCGATCTTGGCCGTCGCGAGTTGCAGGATCACCCACTCGGCGCAGTTGGGCGCCCAGATCCCGACGCGATCGCCCTTGGCCACACCGAGGGCCATGAGCCCCCGGGCCACCTTGTCGACCTCGGCGTTGAGTTCGGTGTAGGTCCAGCGCCGTCGGGTCGCCACCTCGACCAGCGCGTCGGCGTGCGGTCCGGCCGCCACCATCCGCTCGAAGTTCGCCCCGATCGTCTCTTCGAGCACGGGTACATCCGTGGGGCCGGTGTCATAGGAACTCATCGCCGTATTCATTCCACAAGATCCTCGTATCGGTATTCGGTGGAAATCGGTTCGCCCGCTGCGTGAGCCGCGTCCTCACGCTTGCGCAGCTCGACGCGGCGGATCTTGCCCGAGACCGTCTTGGGCAGGTCGACGAACTCGACTCGGCGCACCTTGAGATACGGCGCGAGATGGTCACGGGCATAGGCCATGACGTCTTTTGCCGTGTCCGCGTTGGCTTCCCAGCCCTCCGCGAGCGCAAGATAGGCCTTGGGCACCGCCAGCCGGGTGTCGTCGGGTTGCGGCACCACCGCGGCCTCGACCACGGCCGGATGCTCGATCAGCACGCTCTCCAACTCGAACGGCGAGACCTTGTAATCGCTGGACTTGAACACGTCGTCGGTGCGGCCGATGTAGGTGATGTAGCCGTCGGCGTCGCGGGAGGCCACGTCGCCGGTGTGGTAGTAGCCGCCGGCCATCACGGCTTCATTGCGTTGCGGGTCACCGAGATAGCCCGTCATCAGGTTGCGCGGGCGCTCGCTGAGATCCAGACAGATCTCGCCCTCGTCGGCAAGCTCCCCGCTGATCGGGTCCACCAGCACCACCGGCACCCCCGGCATCGGCCGGCCCATCGAACCGGGCTTCACCGGCTGCCCCGGGGTGTTGCCGACCAGCAGCGACGACTCGGTCTGGCCGAAGCCGTCACGGATCGTCAGCCCCCAGGCCTTTTCGACCTGAGCGATCACATCGGGGTTCAACGGCTCACCGGCGCCGAGGATTTCCCGCAGCCCCTCGGGCCGCTCACCCAGGTCGGCTTGGATCAGCATGCGCCACACCGTCGGCGGGGCACAGAACGTGTTGACCCCGGCCCGGCGCAACTGGCCCAGCAGCGCCGCCGCATCGAAGCGCGCGTAGTTGTAGACGAAGATCGTCGCCTCGGCGATCCACGGCGCGAAGAAACAGCTCCAGGCGTGCTTGGCCCAGCCGGGCGAGCTGATCGCCAGGTGCACATCACCGGGTTTGACGCCGATCCAGGCCATCGTGGTCAGGTGCCCGACCGGATAGGACACCTGGGAATGCTCGACCAATTTCGGCTTGCTCGTCGTACCGGAGGTGAAGTAGATGAGCATCGGGTCGTCGACCGTGGTGCACGCCTCGAACCGCTGCGGTGCCGCGTCCTGCGCGTCGGCGTAGCGGTGCCAGCCTGCCGGCGTCTCACCGACCGCGATCCGCACGTAGTCGCCGGGCACCTCGGCGAACTTGACCGCATCGGCGGTGTTGGCGATGACGAACCGCGCGCCGCCGCGCGTGAGGCGATCGGACAGATCCGCCGACCCGAGCGCCCCGGTGGTCGGCATGATGACCGCACCCAGCTTGGCGATGGCCAGCATGGCCTCCCACAACTCGACCTGATTGCCGAGCATCAACAGCACCCGGTCGCCCTTGCCCACCCCGAGGCCCTGCAGCCAGGCCGCGACGCTGTCGGACCGCTGCGCCATCTCGGCAAAGGTGACCCGCTGCTCGGAGCCGTCCTCCTCGACGATCCACAGCGCCGTGCGGTCGTTGCCCCTGGCGATGGCGTCAAACCAGTCGACAGCCCAGTTGAAGGTGCCGCTGATCTGCGGCCAGGCGAACTCCTCGACCGCCCGGCCGTAATCCGCGATGGCGGCGACCAGCTGGTCACGGGCACCGCGGTAGCGGTCTGTGTTGCTCGCGACGACATTCATGACAGTTATGCTCTACGTCACACTCGCCCGACCGCTACCCCCGAAAGTGGGTACCTGCAATGCGCCCCTGGCTGCTGCGGCCTCGTGACGCCGACGCGGTGCGCTCCGAACTGCGCCGCATGGCCGCCGACACCGGGCTCCCGCTGGCCTTCGGCGGACAGGTACACGAGGACACCCTGCTGCTGAGCGAGTTCTTCGGCACCCGCACCGGCGCCATGCGCGGGCTCGCGGTGCTGCCCCGCGCCGGGCTGGGCGGGGCGAGCCTGGCGTCGCGCCGCCCGATCTCGGTGCCCGACTACCGGCGTGCCTCGAGCATCACCCACGACTACGACGAGCCCGTGCTGTCCGAGGGAATCCGTTCGATCCTGGCCGTGCCGGTGGTCGTCGACGGCACAGCCCGGGCCGTGCTGTACGGAGCCCACCGCACCAGTGCGCCGATCGGCGATCGCACCGCGGCCGCGATGGTGGCCTCGGCGCAGCGGTTGAGCGACGAGCTACGCGTCCGCGACGAGGTGGACCGCCGCATGCGGATGCGGGAGGCCGCGCTGACCAACTTCGCCGACACACCGGCCGACGCCGAGCAGATCCGTGAGGTGCACGCCGACCTGCGCCGGCTGGCCGCCGACACCCCGGACCTGGCCGGGCCGCTACGCGAGCTCGCCGACCGGTTGGCGGTGGCGTTGCGCGGTGACCCGCCGGCGAGCGCCCCCTTGACCGTCCGCGAGGTCGACGTGCTGGCGCAGGTCGCCCTGGGATGCACCAACGCCGAAGCAGCCCAGCGGCTTTCACTCAAGCCCGAAACGGTGAAGAGTTACCTGCGCAGCGCGGCGGCCAAACTCGGGGCGCGCAACCGCCACGAGGCGGTGTCCAAGGCCCGGCGGCTACGCCAGATTCCCTGACCTCCGCAGCTCCCTCTGGCAGATTGGGAGCCATGGCTCAGATCAACCCCTTCCGCATCGCAATCCCCGACGCCGACCTGGACGACCTCAAACAGCGACTGAACCGGACCCGCTGGCCCGAGGCCGAGTGCGTCGAGGACTGGACCCAGGGAATCCCGCTGGACTACACGAAGAACCTGGCCGCCTACTGGGCCAACGAGTACGACTGGCGCGCCCGTGAGGCCGCATTGAACCGGTTCGACCACTTCACCACCGAGATCGACGGGCTCGACATCCATTTCATCCACCAGCGATCCGGACGGGAGGATGCGTTCCCGCTGCTGATCACCCACGGCTGGCCCGGATCCATCGTCGAGTTCCACAAGGTCATCGAGCCGCTGACCGAGGCCGGGTTCGACGTGGTGTGCCCCTCTCTGCCCGGCTACGGGTTCTCCGGCAAGCCGAGTGCGACCGGTTGGGGCATCGGAAAGATCGCGGAGGCCTGGGACACCCTCATGACGCGACTGGGCTACACCCGCTACGGCGCCCAGGGCGGCGACTGGGGTGCCGCCGTGACGACGCAGATCGGCCGCAATGTGGGGGCGTGCGTGGGCATTCACGTCAACATGCCGATCGCGCAGCCGCCGGCCGAAGGCGTCGGCGAGATGACCGAGGACCTGCAGAAGGCCCTGGCCCGCATCGACTACTACCGCAAATGGGATTCGGGCTACATGAAGCAGCAGTCCACCCGGCCGCAGACCGTCGGCTACGGACTGGTCGACTCCCCCGTCGGTCAGCTCGCGTGGATCGTGGAGAAGTTCTGGTCGTGGATGGATTGCGACGGAAACCCCGAAAACGTGGTGTCCAAAGACGAGCTGCTCGACAACGTGATGCTCTACTGGCTCACCGCATCGGCGGCATCGTCGGCCCGGCTGTACTGGGAGAGCGCCAACACCTTCGGCGGCGGCGAATACGTCGGCCTGCCCACCGGGATCGCGTCGTTCCCGATGGAAATCCTGCGTGCCCCGCGTAGTTGGTGCGAGACCGGCTACAACGTCACCCACTTCACGACGATGCCCCGTGGCGGGCACTTCGCGGCCTTCGAGCAGCCGGAACTGTTCGTCGAGGATGTGAAGACGTTCTTCGACACGGTGCGTTGAGGTATTAGCGTCGTGAGCATGGACCCATTGGTGCGTTCCCGTGCCGTGCAGGCCGTCATCTGGGGGATGCCCGCCGTCAACTTCGAGCTGCTGCGTCAGGCAGCGGTCGAAGTCGGCGCGGGCGACAACCAGGTGGTGTTCTGGTCGAAACTGCTGGATTGGAAGAACCAGACCCTCACGCCCAACCCGGACACGCTCTACTTCTTCCCGTTCTACAACACCCAGGCCGGCCCGGTGGTGCTGGAAATTCCGCCCGCAGAAGGCGGTTCGATCACCGGGTCGGTGGACAACGCGTGGCAGGAGGCGATCGAGGACGTCGGACCCGCCGGGGTCGACAAGGGCAGAGGTGGCAAGTACCTGATCCTGCCGCCCGGGTTCGACGGCGAGGTCCCCGACGGCCACATTCCGATGCCGTCGGCGACGTACACCGGATTCGGTGCGCTGCGGTCCAACATCGCATCCAGCGACGATGCGGACGTCGCTGCGGCCGTCGAATACGGCAAACGCATCAAGTGCTATCCGCTGTCCGGGCCGGAACCGACCGCCTTCTTCGATGCATCGGACGCGTTGTACGACAGCACGATTCCCTACGGACTCCGCTTCTTCGAGTTGCTCGATCAGTTTGTGCAACGTGAGCCGTGGCTGCAACGGGACCGGGTGATGATCTCGGTGCTCGCCTCGATCGGCATCGAACAAGGCAAGCTGTTCGAACCGAGCGCCGAGCTGAAGTCAGTGCTCGAGGCCGCCGCCTCCGAAGCGCACGCCTGGCTCGACGCCAACTATCCGAAGTTCTTCACCCCGCCGTACTTCGAGGGAACCCACTGGGCCGTGCCCGCCTCGCCGGAGGTGGTGCAGGGCATGCAGAGTGGATTCGCCGACCCGACCAGCTACCCCGTCGACGACCGCGGCCTGCTGTACTCATTCATCTACTTCAGCGCCAAACATCTTGGCCAGGGCCAGTTCTACGTGATGACGATCGCCGACCGCGAGGGTGCGGCCTTCGACGGTGCCGCCACCTACCGGCTCCGGGTGCCCGCGGAAGCGCCGGTTTCGCTCTACTGGTCGGCGACGGTGTACGACCGTGGCACCCACGCACTGATCCGCGACCTGCCGTACGGGAGCCGCTCCTCCCACCGACCCGACCTCGTGACGAACCCCGACGGATCCGTCGACATCTACTTTGGCCCGTCCGCACCGAATGGCAAGGAGTCCAACTGGATCCCGACAAGGCCCGACGGCGGGTTCGAGGTGCTGTTCCGGCTATACGGCCCGAAACCCGCCCTGTTCGACAAGACCTGGGCGCTTCCCGACATCGAGAAGCTGTAGCCGCCACCATGAACCGCCTGCGCTGGCTGGGCATCGCCGTCATCGTCGTCGCCGTGGGCGGCGGCACGCTGCGGCTGCTGTGGCCGCAACCACGGCCGCCGCTCGTCGCCGAAGCCGATGCGGGGCCGTACCTGGTGCGGTTGAAAGGCGATCCGCCCAAGGTCGGGATCGGCTCGCTGACCGTCGAGATCCTGGGCAGCGCAGGCGAAACACCGACGCCGGAGTGGGTGCGGTTCGAACCCCACATGCCACAGCTGGGTCTGGTCAGCACAGGGGTCGAGGCCGTGCCCGCAGGCACGGATGACTACAGCGGAGTCATCGACCTGTCCGCGCCGGGGCAGTGGGACGTCACGGTGCGCATCGGAATGGGCACGGACGCAGGCGCAAAGAGCTATGCCGCCGTGCTGCACGTGACTGCCGAGCGCTAGACACCTGCGGACTCAGGCCAGGGAATCCACCCAGGCCCGGTGCAACGCCGCGTAGGCCCCGTCGGCCCGGCCGATCAGCTCCGCCGGCGCCCCGTCCTCGATGATGCGGCCGTGCTCGAGCACCAGCACCCGGTCTGCGATCTGCACCGTGGAAAGCCGGTGCGCGATCACCAGGGCGGTGCGGTCGGCCAGCACGGTTTCCAACGCGCGCTGCACCATTCGCTCACTGGGGATGTCGAGCGAGGACGTCGCCTCGTCCAGGATCAGCACCGCCGGGTCGGCCAGGAACGCCCGGGCGAACGCCACCAGCTGACGTTGCCCCGCCGAGAGGCGGCCGCCGCGCTTGGCCACATCGGTGTCATACCCGTCGGGCAACGCGTCGATGAACCGGTCCGCGCCGACCGCCGCGGCCGCCGCCCGCACCTGCGCGTCGGTGGCCTCGGGCCGCCCGAACCGGATGTTGTCGGCGACCGTCCCGGAGAACATGAAGTTCTCCTGGGTGACCATCACGACGTGGCGGCGCAGTTCGGACTGCGCGAGCTCACGCAGGTCCACCCCGTCCAGCGTCACCGACCCGGCGCTGGGGTCGTAGAACCGGGCGATCAGCTTGGCGATGGTGGTCTTGCCCGCACCGGTGGTACCCACCAATGCCACGGTCTGACCGGCCGGCACCGCGAGCTCAAGACCCGGCAACACCGGCCGGCCGGTTGTGTACTCGAACCGCACGTCGTGAAACGCGATGTCGCCCTTGGGGTCCGGTAACGCCACCGGCACCTCCGGATCGGCGATGGCGGGCTGCTGGGCCAGGACCCCGGCCAGCTTCTCCAGCGCCGAGGATGCCGACTGGAAGGTGTTGAAGAACTGCGAGATCTCCTGCATCGGCTCGAAGAACATCCGCAGGTAGAGCAGGAACGCGGCCAGCGTGCCTACCGTCATCTCACCGTTCAGCACCCGGTAACCGCCGTACAGCAGCACCACGCCGGTGGTGAGGTTGCCGACCAGTTTGACCCCGGGCATGAAGATCGCCAGCAGCTTGAAGGTCTTCTCGTTGATCGCCCGGTACCCATCGGCGACATCGTCGAAGATCTCCTGGTTTCGTGGCTCGCGCCGGTAGGCCTGAACGGCCTTGATGCCCGTCATGGTCTCGACGAACTGCACGATCACCAGGGCCGCACTCTCGCGCACCACTCGATAGGTCTTGCCCGACTCGTTGCGGAACCACCACACCAGGGCCACCAGGATCGGGAACGCCGCCAGACACATCAGGCCAAGGCGCCAATCGAGAGCCACCAACAGAACTGCCGTGCCGAACAACGTCAGCACCGCGGTGATCAGGCTGTCGAAACCGGTTTCCAGCATGTCCTGGATGGCCTCGACATCGTTGGTCGACCGGCTGACGACCCGGCCCGAGGTATACCGATCGTGGAAGGCCACATCGAGCTTGCCGAAATGCCGGAACACCCGGCGGCGCAACTCCAGGAGCACCCGCTGCCCGACCCGCCCGGAGCGCCGCAGGAAGAACATCCGGCTGATCGCCTGCACGATCACCACGACGCACAACGTCCCGACGATGAGCATCAGCTCACGGGCCGGACCGCCCTCGACGATCGGCGGGATGCCGCGGTCGATACCGCGCTGCACCAGGATCGGAACCGAAAGCCGGGCAGCGTTTTCCACAACGACCACCAGTGCCAGCACCGCGACCGTCCGCCGGTAGGGGCGCAGCAGTGACATCAGCAGCGCCCGGGCCTCACGACGCCGGGGCACGCTTTCGTCGATCGGGAGGGCGTTGGCGTTGCCTGCGCTGTCGGTGGCACCGTCGCGGTCGTCGGTGACCTGTCCGCGCCAGTCAGTGAGGGTCATCGGCGCTGCACCTCCGCACTGAGATGTGGTGGCTCGCCCACTTCGTCGATGGCTGCCCGCTCAGCGTGCCCGCGCTCCAACCGGCCCAACGCCTCGTCATCCTCCCACTCGCAGCTGCGCTCACTGGAGTCGTCGAGTTGGTCGTCGGCGGCCAGCAGGTAGCGGTATTGCGGTACCTGCGCCAGTAATTGGGCGTGGGTCCCGATGTGGGTGATGGTTGCCCCTGAAGGACCAACCCTGTCCAGCAGCGCGACCTTGTCGGCCAGAAGCACAGTTGACGCCCGGTGCGCGACGATGATGCCCGTCACCCCACGCAGAACCCGGCCCAGCGCTTCGGTCACGACGGCCTCGGTGTGAACATCCAGCGCCGACAGGGTGTCGTCGAGCACCAGGATCTTGGGCGCCGCCAGGATGGCCCGGGCCAGCGAAAGGCGTTGGCGCTGCCCACCGGACAGGCTCATGCCCTGCTCCCCGATCCGGGTGTCCAGGCCGAACGGCAGGTCGTAGACGAACTGTGCGGCCGCGATCTCGATGGCCTGATCCATCTGCTCGTCCGTGGCATCTGCTCGGCCGAGTCGTAGGTTTTCTGCCACCGACATCGAGAACAACGTCGGATCCTCGAATGCCGTGGCCACGGTCTGCCGCAGCGCCGCCAGGCTCAACTCCCGGATATCGCGGCCGTCGATCAGGATCTGGCCCTCGGTGACGTCGTAGAGCCGCGAGAACAGTGCGGCCAGTACCGATTTGCCCGAGCCTGTCGCGCCGACGAGCGCCAGCGTCTGCCCCGGCTCGACCACCGCATCGACATGCCGGAGGGCCCATTCGTCACCATCGGGGAATTTGAAGCCGACGTCGCGTAATTCGAGGCGGCCACCGCGCGGCGGCTGCGACACCGGGCCGTCGGCGATATCTACCGGGGCATCGAAGATCTCGGCGATCCGGTTGGCGGCGGTGAACGACTCCTGGGTCATCGACAACAGAAAGCCCAGCGACGCGATGGGCCACACCAGCGACAGCATCATCGTGATGAACGCGACCAGTGTGCCCATGGTGACCTGGCCATGGCCCGCCGCGTACGCACCGAAACCCAGCACCACGATCAGCGTGAGGTTCGGGATGACCTCGAGGAGGGTCCAGAACTTCGCCGATACGGTCACCCGGGCGAACTGGGTGTCATACAACTGCGTGGCCTGCTCGTCGAAGCGATCGAAGACGTAGTCCTCCCGGCCGAACGCCTTGACCACCCGCAGCCCGAGCGCGGCCTCCTCGACATGGGTTGCGACGTGGCCGGTCTGGTCCTGCGCGAGCCGCGACAACCGGGTGTACTCCCGCTCGAAATGCAGCACCGTCAAAGTGATCGGCACGATCGACACCAGCACCACGACACCCAGCGGCCAGTACATGGCCAGCAGGATCGACGTGACCACCACGATCTGCAGGGTGTTGAGGATCAGGAACACCAACCCGAAGGACAGGAACCGGCGGATGGTCGACAGATCGTTCATCACCCGCGACAGCAGCTGCCCGGACTGCCAGCGGCTGTGGAAACTCATCGGCAGGATCTGCAGCCGCGCATAGAGATCCTTGCGGATGTCGGCCTCGACGCCCATGGTGGCGCGGGCCACCAGCCAGCGCCGGATGAACCACAACACCGCCTCGGAGATTCCGACCGCAACGGCGGCCGAACCCAGGACCCACAGCCCGTGCGGATCCTGGTGGCGCACCGGGCCGTCGATCACGGCCTTGGTCATCAGCGGAATCGCCACCGTGGCGGCCAGGCTGACCACCGCCACCACGACCATCACGATCCAGCGGGCCCGGTACGGCAACAGATAGGGCAACAGCCGCCACAGATCTGAACTGGTCCGGATCCGCTTCGGAGATGGGGCGATCGCGGCTTGACTCACTGAATCAATCCTCCCATCAAAAGCAAACGATTAACCTCACGCGGCCGGAACCTCCTCGGCGAACTGCGTGTCGTAGAGCTCGGCGTACCGACCGCCGCGGGCGAGCAGTTCGCGGTGGGTGCCACGCTCGACGATGCGCCCGTCCTCGACGACGAGGATGAGATCGGCGGCGCGGACCGTGGACAACCGGTGTGCGATGACGATCGAGGTGCGCCCGTCCAGTGCCTCGGCCAGGGCCTGCTGCACAGCGGCCTCCGAGGCCGAGTCCAGCGACGCCGTCGCCTCATCGAGCACCACCACCCGCGATCGTCCCAACAGCAGGCGCGCGATGGTCAACCGCTGCCGCTGCCCTCCGGACAGACGGTATCCGCGCTCACCGACAACTGTGTCCAAGCCGTCGGGCATCGCCGCGATCACGTCGTCGAGCCGGGCCCGGCGCAGGGCGTCCCACAGCTGGTCTTCGGCCGGAGCCGCCCCGGCGGCGACATCGGATCGAGCTTGCGGAGCAGCCAGCAGGAGATTCGAGCGGATCGACTCATGGAACAGGTGCCCGTCCTGGGTCACCATGCCCACGGTGTCCTTGAGCGACGCGAACGTCACGTCGCGCACATCGGCGCCGTTGAGGGTGATGGATCCGGAGTCGACGTCGTAGAGCCGGGCCAGCAGCGACGCGATGGTCGACTTACCCGCTCCCGACGAACCGACCAGCGCCACCATCTGCCCTGGCTCCGCGGTGAACGAAATGCCGTGCAGCACCTCGTCCCCGCCCCTGAGGTCGGTTTCGGAGAGCGTCGCCACTTCCTCCAGCGAGGCCAGCGACACCTTGTCCGCCGACGGATAGGAGAAACGGACGTCGTGAAATTCGATCGAGACCGGCGCGCCTTCTTTCTGGCCCGGGACCTCGACCGCGTCAGGCTCCTCGGCGATCAGCGGCACGAGGTCCAGTACCTCGAAGACCCGCTCGAACGACACCAGCGCGCTGGCGATCTCGACCCGTGCGTTGGCCAGGGCGGTCAGCGGCGCATACAGCCGGGTCAGCAACAGCGCCAGCGACACCACCGCGCCGGCCTGCAACTGCCCGCCGATCGCCAACACCCCGCCCAGCCCGTAGACCAAGGCCAGGGCGAGCGCCGACATCAGGGTCAGCGAGTTCATGAACGTCGACTGCAGCATCGCCGTCCGGACCCCGATGTCACGCACCCGGTCGGCGCGCACCGCGAACTCGCCGGACTCACGTTCCGGACTGCCGAACAGCTTGACCAGGGTGGCGCCCGGGGCGGAGAACCGCTCGGTCATCTGGGTGTTCATCGTGGCGTTGTGGGTGGCCGCCTCCCGCGACAGCCCGGCCATCCGGGTACCGATGCGACGCGCGGGCAGCACGAACAACGGCAGCAGCGCCAACGACAGCAGCGTGATCTGCCAGGAGATGCTGAGCATCACCACCAGTGTCAACGTCAGGGTCACCAGGTTCGCGACGATGCCCGAGAGCGTGTCGGAGAACGCCCGCTGCGCCCCGATCACGTCGTTGCCCAACCGGCTCACCAGGGCGCCGGTGCGGGTGCGGGTGAAGAAGGCCACCGGCATCCGCTGCACGTGGTCGAACACCGCGGTGCGCAGATCCAGGATCAGACCCTCACCGATGTTCGACGACAACCACCTGGTCAGCAGGGCCACCGCGGCTTCAGCGACGGCGATCGCAGCGATACTGCAGGCCAGCAGCAGCACCGTCGACGCCGGGCCGCCCTGCGTGATCGCGTCGACCACACGGCCGGCCAGCACCGGCGTCGTCACCGTCAACACCGCGCTGACCACGCTGATCGCGACGAACCAACCGAGCCTGCGGTGGTGGCGCGCGGCGAACCGCCAGATCCGGGACAACAGCCGCCGGTCGGCCAGTGCCCGCAGGTCACCGTCACGCGCGTGGGCCTGCCGATACAGCGCCTGTCTGGCCACGCTTTCCATACTCATAGGCATCACGGTAAAACCTGAACAATTATTGAGGTCAATAACATCCCCGGGGACTTCCCTGGGAGCCTGCGCGATTCGCCGCTGTTCATCAGGCAAGATGGCTGGCATGGATAGCGCTACCGGTGGCATGGCCTCGCCCCGGGTCCTCGTCGTAGACGACGACCCCGACGTGCTCGCCTCGCTGGAACGCGGGCTGCGGCTGTCCGGGTTCACCGTATCGACGGCCGTGGACGGGGCCGAGGCGCTGCGCAGCGCCACCGAGACCCGACCCGACGCGATCGTGCTCGACATCAACATGCCCGTGCTCGACGGTGTGAGCGTGGTGACCGCACTGCGCGCGATGGACAACGACGTGCCCGTCTGCGTGCTCTCGGCCCGCAGCAGCGTCGACGACCGTGTCGCCGGCCTGGAAGCCGGCGCCGACGACTACCTGGTCAAGCCGTTCGTGCTGCAAGAGCTGGTGGCCCGGGTCAAGGCGCTGCTGCGCCGGCGCGGCGCATCGGCCACCTTCTCGTCCGAGACCATCCAGGTCGGCCCGCTCGAGGTCGACATCCCGGGCCGCCGCGCCCGGGTCAACGGTGTGGACGTGGATCTGACCAAACGCGAGTTCGACCTGCTGGCCGTCCTGGCCGAGCACAAGACCGCGGTACTGTCCCGGGCGCAGTTGCTGGAACTGGTCTGGGGCTACGACTTCGCCGCAGACACCAACGTGGTCGACGTGTTCATCGGGTACCTGCGCCGCAAACTCGAAGCCGGCGGCGCGCCACGACTGCTGCACACCGTCCGCGGGGTCGGTTTCGTCCTGAGGACCCAGTAGCCCCGACCATGAGACCGCTGACCCGGATCTTCCGCCGCACCCCCTCGCTGCGGACCCGGGTCGCGTTCGCCACCGCCATCGGCGCGGCGATCGTCGTCGTCATCGTCGGCACCATCGTCTGGGTCGGCATCACCAACGACCGCAAGGAACGGCTGGACCGCCGCCTCGACGAGGCCGCCGGATTCGCCATCCCGTTCCTGCCGCGCGGCCTCGGCGAGATCCCCCGCTCCCCCAGCGATCAGGACGCGGTCATCACCGTCCGCCAGGCCGGTGACATCTCGTCCAATTCGAACGTGATCCTGCCCGAACTGCCCGACGGCTACGCCGACACCTACATCGACGGCGTGCGCTGGCGGGTGCGCACCGTGCAGATCCCCGCCCCGGGACCCATGTGGGTGGCGGTGGGCGCGACCTACGACGCCACCATCGCCGACACCAACAACCTGCACCGCCGGGTGCTCATCATCTGCGTGTTCGCCGTCGGCGCGGCCACCGTGCTGGGCTGGGTGCTGGCCGCGTTCGCGGTCCGCCCGCTCAAACGGCTGGCCGAGCAGACCCGCGAGATCGAAGCGGGCGACGAGGCGCCCGACGTCGAGGTACGCGGCGCCAGCGAGGCCGTCGAGATCGCCGACGCCGTCAACGGCATGCTGCAACGCATCTGGAAGGAACAGGACCGCACCAAGGCCGCATTGACCTCGGCCCGCGACTTCGCCTCGGTGTCGGCCCACGAGCTGCGCACCCCGCTCACCGCGATGCGGACCAACCTGGAGGTCCTGTCCACGCTCGACATGCCCGACGATCAACGCAAGGAAGTGGTCAGCGACGTCATCCGCACCCAGTCGCGCATCGAGGCCACCCTCGGCGCCCTGGAGCGCCTCGCGCAGGGCGAGCTCACCACCACCGACGACCACGTCACCGTCGACATCACCGAACTGCTCGACCGCGCCGCCCACGACGCCATGCGCGTCTACCCCGACCTCGAGGTCTCGCTGGCGCCGTCACCGACCGTGATCATCATCGGGCTGCCGACCGGACTGCGGCTTGCCGTGGACAACGCGATCGCCAATGCGGTGAAGCACGGCGGCGCCACCCGGGTGCAGTTGTCAGCGGTGAGCTCCCGCGACGGCGTGGAGATCGCGATCGACGACGACGGGGTGGGCGTGCCCGAGGAAGAACGCGAGATGGTGTTCGACCGCTTCTCGCGGGGGTCGACGGCATCGCGATCGGGTTCCGGTCTCGGATTGGCACTGGTGGCTCAGCAGGCCGAATTGCACGGCGGCACCGCCACTCTGGAATCCAGCCCACTGGGCGGGGCGCGACTGCTGTTACGCCTGCCCGGCCCGCACTGACACGCCCCCAGATACAAATCGCCCGCCTCCGATGGTGGAGGCGGGCGATCTGCGTTGCTGTTACTTCTTGTCTACTTCTTGTCGCGCTGAGACTTACCGCTGTCCCACCGGTTGAACCCGGCCCCCTCGGCGGTTTCCACGTCGGCGAACCAGATCTCGGCGATGGTCACCGAGTAGGACGGGCTCTCCGGCGAGTGATAGAGCATCGAATCCTCGTTGCCCTTGATCAGATACCCCGTCGGCGTGCCCGCACCCGAGACCCGGACCGAACCGGCACCGTAGGGCGTCTCCTCGACGACCTTGACGTCATCAGCTCCGTCGTCAGCAGCCTCATGGGCACCTCCGCCGGAGGCGAACTTGGCCGCACCTGCCGCACCCGCACCCGCGGCAGCCGCACCTGCCGCCGCGGCACCGGCGCTGGTGACCTTCGGCAGCTTCGTGGTGGGCTCGTCGACCGAGCCGACCTTGGGCAGCCGCGTTGTGGCGTCATCGGTGACGGCCGTTGCGGCGGCGGCAGTTCCGCCCTTTGCCGCAGCGTCGGGACGGCGGCCGAGGGCACCGTACACCGGCACCTCCCGCTTCACCCGGCGCAGGGTCAGTGCCAGCGTCAGTACCAGCCCCAGCACAAAGGCCAGGGCCATCAGCCACCAGTTCACATCGCTCATCGTCGTGCTCCAATCTCACGCGAGCCGGGCAGTTCGGCGAACGCCTCTTCCTCACTGGTGGGCTTGACGGTCACGACTGAGATCAGCCAGGCCACCAGCGACCCCACCACGAACGCGAGCAGGTACCACAACCATTGGATTACGAAGTCCATGTCGAATCTCCCTAGTTGACCGTGATCTCGACGCGGCGGTTCTGCGCCTTGCCTTCGGGGGTGTCATTGCTGGCGATCGGATTCGCCGAACCCGCGCCCGACGACGTCACGTGATCGGCCGCCAGCCCCTGCGAAACCAGATAATCGGCAACGGCTTTGGCGCGGTTGCCGCTCAGCGGGACGTTGATCGCGTCATTACCCGAGCTGTCGGTGTAACCGGTGACAGCCACCTGCGCACCCGCACAGGACTTGAGCTTGTCGGCCACCTGAGAGAGCAACTGCTGCGATGCCGGAGCCACCACGAACCCGTCGGTGCTGAAGTTGATCGGCGTGCGCAGCAGTGCGCTCACATCGCCCTGCAGCACGGCGCAGGGTCCGGGTGTACCCGGAGTTCCCGGCGCACCAGGAGCGGCAGGGGGCGGAGGCGCGGGGGCAGCCGGTGCCGCAGCGATCTGAATGTTGTTGACGAGCTTGATGTTCGGCCATGCCGCCTTGGCAGCCGCCTCGACCGCGTCGCGCACCTGCGCCGACGGCGCGGTACCGGTCAACGTGAGCGTGTCACCGTCGACGCTGAAACTGAAATCCGGAATGCCCTCGGCTGCGGCGTCGAACACCTTGCCCAGAGCCGAAACATCGGGGGTACTCACACCCGGACGCAGATTCAGGTTGTCGATCAGATTGACGTTCGCACCGAACTTTCCGCGCAGCCAGTCCAGCAGCGAGGTCTTCGCGGCCGCGTCGGGCAGATCGCCGGTGAGGGTGAAATCGTTGCCATTACGGGTGATCGACAACGGCGCGAACGAGAGGTTCGGCAAATTGACGTTGGGCGCGTTGACGTCCGGGGCATTCACGTCCGGAGCGGTCATCGTCGCTGTGGGATTGACATCGGGAAGAGTGAGATCGGTGTTCTTCTTGGAGTGGTCGAGCCCACCCCATCCGATCAGCCCCAGCAACAATGGAACTGCCGCCAGCGCCAACAACCAACCCAAACCGGGTGGTCGTCGATATAATTTGGAGGCTGTTTGCCAGCCTGTGATTGTCCGAGATTCGTCCGAACCCGACATTTGGGCACTCCTGAAGTCGACGAACAGTTATCGATTGAAACGAAACAGGTTGACGTTAGCAGCAAATGGAATTTGATGGTTAGGTTCGGCTAATACTGTTCGAACCCACGGCGACGTCAGCGAGTGGCGAGCAGATCGATCACGAAGATCAGCGTCTTACCGGAAAGCCGGTGCCCCGAACCCGCCGGACCATAGGCCTGGGCCGGCGGGATGACGAGCTGGCGGCGACCACCCACCCGCATCCCGGGAATTCCGTCCTGCCAGCCTTGAATTAGGCCCCGCAACGGAAACTCAATGGATTCTCCACGATTCCATGAGCTGTCGAACTCCTCACCGGAGTCGTATTCGACGCCCACATAGTGCACCTCGACAGTGCCACCGGGCACTGCCTCGGCGCCGTCGCCGACCACCACATCCTTGATCACCAATTCGGTGGGGGCAGGTCCGTCCGGAAACTCGATCTCAGGTTTTGTACTCACCAGATCAACGGTAGTCGGGCAGACTGGTTGTGTGGCCAAAGATCAGGACATCCTCGCCGAAGTTCACCGGCTCGTTGCCGAAGAGCAGGAGCTCCGGTCGAAACTGCAGCGCCGGGAAATAGACGAATCCGAAGAGCAACACCGACTGAGATCGCTGGAAGTCGCCCTCGACCAGTGTTGGGACCTGTTGCGGCAGCGCCGCGCACTCCGTGAAACCGGACAGGATCCCGGATTGGCCCACCCCCGTGGGGCCGACGAGGTCGAAGGTTACAAGGGCTGACCGGACGGGTATGACGTGACCGAAGGCGCGTTGGACGCCGTCATCGTCGGTGGCGGGCACAACGGCTTGGTGGCTGCTGCCTACCTGGCTCGCGCCGGCCGCCGGGTACAGGTGCTCGAGCGCCTCGACCACGTAGGCGGGGCGGCTGTTTCGGCGCATCCCTTCGACGGTGTGGATGCGCGGCTGTCGCGGTACTCGTATCTGGTCAGCCTGCTGCCGCAGCGCATCATCACCGATCTGGGCGCCCGAATCCGGCTGTCGCGGCGCCGATACTCCTCCTACACACCGGATCCGGTCACGGGCGGGGCCACCGGCCTGCTGATCGGTCCGCAGCCGACGTTCGACGCGATCGGCGCAGACAACGACGCGGTCGGGTTCGATGAGTTCTACCGCCGATGCGGGCTGGTCACCAGCCGAATCTGGCCGACGCTGCTGCAGCCGCTGCGCACCCGGTCCGAGATGCGCGGGGACGTGCTGGGCGGACAGGACACCGAAACCGCCGCGACCTGGGACGCCCTGATCGAACAGCCCATCGGTGAAGCGATCACCGCCGCGGTATCGCACGATCTGGTGCGCGGTGTGATGGCCACCGATGCCCTGATCGGCACGTTTGCCGGCATCGACGATCCGTCGCTGGTGCAGAACGTCTGTTTTCTCTACCACCTGATCGGCGGCGGCACCGGCGACTGGGACGTCCCGGTCGGCGGGATGGGCGCGGTCACCGGGGCCCTGGCCGCCGCCGCAGCCGGCGATGGAGCCGAAATCATCACCGGTGCAGATGTTTACGCCGTCAGCCCGGATGGCGAGGTGTGCTACCGGCAGGGCGGATCGACCCGGCGGGTACGCGCCGACCGGGTGCTGGCCAACGTCACGCCGGCCGTGCTGGCCGAACTACTCGGCGAACCGGCACCCGAGACCGCCGCCGGTGCGCAGGTGAAGGTCAACCTCATGCTGCGTCGGCTCCCTCGGCTTCGCGACGAACGTGTCACGGCCCAGCAGGCATTCGGTGGAACGTTCCACATCAACGAGACCTTCAGCCAGCTGGCCGGGGCCTACGACACCGCCGCCGCCGGGCGGGTACCGGACCCGCTCCCATGCGAGATCTATTGCCACTCCTTGACCGATCCCAGCATCCTGTCCGAGGACCTGCGCGCCTCGGGTGCGCATACCCTGACGGTCTTCGGCCTGCACACTCCGCACGCACTGACGCTGAAGGACCCCGACCGGATGCGGGACCGACTCACGTCGGCGGTGTTGAACTCGTTGAATTCGGTTCTGGCCGAGCCGATTCAGGACGTCCTGATGGAGGACGGCGCTGGTCGGCTGTGTATCGAGTCCAAGACCACCGCCGATCTGGAGCAGGCCCTGGGGATGACCGCGGGCAATATCTTCCACGGCGCGCTGCGCTGGCCGTTCATCGAGGACGACGCGCCCCGGGAAACCCCGGCCCAACGGTGGGGCGTGTCCACCGGCCATGACCGGATCCTGTTGTGCGGCTCAGGATCGGTACGCGGCGGTGCCGTCTCGGGTATCGGCGGACACAACGCGGCGATGGCAGTCCTCGAAAGCTGACACCCGCACTACGCGTCGATGTGGCTGCGGGTTACGGCGCGGCGACCTTGCTCAGGATCTCCCGCAGGGCTTCGAGGTCCCCGGCGTCGAGCGCGGCCAGCGCGTCCGGCGCCGGGTCCTCGATGCGGTCGATACGCGCCAGCAGCACGCGCCCGGCGTCGGTCAGCGACACCAGCTTGCACCGACGGTTGGCCGGGTCGATCTCGCGCACGACGAGCCCGCGTTCCTCAAGGTCGTTGACCGCGACGGTGGCCGCCGGGGCGTCGACGGTGGCAGCGTAGGCCAGTTGCTTGACGGTCAACGGTTCGCGCGCAAGCCGTTTCAGGACACGGACGCGGCTGAACGGCAGCCCGGTCTGTTCGATCACCGCCCGCCTCCAGCGGTCGCGGTGATCGAACACCAGTGCGGTCAGACCGCGCCACACCTCGTCGGCCAATTCGGCCTGCCCGTCACCGGACATGGCTCACCTCCCGAGCATCGTGCTGACCGATCAGGGGCGCCAGCTTCTGCGCCGACCGCAGCGCCCACGGTGTGGTGGAGACGACGCCCAGGGCGAAGATCACCGACCCCAGTGCGGCACAGACGAACCACAGCGGTCGGGCAGCCGCGGCGAAATCCACACCGGTTCCGGCCAGCGCCGCACCGGCGACCGAACCACACAGCGCCACACCGACACTCACGCCGACCTGCCGACTGGTGGAGGCCACCGCCGAGGCCGCACCGGCACGGTCGAGCGGCATACCGCTGACCGCCGTGGTGGTGATCGGCGCATTCACCATCGAGAAGCCGATGCCGAACACCGCGAACATGACGAGCAGCTGCCACACCGGGGTGTCACCGGTCAGCCGGGTCAGCAGAAGGGTGGCCACGGTGATCGTGGCTCCGGCCACCACCAGCGAGGGCCGGCTGCCGTACCGGCCGACCAGCCGGCCCGACAGCGGGGAGAAGATCAGCGCACCCACCGCGACCGGCAGGTAGATCAAGCCGGTGTGCATCGCCGAGTAACCCCGCTCGGTCTGCAGGTACAGCGACATCATGAACAGGAACGCGCCGTAGGCGGCGAACGCACAGACCGCGATCAGAGTGGCCGAGGCGAACGGCACGCTGCGGAAGAACCGCAGATCGATAAACGGGTCCCGGCGGCGCGACTCGTAGCGCAGGAAAGCCACCAGCGCCATCAACGCGACCGCCGCGACGGCCACCGTGCGCGGGTCGGTCCAGCCGAACCCGGGACCCTCGATCAGCACGAAGACGACGCCGAACAGGAACGCCACCCCGAGTACCTGGCCGACCGGGTCGAGATCCCGCATGGTCGCCGATCTGGATTCGGGTACGAAGATCGCGGTGAGCACGACGGCCAGGGCACAGATCGGCAGGTTGATCCAGAAGACCGCGCGCCAGTCGACGTACTGGATCAGCGCCCCGCCCACGATCGGGCCGAGTGCCATCGAGATACCGACCACCCCGCCCCAGACGCCGATGGCGCGGGCGCGCTCGACCCGGCCGGTGAATACCTGGGTGATGATCGACATCGCCACCGGGTTGAGCATCGAACCGCCGATGGCCTGCAGTAAGCGGGCCGCGATGAGGGTTTCGATGTTGGGCGCGAGACTGCACAGCAGCGAGGCCACCGCAAAGATCGTCAGGCCCAATTGGAAAGTCCGCCTGCGGCCGAACCGGTCGCCGGTGGCGCCGGCCAGGAGCAGCAGCGAGGCCAGCACCAGGGTGTAGACGTCGACGATCCACTGCAGCTGCGACGGGGAAGCGCCCAGATCGTCGCGGATGCTGGGCAGCGCGACGTTGACGATGGTGGCGTCCATCGACACGATCAGCAGGCTCAGGCAGCACGAGACGAGGATGATCGCCTTGCGCCGGGCGCTGAGAGCGTCAACAGTTGCATTCACACAACTATTGTGAAACTACAACTATCTGTCAGGCAAATCGAAATCACTCCACCCCGCCGCCACCCCCACTACAGTGGGCGCCACCAGCAAACGCAGACCAGCCCATCCGGACGACGACCGGAACGGAAGACCCATGCGTGAACCGAGTGGTTACCCCATGTCCCGCCGCCAAGCCTTGACCGCGCTCGCCCTGTTGAGCGCGGCGCCGACCATACTGGCCAGCTGCGACTCCCGGCCGAGCGCGCCGCCCTCCGGAAGCGCCGACGTCATCTTCCGCAACGGCACCGTCTACACAGTGGACCCGGCCACGCCGCGGGCCGAGGCCGTAGCCACCCGGGGCAAACAGATCATCCACGTCGGCACGACCGAGGGCGCGATGGCGCTGGCCGGGCCGTCCACCCGGGTGGTCGATCTCGACGGCGGCATGCTGCTCCCGGGGTTCGCCGAAGGGCACATCCACCCCATCGCAGGCAGCGCCATCACCCGCGGCGTCGACCTCCAGTACGACACCCGCGACGCCATCCTGGCGGCGTTGCGGGACTACGCACCCACTGTGGCCGGCAACGGTCCGGTACGCGGTTTCGGATGGCGCTACGACGCCTTCCCCGCCACCGGGCCCCGACGCGAGGACCTCGACGCCATCTGGCCGGACCGCCCGGTGCTGCTTATCGCCATCGACGCCCACTCGGCGTGGGTGAATACCAAGACCCTCGAGCTCGCCGGGATCACCAGAGACTCCACCGACCCGGTCCCGGGATTCAGTGTGTTCCAACGCGATCCCGACGGCACCCCGACCGGGTACCTCGTCGAGGTACCCGCCTATATGCAGGTCCTGAACTCGGTGGTGCCGATGGACGAGGCGTTCGTCGCCGAATCGCTGACCAAGTGGGTGCCCGACGCATCGGCCGCCGGCATCACCTCGGTGTTCGACGCCGGCGTCGAAATCATGCCCGAGGACAAGGCTTTCGGGCACTACCGCGACCTCGAGACAGCAGGCAAACTGCCGTTCCGGGTCACCGGGAGCTACTACTACAACGATCCCAAGATCGACCCGCTGCCCAACATCATCGCGTTGCGCGATGGGCCGCAATCCGAGCTGGTGCACGTGAACGTGCTCAAGATCGTGATGGACGGCGTGGACGCCGGGCGCACCGCGGCGATGCTCGCGCCGTACGCAGACAAGCCTGACACCAGCGGTCAGCCACTGTTCTCGGCCGAACAGGTCAACGACGTCGTCCAACGCGCGGACGCCCAGAACATCGACGTTCACGTCCACTGCATCGGGGATCGAGCCACCCGCATGACACTCGACGCGATCGAAGCCGCCATGAAGACCAACCCGCAGCGCGACCGCCGAAACACCATCGCGCACCTGCAATATGTTGACCCACAGGACATCCCACGGCTCGGTGCGCTCGGTGTCATCGCGCAGGTATCCGCGCAGTGGGCCACACCCGACCCCTACTGGCGCAACGTCACCACCGTCCGTTGGGGACCGGAGCGGGCCAACCGGATGTACGCCTTCAAGTCACTGTCCGACGGCGGGGCCCGGCTGTCGTTCGGCTCCGACTGGCCCGCCGCGAGTTACTACAGCACCTTCCTCCCGCTGGAGGCGATCGAGATCGCCGTCACCAGGCAGGAACTGGGCAAGCCCGACCAGGCACCGTTGCCCCGGCCGGAGGAACGGCTGACTCTCGACCAGGCGATCACCGCCCAGACCATGGGACCTGCCTACCAACTGCATCGCGAAGGCGACCTCGGCTCCATCACGGTAGGCAAGCTGGCCGATCTGGTCGTGCTCGACAAGGACCTGACCGCGATCCCACCATCGGAGATCCACGAGGCAGGTGTCAAGATGACGATGATGAACGGCGTTGTCCGCCACGAGAAATAGCGTTGCGCGGGCGGGGACAGTGTGGACAATGTGACGGTGAACGAACGGAACTCCCGCGTCGCGGCCGCGGTGACCGCCGCCGGAATCGAACCGGCCATCAGAATCCTCGACGCCGATGCCAAGACCGCGGCTGCGGCAGCCGAACAGCTGGGCTGTGAAGTCGGGGCAATCGCCAACAGCCTGGTCTTCGAATGCGACGGTGAGCCGCTGCTGGTGATGGCCAGCGGTGCCGCCCGGGTCGACACCGGCGTCGTCGCCGAACATCTCGGCGCCACCGACATCCGCAAGGCCGACCCGGAACTCGTCCGCAGCGCAACCGGACAGATCATCGGCGGGGTCGCACCCGTCGGGCACCCTGAACCGCTGCGCACCGTCGTCGACCCGACGCTGGCGTCCTACCCGGTCATCTGGACCGCGGCAGGCACCGCCGATTCGGTCATGCCCCTGACCTACGCCCAGCTGCTGACACTCACCGCCGGCCTCGCCCTGCCGGTGCGCTGACCCGGTATGACAAAAGCCCGGGAGCGCAATGCTCCCGGGCCTTCGTCAGTTGATGTCAGCGCTTGTTGATGTCTACGTAACCGCGCTCGGTGTAGCCGGTATAGATCTGGCGCGGGCGGCCGATCTTGTTGGGCTCCGAGTGCATCTCACGCCAGTGCGCGATCCACCCGGGCAGCCGGCCCAGGGCGAACAGCACCGTGAACATGCGCGTCGGGAAGCCCATCGCCCGGTAGATCACGCCGGTGTAGTAATCGACGTTCGGGTAGAGCTTGCGCTCGACGAAGAAATCGTCGGTCAGCGCGATCTCTTCGAGCTGCTTGGCGATATCCAGCAACTCATCTTCGACGCCGAGCTTGGCCAGGATCTTGTCGGCCTGCTCCTTGACGATGCGCGCCCGCGGGTCGTAGTTCTTGTAGACCCGGTGCCCGAAGCCCATCAGCTTCACACCGTCTTCGCGGTTCTTGACCTTCTTGACGAAGGTCTGCACATCGCCGCCGTCCTTGCGGATCTTCTCCAGCATCTCCAGCACCGCCTGGTTGGCGCCGCCGTGCAGCGGGCCCCACAACGCGTTGATGCCACCGGAGATCGAGGTGAACAGGTTGGCCTGCGACGAGCCGACCAGACGCACCGTCGAGGTCGAACAGTTCTGCTCGTGATCGGCGTGCAGGATCAGCAGCATGTCCAGCGCCCGGACGATCTCGGGATCCACCTCGTAGGGCTCGGCCGGGAAGCCGAACGTCATCCGCAGGAAGTTCTCCACCAGGCTCAACGAGTTATCCGGGTACAGGAACGGCTGTCCCTCGGACTTCTTGTAGGCATACGCCGCGATCGTCGGCAACTTGGCCAGCAACCGAATGGTCGACAGCTCGACCTGCTTCTTGTCCAGCGGATCCAGCGAATCCTGGTAGTAGGCGCTCAGCGCGTTGACCGCGCTGGACAGCACCGGCATCGGATGCGCGTTGCGCGGGAAGCCGTCGAAGAACCGCTTGAGATCCTCGTGCAGCAGGGTGTGCCGCTGGATCTGGGTGCTGAACGACTCCAACTGCTCGGCCGTCGGCAGTTCACCGTAGATCAACAGGTAGCTGACCTCAATGAACGTGGAGTTCTCGGCGAGCTGCTCGATCGGGATGCCCCGGTAGCGCAGGATGCCGGCATCACCGTCGATGTAGGTGATCGCGGACTTGGTGGAGGCGGTGTTGACGAAGCCACCATCGAAGGTGGTGTAGCCGGTCTTGGCCAGCAACGGGCCAAGCGCGATGCCGTCACTGCCCTCGGTGGCGCGGACGATCTCCAGATCAATCTCGCCATCGGGGTACTTCAGAGTGGCAAACTCCTGCCCACTCGACGGGTTTTCGGCCACGGGAATCCCTTCATCGTCCTGGGAACCGACAACTGCTCTACAAAAGGTAGTCGCAATCGATCGGCGCTGCCCGCGGGGGGTTACCAACCAGTCACCACGAACGTCCCCGCGCTGCGTTATGGGCCGTTCCGACAGAGCCCCGATTTGCCTGAGATCCCAGCTCAGCGACAGTTCCAAATTGGCGCGGTGACGCCTGCGACCGCCCACTTATACTGCTCACGGCAACCCCGTGCGCGATACCGACGTGGTGCCGCACACAGTCAAGGAGGGGGCCGTGGCCGATTGGTCCGGGGGCCAGTTCGGCGTCGGTGGGCAGCCGCCCACGCCGGGTTGGCCGACGACGGATCCCAGTTTCTCGTCCGCTCCGCCGCCTCATTTTCCCGACTATCCACTGTCGACACCGCCACCGGTCTTCGGCGCACCCACAGGAGCGCCCCCGCCCAAGCGCCGCAAGGGCATGGTCATCGGACTGGTGGTTGCTGCGGTGGTGACGGTGCTCGCGGTGCTGGCGGCGCTGACCGTCGTGATCACCCGGTCGGATTCGGGCGACGGCGGCGGCGGTGCAGGCGGCGAAAGCGCGCAAGCCGCCGTGGTGGCATATCTGGAAGCACTGGCCCGCGGTGATGCGGCCACCGCCCTGTCCTACGGCAAGTCCCAGCCAGTCTCCACCGAACTGCTGACCGACGAGATCCTCGGCCGCCAGATCGCGAAGTGGCCGATCACCGACATCCGCGTGCTCGACACCACCGACAACAGCTACATCTCCCAGGTGCATGTCACCGCCAAGTTCGGCGACGAGGTCTCCGAGGCCAAGCTCCTGGTGGAGAAACACGGCGGCTGGAAGTTGTTGAACACCTTCATCAAGATCGACAAGACCCTGATCGGGCAGAAGGACGCGGAAACCCTCACCGTGTTCGGAAAACCCGTCGACCAACCCCGCTATGTGTTTCCCGGCTTTGTCGACGTCGGCAGTAGCAGCCCGTACCTCACCGTCACTTCGAAACCGCTGGTGCTGCAGGAAATGGCCACCGGAGCGTCGGTGATGTCGATGACTTTCAAGCTCAGCGACTCTGGCGAACAGGCGATCCGCGCCGCGATCACGGACTCGTTCGCGCTGTGTACCAATTCCAACCTGATCCGGCCGCCCGGCTGCCCGATTCGTATCAATGCTCCGAATTACGTTGAGGGCACCGCCAAGTGGGGCCCGATCGAAGGTGCCGAGACGTTCAAGATCATTCCGCTGACCACCGCGATGACGGCCTCGATGATCGGCACGCTCACCACGACGATCACCGCTCAGCACAGCGGCGGCGCCGTCCCGACGGTCGCCGTGACGTCGTCGGTGTCCGGGACCGCGGACCTGTCGACAAGCCCACCAAAGCTGACCTGGAACTGAGACCTGAACGAGCGGGGAGAACACCGATGACATACCCACCACAACCACCACCTCAGTGGAACCAGCCCTCGGGCAGTCCATTCGGCTCCAACGATCCGTTCGGGCAGACCCCGCAGTGGCCGAATTACGGCCAGCAGCCGCCGACGTGGTCGGGATACGGCGAGGCACCATCTTCCGACGCTCCGCCGCCCAATCGGAACAACACCGGTTGGATCCTGGGCACGGTCGCGGGAGTGCTTGTTGTCGCGCTCCTGCTCGGCGGTCTGCTGTGGAAGCTGAACTACGGCGACAAGAACGACACCAAGAACACCGCCGATTCCACCACGACCTCGTCGGTGACCAAGGCCCCGCCGAGCACCAAGACGACTCCCTCCTCGGCGGCACCCGCCGCGCCGCCGAAAGCGGCGCCGGCCGGCTGTGACGGCCGTACCGCCACTGCCGGCCCCAATACTCCGGCAGGATGGTCGACAGTCACCACCTCGCGTGGACTGGCTTACGACGTGCCCGCGGACTGGACGGTCGAGGAATGCAGCACCGGTGTTGGTTGGGAAAAGCCTTGCCCTGACGGACCGTTCGGCTACTGTCCGGTTCGGCTCCTTAAAGGCGCCGCCACCATGCCCAACAAGCAGTGCCCGAAGGGCAGCAGTGCCATCGCCGGAGTCGCGTCGATCACCGACCTCACGGACGTCAATGAGTCCGCGACGCTGGACGCCAAGCTTGCGACCAAGATCTTCACCTCGGACAGCGGTGTGGTGCCGTCGGTTTCACTCGGAGCGCCACGCAGCCTCACCGTCTCCGGGGCGCCCGCAGCCCAGGTCGTGGCGACTGTGACCGGCATCCAGGACGACTGCACCGGTAGCTCGGCGCTCTATTCGGTGGTGTCCACCACCGTGCCGGGTCAGTCCGGCACCGTGAACTTCATCATCGACCTGGAGCAGGGCTTTGCCGGCGCGGCCGATCCGGGTGTCATCGACCAGATCGTGGGGACACTCCGCAGGATCGACTAGGCCGGGTTATCCCGGCTATCCCGGTATGCGCGACAGGATCTCGACGGCGGCCGCTTCCGCGCGGCCGCCCGGGTCGGGGCTCATGAACGCCACGTCGATCACGACGTTGGACTTGGCAGCGATGGCACGCGTATTGCGGTTACCCACTATCAACTTCGGCCCATCCTGCACCGTACTGCTCAGCAGCACGATCGACGGGTTGGTCGCGGACCGGGTCACCGCACCGACGTCGAACACAACCGGGCCGCTTGGCCCGTTCTGGGTGACAGTCCCGCGACATCCCTGCCACACCTTTTCGATCGCATCGACCTGTCGGCTCGCGGCGGATGCATCGGCGTACAACGTCACTCGTTCATCAAGAGTGCCCAGTGCGAACATCGTCTTCACGTCCAGGTTGGAGAAGGATCGGGCGTGGGTCGCGGTATGGCCGCTGTTTGCATAGATGTCCGGGAGCCCCGCGGCCACGGCAGGGAAACACTCCGTCGGCACGGTGGACAGATCGGCAACGACGCGAAGGATGGTCTCGTCGTACGGGCTGTATCCGTCGTTCAACCCGACGAGTCGCACGGAATCGTCGAGGTTGAGCAGCAGACCGGGCAACTGCGCCTCGGTGACCAACGGTAGCGGCGGAGGCTCCGGCGTTGTCGTCGTCGTCGTTGTGGTGACCGGACTCTGCGCTGCCGGTGCGGTCGTCTTTGCCTCGGTTGTCGTAGTGCTCGACGAACTCGGCACCACCGCCCAGATCACCAGCGCCGCAACGGCAACCACGATCAACGTGTACGACAGGCTCAGCCCCACCAGGGCACGATCCCGACCCCGCTGCCCGGTGCGCTTGATCTGCGACAGCCCCAGATGCCCCAACACCGCGCCCGCCGGTGCGAACAGGAACACGAACACCACCGACAATGTCGCGAAGGTGTTGACCTCATCGCGCGGCGCGGACGGTGGCGGACCTGCCGGGACGACCGGCGGCGCCATATACGGCGGCTGACCCGACGAGAACTGCTGACTCGACGGATACTGCCCGAACGGCGTACCACCGAACGGATCCTGCGGACCCCCAAAACCACCCTGCGTCATATCAACCCGGAATTCTGTCGAGGATTCGCTGGACCGCGGTGACCGCCTCATCGGTCACTCCAACTCCCAGAAGCTGCACGTCGACCAAGACGTTGGCCTTCGCACCGATCGCCCGCAGCATCCATGATTGCGATCCCTGATTGCTGCTGCGCAACGCGATGATTCCGCCGTCCTTCTCCTCTGGGCCGCCCAGGACGAAGTGCGTGGAACGGCCGTCTGGGATGGTCCAGGTGAACGTCTTACCGGCACACCCGCGCCACAGCTCGAGGTAGTGAGCAAATGCCCGTTGCGCCGCCGCGGCGTCAGCGAACGTCGCCACGCCTTCGGCTGCCTGCATGTCGGGCTTGGGACTCTGATACTGCGTGGCCGACGCGATCTTGAGGTACCCGCTGTTTTCGTACGGGAGTGGCGTGAACATGCCGAACGAACTTGAACATTCCTCCGGAATGTAACGATGGGGCGCCGGCGGTAAGCCGATCGTCTGGGGCTTCTCGTCGACGACCAGCTGCGGGTTATTCGTGATCTCTTGCATCTCGGCCAGGCTCGGGAGCAGGGCCGGCAACTGAGCCCCGGTGACGAGCGGCGGTGGCGCCGGAGTCGTCGTTGTGGTGACGGGAGCTGTTGTCCTCGTTGACGTCTCGGCCGTCGTGGTACTCGACGAACTCGGCACCACCGCCCAGATCACCAGCGCCGCGACAGCAACCACGATCAACGCATACGACAGACTCAACCCCACCAGCGCACGATCACGACCCCGCTGCCCCGTGCGCTTGATCTGCGACAAACCCAGATGCCCCAACACCGCACCCGCTGGTGCGAACACGAACGCGAACACCACCGACAACGTCGCCAACGTGTTGGCCTCATCCGGCGGCGACTGCGGCGGACCCGCCGGAACCATCGGCGGCCCTCCATACGGATACTGCTGCCCCGACGGATACTGCCCAAACGGGGTACCACCGAACGGGTTTCCCCCGAACGGGTCCTGAGTGGTCACCTACAACACCCCGAAGCTCGAGGTGACCCACCGGATCGGATCCGCGCACCGGAACGGCGCGATCCCCCGTGAATGCAGCCGGTTGCCGCTGGGCGGCTGCCCCAGGGCAGACACTACGAAATAGCGGTGCGGCAACACCATTCCCGTCGACGGATTCTCCACCGCGGCCACGATCGCGCCGCCGTGCAGTCGGGTCAGCAGGCTGCGCACCTCCTCGTGCAACAGTTGCCCGCCGAGTTCGTCATAGCGCGGTGCATCTGAGGTATCGCGCAGGTACGCCGCGCCGGTGTTGGACATGATCATGCTCCACTCGGAGCCTTCGACATTCCGCAACGTCCGCAGCGCATCGAACTTCGACAGGATCACCGCGAGCTTGGGCTGGCCCTGCCCCACCGCCATCAGCAGGTTGTTCAGCACCGACCGAGGATCGCCGCCGGTGAACTGCTGGGCGGGCAACAAGTCCCGCAATTGGTCACGAATCGTCTGGACCCGCAACGGATCGAACATGAAGAACACCGCGTCGGCGTTGGCGAAGAACCGGAACGGTGGCGTGTGCAGATCGCCCGATTCCATGTCTTCCCCGGCCACATCGCGCAGCACGAGGAACCGCCGAATCCCGTGCCAGCCGCCGATGGAGAACACCAGCGGCTCCCGCTGACTGGACGCCTGGGTGTGCATCGTGGGCGTCGGAGGGATCAGCCCGCGCTGCACGAAGAGCGGGGTCTCGTAATTCGCCTCGTAGGCCTGCGCGGTGGCTCGGGTGACGGGTTCCATTGACACACCGAGCCGTTCGCACAGCAGCTCCAGCTGTTTGACCAGAACCGCGATGTAGAGGCTCTTGCCGGTAGCCCGGGCGCCGGCCATCGCGATGCAGATCGCGTGCCCGTGCCGCCACCCCTCGGGCAGCGTGTAGTGGCACACCGTGCAGATCTCGACCGCGGGGCCCTGCAGGGCGTGGCTGGCGTCAGCCGTCGACGGCGGCGGACCGTTGTGGCCGGGGGTGCGGGTCCAGGTGTAGAGCGGACCACACTCGGCGGGCGCACCGAGGTAGGCCGAGGCGACGTCGTCGCGGTAGCGGGGTGCGCCCGGCTGCGGAATCAGCGTCCACAGGAAATGATTCGGATTCAGCACCGAGAAGCAGCGAGGGCACTTCGTCACGTCAGCGCCCGCACCAACGCCGCCGTGATCCGATCCAGCACCGGCGGATGCGCCAGCAGTTCGGCCCCCGCCTCGTTGCCCGGGCGGGGCGACGGCAGCCGCGCGCCGTCCGCGTCGAGGCGCCGGTCGTTGGACAGCGCCAACACCGGAAACTGCTGCCGCACAGCAGAGGTGGGAAAGTCGGAACAGATGACGGTGCGCGCCGGTCCGGCCGGCAGCCGTGACCAGCGGGCGCCCGCCGACCACCGGGGTTCGGCCTGGCGAAGCGCCTCCGCCAACGCGGTCGCGTCGCCGGCCGGCACCGGGATCACCTCGGCCCCGACCAACACCGCCGATACATCCCGTACGCCGATCGCATCGGCCACCCCGACGACGATGTCGGCCGCCGCGAACGCGCTGCCGTCGGCGAACCAGCGCCGCATCGACGCCGACGTGTCCAGAGCCAGCACCACCGCCCCGTCGGAATTTCCCGGCCCCCGGCCGGTGACCTTGCGCGCGGACGTGCGGGCCGCGGATGCCAACGGACTCATCGGAGTATCGGCCACCGCGCTGACGGCCACCTCGATCTGGGTGCCGTTCGGGGCGAGCGAGGCGAAGGTCACGACGGTGTCGCCCCCGACGTCGACCGGATCGAACATCACCTGCACCGGGTCGACGTCACCGGGGTTGTCGTGCGCGATCGCCAGATGGATGGGCGTCCCGGAAGCGAAGCGATCCGCGCCCACCGGGCGCACCACAATCGTCACCGGCCCGGTCAGGCTCGGCAGCACCGCCTGGTGCGCTGTGGAACGCACCACCGGTTGGTCCGGGCCACCCTGCACTTCCAGCGCGGCACCACCGACTGCACCGGTAATCGACACGGTCAGCGCCTGATTCGGAATCTGCACACGCTGATTGCGTGCACCCATCACATAGATCGGCATCAGCGACTCCCCCGCAGTCGGGCTGCGAGCGACGGTTGTGCATCAGCGCGCCGCGCCAACAGCCTGCTCACCATTTTTCGGTATCGGCGCAACGCGCCGTCGGACATGTCTCCGGACATCTGGGCCATCAGCGTCGCCGCCCCCTCGACCTCGTGATCGTCATTCTGTAACGGCGCAGCCACCTGCTCGGCGAGCTGCGCCAGCACCGCCTCGACACCGCTGACCGGGGTCTCGGTGTCCTCGGCCGCCACGGCGTGCAGCAGGCTGACCGCCAGCACCACGTGCGGCGAGATCTCGTACCCATCCACCAGTGGGAGCACTCGGCGTACCGCATCGGCGGCGAGTTCCGGATCGGCCGCCAGCATGTGACAACTGTCCGGGAAGGGTTGGCCGGCAATGGTTCCCAGCACCGCGAAGGTCAGCAGCCCCGCCGAGAAATCGCGGTGAACCTCACCCGGCCGGGCCGTGGCCAGCGCCTGCTCCCAGAACGGGAGGTAGGCCCGCTGATGGGTATCCACATAGCGTTGCTGCATCCACTGCATCGGGGTGATGTGCCGGACCGCGGCATGGGCGACGGCAGCACTGTCGTCATTGCCGTCGATCACCTTGGCGGCCAACCGGTCCAGCTCGGGTGAATCAGGTGCGGCCAGAAGCGTGCGGATGGCGGCGGCACCGGGCAGTGCACCTTCGCCCACGACGGCCAGCAGATCGGCCGGATCCCACACAGAGTCGCCCGCCACCTGGACGAACCTCGGAGAGCCCGACACGCCCAGCCACCAGAGCTCGGCCACCCGGTCACCTGGGGCAGACGGGCCCCGCCGCGCGGCCCGTACCCCGCGCACCGCTGCCCGGGTCCAGCCGGAATCCCACGGCTGTGACCGGGAAAGCTCTGCAGCAGTGGGGATGTCGACCCCGTCGGCCAGCCAGTCCAGCAGGCCGTCACCGATGGATCCGGCCGCCACGTCGCCGGGCGAGGTGCGGAGCAGCGCAGCAGCCAATGTCAGCCTGCCCTCGGGGCCGAGTGGTCGACTCAATTCAGCGGCGCGCGACGGATCGTCGAGCTGCGCCACCACGTCGGTCCGCAACGCCGTCACCAGCCGGTCGTCCTGCACACCGGCCCGCAGCAGCAGGTCCACCACTTTCAGTACCCGCTCGGGTCCGGTGTCGCGCGCCCGCTGCAGCGCCGGCCCGATCGCCGCCTGGACCTCGGCCGGGGCCCCTCGTCCGTGAAACATCCTCGGCCCCAACGGAACCTGACCCGAATGCGTCAGCCAGGCATCGTCGTCTAGCGCTCGGCACAGGTAGCTGACGTCGGCGAAATCGGCGGCGGCTCCGTCGGGCAGGTTCTGGACCGCCTGCCAGGCCTGGGCGGTACTCGTCCCCACCACTTCCCCCAGCACCGCTGCGATCGTCTGGGCCGCAGCGGATCCCGTGGCCACACCCGGCGGCGAATACGTGGTGACGACGTCGTGCGCCTCCTCGATCGCGTCGGCAAACTCCGCGTTGGCCGTCACCGCCATCGCCATCGGCCACGCCGGGTGCAATCCGGCATCGGGTACCTCAGCGGCGAACCGGTCGATGTCGTCGAGCAGCGTCCGCGCCGACGTCGGGTCCAGCAACACCACCTGTGCCATGGCCGACCACGGGGTGACCTCGATGGGCTGCCCGGCCGCGGTGCGATGCGGCTCCCCACCCAATTCACCGAGCGAGATCAGCTCGGTCTCACCGATGCTCACCACTCCCGCCGGAACCGCGCCCAAGTCGCCGATCGGCAGCGCGGTCAGATGTTGGCCGCTCTGGAGCGCCAAGGCCAGCTGATCAGCGCGGTCGAAAGTCGAGAAACTCAACTCCGCCGCGGTTCCGGCCGACATCAGGAAGCTGACCAGCCCGATCCACTGCGCGGCCGATTCGGCCGATTCGACCCCGAGCACCACCGGCGGACCACCGGCGAGCGCGGCGACTACCGCGTCCAAAAGCCCGAACAGGGTGGTCAGGCGCCACGTGGCGGGATCGAGCGCGAACGCGATCACGCTGTCCTTCGTCACCACCGCGCCCGGCTCCGGGGCGCGCGGCGGCAGGACCGCGCGAGCGACCGCCGCCGGCCCGTACGGCCGCAGCCACTGCGCCGACCGCCACCATTCGATCGGCCGGCGCGCGGCATCGGGTTGACGGTCCAGCAACACGTGGGCGAACACGTTGCCCGGCCGGCCGGTGCTGTCGGACCCGGCCGGAATCGAATGCCAGTAGCCCGCCGCGCCGCTGTCGAGCGGGCTGTAGGCCAGCCGGCGCGGCCCGCGCTCCAACTGCTCGGGTGTCGGGTAGGCGGGCAACGGCTCCACCGGATGGAACACCGTGCGCACGCCGGCGATCAACTGTTGTGTCTCGTCGGCGGTCAGCCCCCCGGTGGACTCTTTGACCTGCCAGCCGCCGGCGGACCCGACCTTGTCGAACGACGTGTAAGCCAACTGGCCGTAACGCGTGGTCATCGCGCCGGCGGGGTGAGTCGCAGGGTCTCCACCGGCGGGTCGAGCAGGGCGATGACCCGGAGCCGCGCGGGCGTGGGGGTGTTGACGAACAACCTGATCCATCCTTGCAAGCCACGCACATCAGCGGCCCACAGCTCGCCGGTGCCGGTGGTGGTCAGCGCCGTCCAGCGCAACTCCTTCGACGGCCGGTCGCCGATCTGGCCCTGCTCGGTGAGCGGTGCCACGTCGACGGCCTGACCGTCGTGGACGCCGAGCGGAATCCGCTGCGGATTGTTGACCAACACGAACGCCGGAGACCCCGGCAGGTCGTGTTCGGAACGCATCGCGATCGTGGCGGAAACCGGAAAACCGTTGGGGTCCCGGACAATCTGCACGGCGTACTGCAGCCGCAGCAGCCCGGCGTATTCAGTGCTCGTGACCGCACCGGTGACACGCCGTCCGCCGGAGAACGCCACCGGCGCCAGGTGCAGCGAGCAGCCGCCGACGGGCAGTTGCCCGGTCAACTGCATGCCGCCGTACTTCTCGTACTCCTGCAACGAGATCTCGAAGGACTTGCCGGTGAGCCCGTCACGTGGATCGTGCCCCTTGGGAGCCAGGTACATCACGACGCCGGCGGCGCCGTCCGGCCAGTCGAACGTCAGCACCTGCTTGTTGCAGTACTCGGCCAGTTCGATGTCGCTGATGGTGCCGGTGCGCACCGAGGACAGCGTCTTGCCCAGCAGGGCACGCCCGCCCAGCAGCGTCACCGGGGTCAGGTACGCGCGGCTCCAATCGGCCGGCCACGACACCGCGACCAGCACCGACTCCGGCCGTCCGTCCGATGTGTGCCGCGTGACCACCGGCTGGGTCAGTTGCAGCTCGGGTGTGAGCCCCACCTGCTCAAGAGCATCCTCGGCCAGTTCGGCGGAATCGGCGCCGGCGTTGGGCCCGTTCTCGCTGCGGTAGATCACCACGCGTCCGGCCGGCGGCGGCGTCCAGGTCAGGTCGAACACCGAGCCGTCGCCACCGGCCTCCACCGCCAGATCGGTGACCGGCTCCAACACCGCCGACACCGCGATGTCGACCTGGACTGCTTCGGACAGCCGCAGCACGCCGTCCACGGTGGCGGCACAGCGCGCCCGGTACAGGTAGCGCTGGCCGCGGGCGGTGTCGGTGTCGATGAACCCGGAGAGGTTGGCGCTGTCGGCCAGGATCCGGTACTGGGGGCCGTCCCGCCCGGCGTCTTCGGCCGGGATGCGGTAGACGAACACCGCGCTCACCCCGGGCGGAACCGCCCACTGCCCGATGACCCGTCCGGAGTCCTCCCGGATGTCGAAGTCGGTGAGCGGGCTGACCAACACCCCGGCGGCGTACAGCATCGGCTGGGCCGCGAGCGCGTCGGCGCGCGACGCTCCCACGTTCACCCAGACCTGGAAGTGCCGCGCCGCCGACGTGGCGGACCGGGCGTCCGCGGCGTACGGGGTATCGGTGGCGGCCACCAGATCCGCGCGGTCCGGTGCGTACGGCGCGTCGCCCTCGGCACTGACCACGCGGTAGAGCACCACCGCGTCAGCCGACTCGTAAGGCGGCCAACTCAGGTCCAACGCGGCGCCGTCCGGGCGTCGCCGCAACGCGATGTTGTGCCTCGGCGGCTGCTGGGCGCCGAACGTGAACGGCGCGAAATCGGCTGCGCTCAGCGGCGTTTCGACCGGCCGCGGCGGTGCGGGCGGCTCCGGAACGACCGGCGACAACTGCGGTGCCGACGGTGCCGGCGTCTCGACGGTTTCGGTCACGGATTCGGCTACGGAGTCTCCGGACCGGTGCCGCCCCGAAGCAGCGTCGGCCCCCGGACCTGCGCCACCCAACTCGGCCAGCACCCGGGCCATATCCTCGGCGTGCTCGGCCACCGACCCGGGCAGCATGGCCCGGATCCTTTCGACGTCGGTCAAACCCGACCGCAACACCAGGCGCACATGGGCTTCCTTGAAGCTGCGGGCAGCGACCGCCCCGGAGTCCAGCAACTGCTGACGCCAGGCCAGCAGCGGCACCAACCGCGGATCGTCCTCGTTGTCGGGGGCGGGACGTGGATCATTCATCGCTAGAACACCATGTCCTCCCCGGGCGGCACGTCAAAGTCGGCCCGGCTGATCATCGTGGTCGGCTCATCCTCGACGCCGGGCATGACCGACACCGGTGTCTCGAACAGCGCGAAGTCATACGGCGGCAGACCATCGCTGGCCTGCACCACAACCGCCCGGTAGCCCAGCCCGCGACGGTTGACGGCCACCTTGTCCACGGCGACCGCCGAACGTCCCGCCGTCACCGCGGCATGGGTGAACAGCGACGCGTCGAACGGCGCGGCGTGGCCGGGCCGGTGATCGGTGATCCCGGCACTGAACTGCTGGGCGGGTACCTGACGACCGATGGTGGGGACGAGAACGTTTCGGGTCAGGGTGTCGCTCACACCGCCCTGCGGTGCGCCGCCGTCCTCGTTGAACATGTGCTCCACCCGAGCCCACAACGCGTCGGCGCCGGCGGGCCTCACCCGGCCGCTGATCACGGCCTGCGACCACTGGTCGAGACCCGAGGACGAGCCGACGCCGGGCTGCTTGAACAACGCCACGGGTTCCTCACGCAGGCGTGCCGCGGCCTCGCCCACCATGTCCTCCCACGGTTTGGTCAACCAGCCCAACGCATAGAGCCGGCTCTGGATACCGTGAATGGCGTTGTCGGCCTGCTCGGTTGACGCTGTGGCCACCCCGACCTGGGTGGACCGGGGCAGCCCCGCGACGAGTTGGCCGACCGGCGGGCGCGCCGGCGGTGGCGGACCGAAAGGTGCGCGCAGCACGGTGCCCAGGGTTCTGCTCCAGGCCAGCAGTTGGCCGTAGGCCGTCGACAATCGGCCCACGTCCTGCAACGCGGTACGCAGATTCGCCTGCATCGCTTCCAGCTCGGCCGCCTGCGATTTTCGCAGATTCATCTCCGCGAACAGGTCACGCTGACCGAGCAGGAACAACGCCAGCGACACGACGATGTACAGGCCGATGAGGGCACCGCCGGTGGCCAGGGCGAACTTCCAGCGCACCCAGTCCATGGCCGCCACACCGATCAGGGTCACCAGCACAGCCAGCAGCGCCCATGTGAATGTCTTGAGGATGGTGCTGATCGCCTGCTGCCGGGCCTTCAGCCGCTCGTCGACCGCGCCGCGGTTCGCCAGCGCCTGGATCTGTGACACCAGCTCGGCCACCTCGGCACGTCCCCGGTGCATGAAATCGGCCAGGATCGAGCTGACCTGCCACGCATAGCTTTTCATGGCGGACGCCTGCCAGCGATCGAGCTCGGTACCGGTGTTCCGGGCTTCCACCCCGGCGGCCGGGTCGGAGTAGGCACGCTGCAGGCGGTCCCGCAGGTTGGACGCACCGAGCACGTCGGCACCCTCCACCGAGCTGACGCCGATCACCGCGGCCAGCGACGTGGGAATGCCCTGGAAGCGCTCAGACGCGCTGGGCACCACATCGGCAGCGTTGTAGACCACTCCGATGGCCGCGCCGACCTGGACCGGTTCCAGCCCGGCAGCACGGCGGCCACCATCGGCCAAAGTCAGTGCGCCGTTGACGAAGTCGGTCCACAACCCACTCATATCCTGCTGGGCGAAGTGTTCGCCCTGCCCGGCACCGAGCGCGTTGCTCAGTGTTTCCGCGCTGCGGCCCAGGTCCTGCCAGTCTGATTGGGCCGTGTCGGCGACCACCGCGAACGCCGAGTCGGTTCGGCCGAAGACGGTGCTCTGCACAGTGGTGACCACCGCCGAGGTGACCGTCCCCATCACTGCCGACCACCACGCCGAAGGCGCGCTGCGCACTGCCGCACCCATGAACTTGAGGAACATCTGCATCGCGGCCCAGATCGAGATGGCCTGCTCCTGGCCTGCGGTCGCGGCGATCCTGGGCCCGCGCAACACATCACGGTGTTTCGTCCACAACGCACGCGCCATCGACTGGGCAGCGGTGGGCACATCCTCGATGTAGATCACCGGCACCTGCCCGCCGCGGGGCAGCGGCAGCCGGCCGGTCGGATCGAACAGGTGCGTGCGCAACCCTTCCTCCACGCCGTCGGTGTCGAGCCACCGATAGAACGCCCGCACCGCTCGCACCGTCTGCCCCGGCAGGATCTCCAACGTGTCGAAAGGGCCTTGATCCACCCCGGCCCACAGCCCCGTCACCCCGGCCACCACCGGAGCCGCGAACTGGGCCACATCCAACGGATCGGTGAGCCGGCCCCAGGCCACCGCGCCCAGCCCGGGCGCCGCCGAATCTTCCGGCGCGATCAACAGGTTGTGCCAGCCTTCGAGCACCAACGCCAGATCGGGGGTCGTGGGGATCGCGTCACCACGGGTGAACAACAGCCGCAGCAGGTTGATCGGGGCACCCATAGAACTGCTGCGAACGGTCTGTTCCACTGCCTGCTCGACGGCCAACGGGACCCGATCGGCAGCAGGCACATCGACGGGAACGAGTACCCCGATACGGATCCGGTCATAGCGTTCACCGGTCAGCATCTGCTGCAACACCACCGGCTCGCACTGTCCGTCGCGAACCAGGGTTCCGGATGTGGCGCTGCCGCCGACATCGGCGGCGTCCACCCACACGAACGACCCGATCAGACCGACCGCGGAGTAGTCCACCAGCACCGAGAGAATCTCCTCGGTCTGCGGGCGGGGCGCCAACAGCACCGTCAACGCGCGTGACGGCGCCGCGGTCGGAGTTACCCCGGGCAGTGCCATCGTCAGAACGTCCCGCCGTCAGGGATGACGACCGAGCCGCCATCGTCGAAGAACGCGCCCGCACCGGCCGTCTCACCCTGAGCCAACGCCGCACCTTCCCGCTGCAGCAGCTTGATCAAGGCCTCGGTCGCCCAGAACACATCGGGCGCCACGTCCCGGAAGATCGGCGTCTTGGCCGCCTTGGACCGGGTGGTGACGGTGGTGAACGCACCGTCGGGAGTGGCCCCGGGGGTGTCGGCCGGCAGGTACTGGGCCGCGACGTCGCGGACGTTGCCCAGCCACGTTTCGGCGGCGGCCTGCCGGTCCTCGGGGGTCTGCGCTGCCGCGATCGGCCCGACCCGGGAACTGATCCCCGGACCGGAGGTTCCGGTCTTGAGGAATTCCCGAACCAGTGCCGCCGCCGACAGTTCGACGATGCCGCTGGCCGGGTCCTGGCTGTGCGAGTCGTAGAGCGCCCGCAGCACCCCGTACGGCCGCAGCGAGGTCATCACCGGCGGCTCGTGCGAGGTGGCGATGGCCAACAGACTCGACTCCAGCACCGCGGGCAGCCAGTCGTAGGACGCGGTGAACGCCGACGGCGGAGTCAGCAGCGGATTCGGGAAGCTCAGCCACTGGTTGTCATTGCCGTCGTAGATGCGCACCGGATCGGTGAACGGCGACGCCGGGATCTGGATACGACCGAGCATCTGACCGAGGAACCAGCCGGCGGTCATGGTGCGCCGTTCGGCGTCGGTCATCGGCAGCGACGCCGCCAACGGCCGGGAGCGGCGGTACCGCCAGAACGCCCCCCGGCCCGGACCGGCGGTCTGGGCCCACTGCTGCGCGGCCGGCTTGAGCACCGAATCGAACACCAGCGGTGAGTAGTTCGGGTAGGACCCGAAGATGTCGATGCGGGTGACGCTGTCCTCGTCGGACAGCGAGCGGCCGTAGTTGTCCTTGGTGGCCTGGTCGATACGCGGGTTGGCGCGCAGCACCTCGGCCAATGTCTCGGCAACCGGCTGGCCGGCGAACGGTATCTCGGAGAACTTGTACCGGTACTCCACCTGTTGACCGGGATGCACCCGCTGCAGCGCCTGATCGTTGACACTGGCCAGCGGCCGGGCCAGGGACAGCGCCTCGGCGAACTTGGTGTCGATGTCACGGCGGCGATTGGCCAGTTCGGATTCCGCGGCGCCCGCACCCTGCACGTAGTCCCGCAACGAGACCTTGCAGAACTCCTCGAACGATTCACCGGGCCGCCCCACGTAGAGCCGGGCCCGCCTCAGCAGTTCGGCGGGCCGGGTGTGGACGTCGAACTGCGCCATCGACGGCACCCGCGGCCGCCCATTCTCCGGATCGGTGCCCAGCGCGCGGGTCACCCAGGTCGCGGTGCGTTCGATCAACCCGCCCGGCGCCGCCGTCCCGCCGGTGGTCTGCCACAAGCCCAGGATCACCCGGGTGGTGGCGTCGTCGACGGCGGTGCGCAGCGGAATCATCGCGTTCGAGCCGCCCACCGCCTTGGGCAGATCGTTTTCGTAGCGCTGCTTGAACGCCGAGGAGCTGATCAGCAACACCTCGTTGTTGGCTTCGGCGAACCGCGACGGCACCAGCTCGTCGGCGTCCGACGGCCACGCCACGTACTGGTCGGTGGACAGGCGGGCCAGGCCGACGTCCGACGGCGGTTCGGTCCGGGCCTTCTCCAACAGGATCATCGCCTCGCCCAGCGCATCGCGCAGCGGCGCCAGCAATTCGGCGCCCATCACGCGCAGCACATCGGCCATCCGAGCCGCGGCATCGGCGTAGAGCTGGCGGCGCACCGTGGACCGGAAGCCGTCCAGTGCGATGCCCAGCACCTGGTCAGCGTTGGTCATCACGCCACGTAGCGACCGCAGGGCGGCGTCGACCTGGGGAGGGATGGCGACGATGTCGGGCGGGCCCATGGCGCCGAGTTGCGCGATGCCGGGCGCCAGCACGCTGTCGAGGTGCAGGCGCAGCCGGTCGATCAACTCCCGGGCATAGGGCAGGCCGAGCGTGGCGGCCGCGGTGCCGACCATCTGCTCCACCTGGTCGGAGAACTCCCGATGCCAGGAGAACACCATCGCGTACGCGGTCTCCGAACAGGCCCGGGCCAGCTCGGCCCGCCGGTTCATCACCGCCTGACGGAACACCGGCACCCACTGCTCGGCGGACATGCCCTGAGGGTTGGGCAGGTAGCCGCGCAGTTGCCGCTCGATCAGCCCGTTGACGGTGGAGGTCACCGCGTCCGGCGGGAAGGCGCCGTTGGCGATCCAGTTGCCGAGGATCCCGACCCGCGCCTGCTCGTCGCCGGCCGCGGCCGGCATCCTCAGCTCGTTGCAGTGCGCCTGCCACTGGCTGCTCAGCAGCGTGTCCAGCTGTTCATTGCTGGAGGCCGGGTTGCCGGCCTGCAGGTGCCCGAACGACAGCTTGTCGGCACAGCTGCGGGCCAAGCGCTGCGCGGCGTACTCGGCGTAGCGGTCCCGTCCCATGCTCAGGCTGGAGAAACCGTAGGTGCCCCACGGCAGCACATCCCACGACGAGATACCCCAGCCGAGCACGTCACGGTCACCGGTCGGGGACGCGGTGTTGCCGAGGTCGTAGGACACGAACTGGTCGCTGGCCTTACCGCTCATCATCAGGCCGGCCAGACCGCGGGCCAGACCGCGATAGACCGCGTACTGGGAGCCGTCGCCGAACAGCGTGCGGTCGGCGCCGATGTAGCGGCCCACCGGGAAGACGCGGGCGAACGGGATCGGCTCGCCGTCGCCGTGATGCTGGCCCAACGCCCGCAGGATCCGCACGTCATGCTCGCGGGCAGCGCCGGTCTGGCTGGCCACGATCTCGCCGAGCATGGCCAGCGCGTTGGCCCGCACGCCGATCCGCGCGCTCTCCGGCAGCGACTCGAAGATGTCGGGGGTCACCATGAAGACGCCCATCAGCTTCGGGTCCAGGCCCGTGACCAGGGTCAGCAGCCGGCAGATGTCCAGCGCCATCGACGCGCCCGCACCGCCGGCCATCGACGACACCACCAGCACCAGCGGCGGTTCATTGGGGTCGAACCGGCCCATGCCCGGCACGCTGACCGTCGACATCTCCGAGATGGTCTCCACCCGGAACAGGGCATCCCAGGCCGCCTGCAGCCGGGCGTGGATCTCACTGGCCTTGCTCAGCGTGATCATCCGGCCGATGGCGCGGTACTGCCCGGCGCCCGCCGAGATCGGGTTGGTCACCTCTTGGGGATTGCGCGGCGCCCAGGTGGCGATGGCGTCCAGCGCACCATCGGCGGCCAGACGCTGCGACAGTGCGCCGTCGAGGATCGCGTAGCTGCTGCCCTGCGGGCCGCAGCCGATGTAGCTGCCGCCCTGCGCGGGCACGTTGGCAAGACCCTCAGGCCCCGACTCAGCGGCGCTGGGCACGTCGATGTGCACGAACTGCCAACCCGACAGCACCTTGTCGACGCCGGCGGCGTGCAGTTCGGAACGCAGCTGGTCCATCATGAACGCCAACGTGGCGCCACCCGAACCGCCGCATCCGACTACCAGGAATCGTCGCATCAGGCTCCTCCACCAAAGGGATCGAACGGATCAGAGTCATACCGCTGCGGCTGGGCCGGCCCGGGTTGACCGGGTCCGGGTCGCATCGGCGGGGGTCCCGACGGCGGCGGCCCCATCGGCTGTGCACCGTCGGCGAACGGGTCGTAGCCGACCGGCGCACCCACGGCTGTCTCACCGAACGGGGATGCGCCGGGGCCGGCATCGTCGTGCAGTGACGCCAGTCCGGCCTGAACCGCGCGCAGCCGCAGACCGTTGAGGACCTCGGGCAGCCGCCGCGCCACCTCTTCGTACAGCTGCTCCCGCGCCGCGATGTCGGTGTTGCCACTGACCAGCAACAACACCTCGGCGTCGGTCGACGGTCCACGCGGATCGTGCAGCACGACCCAGGTGTTGTGCACCGCCAGCGGCAGCACCGCGCGCAGGCCGGTGTCATCGGTGGCGGGCAGTTCGGAACCGGTGCTGACCAGATGGCCGGCGTCGACGCTGACGTGGCCGGCGCCGAACGGGCTGCGGCCCAACACCACGCTCAGCGTGGTTCCCAGCACCGAGAGCCGACGCGTACCGCCGGCCAACCCGGGTACCGGGTTGACCAGATCGGTGTCGACCATCGCGAAGGGTTCGCCGTCGCGCAGCGCGATGTCCGAGCGCACCTCGGCCCGGATCCGTTCGGCCAACAGCGGGATGTCGGGGATCTTGCTCACCCACCACTTCGACAGGTACAGCAACCCCAGCGGGATGCCCGGACCGAGCAGCAGCGCGGCGATGAGCACCAGGACGAAGTTGACGGTGCTCAACGGCTTGATCAACGACGCGGCGAACGGCACCTGGACCGTCTGCGAATCATCGGGGTTGTCCAGCGCGGCAACATGAAGCGGCACCGTGCCGTTGAGACCGCCGTGGCCGTCCTGCTCAGTGCGCAGGGTGACGTCCAGCTTGCCGGTCTGCCCCTCCTGCACCTTCAGGCAGTTGCCCGGCGAGTTCGCCGCCGAGGTCACCTTCGGCGTGCCGATGCCTTCAGGGCCGGCCTGCACCGTGACGGCGTCGGAATCGGCGATCCACACGCAGCCCGGGCCGGTGATGGTCAGCGACGCCGTCGCCCCCTCCGCGGCCTGGACACTGCCGAAGTCGATCCGCTCCCCCGGCGACGGCAGGCCGAGCTTCGGCAGGATCTGCATGTTGACGTCGACGTTCTGCGGCGACAACTGGGTGCCGGGCGCGATCTGGGCGCCCGCCGGATCCAGCGCCGGAGCGGTGGTGACGACCAGTGACATCTTCAACGTGGCCGGGCCGGGCTCGACCTTGCTCAGGTCGACCTGCACCGGTTTGCCGATGTCCTCCTTGGGGATACCGCCGAGCAGTTCGATGGGTGCGGCTCCGGCGGGCACCAGTTGCGCCGAGAGCGTGGCGGAACCAGCCAGATCGGTGGGCGTCACCGGCTTGTTCTGCCCGTCGACGAGGCCGAAGGTCAGCCCCTGCAGGGTCTGTCCGCTGTGCCACGTGATGTCATGCCCCTGTTTGCCGTCGCTGCTGATCAGGGCCGGGAAAATGTCGGTCGTGATGTGGATGCTGACCTTCGACACCGCATCGGGGTGCGTACCGGCGGGGTCGACATAGACGATGCCCCACTGGCCGGCCCATTCCCCGCCACCGGTGTTCTGCATGACGATGTTCTGCCCGGTCTCGGACAGCCATTCGTAGGACACCCGGACACCCGCGACGTCGACGTCGACGGAGCCGTCTTTCCGCGGCAACTCGACCGTCTGCCCCGACGGCGACACCAGATAGGGCACCACGCCGGGCACGTCGCCGGAACCCAGGATGGTCACCGACTTGATCGAGCGGTCCAGCACGAAGTTGTGCTTGGCCTCCGGGCACACCTGCAGCTGACACACCGCACCCTGGTTCTCGATGCCCGGGTCCGGGTTGAGCGCGTCGAACGCGAACAACATGTCGTCGATGTCGGCCACCGAATAGAAGTCGCCCGGCACCGGATCTGTCTTGTCCCCGCAGGTTTTCCCGGCCAGACCCTTCCCGGTGCTGATCGCGCTCATCACGTCGAAGTCCGCCGGGGCAGTGGTCGCGCCGAGGCCGATGCCGAGCATGACGATCCCCGACGACCGCACCTGATCGGCCACGCCGCCGGAGCGGCAGATCGACTCGATGGCGCGCTGCCGGGCCTGCTCGACCCCTTCCTGGGAACTCAGGTCGACGCCTTCGGCGTACGGCTTGGCCACCTCGCGTGCGGTGAAGTCGATCTTGCCGTCGGAGAACCATGCGATCGCCTGGCAGCGCTGACCGCCCTCGGTGTTCTTCGCGCGGGCCGCCAACGCCTGGCGCGCCCCGTCCAGGGCCACCCAGTAGTCGGTGTCGATGCCGGTGTTCTTGGACTCAAGACCGCTCAGTTGCTGCGCCGTCGCGTCGGCGTTGGCGTCGGTGAGGCGAGTCCAGTCATGTTCAAGGGTGTAGGTGTCGGAGAACCCGGCCGAGGCCACCTCAAGATCGGCATCCACCCGCCCGGCGTAACGCCCGAGGGTCTGCAGCAGGTAGCGGGCGGCCTGCACCCGCGCGCCCTCTGGATCGCTTTGCTGCAGGCTGCTCGACTCGTCGAACAACAACAACAGGTCGCCGGTCTTCTGCGCGGCCAGACACGCGCCGAACCGCTTCGCCCCGCCGGCCGATCCCTGCGCCGACGCCGTCGGGAGGGTCAAGCCCACCAGCACGGTCGCCAGCCCGGTCAACACGGCCAGCATCATGGCGGAGACGACGCGCACAAATCCCCTATGCAATCCCCTCGTCATCGCCCTAGAGCCTGCCCGCCCAAAGTGCGATCTGCCAGGCCCCGACGGCGATGCCCACCAGGCACACCGCCAGCACCGCCCAGTACAGCGTCGACGTCCAGGTCGGCGCCGAGTAGATCGCATCGGTGCGGCGCCGGGTGTCCACCCGCGTGTAGATCGCCAACGCGCCGATCGCGATCGGCCCGGCCAACAGCCAGCCCGCCACCGCCGTGACCACCATCGGCCCCATGACCGCGCCGATCACCGCGACAATCACTCCCGCCAGCGCCAATGCGAGCGCCACCGCAAACCAGATCAACGGTGGTCCGGTGGTCCGCAGTGCTGCCGCACCGGGCCCCACCGTGATGGGCTGGCCGAACGCGTCCTGCGCACCCATGGGGTGGCCGGCCGGCGGTGCACCGAAAACCTCGTGAGACGCACGCTGGGGCTGGGCCGGGGGTTGCCCCGCCCACGGATCGAATCCCGACGAGGGCCCACCCGGACCCGGTGCCGGACGCCCACCCGGGCCAGGGCCCGGGCCGGTTGGGCTGCCGGGCCGGGCGGGGGGACCGAAGTCGCTGAAATCGAATGGACTCGGGGTGCTCAAACGCCACCAATCCTTCCGTCTTCAGTTCTCGGTCGAGCCAGGTCGGCGCGGAGTCGGATGCACACCGCTGAAAGCGAAGCCAGACCCCCGAACCGCACCACGTGATGCTATCGAAGCAGGCGGTGCGGTGACGCCATGCTTCGCCGAAGCGATCGTCCGTCGTGTTCCGCCGAATGGGTTGTTGCCGAATGGATCAGCCGGGCCGCCCCCGTGCCAGCCGTCTGTCATCTGCTTTTCCCCACCCATTTGCTCGTTGACCCCGTCGAACAGCGATCGGCCGCCGACGGCGATCCGAAGATTCGATGGTAATCGGGCCCGGTGCCGCTGTGCGCAGCGGCGTTCGCTGAGCTGCGCCACCGAACCCTTCCAAATACTTCATGCGCGGCCCGGTCGAGCCTAACCGCATCTGCGGGGTCTACTGCGCGCCAATCCGGTGCCCCCGCTACCGCGAACCGGTACAACAGATTCCCTGGATACGGCGCCGCGATCAGGTCCCGGGCTACCCCACGCCCTCGACGACCGACAGGAAATCCGCGTACGTCGCCTCGATCCGCCCGACGATGTCGTCGACGCTCACCGAAGCCCAATCGGCGTGAGATCCCAGCTCGCCGATGGCAGTCATGATGATCGAACCCCACACGACGGCCGTCAGCTTGAGCCGGCGATCGTCGCCGGCCACGCCCATCCGCCGTGACAACGCCACATTGACCGCATCCGCCCGGAACTGCGACGCCGTGTGCATCAGCGCCGGCGATGAGGTGACGATGCGCGCCGAGGCCAACAGCCGATCGGCCGTGAGTTGGGTCGGCGGCGCGGTCTTGGTCTTGCGGAACGCCTGCACGTGAGCCCGGTACAACGCCTCGAGATGGCCGATCTCGGCCGGTTGCGCCGTCAACTCGACCGCCACACCCTCGATCACCTCGTCGACGAACGCCAGGACGACGGCATCTTTGGTGGCGAAGTAGCGGCTGAAGGTGCGCGGGGAGACATCTGCGACCGCCGCGATCTGCTCGACGGTGGTGTGCTCGAACCCCTGTCGGTCGCACAGATCGATCGCGGCCTCGATCAACAGCGCTCGGGTGCGTTGCTTCTTGCGTTCACGCAAACCGTCCTGCCGCATCACGTCCACCACGAGATCGGATGCTATCGCTCAAAGGACTGCTGTTTGGTCCATTTTGGCAACTATGTGGCGCCGGGTGCCATTCGCCGGTGGTCATACTTTGTCAGCCTCGGACTGTTCCTGCGGAACGGTCACCTCTGCACCGTTCACACCTACCCGGTAGCGCACGAATGCCGGCACCGCGAGCGCGGCGAGCACCACGCCGACGACAACCAGCGCACCGCCGCCTGCCGCGGCGACCGTCGTGCCCACCGCCGCCGCTGCCGCGCCGTGCAACGTGTCGGCCAGTCGCGGGCCACCGGCCACCACGACCGTGAACACGCCCTGCAGCCGGCCGCGCAGCTCGTCGGAGGCCGCCTGCTGCAGGATCGTCGATCGGAACGCGGCCGACACCATATCGGCAGCACCACCAACAGCCAAGAACACCAAGGCAATCCAGAACACCAGCCCGGCGGTGCCGCCGGCTGCCCCACCTGCGATGCCGAACCCGACCATCGCCACGCCCCACACCACGATGGCCAGCACCACGGCCAGCCCCTGCCTGCGGATCCGCGGCAGCCAGCCGGAGAACACACCGCCGGCCACCGCACCCGCCGACATCGCCGCCGCCAGCAACGCCATGGCCGTCCCGCCCTCGACCGGGCCGCCGAAACTCTCGTGCGCCATCTGGGGGAACAGCGCGCGCGGCATCCCGAAGATCATCGCCACCAGATCGACGACGAACGACATCAACACCACGCGGTTGCCGGCCAGGTAGCGGAAGCCGTCCAGCACTGCCGTCAGCCCCCACCGCGAGCCGCCCTCCTCGGTGCTCACCGGCGGCATCGGCGCCAGTCGGAAGGTGGCCCAGATCGGGACCAGGCAGCAGATGGCATCGATGAGGTAGAGCGTCGACAGATCCACCCAGTGCAACATCACGCCGGCCAGCAGCGGTCCGACAATCGCACCGAACTGGAAGTTCGTCATGTTCAGCGCGTTCGCCGCAGGCAACTGCTCACCCGGCAGCATCCGGGGAATGGCCGCCGACCGGGTCGGGCTGTTTATCGCGAAGAACGCCTGCTGGACCGACAGCAGGCACAGCACCACCCAGACGTTGTTCAGTGCGAGTGCGGCCTGCAGCCACAGCAGCACGGACGCTCCGGCCAATCCGATCGAGGCGATGATCAGCAGCAGCCTGCGGTCCATCGCGTCGGCCCAGGCGCCACCCCACAGGCCGAAGACCACCAGCGGGACGAGCGCGAACAGGCCGGACAATCCGACATAGGCCGAGTTCTCGGTGAGCACGTACAGCTGCACCGGTACCGCGAAGATGGTCAGGTTGGCGCCGATGACCGTGGGGATCCCGGCCACCCACAGCCGCCGGAAATCCGGGGTGCGCAGCGGTGTGGTGTCGGCGAAAAACCTGCGCACTACGGCTGGAGACGTTCGGCGCGGGCGCCGGTCACGCGAATTCGGTTGTGTACCCGGTTCTCCCGGCCCTGCCAGAACTCCACGCTCTCCGGCGCGATCAGGTATCCACCCCAGTTCGGCGGCACCGGAACAGTTTCGAGATCGGCGAATCGCGCGGTGACCTCGGCGAGCTGGTCCAGCAAGGCCGGACGCGACGCGATCGGGCTCGACTGCTGCGACGCCCACGCCCCCAGCTGTGAACCCCGGGGGCGCTTGGACCAGTAGTCCTCGGTGGCCGCCCGGCTCACCTGGGTCACCGGACCGCGCACATGGACCTGGCGCCCCAGCCGGTACCAGGGGAATGTCGCCGACGCGTACGGATGCGCGGCCAGCTGTGCCCCTTTGGCGGAGTCATAGTTGGTGTAGAACGTGATGCCCGTCTCGTCCATGCTCTTGCACAACACCGTTCGGGTGACGGGTCTTCCCTCGTAGTCGGTGGTGGCCACCACCATGGCGTTGGGCTCGGCCACCCCGGCGCGGTACGCATCGGCCAGCCAGGTCCGCAACAACGTCAGCCAACCGGTTGCCGGGTCCTCGCCGAGCCAGTCGACGTCCAGGTCGCCGCAGCCGTCCTTCTCCACGTAATCCACGCGCATGGCAGCGAGGTCGTGTTGGTCGTGTTCACGCGGTATGGCCACCGCGGTAACGCTACGCCTGGACTTGGTGCAAGAATCTGGCCATGCCAGCTGTACCGGAAGACTTCGTTGCCGGCCTCGAAGGCGTCGTTGCCTTCACCACCGAAATCGCTGAACCGGACAAGGACGGCGGCGCACTGCGCTACCGGGGTGTGGACATCGAGGAGCTCGTGGACCGCCGGGTCACCTTCGGCGACGTGTGGGGACTGCTGGTCGACGGCGGTTTCGGCACGGGCCTGCCCCCGGCCGAGCCGTTCCCGCTGCCCATTCACAGCGGCGACGTCCGCGTCGACGTCCAGGCCGGGCTGGCGATGCTGGCGCCGATCTGGGGCTACGCGCCGCTGTTGGACATCGACGACACCACTGCGCGTGACCAGTTGGCCCGGGCCTCTGTGATGGCGCTGTCCTACGTCGCCCAGTCCGCCCGCGGCATCTACCAACCTGCCGTGCCGCAACGCCGGATCGACGAATGCGACACGGTCACAGCACGTTTCATGACGCGCTGGCAGGGGGACCCGGATCCCAAGCACGTCGAGGCGATCGACGCCTACTGGGTGACCGCCGCCGAGCACGGGATGAACGCCTCGACCTTCACCGCCCGGGTGATCGCCTCCACCGGCGCCGATGTCGCGGCCTCCCTGTCGGGTGCGGTGGGCGCGATGAGCGGGCCGCTGCACGGCGGCGCCCCGGCCCGGGTGCTGCCGATGATCGAAGAGGTCGAGAAGTCCGGCGATGCCCGTGCGGTGGTGAAATCCATCCTGGATCGCGGCGACAAGCTGATGGGCTTCGGGCACCGGGTGTACCGGGCCGAGGATCCGCGGGCCCGGGTGTTGCGGGCCACCGCCAAACGCCTTGGGGCGCCCCGCTACGAGGTGGCCGCGGCCCTGGAGCAGGCCGCGCTGGCCGAGCTTCGTGAGCGCCGCCCGGACCGGGCCATCGAGACCAACGTCGAGTTCTGGGCGGCGGTGATGCTGGACTTCGCCCAGGTGCCCGCCTCGATGATGCCCGCGATGTTCACCTGTGGGCGGACCGCGGGCTGGTGCGCGCACATCATGGAACAGAAACGGCTGGGCAAGCTGGTTCGCCCGGCCGCCATCTACGTCGGCCCCGAGCCGCGCAGCGTTCAGTCGGTCGCCGGATGGGACAAGATCGCCACGTCATGAGCCGCGCTCGCGACGAATTCGCTTCGGCAGCACATGCTTTCGCTCGACTGGTGCGAGCGCTGCCGGCGGACTCGTTTGACGGGCCGGGCCTCGGTGAGTGGGACCTGCGCGCATTGGTGGGCCACACGTCGCGCTCGCTGATCACCGTCAGCACGTATCTGCAGGACCCGGCGTCGACGGCCGATCTGGCCGGTCCGGTCGAGTACTACGCCGCCATGCGGGGGTTTATGTCCGACGCCGGCGCCGAGGCCGTCGTCGAACGCGGCAGGCAAGCCGGGCGTGACCTGGGCTCCGATCCGGCCGCCGCGGTGGATGCGCTGGTCAGCCGGGCGCTGGCCGATGTCGACGAGGCAGGCGATCCGTTGATCACGGTGATCGGCGGGTTCGGCATCCGGTTGAGCGACTACCTGCCGACCCGGATCTTCGAGCTCGCCGTACACAGCCTGGACATCGCCCGGGCCACCGGCCATTCGGCGGATCTGCCGGCCGAGGTGATGGAGGCGGCCAACGTCCTGGCCGCGCAGATTGCGGTGGAGCTGGGCAAGGGTGAGACCGTGCTGATGGCCCTGACCGGGCGGGCTGAGCTGCCGCGGGGTTTCTCGGTCACCTGACGTATTGCCCCCCCTGCGCCGAGACTACGGTTTCTGACGAGTTCAGGGCCATTTCCGTCATAAAACGTAGTTTCGCGGCCGGGCTTTTGTCAGAGGGCAGTGGTTGCATGGGACGTGTCCGCCGATGAGATCCGCCCGCCGCGCGGGTCTGCATTGAATCCGCTCACGAATCCCAGGAGAAGATCATGGCGATCGAAGTAACACCCGCAGTCCTGCCGCATCTGGTTGTCGACGACGCCGCCGCGGCAATTGACTTCTATGTCAAGGCATTCGGTGCCACCGAGTTGGGCCGCGTGCCCGGGCCCGACGGCAAACTCATTCACGCCGCACTCGCCATCAACGGGTCCACGGTCATGCTCAACGACGACTTTCCCGAGTTCAACGACGGCAAGTCGACGACGCCCAAGGCCCTTGGCGGCACCCCGGTGACCATCCACCTCACCGTGACCGATGTCGAGGCCAAGTTCGCCAAGGCGGTCGATGCCGGTGCAGAGGTCGTCATGCCGCTGGAGGACCAGTTCTGGGGCGACCGCTACGGCATGGTGCGCGATCCGTTCGGCCACCAGTGGTCGCTGGGGCAGCCTGTGCGCGAGGTCAGCCCGGAGGAGATCGCACAGGCCATGCAGTCGGGGCAGTAGCCCGCTCCCCCGCCATCACCCAGAGTCCATACTGATCTCCTGCCACGAAGGAGATCGATGAACACCCAGCCCACCGACACCACGCCGACTGCCCGCGCGCTGCGCTGGCGGGTCGTGGACATCGTCGTCGCCAGCGTCCTCGCGACGGCGGCCGGGCTGGTGTTCGTCGTGTGGAACATCGCGTCCAACCCGATCAGCGCACCGTTGACGGCGGTGCTTCCTGGGCTGCAGGCGTTGCTCGCCGGCGGATGGTTGTTCGCCGGCGTGCTCACCGCCCTGGTGATCCGCAAGCCGGGCGCGGCCCTGTACGGCGAGCTCGTCGCGGCCACGGTGTCGGCGCTGGTCGGCAACCAGTGGGGCGTGCTCACGCTCGAATCCGGGCTGGTGCAGGGCCTCGGCGCGGAACTGGTGTTCGCGGCTTTCCTCTACCGTCGCTGGGGATTGCCGGTCGCGCTCATCGCGGGCGCCGTCGCCGGGCTGGCCCTGGCTATCAACGACCTCATCCTCTGGTATCCCGGTTCGGCCAACACGTTCGCGGTGATCTACACGGCCTCGGCGATCGTCTCCGGTGCGCTCGTGGCCGGGCTCCTGTCCTGGTTCGCGGTCAGGAGTCTGGCGAAGACCGGAGCGCTCAGTCGGTTCGCCTCGGGGCGGATCGGCCCCGAGGCTCGATGAGCTCACCGCACGGCGCCGGCGCCACCGTCACGGCGCACACCTGGGGTTGGTGTCATGCCGGACGCGCCGCCTGGGCCGTGCGGGATCTCGATCTGCAGATCGAGCCCGGTGAGCGGGTGTTGCTGCTGGGGCCATCCGGGGCCGGGAAATCGACTCTGCTGCACGGCATTGCGGGATTGCTCGGCGGCGCCGAAGAGGGCAAGCAGGCCGGCGTTATCCAGGTCGACGGCGCCGCGCCGAGCGAACAACGCCATCGGATCGGCATGGTGCTACAGGATCCCGATGCCCAGGTGATCCTGTCCCGGGTCGGTGACGACGTCGCCTTCGGCATGGAGAACCTCGGCGTCGCGCGCGAACAGATCTGGCCCCGGGTCCGAGCGGCCCTCGACGCCGTCGGGCTGAATCTCGGTCTGTCCCAATCCACCTCGGAGCTGTCCGGTGGACAGAAGCAGCGTCTCGCACTGGCCGGGGTGATCGCGATGGATCCCGGGCTCATCCTGCTCGACGAACCGACGGCCAACCTCGACCCCGTAGGTGTCCTCGAAGTGCGGGACGCGGTTGGCGCTTCGGCCGCACGGACCGGCGCGACGCTCATCGTCATCGAGCACCGCACCGATGTCTGGATGCCCATCATCGACCGCGTCGTCGTGCTCGGCGCCGACGGCCAGGTGATCTCCGACGGATCACCCGATGCGACCATCCGGCGCAACCACGACTACCTGGTCCGATCGGGTGTCTGGGTACCCGACACCCCGCTACCCGAGATCATCCGCCACCGGTCCGGAACACGCGAATCATTGCTGCGCGCCGCAGATCTCGCGCTGGCCCACCCGGGTGATCCCCCGATGCACGTCGGATTGAATTTCGAGATCGACGCCGGCCAGACCACGGTGATCACCGGCCCGAACGGAGCCGGCAAGTCGACGCTGGCACTCACCCTCGGCGGCCTGTTGCCCGCGCCTGCCGGACGTCTTGAGGCGCACCCAGACTTCGCGCCCTCCCCGTCACGCCGCAATCCCGTCAAATGGCGGTCGAAAGAACTGCTCACCCGGATCGGCAGTGTGTTCCAGGATCCTGAGCACCAGTTCCTCGCCGCCACGGTGCGCGACGAACTCACGTTGGGTCCCAGGGCGATCAAGCTCAGCACCGCCGAAATCACCACCCGCACCGACGAGCTCCTCGAACGCCTCCACCTGGCACATCTCGCGGCGGTGAACCCCTACACCCTCTCCGGTGGAGAGAAGCGCCGACTCTCGGTGGCCACGATGCTGGCAACGGCGCCCAGGGTGATCATCCTCGACGAGCCGACATTCGGCCAGGACCGGCGCACGTGGGAGGAGTTGACCAGGCTGCTGGCCGAAATCGCCGACGGCGGTACGGCCGTCGTCGCGGCCACCCACGATCTCGACTTCGCCGGCCTACTCGCTGACGCCCGGATCGTATTGCCCGACTGGGAGCCCACCGCGGAGACCGCATCGTGATCAATCCGGTCGCTCGGTTGCTCACCGCGCTGATCATCGCGGGTGCCTTGGTGCTGTCGGTCGACTGGGTGTCGGCGCTGACCGCGCTGGTCGGTGAGATCGTGCTGTTCGTCGTGATCGGTGTGAAATTGCGAGCGGCGCTGACCCGGGGCGCAGTGGTGGCTCTCGCGGCCACGCTCACCGCGATCACCATCCTGCTCTACGGGCAGGTCGGCGGAACGGTGTACTGGCACTTCTTCCTCGTGACGATCAGTGACGGATCCATCGCTCTCGCGGCGGCTACCTTCCTGCGGGTCCTGGCGATCGCACTGCCGTCGGTGATCCTGTTCATCGGCGTCGAATCGACCGAATTGGCAGACGGTTTGGGGCAGGTGCTGCGGCTGCCGGCCCGGTTCGTGCTCGGCGCGCTGGCCGGCCTGCGTCTGGTCGGACTGCTCGGACAGGACTGGCAGTACCTCGGTTACGCCCGACGCGCCCGCGGCGTGGCGGACCACGCCAGGGTGCGCCGGATCGCCGGGCAGACGTTCGCCCTGCTGGTATTCGCCGTACGGCGCGGATCGAAGCTTGCCACCGCGATGGAGGCCCGCGGGTTCGGCGCCTACCCCACCCGGACCTGGGCCCGGCCGTCGCCGTTCGGCACACGCGAATTCGCCCTGATCGCGGCGGGATTCGTCATCGCAGCAGCCGCCATCGCCGTGTCGGTGGCCTCCGGAGCCTGGAACTTCATTGGCACTCGATGACGTCCTGGGCCGCCTCGGCCCCACGGTGACGACTGTTCTTATCGACGGCCGTTCCGGGTCGGGCAAGTCGACTCTGGCGGCACAGCTGCACGACAGGTGGGCCGACAGCGCGGTGGTCCGTCTCGACGCCATCTATCCGGGTTGGGACGGATTGTCGTGGGCCGCAGAACATGTGCGGCGATCGCTGCTCGAGCCGCGAGCGGCCGGGTATACCGGGCGCTGGCGCCAATGGGACTGGACATCAGCTGCGCCCAGCGGCTGGCACACGGTCGAACCCGGACAACGTCTCATCGTCGAGGGCATCGGTGCGCTCACCCCGGCCACCCGGGCGCTGGCCGATCTGGGCATCTGGGTCGATGCCGACGACACCGAGCGCAAGCGGCGTGCACTGGAACGCGACGGCGAGACCTACCGGCCGCACTGGGACCGGTGGGCCGCCCAGGAGGACGCGTTCATCGCACGGTTCCAACCCAGGGCGTGCGCCGATCTGATCGCGGTGCTGACCGCACGCGGATTCGAGTTCACCGCTCCCGGTTAGGGTCGACGCGAGACGATCGGAGGGAGGGTCGATGCTGGACTGGCTGGCGCAACTCGTGCAACCGCTCACCACCACACTGTTCGTCCTGGGCGGTGACGCGGTGAGTTGGGCCGAGCTGCTGGGCTTCGTCACCGGTGGGCTGTGCGTGGCACTGACCGTGCGCCGGCACATCGCCAACTTCCCGGTGGGCATCGCCAATTGCCTGTTCTTCCTGGTGCTGTTCGCCTCGGCCCGGCTGTGGGCCGACGCCGGTCTGCAGGTGCTCTACATCGTGCTGGGTTTCGCCGGGTGGTGGCAGTGGCAGTACGGCAACGCCGGCCGCACCCCACTGGTGGTCACCCGGGCGCGCCCGGACCAAATCGGTTGGTGTGTGGGCATTGTCGTCGCGGGTACCGCGCTTCTGACGGTCGTCTTGCGCGCCGCGCACGACGCGGCCCCGTTTCTCGACGCGCTCACGACGAGCCTGTCGTTGGTCGCGCAATGGCTGTTGAACGGCAAATACCTTCAGACCTGGTACTTCTGGATCGCGGCCGACTGTGTTTACATCCCGCTCTACCTGAGCCGCGATCTGAATCTGACGGCGGCGATCTATGTGGTGTTCCTGATGCTGTGCCTGTCGGGGCTGCAGTCCTGGCGGAAGGTGCGGGTGCCATGAGCGAGTTCGGTCACGGCCTGTTCATCGGCAAGTTCTATCCGCCCCATCGCGGACATCACGCCGCCATCACCGCCGCCGCGGACCGCTGCGACCGGGTGAGCGTGCTCGTGATGGCGGCGGCCCCGGAGACCGTACCGCTGGCGGCTCGGGTGGCCTGGCTCCGCGATACCCATACCGCTCAGACCAACGTGACCGTTGCCGGAATCCCTTGCGATGCACCGCTGGACGTCACCGACCACCGAGTGTGGGCAGCACAGGTGGCCGCCATGCGCGCCGGGCTGCGGGCGGCAGACTGCCCGGACCGGGTCGACGCGGTGTTCTGCGGCGACGACTACGGTGACGAGCTCGCACGCTGGTTCCACGCCGCGAGTGTGCGGATCACCCGGAGCCCGGTCAGTGCCTCGGCCGTCCGCCGCGACCTGGCCGGCCGGTGGCCGGAACTGTCCTCGGCCACCCGCGCCGGGTTGACCACCCGGGTCGTGGTGGTGGGCGCGGAGTCGACCGGGACGACGACGGTCACGGAGCGGCTGCAGCAGCACTATGCGGCACGCGGCGGGGTGTGGGCCACGACCCGCAACGTCGAGGAGTACGGCCGCGAGTACACCGCTGGGCTCTGGGAGCGCCAACCCGACCGCGCGATCGACGAATTGGTGTGGGATCACGCCGATTTCGACGCCATCGGGGCCGAGCAGAACCGCCGGGAGGAGGCTGCGGCCCGCGACGGTTCACCGATCCTGGTGTGTGACACCGACGCATTCGCCACCGCGGTGTGGGAACGACGCTATCTCGGGACCGCCGCGCGCAGCAGTCAGCCGTGGACCCGGGTGCCGCACCGTGCGGTGTATCTGCTCACCCATCATGCCGATGTGCCGTGGCACGACGACGGGATGCGAGAGGGCGACCTGGACATCCGGGCGGCGATGACCGACTGGTTCGCCGATGCGCTGACGGCCGCCGGGCACTCCTGGGTGCTGTTGACGGGCTCCCTGTCCGACCGCGTCGAGTTGGCGCTACGAACCGTCGACCCGCTTTTGGATCTATCGATGCGCTTCGGGGAGCCGTTGCACGGGCCCGGCTTCGAGTAAGCCCAAGCCGGGTCCGGCAACTCAGTGCGCTTGCAGGCTCGCGGTGAGACGCTGTCGCACAGTCGGTTTCGGCGCTGTCGCGGCGACCGCGATCATCTCCTCCACCGAGGTGAACTTGTCGCGCGGCCGGTCTTCGCCACCGCGCGCGATCTCGGTTGCGTCGATGGCCTGCCACCCGGCGGCGTCGATCATGGCGGGCTGGCGTGTCCGCACCAGCTTCTCCAGGGCGGCCGGCTTGTGCGCCGGGGCGGTCAGCACGCCGGCGTTGTAATCGTCGACCAGCTGGTGCACGGTCTGCGCCGCACACGACTTGTTGGTGCCGATGAAGCCGGTGGGCCCGCGCTTGATCCAGCCGGCCACATAGGCCCCGGACGTGTCGCGGACGCGTCCGCCGTCGTTGGGCACGACGGCCGCATCGTCATCGAACGGAAGATCGGCAATCGCCTTGCCGCGGTAGCCGATTGAGGTCAGCACCAGGCCGGCGTCGAGCGTACGCACCTGATCGGTTCCAGTGACACCGAATTCGATGCCGGTCACCCGGTCCTCGCCGAGCACGCGCTGCGGGGTGAGGCGGTAGGCCAGCCGGATCCGCGGCCGGGTCAGCGGTGCGGACGCATTACCCAGCTTGGTCAGGATCTCCAGCTTGTTGCGGGTCAGCGGATCGGTCTCACGGGCCAGATCTGCGACCACCAGCTGATGATCGGCATCGTCGAGCACGACGTCGCAGCTCGCGGTCAGGCCGATCAGCTCGGGCAGGGTGAAGGCGGACTCGGCGGGGCCGCGGCGGGCCACGATCACCACCTCGGAGATCTTCGAGGTGCGCAGGGCCGCCAACGCATGATCGGAGATGTCGGTGCGGGCCAGTACGTTCGGATCGGTGGTGAGCACCCGGGCCACGTCGAATGCGACGTTGCCGTTGCCGACGATGATGACCCGCTCGTGGCTCAGGTCCACCGGTAGATCGGTGAATTCGGGATGCCCGTTGATCCAGGCCACCATCTCGGTCGCCGTCCCCGTCCCGGGCAGGCCCATGCCGTCGATGTCGAGCCGGCGGTCGTTGGGCGCACCCACCGCGTACAGCACGGCGTGATGGTGCTCCAGCAGGTCGGCGTGCGACAGGTGCCTACCGACCTCGACGTTGAGGAAGAACCGGAACCCTGGTTGCTTGCCGATAACGTCGAACAGCTTCGTCACCCGCTTGGTGCCCTGATGGTCCGGTGCCACACCGGCACGCACCAGCCCGTAAGGCGTCGGCAGCTTCTCGAAGACATTGACCCGCACCCCGCGCTGCGTCAGCAGCTCGTCGGCCGCATACATGGCGGCCGGGCCCGAGCCCACGATCGCCACCGTCAACGGCCCACCCGAATGTGCGGTCACCTTCGGCGCCGCGATCACCGGTGCCAGCTTCGACGTCGGCGGCAGCTTGCCTTCCCGCTTCGGGTAGAACGCGGCGTTGAGCTCGACGAAGGGCAGCTGCTTCTCGGTCAGCTTGGTATCGGCCGCGATCGCACCGACGGGGCAGGCGCTGACGCATGCGCCGCAGTCCACACACGCCTCGGGATCGATGTAGAGCATCTCGGCGGTCGCGAAGCCCGGCTCATCCGGTGAGGGATGGATGCAGTTCACCGGGCACGCGTAGACACAGGACCCGTCGCTACAACACGACTGGGTGATCACATGGGGCATAAAAAACCTTCAGACCCTCTGGGCGAGCTTTAGGCGACCGAGACCAGGTGCTCGCGCTGAGGCTCGCTACGGTAGCGGCTCGGCGGCCCGTCGATCTTGCAGATCCGCCACACCAGCTTGGCGATCGGGTTCATCAGGCCGGTGTCGTGGCACAGCATACGGACATCGCCGAACATGTCCCGCAGCATCTTGCGCGACTCGGGCGAACGGAAGAACAGCTCCTTGCGCACCGAGCGCGGGATGTCGAATTCCTTCCAGAACGCGCGCGGCGGCACGATGATCGCCGAGCACAGGATGCGCATGGTCAGCGGCACGAACAGCGAGAGAATCCAGCGCTGACGGCGGCGCAGGTTCGGCACCCGCTTGTGCAGGTACTGGTGCGCGAAGGAGATGTGCCGGGCTTCCTCGGCGACGTGGATCGCCATGACCCGTTCCATGATCGGGTGCAGTGCCTTGCCCTCGCGCAGCACGTTCTTCTGCGTGTGGTCGATGGGCTCCTCGCCGGCGAGCACGCCGAAGAAGAACGGGATCGGCAGCGGGCCGGCGGCCAGCGGGATGAGCGGCTGCAGCCACTTGAGCAGGCGCGGCATGCCCGGCACGTCCATGCCGATGCGGTTGACCATCTCCTGGAACATCAGGGTGTGGTTGCACTCCTCAACGGATTCGTGCAGGCAGTACCGGTATTCCGGCGAACCGTTGGGCACCCAGAACGAGTACTCCATCAGGCCGCGGATCAGGATGTTCTCGAAGTGCAGGCCGACCTTGGCGACGTTGGCCTGGCGCCACATGCCGATCTCGATCTGCCGTTCGACCGGCAGTGCCTGATACCACGCGTGACCACCCATCGGGTCGGTCGACGGCAGGATCCAGCGCGGATCGTTGGGGATCACCGCGAACTCAGGCGAGTCCCACTCGATGTCCTTGTACGGGTTGAAATTGCGTCGCACCGACCCCTCGGACAACGTTGCGAGCATATCGACGTACTGAATGTCGTCGCTGACGTCCATGTTCTTGCGCCAACGCCTGACCATCTTGGTCCGAGCCATGTTGCAGACCTCTCTATAATTGTCTGAGGTTTACATCTACCCACTTGTTGTACAAACGGTACCGCAGGTATCGAGTAAATGTCCATGCCTGATTTGAATCGTTTGCCGATAGGTGACTGCCCGTGGTCAATCTGAAGCCAAAAGACCAGGTAGAAGCGATGGCCGCGGCCGGAAAAATAGTCGCGGAAACATTGCGAACTATCGCCGATCAGGCCGTCCCAGGTCACACCGCGGCCGATTTGGACCGGATCGCCGCCGAAATCCTGGCCGCGCGCGGCGCCACATCTCCGTTCCTCGACTACCACCCGCGCTGGGCGCCCCGCCCGTTCCCGGCGGTGCTGTGCGTGAGTGTCAACGACGCGGTGGTGCACGGCATCCCCGACGGCACCGTGCTGGCCGACGGGGACCTCGTGGCCGTGGACTTCGGAGCAGTGCTGGACGGCTGGTGTGGAGACTCCGCCCGCAGCTTCGTCGTGGGCACCCCGCGGACGGCCGACACCGCATTGATCGAGGCGACGGACGCGGCCCTGGCGGCCGGGATCGCCGCCGTACGGCCGGGCAACACCCTGGGCGACATCGGGCACGCCATCGCGTCGGTGGCCCGCGACGCCGGTTACGGCCTGCTGGCCAACCACGGCGGCCACGGCATCGGGCGCACCATGCACGAGGCGCCGCACGTTCCCAACTCGGGACAGCCCGGGGAAGGCCTCAGGCTGCAGCCCGGGCTGGTGATCGCGATCGAGCCGATGCTGATCGCCGACGGCACCACGGGCTACGTCCACGATCCCGACGGCTGGACGCTTCGCACCGTCACCGGGGCCCGCGCCGCGCACAGCGAACACACCGTGGCCGTCACCACCGACGGTGCCCGGATTTTGACCCTCTAGCGGCCGACTTTAGGCTTGTCGGCATGGCTGAACTGATCATCCCCGCCGACCTCAAGCCCCGCGACGGCCGTTTCGGATGTGGCCCCTCCAAGGTCCGCCCCGAGCAACTGACCGCGCTGGCCGCTGCCGGGGATCTGTTCGGCACGTCCCATCGGCAGGCGCCGATCAAGAATCTGGTGGGTCGCGTCCGCGACGGACTGCGCACGCTGTTCTCGGTTCCCGACGGGTACGAGGTGATCCTGGGCAACGGCGGCTCGACTGCATTCTGGGATGCCGCGGCGTTCGGTCTGATCGACAAGCGCTCGCTGCACCTGACCTATGGCGAATTCAGCTCGAAGTTCGCGTCGTGCGTGGCCAAGAACCCGTTCGTCGGCGACCCGATCGTCGTCAAGACCGACCCGGGCACCGCACCGCAGCCCCAGTCCGACCCGTCTGTCGACGCCGTCGCCTGGGCACACAACGAGACCTCGACCGGCGTCTCGGTGCCGGTGCAGCGTCCGGCCGGCGATGCCCTGGTTCTGATCGACGCCACCTCGGCCGCCGGCGGCCTGCCCGTCGACATCGCCGACACCGATGCGTATTACTTTGCGCCGCAGAAGAATTTCGCCGGCGACGGCGGTCTGTGGCTGGCCATCGTCAGCCCCGCGGCGCTGGCCCGCATCGAGGCGATCGGCGCATCGGGCCGCTGGGTGCCCGACTTCCTGTCGCTGCCCATCGCGGTGGAGAACAGTCTCAAGAACCAGACCTACAACACCCCGGCCATCGCCACACTGATCCTGCTGGCCGAGCAGATCGACTGGCTCAACGGCAACGGCGGGCTGGACTGGGCCGTCAAGCGCACCGCCGACTCCTCACAGCGGCTGTACTCATGGGCCGAGGGCACGTCGTTCGCCACCCCGTTCATCACCGATCCGGCCCTGCGCTCGCAGGTGGTCGGCACGATCGACTTCAACGATTCGGTGGATGCCGCCGCGGTCGCCAAGGTGCTGCGCGCCAACGGGATCGTGGACACCGAGCCTTACCGCAAGCTGGGCCGTAACCAGCTTCGGATCGGCATGTTCCCGGCCGTGGAGCCTGACGACGTGAGCGCCCTGACCGCCTGCGTCGACTGGGTCGTCGGCCAGCTCTGAGTCAACCTTCGATCTCCGCCGTCTCCCACCAGCGTGTCAGCCCGGTAACGGGCTGATAACGCAGTAGGGTTCGCGCAGGAGGTCAGGTCGGTATGCGAGAACTCAGAGTCGTTGGATTGAACGTAGACGGCAGGCGCATCATCTGCGAAGACGACGACTCCAAAGAGACGTTCAGCTTGCGTGTCGATGATCGGCTGCGCGCCGCGATGCGCGGAGACAAGGTCTCCTCGAATCAGTCCGAGATCGATGTAGAGGTGCAGAACGTGCTGCGACCCAAGGAGATTCAGGCAAAGATTCGCGCCGGGGCGTCGGTCGAGCAGTTGGCCACGGCAGCCGGGGTGCCTATCGAGCGGGTCGAGCGGTTCGCTCATCCGGTGCTACTGGAGCGCGCGCGTGCGGCCGAGCTGGCCACCGCGGCGCATCCGGTGCTGGCCGACGGACCCGCAGTGCTGACGCTGCTCGAAACCGTCACGCAGGCCATCGTCGCCCGGGGCCTTGACCCCGATTCGATCGCGTGGGACGCCTGGCGCAATGAAGACAGCCGATGGACCGTGCAGCTGGCCTGGAAGGCCGGCCGGTCGGACAACGTCGCGCATTTCCGGTTCAGTCCCGGGGCCCACGGCGGCACCGTCTCCGCGTCGGACGATGCGGCCCGCCAGCTGATCAATCCCGATTTCGACCGGCCGCTGCGCCCGGTCGCCGCGGTCCCGCACCTGTTCGACAATCACGAGGCCGACGCGGTCCATCACGTCCCGGCCGCAGCCCCCGATCAGTTCGGCCGACCCGCCGATCCCGCGCCTGCGCCCACTCCCGCTCCCCCGGCACCCAAGCGCGGCCGCAAGGCGCGCCCCGCGGTTCCGGCCTGGGAGGACGTGCTGCTGGGCGTGCGTTCGTCAGGCACCCAGCCCTGACCGTTTGATCGCTTACGCCGCGGATCGCAGCCACCATCGAGCAGCGACCCGCGGCGTAGTGCATTTCGGCCCCGACTTCGCGATGTGGTGCACGCGACTCCCCGGCACGCCCGCAGATTAGTTATAGTGGCTAATAACTAGCTTTGCTATACATCTGGGGGGCATCATGGCGCGGACCGAGAACGACACCTGGGACCTGGCCACCGGCGTGGGTGCCACCGCCACCGGCGTCGCCGCGTCCCGGGCACTGGCCTCCAGCGCCGCCGACCCGCTGATCTCCGACCCGTACGCCCGACCACTGGTCGACGCCGTCGGTGTGGACTACTACGTCCGCCTGGCCCAGGGCGACCTGGTCGCAGACGGAGCCGCCGAGCCGCTCGATCCGCACGTGATCGCCGACGGCATGGCCATCCGCACCCGCTACTTCGACGACTTCTTCCTGGCCGCCATCGACGCCGGTATCCGCCAGGCGGTCATCCTGGCCTCGGGTCTCGATGCCCGCGCCTACCGGTTGCCCTGGCCGACCGGGATGACGGTGTTCGAACTGGATCAGCCGGCCGTGATCGAGTTCAAGGGCCGCGCACTCGCCGATCTGGGCGCCGCGCCGGCCGCGGAGCTGCACGCCATCGGCATCGATCTGCGCCACGACTGGCCCGCCGCCCTGCGCGCACGCGGCTTCGACCCGCAGGCTCCGACCGCGTGGATCGCCGAAGGACTGCTCGGCTATCTACCGCCCGACGCCCAGGATCGGCTGTTCGACAACATCACCGCGCTGAGCGCCCCGGGTAGCCGCATCGCCACCGACTGGATCACCGGGCACTCCGAGCTGGCCGAGAGCCGGATACGGACGCTCACCGACCACCAACGCGAGCAGGGGCTGGAGCTGGACGACCTGTCAGAGCTGATCTTCTCGGGCGACCGCAACGCCGTCGCGGACTACCTGACCGCAACCGGCTGGCAACCCGAAACCACCACGGCCGAGCGGATGTTCGCAGTCCACGGCAGGCCCTTCCGCCGCGACGAGGCCATCGCCGGGCTGCTCGACGCCAACTACACCGCCGCAGAACTGGTGGCCTGAGCGCTAATCAGATCAACCCTGCGTCAATCCAATGGCCAGCAGCGCCAGCCACCCGCACGCCACACCGACGCCCGACCCCAGCACGAACCAGCGCCACACCGGCCGGTGCCGCCAGCCCCACACGGTGGGAGCCAGCCCGCCGACCGCCACCATGTTCAGCCCCACCGCCAGCAGCGGGTGCACGCGCAGGAGCCCCATCCCGAGCACCACGATCGCCGCGCCCAGGACCACGGCCACGAAACCGGCCACCGTCAGGCCGGTCCCCCACGGAGTGGAATCGTCGGTCACGGTGTCAATCTAACGCGATCTCAGCCTCCGAGCCGGGCACGCTCGTAGAACGCGAGCGCTGCGGCCGTGGCGACATTGAGTGAATCCGTGCCGCGCGACATCGGGATACGCACGCGCACATCGCTGGCGCGCATCGTCCGCTCGGTCAGGCCCGGCCCCTCGGCACCGACCAGTACCGCCACCCGGTCACCGTCAAGCTGCGTCATCGCCTCCGACAGTGTCGCGGCGGCCGGATCTGGCGTCATGGCCATGAGTCGAAACCCTTTGTCCCGCAACAGCTCCAGATCATCCAGCCACGAGGCGGCCCGGGCGAACGGAACCAGCAGGGCATGTCCCATCGACACCCGCACGGCGCGCCGGTACAGCGGATCGGCGCATCCCGACCCGAACACCACCGCATCGACCGCCAACCCGGCGGCATTGCGGAAGATCGATCCGAGGTTCTCGTGGTCGTTGACCCCTTCGAGCACCGCCACGGTGCGCGCCCCGGAGATGACCTCCGCCACCGACAGCTCCGGCGCCCGCGACGCCGAGGCCAGCACGCCACGGTTGAGGTGGAATCCGACCGCGGCGGCCATCACGTCGGCATTGGTCCGGTAGAACGGCACGTCGACGCCGTCGAGGTCGGCACCCAGTTCCGTCAGGCGCCGGTCGGTGCCCAGCAGCGCGCGGGGGACGAACCGGGAGGCCAGCAGGCGCTGCGCCACCAGCACGCCTTCGGCGATCACCAGGCCTTTTCCGCTGGGCAGATCGGGACGGCGATCCACGCTGTTCAGATCGCGGAAGTCGTCCAACCGGGAATCGGCCGGATCCTCGATATCGATGACCTGCAGTTGACTCACGCGCCTTCGAAAACCATGGCCGACATCAGATCAGTTGCGGTGACCAGAGTCTGGCGCTCATCCGGATCCAGGCGCGACAGCTGCGTCGTGAGCCACTCCTGACTCGCCCTGCGCTCGGCCTCGACGAGGGTCATCCCGGCCGGCGAGGCAGACACCACGATCTGGCGTCCGTCCAGCGGATGCGCGGCACGGGCCACCAGGCCCTGCTCGGCCAGTGAGGCGATCACCCGCGTCATCGACGGGGGGCGTACCCGCTCCCGCAACGCCAGGGCGCCCGGCGTCATCGCGCCCTCCTTGGCCAGGGTGGCCAGCGCTGAGAACTGGGTCAGCGAAACCGGGGATTCCGCACGCCGCGTACGCAATTGACGCGCGAGACGAACAACTGCCAGCGCCAGGTCATTCGCGAGTCGCGCCTCCGGATCCTTCACATCGGAAATAGTACTGAGGCGCTGAAGGTAAAGGGCTAAAACCAAGACCAATGAATACGGACCGCATCGGATACGTTGGTCACCGATGACCGAGGACACCAACGACACGCCGGAACCCCAACCGCCGGCCCTGCCTGCTGCACTACTGGAGCCGTGGCCGGTGATTGTGGTGATCGCCACGGGCTGGTTGATCGCGACCGTCCTGACCTTCACCGTCAGCGATCTGCAACACTGGCGGCCGTTCGCACTCGCCGGACTGGCGATCGGCGTTCTCGGCACGACCATCTTTCTGATCCAGCGCCGCGCCGTACGCCGCGGATCCCGCGGTGCGCAAAGCGGATTGACCTGAGGAGACACCATGGCCGCACCCCTGCTGCAAGCCACCATCGACATCGACGCACCGGTTGACAAGGTCTGGGGGTTGATCTCGGACCTGAGCCGGATGCCGCAGTGGAGCCCGCAGTGCCGGCTGATGAAGCCACTCGGCCCGCTGCGTCCGGGAACCCGCACGTTCAACCTCAACCGACGCAAGTTCATGTTCTGGCCCACCACGTCACGCCTCACCGAGGTCGTCGACAACAAGAAGCTGTCCTTCCTGGTGGAGGGCAACAACACCGTGTGGAGCTACGAACTGGAACCGACCGACACCGGTACCCGGGTGACCGAATCCCGGCACGCCGAGAACGGCACCACGGCCGTATCCAACGCTCTGGTCGGCGCATTGTTCGGCGGAGTCCCCAGCTTCGAGGACGAACTCGTCGACGGGATGAACTCTTCGCTGGCGCGGATCAAGACCGCCGCCGAGAACTGAGCCCAGCTCAGTCGGCGAGATCGAGCACACCGTCGTCGTACGGCTCGTACATCGGCGACCCGGTGCCGGGCGGTTGCGGGGTGTCCGAATGGGCCCCGCAGCCGTACTCGGCCTCCACCACATGCCCGTCGGCGGACAGATCGTTGGCGCACACACCGAACATCACGCCCAGCGCACCGCCCAGCGGTAGGTAGAAGCCGCAGTCGCGGCAGACCCGACGCGTCGAGCGGGCCATCGCCGAATCCGGCCCGTAGTCGCCGTCGTGCCAGCGCTGGGCCGTCTGCTCCCGGCCCCACTCGCTGAGCACCTGACGCCGCCCGAAGCCGAGTTCGAGCGCGGCGTCGTCGATCAGCGGATCCCCGGTGGCCACGTACCCCGGAACCAGACGCGGATCATTCGGCGGCGGGGCCAACAGGTCGCCGGGCCCGAGGTCCCCAGGACGGACCCGGTTCTCCCACGGCACCCACTCCGGCGCCAGCAGCGCCGTCGGCCCCGGGACCAGGACCAGCTCGCTGATCGTGGCGTGGTCGGCGCCGGGGTAGGCAGCCACCACGACGGCCCACTGCCAACCGCGGTAACCAGGCAGGTCAGCCAGGAATCGGTGGGTGGCCGAGGAGGCATCCTCGATGCTCACGCCGAGGTATTCACCCACGGTGCCCTCGCCGCTGAACTCGATCAGCGCAGCGCGAGCCTGCTCGGCGGCACCCAAGAGCACCGCCTCCTGCTCCTGCGACGGTGCCGCCGGGCCGGTTTCGGTGGTCTGCTCAGCAGATTCGGTCACGCTTTCCATCGCCTCCATAGTGCCTGATCGGGGCAACCACAGACCACACCGGTCGCCTGTCGGCCGCCTGCGCGCCGGATAAGAGAGAATCGGGGGGTGACCTACTACCCGCCGCGGCCGCCTGCCGATCACGGCGAGGAACATCCCGGAATGGCCAACTACCCCAGCGACGAGACGCCGCGGCGGCCACGTAGGCAATCGGTGCCCAGCTCCAACCGCTGGCTGCCGCCGCTCGACGAGCAGCACACCGCCGAGCACCCGAGGCAGGACGACCCGCAACGCTCCCACGGGGTCGGCGCGGCAGCCGGTGAGAAGGTCACGGTCACCCGGGCCGCCGCGGCGCGCAGCCGCGAAATGGGTTCGCGGATGTACGGTTTCGTGCACCGCGCGGCCACCGCCGACGGCGCCGACAAATCCGGGCTGACCGCGCTGACCTGGCCGGTGGTGGCGAACTTCGCTGTCGACGCGGCCATGGCCGTCGCACTGGCCAACACGCTGTTCTTCGCCGCGGCCAGCGGCGAGTCCAAGAGCAAGGTCGCGCTGTACCTGCTGATCACCATCGCGCCGTTCGCGGTGATCGCCCCGCTGATCGGGCCAGCGCTGGACCGCCTGCAGCACGGTCGCCGGATGGCGCTGGCGGCCTCGTTCGCGTTGCGCACCGGGCTGATCGTGATCTTGATCGCCAACTACGACGGCGCCACCGGAAGCTATCCGTCGTGGGTGCTCTACCCGTGCGCGCTCGGCATGATGGTGTTGTCCAAATCGTTCTCGGTGCTGCGCAGCGCGGTCACCCCGCGCGTGCTGCCCCCTTCGATCGACCTGGTCCGGGTGAACTCCCGCCTGACCACCTTCGGCCTGCTCGGCGGCACCGTCGTCGGCGGCGGCATCGCCGCGGGGGCCGAATACCTGTTCAACGTGGCTCAACTGCCCGGGGCGCTGTACGTCGTCGTCGCGGTCAGCGTCGCCGGCGCGGTGCTCTCGATGCGGATCCCGAAGTGGGTCGAGGTCACCGAGGGTGAGGTGCCCACCACGCTGAGCTACCACGGTCAGTCGGGTGACCAGGGCGACGTGCGCCGTCACCCCGGCAAGCCCACGGCCGTACGTCAGCCCTTGGGCCGCAACACGATCACCGCGCTCTGGGGCAACTGCACCATCAAGGTGATGGTCGGATTCCTGTTCCTCTACCCGGCGTTCGTCGCCAAGTCGCACGATGCCAGCGGCTGGGAACAGCTGCTGATCCTCGGCCTGATCGGGGCCGCCGCCGGAATCGGCAACTTCGGCGGCAACATCGCCGCGGCCCGGCTCAAGCTCGGCCATCCCGCGCAGCTGGTGGTACGGGCCGCAGCCGCCGTCACCGTTGTCGCACTGGCCACCGCGCTGACCGGAAACCTGCTGGTGGCCGCCGGGGCAACACTCGTCACCTCCGGCGCCAGTGCCATCGCCAAGGCCTCGCTGGACGCATCCCTGCAGGACGATCTCCCCGAGGCCTCGCGCGCCTCGGCGTTCGGCCGGTCGGAATCGGCGCTGCAGCTGGCCTGGGTGACCGGCGGCGCCACCGGGGTGCTGATCTATACAGACCTCTCAGTCGGGTTCACTACGATCACGGCCGTGCTGATACTGGGCCTGGCGCAGACCATCGTGAGCTATCGCGGCGAATCACTGATTCCCGGCCTGGGCGGTAATCGCCCGGTCCATGCCGCACGGGAAGGCGGCAGCCGTCCCGCGGCAGCCTCGACAGCACAGTGGGAGTCCCGATGAAGCGTGTTCTGGCGGTCCTGGGGGCCGTGATCGTGCTGGCGATTGCCGGTACCGCGGTCGGCGTCTGGCGCCTGCACAGTGCGCACGGCGATCGGCTGCCGGAGATCAGCGCGTACTCGCACGGAAACTCGGTACGGGTCGGCCCGTTCCAGTACTGCGAGGTGCTCAACCTCGACGACTGCAAGGAACCCCGCAATGCGGGCGAGTTGGCGGTCACCAAGAACAGTCCGGTACAGCTTTCGGTGCCCAGCTCTGTCGCCCGGGCACCGTGGCGGCTGCTGCAGGTGTACGAGAACCCGATCGACACGACGGTGACGTACTTCGCGCCCAAGACGACACTGGCCGTCACCATCCCGACGATCGACCCACAGCGTGGGCGGCTCACCGGGGTGGCGGTCCAACTGCTGACCCTGGTCCAGGATCAGGACGGCCAGGAATTCGCGCTGCCGCACGCCGAATGGTCGATCAGCACCGTCTGGCCCTGACCCTTCGGCCGGCTTGCTACTTGCTTTCACAAGCAACCGTGGAGCGGATTTCGCGTACCGAGATTTTCCGCGGTTATGCAGCGATAACGTAAATTCATGAGGCCGCTGATCGCGTGGCTGGCAACCACGGTACTGCTGGCAGGCGGTTTGGTTCTGGGCGCTCTCGGGGTGGGAGCCGGTACCGCGCAGGCCTATACCTATGGCCCATTCCAATGGTGTCCCGGGCAACCCCTGCCGAATGACCCGCCCCGGTCGGATACCGAACTGGTGTGGGACATGGGCGTCTGCCACACCTACTACTTCGAATACGACGTACGAACCCACGCCCCCGCGCATTACTGGGAGGGACCGAACCTGTTCCCGACACCGATCCCGCCGCCTCCGCCGCCGGCGAATCCGCCGAACATCTTCGAGCAGTGCCCCGGGCTCATCCCCTTCGTCAACTGTCTGCCCGGCCTCTAGCTCTCCGCTCGACGGCTAGGACGCGCCGTGCCCGTCCGGGACACGTTCAGCCCCGGGCGTCGGGCCGGGCGGGGTGCCGTCACCGAAAGGCCTGCCACCCAAGGATTCCCGCCCGTGTGGCGTGAGCCAGTCGGCCAGGTCCGGGCCCTTTGGCACGATCTGCGTCGGATTGATGTCCGAATGCACGATGTAGTAGTGCTGCTTGATCTGGACGAAGTCGATGGTGTCGCCGAAGCCCGGCGTCTGGAACAGATCCCGCGCGTATGCCCACAGAACGTCCATCTCGGTGAGCTTGGACCGATTGCACTTGAAATGGCCGTGATAGACCGGGTCGAACCGCGCCAGCGTGGTGAACAGCCGGACGTCAGCCTCGGTGATCGTGTCGCCCACCAGAAATCGCTGGGTGCTCAACCGGTCACTCAGCCAGTCCAGCGCCGTGAACAACCGGTCGTAGGCGGCATCGTAGGCCTGTTGTGACCCTGCGAATCCACAGCGATACACGCCGTTGTTGACCTCGGTGTAGATGCGCTTGGACACCGAATCGATCTCCGCCCGCAGCGGCGCGGGATACAGCTGGGGCGCGCCCTCGCGGTGATACGCCGTCCACTCGGTCGAGAAATCCAGTGTCATCTGGGCGAAGTCGTTGGTCACCACCGCACCCGTGGCAACCTCGACGATCGCGGGCACCGTGATGCCCTTCGGGTAGTGCGGGTCGCGCTTGAAATACGCGTCCTGCAACCGCGGAATCTTCAGCACCGGATCGAGCCCGCCCGGATCGAGATCGAAGGTCCAGCTGCGTGCGTCGTGCGTCGGTCCGCAAAAGCCAATGGACAGAGCACTTTCCAGCCCCAGCAGGCGTCGCACGATGATTGTGCGGTTGGCCCACGGGCAGGCCCGCGCCACGATCAGCCGGTACCGGCCGGCCTCGACGGGGTAACCGTCGCGGCCATCGGTCGTGATCCTGGTGGTGATGTAGTTGGTGTCGCGGTTGAACTCGCCCGAAGTGGACGTGTCGGCGACGTAGGTGCCCTGAGCCATAGACCCAGTCTCCCCGTCGAGCGTTGCCTCAGATGCGAGAAATCAGCGGATTCTCGAACACAAGCCAATGCTCGGCGCGCAGGTACTAGGCGTCGAGTTCCTGCGCGACGGCCTTGACCACCTCGGACACCCGGCGCGCGACCTTGCGGTCGGGGTAGCGCCCCTTGCGCAGCTCAGGCTGCACGATGTCCTCGAGCAGCGTGATCATGTCCGAAACCATGCCGTGCAGCTCATCGGGAGTGTGCTTGTGCTCGGGACGCTCGGCCTCGCGCCGAGTCCGACTCAGGCTCGGCGGGGGATCGATGAGCTTGACGCTCAACGCCTGCGGGCCACGACGGCCGGCGGCCACGCCGAACTCGACACGTTGACCGGCCTTGAGGCCCTCGACGCCCGCGGGCAACGCCGAGGAACGCACATAGACGTCCTCACCGTCCTCCTGGGACACAAAGCCGAAGCCCTTTTCGGCGTCGTACCACTTCACCTTGCCGGTCGGCACTGCACTCACCCGCTCGTCTTGTCAGAACTACTTACACACATAAAGTTCGCCCCCCGTCAGCACCGGGACGCGATGGAGCGATCCTACTCGGACCTGACTGGGTGCTTCACCCCTATTACTCGGTAGGCTTGCAATCACCTCTGGAAGAGAGATGCGCCGGTAATGCGAGTGATACTCAACATCATCTGGTTGGTCTTCGGCGGCCTGTGGCTGGCACTGGGATACCTGCTGGCCGCACTGATCTGCTTCGTCCTGATCATCACCATCCCGTTCGGGTTCGCCTCGCTGCGCATCGCCTCCTACGCCCTGTGGCCGTTCGGCCGCACGATCGTGGACAAACCGGGAACCAGGCCCGGCGCCCTCGTCGGCAACATCATCTGGATCGTGCTGTTCGGTTGGTGGCTGGCGCTGGGGCATCTGATCAGCGCAGTGGCCATGGCGGTCACCATCATCGGAATCCCGTTGGCGCTGGCCGATCTCAAGCTGATCCCGGTCTCGCTGGTCCCGCTGGGCAAGGAGATCGTCCCGGTCGACTCGGTGAGGGCGCCGGTATGACGCTGACCTCACTCGGCCTGCCCGCTGTGAGCGGGTCCGGGCGCCCGTCCATCGGGCCGGCCCCGGCGAGCGGCCCGCTGGTGGACACCTACGGCCGGGCGGCCACCGACCTGCGGGTCTCGCTGACCGACAAGTGCAATCTGCGCTGTACCTATTGCATGCCCGCCGACGGCCTGGACTGGTTGCCCGGCGAAGCGCTGCTGAGCACCGCCGAACTGAGCCGGCTGCTGCGCATCGCCATCACCCGCCTGGGCATCACCAGCGTGCGGTTCACCGGTGGCGAACCGTTGGTCACCCGCCATCTGGAGGACGTGGTGGCCGCGGCGGCAGCGCTGCACCCCCGCCCCGAGATCACGCTGACCACCAACGGCATCGGGCTGGCCCGGCGCGCCGCGGGCCTCAAGCAGGCCGGGCTGGACCGGATCAACGTGTCCCTGGACAGCGTCGACGCCACCCACTTCGCCCGGATCACCCGCCGGGACCGGCTGGGCGACGTGCTCGACGGCCTGGCGGCCGCCAAGGCAGCCGGGCTGGCGCCGGTGAAGGTCAACGCCGTGCTGGACCCGGTGTCGGGTCTCGACGACGCCGTGGACCTGTTGGGCTACTGCCTGGACCACGGATACCAGCTGCGGATCATCGAGCAGATGCCTCTGGACGCCGGACACACCTGGCAGCGCGGCAAGGTCATCGACGCAGACTCCATCCTGGCCACCCTGCAGAAGCACTTCGAGCTGCGGCCCGATCCGAAGCCGCGCGGCTCGGCCCCCGCCGAGCTGTGGCAGGTCTCCGAGAGCGCCGAGCATCCCGCGGGCAGCGTCGGGGTGATCGCCTCGGTGTCACACGCCTTCTGTTCGGCCTGTGACCGCACCAGGCTGACCGCCGACGGCCAGATCCGCAGCTGCCTGTTCTCCACCGAGGAGAGCGATCTGCGCGCACTGCTGCGTGGCGGCGCCGACGACGCCGACATCGAGGCGACCTGGCGGACAGCGATGTGGGGCAAGCCCGCCGGGCACGGCATCAACAACCCGGATTTCGTGCAACCCGCGCGGCCCATGAGCGCGATCGGCGGCTAGATGACAGGGCACACCGTGGCCGTGACGGTCCGCTATTTCGCTGCTGCGGCCGCGGCGGCCGGAGTTGATACGGAAACGTTAGATTTGGCAGAGGATGCGACGATCGCGTCGCTCGTCGAGCAACTCAGCGGCCGCGACTCGGAGCTCGCGCGCGTCCTAAAGCGCTGCTCATACCTGTGCGACGGGATGGCCGTCCGCGATCTGAACAAGCGCGTATCAACGCCTCAGACCATCGATGTGTTACCGCCCTTCGCCGGCGGCTAACGTGATTTGCATCACATAACGAAATGGTCACGAGCTGGCTACGACGCGGTGGAGCGCCTCGCCCACCTGCGACAACGCAGAAATAACCTGCACCTTTAAACAACTTTTAGAGTTTGCTCGCATCGGAAACGCCCGAGGCCGCAAAAGGTGACGGGATAGCGGGCAGCAGTTACCGTTCATTCCCAAGTCAACCGACCCTAATCAGTTGACCTACCCCCATACCGACGCGCCGAGCTCCATCCATCGGGCAGGGGTTAACGACGAACAACAAGGATGGAGGCGGGGGACCCAACCGGTCCACCGATTTATCTCAGGACCAGGAGCCGCTTGCGGCCCCTTGGGGTGAAGCCGTCGCAGTTTCGACGACGACGGCCGGGTGACCTCTCCTACCCGAACCCGACAGCTGACCTCGTGGGCGCATACGAGAGGACCTTCACGCTTATGAGCGGACGGCATCGCAAGCCCAGCACGTCTTCATCAGCCAAGAGCGTCGCCAAGATCGCGGTGACCGGCGCTGCGATCGCAGGCGGCAGCCTCGCGATGGCCAGCCAGGCGATGGCTGCGACCGACGGCGAATGGGACACCGTGGCTCGCTGTGAGTCAGGTGGTAACTGGGCCATCAACACCGGCAACGGCTACCACGGTGGCCTGCAGTTCTCCCCCAGCACGTGGCGTTCAAACGGCGGCGGCGAGTACGCACCCAACGCCTTCATGGCCACCAAGGAACAGCAGATCGCGGTCGCCGAACGCGTGCTGGCCGGCCAGGGCAAGGGCGCTTGGCCCGTTTGCGGCCGCGGCCTCTCGGGCGCCACCCCGCGCAACGTGGTCAACGAGCCCGCTCCGGCCCCGCTGGATGCACCCGCGGTCAACGGTGAACTGCCCCCGGCCGCGCCGCTCGACGCCCCGCTCCCGGCAGACGCCCCGCCGCCTGCCCCCGAGAACCTGCCCCCGGCACCGGAGGCTCCGGCCCCCGACGCCGCACCGCTGGACGCCGCGCTGGCCCCGGCCCCCGAGGCCGCACCGATCTCCGACGCCGCACTGCATGTCCCCGCCCCCGAGGCCCCCGCACCGGACGCTCCGGCTCCCGAAGCTCCCCCGGCCCCCGAGGCCCCGGCTCCCGCCCCCGAGGCCGAGGCCGAGGCCGCCCCGGTTGATGCCCCGCTGCCCGACGCCCCGGTCGATGCCCCGCTGCCCGACGCTCCGGCTCCGGACGCCCCGGCTCCGGCCCCGGCGGACTGGGATCAGGCTCCGGCTCCGGTCGACGGCCCGCAGACCTGGGCGCTGCACGTGGGCGACCCGCTGCCCCTCGATCCGGCACTCCCCCCGGCTCCCGCGCCCGCACCGGATCCGCTGGCCCCGCTCAACAACGTCGACATCCCGCAGCCGGCCTTCGACGTCGCCAACCAGGTCGTCACCAATGGTGCCCCCGCGGTTCCCGAAGGTGTGCCGCACCTGGTCAGCCCGCAGAACCTGCCGCCGGGCACCACCACCGACAGCCCGTCACAGGTCCCGGGCCAGGGCCCGAACGCGACCTATCTGCGCGAGATCTGGCACGCGATCCAGACCCAGGACATCAGCGGTAAGGATGCCCTGCTGGCGCTGACCCAGCGTCCGCTGTCCACCCCGGACACCCCGGGTGGTCAGGCCCCGAGCCTTCCGGTCGGACCGGCTGGCCAAGCAGACGCCCCGGTTCCGGCTGTGCCGGCCCCTTCGGCCTGAGCCGACTCAGGCCGAGCCGACCCACTCGTCGGTGCCGTCCGAGAAGTACTGGTGCTTCCACACCGGTAACCGCTCCTTGACGGTGTCGACGAGACGGGCACAGGTTTCGAACGCCGCCCTGCGATGGTCCGCTGCCACAGCGGCCACCAGGGCGGCGTCTCCTATCTGAAGGGTGCCGATGCGGTGGCTGACCGCGATCGCCCGTACCCCGGTCGCCTGCGCGGCGACCTCGGCGGCAACTTCTTCCAAGGTTTGCAGAGCATCGGGGTGCGCGGAGTAGTCCAGCCGGATGACCGAACGGCCACCGTCGTGATCACGCACCACCCCGGAGAACCCGACCACGGCTCCGGCCGCTTCTTGTGCCACCAGCGCCTCGTACTCGGTCAGCGAGATCGGTGTGTCGGTCAGATCGACACGTATGACGGATGCGCTCATCTGGAATGGTCCTTGCCGCTCAGCTGATCCAACGCATGCTCCAGTACGCCGGCCAGCACGCCCAGTCCGTCCTTGACCCCACCCGGGGACCCGGGCAGGTTGACGATCAGGGTGCGCCCGGCGACGCCGCAGACGCCGCGGGACAGCACCGCGGTGGGCACCTTGTGCACGCCGGCGCGGCGGATGGCATCGGCCAGGCCGGGTATCTGATAGTCGAGTATCGCCAGGGTGGATTCCGGCGTGGCGTCGGTGGGCGAGATGCCGGTGCCACCGGAGGTGATGATCAGGTCTACGCGCTCGGCCAGGGCGGCGCGCAGTGCGTCGCCGACCGCGTGCCCGTCGGCCACCACCATCTGCTCGGTGACGTCATATCCCCGATCGGAGAGCCAGCCGACGATGAGCGGGCCGGTCCGGTCGTCATACACCCCTGCTGCGGCACGGGTGGAGGCGATGATGACCCGAGCCGAACGCGTCACTGCTGAGTTTTTTCCGACGGGCTTTCCCATACTCCCGTTTTACCGCCTTCTTTGCGCACCACCTTGATGTCGTCGATGCGTGCGGCGGGGTCGACGGCCTTGATCATGTCGTACAGCGTCAGCGCGGCGACGCTCACCGCGGTCAGGGCTTCCATCTCGACCCCGGTGCGGTCGGTGCTGCGGACGGTGGCGGTGACGGACACCTCGGCGTCGCGCGCATCGAAGTCCACGTCGACGCCGGTCAGGGCCAACTGATGGCACAGCGGAATCAACTCGGGAGTCCGCTTGGCAGCCAGGATCCCCGCCACCCGGGCCGTGGCCAGGGCATCACCCTTGGGCAGGCCGCCCGAGGCGATGAGGGCCACCACATCGGGGCGGGTCCGCACGGTGCCCACGGCCACCGCGGTGCGCTTGGTGACGTCTTTCGCCGTGACGTCGACCATGTGCGCCGCGCCGGACTCGTCTAGGTGCGACAGTCCCACTGCTACCTGTTGACGACAGTGGCCGACTGGATGAAGGGCAGCTCTTCGGCCGGCAACGGAAAGGTCAGATCGCCGAATGGGGACAGCGCGCCGGTGCGGTCGGTGGCGAGCTCGCTTACGGCGTGATCATCGCCGTCGGAGAGCACAGGCCAGCCGTTGTCGACGTATTGGTTCTTCTTCTTGTCAGCCACGCTCCATATTGTGGCAGGCTCCTCAACCGGTGGCGAGACCGGCGGCCTGCTTTACGCTGGTCAGGATATGACCGCCGCACAGACTCCCGGATTCCCGCTGGGTGCCTGGCTGTCCGAACTCGACGACAAGGCCCTGATCCGCCTGCTGGAACTGCGGCCCGACCTGAGCCAGCCGCCACCGGGAACGATCGCCGCGCTCGCCGCGCGCGCCACCTCACGTCAGTCGGTCAAGGCTGCCACCGATTCCCTGGACTTTCTGCGGCTGGCCGTCCTGGATGCGCTGCTGGTCCTGCATGCCGACGCCCACGCCGTCCCGGTGCCCGAAGTGAGCGAACTGCTCGGCGAACGCGTCGGCGCCGACGACGTGACCGCCGCGCTCGAAGATCTGCGCGAGCGGGCTCTGGTGTGGGGCGAGGCCGCTGTCCGGGTGGCGCCGGAGGTGGCCTCCGGCCTGCCGTGGTTCGTCGGCCAGGCTGCCGTGGAGGTCTCCGACCGCAGCGCCGAGGAGATCGCCGGCCTGCTCGACGGGCTCGACGACGCCCAGAACGATCTGCTGGCCCGACTGTTGGAAGGTTCGCCGGTGGGCCGCACCCGCGACGCGGCGCCCGACACCCCACCGGACCGGCCGGTGCCGCGACTGCTCGAGGCCGGGCTGCTGCGCCGGATCGACGCCGACACGGTGATCCTGCCGCGGTTGGTCGGCCAGGCGATGCGTGGCGAGGCTCCCGGCCCGGTGGAGTTGACCGCACCGGCACTTCAGACGTCGTCGACGACGCCTGCCGATGTGGACGCGGTGGCCGCCGGCGCGGCCATCGACCTGCTGCGCGAGATCGACCTGATCATCGAAACCCTTGGCAGCACACCGGTTCCCGAGTTGCGCAACGGCGGGCTCGGGGTGCGCGACGTGAAACGGTTGGCCAAGGCCACCGGCATCGACGAACCACGGTTGGGGCTGCTGCTGGAGCTGGCCGCCGGCGCGGGGCTGATCGCGGCCGGGATGCCCGATCCGGACCCGGCTGACGGGACCGGGCCCTACTGGGCGCCGACGGTGTCCGCCGACCGGTTCATCGACTCCCCGACTGCCACCCGCTGGCACCTGTTGGCCTCGACCTGGCTGGACCTGCCGGCGCGGCCCGCCCTGATCGGCAGCCGCGGTCCGGACAACAAACCCTTTGCCGCACTGTCGGATTCGCTGTATTCGACGGCCGCTCCCCTGGACCGCAGACTGCTGCTGAGCGTGCTGGCCGAGTTGGCTCCGGGCGCCGGGGTCGACGGTGCCGAGGCCGCCCGGGCGATGGTCTGGCGCCGGCCGCGCTGGGCGGCGCGTCTGCAGCCCGCCACGGTCGGCGGCCTGCTCGCCGAGGCGCATTCGCTGGGCATGGTGGGCCGCGGCGCGATCAGCACCCCGGCTCGCGGTCTGCTGGCCGGCGACCCCGACGAGGACGTGCTGGCCGCGATGGCCAAGGCGCTACCCAAACCACTCGACCACTTCCTGCTGCAGGCCGATCTCACGGTGATCGTGCCCGGCCCGCTGGAGCGGGATCTTGCCGAGCACCTGGCCGAGGTCGCCACCGTCGAATCGGCGGGCGCGGCAATGGTCTACCGGATCAGCGAAGCGTCGATCCGGCGCGCACTCGATGCCGGCCGGACCGCCAGCGAGTTGCACACCCTCTTCGAGAAACACTCGAAAACCCCAGTCCCGCAGGGGTTGACCTACCTCATCGACGACGTCGCGCGTCGCCACGGCCAGCTGCGGGTGGGGATGGCCACGTCGTTCCTGCGGTGCGAAGATCCGGCACTGCTGGCCCAGGCCGTTGCCTCACCGGGGACCGACCGCCTCGAGCTGCGACTGCTGGCCCCGACCGTGGCGGTGTCGCAGGCGTCGATCGCCGACGTCCTCGCGGTACTGCGGGAGGCCGGGTTCGCGCCTGCCGCCGAGGATTCCACCGGCAGCGTCGTCGACATCAGGGCCCGCGGGGCGCGCGTCGTAGCACCGACCCGGCGCCGCGTCTACCGTCCGCCCACCCCGCCGACGGCCCAGACCCTGGGGGCCATCGTCGCGGTGCTGCGCAAGGTGGCGTCGGGACCGTTCGCCAACGTGCGCCTGGACCCGGCGATGGCCATCACCCAATTGCAGGATGCCGCGATCCACCAGACCTCCGTGGTGATCGGCTACGTCGACCCGGCCGGGGTGGCCACCCAGCGGGTGGTCTCCCCCATCAACGTGCGGGGCGGTCAGTTGACCGCGTTCGATCCGGCCGCCGGGCGGGTGCGCGAGTTCGCCATCCACCGGGTCACCTCGGTGGTGTCGGCGGACACCTAGCCCCCTCGCCTCCTAGCACTCAGGCTGGCACCCGGCACAGGGAAACACAGCCTGCTCACAGAGCGGTTCACGAATATGGCGATGTGACAACGATGTTGATGGCCGCGGATCAGGTGCCGCCCGCGTACCGGGGAGTGTCGCTGCTGCACGGGTGGCTGCCGCCGACGTTGCAGGCGATCGCGGCCGTGGCTCTGATCGCGGCGATCGGATGGCGCACCCGGCGCTGGCGTCTGATCTGGTTACCGTGTGCGATCGCGGTCGGTCTGGGCCTGACGGCGTGGGCCCGCTGGTTCGTCCATTCACAGGGGCTCGCAGGCGATCCTGCACCGGCGGCGCTGTGGATCTGGATCGGGCTGACCGGATTGGCTGTGGCCGTGGTGGCACTGGGCTGGCGTGGCAGCCGCTGGCGGCGCCGCACCGCTTCGGTGGCCGCGGTTCCGTTGTGCCTGCTCAGCGTGGGCGTCGCGGTCAATCTCTGGGTCGGCTACTTTCCTACGGTCACCGCATTGTGGAACGAGGTGACGGCGGGACCGCTGCCGGGTGAGACAGATCTGGCCACCGCTCTCGACCAGCGCCGGCGAGGTGAGATCCCGTCCCACGGCGAGCTGGTGTCCGTCACGATCCCCGCCGACGAGTCCGGCTTCAAACATCGCGACGAACTGGTGTACCTGCCGCCGGCCTGGTTTGCCCCATCGGCACCCGAGCTTCCCGTGGTGATGATGATCGCCGGGGAGTTCAACACCCCGGCCGATTGGGCGCGCAGCGGCAACGCGATGGCCACCATCGACGCCTTCGCCGCCGAGCACGGCGGCAACACCCCGGTGTTCGTCTTCGTCGACGTCGGCGGCTCGTTCAACAACGACACCGAATGCGTCAACGGTCCGCGCGGGAACGTCGCCGACCACCTCACCAAGGATGTGCCGCCCTATCTCACCAGTACCTTCGGCGTACGCGACACCGGCTGGGGTGTGGTCGGCTGGTCGATGGGCGGAACCTGTGCGGTGGATCTGGCCGTGATGCATCCCGAGTTGTTCAGTTCATTTGTCGACATCGCCGGGGACACCGGCCCGAATGCGGGGACGAAGGAGCAGACCATCGCCCGCCTGTACGGCGGGGACGCCGCCGCCTGGGCCACCTTCGACCCGGCCACCGTGATCGACCGGCACGGCACGTACCAGGGGGTGTCCGGCTGGTTCGTGATCTCCTCGGATGCCCCGGTCAAACGCGGGGCGCATCCGGTGAATCCCGATGCGGTCGGCCTCGGCGGGCAGGACGCCGGGGGCAACCCCGGTGATCAGACCGAGGCCGCGCACACCCTGTGCGACCTGGGCCGCAGCCGCGGCATCTCCTGCGCGATCACGGCGCTGCCGGGCAAGCATGACTGGCCGTTCGCCGAAGAGGTGCTCACCACCGCCCTACCGTGGCTGGCCGGTGCGGTCGGAACGCCCGGGGTGCCGCAGGTACCCCTCCCGGCCGGTGGCGCGCCGCCACCGGCGCCGACGGCTGCGCCACGCTGATCCGGCTCCGATGCACGGCGCCGAATGCGCGTGTCGGCCGATTCGGGATAATGGGCTCCGATGAATTCTCCCGCGATGAGCGCGATGAGTGGATGGGACCACGCGAATGACTGACGGCCCACTGATCGTGCAGTCCGACAAGACGGTGCTGCTCGAGGTCGACCACGAGCAGGCCGGGGCGGCCCGTGCCGCCATCGCACCGTTCGCCGAGCTGGAACGCGCCCCCGAGCACGTGCACACCTACCGCATCACCCCGTTGGCACTGTGGAACGCCCGCGCGGCGGGCCACGACGCCGAGCAGGTGGTCGATGCGCTGGTCAGCTTCTCGCGCTACCCGGTGCCGCAGCCACTGCTGGTCGACATCGTCGACACCATGGGCCGCTACGGGCGGCTCCAGCTCGTCAAGCACCCGGCACACGGATTGATGCTGATCAGCCTGGACCGCGCGGTGCTCGAGGAGGTGCTGCGCAACAAGAAGATCGCCCCGATGCTGGGCGCCCGCATCGACAACGACACCGTGATCGTGCACAACAGCGAGCGCGGCCGGGTCAAGCAGATGCTGCTCAAGATCGGCTGGCCGGCCGAGGACCTGGCCGGCTACGTCGACGGCGAGGCGCATCCGATCTCGTTGGCCGAGGACGGCTGGGTGTTGCGTGATTACCAGCAGATGGCCACCGACTCGTTCTGGGCGGGCGGCTCCGGTGTGGTGGTGCTGCCGTGCGGGGCCGGTAAGACGCTGGTCGGGGCGGCGGCGATGGCCAAGGCCGGGGCGACGACGCTGATCCTGGTCACCAACACCGTGGCCGGGCGGCAGTGGAAACGCGAACTGGTGGCCCGCACCTCGCTGACCGAGGACGAGATCGGCGAGTACTCGGGTGAGAAGAAGGAGATCCGGCCGGTCACCATCGCGACGTACCAGGTGATCACCCGCCGCACGAAGGGCGAGTACAAGCACCTGGAGATCTTCGACACCCGCGACTGGGGGCTGATCATCTACGACGAGGTGCACCTGCTGCCGGCACCGGTGTTCCGGATGACCGCTGATCTGCAGTCCCGGCGGCGGCTGGGCCTGACGGCGACGCTGATCCGCGAAGACGGCCGCGAAGGTGACGTGTTCTCACTGATCGGGCCGAAGCGCTATGACGCGCCGTGGAAGGACATCGAGGCCCAGGGCTGGATCGCCCCCGCCGAGTGCATCGAGGTGCGCGTGACGATGACCGACAACGAGCGCATGCTCTACGCCACCGCCGAGCCCGAGGAGCGCTACAAGCTGTGCTCGACGGTGCACACCAAGATCGCGGTGGTCCGCTCGATCCTGGAGCGCCATCCCGGCGAACCGACCCTGGTGATCGGCGCCTACCTGGACCAGTTGGAGGAACTGGGCGAGGAACTGGATGCCCCGGTGATCCAGGGGTCGACGAAGAACTCCGAGCGCGAGGCGCTGTTCGACGCATTCCGCCGGGGTGAGATCTCCACGCTGGTGGTCAGCAAGGTGGCGAACTTCTCCATCGACCTGCCGGAAGCGTCTGTCGCCGTTCAGGTTTCAGGCACTTTCGGCTCCCGCCAGGAAGAGGCGCAGCGGTTGGGCCGGCTGTTGCGGCCCAAGGCCAACGGCGGCGGTGCGGTGTTCTACTCGGTGGTCTCACGCGATTCGTTGGACGCGGAGTACGCCGCCCACCGGCAACGCTTCCTGGCCGAGCAGGGCTACGGCTACGTCATCAAGGACGCCGACGATCTGTTGGGGCCGGCCATATGACAGTGCGGCGGGTGATGCCAGTGCTCACGGTGTCCGACGCCGCAACGGCCGCCGCGGTGTACACCAGGTGAGCCTGATGACCAAGGACGCCACCGCTCCGGTGAATCCGTCGGTTTCGATCGACGTCGACGCGGCGGGCAACGTGGTCAACGTGCTCGGCCACCGCTGATCGCGTCCTCCAGCGCCGAGCTCGAACTGTCTCAGGTGTGCGGCCCCATGACCTTGACGACGGTGAGCAGCACCACCGAATCGGTGAGCGCCTGCAGGCTGTGCCGGGTGCGCGGGATCACGATGTGATCGCCGGGCGAACCTTCCCAGCTGGCCTCGGAATTGGCCAGCTTGACCCGGCCCTCGATCACCTGCAGCGTGGCTTCGCCCGGGCTCTCGTGCTCGTCGAGCCCGGTGCCCTCGGTCATCGCGATCAGTGTTTGGCGCAGTTGGTGCTCATGCCCGCCGTAGACGGTATGGGCACTGCGTCCACTGTTGGCCGTGCGGGCTGAGGCCAACTGCTGACGGGCAATCGCGGTGAGCGAGATCTTCTCCATACCCAGAATCGTGCCACCTCCGGCGGCCGCGTAGGCGTGGGTCGCGATATGTATCCCGGGTGCGCGACCTCCGACGCGCGGCCGGTCACGCTCAGCTGACCGTGACGTCGTCGATGTCGATGGTCACGGTGACCATCTCGCGCCGCGGTTGGCCGGCATCGTCGCGGACGTAGACGATGCGATTCATCGGCAACACGATGCCGTCGACCATCAGGTGGTTCTCGGAATAGTGGGCAGCCGGGGAGTTGCCGGCGATGTCGACGTCGTAGTCGCGGCGGCGGATCAGGCCGTCCGAATCGACGTAGAGGGTTTGATCGGTGCTGTGCGTGGCGATGCTGTCGGGGTAACGCACAGCCAGCCGTCGCCACGTCTCCCCGTCCTCGCTCCATTCACCGAGCTCCTCGGTGTACACACCGGGGAAGGTCAGGGAGTACGGCTCGGACAGGTAGGTCCACATCGCATATCCGGCGAAGTAAGCCAGTTGGAGCGGCGTCCACGGGGTCTCGAGCGTGTGCCCGTCGAAGGATTCGCGAGGCGACGTCAGGGTCTCCACGACCTGTGGTGACGCCCCGTCGGTTTCGATCAGCACCTGCTGCGGGCTGTACGAAGAATGAAATCCTGGCCGCGGCAGGGGGCTGTGCCAGGCTCGTTGACTCTTGGGCTCGATCTCAACGATCGAGTCGTCGAGGATGCCGTCGACACCCTTGAGCTTCCATAACCCGCCGCCGATGATCTGGTGAATGCGGATGGAATCGACCTGCTTCCAGCGATCCAATCCCCCATGGGCGGCGATGACTTCGTCGAGCAGTTTCATTTCTTTTCAGCTCCTTTGATGACGGGGTAGGTGCCACACCAACACTGCGGCTGCGCCTCGGCTGTTGGAAGGCCGCGGAGATCCTGGTACCCGTAGGGACAGGGTGAGTTTCGGCTACACCGCGTCGAGGAAGGCTGCGGTGTCGGCAGCGAATTCGTCGTGGTGCTGGAACAGGAAGCCGTGCGCCGAATCGGGATAGATCTTGACGTTGGCCTGCGGGATCAGCCCGGCCAGCAGATGGCTGAAGTGCGGCAGAATCATCGGATCGCTGTCGCCGTTGACGATGAACACCGGCGCGCTGATCGCGCTGACTCTTTGCAGGGCAGCATGATCGGGAATCCCCCAGGTGCTGACTGCGTCATACTGCGCCTGCATGGTCGCCCAGCTGGCGGGCGCATCGGCATCCTCGGGATGGGTGAAGGTACGGGCGAATACCCGGCCAAGCACCTCCTGGCCCGTCGCCCGGCTCGACGGCGACGGGCTGAAGAACACGTCGAGGTAGCCGGCCGGATCGGGCTCCGGCTGCCCCACCGCCGCAACTACTTCCGGCGCCCATCCGTGCATGCCCGCAGCACCGCGCGGGGCTGACGATGCCAGCACCAATCGGCTGACCAGCGCGGGCCGGATCAGTGCGATCTCCTGCGCGACGAAGCTGCCTATCGAGAAGCCCAGGACATCGACGCGGGTCAGGCCTAGCGACGTGATGAACGCGATGGCGTCGCGTGCCATCTGCTCGACGGTGTCCGGCGTCGTTCCGGACGATCCCCCGACGCCGACATTGTCGAAGGCCACCACCCGGCGGTTCACCGCCAGGGCGTCGACGAGGGCGGGGTCCCAGTTGTCGAGGTTGCCGCGGAAGTGCTGCAGCAGCACCAGTGGTGTCGCGTCGGGGTGTGCGCCGGCGCCTACCTCCCGGTAGGCGTACTCCACCCCATTGGCTGCGGTGACCACCTTGTTGGTGGCGGTGGCATAGCTTGATTCCAAAGCGGTTCCCATGTCGGTTCCTCCAGTGCGCTGATCGATGGACATCTCCACCGTGGCGCGAGCCCGAACCGGCTGGGGACACCCCGCCGATCCTGGGAGCGGCAGGAGCAGGCTCAGCAGCTATCCCGAACGGAGCTCGTCAAGGGCCTTCGCTGAGGCGCTGCCCGGCTCGGCGCGAAAGATGATCAGGTGCTGCCCACCTGAATGGGGTACGTGCAGGCGATTGCGTTGCAGGTACATCTCGCCCACCCGTGGATGACGCACATGGGTGATACCCGGGCGGTACCCGACGTCGGCCCGCGCCCAGAGCTCACGGAATCGTTCACTGACAGAAGACAGTTCGTCGATTATCCGGTGCAGCCGCGGATCGTCTGGAGTACTGCCCGCGACTTCGCGCAGCCCACTGACCGCGATGTCGGTGGCCTCGTCCCAGTCGACGAAAAACTCCCGCGCGGCGGGATCCAGTAGGCGCCATTTCAGGAAGTTCTGTCCGGGCTGGAACGCCGGCGCCAGCGCCCGGGCAACCGGATTGGCGGCCAGCACATCCTGGTACCTGTTGGCGACGATCGCCGGCATCGGGAACTGGTCGATCAGCTCATCGAGTCCGTCGGCAGCTTTCTCGAGATCACTCTGTTCCCAACGTGTTCCGGTCTGCCCGGCGAGCTGGTGCAGGTATTCGGTGCCCTTGATGTCCAGTTGCAGCGCACGTGCGAGCGCTTCGAGCACCTGCGCGGAGGGATTCTTGTCACGGCCTTGTTCCAGCCGCAGGTAGTAGTCGGAACTGATCCCGGCCACTAGGGCCAGCTCCTCGCGGCGCAGCCCGGCAACCCGCCGTCGGGCACCGCCGAGAAGGCCTACATCCTCGGGACGCACCTGCTCGCGCCGCGATCGGAGGTAGTCGCCCAGGGCGTTGCTCTTCACCACCTGATGAGCGTAAGCCTGTCCCCGCCAATACCAGGATCAACGTGGCGTTCCCACGGCACTTCGGGCGGTCCGAAGGTGGAAGCATGACCGAACGACAGGACATCGAGTTCACCGCCGAAGGCGGAGTGACGCTACGCGGCTGGTTGTTCCAACCGGAGTCTCCGGGTCCACATCCCGCCATCACCATGGCGCACGGGTTCGCCGGGGTCAAAGAGCACGGGTTGGAGCGCTTCGCCCGACTCTTCGCCGACGCGGGGTTCGTGGTGCTGGTACACGACCACCGGGGTTTCGGCGCCAGCGACGGGTCACCGCGATTCGACATCGACCCGTGGGTACAGATCGCCGACTGGCGGCGAGCCATCTCGTTTCTGGAGAGCCGCCCGGACGTCGACTCCGACCGGATCGGTGTCTGGGGCAGCAGCTACGCGGGCGGGCACGCCATCGTGCTCGGTGCGACCGATCGCAGACTGCGGGCAGTCGTCGCACAGGTACCCACCATCAGCGGCTACCAGCAGAGCCTGCGCCGCGTGGCACCCGATCAGGTCGCCAACCTGCAGGCCCAGTTCATCGAGGACGAGCGGGCCCAGTTCCGTGGCGATCCCCCGGCCCTGCAGGCGGTGGTGAGCAGCGCTCCTTCGGTTCCGGCCGCCTACCGGTCCCCCGATGCGATCGCGTTCTACACCCAGCCGACGACGCCGGAGAACGCGTGGCACAACAGCATGACGATCCGCTCGTCCCGCGCGGCGCGGATGTACGAGCCGGGCACCTGGATCGACCGGGTATCCCCCACGCCGCTGCTGATGATCGTCGGCCTGCAGGACACCATCACGGTCACCGATCTGGCCCTGCAGGCCTACGAACGGGCACTTGAGCCCAAGCGGCTCGTGACCATCGCCGGCGGACATTTCGACCCCTACCTGGGCCAGTTCGATCAGGCCGCGGGCGCGGCGCGGGACTGGTTCGCGCAATACCTCACCCAATCCGAATTGTGAAGGGAAACATCATGACCGCACTGCGCTATGAGGTAATGGTCCACGACGGCTTGCCCCGCCATCGTGAACAGCGCCTGCCCGATGGCAGTCCCATTGTGTCCTCGCCGGTGGCGTCCACGCTCGTCATAGGAGAGCACGACGCCGTGCTCGTGGATCCGCCGTTCACCCACGATCAGGTGCGCCGTACCGCCGACTGGATCGAGAAGTCCGGCAGGACATTGAAATACATCTACGCCACCCACGGCCATGGCGATCACTGGTTCGGCACCGACCTGCTGCTGCAGCAGTTCCCCGACGCCGTCGCCTACGCCACCGAAGGAACCATCTCGAAGATGCACCAGCAAGCCGTCGAGGGTCGTGCTCAGATGTGGGACGTCGACTTCCCGGGCCAGATCCCGCCGAGCCCGGTTGTCTACCAACCTGTTCCGACCGACGGGCTGATGTTGGAGGGCGAGCGTCTGGTTCCGGTCGAGGTCGGCCACACCGACACCGACGACACCACGGTGCTGTACGTGCCCTCGATCGGGTTGGTGGTGGCAGGCGACGTCGCCTACAACGGCGTGCATCAATACCTGCTGGAAAGCGCCCACGGCGGAATCAAGGCCTGGCTGCAGGCACTCAACAAGGTTGCCGAGCTACAGCCTCGCGCCGTGGTGGCCGGGCACAAGAACAGGGAGCTTCCCGATGATCCGGCGATCCTTGCCGAGACTCGCGACTATCTGCTCGACGCGCAGCGGCTGATCGCCGGAAAGCCCAGCCCTCGCGAGTTTTTCGACTACATGATCCGGCTCTACCCGGACCGGCTCAACGTCGGCCCGGTCTGGTACAGCGCCGTAGCGCTGCTGTCTTGATTCCCTCACCCGAAAAGGAAAAAGCACATGATCATCGATGCGGACGACCTGGATCCCACATCCAGCTACAAGCTGCTCATCGGCAGCGTCCTGCCCCGCGCGATCGCCTGGGTCAGCACCAGTTCGGCCGAGGACGTGGGCAATATCGCGCCGGTCTCGTTCTTCACGGTCGTCGGGCGGATGCCACCCATCCTGTCCATCTCGCTGCAACCGCGCTCGGACGGCGTCACCCTCAAGGACACGTTCGTCAACATCCGCGACACGGGCCAGTTCGTGGTCAATGTCGCCACGATCGCCCAGGCCGATGCCGTGCACCGGTCGGCTTTCGAATTCGACTCCGGTATCGATGAATTCGAGGCGCTGGGCCTGACCAAAGCGCCTTCGGAGACCATCGCGGCGCCCCGCATCGCCGAAGCGCCGATCTCATTCGAATGCGTGGTGGACCGCATCATCCCGATGCCGCCGCTGCCCGACCATGTGGTGTGGGGCCGGGTGAAGCGGATCCATGTGCGCGACGACCTGTACCTGTCGCGCGGGCGCATCGACGTCGGCGCGCTGAACGCCTTCGGTCGCCTCGCAGGCGAATACACGATGGTCGACAACATCTTCACCACCCCGCTGCCCGAGGGTCTCGCCGAGACGCTGGCCACCCAGCGCGCCGAACGGCTCGACGGCAAGGCCGCCGGCTACTCCCCGATCGACACCGCCGACTGGTCACCGTCCGGCGCGACGAAGGCGGCTGCGCAATGAACACCATGCTGCTCATCCACGGCTTCCTCGACGACGTGCACGTCTGGGACGACCTCGTCTCCGAATTGCCCCATGACGTCGACGTCATCCGCTATCAGCTGCCGGGCTTCGGCACCCGCGCCGGGGACGTGCCCGCTGAGCTGACATTGACAGCGCTGGCCGCCGAGGCCGGCCGGCTCCTCGACGACGTCGACTCTGACGTCATCGTCGTCGGGCAGAGCCTCGGCACTCAGGTCGCCGAACTGGTCGCTGCTGCCCACGCCGGGAAGGTCACCGGTCTGGTGCTGATCACCCCGGTCCCCCTCGGCGGCACCCGGCTCCCCGAATAAGCCCTCGCACCCTTCCGGACCTTGGGCGGCGATCCCGCTGCCCAGCGCACGGCTCGATCCGGCCTGTCCCCGGCCCTCACCGACGCACAACTCGACCGGCTCACCCGGGCCGGCGTATCGGCGCGACCGGACGTCGTCAGCCGCTACGTGGACGTCTGGAACAACGGGGTGCCGGATGCGCCGCCGACCAGTGCTTTCACCAGACCCGTTCTGGTGATCCGGGGCAGCGCAGACGCCTTCGTCACCGCCGACCTGATCGCCACCATCACCTCGCGCTTCCCGGAACCCCGCCAACAGGTCATCGACGGGGGCGGGCACTGGTCGCATGTCGAGTTCGCCGACCAGATCGCGGCCGCCATCGTGGCATTCACCGACGAGATCGCGGGCGGCGCAACGGCCGCGGGCTGGCGTCAGGCGTTTGCCGAGCAGTCGCAGGCCGGCTTCGCCGATACGTTCGCCGACGATGTGGAGCTCGATGCCACCACGCTGGTGAAGCCCGTCGTCGGCCGGGACGCGGTCGCCACCGTGCTCGGCGTCGCCAGCTCGATCTACGAGACGCTGGAGTTCACGGCTGAGACCAGCGACGGTTCGACGAGCTATATCCAATGGCGGGCAACAGCTTTCGGCGGCATCGCGATCCGGGGCATCACGATCCTGGAGCGCAACGCCGAGGGGCGCATCGTCTCGGCCGCGATCCACCACCGGCCGCTGGGCGCCGTGTTGCGGTTCTCCGCCGAGATTCGCGATCGCCTCGCCGGGGCGATCCCGTCAACGCATTTCCTCCAGGAGGCACGATGAACGCCTTACAGCACCGGGTTTTCGTCACCGGACAGATCCCGCAGTCGGGCCGCGGCCCACTCCCCGACGGCAGCCGACGGATGTGGTCGCCGATCGCGTCGACGCTGATCACCGGTTCCCGCGACGCGATCCTGGTCGACCCGCCCCTGACCATCAGGCAGGCAGCCGAGGTCGGCGACTGGATCGAGGCGTCCGGCCGGCGGCTGACCGGGATCTACGTCACGCACGGGCACGGCGACCACTGGTTCGGCGCCATCCCGCTGCTCCGGCGTTTCCCGGGCGCGCAGGTGTACGCCACGGCGGGCACCTGCGCGCACATGACCGCGCAGAACTCACCGGAGTTTCGAGCCTCTTTCTGGGACACGGTCTTTCCCGGGGAATTGCCGACCGGCAACGTCGACGTCAGGATCGCCGACGAAGGCGGGTTCGAACTCGAAGGCCAGCGACTGCTGCCGGTCGAAGTCGGCCACACCGACACCGACGCCACGACCATGCTGTATGTCCCCAGCACCGGCCTGCTCGTCGCCGGGGATGTCGTCTACAACGGTGTGCATCTGTATCTCACCGAATCCGGCGGCGTGGCGGGACTCGACGAGTGGCTGGCCGCACTGGACATTGCCGAGAGCCTGATGCCGGCCACCGTGATCGCCGGCCACAAGAATCCCGACGCACCCGACGAACCGTCGCAGCTCGACGCCACCCGGCGTTACTTGACCGATGCCCGCCGGCTGATCGAATCATCCACCGGCGCCGACGATTTCTACCGCGACATGCTCGCCATCCACCCCGACCGGATCAATCCGGGTGCACTGTGGGGTGCGGCGATTACCCTGTTCCCACCAGACTGACGAGGTTGAGATGACCAACTTGGTAGCGGAAGTATTGGACGCCCATGGCGGCGTGGCGCGCCGGAACGAGTTTTCGCACGTCGAGGCGACGATCGTGACCGGAGGCAAGCTCTGGGCGCTCAAAGGCCAGCCACAGGACGCCGTACCTCGGCGGATGGCCGTCAGCCTGCAAACGCAGTGGGCTTCGGTGCAGCCGTTCGGCGCACCCGACCAGAAGACCGACTTCACGCCCGGTCGCGTCGCGATCGAGAAGCTCGACGGCCGCGTCATCGCCGAGCTGCCCAGTCCTCGTGAGTCATTCGCCGGCCACGAGCTGGAAACCCCGTGGACTCCGCTGCAGCGCGCTTACTTCAACGGTTACGCGCTGTGGAACTATCTGACGGCGCCGTTCCTGATGTCGTTGCCGGGCTTCTCGGTCGAAGAGATCGACCCGGTCACCGACCGCGGCGAGACGTGGCGCGGCCTGCGGGTGCACTATCCCCCGCACATCGCCAGCCACAGTCCGGTGGAGGAGTTCTATTTCGACTCCAACCACCTGATCCGACGTCACGACTATCGGGTCGACGTGGCCGGCGGGTTCGCCACCATGCACTACACCGACGACCACGTCGAGGCCGACGGCATCAAGGTCCCGACGAAGCGCCGGGCGTACCGGTGCGATTCGGCAGGACAGATCCTGCCCGACGAGCTCATGGTCGCCATCGATCTGAGCGATATCCGGTTTTCCTAGGACATCGACAGGACTTCAGGTACGCGCGTTCGCCATCTCAGCGACAAGCGCTACGCCCAACTCATCGAGGCGTTGCTCGCGGATGTCGGCAACACACCCTTCCTGGTGTTCGACGGCTGAGACCTTCGCGATACAACCCTTGGGAGGATCGGCCTCCCAGCTAGAAGGCAGTCGATCGTGGCGCGTCAGGCCGCGCCCGCGACACCCTGTAACGATGCCCACAGCCCCCTGGATACACGTCGCACGGACCGCGGCAATCCTGGCCGCCGCGATGGGGATCGGACGTTTCGTCTACACCCCGATCCTGCCGTTGATGACCGCGCACGCCGGCCTCAGCACCTCGGCGGCGGGCCACCTGGCCACCGCCAACTATGTCGGCTATCTCGTCGGCGCGGTGGCCGGCGCGTGCTCGGCCCGGCTATCCCGTTCGATGTCCGCGTGTCGGGCGTCGCTCATCGTGCTGGTGGTCAGCCTGGCGGCGATGCCTTTGACCGGCAATGCCTTCGGTTGGATGGTGCTGCGCCTGGTCGCCGGGGTGGCCAGTGCCCTGGTGTTCGTCATCGCCATCAACACGGTGCTGGATCATCTGCACGGCCATCCTCCGCACCTCCCGGGTTGGGCCTTCGGCGGGGTCGGCGTCGGCATCGCCTTGTCGGCCGCGCTGGTGTTCGGACTACCGCCACGGGCCGGGTGGCAGGGAGCGTGGTGGCTGGCCGCCGGGCTCACCGCGGCGTTGAGCGTCGCCGCTTGGTTCATGCGCCCCGCCACAACGACGACCGACGTGAAAGCTCCTGCCGACCAACGAAAAACGACGCGGCGTCCATTCGCCCTGCTCTTCGGCAGCTACACCCTCGAAGGCGTCGGGTACATCATCGCCGGCACCTTTCTGGTGGCCGCCATCGCGCAGCAGTCGCCGGGCCGGCTGGGCACCGGTGCGTGGCTCGTGGTCGGACTGGCAGCGATTCCGTCGGCCGCGTTGTGGGCACGGTTGAGTTCCCGTTTCTCCCACCCCGTGCTGCTCACCGGGGCGCTGCTGCTGCAGGCCGGTGGAATCGGGCTCGCGTGCGCCGGAACCGGCCTCGCGGCACTGATCGGCGCCGTGCTGTTCGGCGGCACTTTCATCGGAATCAGCACGCTGGCACTGGCTGCCGGTCGGCTGCTGCAGTTCCCGGGAGCTGTCGCGCTGTTGACCGCGGGCTACTCCGTCGGCCAGATCATCGGACCGGTTGCGGTGTCACCGTTCGTGCACAACGGGTTTCGGATCGCACTGGCTGCAGGCGCACTTGTGGTGCTACTCGCCGCCGTCGCCGCGATCTCGATGCGGGTCGTCGGCGGGCAACCACGCTCCGGTGTCACGGATCCCGAGGTCCCCGACACCGCTGGTGAACGCGTCGATCACGGCGCGCACGGCCGCACTGTCCTCGTCGCGGCGCCAGACCAGTGACCACGTCCACAGCGGCACCGGCGCCAGCACCGGACGCCGGACCAGGTCCTTGGGCAACGGCGCGTCCTGCCCCTTGGGGTTGTTGAGCACCGGCCGCCGCAATTCCCGGACGTGCTCGAAGAAGGTCGGCCCGGTGACGCCGCCGTCGTCGGTGCGCATGACGCGCGCCCCTGTGTCGGCCGCGAACTGCTCCCCGTACCGGTTCCACGACGACCAGCTGGCGGCGTCGGCATCCACCAGCACCAGCACATCGGAGGCCTTCACCGGCGTCTCGTCCACCCCCGCGGACAGGGCGTACAACCTGTCGACGCCCATCAATCGGGCGTCGAGCCCCAACGCGTCGAGGTCGCCGGTCTGCACCCAGCAGATCGCGAGGTCCAGGCTGCCGTCGGCGACCCGCCCGGCCTGGGTGTGCGACGGCATCACCCAGGTGTCCACCCGCAGCTGCGCCAGTCCGGCCGCTCGCTCCGCCAGATCACCCGGACACCAGTTCACGTACCCGACCCGCACCGGCTCTGTCATCGCCATCCCCGTTGCGCTCCTGCGCAATTCATCAGCCTGCTGGATCAGCGCCCGCGCGCCCGGCAGAAGGGCGGTACCGGCCGCGGTGAGTGCGACGGATCGGCGATCACGGTCGAACAGCTGCACCTTGAGGTCGCGTTCCAGCGCCTTGATCTGTTGGGAGAGCGACGGGCCGGCGATACGCAGGCGCTCTGCTGCGCGCCCGAAGTTCAGCTCCTCGGCGACGGTCACGAAATACCGCAACTGGCGCAGTTCCACCGAACGAGCGTAGTAGGCGGAACCTCTCAGAAACGAGCTATCCGGTCACACCGTTCGGACATCACCGCGCCCGCGAATGCGTTGAGCAGTACATCCGACCAGAAGGGACCACCCCAATGAACACCTCACCACGCGTCGCAGTCATCACCGGCGCTTCCCAAGGCATCGGCGAAGGCCTGGTAGCGGGCTACCGCAAGCTGGGCTATGCCGTCGTTGCCAACTCCCGCAATATCGGCGAGAGCGACGACCCGATGGTGCTCGCGGCACCGGGTGACATCGGGCAGCCCGGAGTGGGCAAGCGGGTGATCGACGTCGCCGTCGAGCGCTTCGGCCGTGTCGACACCATCGTGAACAACGCGGGCATCTTCATCGCCAAACCGTTCACCGAGTACACCGACGACGACTACGACGCCGTCACCGGGGTGAACCAGCGTGGATTCTTCGAGCTGACTCGAGCCGGGATCGCCGCGATCGAGTCGCACGGCGAAGGCGGCCACGTGGTGAGCATCTCCACGAGCCTCGTCGACCATGCGAACTCGCAGGTGCCCTCGGTGCTGGCGTCCCTGACCAAGGGCGGGCTGAACGCAGCCACCAAAGCGCTGGCCATCGAGTACGCGTCGCGGGGCATCCGGTCCAATGCCGTCGCGCTGGGCACCATCCGCACCCCCATGCACTCACCGGAAACCCATGAGTTTCTGTCGGCCCTGCATCCGGTCGGCCGCATGGGCGACATCGACGATGTCGTCAACGCAGTGCTGTACTTGGAGCAGGCCGGGTTTGTCACCGGTGAGATCCTGCACGTCGATGGAGGTCAAAGTGCCGGGCATTGATGAGGCCGCGCGGGTCCTCCGAGATGTCCTCGACGAGTGGCAGGCCGGCATCGCTGCCCACGATTCCCAGCGGGTGGCCGACGTGTTCACCGAGGACGGGATCTTCCAAGGGCTACATCCCTACAGTGTCGGCCCGCTGGGAGTGTTCGATTACTACGACTCCCAGCCGGTCGGGCTGACCGTCGACTACCGGATCGACGAGATCCGCCGGCCGGCCGAGGATGTCGTCCTCGGCTATCTGCGCGCAGACTTCACCCGACCCGACGGCACGGTGATCCCGCTGAACCTCAGCGTCCTGATCACCCGTGCCGATGTGGGCTGGCGGATCGCGCACTATCAGGTCAGTACAGTTCCCGGGCCCGCCGGCGTCCCCGGCGGGGCCGGCGGGGCCGCAGACTAAATCACCCGAAGTGAATCTCCGTCGTTGCCGAACCGGCCCCGGAGCTGGACCAGTAGACGCTCGGCCTCGGCGATGCGCGCGTACAACCGGACCAGCGCTTCCGGCATCGGCGCTTCGGCCACTCGGCTGCGTTCGCGAAGGCGTCGCCACCGGAGTTCGGCGGCGACGAGAAGGTCGCGCAGCTCGGCGATTTCGCCGATCAGAATATCCTCGAACAGCCGGGATTGAGCAACGTCAGCGCTGTGCACGGGCTTGGAACAGTCAACCGGGGAGGGCGCGGGCGGAGCCATGCGCGGCTGGGGGTTGAACACCGCGACCATCTCTGACCCGACTGTCGGGGCAGAGATGTGTCCGCTTCCGAATTCCCGTGAAATCAACGTCACGAGGGGACCATGGAGCACGCGACGATTCCAGGTCACTGCGAATGATTCACCTGGAATACGTCTTGTAGTCACCTTCCAGTCATTCGGTGATTATCCGGCGGGGATCACCTTTGGCTCGAACACCAGCAACGGCTTACCTCCGTGCTGGGGAGCTTCGGCCAGAAAGACAGCATCGCTGAACTTTTCGACCGGGATCGGCTGGCCCTCCGGAACGCGCAGGGCCCCGCTGGCAGCGAGTTGAACCGTCCGGTTGATCGTCGCGGCCATGCGATCTTTCGGGGTCTCGGTGAGCCAGCGAAACAGCCAGAATCCCCGAACGGACTTGGTTTCGTAGATCAGTGAGCGCGCGAAGATCGGAACGGTGAGTTTTTCGGGATCCGTCTGGCGATGCGTGGACAGTGCACCGTAGACCACCAGCTCACCACCCGGCGCCAGAGCCCGCGACACGTCCGCACCCACCTGACCGCTGACGCAGTCGATCGCCTTGGACACGCCGCCCTGGCCCGCGATGTCGGCCACCCGTTCACGCAGGTCCTCATCCTCGGTGCAGATCACCGCCGTGCCGCCCAACGCGAGGATGTCCTCGACAGCGGATCGACGGCGCACCACGTTGAGGGTCTTGAAGCCGACGTGTGTTCCGAGCTGGATGACCAACTGGCCGACGGTTGAACCGGCCGCCGTCTGCAGCAGCCACTCCCCCGGCCGGACGTCGAGCACGTCGCCGGTCAAGATCACCGCGGTGAGCGGATTGCTGAGAAGCTGGGCGGACGTCGACATACTCATCCCGGCGGGAACCGGCAAGACCCGCTCGGCATCGGCAACGACATACTCCTGCCACGTGCCGGTGACACCGATCGTCACGACGCGCTGCCCGACCGTCAGACCTTCTGTGTCGCTGCCGATTTCGTCGATGAAACCGACAGATTCGATTCCGGGTACTGCGGGGAACTCCGGGGTGAATCCGTATCTGCCGCGGATGGTGTGCAGATCGCTGGCCTCGACAGGCACCGCGGCCACGCGGATCCGAACTTGGCCGGGACCGGGTTCCGGAATCGGGCGGGCCTGCAGGCGCAGAACCTCGGACGGCTCGCCCACCGTCTCGGCGACGACACACCGCATCGTTGCCATCTTCCTGATGCTCCTTCAGTCGGATCCAGATCTGAGGGCGGTTCGGGTTCCAGAGCGTCATTCCCGACTCGTAATGCTGTCACGCCCCTGGCCTCGCGTATTGACTATCGCGACGCCGCTACGGGTCGCCGCTCATCCCTGGACGGCCGCGCGAGCCTCGATGGCCTTGACGCTGTTACTGAACGCCTTGGCCAGCGAGCGCTTTCCCACCGTGCCGAGCACGCCCGCGACAATTCGTCCTCTGAGATTCTTGCCCTCGCGCACCAGCACGGCGTCGATCTCGGTCGTACCATCGGGCTGGGGCGTCAGCGTATAGGTGTGTCCCGAAGCGCCACCGAAGAGATTGGAATCGACGGTCGTGAGGACCACGTACTCCGGATTTGACCAGTCGTAGTGCAGACGTTCCCAAACGCCACCCGAACCCTCCGTTACATCAGCCTCATGCGGCCCCAGGCTGTGCACTTTGAGGTAACCATCGGCGCTGTTCTTGAAGAGCGTCGATCTACCGGGCCCAAAATCGGTCAGCCCGGCGACGAACTGCTCGGGTGTTGCGGTGGTCGTCTCGTGGAAACGGATGATGGCCATTGCGCGGTCCTCTCAACTGGTGTTCATTGTCGATGGACCCAACAACCACCCGATATCCGTCGCTCATTCCACCAATTGGGCTGCCAGCCAGACCTTGTCGATCCTGGTATTCGCAGGGACAGGCGGGGATCAAGCCGCCAACAGCAGACTCAGACCAGCGCGGGCAGCACCTTGTCGGTGAGCAGCTCGACGGACTTCCATGCCTCGTCCACCGGCATGCCACCGACCAGGGGATGCATGACGAGCGGCCCATACTGGTCGGCGCCGCGGATCTCGGCGATGAGCTGCTCGGGCGTCAGGATGCGGTACCGCCCCGACTCCCTGACCTCCTCCAGCGTGCGAACTCCCGGCAGATGCATGAGTGAGCGCTGATCCACCGACCAACCGCCGTATGTGACTGCTTCCCAGAGAATGTGCTCGCCCAACTCGGCCCAGGCCTGGTCGGGATCTTCGTGCAGATAGACCATGCCGCGGTTGACCGCCCCGGGCATCAGGACGATCGGCGTGGTGCCCTTCTGCTCACACAGTTCGCGGTAGTAGCCGGCGATCTCGGGGAGATGGTCAACCAGGCTCAGCGGCAGACCGAATCGCGCCGCCCGCCGTGCGGTGGCCCGCACCCCGCCGCCGACGAACAGCATGGGATGCGGCCGGGTCCAGGTACCCGTTTCGGCCCAGACCGACAGCATCCGCGTGATCAGGTCGTCCATCAGCTGTCCGCGCTGGCTGAAATCCACTCCGAGCGCGCCATATTCGACGTCGCGATAGCCGAGGCCCACGGTGGTGTAAAGCCTTCCGCGGCTCATGTTGTCCACCAGTGCGATGTCCTCCGCGAGCCGGACCGGATTCCACAGCGGCCCGAGCGCGCAGTCCACACTGGCGATCAGGGTCGAGGTGCGGGCCAGGAACATGCCCGCAGCCAGGATCGGGTTGGAGCTCCAGCCATGCCCGGTGGCGTGGTGCTCGTCGACGCTCACCGACGTGATGCCCCTGGACTCACCCCACTGAGCCAGTTCCAGCGCGGCCGACAATAGCCGGCTCTGCGTGCGTGGGTCTCCTTGCGGGGAGGCGAAATTGAACCGCAATACCGTCAGCGCCATGGGTTACACGCAGTCCGAAGCACCGTCGACGACAAAGACCGCGCCGGAGGTGTAGGCGCTCTGCTCGGTACACAGGAACGCGACCGCAGGCGCGATCTCCCCGACGGATCCGAAGCGCCGCAGCGGAATGTGCGCCAGCTCGGCATCCACCAGTTCCGGGGCGAACTGCATGGGAGCGGTCATCGGGGTGTCGATTGCACCAGGGGCCACCGCGTTGACCCGGATGCCCTTGTCGGCCCATTTGACGGCGAGGTTGCGGGTGACGCAGATGATCCCGGCCTTCGCTGCACCGTAACCGGGGACCAGCGGGACCGCACGCAGCGCCGACATGGACGCCAGGTTGACGACGCTGGCGCCGCCCTCGGCCGTCGACGCCTTCAGCGCCCGGTACAGACCCATTGTCAGCCGGTACGGCCCGGTGAGATTCACCGCCACCGATGCGTCGAATCCATCCGGTTTCGACTCATCAAGGCCCCCGGGGAAGTTCGCGCCCGCGTTGTTGACCAGGACGTCGAGGCTGTCGAAGCCTTCGGCCACGGCGTCCACCGAATCACTGTCGGTGATCAGCAACTGCCGGTACGTCATACCGGACAGGTCGGTGTCGTAATCCGTTGCGGCGGTTTTGGTCCCGGTGACGGTGACCTCGGCCCCGGCATCCCGGAACAGAACAGCCGTGGCGTGCCCGATCCCACTGGTGCCGCCGGTGATCAGGGCGGTGGTCCCGGTGAAGTCGAAGTTGATGCGTGCGGTCATGAGTTCCTCGCTGCCAGTTGACTCAGAGTGTTTTTGAGCCATGCGGTTTCCCAGAAGTTCGTACTGTCGGCGAGCAGTCGTTCATGCGCCTGCCGCAGGACGTCGCGCGCCCCCGGATGGTCGGGTCCGACCAGCTCGGCCAGATGGATGGCGTGCAACGGGCGGTCGGCTTCCAGGTGTGCCCGCGCCCGCCCCACTATGGCCTCGGCGCCGGCCAGTTCGACGATGTCCGCGGTGACGGTATCCAGCCCCACCGGATACAGCTCGGTGGTGGAGCGGTGGTGAAACCATCCGGAGTAGTTCTCCCAGATGGCCCGCACATCCCAGGCCACCTTGCCGTATCCCTGTCCCACCTCGAACTCGGCGGGCAAGGTGATCTCGCGCATCAACGTGCCGACGTCCTTGCCGGCGTTCATCCCCGCGACGGTCTCGTCGTGGATGTATTGGATCGCGCCGCGCAGCCGGGTGAGTTCGGCGTCGATGCGCTCAGCCCCGGCGATGGGCTCGAAGTGGCCGGTGACCAGGAGTTCGGGCTGCAACGCGCGAACCTTCTCGACCGACGCGATCGCGGTGAGCGCGTCGCGGTACCGGTCGCCGCGCATGGTGACCAGGTTGGGGATGTGCCCGAATATCGGTCCGAAGGTGTTTCCGCACAGGCAGATTCGCTCGTCGGGCAGCCAGACCACCAGGGAGTCGGTGGTCTCCCCTCCGGGCACCGAGATCAGCTCGATCCGGCGCCCACCGACCTCGACGGCCAGCGTCTCGTCGAAGTCGATGTCGACGGTGGGCATGCTCTGGGCGGCCAGACGCTTGGTGCCGAGGCGTTGTTGGATCGCCTGGATGCCGGTGGCCAGCTTGTCGCTGAAGGCGAAGGCGCTGCGGCTCGCACGGTATGGGATCAGCCGGTCGTTGTCATCGCGCCACGTGGTCCAGTTCGCCTGCGCGACAACCTGAGTGTCCGGGTCGCGCACGCTGTCCAGACCGCCGACGTGGTCCACGTGCCCCTGGGTGAAGATGATGTAGCGCACCGGCGAGGAGTCGACGGCGTCGAAGTTGGCCCGGTGCACCGGCCCCTCGAAACCCATGCCGGTGTTGATGATCACCCGGCCGTCGTCGGTGGTCAGCAGGTAGGAGTTCGACAGGCCCGGTGAGCACCACAGCCCGGGTGCGATCTGCTGGGCCGCCGCGGCGGAGGCGGGTGCCAACGCATCGGCGCCGGGCCTGCTGCGGTAGACGGGTTCGAACGGTGTGCTGGTCATCGCGGACGTCTCCTCAGCTCTCGGGCCGCACGTCGAACCGGTCGAAGTAGAAATCGAACCGGCCCCGCAGGTCCTCGGCCGAGACGCCGAAGTGCCGTTGCAGGTCGTAGCGGATGCGGCCGTGCTTGCCGCGCGGATTGCCATCGAGATACTGCTCGAAGCGCTGGCGCACCTTCGATGTCAGTTCGACTCCCCCGCGGGCGTACAGCTGTTCCAGCAGCGGCAATTCATTGCCGCCCAGGTGGTGGAAGGCGACGTCGATGCTGCGGTCGGCCGGCACCAGCTCGCGGTCGCGCACGCAGGCGCTGAGCAGCCGGTGCACGCGGTCGCCCCAGTAGTCCAGCAGCCAGCCGGGGTCGATGCTGGTGCGGCGCATCCGGTCTCCGTAGGCCATCATCGTGATCGCCGACTGGATCACCGCGACGGGATCACGATGGGTGAAGGCCACCGTCGCATCCGGGAAGGTCGCCATCAGCGGGCCCAGTTGCTCACAGTGCTGGGGGCTCTTGAGCACCCAGGTCCGCGGGCCGCGCAGGAAGGTCAGCGCCTGCAGCACCTTCCTCAGGTACGCGTAGTGCCGGGTCTGGTCGAGCCCCAGGTAGTAGTCCCGCCAATCAGGCACGCGCGCATGCCATTCCAGGACGTACGAGGCCAGGTCGAGGTCGAGGATCTCGACCTCTTCCTCGATCGCCTCCGGGTACCTGTCGTGCATGGCGGCCACCAGCGGGGTGCTGGCCATCAGGGCTTCGTGTTCGGCTTTCACCCGTGCGTAGCGCGGGTCGACGCCATGGATGTCGGGGCCGCGCCCAAGCGCAGGAATCGGCTCCTGGCTCTCCCAGTACGGCAGCGCCCGCCGGCGCGGGTCGGCCGCGATGAGGTTCACCAGATGCGTGGTGCCCGACCGCGGCATCCCGACGACGATGAAGGGCGCTTCGATCGGGATCGACTCGATCTCGGGGTACCGCTTGATCAGATCGGTCAGCGACAGCCGGTTGCGAAGCAGCCGAACCACTCTGGCGCGCAAGGTCATTCGGGCCAACTGGGTGAGCCCGGTGTCGGCCTCGATCGCGGCGACGTGTGCGGTCAGCCGGTCAGTGAATCCGTCGGTGTCGGCGAGGTCGGCTTGATCTCCCAGGCCGGCCTGCATGCGCGCTTCGGCCAGCATCGCCTCGATGTCGAGAACGACCGGGCGGGACTCGGTGTACTCGAGGATCTGCCGTTGCAGCTCGGTGAGCCGCGGCGCCGCCAGGTCGTCGAACTCGATGACGTCAGCGGCGCTGCCCATTGATCACTCCCGGTGCGACTTGTGCATGTCGAGTATTCGACGTACCGTTCGAAAATATGACGCTGAAGGTAGACCGGCAGAACACCGCCAGTCAAGTGCCGTCGCCGCCGACCGAGCGGGTGATCGCCGTGATGCAGCTGCTGGCGGCCGAGCCCGACCGGACCTTCACCCTCGCCGACATCTCCCGCCGGCTCGACATCAGCCGCGCCACCGGGCATGCCATCCTGACCACCCTTGCCCTGCACCGGTGGGTGCTGCGCGACGGCGAGAGCGCGGGCTACTCCTGCGGGCCGGCGATCGCCACACTCGGCCGCCCGGCGAATCACCGCGGGTTCCGGCCGGTGCTGCACGCCCTTTCCGAATCGGTTGGCGCACAGGTATTCCTGGCTCACCGGGACGGGGCCAGCCTGCAGATTGTCGAGACGGTCGGTGAGACGCTCACCGCCCCGCGCATCGGCACCGACTTCCGGATCCCGCTGGTGGCTCCGTTCGGCCGCGACTACATGGCGTGGGCCCCCGAGCCGGCGCAGCAGGCCTGGCTGGACGGTGTGGGGCAACCGTCGCCGCAGCTGCGGAAGCGTCTGGCGGCGGTCCTCGGCGAAGTACGCCGACGCGGATATGTGGTCGAACGGCTCAGCCGCGAGTACGTCCGGGTCTACTCCGCCTTGCATGCCCTGGCGGGCGAGGGCGAGCCCGACGCCATCACCCGGCGCCTGGCCTGGTCGTTCGCCGACCTCACCCTCGTCGATTACCTGCCGGACGAACTCGACGACTCGGGCACCCACCGCGTCGCCACCGTCTCGGCCCCGATCCGGGACGCCGACGGGCTGGTGACGATGTCGGTGACCGCGGCACCGTTCGCCGCGCTCACCGCCGACCAGGTACACGAACTGGGCACGCACGTCTGCGACTCCGCCCGCCTGATCGAAGACCGTCTACAAGGAGCAAGCACATGAAGGTGGCGACGGTTCGACTGACCTCGCCGGCGGCGCCGACACGTCCTGCACACGCCGGCGGAATTCAAATCACCCGGAGTGAATCTCCCTCATAACCGAACCGGGCCCGCAGTTGAACGAGCAATCGCTCGGCCTCGGCAATGCGCGCGTACAACCGGACAAGTGCCTCCGGCATCGGCGCTTCGGCCACTCGGCTGCGTTCCCGAAGCTGTCGCCACCGGAGTTCGGTGGCCGCGAGAAGGTCGCGCAGCTCGGCGATTTCGCCGATCAGAATGTCCTCGAACAGCCGCGATTGGGCGATGTCAGCGCTGTGCACGGGCCTGGAACAGTCAACCGGCGAGGCCGCGCGCGAAGCCACGCGCGGCAGGGGGTTGAACACCGCGGCCACATCGGCCCCGACTGTCGGGGCAGAGATGTGTCCGCTCCCGAATTCCCGTGATATCAGCGTCACGTGAGGATCATGGAGCACTTCCCGGCGCCAATCCACCGCAGGTTTCACCCGGCATACCTTTGGCGGCCATCTGCCAGTCATGCGATGTACGTTTGACGACTTTCCCGAGCGGACGCGATCAATGCGTACCGGAGCGATGCCAGGCAGGGTCGTACACCGAGGCCAACCGGGCCAGAGTCAACGCCGCCAACAGCAGCCCGAAATCGCGCAGCGCGATGTCGTAGAAACCCGGGTAGCTCGCCAGGTTCACGATGATCCCGGCGAGCCACGCGGCGACGATGTAGGCCGCATACCTCGGCTTGACGGCCACTGCCACGCCGGCCACGATCTCGATCACGCCCACCACGAGCATGGTCGGGTGGGTTCCGAGCGGACTGAGATCTGCGATCCACGGCGCCAGATAGCCATCCCAGTCGGTCAACAACTGGGTGAACTTGTCGACGCCGAAGACGATGGGCAACAAGGTAAAGCCGATACGCAGCAACGCGTAGGCCCCATAGGCCGGGTCCTGGCGGGCCCGTTCAACCGCCAAGGACCCGGAGTGACCGATACCAACATTTGAGGTGGTCATAGCCCTTCCTTTCTAAAAACATAATCTAATGTTTTTAGACTCGACCCCCGCGACAGATTTTGTCAATAGTTTTTGGTGTTAGAGTGGGGCGATGTTTCCCCGGGCCGCCCAACCGGCGGCCATGTCAGCGCTGAGCACCCTCGATGACCCCCTGCGCCGCGAGCTCTACCAACTGGTCGCCGACAGTGACGAGCCGGTTTCCCGCGAGGACGCGGCCGCGGCAGCCGGGATCGGACGCACCCTGGCGGCCTACCACCTGGACAAGCTCGCCGATGCCGAGTTGCTCGCGGTCACCTACCAGCGTCCCGACGGACGATCGGGCCCCGGCGCGGGGCGGCCGGCCAAGCTGTACAGCCTGGCCGAACGCGAGCTGGCCGTCAGCGTGCCGCCTCGCGACTACCAATTGCTTGCAGGAATACTCGTGGCCTCGATCGAGCAGGACACCGACGGCGCGGTGCGAGCGGTGGTCGAGCAGGCCGCGCGCGACGCGGGCACGCGGGCGGCTCACGACGCAGACGGCGATCTACTCGACGCCCTGCGCGGCTGTGGATACGTGCCCCGCACAGACCCGGACGGGAGGATCTCGCTGCGGAACTGCCCATTTCATGCCGTGGCCCGTGATCACCTCGACGTCGTGTGCGGGTTGAATCTCGAACTGATCCGAGGCGCGATCGCCGCCAGTTCATCGAATACTGCACACGCAGAACTCAATCCACGTCCTGGACACTGCTGCGTTTTAGTGCACGACGCCGCTCACTGATATCGCGCTCTGTCAGGTCAGCCCAGTGCAGGGATGACCTCTCGCTCGAACAGTTCGATACCGGACCGGTCGTACGCGGCCTCGGGGAAGTACAGAATGGCGTACTCGCAGCCGAGGTCGCGTAGCCGCTTGAGCTTCTCGATCGCCTGTTCGGGTGTGCCGCTTGCCGATTCGGGTGCGGTGACGTTGGCCAGCATGGCGTCGACGGTGGCCTCCCCGGCCACCGGCACCTGCCGGGCCCGCAGCCGCGCGACGCGCTCGGCGACGTCGGCCTCGGATTCGCCGATGACGGCGTTGAAGTTGGCCGACCGCACGATCGCGTCGTAGTCGGTGCCGACGTCGCGGCAGTGCCCGGCCAGAACCTCCGACTTGTGCGCGAATCCCTCGGGTTCAGAGGTGAAGTTGGTGTACTGCGCATACTTGGCCGCGATGCGCAGCGTCACCTTCTCCCCGCCGCCGGCGATCCACATCGGTATACCGTTGCTCTGCAGCGGCTTCGGGGCCACGATGGCGCCGTCGACCTGATAGTGCTTGCCGTCGAAGCTGACCCGACCGTCGCGCCAGGCGTCGCGCATGATCTGCACGCCCTCATCGAGCCGGCCCAGCCGCACCCCGGCCGATGGGAATCCGTAGCCGTAGGCACGCCACTCGTGCTCGTACCAGCCGCCGCCGATACCCATCTGCACGCGACCACCCGAGATGATGTCGGTGGTGGCGGCGATCTTCGCCAGATAGGCGGGGTTGCGGTAACTCATCGCGGTGCACATCTGGCCGAGTTTGATCCGCGACGTCGTCGCCGCGTACGCGGCCATCAACGACCAGGCCTCGTGGGTGGCCTCGTCGGTCGGCACCGGCACCGTGTGGAAGTGGTCGTACACCCACAGCGAGTCCCAAGCACCCGCGTCGGCGTAGGCGGCCAGGTCACGCATCACCGGCCAGTGGTTTTCGGTGGGAATGTCGACGAGGTCGAGACGCCAGCCCTGCGGGATGAAGAGTCCAAAGCGCATGGACCCCGACTCTACGACTCCAGGCGCCCAGTGGCCAGATGTCGCACTGAAACCGTTGCCCGGCAACTTTTTTCAAACCAGGTCTAGGCTGTCATCATGCCTCTTTCCAAGGATGAACGCGAACAGTTTCTGGCCGAACCGCACATCGCCGCACTGTCGGTGTATGCAGGCGACAAGCGCGGTCCGCTGACCGTCCCGATCTGGTACCAGTACGCCCCCGGTGGCCAGCCATGGCTGCTGACCGGCACCGGGTCCCGCAAGCACCGGCTGATCGAGGCGGCCGGTCACCTGAGCTTGATGGTCGAGCGGCTCGATCCGACGGTGCGCTACGTCGCCGTCGACGGTGCGGTCGACCGCATCGAGCCGGGCACCGATGAGCAACTCGTCGAGATGACCAAGCGCTACCTGGCCCCGGAGAAGGTGGAGCCTTATCTGGAGTTCGCCCGCCGCGAGCAGGGCGACAGCGTCGCGGTGTTCCTCAAACCCGAGCACTGGCTGTCCTCGGATCTGGGAGCGCTATAGCGTTGTGAGTTCGCGCCAACGTTTGTTCCGGTGGCTGTACCGGCTCGGGTTCACACCCTGGGACGGCCACCCGTTGGCGCACAGCCTGACCGTTCTGGTCGAGGGCACCCGCAACTCATTGACGTCCCCGGGGACCGCGCTCGACGTGGGCTGCGGTACCGGGGACAACGCGGTGTACCTGGCCAGACACGGTTGGCGGGTCACAGGTGTGGACTACGTGGCCAAACCGCTGAAGAAAGCCCGCGCCAAGGCCACCGGGCTGCCCGCAATCTTCGCCAAAGCCGATGTGACACAACTGAGTTGGTCGGGCATCGGGGCCGGCTTCGATCTCATCGTCGACAGTGGCTGCCTGCACGGCATGAGTGCCGACGATCGCGACGCCTACGTCCGGGAAGTCAGCGCGGTAGCCGCCCCCGGCGCCCAGCTGCTGATCATGGCGTTCATCCCCGGTGCGTCGATGGGCGTGCCCGGCATCGGGTTCGACGAAGTCCAACGACGCTTCAGCGGGGGCTGGACACTGCTGTCCAGTGGGGATGAGCCGGCGATGGACCAGAACGGGGCGAACGGGGCGCGGTTCTATCTGTTCCGGCGCACCGCATAGGTTCGGCGCCCAAGACCAGACCTCGGTACACCCCGCGGCAACAATCCGCACATTCCGCAGGAAATCCACAGGTACTTCACAGCCGTTCTGTCGCAACAGAATTCGTGTCATGACAGGTCTAAGAGTGCCATTAGGCTTCCGATATGACCTCGCCGCTGCGCGTGAATCCGTCGACCCTCCGGTCGGCCGCAGGCGATTTCGACCATCTGGGCACCGACAGCGCCGGCACCGACGCAAACCTCCAATTCTCCGCACTTCCCGCTCAGCTTCCCGGTTTGAGCAGCGGTGACGCCTGCCAGCAGGCCGGAACGACCGTGGACGCCGCATGCCGTCGGGTGGCAGACCAGTACGCCAAACTCTCGAACAATCTGAACTCGGCAGCCGATACCTACGAGAAAACCGACGCCGAGCTCGGCAACAAGGTGAAGAAGGCCGGCGACGGCGTCGACAAGCCCGACGACGGAGGAGACGGCACCGCTCCCCCGCCGGCCGGCCAACAGGGTCCCGAGTCCATTCCGGTCGACCAGGTCACCTACGACAAGGGGTCCTGGCCCTCGGGTCAGGACGCCACCCGCAACTACATCAACCAGGCGCTGGACCAACGTGGCGTCACCGACCCGGCGGCCCGGCAACGGTGGATGGACGCGTACCTGACCTTGACCGAGCACGAGTCGTCCTACAACCCGATGGCGATCAACGACTGGGATGTCAACGCCAAGCCGCCGAACTCGACCTACACCGTGTCCGACGGCTACGGCAACGGGTGCTCGCGCGGGCTCGCCCAATGTGTCCCCGGAACCTTCGCCCAGTACCACCAGCCCGGAACGTCGAACAACATCTACGATCCGGCCGCGAACATCGCCGCGTCGATGAACTATCTGGTGGGGGCGTACGGCGTGAATCCCGACGGATCCGACATCCGGGCGAAGATTCCGCAGACGAACCCTGGCACCCATCAAGGGTACTGATCGATGACAGGAGAATTGGTGAAGCTCACGCGCGCAGTCTCGATCGTGCTCACCGCGGGCGCCATGGTGGCGGGCCTGACGGCATGTCAGAACAGCCCGGTTGCCGGCACACCCAGCCCCGATACCGCTGCCACGACCACAGGCATGGTGCACCCCGCGACGAGTCCCGCACCAAGCCCTACCGCCAGCCCGGGAGCCAGCCCGGTGTCGACGACGGCTCCGCAGGACGCGTCCGTTCCTACCGCCGCGTGGATCCACTCCAACCGCCTCCCACTCAACGGCTCTGCGCACTGGCCCAATCTGGCTGACTCCGCACAACCGCTGGGAAGCAACACATTCCGGATCGACAGCCTCTGCGCAGGGACGCCGGTGCAGGTCGCCGGCAGCGAGAACGCGAGTTCCCTGATCGATCGTGGCGACGACAACTGGTCGGTTCAGCAGGTGATCGTGCACTATCCCGGCGATCCCTGGACCATGGGCCAGACCGCGCACGCGATGTTCACGGCCCTGCAGGGCACCCTGGCCGGATGCCAATCTACGTCGCCCACAGCGCAACTGACCATGACCACCCCGAAGCAGTTCTGCCCGAGCATGCAGCGCGGCGGCTGCAATCAAGTGGCGGCCGAAATTCGCCTGCCGGACAAGCACACAACGGCACACGTGTACCTGGCAGTCGTGGGAAGCGCGGTGACCGAACTGAGCGTGTGGTCCACCGGAACGCCTGCGGCGCCGTGGCAGGACCATCCCGACGAGGATGTGTTCGCCGCCATGAACCCTCAGCTGTGCTCGGTCTGGGAATGCTGAGGAACTGACCCGACATGACGATGACGATCTCCGGGGTGAGCAACTCACACCCCGAGCAGTTGACCGATGCCGGACAGCGCGCGGCGGATTCGGCCGGCAAGGTCGCCCAGCAGATCGCCGACGGACACGGCACCCTCAAGAGGCTGGACGACGGGTGGAAAGGCTCGGCGGCCGATGCCGCGAATGCCAGCGCCAACCGCACTTTCACCGATCAGCAGAAGGTTGCCGACACGCTGCAGCGGCTGCAATCGGTCCTCACCGACGGCGGCAGCCAGTTGTCGCTGACCAAGAACAGCGTCACCGAAGGCGTGAACAGCCTCAAACAGCAAGGCTTTCAAGTAGCCGACGATGGCACTGTATCCGTCCGACCCGGCAGCGCGCTGGACGTGATGTCGAAGAAGAACCCCGTCATCGCCATGCAGCTGCGCCGGCTCACCGCCGCCAACTCCGTCAAACTCAAGACCCTGCTGGCCCAATTCGACAGCCAGGACCGAAAACTCGCCGATGCGATACGCAAGGCCACCGACGGCCTGAACCCGGCCGAGGACAAGCCCAAGGACCCGAACACTCCACCGCCACCGCCTCCGGACCAGCCGAAGCCCAACACCGACGACACCAATGCGCCGGTTCCGGGCCCGGATGCCAAACCGGGCGACCCCGGGTACAAGGTGCCCCACGCACCCGGCGATCCGGCGGAGGTGCCCCCGAAGCCGGGGTGGAAGGTGGACGCCAAGGGAGAGACGAATCCGCCCGGGTACCCGCCGCAACCGCCGGGCGAAGCGCGCGATCAGAATTGGCGTGACTATCTCAACGGGAAGAACGGCGACGGCACCCAACGTCCGTCGGGACAGCCTCCCGAGGCCTACCCACTGCCGGAGGCGGTCACCGACAAGAAGCTCAAGATCGTCGGTGCGGCCGAGAACCAGCAGGGCACACGGTATGTGTGGGGTGGTGGCAGCAAGGACGGCGCAACCTCAGGGGCACCGGCCAAGGGGACTGATCAGTACGCGGACAAGATGCACGACTACGAACACACCGGATTCGATTGCAGCGGCCTGTCCGAATATGCGATCTACCAGGCCACCGGGTACGACCCGGGCAAGGGCACATCCGTGCAGTATCCCAACATGACGGAGGGCGCCGGGGCGTTCGGGTCGGTGGTGCAGACCGGCGACAAGCTGGACACCTCGCAACTGCAACCCGGCGACGTCATCTACTACGACGGCGGCCAGGGTGTCGCGGGGGCACACGTCGCGATCTACATGGGCAACGGCGTCACGGTCGAGACAAATGAGTCCGGCACGCCCGCACATTCACAGGCAGCGACCACATCCAACGGCCCAGTCCGCGTGGTGCGGCCCAACTGAGTCCTCGACGATCCGAGCCAGGAGACCAACATGAGAACAACCGCCCTCAACGTCCTTTGCGTAGCCACCTTGCTCACCGTGAGTGCCTGCCATTCGCAAGGCCCGTCGACCGTCGGAGCCACCCCGCCCGCCACCGCCCCTCACGCGGCCTCCGTCACCGCCACCCCGGTGGACACCACAACCGCACCTACCGATCCGGCAAAGCTCACCTTGTCTGTTGACGCCCTGAACAGCGTTGTGCAGCAGGCAAACCCCGGCGCCGCAGAATTCGACTCACTGGACCCGGCCGAAACCACGCCGCGAGTACCGGATGCGGGACCGATGGCGGTGTGCGATGGGGTGAACACGCTGTACTTCGCCGCGGGTTCCCCGGCCACCATCAAGTACGTCTCGCAGTGGGCGGGCGCGCCCGGGCAGCACTCAGTCAGCCAGGCAATCGCCATCTACGACAGTGCTGCCACGGCATCGCAGAAATTCGCACAGCTCACCGCCGGGGTTCCCGCCTGCGCCACGGCGTCAGCGGGTGACGGCATCCCGTTCACCGTCACCCCGGGTGAGACCGGACCTGACGTGGTGCGCTTCACCCAGAAGCGCAAGCCCAATCCCAGTCTTTCAGGCGGAAGCTCCGGCAACGCCACGGAATACCGGCTGGCGGGCTCGGCGATCGTGGGGGTGTCATCCACCGAATCGGCTGCCGCCGTCACGGCAGTCGCCGGCAAGCTCGTCGGCAAGCTCGGCTGATTCACAACCCGAGCGCGGCCATCGCCCCGTCGACTGTGGCCGTGCGCAGCTGCTCGCAGGGGACGTCGGGAAACTGCAGGCAGCAGTCCTGCAGCCCACCGAAGGCGATGACCGCGCGGGCCGACTGTTCGAGGGTGGGCCTACGGCCGAACACCAGCACCCCCAGCCGGGCCCGCCAAGCCAGCAGTTGGTCGATCAACCCCAGATCGACCAACGTGGTCAGCTCGGAAACGATCAGCACGAGATCGGCGCGGTGCCGGTAATGAAAGTCGAAGTAGCCCTCCAGAAGTTCCCGCGCTGAGGCCCGGGCGGCTCCGCGTTTGCGTTCCTGCTCCGCGATGAAGGCCTCCCCCTCGTCGATGAGAGGTTGCAGAATGCTGCGGACCAGCTCCTCGCGTGACCGGAAGTGGTAGTACAACGCGGGTTTGGTGATACCGAGGCGGTCGGCGATGTCCTGCAGGCTGGTGCGCACCACGCCCTTCTCGGCGAACAGTTCGCGCGCCACATCCTGGATGCGCTGCCGGGTATCCAATACAGGCTTGGCCACGTAGCCACCCTAACTTACTTAACGATAGGTAAGCTCACGACAACAGCACTTACCGACCGTTAAGTAAGGGGGCATCATGAAGGTACTCATCTCCGGCGCCAGCATCGCCGGGCCGGTTCTCGCCTACTGGCTGTCGCGACACGGGGTCGACGTGACCGTGGTGGAACGCTCGCCCGCCCTACGTAAGACCGGCGGCCACGCCGTCGACCTGTTCCGGCCCGCCATGGAGATCTCCGAACGCATGGGTGTGCTGTCCGACATCGAGGCGCATGCCACCGGCACCACCGAGATGATCATCCATCGACCCGGCACGTCGCGCCCTACCCGCCTGGACTACGTCAAGATCATGGGCGCCATGTCCGACCGCCACGTCGAGATCATGCGGGACGACCTCAGCGAGATCTATTTCCGAGCAGGCCGCGACGACGTCGAATACCTCTTCGGCGACACCATCACGTCGATCTCGCCCGATGGTGACGTGACGTTCGAGCACAACGCACCCCGGCACTTCGACGTGGTGGTGGGAGCCGACGGGCTGCACTCCGGTGTGCGTCGTCTGACGTTCGGCGACAACGTTTCCGAGAGCTTCCTCGGCGGCTATCTGTCCGTGGTCTCAGTGCCGAAGGACCTGGCCCGTGACGGCGAGATGACCGGCTACTTCAAACCCGGCCACATGGCCGGGATCTACACCGCCGACCATCTCGACGATGCCCGCGCGGTGTACATCTTCCGCCCGGGCCAACCGCTGGATTACGACTACCGCGATGCGGACCGCCAAAAGGCGCAACTGCGCGCCGCATTCGAACACATGGGTTCCGAGGTGGACCGCTGGCTCGCCGAGGTGGAGCGGACGCCGACGTTCTACTTCGACGCCATCACCCAGCTGCAGATGACCACGTGGTCGCGGGGCCGGGTGACCCTCGTCGGGGATGCCGGCTACTGCCCCGGCCCCGCGGTCGGAGGAAGCACCAGCCTGGCGGTCTACGGCGCCTATGTCCTGGCCGCCGAGATGGTCCGCGCGGGTGACGATTACGCCGCGGCGTTCGCCTCGTATGAACGCACGATGCTCGAGCCGGTTCAGGGCAGCCGAAAGCTGGCGCGCGTGAACGCGAAAACGGTGGTGCCCATGAGTGGGTGGGGCATTCGCGCCCTCGTGGGTGCCGGGCAGGCGATCTCGCTGCTACCGCTGGGATTGGTCCAATCACTCGCTCGGCTCAACACGAAGGGCGTACGGCTCTACGACACCATGCCGTTGCCCGCCTGGCCGGCCTCCTTGACCAGATGAGCACGCGCGGCGGGCGTAGCGTGGCCGCATGGACGCACTTTCCGACGAGGTGATCGCGTTCCTGTCCGAAGGCACCCGCACCGCTGTGCTGAGCTGGGTGGCGGCCGACGGCCGACCGCTGGCCGCCCCGGTGTGGTTCGTGGTCGACGACGGAGCGCTTGTCTTCAACACCGGAAAGGGCACGGCCAAGGGCCGGGCACTTGCCCGCGACCGGCGGGTGACGCTGTGCATCGACGATTCCAACCCGCCGTTCGCGTTCGTCCAGGTGCAGGGCACGGCCTCGATCAGCGAGGACCCCGACGACCTACTCGCCACCGCGACCCGCATCGGCGGCCGTTACATGGGCGCCGACCGCGCCGAGGAATTCGGCAGGCGCAACGGGGTGCCGGGAGAACTCGTGGTGCGGGTCAAACCGACGAAAGTCCATGCCGCATTCGACGTGGCAGAGTGAGGAGATCAGCGTGACCGAGGTATCCGCATTCGCCGACATGCTGTCCCGCGATCACGGTCTCTGCGTGCTGAGCACCCTGCGCGGGGACGGCAGCATCCAGTCGTCGGTCGTGAATGCCGGCGTGATGGCACACCCGACAACCGGTGAGCCCGTCGTCGCCCTCGTGGCGATAGGCGGCGCACGCAAGCTCCAGCACCTGCGTGCCGATCCCCGGGCCACCGTCGTCGCCCGCGCCGGGTGGCAATGGGTCACGGTCGAGGGCACCACGCAGATCATCGGCCCCGACGACCCGCATCCAGGCACCGACGCCGAGAGATTACGACTGCTGTTGCGTGCCGTCTTCGAAGCTGCCGGCGGCACCCACGACGACTGGGACACCTACGACCGCGTCATGCGCGAAGAGCGTCGCACCGCGGTGTTGATCTCTCCCACCCGGGTCTACTCGAACCCCGGGTGAACCCCGCAGTGCCGCTTCACTCCGCGCGGCCACCCAGGTGCTTGGCCAGGAAGTGGTCGACGCGGCGGTAGAAGTCCAGCCGGTTCTCCGGCTTGGCGAAGCCGTGACCTTCGTTCTCGTACATCACGTATTCGTGGTCGATGCCGTGCTCGGCCATCGCCGCGACGATCTGCTCGGATTCGGCCCGCTTGACCCTGGGGTCGTTCTCACCCTGACCGATCAGCATCGGGATCGTGATCGCGTCCACGCGGGACAGCGGCGAACGGGACCACAGGAAGTCCGGGTCGTCCCCAACTCGCTTGTGCCACAACTGGATCATCGGCTTCCAATACTCTGGGAAGGAGTCGATGAGGGTGTTCAGGTTGGAAGGACCGACGATCGAGACCGCGCAGGCGAACACGTCCGGCGTGAACGTCGCCCCGATCAGTGCCGCGTAGCCCCCGTAGGAGCCGCCGTAGATGGCGACCCGCTCGGAGTCGATATAGCCCTTGCCCACCAGATGGTCGACAGCGTCGAGCAAGTCGTCGTGCATCTTGGCGCCCCATTCGCGGTTGCCCGCGTTGAGGAACTCCTTGCCGTAGCCGCTGGAGCCGCGAAAGTTGACCGACACAGTGACGTAGCCGCGGTTGGCCAACCACTGCGCCTCGGGGTCGAAGCCCCAGCCGACGCGGGCCCACGGCCCGCCGTGCACGTTGAGCACGGCGGGTAACCCGGAGCGCTCCACGCCGGGCGGGAACGAGAGGTAGCCGTGAACGGTCAGGCCGTCGCGGGAGGTGAAGCTGAACGGCTCCATCGGCACCAGCGGGAAGTCGTTGAGCTCTGGGCGATGGTCGAACAGGAACGTCGGAGTCTGCGAGGCCCGATCCCAGGAGTAGAACTTCACCGGCCCGGCGTCCTGATTGAAGGCGACCAGCCAGGTGCCGTCGTCGTGGCTCCGGTCGGTGATCGCCAGATCCCCTGGGCTCAACTGCGTGAGCGCCGCGATGTCGCCGCGAATCGACTCGTCGAAGATGCGGTACTCCAACCGTTCGCCGTACACGATCGCGGCCTGGATTTCACGGGTGTCCGGGTGCAAGACCACGTTGCTCACGTCGTACACCGGGTCCTCGGCGAGCACCTCGATCGCCCCGGTCGCGATGTCCATCGTCACCAAACGAGCGGTGTTCGAGCCGACCGACAGCAGCAGGTACATCGCCGAGCCGTCGCCGTTGAAGGTGATCGGGCCCGTAGTTTCGGCATCCTCGGGCGGAACGTCCAACAAGGTTCGCCACTCCGACTCTTCGTCGTCGCGCACCAGGATCGTCATCCCACCCTCGGCAGTCGGCTGCAGGGCGCCGCGTACCCGCATGTCTCTGTCGATCACCCAGCCCACGAAACCGGGGTTTTCCACCACCTTGCGCAACTCGCCGGTGGTCAGGTCGAGGTGGTACACATCGTGCAGTTGCGGGTTGTCCTTGTTGATGCCGACGAGCACATCATTGGGAAAGCGTTTGGGAAGACTGATGATTCGGCATTGCACGTCATCGAATGGGGTGAGGTCGCGTTCGACACCGGTGTCGAGGTCGACGTCGTAGAGCCGGAAGTTCTCACTGCCGTCGCGGTCGCGCACGTAGAGGATGTGTCGATTGTCGTACGCCCAGACGTAGTCGAGGATTCCCCGATCGGTGTCGTGCGTGACCGGCCGATCATCACCGGACCCGATGACGCCGACGAACACGTTGAGCACGCCATCGAGCGGAGCCAGGTAGGACAATCGCGTCCCGTCGGGCGAGATCTGCGCGGCGGCACGCTCCGGATTGCCGAACAGCACTTCGATCGGGATCAACGTCGCATCCGCCACTACAGCCCCCTTGTTGTCGGTATTTCTCAATACTGCCGCACGGTTGGCCGACGACCAGACGCAAAAGCCCCCGACTTGCGTCGGGGGCTTTTGACGTTCTGACTCAGGACTCCAGTGAGGCCGGCGGCAGGAAGCGGTCGCCGTAGCGGGCGGCCAGTTCCTTGGCCCGGGCCACGAAGGCCTCCTTGCCGACACCGAGCTCGCCCTGGTAGCCGACGATGAACTGCGCCGAACCACCGGTGTACGGCGGGAAGCCGATACCCATGATCGAGCCGATGTTCGCGTCAGCGGTCGAGGTGAGCACGCCCTCGTCGATGCACTTCTGGGTCTCCAGCGCCTCGGCGAACAGCATGCGGTCGATCATGTCCTGCAGCGGCAGCTCGACCGAACCCGAATTGAAGGTCTCCTTCAGCCCCGGCCACAGCTGCGTCCGCTTGCCGTCGACGTACTCGTAGAAGCCCGCACCCTTCAGGCGCGACGGGCGACCGAGCTCGATCATCTTCTCGACGACGACCTCGTTCATCTGCTTCTCGTAGGTGCCGCCGGCGGCTTCGATGCCTTCCTTGGTGGCAACGGCGATCTTGTGCATGAGCTCCAGGTTGAGCTCATCCGACAGCTGCAGCGGCGCCGCCGGGTAACCGGCCTGCGAACCCGCCTGCTCGATCGACGCGGGCGCAACGCCCTCGCCCAGCATGGCCAGCGCCTCGTTGACGAAGGTGCCGATCACGCGGCTGGTGAAGAAGCCACGGCTGTCGTTGACCACGATCGGGGTCTTGCGGATGGCGAGCGTGTAGTCGAACACCCGGGCCAGCGCCTCGTCAGAGGTCTTCTCGCCCTTGATGATCTCCACCAGCGGCATCTTGTCGACGGGTGAGAAGAAGTGGATGCCGATGAAGTCCTCCTGGCGCTTCACGCCGGTCGCCAGACCGGTGATCGGCAGCGTGGAGGTGTTCGAGCCGAGCAGTGCGTTGGGCTCGACGATGTCTTCGATCTCACCGAACACCTTGTGCTTGAGTTCCTGGTTCTCGAACACGGCCTCGATGACGAAGTCGACGCCCGCCAGATCCTGGGGATCGGCGGTCGGGGTGATCTTGGCGAGCAGCGCCGCGGACTTCTCTTCGGTGGTCTTGCCACGCTTGAGCGCCTTGGCCTCGATGGCCTCCGAGTACGCCTTACCCTTGTCGGCGGCCTCCTGCGTGACGTCCTTGAGCACGACGTCGTAGCCGGCCTTGGCCGACACGTAGGCGATACCGGCGCCCATCATGCCCGCGCCCAGCACGCCGATCTTGCGGATCTCCTGCTTGGCGATGCCCTCGGGGCGCGATGCGCCGCCATTGATGGCCTGCAGGTCCAGGAAGAACGCCTGAATCATGTTCTTGGCGGTCTGGCCGGTGACCAGCGAGACGAAGTAACGGCTCTCGATGCGGCTCGCGGTGTCGAAGTCGACCTGCGCACCCTCGACCGCGGCATCCAGGATGGCGCGCGGGGCGGGCATCGGGGCACCCTTGAGCTGCTTGCGCAGCAGTGCCGGGAACGACGGCAGGATGGCCGCCAGAGCCGGGCTCGACGGGGTGCCGCCGGGCATCTTGTAGCCCTTGACGTCCCACGGCTGGGTGTGGGCTTCAGGGTTGGCCTTGATCCATGCCTTCGCGGCCGGGATCAACTCATCGACCGAACCGACGAGCTCGTCGACCAAGCCGGTGTCCTTGGCCTTGGACGGCGAGAAACGGGTGCCCTGCGAGAGCACCTCCATGAAGGCCTTCTGGATACCGAACATGCGCACGGTGCGGGCCACGCCGCCACCGCCGGGCAGCAGGCCCAGGGTGACCTCGGGCAGGCCGATCTGGCTGCCCTTGACGTCGGCGGCGATGCGGTGATTGGTGGTCAGCGCGATCTCCAGGCCACCACCGAGCGCCGCACCGTTGATCGCGGCGACGACGGGCTTGGGCAGGGTCTCCAGCTTGCGCAGGTCGGCCTTGATGGTCTCGACCATCTCGAACGCCTCGGCGGCGTCGTCCGGGCCGATGTTCATCATGCCCTTGAGGTCGCCACCGGCGAAGAAGGTCTTCTTCGCGCTGGTGATGACCACACCGGTGATCGAGTCCTGCTCGGCCACAAGGCGTTCCACAGCGTTGTGCATGGATTCCTTGTAGTGCTCGTTCATCACGTTGGCCGAACCGGTCGGGTCGTCCAGCGTCAGGGTGACGATGCCGTCGGCATCCTTGTCCCACTGAATGGTGTTCTCAGCCATTGGTCATATCTCCTAGACGCGCTCGATGATGGTGGCCACGCCCATGCCGCCGCCGATACACAGCGTGATCAGGGCACGCCGAGCGCCACGACGCTCGAGCTCGTCGACCATGGTTCCGGTGATCATGGCGCCGGTGGCGCCCAGCGGGTGGCCCATCGCGATGGCGCCACCGTTGACGTTGAGCTTCTCATCCGGGATGTTGAGGTCCTTCTGGAACTTCAGGACGACCGAGGCGAAGGCCTCGTTGAGCTCGAACAGGTCGATGTCATCGACGGTCAGACCGGCCCGGTCCAGCACCTTCTTGGTGGCCGGGGTGGGGCCGGTGAGCATGATGACCGGGTCGGCGCCGCTGGTGGCGGTGGCCACGATGCGGGCGCGCGGGGTCAGGTTCTGCGACGCTCCGGCGCTTTCGCTACCGATCAGCAGCAGGCCGGCACCGTCGACGATGCCCGAGCTGTTGCCACCGGTGTGGACGTGGTTGATCTTCTCGACGTAGTGGTACTTCTGCAGCGCCACATCATCGAAGCCACCCATCGCGCCCAGACCCTCGAAGGCCGACTTGAGCTTGCCCAGGTCTGCCGCGGTGGTACCGGGGCGCATGTGCTCGTCATGGTCGAGGACGACGAGGCCGTTCTGGTCCTTGACCGGGATGACGGACTTGGCGAAGTAGCCGCCGGACCAGGCCGCGGCGGCTTTCTCCTGCGAGCGCGCCGCGTAGGCGTCGACGTCGTCGCGCGAGAAGCCCTCGATGGTGGCGATCAGGTCGGCGCCGATGCCCTGCGGCACGAAGCCGATGCGGTAGTTGGTCTCCGGGTCAGAAGCCCAGGCGCCACCGTCCGAGCCCATGGGTACGCGGCTCATCGACTCGACGCCACCGGCCAGCACCAGGTCGTCCCAGCCGGAGCGGACCTTCTGGGCGGCCAGGTTGACGGCTTCCAGGCCCGAGGCGCAGAAGCGGTTGAGCTGGAATCCACCGGTGGTCTCCGGCAGCTTGGCCACCAGTCCGGCGGTGCGGGCGATGTCGCCACCCTGATCGCCGACCGGGGACACCACGCCCAGGATGACGTCGCTGATCAGCGTCTCGTCCAGATCGGGGTACCGCGCGCGGATCTCCTGGATCAGGCCGACAACCAGGTTGACCGGCTTGATCTCGTTGAGTGCGCCGCCGCGCTGCTTGCCACGGGGCGTACGGATCGCCTCGTAGATGAAGGCTTCTTCGGACATGTCTGCTCCCCTGCCGTATCGGCGTCCAGGTTCAGGTTGGGTTGTGGAACCGCCCAGCGAATGTGGACAGTCCTCTGAACGGCAGCGTAGCAGCCTCGCCCAACCCGTTGGTTGGGCCTGTGCTCAGCATCTCCTTGAACCGGTGCCGGCGACGTCTGAAGAACCTCCGATTTGGTTGACTTGCCGCATGAACGACCTACCCGAGGAAATCGAGGTGCGGGGTACCGTGCTGGACCGCATCGGACTCTCGGAGGAGCTTGTCTGCTGGTCGGCCGCTCTGCCCGGTGACGAACCGCGCACGGTCAGCATCGTCGTCGAACCTGCAGGGCCGCCGACGGATGCGGCCGTCAACTCCGCAGCGGAGGCGATCGCCGGATTCGACGGGCTGGCGGCCGCCGCTTCGCGCTATCTCGTCGCCGAGTTCACCGATCCAGTATGGGCGCTCGACGCGGTGGACCGCGCACGGCTCGACGGGCCGGAGGCGCCGTTCGGCATGCCCGAGGCGATCATCTGGGCCGACGGTTCCTGGATGATCCGCTTCGCCGAGTGCGGCCTCGCAATGGGCGAGGAGTTCGGTATCGGCGTGCGTTTCGACGGGTCGGCGCCGGTGGCCATCGAGGACCTGTCCAGGGCGACCGAGATCGAGACGGACTGACCACGCTCACTGTCCACTCTGCGAGCGTGGCCAACTCCCACCCCCACTTTCCGGCTTCACCGCAGAATCAACGTGCAGTAGAAGCCGTCACGCCGAGCGGGGCGCCTCGATCTCGATCAACGACGGGTAGTCGGTGTACCCGATCGGCCCGGGCGCATAGAAGGTCGCCACGTCGGGCTGGTTGAGTTCGGCGCCCAGGATCAGTCGATCGATCAGGTCCGGGTTGGCCAGAAACGCCCGCCCCACCGCGGCCGCGCTGATAGCGCCCCACTTCGCATAGCCCTCCAGCGCAGAGAAGTCGGTGCCGGTGCCACGGCCGGTATTGAGGACGAACGTCCCCGACCACAAGGCGCGGATGACGCCGAAGGCCCGGGTGGCCGGGTCGATGAGCACGTGCAGGTAGGCCAGGCCCAGCGGGGCGATCCGCGCCAGCAATGCCTCGTAGGTGGCGACGGTGTCGTTTTCTCGCATGTCACCGGCGGGGTTTCCGGGCGAGATCCGCAACCCGACCCGGCCGGCACCGATCTCGTCGACGACGGCCTCGACCACCTCGGCCGTCAACCGGGCCCGGTTCTCCGGCGAACCGCCGTAGGCATCGGTGCGCTGGTTGACGACATCGGAGGCGAACTGGTGCAGCAGGTAGCCGTTCGCGCCGTGGATCTCCACGCCGTCCATACCGGCGTCGATCGCCCGGCGCGCGGCGGCCCGGAACTGCTCGACGATCGCCGGGATCTCGGCGGTGTCGAGCGCCCGCGGCGTCTGCAGCGCCTGCTTACCGGTGGGCGTGTGGGTGACCACCTCGGCGGCGATCGCCGAGGGCGCGACGGGTTCGAACCCGCTGATGTCGGGGTGGGCCATCCGGCCGACGTGCCACAGCTGGACGAACATCTTGCCGCCGGCGGCGTGCACCGAATCCGCGATCTCGGCCCAGCCGTGCTGATGGCGGTCGGTGTAGATGCCGGGGGTGTTCATGTAGGCGCCGTTGGCGGTCTCGGCGACGGCGGTGGCCTCGCTGATGATCACGCCCGCACCGGCGCGCTGCGTGTAGTACTGCGCGGCCAGCGGCGACGGGGTGCCGTCGGCATCGGCACGCGAACGCGTCAGCGGTGCCATGAACAGACGGTTGGTGGCGGCGGTGTCGCCAACCTGGATCGGCTGAAGCAGTGCGGCGTCGGCGTTCAGTTTGTAGCTCACGCCGCTCTAAAGCGTCGAGGGCCCGGCAATCATTCCCGCTGCGCGATCGCCGCCGCACGATCGCCGAGCCTGCACCCAGAGTGCCGAGCCTGCGTCCAGATCGCGGATTCGCCGATTTTGGCGATCTCACCGCAGTCTCGGTGGGCAACCACGCCTACGCTCGACCACCATGACCGTCCGCAGACTGCAGCCCTTCGCCGTCACGATCTTCGCGGAGATGTCTGCGCTGGCCAGCCGGCTGGGCGCGGTCAACCTCGGCCAGGGTTTCCCGGACGAGGACGGCCCGGCGGAGATGCTCAAGGTCGCGCAGAACGCCATCGCCGAAGGCCACAACCAGTACCCGCCCGGCCTGGGTATCCCCGAGTTGCGCCACGCGATCGCCGCGCAACGCAAACGCCACTACGGCATCGACTACAACCCCGACACCGAGGTGCTGGTGACCGTCGGCGCCACCGAGGCCATCGCCGCATCGGTCCTCGGCCTGGTCGAGCCGGGCTCAGAGGTACTGGTGATCGAGCCGTTCTACGACTCCTACTCCCCCGTGATCGCGATGGCCGGGTGTGTGCGCGTCGCCGTGCCGCTGGTCGCCGAGGGCGCCGGGTTCGGGATCGACATCGAGGGCCTGCGTCACGCCATCACTCCCAAGACTCGCGCATTGATCCTCAACTCCCCGCACAATCCCACCGGCGCCGTGGCGTCGGACGCCGAGTTGCGCGCCATCGCGGCGCTGGCCATCGAACACGACCTGCTGGTGATCACCGACGAGGTGTACGAGCAGCTGGTGTTCGGCGTAGAGCACCTGCCACTGGCCGGCTATCCCGGTATGGCCGAGCGCACCGTGACCATCTCCAGCGCGGCCAAGATGTTCAACGTCACCGGCTGGAAGATCGGCTGGGCCTGCGGGCCAGCCGAATTGATCGCCGGGGTGCGCGCCGCCAAGCAGTACCTGAGCTATGTCGGCGGCGGCCCGTTCCAGCCCGCGGTGGCCCACGCGCTCAATCGCGAGGACGGCTGGGTGGCCGACCTCCGGAAGTCGTTCCAGGCCAAGCGGGATCGGCTGGGCAACGCACTGGCCGACCTCGGGTTCGAGGTGCACGACAGCCGCGGCACCTACTTCCTGTGCGCCGACCCGCGGCCGCTGGGCTATTCGGACAGCACACAGTTCTGCGCCGAGCTGCCGCACAAGGCCGGGGTGGCCGCAATCCCGATGTCGGCATTCTGCGACCCTGGGGCTCCGCACGCCGATCTGTGGAATCACTTGGTGCGCTTCGCTTTCTGCAAACGCGACGACACCATGGAAGAGGCGATCCGCCGACTCGAGGCGTTGCGGGTCTAGCTTTCGTCGCTCAGCTTGACGGCACGCTCCCTGGCCGTCATCGCACCCCAGATGCCGTAAGGCTCGGGAGCGGACAGGGCATGCGCGCGGCACCGGTCGAGCACCGGACAAGCCCGGCAGATCGCCTTGGCCGCGTCCTCCCGTCTGCGTAGCGGGCGCCCGCGAACCGCCTCCGGGAAGAACACCTCTGCCGAATGGCCCCGGCAGAGGCCGCGCAGCTGCCAGCTCCACTCATCGAACGCAGGCGGCGGCAGGTTGCGTGGACAGCGGTAGACCGGGAGCGCCTGTCGCACAACAAATTCCGGTTCCTGGCGGTCGAACAGTGTGCGAGACAAAGCGTTCACCCCTTTGAGCGAAGTGGCGTGTGGCCTGCCATGCTGCCAGTCCCGCTTACCGCGCCACCCCGTCACCATGTAAAGAATCGACCGCAGATCGCTACACAATGTCGGGCCATTTCGGCCCGCCGTCGGTGATCAGGTGGTATGGGCCGGCGAGCAGAGCGCCATCGTCATGTGCACCAAGCGCCTGCGGCATGTTCGGGGCCGTCCAGCTCACCTAAATTTGCCCCGGTCCACGTTGTGCCCTTAGGAGGTCAAGATGACTGAAGAAAGCCAGCCGGGGTCTGGCGTCTCGCTCAAACGGGTCCTGACCCTGCGCTACCTGATCGTCTTCGGCCTGGCCTATCTGGCGCCCACCGTCGTGTTCAACTACTACGGCATCATCACCAGCCTCACCGGCGGCCTGATGGCGCTGGCATATGTAATCACCACGATCGTCATGTGCTTCACCGCATACAGCTACGCCGCAATGGTGAAGGCGTATCCGGTGGCAGGCTCGGCGTACACCTACGTACGCAAGGCGGTCAATCCCTGGCTCGGGTTCCTCACCGGCTGGGTGATGCTCGTCGACTATTTGCTGTTGCCGATGATCTGCTACCTGCTGGTCGGCATCTACATGAACCAGTTCGTCCCCGCGGTGCCGACCTGGCTGTGGGTGGTGGCCGCCGCCGTCATCGGGGCCTGGACCAACATCTCCGGAGTGCGCACCACCGGGCGGATCAACACCGTCATCATCGGCGCACAGGTGCTGTTCTCCGTCGTACTCATCGTATTGATCGCCAGTTATGTGGTGCGCGGCAACGGCACTGGATCGTTGTTCGTCGGATCGGCGCTGTTCAACCCGGGCACCTTCGATTCCGGCAACGTACTGCTGGCCGCCTCGATCCTGGCGGTGTCGTTCCTGGGTTTCGACGCGGTATCCACCATGGCAGAGGAGACCGTGGACCCCGCCAAGACCGTCCCGCGCGCCATCATGATCGTGCCGATCGCCGCCGGACTGGGCTTTGCGGTGATCTCCTATTTCACCCAGATCGCCTGGCCTCAGGGCTATCACGAGATCACCAACCAGGACGCCGGCATCTTCGAACTGCTCGAACGGATCGGCGGGACAACGCTTTCCACGGTATTCCTGGTCACCGACAACCTGGCCAGCCTGATCTGTGCGATGGCCGGATTGGCCGCCGCCTCGCGAATCCTGTACGGGATGGGCCGTGACGGGGCCCTGCCGAAGCGGTTCTTCGGCACGTTGCACAGTCGGTACCGCACCCCGGTCAACAACATCGTGCTGACCTCATTGATCGCACTCAGCGCGATCTTCTACGCCGAAAACCTCTCCGGTGCGGCATCGTTGATGAGTTTCGGCGCCCTCACCGGTTTCGTGCTGGTGAACTACTCGGTCATCAACCACTACTTCATCCGCGGTCACCGGCGTCAAGGTTGGGATGTAGTTCGGTTCCTGATCGTGCCGGGTGTCGGGGTACTGGTGAGCCTGGTGCTGTGGTTCAACGTCGACACTTCGGCCAAGATCCTCGGCCTGGTCTGGCTTGCGCTCGGAGTCGGCTATCTGGCCTTGAGTACCAAGGGTTTCCGCGAAAAACCGGTGGAACTACGTCTTGACGAAGATCACGAACTGGAACAGGAGTCGACTCAACGATGAAGGTAGCAGCAGACTTTGCACTCACAGAGGTCAGTGTGGTGGACGGACACGGCGGACCACCCGTAGACAATCAGGCAGTCGTCGTGCGCGATGGTCGGATCGACGCGGTATTGCCGATGGCCCGGTATCGCCGCGCCGACGACGTACAGGAGCTTGCGCTCGACGGGCACTACGTCATGCCGGGCCTGATCGACGCCCATGTCCACCTGTCCGGCGGCCGGGCCCAGATCGACGACCAGGAAATCGGAGTGATCGCCGAGCCGAAGCTCATGCGGGCGGTGCGCTCGGTATATGAGGCGCAGCAGCTGCTCAAACGCGGTGTCACCGCCGCACGCGACGTGTCCTGGAACGGCCTGTACCTCAAGCGGCTGTTCTTCGAACAGCAGATCCCCGGCCCCAAGGTGATCGCCTGCGGTCCGGGCCTGACCCGCACCGGTGGCCACGCCGACCTGCATCAGTTCACCCACGACTACGTCCAGGAAAACGGCGTCTGGGGCATCATGGCCGACGGCCGCGACGAGATCATCAAGTCTGTGCGCATGCTGCTTCGCGAGGGCGCCGACGCGATCAAGGTGTTCGCCAGCGGCGGCGACAACTGGCCGCACGACCGCAATCACGATGTCCACTACTCGTTCGAGGAGTTGCAGGCCTGCGTCGAGGAGGCGCACCGGCAGAAGGGCACGGTCGTGATGTGCCACGCGGAGAACCGTGAGGCCATCAACATGGCGGTGGACGCAGGCTGCGACACCATCGAGCACGGCGAGGACATCGACGAAGAGTTGGCGGCCAAGATGGCCCGCAACGGCACGATCCTCGTACCGACCCTTCAGCTCATCGTCAACTGGTACCGCGACTTCGTCCCGGTCGGCGCCGCCGCGCAACCCAAACCGCGCCCGGACGCGTTCCTGTACCGCGACCTTTACGACAGCCACGACGAGGCGTTCGGAGCGCAGTACAGCAGTCAGGCGGTGCAGAGCTTCCAGACCGCGAAGGCGATGGGGGTCAAGATCGCGCTCGGCTCTGACACCGTCTACGAGCCGCTCACCAAATACGGCGAGTACAGCGCCCTGGAGTTGCGGGCGCTGGTCGAGTACGGGATGACGACCAGTGAGGCGATCACCGCGGCCACCAAGACCAGTTCCGAGGCGGTCGGCATGTCGCACCTGATCGGCACCGTCGAACCCGGCAAGCTGGCCGACCTGCTGGTGCTGCGCCGCGACCCGACGCAGGATCCGATGGTGCTGTACAACGCCGACAACATCTACCTGACCTTCTGCGACGGCAAACTCACCGTGCAGGACGGGATCTTCGCTTGGTAGCCGATCAGCCGGCCGGTAGGGTGGGCGCCGCAGGTCGGAGAGGCGCCCCGCGCGGGCGGCAGAATGATGTTTCAAACGGCAGTGGATTTCGCACCCGGGGCACCGGTGCGCGCCGAGGTCATGGCGATCGGTTGCACCAACCTGCACATGCACCCGAATGCCGTCGAGATCGTCTACGTCCTGCGTGGTCAGCTCCATGTGCGGGTCAGCTGCGAGGCGTTCGACCTCGAGCCAGGTGATTACGCGGTCATCAACCGCCGCGATCCGCACTACCTGGAAGGCTCGTCGGACAATGTCACCGCGGTCCTGCATCTCGACCTGGCCGCGTTCGAGGACGTTGATCCTTTCGCGCAGTTCATCGTATTCGCCTGCGAATCATTTGATCTCGCCCGCTACCGCAGGCAGGAAGCCCTCCTGCGCGGGCTGCTGCTCGGTCTCGTCGAAGATGCGCTGTCTTCACCCGAAGGTGTACCGGCGCCGGATACGCGCGACAAACCCGACGAGCTGATCCGGCTGCTGTGCACCGGCTACTCGCTGGAGCATTACTACAACCGCGACGCATCTATCAATGCCGGCCGGCGGGAGAAGTTCCTGACCATCTTTCGCCATCTGGTCGACCACGCCGACCAGCGCGATGTGCTCGAACTCATTGCCGCAGAGCAACACTACTCGAAGTCCTACATTTCACACCTGGTGAAAGAGGTCTCCGCCATCAGCTTCAGCGATCTGCTGGCTTTTCTGCGGGTGGCGTCGTCGGAGCGGTTGCTGCTGACGACGGACAGCACCGTCCAGGAGATATCCGCGGCCTGCGGCTTCTCCGATCTCAAGTATTTCACTCGTAGCTTCGTCGACTGGTTTCATCAGTCACCGACGGAGTACCGCCGGAGCTTGCGCCCGAAGATTCTGCGCGACAACACGATCTCTGCGATCACCGGGCAGGAGGCCCTCCGACTGGTCGGTGAGCATCGGCGCCGAGTGGCCTCCCCAGCTGAAGGCCCGAAGCTCAGCATCACGCCGCTTCTCCTGAAGAATCTCGGCTCACGTACCGATCTGTTCGACGCGATTCGGTCCCGCCCATCCGAGCCGAGCCCGCCAACGACCACCACATCACACCAAACCCACTCCGGGACAAAGCATCTTGTTCCGATCCGGATCGACAAGGCCGACCTCGACGCCGGCGGCCTGATCGACGGCCTCGCATCGTTCGATCAGATCAACACAAAACCGTGCCTGGTCGTGGAGTACAGCACCAAGGCCGGCACGGCGGCTCTGGTCAAGGCGCTTTCGACACGACTGTCACGAGCCTCGGTGTCAGACCCCGTCATCTGGCTGGCCTACCGGGCCGTACACGATCGAGCCGGGGTCGACGAGGTGGTGGCATGCGCCGCCGCCGAATTGGGTCTGGCCATTCAGCCGATCCTGATGCCCTGAGCACCAGCTTCGTCACGAGCTGAGCGTGGCGGCCACTGCCCACAGCGCGGCCAGATCCTCGGGCTCGGTCCGGATCGGGCTGAGCGCCACGTCCGTGGCACCGGCGTCGAGATAGCGTTGCAGCTGTGCCCGGACCTGCGCGGGCGACCCGACCGCGGCCAGTTCAGCGAGACTGGAAACCTGTTCGCGGGCAATGACTTTCTGATACGACGGAATGGTCGCATAGAACGCCAGTTTCTGCACGGCTGCGTCGCGGGCGGCATCGGCGTCGTCGGCGACAAGCGCCGGAACCATGGCTACCACGCGGGGTTGCGGCCGGCCCACTGCTGTGGCCGCCGCGGTGATCGTCGGCACGATGAACTCCCCCACTGTGCGCGGGCCGGCGAGGTACGGCAGTGTCCCGTCAGCCAATTCACCGGTCACCCGAAGGGCTTTCGGCCCCATCGCGGCCACGTACACCGGGACCGGGGCACCACCGGGCACATGCACGGGCCACTCGGGGTTCGCGGTGAACTCAGTGCCGTGGAAGTCGACCGCACCGTCGTGGAAGATCGCGCGAAGCACCTGGAGGTGCTCCCGCAACCGGCCCACGGGATCCGGCCACACCGTGCCGAATGCCCGGTGCTCGGGCGCATGCGAACCCAGGCCGAGTCCCAGCGTGAAATTGCCGTGGGTGCCGGCCTGCGCGGTCTGCGCCGCGGACGCCACCACCAGTGGGTGACGGGGATTGAGCGGCACCACCGAGGTGCCGACGCCGAGACCGGGCACCGCGGACCCGATCAATGCGGCCAGGGTGACGGCGTCGACGTCGAATTGCTGGGCAACCCAAATCTGGCGGACGCCGGCCGCATACGCGGTACGGGCCTGTGAGATCGCGGCATCGACGACATTGGGGGCGGACGGGTTCAGGGCGAGGACGACTCCGGTCGGCATACCTGCACCAACCGGCGGAGCAGGCGGGCCTATTCCGTTCTGCTCACGGTGCGCGTTACTCGCGACACCGCTCCCGCAAACTTTCCGGAGGCCAGTCGGCTACGCATTGGCAAGGCTCGGCTTATCGACCCATTCCGCGGCCACGAGATATTTGCCCCAGCAAATAGTTTGCCACGGGCGGTCGATCAAGATCAGCAGGTCTGGATATCTGTCATCTGACAAGTAGCTATCAAATTTTCCAGCGCAACGAAAAACGCCCACCCCTCACCGCCTCATGCGAAGGCTCGTAGTTTTCCCGACCGACACCCTCCCACTGCCAATGAGCAGCAATAAATTGGCAGACACCGACGAAAATATCTCGCCACGCCGTCTCGGTACGAACACGTTCCAGTTCGTTGCTTTCAGGCTTCTCTCAGGTACTGTCCCGGGTGTCCAAGATCACCCGCCGATAGGAACTAGATGTCAGTCACACTTCGCTCACCACTTACGACGGGAGTCGCCCTGGTCGGTGCGTGCGCCATCGCGCTCACACCGATAGCGGCTGCCCCAGCAGCAGTACCCATACCGGCAATCCAGTCGACAGCCGTTCAGCTAACCGCCGCGATTGATCCGCTGGACGCGTGGGTCAAGTTGTTCACCAACACCGGGGTCAGCGCGACGACACTCGGCGAGCAGATCCTGGCCGACCCGGCACCGATCCTGACCCAGATGCTGCACAACGGGGCCGGCCACGCCCAGACAATCGCCACCATCGTCCAGGGCATGGGCGACGGTGTGGTGCAGTGGGTGCAAGGCCTGCCCGGGTATGCGGACGCGGTGAAGGGCGCACTGGACCAAGGCCAGTTCGACCAGGCCATCATGCAGATGGTGTATCCGCTGTTCGGGCTGGCGATTGGTGTCGCGATGCCGCTGATGTCGCTGTCGTCGATCACCGTCGGCATCACCGGGAACCTCTACAACGTGGCCCAGACCATCGCCAACCCGATGACGTTGTTCGGCACCGTGCTCGGCACGCTGCAGATCATGTCGAGCACCGCCGGCCAGCTCGGTGTCGGCGTGCAGGCCTTCGCCGACGCGGTGAAGGCCGGCGACGCAGTCGCGGCGGTGAACGCCCTGATCGCCACACCGGCCTTGGTTCTCAATGGCCTGATCAACGGCACCGAATACACGCCCGGAATCCTGACGCCCGAAAACCCCACGATGTCCCCGTTGCCCGGCCCCATCGCCGGTGTGATGGTGCAGGTCCGTCGTGCCATCGCCCAGGCGCTCGGCGCCCCGGCACCCGCGTCGACGATGGCGTTGCGCGCCACGCCCGATTCTGTGGCCCCCGACAGCCCAGCGGCCCTGCCGTCGTCGGTGGCCAACGCTGTCGCGGTCAACCTCACCACAGCACCCGAGGCCAAGGTGAACGTCTCCGAGGCCCCGGCCGAGGAGGCACCGGCCGAGGACGCTCCGAAGACCGACACCGCCGACGACACGGTGACGAAGACGGCAGCGGACACCGAAACCAACGAAAAGGCAACGGTTTCAGACGGCACCACCGCCGACACCGCCGACACCGCAGCTGACACAACCAGCACCAGCGGCGTCCAGGCACCCGCCAAGGTGCAGTCCGCCAAGCCCGACGAGAAGATTCGCGGCGATATCAAGAAGTCCGCCGATTCGGTTGGCAAGAAGGTGAATTCGACGGTCTCCAAGATCCGCGACGGGCTCAAGAAGGGCATTGCCAAGCCCGCCAAGCCGAGCAAGACGAAGGCCGAGAGCGGCGCGGGCAGCGCCAGTTCCAGTGAGGGCAGCAAGTAACCGCACCCCATAGCCGTCGGCCCCGCCATCCTCCACCGGCGGGGCCGACTTGCTGGAGCGCTAAGAACTCGGCAGGGCGACGCTCACCACTGCCGTGAATTCCTCATGACACGCTGACGCAACCGCTCGATGGCGACGTCGAGAACAAGTGTCTTTGCGCGCTTGATGAGGAACTCCGGAATCGGCATCGCGAGGTCGACGATGATGTCGAACCGCACCCGCGTCCTGTCCACCTCGGGCGTCAAGTTGTATTCGACGTGCTGACCACGCTGCTGGAGGTTCGCTTCGGCATCCCAGACCATCCAGTTGTCGCCCCAGTGGAACTCGAGCAGCTCTTTGTCCGTGATGCCCATCAACCGCATCGTTGCCCTGACATGGTGGGGCCTGCCGTCTGGATAGCGGTCGATGACCTTGACGCGACGGTGCACCGCAGACCAGGACGGGAGCGCGTCTACGTCGGCGAGCACTTCCATGATCGCCTCCGGCGGGGCGTCGAAGACCGCCTCGCGTGATGCCTGCACGGCCACGCCCCCAAATCTAGCGAAGTGTGCCGCCCAATGCTGCGGTTCTCCGCTTTGAGGACTGCCGACAATCAGTTGGGTTGCCGCGCAACGATCACCGGCGCGGTGGATGAATGCACCACCGCGGAACTGACCGAGCCGAGCAGCATCCCGGCGAATCCACCACGACCCCGGTTACCGACCACCACGAGCTGCGCGGTTTCGGCCTGAGCCAGCAGTTGTCGACCCGGCTCATCGGGCATGACCACCCGACGGACCGCGACATCGGGATACCGCTCACCCCACCCTGCCAGCTGTTCAGCCAACGCACGCTCGGCCTCGGCGCTCAGATCATCCCACTTGACGGCGGGGAATTCGAAGTTCAGGTCCGTCCAGGTGTGAAGGACCACGAGCTCCACACCGCGCCGCGACGCCTCGTCGAACGCGATCGCGGTGGCGAGCTCAGACGCGGGCGACCCGTCGACCCCGACTACCACGGGCGCCGTCAGCGGGCGTTCGTTCTGGGGAATCACCGCCACCGGCCCGTGGGCGTAGTGTGCCAGGCTCGAGCTCACCGATCCGAGCAACCGGCGTCCCCATTTACTCAGGCCGCGGGAACCCACGACCACCAGTTCAGCACGTCGCGAGTACTCGATCAGCGTCGCAACCGCATGCCCCGGAACAGCTTTGGCAATGACCTGAAGCGGGTGCGCCCCGGCCGCTTCCACAGCGACCCGTTGGGCGGCATCGAGGACGTCCTGACCCAGCTCGTCCTGATAATCCCAATAATCCTGGGGCAGGGCCACATCCAACCAGACCGGCGACATGGCACCCGGCAGTGCGTGCACCAACGTGAGCTCGACGCCCCGCAATGCCGCATCCCGAGCAGCCCACACCACTGCGTGGTCCGATGCCGGCGACCCGTCAACCCCGACCACGATGCCGCGCCGGACGTCGTGTTCACTCATGCGAATCTCCTTGTGCCCGGCAGATCATCACCGGTACCGGGCTGTGGTGCAGCAGGTTCAGACTCGTCGAACCCAGGAACACGCCGGCCAGCGCGTTGCGGCCCCGAGATCCGACCACCACGAGCCCGGAGTCCTCGACGTGCTTCAGCAGGGCCTTGCCGGGCGATGCGGGCTCGACGAAGCATTTGGCTGTGACGGCGGGGTGGCGCTTGTTGTGGACGTCGACTGTCTCGGTCAGCGCCGCCAGCTCGGCGGACTCCACACCGTCCCAGTCGATCAGCAGTGGGATGGTGACACCGGTCTCGGCCGGGGCGGCCAACGACAGTGACCGCACGGCGGTGAGCGCCAGCTTGAACCGATCCGCGAACTCGAACGCCGTGCTCAGCGCGGCCTGCGCGGCGGGACTGTCGTCGACCCCGACGACGACCGGGCCGTCCCCCGGGGCGACCCGGTCCCCGCGGAAGGCGACCACCGGGCACGCGGCCCGCGTCGCCACGGCCAGCGCCGTCGACCCGATCAACAGGGCCGCCGCCGGTGTCACCGTCTTACCGCCGAGGACGACGAGGCGCGCCCCCCGGCTGGCCTCGATCAGCACCTCGTCGGCGGGTTCGTTGAACGAGACCGTGGACACCGACAGCTCGGGATTGTCAGCGCGCACGGCCTCGTCCGCAGCCTTGAGGAACGCCTCGGCCATGTCGCGCTGATACGACATCATCGCCGCGGTCAGGGCGGCCGCGGTCTGGGTCAGGTTGCGGCCGATCGACGGTAGGGCGTGCACGATGCGCAGCGGCGCGCCGAGCTGCGAGGCGACCGCGCCGGCCCAGCGCGCCGCGTTCAGCGCGCCGTCGCTGCCGTTGATTCCGACTACTACTGGTGCATCCGAGGAAGTCACACCCTCATCGTGGCCGCTTCTGAGCTCGATCGCCAGGGCATAAAGGCCCTAGGTGCCGGTCAGGTCCAGCCGATGTCGGCGATGTCGGTGCTCGACTGCGGCGGCCGGCCGGGTGTTCCCGGCGGGGTCCGCGAGAACCGCGGGGCGGGGGCCGCCTGTGCGACACCGTCTACGGTGACCAGGGTCGACCGGGCCAGCAGATGCTCGCCTTCGGCGGCCTCACCCCAGGTGAGCACCGGTGTCACACACGCATCGGTACCCGCGAAGATCTCGGTCCACTCGTCGCGGGTCTTGGTGGCGAACCGCTCGGTGAAGATGGCCCGCATCTCGTCATAGCGGGCCAGTTCGAACTGCCCGGGGATCTCGCCGGCGCCCAGTCCGAGACCGGCAACCAGTTGCGCGAAGAACTGCGGCTCGATCGAACCGACGGCCATGTAGCCGCCGTCAGAGGTCTCGTAGGTCCGGTAGTACGGGGCGCCGCCGTCGAGCAGGAACGACTCGCGTTCGTCGCGCAACGATCCGGTGGCCCGCATCGTCCACATCATCTGCGCCAGCATGCTGACCCCGTCGACCATCGCGGCATCGATCACCTGCCCCTTGCCGGAGCGTTCCCGTTCGTACAGCGCGGTGACGATACCGATCAGCACCAGCATCGAGCCGCCGCCGAAATCGGCGACAAGGTTGAGCGGGGCAACCGGTGGGCGGTCGCGGTAGCCGATCGCGCTCAGCGCGCCGGTCTGCGACAGGTAGTTGATGTCGTGGCCCGCCGTGGTGGCCAGCGGCCCGTCCTGGCCCCAGCCGGTGATCCGGGCGAAGATCAGCCGCGGGTTGACGGCTTCACACTCGGCCGGCCCGATGCCGAGACGTTCGCAGGTGCCGGGACGGAAACAGTCCAGCAGCACATCGGCTTTGGCGACCAGCTCCAGCAGCTTGCCCGGTTCGTTCTTCACATCGAGGTCGACGATGCGCTTGCCGCGGTGCATCAGGTCGACATTCTCGGCGGGCATGGTCAGGCCACCGGGACGGCGCACCCGCACCACGTCGGCACCCAGGTCCGAGAGCATCATGGCGGCGTGCGGTCCGGGGCCGATGCCCCCGAGTTCGATAACTCGCACTCCGGCGAGCGGTCCGGTGTTGGTCATGCGAGGCACACTAAGGCATGGGCGAATACGGCTACACCGTCGGCGACTACCTGCTGGACCGGCTTGCCGAACTGGGGGTGACCGAGGTTTTCGGCGTCCCCGGCGACTATCAGCTGGAATTCCTCGACCACATCCTCGCCCACCCGACGCTGCGCTGGGTGGGCGGCGCCAACGAGCTCAACGCCGGCTACGCCGCCGATGGCTACGGTCGGCTGCGCGGCATGGCCGCCCTGGTCACCACATTCGGGGTCGGTGAGTTGTCGGCGGCGAATGCGATTGCCGGCAGTTACGCCGAACATGTGCCGGTGGTGCACATCGTCGGCGCGCCGTCCAAGGATTCCCAGGCGGCCCGTCGGATCGTGCACCACACCCTGGGCGACGGGGACTTCGAGCACTTTCTGCGGATCAGTCGCGAGATCACCTGTGCTCAGGCGAATCTGGCGCCGGCGACGGCGACGCGCGAGATCGACCGGGTGCTCTCGGAGGTACGCGAGCAGAAGCGGCCCGGCTACCTGTTGCTCGCTACGGACGTGGCCCGATTCCCCACCGAACCTCCCGCCGCACCGCTGCCCCGCTACACCGGCGGCACCAGTCCGCGTGCGCTGTCGATGTTCACCGCGGCGGCCGCCGAGTTGATCGATGATCACCGGCTGACCGTGCTCGCCGATTTCCTGGTGCACCGGATGGACTGCGTCGACGAACTCAGTGCACTACTGGCGGTCGACACGGTCGGGCACGCCACGTTGATGTGGGGCAAGAGCCTGGTCGACGAGAGCTCACCCAACTATCTGGGTATCTATGCCGGTGCGGCCAGCGAGGATTCGGTGCGTGAGGCGATCGAGGACGCTCCGGTGCTGGTGACCGCGGGCGTGTTGTTCACCGACATGGTCAGCGGGTTCTTCAGCCAACGCATCGACCCGGCCCGCACCATCGACATCGGCGTCAACCAGAGCGTCGTGGCCGGGCAGGTCTACGCCCCGCTGGACATGTCGGCCGCGCTCGACGCCGTCACCGCGATCCTCACCGAGCGCGGCATCACCACACCGGCGCTGCCGCCGCTGCCCACTCGGACGCACAGCGACCCGCCCGGACGCGATGCCGCGTTGACTCAGGAAATCTTGTGGGACAGGCTTTCTGAGGCACTCACCCCGGGCAATGTGGTGCTCGCCGATCAGGGCACGTCGTTCTACGGAATGGCCGGACACCGATTGGCGTCGGGAGTGACGTTCATCGGCCAACCACTGTGGGGTTCGATCGGTTACACGCTGCCCGCCGCGCTCGGAGCCGGGGTGGCCGACCGGGACCGCCGCACGGTGCTGCTCATCGGTGACGGCGCCGCCCAGCTGACCATTCAGGAACTCGGGGCGTTCGGCCGTGAGGGCCTCGCCCCCGTCGTGGTGGTGGTCAACAACGACGGCTACACCGTCGAACGCGCAATCCACGGTGTCACAGCCGAATACAACGACATCACCGGATGGCGCTGGACCGAACTGCCCGCGGCGCTGGGCGTCTCCGATGCGCTCACCTTCCGGGCCAGTACCTACGGCGAACTCGACGATGCGCTGACCGCCGCGGCGGACACTCCGGAGCGCATGGTGTTCCTGGAGGTGATGCTGGGCCGGATGGACATCCCGCCGCTGTTGACCGAGTTGGCGCAGTCCGCCTCGGACGCCAACTCGAGCTGAGCGGCTAGCCCTTCTTGACCTTGAGCACCTGCTTGCGCAGGCCTTCGGTGGCGGTCTCCACGCCGCCCTTCATGGTCCGCTTGAGGATGAAGCCCGGCAGCGGCACCGACAGATCGATGGAGATGTCGAACCGCACCTTGGTCTTGTCCCCGTCGGGCGTCAGGGTGTAGCTGGCGTCCTGGGCCTTGAGCTGGCCGGCACGCACCAACGTCCAGCTGACCTTGTTCTCGCTCCAGGTGTATTCGATGACCTGTTCGTCGGTCAGCCCGGCGGCCTTGACCGTCATCTTCACCTGCTTGGGCCGGCCGTCGTCGTAGGACTCGAGGATCTCAGCGCGTTGGTACTGCGGCGACCAGCTCGGTGTCGCCTCGACATCGGCGACGACGTCGAGGATCTCCTGTGGGGTCGCCTCGATCACTACTTCACGGGAATCGCTGGTTGCCATGCGGCGAGATTACCCGGGGCTACGCTCACCGATATGAGTAATCCCGTCGATCCGAGCGCCCTCCCCAGCGGAACCGGATGCGCGGAGTGCACCGTCGCCGGAGGCTGGTGGGTGCATCTACGGCGCTGCGCGGCGTGCGGGCATATCGGTTGCTGTGATGATTCGTTGGCCCGTCACGCGTCGGCGCATTGGCGCGAGACCGGGCATCCGATCATCCGCTCGTTCGAGCCGGGCGAGGACTGGTTCTGGGACTTCGAGACCAACCAGTACTACGACGGGCCCGAGCTTGCACCGCCACAGCATCATCCGGAAGACCAGCCGGTACCCGGACCGAAGGGGCAGGTGCCCACGGACTGGGTCGACCAGCTGAACAACCGCTAGTCGCCCAGCACCGCCTTGGCCGCGTTGTAGCCGGGGATGAAGGTGATCCCCGGGCCACCGTGGCAGCCCGCGCTGGCCAGATACAGACCGTCAATGGGAATCGGTTGACCGACATACCCTTTGGGTCCGGGGCGGTTGGGACCCATCTGCTCGGGATGGATCAAGCCGTGGCAGTAGTCGCCGCCCGGCGCACCGAACATCGTTCCCATGTGGCGCGGCGTGAAGGTGGTGTGCCGGAGGATCCGCCGCTCGAAATCCGGTGCCAACCGGGTGATCTTCTCGATGACCCGCCGGCCCATCTCATCCTTGAGCTCGCCGTAACCGGATGCGGACTCCTCGACCGGAAACCACAGCGCGAACGCCGAGGCGGCATGCTTGCCCGCCGGGGCCAGCGTCGGATCGTGGGCCGACGGGATCTGGAAGGCGATCGCGGGATCGGCAGGCACGATCCCGCGGCGGGCCTCCTGCCACTGCTGCTGCAGTTCTTCCGGAGTACTGAAAATGCCGATGGCAGCCTGCATTTCAGGGTCATTGAGCAATTCGTACGGAGCATCGAAGGTAGGGGCTCCGTCGAGAGCGAAATGCATCTGCAGATAGCTGCCGCGATGGTCGATTCGGGTGAACCGCTCACGCACCTCGCCCGGCAGCGCCTCGGGGTCGATCAGCTTGGTGATCGTGGTGTCCGGGGCGATCGCCGACACCACGACGGGAGCGGTGATCGTGGTGCCGTCGGCCAGTCGCACTCCGGTGATCCGGCCGTCGTCGACCGATATCCGGTCCACGCTGCTGCGCAACCGCAGTTCGCCCCCGGCGGCGGTGAGCAGGGCGTGCAGATGATCGGTCAGGGCGCCGATCCCGCCCACCAGTTTCTTCATCAGCACGGCGTTCTCGTCGGGCACCGCCAGGCCATAGGCCAGGGCGGCCGCACTGCCCGGCGTCTCGGGCCCGCGGTAGGTGGTGTTGACCGCCAGGAAGGCCAGCATGCCGCGCAACGCGCCGTGCTTGTCCTTGTCCGGCAGGTATCGGTCCAGGACATCACTGACCGATCCGAACAGCAGGTCGTCGATGGCCGCCCGCTCGGATTCCGTTGCCGCGCAGGCATACATCTCATCGAGCGTGCGGGACGGGCGGCCCGCGTCGAACCGGCCCAGTGCCCGGGTCGGCGCCAGGCTCCAGGCCATCAGGCCCGCCATGCCGGCCACCGCGTCGGCACCGTGAACCTCACCGAGGTGGCCCAGCATCTTCATCGGGTCCGCGTAGTAGACGACCGGCGGGTCACCGATTCCGCGTAGCGAAACCGACATGACCTCCAGGTCCACGGTCGGCAAGGTGTCCAGACCGAGCTCGGCGCTGACCACGGCGGAGGTGGGGAACTGCAACGACCCGGCGATCTCGAAGCGGTAGCCGTCGAAAAGCTCGACGGTCGAGGCCATCCCGCCGGCATATCGCTTGGCCTCCAGGCACAGGGTGCGCATTCCGGCCCGGGCCAACAGGGCCGCCGCGGCCAGCCCGTTGTGTCCGGCGCCGATCACGATCACGTCGTATTCCGCCATCGACTGAGGCTGACACCGAGCCCGATGTTTTGTCAATAATGACAAAACATCGGCCCACCGGCGCTGAGCCCGGGCTCACTCCAGCCCGGAGCGCAACGCCTCCAGCGCAGTCCGGCACATGCGCGCCAGCTCGGGCAGTGAGCGCTCCCCCGCCTCGTTGCCGACCATCCACAACTCCATGGCACCGAACACCGAAGCCGCGACGCATCGGGCGGTCACCACGATCCGCAGTCGGTCATCCCCCTGCGGCACCTGGCGCCGGCGTGCCACCAGCAGTTCGGCCACCGCGTCGGCGAAGTCCGATTCGACCTGGCGGATATGGCGCACGATCCGGTCGGGGTCGAGTTCCACCGCGCGCATGCTGGCGATTTTCGTCACCGCATCGACGTCGTACGGGAAGGCCAGGATCGACGATTGCACCGAGTCGAGGACCGATTCGGTGGCCGGACGCTCGGCCAGAGCGGCGCGAAACCAGTGCAGGCCTGCGTCGTAATCGGCGAACAGCAGGTCGTGTTTGGAGGTGAAATGCCGATAGAACGTGCGTAGGGAGACCCCGGCGTCGGCGGCGATCTGTTCGGCCGAGGTGTCCTCGACACCCTGGGCGAGGAATCGCACCAATGCGGCCTGACGCAGCGCCTCACGCGTGCGCTCACTGCGCGCGGTCTGCGCCGGCCTGGCCATGGGAGTGAAATTACCGCATCAGGCCGTGATCCCACGGCGCCGCGAAATGTCAATATTGACAAAACTTCCGATCGCGAGTGTGCTCACGCCATGGTGTCGCTCATCGTTCATGCAATTCTGGGCGTGGCCGTCGTCGCGCTCGTGATCCGCCTCAATCCAGGCATCTTCGCCCGCCCGCCCGGGCCGGCGCTGTCCCGGGTCGAACTGGCCTTCTACGTCGTCGGCCTCGCATCGATCCCGATCTGCTGGTACTTCAACATGCAGTTCGTCGCGCAGTACGCCCAACCGGGCGGCAATCCGATCTGGGGCCCGGGAAGTTGGGAGGAGTTCATCGCGCTCGGGTACACCAACCCCGCCGCCGGGTCCGCCAGCGCGGACTACACAATCGCCAATGTCATTCTGCTGCCGCTGTTTACGATCATCGACGGACTGCGCCGCGGCATCCGCCACCCGTGGCTGTTCTTCGTCGCGAGCCTGTTCACCAGCTTCGCGTTCGCATTCGCCTTCTACTTCGCCACCATCGAACGGCAGCGCCGTCACCAGCAGGCCGAGGTCGTGGTCAGCTGAGCGGTGTCAGCATCGCGGTGCAGGCCAGCACCGCGTCCTCGATGATCTCCCCCACCTCGCCGCCGCTCTCGACGGTCATCGCCGTGAGCTCGCGCAACCCACCGATCATCATGATGGTGCGGCCCCGTGAGATCGACACTCCGGCCGAGCGGAACGCTTCGGAGCTCGTCATCACCTGCACCATGGCGACGAAATTCTCCATCGACTCGCGTTGCAGCGCCCGTGCCGCGGCCCCCATGGTCGGCAGATCACGAATCCAGGCCAGCATCAACTCGGGGTGGGCCTGATACGAGCCGATCCACGCCTCGACCGCCTGGCGGACCTGAGCCTGCCACGGCGCCTGCCTGTCGACCACCCCGGCGATTTCCCGCACGTGCTTGGTGTTGACCGTGGTCAGCAGCGCAACGAAGCACTCCTCACGGCTGGCGAAGTGCTCATAGAAGGTGCGGCGCGACGTCTTGGCCCGGCGCACGATGTCGGCGACCGTGGTGTTCTGATAGCCGTCCTCGACGACCGACTGAATCATGGCATCGAGCAGCCGCGACCGGAACGCGCTCTTGTCGGCCTCAACCGACGTCGTGGGACTGTTCATCTCGGGCTGCCATGGTAATGCCGGTCAGCGACGGACGGTGGGGCTATGGCCGACGCTGGACCGCGCACCCGGGCTGGCAGCCGGTGGCCTGTTCTGCCGGAAGCTGAGACAGACGCCGAGATTGCCGCCCACACACGGCACACCGTTGACGGTCGGCACTGGTCCACCGGAACGGTTGCCGGTCGGATCAAGGGCGGCCGGTTCAGCGGCGACAGACGGCGCGAGCACCACCGCCAGCGCGACAACACCCAACACGATCCTGCCCATTCCTGCAGCGTAACCCCGCTGGTCAGCCGATCGGGGTCACCGGGCTCAGGACATCGCGCACGAACTGCGCGATGTTCACCGACGGGTTCCCGTCCGGGAAGCTCACCGTGGCCAGCACATTGCCGCCCGCGTTCGCGAAGTTCTGATCTGCGCGGCCCTGATGCGTCGAAGAGGTCACCACGATGATCCCGGTGGCCCCGGCCTTCTTGGCCAGCGGCACCGAGAACTGTGCGTTCTGCACGGTGCTGTTGGCCTTGTCCTCGACGATGATCCGGTTGGCCGGGAATCCCAGCATGAGAAGCAGATTGCGCATCTGCGCCGCCTCGGTCTGACCGTTCTGAGGGTTGCCGCCGGTGACGATGACGGGCGATTGCGGGAACGACTGCGCGATCGCGAGCCCGGTGAGCACACGGTGATACAGGATGGCGCGCATCGACCCGTCGGGTTTCAGCCCGTAGCCCAGGATGACGATGGCGGGCTTGGTGAAGTCCTTGCCGGCCACCGGTGGGACGGCCTGGGCGATGGCCGGGGTCAGCCCGCCAAACGCCACCGTCACCGCCAGGACAGTTGCCGCCAACCCTCGGCGCACGGTCTCACCCCCGAAAAATTTGCGACACGCGTGATTATCGATGCCTGTGGGGGCAATGTTACAGATAGGGTCCGTGAGGCGCAGTGTGCCTACTGTGAACTCCCGCCACCCTGACCAGCGCTACCGAACACCGTCTTCGGACCGGCAGGGCATTGGCGTTACGCGCAAACCCATGACTCGACAACGGTTTTCGCATTCGGCGTACACCCGTTGGCGGCACGAATTTTCCTCATTCAACAGCCAACAACCCCTCACCAACTGCTGTCCCCCGCCGTGCACTCTGGCTGATTCAGCCGGGCCGTACGACGCAACGACCTGACTGAAAGTTGTGACCGGTAACGGGCACAGCCCCGGCACGGTGGTCTGAACCGAACACCAGGAGGTGACTGTGATGTCGATCGAGCAACTGACTGATTGGTACGCAACGGCCATGACCGCAGAAGCGAAGTGGTACCTGGCCGCACTGGTCGCAGCGGCGGTCTTCGCGGTTCTCTGGCGGACCGCCACTGCTCCGCGGCGACCGGCAAGCCAGGACCCGATCAGCCCGACCCAACTCGCCTACCTGCGATCGGACATCGCCCCGGTGGTCGCCGCCCTGGCCGGACTGCGTGCCAGTGGACGGATCACCGGCAACGGCCGGGTGGACCGCGCGGTGCCCGCCGGCCCGGAGGACGACCGATTCACCGAACAGACGCTGGCGCGGGTCGCCTCCGACGCGGACCACACAGTGCCTAGCCTGTACGCCGATTCCGGCGACGATCTCGCCGCGCTGGAAAAACAGCTGAGCGAGCGTGGTCTGCTCCGCAGCCAGTCCGAGCGGACCCGGATGCGCTGGGGTACGGCACCGTCGTTTGTCGTGCTGGCGATCGGCATCGGCTACTGCGTGTACCTGGCGACCCATGCCGAAGACCATCCGAGCTACGTGGTGCCGTTGGTGGTGCTGATCCTGGCGACGGTCGGCTACAGCGTCGCGGTGCTGCCCCGGCTGCTCACGGTGGACCGGTTGACGCGGGCGGGCCGGCAACGGCTGGCCGCTGAGCAGGGACGCCTGGCCTACCTCAATCCGGCCGAGCGCCCGGCGTTCGAAACGTATGGGCCGGTAGCCGTGGCCCTTTCGGTGGCGGTGTTCGGCACCGGAGCGCTGTGGGCGGTGGACTCCGACTACTCCAGTTCGGTACAGCTGGCCGGGGAGTCCTCCGGAGGCGGCGACGGTGGCGGCAGTGGCGGCAGTGGCGCCTCCTGTGGCGGCGACGGTGGTGGCTGCGGGAGCGGCTGCGGAGGTGGGTGCGGCGGCTGCGGAGGGTGCGGCGGATGACCACCGCGACCCGCGCCGTGCCCGCGCTGGGCGACGTGGGGCTGGGGTGGCGCCGCGAAATCGCCGGGCTGATAGCCGACCTCACGCCCGGGTTCTGTGAGGTGATCGCCGAAGCGGTGCCGATGCGGCGACGCCGGGCCCGGCCAGATCCAATGCTCGCCGGGCTCGCGGCCGCCGGAGTCCCCGTGATCCCGCACGGGGTCGCGCTGTCCCTGGGCGGTGTGGAACCGGTGCAGCCGGCCCGGGTCCGACGACTGGCGGCCTGCGCGGAGGCGCTGGGCTGCCCACTGGTCAGCGAGCACATCGCGTTCGTGCGGGGCGGCGGGATCGAGGCGGGGCACGTGCTGCCGGTGCCCCGCACCCGGGAAGCAGTGGATGTGTTGGCGCGGAACATCACCCGCACCTGCCGGCAGCTGCCGGTGCCACTGGCGGTGGAGAACATCGCCTCGTTCGTGGAATGGCCCGAGTCGGATCTCAGTGAATCGGAGTTCCTGACCGAGCTGGTCGAGCGCACCGACGTGCTACTGGTGCTCGACGTGGCGAATGTCTATGCCAATGCGCGGAATCGGGGCCTCGACCCGCAACGCGAGCTCGCCCGGCTCCCCGTCGAGCGGGTCGCCTACAGCCACGTCGCGGGTGGGCAGCAGGGTGACGACTTCTATCACGACACCCACACCGATCGGACGCCGCCGGAGGTGCTGGACCTGGTCACCGCACTACGTGAACGGGTGAACACCCCGTTCATGCTCGAGCGTGACGGGCGGTACCCACCGGCGGCGGAACTATTCGACGAGCTGGACGCGATCGCCACGGCCGCAGGGGCCGCGCCGATCACCTCCCATGCGCGAAAGGCGTGGGCATGAAAGACACCTTGGCTCAACGGCAGGAAGCCCTGGTCCGGGCGTTGGTTGCCGATGGCCCGGTGCCACCCGGGTTCGATCCGGCGGCAGTGGCCGCGGCAGGCAAGGTGTGTCGTCACAAGCGGGACGCGCACTCGGGTGCCGCCACTCGTCGGCGCCCGTGGTGGTCGGGTGCGCCGCTGACTACCAGACAAGCCTGACACGATGGTCAGGTGACAGCGGCCATCAGTGTGATGATGCCGGGAACGATTGCCGCACGACTTCCAGAAAGCGACGTGAGGGATGTACGAGACTAGAAGACTTTTCGGCGTTTGGAAGGCAGCCGGAGCGGCTTCGCTGGTGGCCGCGGCGATCGTGCTGGACACGGGAACCGCAGCGGCAGATCCGGCGCCGTTCGAACCGCCGAGGCTCGTGCCCGCAGACGGCTCCACCGTCGGTGTGGCCCAGCCGATCATCATCAACTTCCCCGGGCCCGTGGATGACGCCGGTGCCACCGAGAACGCCATCCATGTCTCGTCCGTCCCAGAGGTTCCCGGCAAGTTCTACTGGATCACCCCCACGCAGCTGCGCTGGCGTCCGCTGAGCTTCTGGCCCGCCCACACCGCGGTCACCGTCGATGCCGGCGGCACCGTGTCCAACTTCAACACCGGGGACACGCTGGTGGCCACGGCAAACGACACCACCCACCAACTGACCGTCACCCGCAACGGGACCGTCGAGAAGACCATCCCGATGTCGATGGGCATGGCAACCGGCGGCCACCAGACGCCGAACGGCACCTACTACGTTCAAGAAAAAATGCCCTCGGTGGTGATGGATTCGTCGACCTACGGCGTCCCGGTCAACTCGCCGAACGGATACAAGCTGACCGTCGATCTGGCCGTCCGGTTCGACGACAGCGGCGACTTCGTCCACAGCGCCCCGTGGTCGGTGGCCGATCAGGGCAAGCGCAACGTCAGTCACGGCTGCATCAACATCAGCCCCGCCAACGCGCAGTGGTTCTTCGACAACGTGCGCCCCGGCGATCCCATCATCGTTCAGAACTCGACCGGCACCTACACCCGGTACGACGGCTCCAACGATTGGCAGATCTGAGTCGGGAGAAGCGCCGCGACGGTTCCGACGACCGTTGTCACCAGTCGATCTGAAGCGGGTTGCCACACGCCGTGGTGTTGGGCGCGTACCGGCACCTTCGACGGGATATGCAGGAGCCGAAAGGGGAACGGCATGGAGAACGGACCGGGCGCACCTCCGCCGAACCACCGGGTGAAGTACATCGCGGCCGTCGCCGTCTCGGTGGCCGTGGCCATCGCCGCGGTGGTCGCGGTCACCGTCGACGCTCCGGGCCGGATCGGCCGAGTGCTGAGCGGCGGTCCGCAAGAGGAGCTGTTCTCCTCGCAGCGGCTCGATTCGGAACTGGACTTGGTGCGCGCCCGGCTCAGCGGGCAGCCGATGCGGCGAGTGACGGTGACCTCCAACCTGATCTCGGTCGAGGCAGTCGCTGCCGACGGTCAGCTGCACCAATACTGGGTTCGCGACGGCGAGGTCGAGGATATGGACTCGATTTCCGATCTGCATGCGGGCGAGACTGCCTTCACCGCGGAGGATCTGTCCGGGCCGCGGATACGCGCGGCGGTGTCCGATGTTCGCGGTTTCGGGAAGCCCGGCCAAATCGAACTGGTCACCTACGAGATCGGACGGGGACATCCGCTGTCCGTCGCCGTCTGGATCCGGCACGATCCCGTCAGCTCGGTGCTGCACTTCGATCCGCGGGGCGGGTCAGCGGTGGTGCGTGAGCAGTCGGTCGAAACCGACGAGCACACCTCGGTGTTCGGCGGCTGCTGGTGCTAGCTCTGTCCGATCACCTGCTGCACCACTTCGGCTGCCGCGGTGACACCCATGCCGTAGCTCGACCACCGCATCGTTCAGGACTCGACTGGCTACTCCCGGTTGGCAGATCTAGTCGAGAAGGGCCGCGACGGTTCCGACGATCATCGTCAGCAGTCGATCTGAGGCCGGCTGCCACATGCCGTGGCGCTTCTTCGGCGTGATGTCCACAGGATCACCGTCCCGCGTCACCCGACCTGTGGTGAGGCTGATCCTGAATCCGTTGATCTCCAGGTGCCTTTGGGTGATCCGGACCGGCCCGGCCGAAGTGAGCTCGGCGAGGATGTGCTCGAGGATCACCCGCCGCGTTGCGAGCACTCCTGCCGGTAACTGACTGGAGGATGAGCCGCCGGATTCGGACGCGCCTTCGATCGCGACAGTGGAGGTGCTGAGGATCAGGTCGGCCGAGCGAATGATCTCGGACACGACAGGCAGGTCTTCGCACTCGGCAGCAATTGTCACCGAGCCGTCCGCGGCCATTCCCAGTGCTCCGACGCGCAGGCCTGTCGCGCTGCAGGTCTCCAGGCCCGAGCCCGGGTACACCGAGCCGTCGAACCACATCTCAGCGCCGACAGTACCCACCCGTCGGGTAATGGTTTCGTGGCCTCCGTTCGTCCATCCCTCTGCTCGATACAGACCAGTCAGCTGCCGCACGTTCAGAACCGCGTGACCCTCGATCAAGCGGTCCGCATCGGCGCCGGCGTAGTGCTCGCGGAACACTTGCGCGAAAGGCTGTACCAGTCGCAGGTTTCGGACGCGAAGCCGCCATGCGCCCCGTTCGTCGGGAGTCGCCGCAGCCGGATGCCAGAGTCGGATCCTGGAGGTGCCAGGGACGGCGACCGGGCGGCCCTCCGCGTCAGAGAAGTCGCCTGGCCCGCCGAGGAATGCCTGGCCGCCGGCGGTCTGCCAGATGAGGCCTGTGCTGATCGGAGCGACCGGAACGGCGAAGGCAGCGTCGATCCACGTCTGATAGGACCACGACGCGGAGACGAGCCACCCCGCCTCCAATGACTTGGTCCACGTGGTCAATTGGGCCTTCGTGGGCGCGGCGTCGAACGGGAGCCGCAAGGCGACGTCCGGGCGCCCGGCAAGTGCGCGACGAGCCTCCTTCGTGTACCTGGTGAACTTCTTCTTGATCCCGGCATGCCGTACAGCGCGCGTGGTGTCCGCCAGGCCCGCCACGCTCTCGGGGGTCGGCGCGGCCATGATGGCGCGCGCAAGCGCGAAAGCCGCCGCCTGCGACGGTGCCGATTTGACCGTGGTCTGGGGTGCGATGGCGGCTCGGCCGAGAATTCGGGGAATCGGCTCCGCCCAGTCGGCGTCCAGCGCGAGCGCAACGAGCGCAGCCCGCTCGACCACGCGCGCGTCGGCCGCAGTGAACGCCTTGTCGGCGACAAACGGCTCGGTTCCCTCGTGGATGGCCGCCAGTCGCGAGTCCGCGAGCGTGAGGATGCGCCGCGCGAATTCGAGGTATTCAGGGTCCTTGCTGAGCTGCTCGGTCAGCGCGCGCAGGACATCGTGGTCCTCCCCGACGAACACCCACCGATCGCGCAGCATCCCCAATGCGTTCGCAGCAGGCAATCCGAGACGAACTTCGACATGGGCTTCCAGTTCCTCGAGGAACCCGTCGGTCATGCTGGAGAGGTTACGTCGGCATACAGACTCATCGAGATCGCAAACCCGCCGGCGGTCCCGCCACGTAACTCATCGTCATTCCTCATCGCCGACCGGTGCGCCGCACTTCGTCGCGTTGCCGCCCCCTAGGCATGATTGCGGCGATGCTGCGCCGCTGCCAACCGGAGCAACTCGGAATACCCCGGTTCAAAGGCCTTCCGTGCGTCGGCATCGAATCGGCCCTCGAGGTAATCGTTCAGCTCGTTGGCGATGATCGCGACGAGCTGCTCTTGCGATCGATCACGTAGGTCAAGCATCAAGATGTTGTTGTCACGCAACTCGACGATCTCGGCCTTGCGGCCACCGTCGGGCAGCCGGTCCTCAAGCAAGTCGAACACGATCCCCGTCATCGACGAATTCCAGGACCAACTACCGTCCACGAACCAAACAAGGCTATTCACTGCTCGGCTTCCTCTACGCGGGCGGACTCTGGCGGATGTGCGAGGCAGCGCATCACCAGGAGCTGTCACCGACTACGCCGTGCGCAGCACCTTGTTCATCGGCTTGCCGCGCGCGAGCTCGTCGACGAGCTTGTCGAGGTAGCGGATCTTCCGCATCAGCGGGTCCTCGATCTCCTGCACCTTCACCCCGCAGACGACGCCGGTGATGAGCGAGGCGTTCGGGTTCAGCGAGGCGTCGGCAAAGAACTCCGAGAACGAGGTCTCGTCGCCGAGGTGGCGCCGCAGCTCCGTCTCATCGAACCCGGTCAGCCAGCAGATGGCCTCATCGAGCTCGGCCTGCGTGCGGCCCTTGCGCTGCATCTTCGACAGGTAGTGCGGGTACACCGCGGCGACGGCGGTGCCGAAGATCCGGTGCTCCATGCGTCGAGGCTACGGCGTGGTGACGTCCCCGTGCCGTGCCAGACTGCTGTCGTGACCGGCAGCGTGGATCAGATCCCCAAGGCCACCACGGAGTGGACCGCTCAGCCCGGCGACGCGCGCCGGGCAACGCTTTCGATTCTGCGGCAACCCGCGCTGTGGAAACGGCTGCTGACATTCACGACGGTGGTCGCGGCGATCGCCGCCGCAGTGTGTGTCGTCAACGGCAGCGGGTGGCTGGTCGGGTCCGTCATATTCGCGGGGGCAGCTGCGGTGTACGCGGCGTTCGCTGTCTTGGTGAGTCTGGTGTGCGCCTACATCCCGAACCGGCGAGTTCTGCGCACCGGTTCGCGGTGGGCCGCCGGCGGTGATGAAACCCGAATCCGTATCGACACCCCGGCGTCCACTCTGGTCATCAGCCGCAGCAACATCATCTCGGTCCGCCCGGCCGGTGCGCTGATCGTGCTGCGAGTCCGCCCCAAGCAGGTTCTCGGGATCCCGACGGCGCTGTTCGCCGATCCCGCACTCGTGAGCCTCATCGACTGACGTGTCCACGTAGTTCTACTGATCCGGCTGCGGGCCGTGTGGCCAACGATGGTGTCATGAGCCGCGAACTGCGCCGCAACCCACTGGCGCCGCGGCTGGCGTGAAGACCCGGGAACTTGGTTGCCCGCCGCGAGCACACCCTTGCGGACCCGTCGATAGGGCGGCCGCTCTACCAATATGCGCTCATGCCGGAACGTCCCCAGAATGCAGAAAAACCCGCTACAAGCAGCGGGTTTTCTCAGTGGCCAGGGCCGGGATCGAACCGGCGACCTTCCGCTTTTCAGGCGGACGCTCGTACCAACTGAGCTACCTGGCCGGAAGGCCGTCGGCCTTAGACCGAAGTGCCTCGCCGTGATGGCGACCCTGACGGGACTCGAACCCGCGACCTCCGCCGTGACAGGGCGGCGCGCTAACCAACTGCGCCACAGGGCCTTACTTTCCAGCATGCTCCGCGTTTCCGCGTTGCGTACCCCCAACGGGATTCGAACCCGTGCTACCGCCGTGAAAGGGCGGCGTCCTAGGCCACTAGACGATGGGGGCCTAATCCGAATCTCTCCGGGGTACTCGTCAACCTCGTTCGTTGGGAGCTTCGATAGCTTAGGGTACAGATGCCCAAATCCTCAAACCCGGTGGTCGCAACACCAATTTCGGTCATCTTGTACCCTGTCTTCTCGCGCCCCTATAGCTCAGTTGGTAGAGCTACGGACTTTTAATCCGCAGGTCGTAGGTTCGAGCCCTACTGGGGGCACCAAACACCCGCCGCAAGGCGGGTCACGGTGCGGCTCACGCACTCCGCGCTCCCGCGGTCTACGCGCTCCGCGCGGTCGCAATCTCGTCGGCCAGCGGAGCGATCGCGGCGATGATCTGTCCGGTGATCGGTTCGGGCACTCCGGCACCGGCCAGGCTGTCGGAGAGGTGGCCGGCCACCAGGGTGAAGTGATGCATGGCGATGCCGCGGCCCTGATGGACCTGACGCATCGGTGCACCGCTGTACTGCACTGGGCCGCCCAATGCCGCGGCGAAGAACTCGACCTGCTTGCCCTTGAGCCTGGCCATGTTGGTTCCGGTGAAGAAGCCGGCCAGCTCGCCGTCCGCGAGTACCCGCCGATAGAAGTCCTCGACGACGGTCTCGAGTGCCTCGGCCCCGCCGATCTGGTCATAGATGGTCGTCATGGCGCCAGCTTCGCCCGACGTCGTTGCCGCCCAGTTTCGAACGCGTAGCCGATCCGCTACAGCCGTCTGCTGCGCTTTCACACCCATGCCGACGCACCACGGGCCACACCCGTTTATCGTTGTACGCGGGGTCGGACGGCCCAACGTGAAGAAGATGCGCGATTGCCGAGCAATCTCCCCATCAAGTTCACGTTCGGGGTCGACAGCATGAAGGAGTCAGCAGCGTGTTCTCCCGGCGCCTGAGCGCTCGAGCCATGGCCACCGCGATCGGTGCTGCCGCGCTGGCCGCCGGCGCCGCATTCGGGGTCGCACCGGCCCATGCGGACGCTCAGGACGATCAGTTCTTCACCATCGTCAAGGACCTGAACATCCCGACCAACTCGGCCGAGGAGGCCGGCCAGGTCGGGCGCGGAGTTTGTGACGCGCTCACGAAGGGCAAGATCGAGCCCGCGCGCACGGTGCGAGGGGTCATCAGCCAGCTGATGACCCAGGCCGCCATCGACAAACACCAGGCCGCGAACCTGGTCCGGGGTGCGGTCAAGGTCTACTGCCCGCAGAACGCCCCATTCGTCGGGCGCTGAGGCGGTCCGTTCAGACCTTCGGGCAGTAGTGCATCCCGTTGTCGCGGTGGCCAATTGGCGGCAGGTTGCGGGCCGGGGTGTGCACCAAGGGTGCGTCCGCCGGGATACGGCCGGTGACGCGATCCCACGCGCTGCGCGCCCGCGGATGCATGCGGTGGCGACGGGGCACGATCGTGAACACTCTGCCAATCACCTTGCCCAACAGGCGATGCACCTTCTCGTCACGCTCCGACCAGGTGTAGCCCATCAGCTCGCGCACCGCCGGGTGGTACAGACCGACGGTGAACCACACGAACAACGGGTGCACCACATATTTGCGCTGCACCGCCCACATCCAGTCCGGCATCTTCGAGGCAAACGGCGGCTTGGGCAGCTCCGAGAGGTCCAACACCTCGCGGACCGCCTGGTTGTTCTCCAACACGTTGCGGCACATGTGATCCCAGTAGACCTGGAAGTCCTCCCAGGTTTCCGGCACGGGGCGCATGCTCATCCCGTACATCGAGTACCACTGCTTGTGCTCCTCGAACAGCTGCCGCTTGTCGGCTTCGGAGATCCCGCCCGCGAGCCGGTCGGCCACGATGATCGTGCCGACGAAGAACGTCGAATGCGCCCAGTAGAAGACCTCGGGATTCAGTGCGTGGTAGCGGCGCCCCTGAGCGTCAACCCCTTTGATGTTGACGTGGTAGTCGCGAACCTCGGCACCGGTCGACGGCGCCCGGTCTCCGTCGAACACCACGCCGCCGATCGGGTACAGCGAGCGCAGCAGGCGGGGCCAGCGCTCCTGAAAGAAGATCGAGTGCTCCTCGACGGCCGCACCGAGTTGCGGGTGCATGTTCTGCATGGAGCCAGCCCACGGGCCCTGCAGCATGCCGCGCCAGTCACCGAAGTACTTCCACGTCAGCGAATCGGGCCCCAGCGGTACCGGCGGCGCGTCATACCCGCCCGCGGCGGCCGGGCAACCCGCCGCCACGACGTCGGAACCGCTGGTCACCGGGCATGTCTCAGAAGTATCTTGTGTCACAGGTGCGCTTTCTGCCGGCAGAACGATGGGCCTGTTTCAATTGTGACTACACACGTTGTCATCAAAGCTTAGGAGTAGATGTGCCATCCGGTCAACGACGCGGCCGATGGTCGGGCGTTCCGCTGCAGGAACGCGCGACCCGTCGTCGCGACGAACTGATCGCAGCAGGGGTCGCGCTGCTGGGCAAAGCCGAGGGCCCGGCCCTGACGGTCCGTGCGGTCTGCCGGGCGGCCGAACTCACCGAACGGTACTTCTACGAGAGCTTCACCGACCGTGACACGTTCGTCCGGGCCGTCTACGACGACGTCTGCGCGCGGGCGATGTCGGCGCTGACCACGGCTGCCACGCCCCGCGACGCGGTGGAACAATTTGTCGCCCTGATGGTGGACGATCCCACCCGGGGCCGGGTGCTGCTGCTCGCCCCGGAATCCGAACCGGTGTTGACCCGCTCGGGCGCGGAGTGGATGCCCAACTTCATCGGCCTGCTGCAGCGCAAACTGACCCGCATCGCCGACCCGGTGCGCCAGGCGATGGTCGCCACCAGCCTGATCGGAGCGTTGACCGCGCTGTTCAGCGCGTATCTCGACGACAGGCTGCCGGCCAGCCGTGAACAGTTCATCGACTACTGCGTGGACATGCTGCTCGGGCGGGTCGGCAGTTTCTGAGGCAACCCCCAAGGCCCCGCTACTCGTCGGGGGTACTGGCCTCGGCGATCGGCTCCTGCTGGGCCGCGGCGGCCTCATCTTCAGCCGCCTTGGCCTCACGTCCGGCCGGGCTGCCGACCGACGCACCAGGGTGGGTCTCGGTGGCGTGGTCACCGTCGCAGTTGAGCGCCACCTGCGTCACGTCTTCGGTGTACTCGAAGTAGGTGTCGGACTTCTGCGGCACCAACTGCCGGACGGTCCAGGCATTGGTGACGATGCACTCGTCGCGCGGCAATCGACCGCCCACGCTGACAGCAACATGCGCCGTGCCGCCGCCGTCCTCGATGGTGCTGACCGCGTCGCTGTATTTCTGCCCCACGACGTCCGGCGCCGCATGGGCCGCCCCCGCACCCATCACGGCGAACGCAAAACCCGCCGCAGACATACCGATAACGCTTCCGAACCCGATCGCGTTCTTCATCTAGCCCGACCTTCCCCGTCCGGCGATCTCTCCCGGAGAGGTGGGGCGACGGCGGTGCCCGCCGTACGTGTCAGCGACCCCGCGGTCCGCGACAAGGTGTCACGGCAAACACTCTTTGGGAGCTGCCGAGAATTTTAGTCGCCGACGGGGCGCTTGACCAGGAAGAACGCGCCTACTCGTCGGGCGTGCTGGCCTCGGCGAGCGCTTCTTCCTCCGCTGCAGCCTGGGCTGCGGCGAGCTGCGCCTCCTCCTTTGCGGCGGCCTCATCATCGGCGGCCTTGGCCTCACGGCCGGCCGGGCTGGCGACCGAGGCGCCCGGGTGGTTGGCGGTGGCATGGCCACCGTCGCAGTTCAGGGACACCATGACCTCGCCGGAGGCATGGCTGCCGTCGCGGACGAACGGGGCGTCCCACGCATTGGTGACGATGCAATCATCCTGGGACAGCTTGCTGCCCACAGTGACCGCGACCTTGGCGCTGGAACCGCTATCCTCGATCGCGCTCGAGGCGTCCGAGTAGGTCTGCCCCACGACGTCAGGGGCGGCGGCCGCAACTCCGGCACCGAACAGCAGGGATACGGCCGCACCAGTGGCGCCCGCGACTCCGGCACCGACGACAAGCATTTTCACGTGTGCCCAACCTCCGAGCGTGGGTATCCGACAGATGTTCGTGCGGATCGTACCGTCGATACCCGCACGGCGCAGGGCTCGTCAAATACGGGCGGGGCAACTTGATGTCACCGAGTTACACAGATATATTGACTGCTACCAACAGGTACAGATAACTGAGCGTCCCAGGGGACGCGAGGAGGACGAGGGCACATGTCGCAGGAATACACAGACCTGCAGCTTCTGCACGAACTCGAGCCTGTCGTTGAGACCAGCATCAACCGCCATATGCGGATGCGTAAGGACTGGAATCCGCACGACTTCATCCCGTGGTCGGACGGCAAGAACTACTACGCACTCGGCGGACAGGACTGGGAGCCCGGGCAATCCAAGCTGTCCGAGGTCGCCCGCACCGCGATGATTCAGAACCTGCTCACCGAGGACAACCTGCCGTCCTATCACCGCGAGATCGCGATGAACATGGGCATGGACGGTGCCTGGGGTAACTGGGTCAACCGCTGGACCGCTGAAGAGAACCGCCACGGCATCGCCCTGCGCGACTACCTCGTCGTCACCCGCGCCGTCGACCCCGTCGAGCTGGAAGAGCTGCGCGTCGAGCAGGTCACCCGCGGCTTCTCCCCCGGCCAGAACCAGCAGGGCGACCTCTTCGCCGAGAGCCTGTTCGACTCGGTGATGTACGTGTCGTTCCAGGAACTCGCGACCCGCGTCAGCCACCGCAACACCGGCAAGGCCTGCGACGACCCGATCGCCGACCAGCTGCTGCAGCGCATCTCCGCCGACGAGAACCTGCACATGATCTTCTACCGGGACGTCTCGGCAGCCGGCCTGGACATCGCCCCCAACCAGGGCATGGCCTCGCTGCACCGCGTACTGGACAACTTCAAGATGCCCGGATACACCGTGCCCGACTTCCGCCGCAAGGCCGTCATCATCGCCGTCGGCGGCGTCTACGATCCGCGGATCCACCTGGACGACGTGGTGATGCCGGTCCTGCGCAAGTGGCGCATCTTCGAGCGCGAGGACTTCACCGGCGAGGGCGCGCGGCTGCGCGACGACCTCGGCCGCATCGTCGAGGAGCTCGAGGACACCTGCGACAAGTTCGAGGTGGCCAAGGAACGCCGCCTGGAGCGTGAGCGCAAGGTCGCCGAGAAGAAGGCCATGAAGAACCTGCTGGTGTCGTCCTCGTCGACTGCATGACGCTGACGGCCCCACCCCCTGCAACGGCAGCGCCGGCCCGATCCCAATTGCGGATCGGGCCGTTCGCGTTGCCCAGCCCGGTCGTGCTCGCCCCGATGGCCGGGGTGACCAATGTGGCGTTCCGCACACTGTGCCGCGAGCTCGAGATCGCCCGCGCCGGAACCGTCAGCGGGCTGTATGTGTGCGAGATGGTCACGGCACGGGCCCTGGTCGAGCGCCACCCGGTGACCCTGCACATGACGACGTTCGGCCCCGACGAATCACCGCGGTCGCTGCAGCTCTACACCGTGGACCCGGAAACCACCTACCTCGCGGCCAAGATGATCGCCGACGAGGGCATGGCCGACCACATCGACATGAATTTCGGCTGCCCGGTTCCCAAGGTCACCAAGCGTGGCGGCGGATCGGCACTGCCGTACAAGCGCCGCCTGTTCGGCCAGATCGTGGCGGCTGCGGTGCGTGGCGTCGCGGGCACCGACATTCCGGTGACGGTGAAGTTCCGGATCGGCATCGACGACGCCCACCACACGCACCTTGACGCCGGACGGATCGCTGCAGAGGAGGGGGCGGCAGCCGTCGCACTGCATGCGCGTACTGCGGCACAGCGCTATTCCGGGACCGCCGACTGGGACCAGATCGCCGCGCTCAAAGCCCATGTCACCGGCATTCCGGTGCTGGGCAACGGTGACATCTTCGAGGCCGACGACGCGCTCGCGATGATGGCCGCGACCGGCTGCGACGGCGTGGTGATCGGCCGGGGCTGCCTGGGCCGACCATGGCTGTTCGCCGAGCTCTCGGCAGCCTTCAACGGACGCCCCGCCGCCACCCCGCCGAACCTCGGCGAGGTGGCCGACATCGTGCGCCGCCACGGCGAACTGCTCAGCGAGCACTGCGGCGAGGACAAGGCCATGCGCGACATCCGCAAGCACGTGGCCTGGTACCTGCACGGGTTCCCTGCCGGCGCCGACCTGCGGCGTGGGCTGGCACTGGTCAAGACCCGTGCCGAACTCGACGCACTGCTCGACCAACTGGACGGCGACGCCCCGTTTCCGCCTGCGGCCACCGGTCCGCGCGGGCGCCAGGGCTCGGCCGCCTCGGTGTCGTTGCCCGAGGGATGGCTCGACGATCCCGACGACTGCGCGGTGCCGGCCGGGGCCGATGTGATGCATTCCGGAGGCTGACCTGCCCTCGCTCCGAGATGACATCGAGACGGCTCTGTCACCGGGTTGGGTCTAGCTCAGTCACAGGATGGCTCAGTACGATAAAAACCTTGCCGCGGACGGCTCAAGTAGCCAGTCCGGCACAGTGCTGCTAGAAGAGATGAGGAGAAAAACCTCAGCAGCACCCAATTCACACCTCAGGAACGATGCGCACCGACGCGCATGCGCTAGTTCGAAGAGTCGGAGGCCGGTAACGACATGAGTGACGGTGATAACGCCACTCCCGGCCGTCGGCGCCGCTCCCCGGAGGATTCGTCGGACAACCAATGGATTACCCGATCCCGGGAGCCTTTGCCAGGTGCCGCGCCGTGGGAACGTCAGGATGCGCCGTCACCCGACGATTCATCCCTCGATGAGCCCACCGGCAGTCACGCCGACGGGGTAACTGTCGCAGACCTGATCGCCAAGGTGGCCGGGACCGGATACACGCCGTCCCGCCACCGGCTGGAACCCGACGACCCGGAGCCAGAACCAGAGTCTGAACCGGCCCACGCGTGGGAACCAGAACCCGAGCCGCAGCCGGCCCACGCACGGGAACCAGAACCCGAGCCGCAGCCGGCCCACGCATGGGAACCGGAACCCGAGCCGCAGCTGCTTCCGGAGCCCGAACCCGAACCCGTGCCGGCGTACGCACCGGCGTATGTCCGCCCGCGGGTACCCGATCCGACCGACGTGATCGAGGCGGTGCGGATCGACCCGCAGGTCGATGAACCCCAGGATTCCCTCGAGGCCCTGGAGTTCCCGGAACCTTTCGAAGAGCCCTTCGAGGAGCCCTTCGAGGAGCCCTTCGCGAACGCGCCGGATCACCGCGAGATCGACGCCGCGAACACCGACGTGTTGCCGGCTCTGCAGGTCTACGAGTACGACGTACCCAAGGCACGCACGTCCTGGCGGGCCCGCCAGACGTCGGAGAATGAGCACGATTCCGAGCACGATCGCGCAGACACCGATGAGATCGAGAAGGTGCGGCCACCGATCAACCGCCGGGTGATGCTGGCCGGACGGGCCGCCGCGGCGATGCTCGCGGTTCTCACCCTGGTACTGACCGGCGGGGCCTGGCAGTGGCAGAGCTCGAAGAACAACAGCCTCAACAAAGTGGCTGCGCTCGACCTCAACTCGCGCGACATCGTCGACCCCAACGCCCAGTTCGGTGACGAGAACTTCCTGATCGTCGGTACCGACAGCCGCGCCGGCCAGAACAGCGACATGGGTGCGGGCAACACCCAGGATGCCGACGGCGTCCGGTCCGACACCGTGATGCTCGTGAACATCCCGGCCGACCGGCGGCGCGTCGTCGCCGTGTCGTTCCCGCGAGACCTGTCGATCACCCCGATGAAGTGCGAACCCTGGAACTCACAGACGGCGACCTACGGTCCGCAGTACGACGAGGAATCGGGGACCACCGGGCCCGACGAGGTCTACACCGAAACCAAACTGAACTCGGCCTTCGCCTTCGGCGGTCCGAAATGCCTGGTGAAGGTCATCCAGAAGCTCTCCGGGCTGTCCATCAACCGGTTCATGGCCGTCGACTTCGCCGGATTCTCCAAGATGGTCGACGCTCTCGGCGGGATAGAGGTGTGCAGTACCGCGCCGTTGGAAGACGAAATTCTCGGCACGGTGCTGGCGAACCCCGGTCGTCAGGTCGTCGACGGCCATACCGCACTCAACTATGTCCGGGCCCGGCATGTCACCACGGAGGTCACGAGCGACTACGGCCGGATCAAACGTCAGCAGCTGTTCCTGTCCTCGCTGTTGCGGTCGCTGATCTCCCGGGACACCTTCTTCTCGCTGAACAAGCTGAACAGCGTTGTCAATATGTTCATCAGCGACAGCTTCGTCGACAACATCAGGACGAAGGATCTCGTCGACCTCGGTCAATCCGTCCAAGGCGTCAACGCAGGCCGGATCTCGTTCGTCACTGTGCCGACCGTCGGATACGCCGACGAATACGGCAACGAGGTCCCGCGTACCGATGACATGCGTTCCCTGTTCGACGCGATCATCAACGACGACCCGCTGCCGGGTGAGAAGAATCCGGACAACACCCCGGTGCCCGGCACCCCGGAATCAGCGACGGCGTCCGTCCAGGCTGCCGCTCCGTCGGAGACACCCCAGTCGACAGCGCCGGCGCCTGCGCCTGCGCCTGCCACGACGGACAGCGGTGAAATGGTCAGCGCCATCGCCACCGAACCGCAGCAGGTCACGGTGCAGGTGTCGAACTCGACCGGCCAGAGCGGCCTGGCCTCCACCGCGGCCACCGAACTGCAGGAACACGGCTTCAACGTCAACGCCCCCGATGACTACCCGAGCATACTTCCGGCGACCACGGTGTTCTTCTCCCCCGGAAACGAGGAGGCGGCCGCGACCGTGGCCAGCTCCTTCGCCAACCCCACCATCGAACGCGTGTCGGGCATGGGCGACGTAGTGCAGGTGGTGCTGGGCTCCGATTTCTACACGGTTAATGCCCCGACCCCGAGTGGGTCGGAAGTGCAGGTGCACGTGCTGAAGGGCACCGGCGCCAGCCCGACGCACCTCCCCGAGGACCTGACCGTCACCAACGCCGCCGACACCACCTGCGAATAGTCCGGCGATCCGGGCGGGACGGCATTCACCGTTCGTTCATCGTTGCATCGTGACGAGAGGGCCACCGACCGCCTAATCTTGCAGCATGCGTACCCAATACCACGAGCAGTTGCATTCACTGACGGACCAACTCGGCGCGATGTGCGAGTTGGCGGGTACCGCAATGGAGCGCGCCACCCAGGCGCTGCTGCAGGCCGATCTGGCCCTCGCAGAACAGGTCATCAGCGATCACGATCAGATGAGCACGCTGAGCACCCAGGCCGAGGAATCTGCGTTCGTGTTGCTCGCGCTGCAGGCGCCCGTGGCCGGTGATCTGCGCTCGGTGGTGGGTTCGATTCAGATCGTCGCCGACGTGGACCGGATGGGCGCGCTGGCGCTGCATGTGGCCAAGATCGCGCGCCGCCGCCACCCCCAGCATGTGCTGCCCGAGGAAGTGAACGGGTACTTCGCCGAGATGGGCCGGGTTGCCGTCGAACTGGGCCACGCTGCCCGTGAGGTGCTGCTCACCCAGGATCCGGAGAAGGCCGCCCGGATCCAGGAGGAAGACGATGCGATGGATGACCTGCATCGCCACCTGTTCTCGGTGCTGATGGACCGGGAGTGGAAGCACGGTGTGACCGCTGCCGTCGACGTGACGTTGTTGAGCCGCTTCTACGAGCGCTTCGCCGACCATGCCGTCGAGGTGGCCCGGCGGGTCATCTTCCAGGTCACCGGTTCGTACCCGGACGACGAATCGGTTCCCTCGAAGTAGGCCTCAGGACCGGTCGGCGGGCGGTACGAGACGGACCCCGTCCTTGTGCGCGCCGGCCAGGTCCCCCAGGATCTTCACCAGTACCTGCAGGTCCGCGCCGCTGTAGCGCAGCAGGAACTCGCGGGTCCCGCGGTTCATCTCCTCGTGCAGCCGCCGGTGTACATCGACGACGAGTTCGCCGTCAGCGGTCAGGCCGAGCTCGATCTCCTTGCGGTTGCCGGGTACCGGCGTGCGAACCACGAGGCCGGCCTCGACCAGCCGCTGTACGTGCTTGGACACCGTGCCCTTGAGCCGGCCGGACCGCGCCGCCAACCCGACGACGCTGATCGGGCCGTCGGCGATCTCCGCCAGCAGGTGCATCGACGAGGTCGGTAGCGTCCGCACGGCCTGCTGCAGCCGCTGCGGGCATCCGGCGGCCATGAAATCACGCTCCGCGTCGCCGTCCCCGTCGTTCCCGAGCCGGTCGGACACCGTGGCCATGAGCCCGGTGACGGCGTCGATCAGCTCGAGTTTGGTTTTCACGGAAACCATATTGCCACCGGCGGCACTCCTGCGTACATTGTTTCCATAGAAACCATATCTAAGGAAACCAAAGGAGTCGACATGCTGGCAGCACTGGTCACCGAATGGGGCAGGCACCCCGTCTACACCGACATACCTGAGCCCCAGTCGCGCGACGGCGCCGAGGTGGCGACCGTCGAAGCATCGGCCCTGACCAACCTCACCCGTGCCCTGGTGTCGGGAAAGCACTACGCCAGCAAGGAAATCCAGCTTCCGGCCATTCCCGGGGTCGACGGCGTCGCCCGCCTCGCCGACGGCCGCCGCATTTACACCGGAGCCCTCGGATACTCGGGAATGATGGCGCAGCGCGCAGTCGTCGACCCCCACGCCGGCGTCGAGATCCCCGCACACGTCGACTCGGTCACCGCCGCCGCCCTGCCCAACCCGGGCATCTCGGCCTGGACCGCGCTGTCGCACGCCGCAGCGGTCAAACCCGGCGATCACGTGCTGGTGCTCGGCGCCACTGGCGTAACCGGTTCGATGGCAGTGCAATTGGCCACCGCCATGTTCGGTGCCGAGACGGTGGTGGCCGCCGGCCGCAACACCGAGCGGCTCGCCTGGCTGCGGTCCGCAGGCGCCCACGCCACGATCGCCCTCGGCGAGGAGGACCTGGGCGCCCAGGTCGCCGAGATGCATGCCCGGCGCCCGTTCGACGCGGTACTCGACTACTTGTGGGGCGAGCCGGCAAACCAGGTGCTCACGGCCCTGGCCGCCAGCCATCCGGCCGCGCACTACCACCCGACCCGCTTCGTTCAGATCGGGTCGATGACCGGTCCGACGCTTCCCCTGGACGCCGGAGTGCTGCGCGGCACCGGGATCACCCTGAGCGGGGTAGGCATCGGCAGCGTCCCACCCGAGGTGCTGATCCAGGCCCGCACTGAGGCGCTGCCCCGGTTGTTCGCGATGGTCGCCGACGGACAGCTCGAATTACGTACCCAGGCAAGACCATTGGCCGACGTCGCCGAGGTGTGGGCAGGCAGCGAGCCCTCGGGAACGCGGGTAGTGCTGACGCCTTGACGGCCCCGGCACCGGCAGGTCAGCCGAAGCGGCCCGAGATGTAGTCCTCGGTCGCCTTCTGGGTGGGGTTGGAGAAGATCTTCTCGGTGTCGTCGATCTCGATCAGCTTGCCGGGCTTACCGGTGGCCTCCAGATTGAAGAACGCGGTCTGATCACTCACCCGGGCGGCCTGCTGCATGTTGTGGGTGACGATGACGATCGTGAAATCCTGCTTGAGCGTGGAGATCAGATCCTCGATGGCCAGTGTCGAGATCGGGTCGAGCGCCGAGCAGGGCTCATCCATCAGCAGGACGTCGGGCTGCACCGCGATCGCACGGGCGATGCACAACCGCTGCTGCTGACCACCCGACAGGCCACCACCGGGCTTGTCCAGGCGGTCCTTGACCTCGTTCCACAAGTTGGCGCCGCGCAGCGAGCGCTCCGCCACCTCGTCCAGGGCCTTCCTGTTGCGCACGCCCTGCAGCTTCAGCCCGGCCACCACGTTGTCACGGATCGACATGGTGGGGAACGGGTTCGGACGCTGGAACACCATGCCGATGGTCTTGCGCACACCCACCGGGTCCACGCCGGCGCCGTAGATGTCCTCACCGTCGAGCAGCACCGAGCCCTCGACGCGGGCACCGGGGATCACCTCGTGCATGCGGTTCAGCGTCCGGAGCACCGTCGACTTACCGCAACCCGACGGGCCGATGAAAGCCATCACGCTGCGCGGCTGCACCGACAGCGAAACCTCGGAAACGGCATGGAACGCGCCGTAGTAGATGTTGACGTCCTTGAGATCCAGCCGCTTGGCCATGGATAGCTCCTACACCTTCTTGGGGGAAAAGAGTTTGGCGACCGTGCGAGCGCCGATATTGAGCAGGGCGATCAGCAGGATCAGCGTCAGCGCCGCACCCCACAGCCGGTCGGTGGGCACCGGGTTGGCGCCTGCGCCCGCCGAGATCTGGTCGTACATCATGCCCGGCAGGGATCCCATGAACCCGCCGAACATGTCGAAGTTCATCGCCTGCGCATAGCCGACCAGGATCAGCAGCGGCGCAGTCTCACCCATCACGCGGGCCAGCGCCAGCATGATTCCGGTGACGATGCCCGACAAGGCCGTCGGGATCACGATTCGGATGATGGTCTTCCACTTCGGCACGCCCAGCGCATAACTCGCCTCACGCAGATCCATCGGGACGATGCGCAGCATCTCCTCGGTAGCCCGCACGATCACCGGAATCATCAACAGCACCAACGACAGCGACACCGCGAACCCGGACCGGCCGAACCCGAACGTGGCCACCCACAACGCGTAGATGAACAGCGCGGCGACGATCGAGGGCACACCGGTGAGGATGTCCACCATGAATGTGGTGACCTTGCCCAAGCGGGTACCGCCGCCGTACTCGACCAGGTACACGCCCACCATCACGCCGATCGGAATGGAGATCAGCGAGCACACGACGCCCTGCAGCAGGGTGCCGACGATCGCGTGATAAGCACCGCCACCGGCAGTGAACGTCGTCATCCCGGACTGGGAATTGGTGAACCAGGTGGCTGAGCTCAATGCGGCCCAGCCCCGGACGATCACCGAGTACAGCACCCAGACCAGGGGCACCAGGGCGACCAGCAGTGACAGGGTCACCAGAACCGTGGCGAGGTGGTTGGTCAGCTTGCGGCGCAGACTCACGCCCTGGAACGCAGGCGACTTGACCGGCCGCTCGAGGGTGGAGGTCATGAGCGCCCCTTCCCGGACACCGCAGCGCGGGCCAGCGAGTTCACCACGAAGGTCAGGATGAACAGCACCAGGCCGGCGGCAATGTAGGCGCCCGCCTTGTACTGATCGTTGAATTCGCTTGCGGTGGCGGCGATCTTGCTCGCGAAGGTGTAGCCGCCGTCGAACAGCGACCAACTGAACGCGGTCTGGGTGCCGCGCAGGATGATCAGCAGCGCAATGGTCTCACCGAGCGCGCGACCCAGACCGAGCATCGCGCCACTGACGTAGCCGGACAACCCGAAGGGCAGCACCGTCGTGCGCACCACTTCCCAGCGGGTGGCGCCGAGCGCCAGCGCGGCCTCGATCTGACCGCGCGGGGTCTGGGTGAACACCTCGCGGGTCACCGCGGTGATGATCGGCAGGATCATCACCGCCAACACGATGCCTGCGGTGAAGATGGTGCCGCCGCCGGCCACCGAGGCATTGCCGGTCTTGAACAGGAACAGCCAGTCCAGGTGCGTATTGAGCCACACCGCAAAGGGTTTGATCGCCGGCGCCAGGACGTACAGGCCCCAGACGCCGTAGACGATCGACGGCACTGCGGCCAGCAGGTCCACCAGATAGGCCAGCGGGCCCGCCAGTCGCCGCGACGAGTACTGAGTCAGGTAGATCGCGATACCCAGGGCCACCGGCATCGCCAGCACCAGAGCGAACAGCGAGACGAACACCGTCACCTGCAGCAGATCGAAGATGCCGAAGTGCATCGCCGAGGTGTCGGTGGTGATCCAGTTGCCGCCGTAGAGGAAGAAGTTCTCCTCGTTACGGGCCAGCGCCGGAATCGCGCGCCAGAGCAGGAACACCCCGATCGCCGCGATCAGCGCGACGATCAGGATGCCCGAACCCTCGGCTAGCGCACGGAAAATTCGGTCACCGAGGCGAACCTTGGCTCCCTTGGACGGATTGGTGGAGATAGGCGCCGGCTCGGGGTGGGGGGACGCGAGCGTCTCCCCCGACCCCGAATCGGCTGGATTCGGCGTAGTCACTGTTGTCCCGTCGGGGCCCCTGGTTGTCATGCGGTCGGTAAATCCATCCTCGCCCAAATCCGTCCTCTAAAGCCAGTCCGGCTACTAAGCGATGGCCTCGACCGAGGTCAGCAGGCGCTGCTTGAACTCGTCGGGGAGCGCGATGTATCCGGCCTGCGACAGGCTGGCCTGGCCCTCATTGGCGGCCACGGTCAGGAAGGACTTGACGGCCGATGCGGTGTCGGCGTCGTACCCCTTGGAGCAAACGATCTCGTAGGTGGCCAGCACCAGCGGGTAGACGCCGGCTTCCTTCGAGGCGTAAAGCGCGTTCAGGTCGAGCACGAGGTCCTTGCCGTCACCCTTGAACTTGGCGGCGCCGACGGCCTTGGTGGTCGACTGGTCGTCCAGCGCCACCGCGCCGGCACCACTGTCGATCTGGGCGTAGGGCAGGCCCGCAGCGGCGGCCGGGCTCTTCTCGACGTAGCCGATCGAGCCGGGGGTGGCCTGAACGGCCTGCACGACGCCGGAGGACTTCTGTGCGCCCTCACCGGCACCGCCCTGGAACTCCTTGCCCGCACCCTTGGTCCAGGTCTGCGGAGCGGCTGCGGCCAGGTACTTCTGGAAGTTGTCGGTGGTGCCCGAGGAATCCGACCGGTAGATCGGCTTGATGTCCAGGTCGGGCAGGGTGGTGCCGGCGTTCAGCGCGGCCACCGCCGGATCGTTCCACTTGGTGATCTGGCCCTGGAAGATCTTGGCGAGCACCTCGGGGTTCACCACGAGCTTGTCGACGCCCTCGACGTTGTAGGCCAGCGCGACCGGGCCGAACACCAGCGGCAGGTTCCAGGCCTCATTGCCCCCGCAGCGATCGGCGGCCTTCTTGACCTGATCGTCCTTGAGCGCCGAGTCGGAGCCGGCGAAGTCGACCTGCTTGGCGATGAACTGATCCACGCCCGCGCCCGATCCGGTCGGGTTGTAGGACAGGTTCTTGCCGGAGCAGACCTGGCCCCACACCTTGTTGAACTCAGCAATGGCGTTCTGCTGCGCCGTCGAGCCCTCGCCCGTCAGAGCGGTCTTGCCGCTGCACTCAGCCGATGCGGCCGAGCTGCTGCCCGCGGCCGGCGAACTGGTGCCGGCAGCGTTGTTGTCGCTGCCACACGCGGTCAGCGTGAGTGCCGCGATGGCCGTCGCGGAAAGCGCCACACCGAACGGCTTACCAATGCTGATGAGCTTCACTTGTCCCACTTTCAATTGACGGCTTCGAACTCTCCGGCAACGTATTCGGCCCCAGTGGACGGCTCGCGGACAGCAGGTGAATCAGCAATGAATAGGTTCAGCGTGTCCACAGCTAAACGGGTTAACCGGCGGCGTACGCCACGTCGACGCCGAACACCTCGAAACCCAAGTTTCGGTAGGTCGCCACGGCCGCCGAGTTATCTGCCTCGACGTAAAGTAGCACCGTCGCCAGGGACCGCTCGGCGAGGTGGTGCAGACCGAGCAGGGTGAGTACCGAGCCCAGGCCTCTCCCCTGCGCGGCGGGGTCGACGCCGACGATGTAGACCTCGCCGAGGTTGCCGTCATGGACTTTCGTCCAGTGGAAGCCGAGCAGAGCCCCGGTGTCTTCGTCGAAAGCCTCGAAGAGGCCGTCGGGGTCGAACCACGGCTCGCTCCGCCGTTCGGCCATTTCCTGCTCGGTCCAGCCGCCCTGTTCCGGATGCCAGGAGAAGGCGGCGTTGTTGACCCGCAGGATCTCGGCGTCGTCCCGGGGCCCGGCGTAGGTACTGATCCGCACGCCCTCGGTGGTGCGCAGCGGCGGCAGGTCGGTCAGCGGGCGACGCATCTGCAGCAGTTCGCGGACCACCTTGAGGTCCAGCGCGGCCGCCAGGGCGCGGGCCGCCTCGAGGTTGCCGTGTGCCCAGATGCGCGTTCCTGCCGCGCCCTCGGCGAGCCCGGCACGGGCCAGCGCAGCACCGATACCGCGCCGTCGGGCGTCCGGACGCACCACGAGTTCGGCCATCGCCGGGTCATCGTCGCCGGCCGGGGCCAGGTTCAGGTACCCGACGAGATCTGCACCGTCGGTCGCCAGCAGGTGGCGGGTCCGGTCCTGGCCGAGCTCACGCAGCACCTGATCGCCGACCGGGGCCACGCCGTCGGCCGCGGTGGCTGCGGCGATGAGTGCACGGATCTCGGCCTGTTCAGCTGCTGGCAGCCCGGTACGCCAGTCGAGGTCGGTCACTGGCTGGGCAACTGCCCGGCGAGCGGCTCGTCGGCCTCGTCCCTTGCCGGGTCGAAGTCGTCGTGATCGTCGTCCGGGGCGGCGTCGCCGGCGCCGGCGCCGGACGCCCCGCCTGCGGCGGTGCGGCCGCGGGACGGGCGCACCGCCTTGTATCCGACGTTGCGGACGGTGCCGATCAGCGATTCGTACTCGGGGCCGAGCTTGGCGCGCAGCCGGCGGACGTGCACGTCGACGGTGCGGGTACCGCCGAAGAAGTCGTAGCCCCACACCTCCTGCAGCAGCTGCGCCCGGGTGAAGACCCGCCCGGCATGCTGTGCGAGGTATTTGAGCAGCTCGAATTCCTTGTAGGTGAGATCGAGGGGACGCCCCCGCAGGCGAGCGGTGTAGGTGCCCTCGTCGATCGCGAGTTCACCGAGGGTGATCTTGCCGACGTTCTCCTGGTTGGCGCCGCCGGCACGCCGGCCGACCAGCAGCCGCAGCCGGGCATCGATCTCGGCCGGGCCCGTGCTGGGAAGCAGGATCTCGTCCAGACCCCATTCGTGGTTGACCGCCACCAACCCGCCCTCGTTGATCACCGCGACGACCGGGACCGAAGTGCCCGTCGTTCCCAGTAGGCGGCACAGGCCGCGAGCAGCAGCGAGATCGGTACGCGCGTCGACGATCGCGACATCGGCACTGCCTGCCTCCAGCAGCGAGGACACCTCGGTCGGTGCGGTGCGCACGGTGTGCGCCAGCAGGGTCAGCGAGGGCAGGACCGACTCAGGGTGCGGGTCGACGGTCAGTAGCAGCAGATCCAACGGGGTCCTCCGGCGCGCCGGCAATCACTTCCCACGATCGCCCGGACCCCGATGTCCACACGGTCGGATTCATGACTGACATGTAGCCGTTACCGGCTTTTGTGAACTAACGATAACGCCTCACCTGCTGATCAGCCGCGCCGAGCGCTTCGATCCGATGGCCGTGGGCGACAATGTGGCGGTGCGCAAACTGCTGATCGGGCTCACCGCGACCGTGACCGCGCTCATCGTCGGGGTCGTCGGCGCCGATTTCGGCTCCGCGATCTACGCCGAGTACCGACTGGCCCGCAACGTCCGCACAGCCGCGGGACTGAGCTGGGACCCGTGGGTCGCGATCCTCGGTTTCCCGTTCCTCACCCAGGTCCGCAACCATCGCTACAGGGAGATCGAGATCCGTGCCGCCGGCGTCGACCACCCGGTGGTCGGCAAGGCCTCACTGGAGGCCACCCTGCACGGCATCGACACCACCGATTCGTCGTGGCTGATCCCGCCTGACGCGAAACTGCCGGTCACGAAGGCCGAGAGCCGCATCATCATCGACTCCACCCACATCGGCAGGTTCATGGGCATCGACGACCTGCTGGTGGAGGCTCCCTCGCGGGAGACCAACGACGCCACCGGGGGCACCACCGAGTCCGGCATCTCCAGCAGTCAGGGGCTGGTGTTCACCGGAACCCCCAAGGGCTCCGGGCTGGACAAGCGGGTCAGTGTCTCGGTCGACCTGTCCTTCGCCGACCGGGACGACACCACCCTGGTCCTGACCGCGACCGGGATCCTGACCGGCCCCGGAACCGCCGACGAGCCGGTACCCGACGAGAAGACCGCCGCGGTGCTGGCCGAGTTCAGCCACACCATCACCGGGCAGAAACTGCCGTTCGGGATCGCCCCGACCACCGCGGGTGCCCGTGGCTCCGACGTGATCATCGAGGGCATCGCCTCGGGAGTAACCCTCGACCTGGCGGGGTTCAGACAGTCATGAGCTCTTCGATGGTGCTTGTGATCGTGGTGCTGATCGCCGCGCTCGGAGTGGCCTACGTGATCGGTCGCCTCATCACGCTGCGCGCCGGCATGATCAGGGCAGGTGAAGAGGCCGCCAACATCGACACCAGTGACCTCGGACTTTCCCACACCGGCCCGACGGTGCTGCATTTCACGGCCGAATGGTGCGGGCCCTGTGCCGGGGTACGACGTGTCGTCGACCAGGTCTGCGCCGCGATGCCCGAAGTTGCCCACGTAGAAATCGACATGGACGCCAATCCCGAAGCCGCCAGGCGGCTTTCGGTGCTGTCGCTGCCCACCACCATCATCTTCGACCGCGATGGACGGCCCCGATACCGCACCAGCGGGGTCCCCAAGGCCGCTGACCTGCGCTCGGCGCTGGAACCACTGTTGGCCTGACCCGGCGGTTATTGGGTAAGCTGTCGGTCGTGTCAGCCCGCCTTGAGCTTGTGCTCACCAAGCGCCGCGCAGTCGATCTGTGCCGCGTCGCGGGTTGCTGCTGTTGTTGTTGCTGTTGAGCGCAGCCGCGCGCTTTTGCGCGCCCGCTCGGGCCTTGTGCTCTGAGCCTGCACACAACCGGACCTTCGACAACAACAGGAGTTCGTTCACATGTCATCGACATCATCCCGACCCATCGCTGGTGTTCAGCCTGCCCAGGTGGACGTGCGGGGGCCGCGGTTCGCCGCCTGGGTCACCACCGCGGTACTGATCGGCACGCTGCTGGTCGCCGGGGTCAACGAGCTCGCGGCCGCGGCGCTGCTGGGCGCCCAGGCGGTGGTGTTCGCCATCGGCGCGGCCGGCGGCCCGCGCAAGCATCCCTACGGCCGTCTGTTCGCCACTTTCATCGCGCCGCGCCTCACACCGGTCACCGAACGCGAGCCGGTGCCGCCCCTGAAGTTCGCCCAGTTGGTCGGCTTCGTTTTCGCCGTCGTCGGCGCCGTGGGGTTCGCCTTCGGCATCACCGCGCTCGGCCTCACCGCCACCGCGTTCGCGTTGGTGGCGGCCTTCCTCAACGCCGCCTTCGGCATCTGCCTGGGTTGCCAGATCTACCCGCTGGTGGCTCGGCTGCGCCGCGCCCCCAGTCCCGCATGACATCCGCCCGACATATCAAATAGCAAGCAACCGAAAGGAATTCGTACATGGCACGTTCCGACGTCCTGGTCTCGACCGAATGGGCCGGGAACAATCTCGACACCGCCGGCGTGGTGTTCGTCGAGGTCGACGAGAACACCAGCGCCTACGACGACGAGGGCCACATCCCCGGCGCCGTCAAACTCGACTGGAAAGACGATCTGCAGGACGCCGTCAAGCGTGACTTCGTCGACCAGCAGCAGTTCTCGAAGCTGCTGTCCGACAAGGGCATCGGCAACGACGACACGGTGATTCTGTACGGCGGCAACAACAACTGGTTCGCGGCCTACGCCTACTGGTACTTCAAGCTGTACGGCCACGCCGACGTCAAGCTGCTCGATGGTGGCCGCAAGCGTTGGGAGCTCGACGCACGTCCGCTGGTCAAGGACGCCGTCAGCCGCCCCGCCACCTCGTACGCCGCCCAGCCCCTGGACAACAACATCCGGGCCTACCGCGACGAGGTCATCGCCGCGATCGGTACGAAGAACCTGGTCGACGTGCGTTCGCCTGACGAGTTCTCCGGCAAGATCCTGGCACCGGCTCACCTGCCACAGGAGCAGAGCCAGCGGCCCGGGCATATCCCCGGCGCCATCAACGTTCCGTGGAGCAAGGCAGCCAACGAGGACGGCACCTTCAAGTCCGACGAGGACCTGGCCAAGCTGTACGCGGCCGCCGGCCTCGACGGCGAGAAGGAGACCATCGCCTACTGCCGGATCGGTGAGCGTTCCTCGCACACCTGGTTCGTGCTGCAGGAACTGCTGGGACACCAGAACGTCAAGAACTACGACGGCAGTTGGACGGAATACGGCTCCCTGGTGGGCGCCCCGATCGAGTTGGGAAGTTGATATGTGCTCTGCACCGAAGCAAGGACTGACGTTGCCGGCCGGCGTCGACCTGGAGAAGGAAACGGTCATCACCGGTCGCGTGGTGGACGGCTCCGGCCAGGCAGTCGGCGGCGCCTTCGTGCGCCTGCTGGACTCCAGCGACGAGTTCACCGCTGAGGTTGTGGCCTCGGCAACCGGCGACTTCCGGTTCTTCGCCGCCCCGGGCACCTGGACGCTGCGCGCCCTGTCCCCCGCGGGCAACGGCGATGCCAGCGTGGCCCCGTCCGGCGCAGGCATCCACGAGGTCGACGTCAAGGTCGCCTGAGACCTATCGGCTCGAACGTGGGCTTGTGTGCGAGATACGTGCGAATCCTCGTACACAAGCCCACGTTCGGCTGGTATAGGGCGCCCCGACCCGGGGCGCCGACACCCTCGACTAGGAACTAGACTCTCTCTCGTGGTGCTCTTCTTTGAGATGATGCTCGTCGCGGCCGTCGTGGTTATCACGTGGTTCGCGTTGTACGCGCTGTACCGCCTCGTCACCGACGAGTCGTGACCTCGGGCGGCGACGCCCCGGCCTCCGGGCCGGGTTCCGGTGACCGCGCCGTAGCGGCAGCCGCCGAACGGGCCAAGGCCACGGCCGCCCGCAACATTCCGGCCTTCGACGACCTTCCGGTGCCTGCCGATACCGCGAACCTGCGCGACGGCGTCGGCCTCAACGACGCACTGTTGGCGCTACTGCCGTTGGTCGGCGTCTGGCGCGGCGAAGGCGAAGGTCGCGACACCCACGGCGACTACCGGTTCGGTCAGCAGATCGTCGTCTCCCATGACGGTGGCGACTACCTGAACTGGGACTCCCGGTCGTGGCGATTGAACGAATCGGGTGAATACGACTCACCCGGCCTGCGCGAAACCGGGTTCTGGCGATTCGTGACCGATCCCGATGATCCGACCGGCCGTGACGAGTCACAGGCCATCGAACTGCTGCTGGCCCATTCGGCTGGCTATGTCGAACTTTTCTACGGCAAGCCCCTCACGCAGGCTTCCTGGGAGCTGGTCACCGACGCCCTGGCCCGCAGTAAGTCCGGGCTGCTGGTGGGCGGCGCCAAACGGCTCTACGGCATTGTCGAAGGCGGCGACCTGGGCTACGTGGAGGAACGTGTAGACGCCGACGGCGGCCTGGTGCCGCATCTGTCGGCCCGACTGTCGCGGTTCGTCGGATGATGCGCCGGCCGATCCTCGCGGCAGGACTGCTTGCCGCGGCAGCGATTCTCGGTGCTTGTTCGTCGGAGGGGCCGCAACCGGCTCCCACCGCGCCGCCTGCCGAGCACGGCACCTACGCGCACTGCATGTCCGGGCACGGCGTGCCCGTCGCGCCCGGCCCGGTCGCCGGGCCTCCGTCAGGGGTGGACGAGCAGACCTGGCAGCAGGCCATCAAGGCGTGTTCGACGCTGGCGCCGGGCCCGAGTTAGTTCTCTCCGTAGCGGTCCGCCGCACAGCGCACACCTAGCCGGCAACCAACCGGTGCTCAGCGGGGTCTCCTACGGTCATCGCCTGAGACAGGCCGCCATGCAGGCGTGCCGGTCACTGTCGCCACAACCGCCCCCGGGGCGATTTTGGCGGCCCGCCGCGGTAATCAGGTCGGGCCCTACCCCAGACATGGGGCGGCCCCCGAGCCTTGGTACCTGGTTGGACTGACCGAGGAGCTCGGGGGCCGGGTGGCTGCGGGGAATTCGCCAGCGCGCGCAGGCAATACCCCCGGCGCTGCTAGCGGGCAGCCACCTCACATGTCCATAAGTCATTCACTTGACGGACCACCTCCTTCCCTGTGTGCAAACGAAGCTACCCCCGTGCGTTCACCCCGACAAGCGATTTATTCGCAGCTCAGCGATCGCAGACGATCGCCGCGTCCACCAGGCCGGAGATGTCGGCGGCCAGCGGCGCATCGGGCAGTCGCTTCCCGTCCAGGGTGTGCACCCGGGCCGCGAGCGTGATACTGGAAATCAGCCAAACCCCTTGTGCGGTAAGCAGATCCGCCGGTTTGAGCGCGCGGAAGTCGCAGTCGTAGCCTTTGTTGCGGGCCACCTCGAACAGTGCCTGCTGGGTGGTGCCGCGCAGGATCGGGTACCACGGCGGCGGGGTCAGCAGCAGTGGTTGACCGTCGGGGCCTTCGTTCGCGATCACCACGGTGGAGCGCGGACCTTCCAGCAGGTAGCCGTCGGAGCTCACGAAGATCACGTCGCCGGCGCCGTGGCGTTCGGCGTGCCGCAGCGCGGCCATGTTCACCGCGTAGGACAGGGTCTTGGCACCTGCAGCCAGCCACGGCATATCGCCGGCAGCCAGGGGTAGCCCGCGGTCCAGGGTGATCGCCGCCAACCCGTCGCGGCGCACGCCGGCGACCCGGTCGGCCAGTGCGCCGATGGTGGCGAATGAGGTCGCCGGGCCGCCGCTCTCGCGGCCTCGGCTGTACACCAGACGCAGCACGCCGTCGCCGTCGTTCTCGGCGACCCAGCGCTGCGCCCCCAGCGCAACCGCCGCTCGCCAGGCCTCGAGTTCCGGCTCGGGCAGATCCAGCATCTTGGCTGACTGGGTGAGCCGGGCCAGGTGCGCCTCCAGCAGGCAGGGCCTGCCGTCACGCACCAGCAGCGTCTCGAACACCCCGTCGCCGCGTACCGCGGCCAGGTCGTCGGCATGCAGCAGCGGGGCGTTGGGGTCGTGGATCTGCCCGTCAAGGGTGACCAGCACGGCTGGTGGGCTCGCCATGGGGCTCCAGCGTAGTTTGCGCCCCGCGAGCAGCTTGGGCGAAGAGCGACAAACGTACAGTTGGCCTATGAGTGCACTACCGTCGGCGGTTCCGGCGCCCGAGGCAGGTCCCGACGCAGGCGCCGTCTGGCATTACGGTGATCCGCTCGGTGAACAGCACGCCGCAGCAGGCGCCGCGGTCCTGGTGGACCGGTCTCACCGGGCCGTCCTCACTCTGGCCGGCAAGGACCGCCAGACGTGGCTGCACAGCATCTCCAGCCAGCACGTCAGCGCATTGCCGGACGGTGCGGTCACCGAGAATCTCAGCCTGGATCTGCAGGGCCGTGTCGAAGATCACTGGATCCAGACCGAACTCGACGGCACCACCTACGTGGACACCGAGCCGTGGCGGGGCGAGCCCCTGCTGGCCTACCTACGCAAGATGGTGTTCTGGTCCGACGTGCAGATCGAGCCGGCCGATATGGCGGTGCTGTCACTGCTGGGGCCTGGGCTGGCCGACGAGAAGGTGATCGCCGCCCTGGGCTGCGGACAGCTGCCGCAGGAGGCGACGGCGGTGGCGCTCCCCGGCGGCGGGTTCCTGCGCCGGCTGCCCGCGTCTGGCATCGAACTGGACCTGGTGGTGCCGCGCGAGTCGGTCGCCGAATACACCCGGCGGCTCATTGACACCGGGGTCCGGCCGGCCGGGGTGTGGGCCTATGAGGCGCACCGGGTGGCGTCCGGAAGGCCGCGGCTGGGGGTGGACACCGATGAGCGGACCATCCCGCACGAGGTCGGTTGGATCGGCGGCCCCGGTGTCGGAGCGGTGCACCTGGACAAGGGCTGCTACCGCGGTCAGGAGACCGTTGCGCGGGTGCACAACCTGGGCAAACCGCCCCGGATGCTGGTGATCCTGCAACTCGACGGTTCCGCTGACCGACCGGTCACCGGCGATGCGGTGACCGCCGGCGGGCGCAACGTCGGCCGCGTCGGCACGGTCGTCGAGCACGCCGACGACGGCCCGATCGCGTTGGCCCTGCTCAAGCGGGGCATACCGGTCGATACCGAGCTGGTCGCCGGGGAGCAGGCTCAGGCACCGGCCGTGATCGACCCGGATTCCATGCCCGCGGCCGATGCCACCGCCGGAGCCGGCCGGGCTGCAGTCGAGCGACTCCGGCGTCGTTAACCCGTGAATCTGCGCATCAGCACGTAAACTCACCCGGTCAACGACGACGTGACGACCGTCTCTTCGCAAATTCTGCGATCCTGGTGATGGTCGTGCAGCTGTGCGACGACGCGGGGCAGTCGGGCCCCCACCGCTCACCGTGGGCAGGGCCTGACAGCACTTCGCGGGCGGGCACGGTAAAGTGTTGGCAGGACAATAAAGACACACAGATCGGAGCCGCCTAGCTATTGGGCCGCTCCGTTATTGCGCGAGGGGGTCCCCCATGGGCCGCGGCCGGGCTAAGGCAAAGCAGACCAAGGTTGCACGTGACCTGAAGTACAGCTCGCCGAATACCGACTTCAGTCAGCTCCAACGTGAGCTGTCGGGATCTCCCGATTCCGGTGACGCCAATGACGACGCCGAAGACTGGTCGGGCGAGGATGACTGGCGGCGCTGAGCCGTCGCCACTCTGTCGTAAAACTTAGATACAGGTCGCGCTGATTGCGCACGTCGCTTATCAGCGCGACCTGTCTAACACCTAAAACCGCGGATGCTGTCCAACCAGGTGGGCGCGCACACTGTCCTTGCCGCCCTTCTTCACGGTTCCCAGCGTCCAGCAGTCCAGGTGACGTGCGGTCAGGATCGCCAGCGCACGGTCGGTGTCCTCAGGGGCGACGACCGCGACCATCCCGATACCCATGTTGAGCGTCTTCTCCATCTCGGCACGCTCGACGCGGCCGCGCTGGGCGATCATCTGGAACACGGGCGCCGGCGTCCACGTACCGCGATCCAGTTCTGCGGTCAGTCCGTGGGGCACGACACGCTCCAGGTTGCCCGCCAACCCGCCACCGGTGACGTGGCAGAACGTGCGGACCTGGGTCTCGGCGGCCAGCGCCAGGCAGTCCTTGGCGTAGATGCGGGTCGGTTCCAGCAGCTCTTCCCCGAGCGTGCGGCCGAATTCCTCGACGTGGCCGGCAAGGTTCATCCGGTCGATCTCCAGCAGCACCTTGCGGGCCAGTGAGTAGCCGTTGGAGTGCAGTCCGCTGGATGCCATGGCGATGATCACGTCGCCGGGGCGGACCCGGTCGGGCCCGAGCACGTTGTCGGCTTCGACGATGCCGACACCGGTCGCGGAGATGTCGTAGTGGTCGGGTTCCATCAGTCCGGGGTGCTCGGCCGTCTCGCCGCCCAGCAGTGCGCAGCCGGCCTGGATGCACCCTTCGGCGATGCCGGAGACGATCGCGCTGACCCGCTCCGGGACGGTGCGGCCGACGGCGATGTAATCCTGCAGGAACAGCGGTTCGGCGCCGCACACCACCAGGTCGTCCACCACCATGGCGACCAGGTCCAGCCCGACCGTGTCGTGCTTGTCCATGGCCTGCGCCACGGCGAGCTTGGTGCCCACCCCATCGGTCGAGGCGGCCAGCACCGGCTCGCGGTATCCGCCCCGCAAGGCGAACAACCCGGCAAAGCCGCCAAGGCCACCCCTGACCTCCGGACGGGTCGCCTTGGCGGCGAGGGGTTTGAAGAGTTCGACGGCGCGGTCACCGGCTTCGATGTCCACTCCGGCCGAAGCGTAGGAAATGCTGCTGTGTTCGGCGATGCCGTGCTGTTCGGCGCCCTTAGTCATCGCAAGCAAGGCTACCGCCCCGACATTGCGGGGGTACAGCGCAGGAGGCGTTAAGGACCCCTCAAGGCCACCACGACGGCCACTACAGCGTCAGGGTCTGCGCAGCGCCGATGCGTTGTCGTTGTCGGGCTGCAGCGGGATACCGGTGCGCGCCGCTGTAGCCAGCATCTGCTCGACGACGTTCTTGCCCAGCGCGGTCTCGCCGGGCAGTTCGATCGGGTAGTTCCCGTCGAAGCAGGCCGAACACAGCCGGGTCGGAGGCTGTTCGGTGGCCGCGATCATGCCCTGCTGGGAGATGTAGCCCAGGCTGTCGGCTCCGATGGCGTGCCGTACCGCTTCCAGCATCTCGCCCTGGTGCTCGGCGGGTGCGGCGTTGGCGATCAGCTCGGCCGGGGTGGCGAAGTCGATGCCGTAGAAGCAGGGCCAGCGAACCGGCGGCGAGGCGATCCGGACGTGGACCTCCAGTGCTCCGGCCTCGCGCAGCATCCGGACCAGTGCGCGCTGAGTATTGCCGCGCACGATCGAATCGTCGACGACGATGAGCCGTTTGCCGCGGATCACTTCCCGCAGCGGGTTGAGCTTGAGCCGGATGCCCAGCTGCCGAATGGTCTGCGAGGGCTGGATGAAGGTGCGGCCCACGTAGGCGTTCTTCATCAGGCCCTGGCCGAACGGGATCCCGGATTCCTGCGCGTAACCGACAGCGGCCGGCGTTCCCGACTCGGGGACGCCGATCACCAGGTCGGCGTCGATCGGGTGCTCGCGGGCCAGCCGACGGCCGATGTCGACGCGCGTGGCGTGTACCGAGCGGCCCACCAGCGTGCTGTCCGGGCGGGCCAGATAGACGTACTCGAAGACGCAGCCCTTGGGTTCGGGGTTGGCGAACCGGGTTGAGCGCACGCCGTCGGCGTCGATGGCCAGCAGTTCACCGGGTTCGATGTCGCGGACGAACGAGGCGCCGACGATGTCGAGCGCGGCGGTTTCCGACGCCACCACCCAGCCGCGGTCGAGCCGGCCCAGCGCCAGCGGACGCACCCCGTGCGGGTCGCGCGCGGCGTAGAGGGTGTTCTCGTCCATGAAGGTCAGGCAGAAGGCTCCGCGCACCGTGGGCAGCAGCTCCAGGGCGGCCTGCTCCAGGGTCGCGTCGGCGGCACCATGGGCCAGCAGCGCGCCCAGGATGTCGGAGTCCGTCGTAGCGGCGATGGTGCCCGTCGACGATCTGTTGTCGATCAGCCCGGCGGCGCGGGCCCGGGTGGCCAGTTCGGCGGTGTTGACCAGGTTGCCGTTGTGGCCGAGTGCGACGCCGGTTCCGGCGGCGGTGTTGCGGAACACCGGCTGGGCGTTCTCCCACGTGGTGGAACCGGTGGTGGAGTAACGGCAGTGCCCGACGGCGACATGGCCCGGCATCGCGGCCAGAGTCTGCTCGTCGAACACCTGGCTGACCAGACCGAGATCTTTGAACACCAGGATCTGCGACCCGTCGGAAACCGCAATACCCGCAGCCTCCTGGCCACGGTGCTGCAGCGCGTACAGGCCGTAATAGCTGAGCTTTGCGACGTCTTCACCCGGGGCCCAGACCCCGAATACGCCGCATTCCTCGCGCGGTTCGTTCTCGTCGAGTTGCTGACCAGTCACGATAGGGCTGCTCCCGGGGCGGCGGTTGGTGACATAACCGAGTCTACGGTCCAGTGGGGCCAAGCAAAGAATCGAATGGCCGTTCCGGCACCGGCATTTACAACAGCGGACGGCACGGTCCCCATTCCGGCGGCGCTGCCCGGTGGTGCGGCCGGCCGCACCCGAATCCGTCGGGATAACCCCATCGACCCACCACATGCCAACGGCAAGGATGGATTTCGTGACGCGCCAACTCTCGGAGAAACCGACAACCGATCCCCTCGATTCCGACGCGGCGGCCCAGCGGCAACCGTGGCCGGAGGTGACGAAGATCGCATTCCGGTTCTGCTTCCTGTACTTCGGCCTGTTCTGTCTGATGTTCGCGCAGATCACCTTTACCTTCTTGGGGGTTGTCGGCCGCTTGCTGCCGGAGCAGGCCGTGATGTGGCAGATGACTGTGCTGGACCCGGTGCTGCGCTGGGTCGGCAGCCATGTCTTCGGGGTCGAGGCGGTACTGCACCGGGATTCCGGCAGCGGGGATCAGGCCGCGATCTGGGTGATGGTGTGCTGTCTGTTGACCGTCGCCGTTGTGGGCACCGCGGTGTGGTCGTGGCTGGACCGGCGGCGGCCGGACTATTCGCGGCTGTGGGCGTGGTTCCTGACGTTTCTGCGACTGTGTGTGGCCGGGCAGATGCTGTTCTACGGATTCGCCAAACTCATCCCGACGCAGATGCCTGCCCCGCCGTTGGCGGCGTTGCTGCGCCCGTACGGCGAGTTCAGCCCGGCGTCGGTGCTGTGGCTACAGGTGGGCAGCTCCTATCCGTACGAGATGGCGCTTGGCGCGGTCGAGGTCGTCGCCGGGCTGCTGCTGTTCCTGCCGCGGACCGCGACGCTGGGCGCGCTGCTGGGCGTGGCCAGCATGGTGCAGGTGTTCCTGCTGAACATGACCTTCGATGTGCCGGTCAAGATTCTGTCCGGACATCTGCTGTTGATGGGTCTGGTGCTGCTGGCCCCGCAGTACCGCCGGCTGGCCGACTTCCTCGTCTTGCAGCGGCGCACCGAGCCGGCCGGGCAGCCCGAGTTGTTCACCGATGCGCGGTCGAACACCATCGCGGCCCGGGTGCAGGCCGTGCTGGGCATCTGGATGGTGGCCGGTTGTGTACTGACCGGCTGGTTGAGTTGGAGCGCGTACGGCGGTGGCCGCGTCAAACCCGAGTTGTACGGAATCTGGACGGTGAGCCGATTCGATGTCGACGGCAGGACGACACCCCCGCTGACCACCGATCAATACCGTTGGCAGCGGGTCGTTTTCGACCTGCCCGAGGTGGTGACCTATGAGCGGATGAGCGGCGAATTGGTGGATGCCCCGGTCAAGGTCGACGGGGACCGACTGACGGTGTCGGGATCGGACGGCTCACCTCTGGCCATGCTGACCGCGTCGCGACCGTCACCGCAGGAATTGCAGCTCACCGGCAAGTTGTCGGGCCGGAACGTCACGATCTGGCTGGACCAGGTGGATCTCGACCAGTTCACCCTGCGTAACCGGGGCTTCCACTGGGTGCAGGAGTACCCGTACTTCAAATGAATCAGTGAGGTCAGTCCCCCAGCGGCACCAGGGGCAACCACCGCGCCACCTCACCGGCCCTCGATCCCGACATCTGCACCGCGGAACCGGCCGCGTCGAGATCGAGCAGTCCGGTTGCCAGCAGCAGCCAGGTCCGCGGGTCGGTCTCCACCACGTTGGGCGGGTTGCCGCGGGTGTGCCGCGGCCCGGCGATGCACTGCACCGCGACGAAGGGCGGCACCCGCACCTCGACGCTGGCGCCCGGGGCCATCGCGGCCAGGCTGCGCGCGGTCAGCCGAACCGCCTCGGCCAGTTCGGTGCGGGCCGGTTCCGGATGGGTGGGTGCGCGCAGCCAGTCGGCCACCACGGCGACCGCCGCCCTGGTCTTTTGCGGATCGACACTGCCTCGCGCGGCCATGCCATAGAGTCTCGCAAAGTGTTTGCCGATCACCGAAATCCGCCGTACCGCATGGCCGGTGCAGTGTTTCTGGCGATCGTCGCGCTGATTCTGGGGTTGATCGTGGCGCAGTTCCGGGGCGCTTTCGAACCCAAGGCACCGCTGACACTGCTGGCCGCACGGGCGGGCCTTGTCCTCGATCCGGGTTCGAAGGTGACCTTCAACGGGGTTCCGATCGGCCGGGTGGGCGCGGTGAGCGCCGACTCCGATCCGGTCCGGGCTCTGGTGCGTCTCGACATCAACCCGAAGTACCTGGACCTGCTGCCGGCCAACGTGCAGACCTCGATCCAGGCGACCACCGTATTCGGCAACAAGTACGTGGCCTTTACCTCACCGGAACATCCGAGCCCGCAACGGGTTTCGATCTCGACGCCCCTCGACGTCACGGCGGTCACCACCGAGTTCAACACGTTGTTCGAGACGATCACCGCGATCACCGAGCAGGTCGACCCGATCAAGCTGAACCAGACCCTGTCCGCCACCGCCCAGGCGTTGACCGGGCTGGGCAGTGCCTTCGGGCAGTCGCTGGCCGACGGCAACACCATCCTCGACGATGTGAACCCGCGCATGCCTGCGCTGCGCCACGACATCACCGCGCTGGCCGATCTCGGCGAACGCTATGCGGCGGCCGGACCTGACCTGTTCGACGGCCTCGCCCACGCCGCGAGCAGCGCCGCCACCTTCAACTCCCAGCGCGGTCACCTCGACGCCGCGCTGGTCGCGGCGATCGGTTTCGCCGGGACCGGCTCCGACATCCTCGAGCGCGGTGGCCCGTATCTGCAGCGCGGCGCGCAGGATCTGATCCCGACGTCGAAGCTGTTCGACAAGTATCAGGGGCAGCTCTTCTGCACGATCCGCAACTACCACGACGTCGCGCCCGCCTTCTATGCGACGTTCGGCGGCGACAACGGATATTCCTTCGAAAGCACCGGGACCTTGTCGAGCATCGGCGTGGGCAACATGTACGTCTATCCGGACAATTTGCCGCGGGTCAACGCCAAGGGCGGGCCCGAGGGCAAGCCCGGTTGCTGGAAGCCGATCACCGCCGACCTGTGGCCTGCGCCGTATCTGGTGATGGACACCGGGCTGTCGATCGCGCCGTACAACCATGTCGAACTCGGCTCGCCGATCTTCACCGACTACGTCTGGGGCCGACAGATCGGTGAGCCCACGATCAATCCGTGACGGCTCTACGATCTTGATCCAGGGGATTTCGGGTGAGAGGGGACTTTGTGAACGGTAGTGCCGATGCCTAAACGCGCAGTACCGGCGAGCCCCGGGCCACCCACCGCCTGGCCCCCTCCACTTCCAGCCTGGCGCGCCATCGGCCTGTCCCTCGCACCGATCGGCGCCGCGATCTTCAACGGGATCGCCGGCCTGTGCGCCGCAGTAATCGCGGCGGTGTTGGTCTTCGCGTTCGCCCGCCTGCACCGGCACGCGCCGCAGGCGGTGTCGACAGGTGACCTCGTCGCCGCCACCGTCGGTCCGGCGGCCGGGCGGTTCACCAGCCTCATCCAACTGGCGGCGTATGCGCTCCTGGGGGTGGGTGCCGCCCTGGCGCTCGCGCTGCAGCCCTTGACCGGCGCACCGGATCTGGAGACGGCGCTGGCCGGCTGGTGGTGGCCCGGTTGGTCGGTGGCCGTGGTGGTCATCGCCGGTGCGGTGGTGGCCTACCTGCCCACCCGGGCGGTGGGTGCGACGGCTGCCGCGCTGGCCGGCGTGGGCCTGCTGATCTTCCTTTATCTGGCGCTCGCGATCGTGGCCCGGGTGGCAACGGGCACACCGCCGATGGCGATGGGGAGCACTCACGTCGATTCGGTCCTGCTGGCCACCGCGGGGGCCATACCGCTCGGCCTCGGCCTGGTCGGTTTCGAGGCGGCGACCGTGGTGAGCGGCCGTCTGGAGTCGGTGGCACGCCCGGTGGGCACCGCGGTGGGGGTTACGGCACTGGGCGCGGTGGCCCTGTTGTCGGCCGCCAACATGGGCGCGACCGGCGGGTTTCACAGCACCGCCGTGAATCTCTCGCTGATCGTTTCCCAGTTCTTCGCCGATGCCGGGTTCTACTGGTTCACCACCGCTGCGTTGTGTCTGGGCTCGGCCGCGTTGCTGGCCCTGATGTGGGCGGCCACCCGGGTCGCGGGGCGGCTGTTCGGTTCCGGTCCGGAGGTGGCGCTCCTGGTTCCCGCGGTGATGTGCGTGCTGGCCATGGCGTTCTCCCGGTTCCAGGATCACCTCGGCAGGCTGCAGATGACAGTCCCCGCGCTGCTCCTTCTGGTGGTCTATGTGCTTGTCACCGAAGCCAATTCGCGTGTCGAGGGTTCCGCTGCGGCACAGCAGATACCGCGGCTGGTCCTGGCCGTGGTGGCGGTCGGTGTGGTGTTGATCCCACTGCGGGTCACCGATTTCTCGATGCCCACGTTGTGGCCCCTGGTCGTCACGGCTGCGATCCTCGCGGTGGCAGCGCTGCTGGCGCGGCTTGGTAGGCCAGTGCAGCCAGCGCGCCCGCCTCATTGATCGCCAGGTGCGCCAGCATCGGCGCGGCCAGACTCGCCGAGCGCTGCGCAAGCCAGCCGAACACCCACCCGGCAACCCCGGTGACCAGCACGGTGGGAATCACGGGTTGGCCTACGGCCCGGGCATCGGAGATGTGTGACAGCCCGAAGGCGGTGGCCTGCAGCATCTGACCGCCGGCCGGACCGAACGCTTCCGCACCGACCTTGCCCAGTGCGGCACGGAAGGCGGCCTCCTCCGGCCAGACGGTCCCGAGCGGGATCCGCAGCGCCAGCCAGCTGCCGGGCGCTGCGGGCAGGGTCTTCTGGCGCATCCCGGTGCGGACGATCGGCACCGCCGACGTCGCCGCCACACCGGCGCTCACCGCGGTCGCGGCCGCCGCGCCCAGCCGTACACCCGACCACAACGCGGGCGGCCTTAGGCCCGGTCGGGCCCCGGTTCCGACCAGCAGGGCACTGCCGAGAGTCGCCCGCACCAGCGGCTGCCACCGGGCCGGCAACCTCGGATCGACCAGGCCCTTCCACGTCACCAGGCCCGCCGCCAGCGCCACGGCGCGAATCCGGGCGGCCGCCATCAGTATTCGGGTCCGTCGTCGGCCGCGGCCTTCGCCAGCGCCAGCCGGATACGTTCGGTGTCGTGGGACGTCCAGCCGTCCGGTGGGGCCACCGCAGCCCAGCCGTCGAGCACCGATTCGCCGTAGTTGTGCCCATGTCCGTTGGGGACGCTCGATGCGTTGGTGATGTCGGCCGCCACCTGCCAGAACGTGATGATCGGATACCACCGCATCGAGGCGGTTCGGTCCCCGCCCGGCGCCTCGACCAGCCAATCCGGTTCGGAGAACAGCAGATCCGTCGACCACCAGATGATCGGGTCGGACGGGTGTTGCAGGAACAGGACCCTGGTGCCTTCCCACGGCGCGGCGGCATCGTCCGCGATCTCGGCGGCATCGGCGGCCTCGGAGAACCGGACGGTGCGACCGTTGTCGTAGCGGGGACGCACCTCCGGGGTCCCCGGATCGCGGCGCACGGTCAGGCCGCGCCACAGCGGGCTGGCGTTGGGCGGGCCGACCCACAGCACCGAGGAGAAGCCCATCCTGGAGATGTCGGGCAGCCAGCTGAATGCGCCCTGCCCGGCCATAGATCCCAGGCTCTCCCCGTAGAGCACCAGCTTGGGGCGGTGTTCGGGCGGCAACTGCTCCCACCGTGCGTGGATCGCGTCGATCATCAGCCTGCCGATGTTCATGGACTTCTCCTGGTCGCCCATGAACGAAATCCAGCTCGGCAGATAGGAATACTGCATGCCGACCATCGCGGTGTCGCCGTTGTACATCAGCTCCAGCGCGCGGGCGGCCAGCGGGTTGACCCAGCCGGTGCCGGTGGTGGGGACGATGACCAGAAGCTTGCGGTCGAAGGCATGGGTGCGCTCAAGCTCGCTGAGCAGCACCGCGATCCGCTGATCGTCGGAATCGGCGGTGGGCAAACCGGCGTACACCCGGATCGGTTCTCTGGCCGGCGCACCGTTGAGCTTCTCCAGCTCGGCCGCGCGCGGACCGGTCGCGACAAAGTTGCGGCCCTGAAACCCCAGCGAATCCCAGGTCGCGAATGATGCTGGGCTGCCTGATCTTTCGGGTTCAGTCGGCTGGCTTATGCCCGCACCGGTGGTGGCGTTCTGCGGCTGGAACACGCGGCTGGCCCCGGCCAGGAACCCGCGGTACAGCACACCGTTGACGAGCGTGACGACGAGCACCACCACGATGGCGGTCCCGATGAACTGAGCCACCTCGCGGTGCAGATGCCAGCGCCGGATGAACCACCTGGCCAGCAGCCGCACGGTATCGCGCAGCATCCGCGCGGTGGCGATCAGCGCGCCGGCCACCGCGACCGCAATGATCAGGGTGCGCAGATAGCCCAGCGTGGCCGGGCCTTCCATACCCATCAACGCCGAGACCTGCCGTTGCCAGGCCGCCGCGGGGATCAGCATCAGGATGGATGCCGTGATCGCCCCGGCGACGACGACCGCCTTGAGGCCGAGCAACACGGGCTTACCCGGGGGCCACCATGCCCGGCGCCGTAAAGCAAAGCGGTACAGCACTTTTCCCAGCAGGACCCCGATCCCGTAGCCGATGGCGGCGTTGATGCCGCCGATCAGGCCGGCGAACAGCCAGTCGCGCGGCAGCAGTGACGGGGTCAGCGAGAGACAGAAGAACAGGGCTCCCACGGCAATGCCGGTGAAGTCCAGTCGCACCAGGCTCCAGGCCCAGCGCAGCAGAGGATGACGTTCGTCGAGGGTTCTCGCCGTCACCCGAACAGCCCGGGCAGCACGCCCTCCGACGTGCTCCGTAGCTCCGCGAGGGTGATGCTGAACTGTCCCTGGACCTCGATCGAGGGTTCTCCGCCTTCGGGGCCCTGGTCCACTACGCCGACCCGGGTGACCGGTAGGTCCCTGGCCTCACACATCGACCGGAACCGGCTCTCCTCGGTGCGCGGCACGGCCACCAGAACGCGGCCCGCGGACTCGGAGAACAGGAAGACGAACGGATCGATACCTTCGGGGAGATCCTCCGGAAGGATGACCCGGCAACCGGTTTCACCGGCCAGCGCGGCCTCGACCACAGCCTGGATCAGCCCGCCCTCGGACAGATCGTGCGCCGCGGAGATCAGGCCGTCGCGCGATGCCGCGGTCAGGACCTCGGCCAGCAGTTTCTCACGGGCCAGATCCACCCTCGGCGGAACTCCGCCCAGGTGATCACCGGTGACCTGCGCCCAGACCGACCCGTCGAACTCGTCGTGGGTGTCGCCGAGCAGCAGCAGCGTCTCACCCGGTTCGGTACCCAGCCCGGTGGGGATGCGTCGCTTCACGTCGTCGATCACACCGAGCACGCCGACCACCGGCGTCGGCAGGATCGCGGTGGATCCGGTCTGGTTGTAGAAGCTGACGTTGCCGCCGGTGACCGGAATGCCAAGGACGGCACAGCCATCGGCCAGCCCGCGGACGGCCTGGCTGAACTGCCACATCACACCCGGATCCTCGGGGGACCCGAAGTTGAGGCAGTTGGTCACGGCGACCGGGGTGGCGCCGGTGACCGCGACGTTGCGGTAGGCCTCGGCCAGCGCCAGTTGTGCGCCGGTGTACGGGTCGAGCTGGGTGTAGCGGCCTGACGCGTCGGTGGACACCGCGATGCCGCGGCCCGTGGCCTCGTCGATGCGCAGGACACCGCCGTCGGCATGCTCGGCCAGCACGGTGTTGCCGCGCACGTAGCGGTCGTACTGCTCGGTGATGAACGCCCGGCTGCACAGGTGCGGGCTGCCGATGAGCGCCAGCAGGGTGGCCTTGAGCTCGTCGCCGGTCTTGGGTCGCGGCAGTTTGGCCGAGGTATCGGCGACCAGGGCGTCCTGGCTGTCGGGGCGGACCACCGGACGCTCGTAGACGGGGCCTTCGTGGGCCACGGTCCGCGGCGGCACGTCGACCACGGTGTCGCCGTGCCAGGTGATCTGCAGCCGGTCCCCGTCGGTGACCTCACCGATCACGGTGGCCAGCACGTCCCACTTGCGGCACACCGCCAGGAACGCGTCGACGTTCTCGGGGGTGACCACGGCGCACATGCGTTCCTGCGACTCGCTGGAGAGCACCTCGGCCGGGTTCATGTCCTTGGCGCGCAGCGGCACCTGGTCCAGCTCGATGTGCATGCCGCCGTCACCGGCGGAGGCGAGTTCCGAGGTGGCACAAGACAATCCGGCACCGCCGAGGTCCTGGATACCGACCACCAGGCCGGCCGAGTACAGCTCGAGGCAACACTCGATGAGCACCTTCTCGGTGAACGGATCGCCCACCTGAACGCTCGGTAGCTTCTTGCGGCCCGCGCCGCTCTCGTCGCCGCTGAAGGTGTCCGACGCCAGCACCGAGACACCACCGATGCCGTCGAGGCCGGTGCGCGCACCGAACAGGATGATCTTGTTGCCGGTGCCCGAGGCGAACGCCAGGTGCAGGTCTTCCTTGCGCAGCGCACCGACGCACAGCGCGTTGACCAACGGGTTGCCCGCATAGGAGGGGTCGAAGATCGTCTCGCCGCCGATGTTGGGCAGGCCCAGCGAGTTGCCGTAGCCGCCGACACCGCGCACCACGCCATCGAGCACGCGGCGGGTGTCCGGTGCGTCGGCCGCGCCGAAGCGCAGCTGGTCCATGACCGCCACCGGCCGGGCACCCATCGCCATGATGTCGCGGACGATGCCGCCGACGCCGGTCGCCGCACCCTGGTAGGGCTCGACGTAGGACGGGTGGTTGTGCGACTCGACCTTGAAGGTGACCGCCCAGCCGTCGCCGATGTCGACGACGCCGGCGTTCTCGCCGATGCCGGCCAGCATGCCGGCGCGCATCTCCTCGGTGGTGGTCTCACCGAAGTAGCGCAGGTGCACCTTGGAGGATTTGTAGGAGCAGTGTTCGCTCCACATCACCGAGTACATGGCCAGCTCGGCGTCAGTGGGGCGGCGACCCAGGATCTCGCGAATCCGCTCGTACTCGTCGTCCTTGAGGCCGAGTTCGCGGTACGGCTGGGGCTGATCGGGGGTGGCGGCTGCCCGCTGCACCGTGTCGATGTCGTGGGTGAGCTCAGACGTCACGCCCAAGAGTCTATCGTTGCCGATCTCGCACTTCCGACCGGCGATTGCTGGCTGCACCTCCACCCGCCCGCGCGGCGGCATACTCAGCGGATGCGCAAGCTCGGGTCGAAGGTGTGGCTGGCCATTCTCGGCGTGGTGCTGATCCTCGGCATGACGTGTTGCCAGTTCAGGGGCTCGTGGTCGGCCGGCCTGATCGACAACGCGTTGAAGCGCCAACCCGGCGTCACGTTCGTCACACATACCGTCTCGAGCAACAGCGGGTTCGGGGTCCGCACCGCCGGCTTCGATGTCTACGTCAGTGCCGATGCCACCGCAGACCAACTGTCGGCGCTCGGGCGCACCTTCGCCGACCAGATCCACGGGTCGATGGTGTACGGCGGGCTGGGGGCCAGCCTCCATGTGAGACGTTCAGCCCCATCCTTCCCCGCCCAGTCAGGCTCCACGATGTATCTCGGCTTCGAACCGTCGAAGGCCACCCCGGACGCGCCGTGGCAGGACTGGCTCAGACTGTCGCAGGGTGACTACGGGTACGAGATCGCCGGGTCGGCATCCCCCGACGGCGCGTGGCGATCGGCGAACACCAGTCTGGAGGTGACCCTGCGCAGTTTCGACCATTGGAGTGACCCGCTCGGCGCTTCGCAGTTCGCGGCCTCGGTCCGGAAGCTGATCACCGACTTTCCGGACTCGACCGCGGACTGGAGCATCTTCGATGCGGACAGCAACAGAGCACCGAGCATCCGGTCGAACCACGGCCTGCCCACCCGGGAGCAGCTCGCTCTCTGGGAGGCACTCGATCGGCTGGCACCGACCAAGGGGGGATTCGATCTGAAGCCGCCTCGCTTGTCCATCGAGGACGTGCCTACGGGTGACGACGTGGATCGCGTTGTCGTCGACCAGCTTCAGCTCGTCAAGAACTCGGGACTGCCCGCGGTGTACGAAATCGAGGACGCACAGATCACCGTCCGGCCCGGGGGTTGTTCGAAGGATGCTCAGGAACCCCAGCCGCGGACGCCACCGATGGCGGACCTGCAGACCAGGCTGCGCGCCCAGTTCGAGAACTGTCCGCGGTGAGCCCTGCCGGCACGGCCGGTGCTATCCGCCCGCGATGCAGAACGCGTTGCCGGCCGGGTCGTTGAGCACGACCCAGCGGAACTCTTCGCCGAAGCTGTGCCGCCCGGTCTCGGTGGCGCCGAGGCCCACCAGCCGGGTTACCTCGGCTTCCATGTCCGCAGCGTGGAAGTCGACGTGTACGCGGTTCTTGCCCGGAGTCGGGTCGTCGACGTGCTGAAAACCGAGGTTGGGCCCGTTGGGCAGCTCGACGAGAACGAATTCGCCTGGGACGACGGCATTTACCGTGCCGTCGACGGCCTGCGCCCACCACCGGGCCAGCGTGTCGGGATCGGTGCAGTCGAACGTGATCATTTCCACCGAGAGCGTCATGGCGCCGACCCTAGACCGAGGCGGTGACACCCCGTCAGTGCGGCGAAAGAAACGCCTGTAATGCCGCCGAGTAGGCCGCGACGTCGTGGGCGCCCATGAACTCCCGCGCGGAGTGCATGGCCAACTGGGCCGCACCCACGTCGACGGTCGGGATTCCGGTGCGCGCCGAGGTCATCGGCCCGATGGTCGACCCGCACGGCAGGTCGGCGCGGTGCTCATAGCGTTGCAGCGGAACGCCGGCCTGATCGCAGGCCAGCGCGAACGCCGCCGCGGTGCGGCCGTCGGTCGCGTAGCGCAGGTTGGGCTGCACCTTGAGCACGGGCCCGGCGTTGACCTCGATCAGGTGGCCGGGCTCATGGCGGTCCGGGTAGTTCGGGTGCGTCGCATGCGCCATGTCCCCGGAGGCCACCATCGATCCGGCCGACCGGCGCAGGAAGTCTTCCCGGCTACCACCCGCGGCGAGCACGATGCGCTCGAGCACGGTCGGCAGCAGCTCGGACTGTGCGCCGTGATCCGACGTCGAGCCGACTTCCTCGTGGTCGAACAGCGCCAGCACCGCCACGTGGGTGTCGGAGCCTGCCGCCAGGAATCCCTCCAGCCCGGCATAGCAGGTGGCCTGGTTGTCCAGCCGCGGTGCGCTGACGAACTCACGGTCGGCTCCGGTGATCGCCGACGGCGTCAGGTCGTGGGTCATCAGATCAAAACCGAGCAGCCCATCCGGTTGGACCCCGGCCCGCTCGGCCACGAACCCGACGAAGGACCGCGGACGCTCCCCGAGGCCCCACACCGCGTTGACGTGGCGCTGCGGATCCGGGCTCACGCCCTTGCGATCCTCGGACAGGTGAATGGCGAGCTGCGGCACGCGCAGGATCGGATCGTCGATCCGGATCAGCCGATGTTCGATGCGGTTGCCGTCGCGGACCGAGAGCCGGCCGCTGATCCCGAGGTCTCGGTCCAGCCAGGAGTTCAGCCAGGCCCCGCCGTACGGCTGCAGCGCCACCACCTGCCAGCCTGCGACGACCCGGTCCGGGTGCTGTTTGACCCGGAGGTTGGGGCTGTCGGTGTGACCGCCGACGACCCGGAACGGCGCAGCAGGGTCAGTGCCCTCGGCATTCCAGGCCACCAGTGAACCCGCGCGCACCGTGAAGCACTTTCCTCGCGAGCCTGGCCAGCTGTCGGTCTCGGCCAGCTCGGTGTATCCCGCGTCACGCAAGTGTTGCGCGGCGGTGGCGCACACGTGGAACGGAGACGGTGACGCATCGATGAACTCGCACAGGCTCTGGGGGCTAGCTGGCATCTTTTCATCTTGACCGGCGAAGCGGCCGCAGGTGTCGGTAGGGTCGGTTTGTGCCCGATCCGATCCCCCAGCCGGTGCTGAACCTTCTGACACGGGCAGCCATCTTTCTGGTGCTGACGATCGAGGAAGACGGTGAGCAGGCCGTTCACGACGTGCTTCCCGACATCTCGGGCATCGTCCGCTCGATCTGGTTCCGCGATACCACCAAGGAGCTGTCGCTGGTGGCCGGGATCGGTTCGGCGGCCTGGGATCGCCTGTTCGCCGGGCCGCGTCCGGCCAGTCTGCATCCGTTCATCGCTCTCGACGGCGGACGACATCAGGCACCGTCCACCCCGGGTGATGTGTTGTTGCACATCCGCGCCGACACCATGGACGTGTGTTTCGAGTTGGCCGACCGCATGCTGCAGGAGTTCGGCAGTGCCGTCACGGTTGTCGACGAGGTGCACGGGTTCCAGTACTTCGACAACCGGGACCTCCTCGGCTTCGTCGACGGCACCGAGAACCCGAACGGGTCCACTGCGGCGGCCGCCGTTCAGATCGGCGCCGAGGACCCCGAGTTCGCCGGAGCCAGCTACGTGCACATCCAGAAGTACGTGCATGCGATGACGGATTGGCGCTCCCTGTCGGTCGAGGAACAGCAGCGCGTAATCGGGCGCACCAAGCTCGACGACATCGAAATGCCCGACGACGTCAAACCTTCCAACTCTCACATCGCGCTGAATGTCATCACCGATGAGGACGGCAACGAGCTGAAGATCGTGCGGCGCAACATGCCGTTCGGTGAACTCGGCGGCGGCGAATTCGGCACGTACTACATCGGCTACTGCGCCGACCCGGCCATCACCGAACGCATGCTGACCAACATGTTCATCGGCGATCCTCCCGGCAACACCGACCGGATCCTCGATTTCTCCACCGCCGTGACCGGCGGCATGTTCTTCGTCCCCACCATCGACTTCCTCGATGATCCACCGCCGCTTCCGGTTTCGGTCGCGGAACCGGCGGCACCCGAGAAAGACCCCTCCCTTGCGATCGGCAGCTTGAAAGGAATCCCGCAATGAACAACTTGTACCGCGAGCTGGCCCCGATCACCGAGTCCGCGTGGGCGGAGATCGAACTCGAGGCCAGCCGAACCTTCAAGCGCCACATCGCCGGCCGGCGCGTGGTCGATGTCAGCGAGCCCGGCGGCCCGGTCACCGCGGCGGTCAGCACGGGCCATCTGCTCGACGTGAAGTCGCCCGGTGAAGGCGTGGTCGCCCACCTGCGCGGCGCCAGGCCGCTGGTGCGCCTGCGCGTGCCGTTCACGGTGTCGCGCACCGCGATTGACGACGTCGAGCGCGGCGCGCAGGACTCCGACTGGGATCCGGTCAAGGACGCCGCCAAGAAGCTGGCCTTCGTCGAGGACCGGGCGATCTTCGAGGGCTATCCGGCGGCTGAGATCGAAGGCATCCGCAGCTCGAGCTCCAACCCGGCGCTGGCCCTGCCCGACGACGCCCGCGAGATTCCCGACGTGATCGCCCAGGCGCTCTCAGAACTGCGACTGGCCGGTGTCGACGGGCCGTACTCGGTGCTGCTCTCGGCCGCCACGTACACCAAGGTCAGCGAGACCACCGCGCACGGTTATCCCATCCGCGAGCACCTGAGCCGGCTGGTCGACGGTGAGATCATCTGGGCGCCGGCGATCGACGGAGCGTTCGTCCTGTCCACCCGCGGTGGGGATTTCGATCTGCAACTGGGCACCGACGTGTCGATCGGCTACCTGTCCCACGACGCCGAGAGCGTGCAGCTGTACCTGCAGGAGACCATGACGTTCCTGGCCTACACCGCCGAGGCGTCCGTCGCCCTCACCGCCTGATCCCCTTGCACCGCGAGCGACCGTGTCTGTACGCCGACACGCCGTAAATTGCGTACCTCAGCGGTCGCTCGCAGTGCCGAGTGAGGCAGAAAGCTAGACCGAGAGCACCGCGTCGAGCGCGGAGTAGAACAAACCGAGCCCGTCATCGGACGGACCGGTCAACGCCTCGGTGGCATGTTCGGGGTGCGGCATCAGGCCGACGACACGACGGTTTTCCGAGCAGACGCCCGCGATGCCGCGCATCGAGCCGTTGAGGTTCTCGCGGTAGCGGAAGACCACACGACCCTCACCCTCGAGTTCGTCGAGCACCGCCTCGGAGGCGACGTAACGGCCCTCCCCCGACTTCAACGGGATCAGCAGATCCGCGCCGGCGTCATACCGGGTGGTCCACGCGGTGGTGTTGGAGGCGACCTCCAGCCACACATCGCGGCAGATGAAATGCAGGCCGGCGTTACGGGTCAGTGCGCCTGGGAGCAGCCCGGCCTCGCACAGCACCTGGAAGCCGTTGCAGATCCCGAGGACCGGCATGCCGCGACCGGCAGCTTCCACCACCGAACCCATCACGGGGGCGAACTTCGCGATCGCCCCGCAGCGCAGGTAGTCGCCGTAGGAGAAGCCGCCGGGGACGACGACCGCGTCGACACCCTTCAGATCGGCGTCGGCGTGCCACAGGCTGACCGCCTCGGCCCCGGCCAGACGTACCGCACGGGCCGCGTCGACGTCGTCGAGCGTCCCGGGGAAGGTGATCACCCCGACACGGGTGCTCACGAATCCTCCCGGCTCACCGAAAAGTCCTCGATAACCGTGTTGGCCAGCAGAGACTCAGCGATCTCGGCCAGGGTTTCGTCGGCTACGGAGTCGTCGACTTCGAGCTCGAAACGCTTGCCCTGACGGACGTCCGCGATACCACCATGTCCAAGACGACCAAGTGCCCCGACGATCGCCTGACCTTGCGGGTCGAGGATCTCCGCCTTGGGCATGACGTGCACAACCACCTTTGCCACGGCGCACACTCTACCGGCACGACCCGATGTAAGCCGTGCACAGTGGGTCGGCCAGCGCATCGAGCACCTGGCGATCGGACGGCGCCGACCATGGAACCTGTGGTGGCGTGCTCGACCACATGGCCAGCTCCACCACAGTGCTGTTGTCCGGATCGGCGAGCAGGTACTGATGCAGGACCCTGGTGTTACCGAAATTGATCGCCGCCACCAGCTGCCCAGGCCGGTCGGTGGTGATCGACGTCCCGACCCCTGGACAGCTGCGCAGCGCACCCCCGGCGCCCTGCACCACCGCGAGAGCGGTCTGTCCGCCCAGCCATGTCTCCCCGCGCCAATGGAGGACCTGGACCCGCAGTTGCCATTGACCGGCGGGCTGCGTCACCTCCGATCGCGCCGCGACGGCGTAGCCGCGCGGGTCACCGGGCACGAGCGGCGACCCACACTCCTCCTCGAGGCGGAAGCGCGGTGCCACTGCGGTCACGGCCAAGCCGGCCAGTCCGGGCCAGCGGTACTCACGGGCCAGCGGGAGCTTCGACGCGGGAACCCACGCTGAATCCGGGATGCGGTCACACAGCGGCGGGCAGTCGGCGCTGGGCTCCGACCAAGCCGAAGGGGGCCCTACGGCCAGCCCGCAGAGCACGATCGACATCGTCACGATCACCCGCCAGATCCCCACCGAGCGCCACAATATAGGGATGCAACTCACGCATTTCGGACATTCGTGCCTACTGGCCAGCATTTCCGACACCACCGTGCTGTTCGACCCGGGCAACTTCTCGCACGGCTTCGAAGGCATCACCGGCTTGTCGGCCATCCTGATCACCCACCAGCACCCCGACCACGCCGACACCACGCGGTTGCCCGCGCTTATCGCGGCCAACCCACAGGCGGCGTTGTATGCCGACCCGCAGACCGCCGCGCAGCTCGGCGAGCCGTGGCGGGCAGTGCATGTCGGTGACGCGTTCCGGGTCGGCTCGCTCAATGTGCGCGGGACCGGTGGCAGGCATGCCGTCATCCACCCGGAAATCCCTGTGATCGACAATATTTCGTACCTGCTGGGCGACGACGAGCATCCGGCCCGGCTCATGCATCCGGGTGACGCGCTGTTCGTCCCCGGCGAACCGGTCGATGTGCTCGCCACGCCGGCGGCGGCACCGTGGATGAAAATCGCAGAGGCCGTGGACTTCCTGCGCGCGGTAGCGCCGACCCGGGCGGTGCCGATCCATCAGGGGATCATCGAACCGGGCGCGCGGGGCATCTACTACGGGCGATTGGCCGAGATGACGAACACCGACTTCCAGGTGCTCACCGAGGAAAACGGCACCGAATTCTGATTCGGTGCCCTCAGGCGATATCGCCGGCCGCACCCCGTCCGGCCGCCCGGCCGGAGAAGATGCAGCCGCCCAGGAACGTGCCTTCCAGGGACCGGTAGCCGTGCACCCCGCCGCCGCCGAATCCAGCCGCCTCGCCCGCCGCGTACAGTCCGGCGAACGCGGTGCCGTTCTCCTTGAGCACCCGGGAATCCAGATCGGTCTCCAACCCGCCCAAAGACTTTCGGGTCAGGATGTGTAGTTTGACGGCGATCATCGGACCGGCCTTCGGGTCGGTGAGCGGGTGCGGGGCGACGACGCGGCTGAACCGGTCACCGAGGTAGCTGCGGGCCGCCCGGATCGCGGTGACCTGCCCGTCTTTGGTGAACTTGTTGACCACCTCGCGGTCTCGCGCGGTGACCTCGGCGGCCACCGTGGCGTAGTCGAGTTCCAGCACGTCGGGCACGTCGTTCATGGCGGCCACCAGCTCGCGCAGTGAACGCGCGCTGACGAAGTCGACACCCCGGTCGACGAAGGCCTGCACCGGGGCCGGCGCACCGGGACGTACCCGCGACAGCACGTCACGCACGCTGCGGGAGGTGAGGTCGGGGTTCTGTTCCTGGCCGGACAACGCGAATTCCTTGGCGATGATCCGCGCGTTGAGGATGAACCAGGTGTAGTCCTGCCCGGTGCGGCAGATGTGTTCGAGCGTGCCGAGGGTGTCGAAGCCGGGGTACAGCGGCCCGGGAAGTCGTTTTCCGTTGGCGTCCAACCACAATGATGACGGACCGGGCAGGATGCGGATCCCGTGGTCGGGCCAGATCGGATCGTAGTTGGTGATGCCTTCGGTGTAGTGCCACATCCGGTCGCTGTTGATGACGTGCCCGCCGGCCTGCTCGGAGATGTCGATCATGCGGCCGTCGACGTGCGCAGGTACACCGCTGAGCAGCTGGTCGGGTACCCGGCCCATCCGGGCCGGCCAGTTCTTGCGCACCAGGTCGTGGTTGCCACCGATTCCACCGCTGGCCACGATCACGGCCGATGCACGGAACTCGAACTCTCCGACGATGTTCCGCGACGAGGGCGCTCCGCGGGGAGCGTCGGACGGCTCCAGCACCGAACCCCGGACGCCGACGACGGCGCCGTCGGAGACGATGAGTTCATCGACGCGGTGCCGGTGGGCAAATCGCACCCGGGGCTCATCCACCAACCGGCGGGCGAAGACGTCGACGATCGCCGGGCCGGTCCCCCAGGTGATGTGGAAGCGCGGCACCGAGTTGCCGTGCCCCAGCGCTCCGTAACCACCCCGCTCGGCCCACCCGACCAAGGGGAAGGTCTGCAAACCCCGCGACCGTAGCCAGCTGCGCTTCTCCCCCGCAGCGAAATCGACGTAGGCGTGCGCCCACTCCCGTGGCCAGTGGTCCTCGGGCCGGTCGAAACCGGCGGTGCCCAACCAGTCCTGCAGGGCCAGCTCCTGGCTGTCGTGGATGCCGAGCCTGCGCTGTTCGGGACTGTCGACGAAGAACAGGCCGCCGAACGACCAGAACGCCTGGCCGCCCAGGTTCGCAGCGTTCTCCTGGTCGACGATCAGTACCCGGAGGCCCCGGCCTGAACTCCCGGCTCCGCCGGGGCGCTCGACCAGTTCACATGCGGCGACCAATCCGGCCAGACCCGCCCCCACGACAATGACATCGGCGTCTGCCATGAGACGCAAGACTAGACCTAGTCAGGCGGCCTCGGTCAGTACCGAAAATCCTCGCCACCGGTAAACGGTGGGCACGCACTGGTGCAGCAAAGCCAGGTCGATCGCGTCGAGCATCGCCTGCCTGGGGCCGGGCCTGCGCAGGTGTCTCGCAGCGACCGCGACCCGCACCGTACCCTCGCGTCGCGCAGTGCGCTCAGCGGCGAGCACGACGGTTCGGCACCACCACGGCTCGGACAGAAATCCCTCGCCGATACCCACCACCCGCGCTCGCGTCGTGGTCTGCCGGACCAGGTCGGTGATGCCGTTCAGATCGGCGAGCAGTCGAAAGCCGTTGCGCGGCAATGCCGTCACGGTGCCCTGCGAAACAGTCCAGCCAGGGGCGGCGAACAACCGGGTACGCAGACCCAGGTGTTCGAGCACCCGGTCGGCGCCCATCAGTCGCAGGTTGGCCTCATGGGCGGGCAAAGTAGCGAACTCGCCGCGACGCTTCTTGGTCGCGGCCTCGTCGTAGCCGTGGAGCACGATGGCGTCACCGCCGCTGCGCCGACGGGACAGCCATTCCACGGTGTCGGCATCACGGTCTAACCGGTAACCGCCCTTGAGCCGCGGTGCCACCATCATCGAGGCGGGAACGCCACGGGTGTCGAGCTCGGCGCAGAACGACTCGACGTCAGCCATCGTGCGATCGCTGATCTGCGATATCGAGACGATGAGTTGTCCGGTCACGCTGCCAGTGTGGCAACGTCACATGTCGGGACGGTGTCGAACACTCTGACGCCGAGTGTCCATTGGGATAGACCCTGCGATCAGGCCGGCAGGACCGCTTCGATGGCCGCGATCACCTCGGGTGCGTCCGGTTCGGTGCGGGGACGGAACCGGTTGGCCACCGTCCCACCCGGGGCGAGCAGAAACTTCTCGAAGTTCCACTGGATGTCCCCGGCTTTCCCGTCGGCATCGGTGGCCTGGGTCAGCTCGGTGTAGAGCGGGTGGCGGTCGGTGCCGTTGACATCTGTCTTGGCCAGCAACGGGAACGTCACCCCGTAGGTGGACGAGCAGAACGTCTGGATCTCCTCGGCGCTGCCCGGTTCCTGACCCATGAATTGGTTGCAGGGGACTCCGACGACGGTCAACCCGCGCGCAGCGTAATCCTGTGCGAGTTTCTCCAGGGCGCTGTACTGCGGCGTCAGCCCACATTTGGACGCCACGTTGACCACCAGCGCTGCGCCGGTTGCCAACTCGGCCAACGTCGTCGGCTTGCCGTCGAGAGTGGTCAGCGGAATCTCGTTGAGGCTCATGTGCGCGAGGTTACCGGAGCCATCTCACCTAGTTGTCGAACAGGATGGCGGCCAGGCTCTCCACCTTGGCGATCGGATCGCCCGCGGTGTCGATCGCGTCGTTGAGCCACAACATCGAAAACCCGTGCACCAGGGACCATGCGGCGAGGGCGGCACTTTCCGGGTCGGCGGCGGCCTTGGGGTCGGCCAGGGTGCCGACCCCGCGGTTGAGTTCGGCGCCCGCGGACGATGCGGCCGCAACCAGTTCGGCGTCCGTGTCGTCGTAGAGCGACTTGTCGAACATCACCTCGTAGTGGCCGGGATGGGCGAGGGCGAACCGCACGTAGGCCTTGGCGGCGTCGATGAATTGTGGCCTGGCCTCGGTCAGCGCCTCGGCCAGAAGCTGAAACCCTTCGGTGGCCAGCGCGGTGAACAACCCGCGCCGGTCCGTGAAGTGGTGCGCAGGGGCCGCATGTGAGACCCCCGCGGCCCGCGCGAGTTCGCGTAGCGAGATGCCGTCGGCGCCGCGTTCGGCCACCAGGGTGGCGGCCTGCGCGAGGATCGCGGCCTTGAGGTCGCCATGGTGATAGCCCATGCGGCCCATCCTAATCCCGGATCTTGACAACGCCTAGATAGCGCGTAGCGTGTTTGATCTAGACACCGACAAGATCGGAGCCTGCGATGGCCGTCTTTCTGACTCTGATTCTGGGCAGCGTGGCGGCCCGTGCAGTCGGCCTGCTCGGCGTGGATTACCTCGACAGTTGGCCTGAGGCAATCGCGGTCGGGTTGGCCGCGATGTTCCTCATGACAGGCGTCGCACACTTCGTCAATCCGTTGCGGCGCGACATGATCGCCATCGTGCCCCCGGCCCTGCCCGCCCCGGGTGCCCTGGTGACGGTCACCGGCGTGCTGGAACTGGCCGGTGCGGCCGGGTTGCTCTGTCCGCCCACCCGGGTGGCGGCCGCAGTCTGCCTGTTCCTGCTCATGCTGGCCATGTACCCCGCCAACATTCACGCCGCACGGATGCCGAACCCGCCGAAGTCGATGACCTCGCGGTTAAGCGTCCGGACCGCCGAAGAGGCTGTGTACCTGGCCGCTGCCGTAATTGTCGCGATCGGCGGCAGCTAGCAGCCAGGCGTACTGGAACGCGGCTTCCTTCCACCTCTCGTACCGTCCGGACAGACCGCCGTGGCCGGCCACCATCTCCGTCTTGAGCAGCACGGGATGACCGTCAGTCTTGGTGTGTCGCAGTGCGGCAACCCATTTGGCCGGTTCGACGTAGTACACCCGGGTGTCGTTGAGCGAGGTCATCGCCAGGATCGCCGGATAGTCCTGCGCCGCCACGTTCTCGTAGGGGGTGTAGGACTTCATATAGCGGTAGACCTCGGGGTCCGCCAAGGGATTTCCCCACTCGTCCCACTCGGTCACGGTCAGCGGCAACGACGGATCCAGGATCGTCGTCAGCGCATCGACGAACGGCACCTGGGCCAGGATCCCGGCGAACAACTCCGGGGCCATGTTGGCCACCGCGCCCATCAACAATCCGCCGGCGCTGCCACCGAGGGCCACCAGATTCTGCGGGCGGGTCACGCCGGCGTCGATGAGATGGCGTGCCGCCGCGATGAAGTCGGTGAAGGTGTTGGTCTTCTCCAGCATCTTGCCGTGCTCGTACCACGGCCGGCCCAGCTCTCCGCCGCCGCGCACATGGGCGATCGCGAACACCATGCCGCGGTCCAGCAACGACAACCGGGCGATCGAGAACCGTGGATCCTCACACGACTCGTAGGCGCCGTAACCGTAGAGCAGCGCAGGCGCCGGGAACTGCAGTCCGGCCCGGTGGATGATCGAGATCGGAACCCGCGTCCCATCGGAGGCGGTCGCCCAATCTCGGCGCTCCACATAGTCTTCCGGTCGGTAGTCGCCCAGCACCGGTTGTTCGCGCAGCAGGGTGCGCTCCCCGGTGGCCAGGTCCAGGTCGTAGATCCGCGCCGGAGTGATGAACGAGGTCGCGCCGATGCGCAACTTCGGGGTGGACCAGTTCGGGTTGCCGCCCATCCCCGCGGCAGTCAGCTCGGAGTCGAAGGTCAGCTCCTCGCGCGTGCCGTAGCCGTCGGCGGTGAGCGGCCACAGTGCCATCTTCGGCAATGCCTCACTGCGGTAACTGATCACCAGGAAACCGTCGAACGCATCGATCCCGTCCAGCCGCACGTCGGGCCGGTGTTCGATCAGGGGGCGGAAGTCACTGGGATCGCTGACCGGAGCGTCCACCAGCATGAAGTTCTCGGCGCCGTCGTTGTGCAGGATCAGGAACCGGTCCTCGCCCCCGACCACGGCGTGCTCGACGGAGTACTCCACCAGGTCGCGTCGCTCCCAGACTGTGGTGAGCTCGGCGGTCGGGTCATTCGCATCGACATAGCGGACATCGGTGGTGACCGCGCTGCCTGAGGCGACGAACAGGTATTTGTCGCTGCGGCTGCGACCGATCGCGACCCAGAACCGCTCGTCCGGTTCGTGATACACCTTCTCCGCCGGCAGGCCCGACGCCAGCCGGTGCCGCCACACGGTGTCGGGCCGCCAGGCGTCGTCCACCGTGGTGTAGTACAGCGTGCGGCCGTCGGCCGCCCAGGTGCCGCCGGCGCCGATCCCGACGATCGTGTCGTCGTAGAGCGCACCGGTGCGTAAATCCTTGAACTTCATGGTGTATCGCTCGTCGCCCAAGACGTCCACCGAATAGGCCAGGATATTGCCGTCCAGGCTCACCGTGGCAGCGCCGAGCGAGAAGTACTCGTGGCCGTCGGCCTCGACATTCTCGTCGAGCAAGACCTGCTCACCGGAAATCTCGGCACCCTCGTCGAGCTCCGGAGGCGTCCAGTCGCCGGGATCGCCGATCGGGCACCGACAGTGCACCGCGTACTGCTTGCCCTCGAAGCTGCGCGCGTAGTACCACCAGCCGTTGCGGCGCATCGGCACCGAGAGGTCGGTTTCCTTGGTGCGGGCCTTGATCTCGTCGAAGATCTTCTGCCGCAACGGCTCCAGATGCCCGGTGGCGTCCTCGGCGTAGGCGTTCTCGGCCTCCAGGTGCGCGATCACCTCGGGATCGTCCTTGTCGCGCAACCATTCGTAGGGGTCGATGAACACATCACCGTGGTGCTCACGACGATGGTTGCCGCGCTTGGCGACCGGCGGCTGCACGGACGGGGTCATGCGCCGATCCAATCCTCGAACCGCAGACCCGAAATCCGTTCGTACGCCTCGATGTACCGGTCCCGGGTGGCCGCCACGATCTCCTCGGGCAGCGGTGGCGGCGGAGTGTCGCCGTGCCGATCCCAGCCCGAGTCGGGCCCGGTCAGCCAGTTGCGGACGAACTGCTTGTCGAAGCTGTCCTGCACCACACCCTGCTGATAGGACTCGGCGCGCCAGTACCGCGACGAATCCGGGGTGAACACCTCATCGGCGAGCACCACGTTGCCGTGCCCATCGACGCCGAACTCGAATTTGGTATCGGCGATGATGATGCCCTTGGTCAACGCGTGGTCGGCACCTTGCAGGTAGGTCTGCAGCGTGCGTTCCTTCAACTGGTTGGCCAGCACCGGCCCGACCAGGTCGATCACCTGCGCGAACGCGATGTTCTCGTCATGCTCGCCGATATCGGCCTTGGTGGCCGGGGTGAACAGCGGCTCGTCGAACTTGCTCGCCTCCCCCAGGCCCGGCGGCAGCGGGATGCCGCACACCGAACCCGACGCCTGATAGTCGAGCAGTCCGGAGCCGGTCAGGTAGCCACGGGCCACACATTCCACCGGCAGCATCTTCAGCTTCCTCACCACCAGCGCGCGGCCCAGCACCTCGGCCGGGATGCGCTCGTCGTCCGGCGGCCCGGCGAGATGGTTGGGCGCGCTGATCAGGTCGAAGAAGAACACGCTCATGGCTGTCAGGATCCGGCCCTTGTCCGGGATCTGCGAGTCGAGGACGTAGTCGTAGGCCGAGATGCGGTCGGTCGCCACGAACAGCAGGTGCTCGTCGTCGATGCGGTACAACTCGCGGACCTTGCCGCTGGCCAGGTGCTGGTAGTCGGACAGAGCGGGACGCATTGGGCCAGCCTATGTGTTGGGATCGGTTCCATGAGATCGCGGTACCTGCCCTATGCCAGCAGACCCGGCCGCTTGTTGGCCCAGTTGTTCAGCGACGTGGCCGTCATCACCTGGACCGCGGTGTGGATATTGGTCGGGATGGCCGTGCACTCAGCGGTATCGACCATCGCCGAGGTCGGCAGGCAGGTCGAGAGCGGCGCCAACGGGATTGCAGACAACCTCGGCTCCGCCGGAGACAGCACCGACAGTGTTCCCCTGGTGGGCGACACCCTGAGCAAGCCGCTGCGCGCTGCCAGCGACGCCGCCCTCGACATCGCCGGCGCCGGCCACAACCTCGACAGCACGGCGAGCTGGCTGGCGTGGGTGTTGGCCCTGGCGGTGGCCGCCGCACCGATCCTCTTCGTGGCGATGCCCTGGCTCTACCTTCGGGTGCGGTTCTTCCGGCGCAAGTGGACCGCGATCACCCTGGCCTCGACCGCCGCCGGGGAGCAGCTGCTCGCGCTGCGGGCACTGGCCAACCGGCCGCTGGCCAAGCTGACCGCGGTGTCCGACGACCCCGTCGGAGCGTGGCGCAGTCAAGACCAGCGCGCCATCCGCGGCCTGGCCGCCCTGGAACTGCGTTCTGCCGGCATGCGTCTGCGCCGTATCGAGTAAACCCCCCGCGATTTCGGTGCAATCAGCGGCGCCCACCGCCGCCAAACGCACCCAAATCGCAGGGGTGGGAACCGTTTGACGGGGCACACCGTCCAAATTGCGTGCTCGAGGACTATCTGCGCGACCACGACGGTGTGATCACGCTTGCGCAGGCCAAGCAGGCTGGACTGAGCCAGGATGCGGTCAACCGCAGGGTCCGGTCCGGACGTTGGCTCCGCTGCTCGCCGGGGGTGTATTTCGTCGACGATCGACCGCTCACCGATTCAGCCCGGGTCAGGGCCGCTGTGTGGTCGGCGGGCCCGAATGCGACAGCAAGCGGACTGGCGGCCGCATGGTGGCACGAGGTGACGAGATACCTGCCGGAAATCGTTGAGGTCACCATCCCGAGAACGGGCCACCACCCGCAGCGGCATGGCATCACACTGCGCCGGCGTGACCTCGACCCCCGCGACATCGTGGAGCGCCGCGGATTGCGGGTGACCGCGCTGGCGCTGACCGTGGTCGAAGCTGCTGCCCGGCGTGGCGGCGGCGCCAAGCTCATGGACTCCGCGCTGCAACGCCACACCGAGCTGCGTGACCTGTGGCGGGCGCACCTGCGCAACAAGGGCCGACACGGTTCGCCCGCTGCCCGCAGGCTGCTCCAGGCCGCCGCCGACGGGGCACGTTCGGAAGCCGAGCGGTTACTGATCAGGCTGCTCAGAGAAGCCCGGATCACCGGTTGGAAGGCCAACTACCGCCTGGGCAGATACCTGATCGACGTGGCGTTCCCCGGCCACAGGCTCGCGATCGAAACCGACGGCTGGGCGTTCCACAGCGATCAGGAGGTCTTTCAAAAGGACCGGGTCAGACAGAACGAGATCGCGTTGATGGGCTGGCAGATCCTGCGATTTACCTGGCTGGATCTGACCGAGTACCCGCAGCGGGTGATCGCCGAGATCAGGTTTGCGGTCTACCCCAGCCCAGCCGCCGCATCCACGTTCCGAATGGGTGCCGCACAGTGACCGACCCCATCCGTACCTGGCCGCGCACGATGAGATGCAGCTGGTCTGACGGCGGGCTGGTGGGCACGTTGACCGTGGCACTTCCCGCGACGGCGTTGACGCCGTTGACATCGGCGGTGGCCGACGCGGGCAGGATCAGCTCGGTCGAGCTGCAGTAGTCGTCGATCACGATTTCCACCACCGGGCCGGGCAGTACCGCCGAGGTGAAGTCGAGCGTCGTGCTGCACATCCGGCTTTTCACGTGCAGAGCGGGCGCCACCGTCCACTGCCCACGCCGCACGATCGATGACATCCAACCTCGCAGCACTTCAGGCGGAAGCTGCACCGCCGGTGCCCTCATGGGCAGATCGGCCAGCACCGCGCTCAGCTCGCCGCGGGTGCGGGCAGCCAGTGCGGAGTCGTAGCGCTCGCTGAACTCGTCGAGCGTGATCAAGCCCTCGGCTACCGCGCGTTCGAGCAGTTGCCCTACCTTCGCGCGGTCGGCATCTGAGACTCGGAGATGGTCATTCTGGCCTGAGTCCATGCCTTGAGGTTAGGCGAACGGAACCTCGGGTTTCACGCCCCGAGCTCCACCACCAAATGCCGGATACCGGTGTGGCGGTTGCTGCGGGTCCACTCGACGGGCTTGACCAGCCGGGCGCTGCCGAAGCGGGCCAGCAGCTCCTCGAACAACACCCGCAACTCCAGCCGGGCCAGGTTGGCGCCCAGACAATAATGAATGCCGTAGCCGAAACCCAAGTGCGGATTGGGTTTACGGGCGATATCGAAGACACCAGGCTGCGAGAACACCAGAGGATCCCGGTTCGCCGAGCCTTCCCAGACCTGCACCTTCTGGCCCGGCTCGATGTCGCAGCCGCCCAAGGACACTGCCCGGGTGGCGGTACGCCGTTTGGACGGTGAGGGCGAGCTCCAGCGCACCATCTCCTCGATCGCCGTCGGCAGTTCCGCGAGATCCTCACGCAGCAAGGCCATCTGGTCGGGATGCTCGATCAGGGCCAGCAGCCCACCCGCCACCGAGTTACGGGTGGTCTCGGCGCCCGCACTGAACAGCAGGCTGAAGAACAGGTAGAGCTCGAGGTCGGAGAGAGGGGCAAGACCATCCGCCAGTGTCGCGTTCGCCACCACTGACAGCATGTCGTCGGTGGGTTCGGCCCGCTTCGCCGCAATCAACTCGGAGCCGTACGTGTACATCCGCGAGCCGGCCTCTTCGGCGGACATCTGCGGCATGGCCGCCGAACGGGAACCGCCGAAGTCGAATTGGGGCTCGATCGCGTGGAACAGCCAATGCCGTTCGGATTCAGGCACTCCCAGCAGAATGCAGATCATCTGCATGGGCAGCTCGGCAGCCACGTCGACCAGGAAGTCCAGCGGCTCACCCGGCGTGATCCCGTCGAGCAACCGCCGCGTCCGGGCACGTAGATCGTGTTCGACGCGCCGGATCATCCGCGGGGTCAGCCCGGAGCTGACCAGCCGGCGGATCTCGGAATGCCGCGGGTCATCCATCATGTTGAGCACCTGCCCCGCGATGGCCAGGTCCTGCAGCAGCGTGCCGCCGTAGGGCCGCGACCCGCCGGTCACCGAGGAGTAGGTTTCCGCGTCCCGCAGTACCGCAAGGGTTTCGGCGTGGGTGGCCACCGACCAGAAGCCCTCACCGTCCGGAGTGTGTTCCGTCGGCGAGTGCCAGTACACCGGGGCTTCGCGACGGTGCGCGTCGAACAACTCGTGCGGGAAACCGGCAGCGAAATTGTCCAGATCGGTGAGGTCGGCCACCAACGTCACAAGATGGCACCCGAGGTGTACTTGGCGGCCTCCGGGTAGCGGCTGACCAGTTCGTCGACGGCGGCGACGACCCCGTCGACCTGGGCCCCGGCCGCTCCGGTGAAGGCCTGCTTGTCGGCCAGCGCGGCCTCCAGGGCCGCCCGGTCCAGCGGCAGCCGCGGGTCGGCTGCCAGCCGGTCCAGCAGGTCGGGTTCGAGACCGCGCTCACGCATGTCCAGCGCGACGGCGACGGCGTGTTCCTTGATCACCTCGTGGGCGGTTTCACGGCCCACGCCGGCCCGCACCGCGGCGATCAGGATGCGCGTGGTGGCCAGGAACGGCAGGTAGCGGTCCAGCTCGCGCTGGATCACCGCGGGGTAGGCACCGAACTCGTCGAGCACGGTCAGGAACGTCTCGGTCTGCCCGTCGACGGCGAAGAAGCCGTCGGGCAGGGCGACGCGGCGCACCACCGAGCAGAACACGTCGCCCTCGTTCCACTGGGCGCCGGCCAACTCGGCGGCCATCGACGCGTAGCCGCGCAGCACCACCTGTAGACCGTTGACCCGCTCACAGGACCGGGTGTTCATCTTGTGCGGCATGGCCGAGGAGCCGACCTGACCGGGCGCGAAGCCCTCGGTGACCAGTTCGTGGCCGGCCATCAGCCGGATGGTGTGCGCCAGCGACGACGGGCCGGCGCCCACCTGGACCAGTGCCGAGAGCACGTCGTGGTCGAGCGAGCGTGGATACACCTGCCCGACGCTGGTGAAAACGTCTGTGAATCCCAGGAATTGGGCGACCCGGCGCTCCAATTCGGCCAGTTTGTCGGTGTCACCGTCGAACAGGTCGAGCATGTCCTGGGCGGTGCCCATCGGGCCCTTGATGCCACGCAGCGGATAGCGGTCGATCAGCTCGCGCAACCGCTGAAGGGCCACCAAACTTTCTTCGGCCGCCGAGGCGAACCGCTTACCCAGCGTGGTGGCCTGCGCGGCCACATTGTGCGATCGGCCCGCCATCACCACGTCGCGGTAGACGACGGAACGCTCGGCCAGCCGGGCGACCACCGCGACGCCGTGGGCGAACACCAGCTCCAGGGAGCGGCGGATCTGCAGCTGCTCGACGTTCTCGGTGAGGTCGCGGCTCGTCATGCCCTTGTGCACGTGCTCGTGGCCGGCCAGCGCGTTGAACTCCTCGATGCGCGCCTTGACGTCGTGGCGGGTGACACGCTCGCGCGCCGCGATCGAGGCGAGGTCGACGTTCTCCAGGACCCGCTCGTAGTCGTCGACCACGCCGTCGGGCACCGGGACACCCAGCTCGGTCTGCGCACGCAGCACGGCGAGCCAGAGTCGGCGTTCGGCGACGATCTTGGCCTCCGGCGACCAGATCGCGACCATTTCGTCGCTGGCGTAGCGGTTGGCCAGAACATTCGGGATCGTCACGAACACACAGCTTACGGCCCGGGCCGGGGTACCAATGAGACAGTGGACGGATGTACTTCGTCGGGCTCGACCTCGCGTGGGGCGAGAAGAATCAGACGGGTGTCGCTGTCATCGACTCCAGTGGCCGGGTCCTTCACGTGGGCGTGGCGCAGGACGACGACGACATAGGGGCGGCGATCGAGCCCTACATCAGCGGCGACTGTCTGGTTGCCATCGATGCGCCACTCATCGTGAAGAACCCGACGGGTCACCGGCCGTGCGAGCGGGATCTCAACCGGGACTTCCAGCGGTTCGACGCCGGGGCGCGCCCGGCGTTCACCGAGCGCCCCGAGTTCAAGCATCCGCGCGGCGCGCGTATCGCGTCGGCACTGGGCCTGGACATGGATCCGTCGTCGCCGTCGAATCGGCGCGCGATCGAGGTGTATCCGCATCCGGCGAGCGTCGTGCTGTTCGGCCTCGACAAAACGCTCAAGTACAAGCGCGGCGCGTTCGGGGACCGGCAGCGTGAACTGCTCAGGTTGATGACGTTCATCGAGGAGCTCGACACGGCGACGCCGAGGCTGCGGGCGAACCGCAATGTCAGCTGGGTCGAACTGCGCAAGCGGATCGAGGCGGCCACCCGGCCGGGCCAGCTCGACCGTGACGAGGACCCGGTCGACGCCTTGCTTTGCGCCTATATCGCGCTGTACTGGTACCACCGGCCCGAGGACGTGACGATCTACGGCGACTTCGCGTCGGGTTACATCGTCACCCCGTCCCTGTCCCCCGATCGGCTCCCCCGGCCGCGGCCCGCCCCGGTGCGCGAGACGGCACCTTCGACGGCGGTCGCTGAATACGCTTCCAAGCGCCCGGACCTGGTGGCTGCCACCGAGCAGTACCTCAAGCTGGTCACCGGGCTGCTCGACGAGGCGGGCATCAACTACCTGAGCATCACGGCGCGCACCAAGAGTGTCGATTCGTTCGCCGAGAAAGCCAGCCGCCGTGCGGCCGACGGCACCCCGATGTACAGCGATCCGCTGGTGGAGATCACCGATCAGGTGGGCCTGCGCGTCATCACCTATCTGCGTGAGGATGTCGATGCGGTGGCCAATCTGCTGGCCGAGGAGATGCGGCTGCTCGACGACCAGGACATGGGGCTGCAGACCGCCCGGCAGGGCCGCTGGGGGTACGCGAGCCGGCACCTGTTGATCGGGTTGGAAGGTGAGCAGCATCCGGCGTCCATCCAGGTCCGTACCGTGCTGCAGCACGCGTGGGCCGAATTCGAGCACGACGTGCGATACAAGGGTTCGATACCTGCCGAACATGTCAGCGAACTGGACCGTCGGTTCACGTTGGCCGCCGGCCTGCTCGAACTGGCCGACCGCGAGTTCACCGAGATCCGGGAACGGCTGCGGCTCACCATGTCCGACGAGGAGGGCACCAAGTTCTCGTCAGATTCACGCATCGCCACCCCGGTGCTGGCCACCTATCTGGGCAACCGTTTCGCCGACGCCGGCTGGTCGCGCACGGACCACTACAGCTGGATCTCGGGGCTGCTGCTTGAGCTGGGCATCACCACGTTGGAAGCACTTACGGGCGTTCTGGATTCGGTGGACACCGACGAGATCAACCGGCTCATGGATTACCGGTATCCACCCGGCGCGGTGCGTCGCCTCGATGACGCGTTGTTGGCGGTGTTCGATGACCGCTACCTCGGGCTGGACGGCAATGCGCACCGGGTCGCATTGCTGCAGAACCGGATTGCGAAACTGCGCACCGAATCCTAGGGCGCGTCGCCGAGATGAGTGGGGTCGGTGATGCCGGCCCCCCGAATGCCGAGTTGCCGGTTGATCACCATGGTGACGCCGAACAGGACGATTCCGGTGGCGACAAGCGCCAGGGCCAGGATGTACTGCTCGGACGGCCGTCCCGAGGTGGGCAACACCAGATACAGCGAGGCGACGAAGCCGACGACGGGCAAGCCGGTCGGAGTCTTGAAATGCCCGCCCTCTTTTCGGACATCGCGGCGCAGCACCAGGACCGCCACGTTGACCATGGCGAACACCGCGAGCAGCAGCAATGACGTGGTGCCGCCCAGTAGCGCGATGGCGTCCTCGCTGGCGAAGGTCGACACGTAGAAGATCAGACCGAACGCGATGAGCGTGGTGAACATGATTGCGACCCAAGGGGTATGCCGACGCGGATGGACCACACCCAGTACCGGGGGCAGCACGTGCTGGCGTGACATGCCGTAGATCAGGCGGCTGGCCATCAGCATGTTGATCAGCGCGGTGTTGGACACCGCGAACATCGAGATGAACGGCAGGATGTTGTCGATCGGCAGTCCGGGTGCGCCCGCATGGACCACCTCGACCAACGGGGACTTGCTGGCAGCCAGTGTCCCGACCGGGACCAGTGCCACCGAGATGATCGAGATCAACACGTAGACCAGGCCGGCGATGCCCAGCCCGGACAACAACACCTTCGGGAAGATCCGCACCGGGTCCTTCGTCTCCTCGGCCATGTTGACCGAGTCCTCGAAACCCACCATCGCGAAGAACGCCAGCGACGTGGCCGCGGTGACGGCCAGGAACGCGTTCTTGCCGTCGGGCGTCTCGAATGCGACGACCCGGGAGAAGTCCACTGCGGCACTGCCGCCGGTGAACGCCCACAACCCGACCAGGATCACCAGCAGAAGGCCGGTGATCTCGACGAAGGTGAGAAAGACGTTGAGCTTGACGCTTTCGCTGACCCCGCGCAGGTTCACCGCGGCGATCATGGCCATGAAGAACAGTGCAAGCACGATGATGCCGAGCTTTTCCCAGCTCGGCGTGTAGTCGAAGTTGACCTCGAGGCCCTTGAAGAAGCTTGCCGCGAAGAATCGCGAAGCCGTTGAGGCCGAGGTGATTCCGGAACACATCACCACGAACGCGACCAGGAAGGTGACGAACTGGATCCCAAATGCCTTGTGCGCGTAGAGCGCTGCACCGGCCGCTTGCGGATACTTGGTGACCAGCTCGAGATAGCTGAATGCGGTGATGGTGGCGATCAGGAACGCTGCCAGGAAGGGAAGCCAGGCGGCGCCGCCGACTTCCTTGGCGACCTGCCCCGTCAATGCATATACGCCGGTGCCGAGGATGTCGCCGACGACGAACAGCAGTAGCAGGCCCGGTCCCATCACCCGCTTGAGTTGTGGCTGCGCCGCGGTCGCGGGTTGCGACATTCCCCCTCCTTCACCGGTCAGACGCGTACCGCCCGCTCGTCGACGGGCGCCAATACGTCGATGACGTCGATCAACGTGGCCCTGGCGCTGGCTCTGGGCCCCTCCCCTTCGTCGCCCAACGATGCCACAACAGCTCCGTCGACGGCGCACACCAGGGCGGTGACCAGTTCAGCTCGCACCGAACGGCCCGAGCGTTCCACCACCTCGACGACGGCGTCGGTGCGCTGTTGCAGGATGCGGCGCTGGATGTCGCGTAAGCCGGGTTGCCGGGCGCAGGCGATGTAGCGCTCGTAGCGGGAGATCAACTCCTCGGTGCCGCGCCGTTCCGGCGATTCCCCGAGCAACAAGTCGACAAGGACGTCGGCGGTCGATTCGGCCCCCCGGCGGCGCCGCGAAAGCGCCGCCACACCGGCGGTGAGTTGTTCGGCTTCCTGGGTTCCGATGTATTCGACGGCCTTCGCGATGAGGTCGTCCAGCGACGAGAAGTAGTACGTCGTCGAGGCCAGCGGGAGGCCCGCCCGGCGCGCCACGGCACGGTGCCGGACGGCGTCGAAACCGCCCTCACAGAGCAATTCAGCGGCCGCCCTGACGAGGGCGTACCGCCGACGCTCCCCTTTAGGGGTGACCGCTGCCGTCACCATTAGCATGGTGCCAGTCAGACCCCCTCCACATGGAGCTTTCGGTCAATCATCAGGCTTTACTCAGGTTTTTTAGCGCGTCGGCAATGCCGCGAGAATGCCACTGGCCGGTGCCTTTGTCGGGCGATGGCAAGATGGCCCGCATGCCCAACTTGAGCCGTCGCGCAGTCTTGCGCCTCGGCGTCGGTGCGGCCGCCGGCGCCGCCGGCGCCATGGCCCTCGCCTCCGCCCCTGTTTCCCCGGCCAGCCCCGTCGCAGCCCCCACGATGGCGAGCGGCTCGTTCACCTCGGCCGCACGCGGCGGGGCGAACACCAGCTGGGCCATCGCGCGCCCACCCGGCCAAACCGGCAAACTCCGTCCCGTCATCGCCCTGCACGGCAAAGGTCAGGATGCCGCCGGTGTGATGGCCGGCGGAGTCGAGCAGGGCCTGGCCGAGGCCGTGGCCGCCGGGCTGCCGCCATTCGCGGTGGTCGCCGTCGACGGTGGTGGAAGTTACTGGCACAAGCGCGCGTCCGGTGAGGACTCGGGCGCGATGGTGCTCGACGAGCTGATCCCGATACTCGGAGAGCAGGGCCTGGACACCTCGCGGGTGGGGTTCCTCGGCTGGTCGATGGGCGGCTACGGCGCACTGCTGCTGGGTTCGCGTCTGGGACCTGCCCGCACCGCGGCGATCTGTGCCGTCAGCCCCGCGCTGTGGACGTCCTCGGGTGCCGCAGCTCCCGGGGCGTTCGACAGCGCAGCGGACTACGCCGCCAACAGTGTCTGGAGCCAGCCCGCACTGGGATCGATCCCGATCCGGATCGACTGCGGCAACAGTGATCCGTTCTATTCGGCCACCAAGCAGTTCATCTCTGAACTGCCCAATCCGCCGGCCGGCGGCTTCTCCCCCGGTGGGCACGACGGCAGCTTCTGGAGTTCGCAGCTGCCCGCCGAGATCTCCTGGATGGCCCCGCTGCTCGTCGCCTAAAGGGTGATGCGGCCTTCCGCGGCGCCCAGCCCGATATCACTGCGGAAGTGGCTGCCCGGCAACCGGATCGACTTGGCGAGTGAGTATGCCGCGTCGCGTGCGGCGGGCAGGTCCGGTCCGGTGCCGACCACCGAGAGCACCCGGCCACCCGAGGACACCACCGCCCCGTCCTCGCGGCGCGCGGTGCCGGCATGCAGCACACCGTCGGCTTCCGATCCGTGGATGACGTCGCCGACGCGCGGCCGGCCCGGGTAGTTCTCCGCGGCCACCACAACAGTCACGGCGTAGCCGTCGCGCCACTGCAGATCACCGAAGGAGGCGAGCTCGCCGGTGGCCGCGGCGTTCAGCAGCTGCCCCAGCGGCGAATCCAGCAGGGCCAGAACCGATTGCGTCTCCGGGTCGCCGAAGCGGCAGTTGAACTCCACCACCGCAGGACCGTTCGAGGTGATCGCCAGGCCGGCGTAGAGCAGGCCCGAGAATGAGCTGCCACGGGCAACCAGTTCTGCCGCAACGGGTTTGACGACGTCGTCGACGATCTGGTTCTTCACCGATTCCGGCAGCCAGGGCAGCGGGGCGTAGGCGCCCATGCCGCCGGTGTTGGGTCCGGTGTCTCCGTCACCGACCCGCTTGAAGTCCTGGGCGGGTAGCAGTGGCACGACCGTGGCGCCGTCAACCACGCAGAACAGCGACACCTCGGGACCGTCCAGGAACGATTCCAGCAGCACCGGGTGCCCCGAGTCGAGCAGGCTGGCGGCATGCGCGCGGGCGGCGTCGCGATCGGCGCTGACCACCACGCCCTTACCGGCGGCCAGGCCGTCGTCCTTGACCACCCAGGCAGCCTGGCCGGCGGGCGGACCGAAGCGGTCCAGCGCGGCGTCCAGGTGGGCCGGGTTGTCGACGATCTCACTGCTCGCGGTCCGCACCCCGGCCGCGGCCATGACGTCCTTCGCGAAGGCCTTGGAGCCCTCGATGCGGGCGGCGTCCTTGCTCGCACCGAAGCAGGCGATCCCGGCGGCCCGCACGGCGTCGGCCACACCGAGCACCAGCGGAACCTCGGGGCCGATCACCACCAGGTCGCTGCCGAGGCGCTGGGCCAACTTCACCACGGCCTCGCCGGAGGTGATGTCGACGTCGTACTGGTCGGCAAGGGATTGGGTCCCGGCGTTGCCGGGGGCCACCGCCAACTCCTCCACCTGCGGGTCGCGGCGCAGGGCCAGCAGCAGGGCGTGTTCACGGGCACCGGATCCGATAACGAGGACGCGCACGGTCGTAGCGTAGCGGGAAACCTACGGGCATACACTTGACGCCACGGTGTATGGTCGAACTAAGGAATGTGCCCGCCGTCACACAAGGAGATGACCCCGGCATGACAACCATGAGCGCCTGCCCGTTCGGCGCGGGCTACGACTTCACCGATCCCGACGTCCTGCTCCGCGGAATCCCGGTCGAGGAGTTCGCCCAACTGCGCAAGACCGCCCCGGTGTGGTGGAACGAGCAGGGCGAGTCGATCTTCAACGACGGCGGCTACTGGGTGGTGACCCGCCACGAGGACATCAAGGCCATCTCCCGTAATGGCGGCGACCTGTGGTCCACCAACGCCAAGGGCGCCGTTATGCGGCTGCCCGAGGGCGTGACCAGCGAGCAGCTGGACCTGACCAAGGCGCTGCTGATCAATCACGACGCTCCCGAGCACACCCGGCTGCGCAAGATCGTCTCCCGACTGTTCACCCCGCGGGCCGTGGCCGCGTTGGAGGAGAGGCTCGCCGTCGCCGCGCGCGAGATCGTCGCGTCCGCCGCCGAGAAGGACAGCGGAAACTTCGTGGACGACGTCGCGATGGGCCTGCCGCTGCAGGCCATCGCCGATCTGATCGGCGTACCCGAGGAAGACCGGGAGAAGTTGTTCCACTGGACCAACGCGATCATGAACACCGACGACCCGGACTTCGACGCCGATCCGACGATGGCCAATGCGGAATTGATGGGCTACGCCTACAACATGGCCGAGGAGCGCCGGAAGTGCCCGGCCGACGACATCGTGACGCGTCTCATCCAGGCCGACATCGATGGTGAGGCGATCACCGAGGTGGAGTTCGCGTTCTTCGTGATCCTGCTCGCCGTGGCCGGCAACGAGACCACCCGCAACGCCATGACCCACGGTATGAACGCCTTCCTCGAAAACCCGGACCAGTGGGAGCTTTTCAAGCGGGAACGCCCGGAGACCGCCGTCGACGAGATCATCCGCTGGGCCACGCCGGTGCACTGCTTCCAGCGGACCGCCCTGTCCGACATCCAGGTGGGCGATGTCACGGTCAAGGCCGGACAGCGCGTCGGCCTGTTCTACAGCTCGGCCAACTACGACGAAGAGGTCTTCGACAAGCCCTTCGAATTCAACATCCTGCGCAACCCCAACCCGCACCTGGCCTTCGGCGGCAACGGCGCGCATTTCTGCATCGGCGCGAACCTCGCGCGGATGGAGATCAAGCTGATCTTCAACGAGATCGCGGATCAGATCCCCGACATCGCGAAACTGGGCGAGCCCCAACGCCTCCGGTCGGGATGGATCAACGGCGTCAAGGACCTGCCGGTCTCCTACCGCGGGTGATCAGCTCGTTGTTTTAGGATTCGCCCATGCGAACGCACGGGTGGTCCGGCTCGGCGCCGGCCAGCGACGAGGAGGCGATTGCCCGCATCCTCGTCGCCGCGGGCAACGCCATCGATGAGCGAGGCGCCGACTTCTCCATCGCCGACGTGGCACGCACCCTCGGCGTCACCCGCCAGACCGTGTACCGCTATTTCCCGAGCACCGATGCCTTGCTGGTGGCATCCGCGGTGCAAGCGGCCAGCGCTTTCCAGGACCGGGTGGCCGCCCACGTCAAAGGCACCACCGATCCGGTGGAGGCCGTCACCGAATCGATCGCCGTCGCCCTGGAATGGCTGCCAGAGGACAAGCACATCGGTTTGCTCGTAGCTCCTGGGCGTGCGACCGCGCACACCCAATCGGTGACCTCGGATGTGGCGGTCGACTTTGCCCGGACGATGATGCGCATGCTCGACGTCGACTGGGCCGCGATCGGCTACACCGACGCCGACCTCGATGAGCTCGCCGAGCACCTCCTGCGGATCATCCAGTCCTTCGTCATCGACCCGGGTCGGCCTCCCCGCACCGGCGAGGCGCTACGCAGCTACCTGCGCCGGTGGGTCGGCTCGGCCGTCGTGGCCGGCAAATTGGCGTCCGAAAGGCCGTCCGCCGGGATTTAGACGGGTTCAGCACGTCAACGTCGTTCGAAATGCTGGTAGTCGATCGGGTCATGCCAATGCCCACCCCACCGCCAGCCGCGCTCGGCGAAAGTCCGCACCACCACATCACCGTCGCGGATCATCCGCTGATCGGTGCGGGTGCGGTCCAGGTACGCCCGCGCCGTGACCGGCTGCAGGTCGCCGGAGGCCGAGATGTACGGGTTGATCAGAGGATTGACGTCGACTGCACGGCCGTAGGCGTGCAGCGACCACGATCCGCTCCGCAACGGCCGGCAATTGAACGCCGACGTGTTGTTGTCCTCCATGGACAGCTCGTCGTCGGCGCGCGGATAGTGGTCCACCGTGCGCATCTTCTCGATCGGGAATCGGGCCGAGTAGAGCTCCCCGAATATCCCAATCACGTCGCTGACCGCATCACGGTGTACCACCAGCTCACCGCGGTGCGACCTGCCGTCAAAACCGAGATAAGACAGGGTGATTCGGCGGAGGTCCGCGGGCGGTACCGGGCATCCCGGTCGCCAGCTGGCACCCAGCGCGGCCACGTCCACCGGCTGCACGCGCGCCGGTTGCTGCGCCACCGAACCGGGCGGCGGAGTCTGCGCGAAGGTGATGGGAGTCCTCGGCGCCGTGACCGAATCCGGCGCACCACCGGCGCACGCCGCCGTGCACCCCGTGAGCAGACCCACCACCAGGGCACATGCGCGGACCGTTGCGATGCCCACCCCGCGACTCTAGATCGCGGAACTGGAGGCCGGCGGTCGGCCCTGGCCTCGGAAAATTGGCGCCCGAGGTGGGGTTTGCCGGGATTTAGACTTGAGACCTGGATTCAGCCGGGGCGGTGAAGCATGGGGGCACTCGACGCGTTCTACACGACGTGGTCGCAGGCACGCACCACGTTCGGTGAGGGTGCGCCCAAGACGGGTGATGAGTTCGACGGCAGCGGGCGTCTCCGCGAGATGCAATCGACCATCGAGTCAGCAGCGCCCGACGACCGCTGGCAGGGCACGGCCTCCCAGGCCTACGCCACCAAGAACGCCGAACACGCGGCTGTCTACGGCAAGCTCGCGGATCTCGATCAGCGCATGGCTGCTGAAGTGAGCCGAGCGGCCGAGGTGGTCAGCGCCGGTCGGCAGAATCTCGAACAAACCCAGAACTGGGTAAGCAGCATGGACGCGTCGATCCCACCCGGCAAGACCGGCGAGATCATGCGGGTGATCCTCGCCAGCAAGGGCATCGGCCAGATCAGCGACGTCATCAAGCAATCGACCGGAGAGATGGGTGACATCGGTCGCCGCATCGAGGACATCGGCAAGGAATACGGTGCGATCGCAGGTGAGAAGGACTCGAAAGAAGGGACGCCAGCAGGAGTGGGCGACCTTCCCCAGGGGGATCCTCCACCTGTCGATCCACTAGACGAGATCAAGCGCAAATACCAGGTTGACGAGGATCCTGGCGGCGCACTCGACTGGGAGCCAGGATGGCCTTACAACATGGCTACCGAACCGATGCACGTAACGGCGACCGAGGCTCGAATACTAGGCAACCTCAACGCTGCGGATCTTTGGGACATGAACCAAGCCAAGAAAGCAGCGGAGGCTGAGGCCAAAGTTCGCTTCCCGCCACAGAACGGCGCCAACGACACGGCCGACAACCACACTGACGCATTCCGGCATGCGTACTGGAACGCTCTGATGACACAGAGATTCGGCGAGGACTGGACTCGGGACTTCGCAACTGCCCACGAGCGCCTACCGGGCAACCCATCAACTGCGGAGGCCATGGACCTGTACAACAACCAAGTCGGTCGAGATATCGCGGCGGCCAACCCGAAAGCCACGCCGGCACAGCTCGCAGACATGGTCGAGCAGGCAGTGAGAGGGGGCGACACCGTCGTAGTGGCGCCGAACAGTGGCGGTGAGAAGCTCGCCTGGAGCAACACCGTGCCAGAAGGTGGGGCCGGCGTAACGTCAACGTCCACCATCCCCGGGCAGGCGCCGAACCCTACTGGCGCTGGCCCCGGAGGGGTGTACGACCCTGGCCAGCCAGGAGGCTATGGAACATCCGCGGGAGGGTACTAGGTTGGCCGGGTTCGCGAGGACGCGCATCGCACTTGTTGCGTTGATGCTGTGCTGTCTTCTGAGCAGTTGTGAGTTGATAGGTCAAGTGATGAGGCAATCAATGGATGTCGACTACAACGACCAGCGCATGAACAAGGGGCTGGCAAGACTGGTCGACTCCAACACGACAGGCAAACTCAGCGACTTCACCTCGTGGGACTGGGACGAAGTTCATCTGTTCCACGAGTACACCGATCGAGAGTTCATCGAGGAAACAGTCGGGGCGCCCGTCATCAAAAGTGACTTCTTTCAGTCCAAGGCCAGCCTCCTGGTCTTCGAGGACAACGGGAAGCCGGTCAAAGCCATCGGCATTCCCGGTGACTATCTACGGGGCGATGATCACCGTGTCACTTTCCCCGTAGATGCGATGCTGGATCCACAAGGTGGTGGGTACCTGATCGTCACTGCACCTGCCGGGTAACCCTTCTCTCCAGGAGCCGAGTGCGCCGAGAACCGCTACCCCCCTGGGGATATCGATGACCACATGCCAACGAAGCGCTGGTTGGGTGGCGAGTGTAGTTCCACGGTGATTTGGCCTGCGGCACCACAGTTTCGAATGCCCGAATGTCGCCAAAACTGCTGCACTCGCGGACTTCTGTTCACACTTAGACTGAGCCCAGCAGTCCGCGAGCAGAAGGGGCGAGCAGATGTCGGCGACAGATGCCGGGGCCCGCGCCTTGGCGGCAGCCACCTGCTGTTTCGGGTTGGTGGCGTCGTCCTGCGCCACGAACTCACCGACTTCTGCAACGCGGTCCCCGAACCCGAAAACTGCTGAGGTGAATGTGCTTTCCGTCGACGAAGTCCGAAGCATCTCCGGGGTTGCCGGATTCCACGAAGTCCCGGAACTGGACGCCACCACACCTTCGACGGTCCCGGACACACCGGCGGCATGTCGCGCGGTGTTCGACCCGCCCACGGTGTACGGCACCGACTGGACGCAGTTCCGCACCGTCGGTTACAGCGCAGACCTGGACACACCGGTGCTCCCGATCATGGCCGACGTGCGCCAAGCGGTTGCCGCTTACCCCGACTCGGCGGCAGCGCAGGCAGCGTTCGACCGGCTCACCGCGGCGGTGCCCGGCTGCACGTCGACGGGAACCGCCTATTACCGCCGCTCAGCGGAGGCTCCCGACCCAAACACCTTGCTGCTCAACAGCGAAGACGCAGCCGGGGCCCACAACGGATACCGGCTCACGGGTACCAAATTGATCAACTCGAGCGCGCTCGGCCTACCCGACAGCGAGCGGGTCGGGCTGGAGGTACTCGACGCTCTCGAAGATGCGCAGCGGTAGCGGGTGCCGGCGGAATGACCATTGTCAGAGCGGTGCGAGCCGTACTCATCTCGTTGTTTCTGTGCCTCTCCATGACCAGCTGCGACGTCGTCACGCAGGCGATCAGGCCGTCGATGGATATCGACTACAACGATCAACAGCTCAACGATGGCCTGGCAGGTCTATTGCATGAGAAGAGGTCGGCCAGACTCAGCGAGTTCACCAGCTGGGAATGGGACGAGGTGCATCTCTTCCACGAATACACCAGTCGCGAGTCCATCGAAGAGGCCGTGGGCGCTCCGGTCATCAAGAGCAGCTCCTACGACTCGCAAGCCAGCCTGCTGGTTTTCGAGAACAACGGCAAGCCGGTCAAAGCCGCCGGGGTCCCTGGAGACTACCTACGGAGCGACGGGCACCGAGTGAGTTTCCCGGGTGACGTGATTGTCGAGCCTGGGGGCAACGGGTATCTGATGCTGACTGCACCTGCCGGCTCGATACCCGTTGCCGGGCACGTACGCATCACACCACAGTCAGCGGCAAGGACTTCCGTGGCTCGAACACGAACTCTGCCCCGCCGCTGAATTTCACCACCGCGACCTCACCGAATTCCTTTGCCGCGGTCTCGGTTTCGATCACCCGGGCGGTCCACTCCGCATCCGATCCGAGAACCTCGACGGAAAGGTGCGGGTCGACGGCGGCGACGATGGCCTGCAGGGGCCGGGTCTCGGTTGGTGAGACCAGCGCCACCCAGGAGCCGTCCTCGTGCGCCGGTGAGCGACGCACGGACACCGTGTCGGGACCGAACTCGGCGGCGACGTAGGCGGCCGGGTTGAGCAACGGATGCAGTTCCAGCACGCGCACCGCACCTTCGATGCCGCCGGGCAGGCCCAGCGCCCGGTGGATACGTTCGGCGCCGACCCCCGCCACACCGATCAGCTGCTTGGTGCAGATATCGGTGGCGAGCGCGGTATCGGTGCCGGCCCGCTTACCCACCGCGAGAATGAACGACAGGTTCAGCAGGTGCATCTGCAGGCACACCTCGTCGGCCATCCGGACCAGCGCCGAATGCGAGAACGCCGCGAAGTCGAAGTCCGACAGGAGCGGCCCCGAGTAGTCGGACGCTCCCTCACCGGAGGGGTCGATCGGGTCCAAAACCGTCTGAGCGGCCCGGGTCCGGCCGATCACATCGAGTGCCGGGATGTCGTCGACCTCCGGATATGACTCGTCGATGATGACCGTCCAGGCACAGTGCGGCTGCCGGTCCGCCGGCGTACGGGGCGGCCGATGAATCGGACGCACCTGGCACTTGCGGTTGGTGGCGAGTGCGGTGGCGTCGAAGGTCGGGTCCTCGATGTCGTGGCACATGCCGCGCACGTATTCCTCGCCCATCGGCTCGACGTCGAGCAGCGCGCCGCAGTGATCGAGGTGGAACTCACCGTGCCAGCGATCATGAACGGTGTAGCGGAAATCCATGAACTGTGGCGGAGCGCCGATGTCGAGTTGCAACCCCTTGAAGATGGTGATGATGTCGACGCCCTCGTACTTGAGCGCCTTCTGCATCCGCCGGGTGTAGATCGGGCTGGACCCGGCCCACTCCTCGATCGCGATCTGCAGCATCTCTTCGCGGCCGAAATTGCTAATGCACCAGGCCATCCCGGAGCGGTCGATCATCTGCCCCATGAGCAGCAGCTCGGGTACCAGCTTGACCAGCTCATCGTGGGTCAGCGAGCCATATCTACTTGTCATCGAGCTCGCTCCCGGTGTTCATCTTGACGGCGGCGTTCACGTTGGCGCGCCGGTCCTCGTCAAGCCCCTTCTCGGCGGCCTTGCGCCGCTTGGCCACCACCTTGGACACCGCGCCGTTGAGCCCCGACCCGAGCGGGAAGCCGAGGTACTGGGTGAGGAAGATGGCCACGTCCTTGAGCTCTTCCTCGGTGAACTCACCGTTGAGCAGCGCGGCATTGACCTGGATCTCAGCGAGGTCCTGCGAACCAACCGCCGTAACCGCCGACAATGTCATCAACCGCTTCTCGCGCATCGACAGTCCGGGCTTGCTCCAGATGGTGCCGAACAGGTGGTCGACGGTGAGATCGAAGTACGGATCCCCTTCGATGTTCGGCATCTCCCAGCCGTAGACCTCGTTCATCTTGGCCAGGCCCTTGGCCCGCAACTCGTCCATCGAAGTGCTCCTAATCGTTCTTGTGTGGTACGCCGAGGCCGTCTGCCAACCTCTGCAGGGCCACCTGCGCCAACGGAAGATCAACGCCCACAGCCTCACCCAAGCCGAGGGCCAGGCTGAGATCCTTCTCGCCCAACCCGCGGGTGTGGGTGAACGCGTCATAGAGCCAGTGGTCCGGGGCCAGCTCGGACATGTTCTCGCGCACGATGATCGCACCCGGCCCACTGGTCAGCGCATCGGTGTGACGCACCACGCGACCCAGCGCGCCCAGGTCCAGCCCGGCCGCCTCGGCCAGCTTCATCGCCTCACACGCCGCGGCGTAGGAGGTGAAGGTCAGCATGTTGCGGGCCAGCTTCATCCGGGTACCGGCACCGGGCTCGCCGGCATGGATCACCATCGAGCCGAACTGCTTGAGCGCCGGCTTGATCCGCTCGTAGACGGGCCGATCGGCGCCGACCATGATGGCCAGCTCGCCCTTCTCGGCGGCCGCGCCGCCGCCGCTGACCGGGGCGTCCACGATGTGGATGCCTTGAGGCTTGTACTGCTCGGCGAGCTCCGCGGCGGTGGTGTCGCTGATCGTCGAGTGGATGACGATCACCGTCTCCGGCTTGGCCTTTGAGGCCAGCTCGGCAACGACCGACCGCACCTGCTCGTCGTTGAGCACCGTGATGCTGATGATGTCGGCATCAGCGACGTCGGCCACACTGTCTGCCAGCGTCCCTCCGAGTTCCCCGAAAGGCGCCATCGCGTCGGCCCGCACGTCGTACACGATGAAGCCGCCGGGCCACTCGGCCAGCCGCTTGGCCATCGGGGCACCCATGTTGCCCAGGCCGATGTAGCCGTATCGCTGCTGAGTCATGACCGGATGATCTGTCCGCCGTCGACGTTGAAGATCTGGCCGGTGATCCACTTGGCCTGATCACTCAGCAGGAACAGGCACATGCCGACCAGATCCTCGGGCTGTCCCATGCGCGACAACGGGATTCCCTTGACGATGTCGTCCACCATCTCTTTGGGCGTGGTGGTGCGGTTGGCCTCGGTGTCGATCGGGCCGGGCGCGATGGCGTTGATGCGGATGTTCTGCCCGCCGAGCTCACGCGACAGCTGCTGGGTGAGGCCGTTGATGCCGACCTTGGCCAGACCGTAGTAGTTGGCGTACAGCCAGGCCGCGGTCGAGGACTGGTTGACGATCGAGCCGCCGCCACGCTTGGCCATCTTGCGGTACACCGCGCGGGTGCACACCAGGGCGCCGTCGAGGTTCACGCTCATGAACTTCTTGTAGTAGTCCCAGTCGACGGTGAGCAGGAAGTCGAGCTTCATGCCGCCGAAGATCGCGGCGTTGTTGACCAGGTAGTCGATGCCACCGAACTCCGAAAGCGTCTGCGCCGCCATGTCCTTGGCCGAGTCGATGTCGGAGACGTCCACGCGCACCGCCAGGGCGTTGCCGCCCTCACCCTTGATACCGTCGGCGACCTTCTGCGCGCCTTCGGTGTTGATGTCGGCGACCACGACCGCCGCACCCTCACGTGCCAGTGCCTCGGCGTAGGCCTGGCCGATTCCGCCACCGGCGCCGGTGACGATGGCCACCTTTTCCCTGAAATCCGAGTCGAACTTCGTCATAAATCCCTCTCCTCAGTCGTCTTAGTTGGCGAGCGTCGCGACGCACTTGATTTCGGTGTACTCCTCGAAGCCGGCCAGGCCCATCTCGCGGCCGACTCCGGATTGCTTGTAACCGCCGAACGGTGCATCTGCCGAGTACCAGATGCCGCCGTTGACGTTGACGGTGCCGACCCGCATGCGTGCGGCCACGGCCTGGGCGCGTTCGTCGTCACCGGAGAACACCGTGCCGGACAGCCCGTACGGCGAGTCGTTGGCGATGCGCACCGCGTCGTCGTCGCCGTCGTGGGCGATCACGGTCAGTACGGGACCGAAGATCTCCTCACGGGCCACCCGGGCATCGTTGTCCAGGCCGGCGATCACCGTGGGCTCGATGTAGAACCCGGTGTCCAGGCCAGCGGGACGTCCACCGCCGCAGGCGAATCGGCCGCCTTCCTGCAGAGCGAGATCCAGGTAGGACTGCACCCGGTCACGCTGGCGTGCCGAGATCAGCGGCCCGCAGACGGTGCGCTTGCTGTTGGGATCGCCCGGCTTGATCCCGCCCAGGGTCGCCGCGGCGATCTCCACTGCCTCGTCGTAACGGGCCCGCGGCACCACCAGGCGGGTGGTGATCGCGCAACCCTGACCGGCGTGCATGGCCACGGTGAAGGCCGACATCGAGCACGCCCCGGCCAGGTCGGCGTCATCGAGCACCAGGAACGCCGACTTGCCGCCGAGCTCCAGGAACACCTTCTTGATGGTCAGCGCGGCGTCGGTCATCACTGCGCGTCCGGTCGCGGTCGAGCCGGTGAACGAAACCATGTCCACCCGGGGATCTTTGGACAGCAGCGCACCCACCGAGTGATCGCTGGAGGTAACGATGTTGATCACGCCGGCCGGGAAATCGGTCTGCTCAGCGATGATCTGGCCGATGGCCGCAGCCGCCCACGGAGTATCCGGGGCCGGCTTGAGAATCAAGGTGTTACCCGCGGCCAGGGCCGGACCGACCTTGGCCAGGTTGATCTGGTGCGGGAAGTTCCACGGGGTAATAGCCCCAACAACACCGACTCCTTCCCGCGCGATCTTGCGGTTGGTCGGAATGCCCTGAGGCGTGGCGTAGCCGAGATCGGTTGTCCACTCGTAGTTCTCGGCGGCATCGGCCGAAAAGGCCAGATCGTCGATCGGGCCTTCCAGGTGCGCTCCGGCGGTGAGCATGCGCGGGGCACCCACCTCGGCGATGGTCAGTTCCCGCAGTTCCTCGACATTTTCGCGCAACGCGTCGCGCAGCTGACGCAGGCAGCGCACCCGCAGCGCGTGGTTCGTCGACCAATCGGTGTCGTCGAACGCGCGGCGGGCCGCTTCGATGGCATTGCCCATGTCTTCGGCGTTGGCGTCGGCGGCGACACCGAGCACCTCCTCGGTGGCGGGGTTGACGGTCTCGAATGCGCCGCCACCCCCGGCGACGAGCTTGCCGTCGATAAGCAGTTGACTCTGGCGATCGGCCAGTACCGGCATTGGTGAACTCCACTTCACGAATTCTGGACAACTGTCCGGCTGTCTCGTCTCGAACGATAGCCGCAGACATTGTCGAGCCGCAAGGGCGACTCCCGCCCCTGCCCACCCAGTATCAAAATAGCCAGTTCATCGTGGTCTTTCTCGATCCGCACTTGCCCAACCTCGACATCGTCGGATAACTTGGACATGTGTCCAGCGATGCCGTGTCCGCAGTCACAGAACCCACTCCGGAGCCAGAGAAGGAATCGCCGCGCAACCGCCGGCAGGAAGAAACCTTCCGCAAGGTCCTGGCCGCGGGTACCGAGATGTTGCGCGAATCGTCCTATGCCGATCTGACGGTGCGCGCGGTCGCCGCACGCGCCGGGGTCGCACCGGCCACGGCCTACACATACTTCTCGTCGAAGAATCACCTGATCGCCGAGATGTACCTGGACCTGGTCAGCCAGGTTCCGTTCTTCACCGACGTGAACGACTCGATGACCACCCGCGTCGATGCGGCGCTGCGTGCGTTGACCCTGGTCGTCGCCGACGAGCCCGAGGTCGCGGCCGCCTGCACCACCGCCCTGCTGGGTGGTGGCAGCGACCCCGCCGTGCGCACCGTCCGCGACCGCATCGGCGCCGCGATCCACAAGCGCATCCGTTCCGCGGTCGGACCGGACGCCGATTCCCGTGTTGTCTCCGCCCTGGAGATGACGTTTTTCGGAGCGCTTGTCAACGCGGGCTCCGGCGCGTTCACGTACCACCAAATTGCCGACAGACTCACCTACTCGGTGGGTCTCATCCTCGGAGAGAGCCGATGAGCTTGCACACCGCAGCGCCGATACTCGACCCCTACGACTACGACTTCCACGAGGACCCATATCCGTATTACAAGCGGCTGCGCGACGAAGCCCCGCTCTACCGCAACGACGAACGCAAGTTCTGGGCCCTGTCCCGGCACAAGGACGTGGTGGCCGGCTTCCGCAACAGCGTCGCACTGTCCAACAAGCACGGTGTCGCGCTGGACCCGATCTCACGCAATGACGAGGCCCACCGGGTGATGTCGTTCCTGGCCCTCGACGATCCGGCCCACCTGCGGCTGCGCACCCTGGTCTCGAAGGGCTTCACCCCGCGGCGCATCCGTGAGCTGGAGGGCCGGGTCACCGAGATCGCGGTGCAGCACCTGGACGAGGCGTTGCAGAACAGCAGTTTCGACTACGTCGACGACTTCGCGGGCAAGCTGCCGATGGACGTCATCTCCGAGTTGATGGGTGTGCCCGAGGAGGATCGGGTGCGCATCCGCGCGCTGGCCGACGGCGTCATGCATCGCGAGGACGGCGTCGCCGACGTTCCCGAGTCCGCCATCGCAGCCTCAGGCGAGCTGCTGGTCTACTACGCCGACATGGTCAAGCAGCGGCGCAAGGCTGTCTCCGACGATCTGACCTCCGCGCTGGTCGAGGCCGAGATCGACGGCGACAAGCTCACCGACGACGAGATCATGGCCTTCCTGTTCCTGATGGTGGTGGCAGGTAACGAGACCACCACGAAACTGCTTGCCAATGCGGCCTATTGGGGCTTCAAGAACCCCGATCAGCTGGCTCCGGTGTTCGACGACCACGATCTGATATCACCGTGGATCGAGGAGACGTTGCGCTACGACACCTCGAGCCAGATCCTGGCCCGCGCGGTTGTCGAGGACATGACGTTCTACGACACCACGGTCCCGGCCGGCGACGTGCTGGTGCTGCTGGCCGGTTCGGCCAACCGCGACGAGCGCGTCTTCGAGAACCCAGACAAGTACCAGATCGGCCGCGACATCGGTTCGAAGCTGGTGAGTTTCGGCAGCGGCGCCCACTTCTGCCTGGGCGCGCACCTGGCCCGGATGGAGGCCCGGGTGGCGCTGACCGAGTTGTTCAAGCGAATCCGCGGATACGAGGTCGACGAGGCCAACGCCGTCCGCGTCCACTCCAGCAGTGTCCGCGGATTCGCGCACCTGCCCATTGCGGTGTCCCACCGCTGAAACCCATCACAGTAAAGGCACGCTAAATGGCCCGTTTCGAACCCCATCCCGACCGCCGACCGGCCATCGTCGCCGGCGCGTCGTCCGGCATCGGCGCCGCCACGGCGACCGAACTGGCCGCGCACGGCTTCCCGGTCGCCCTCGGCGCACGCCGCGTCGAGAAATGCCAAGAGTTGGTCGAGCAGATCAAAGCCGGTGGCGGCGAGGCGATTGCGTTGCCGCTCGACGTCACCGACGCCGATTCGGTCAAGTCGTTCGTGCACGGTGCCACCGAGGCGCTCGGAGACATCGAGCTGCTGGTGGCCGGTGCCGGCGACACCAACTTCGGCAAGTTGCACGAGATGAGCACCGACGAATTCGCCGACCAGCTGCAGATCCATCTGATCGGTGCGAACCGGATGGCGACCGCGGTGCTGCCCGGCATGGTCGAGCGCCGCCGCGGCGACGTCATCTTCGTCGGCTCCGATGTGGCGCTGCGCCAGCGTCCGCACATGGGCGCCTACGGGGCCGCCAAGGCCGGTCTGGTCGCCATGGTGACCAACCTGCAGATGGAGCTGGAGGGCACCGGCGTGCGCGCCTCGATCGTGCATCCGGGCCCGACCCGCACGTCGATGGGCTGGAGCCTGTCCGCCGAGAAGATCGGCCCGGCCCTTGAGGATTGGGCCAAGTGGGGCCAGGCGCGCCACGACTACTTCCTGCGCGCGGCCGATCTGGCCCGTGCCATCACGTTCGTCGCCGAGACCCCCCGGGGCGGGTTCATCGCGAACCTGGAGATTCAGCCCGAAGCTCCGCTCGCCGATATCAAAGACCGCCAGAAGCTCGCGCTCGGCGAGGAAGGGATGCCGGGACATTCGGCGGGTGGGAGCGAAGCGACTGGGGAAGGCAGCAAGTGACTGATCTCAAGGAAGTTGAACGCGTTTCAGGCGGCGAAGAGGAGGAGCACGGCCACCTCGAGGAGTTCCGCACCGACCCGATCGGGCTGATGCAGCGCATCCGTGACGAGTGCGGGGACGTCGGCTGGTTCCAGCTCGCCGACAAGCAGGTGGTGCTGCTGTCCGGCGCCGAGGCCAACGAGTTCTTCTTCCGTTCCAGCGACAGCGAACTCAACCAGGCCGAGGCCTACCCGTTCATGACGCCGATTTTCGGTGAGGGAGTCGTGTTCGACGCCGACCCCGAGCGTCGAGCCGAGATGCTGCACAACACCGCGCTGCGTGGTGAGCAGATGAAAGGCCACGCGGCCACCATCGAGAACGAGGTCAAGAAGATCATCGCCGACTGGGGCGACGAGGGCGAGATCGAACTGCTCGACTTCTTCTCCGAGCTGACGATCTACACCTCGACGGCGTGCCTGATCGGGCTGAAGTTCCGCGAGCAGCTGGATCGCCGGTTTGCCGAGTACTACCACCAGTTGGAGCGGGGCACCGACCCGCTCTGCTACGTCGACCCCTACCTGGACATCGAGAGCTTCCGGATCCGCGACGAGTCGCGCGTGAAACTCGTTGCGCTGGTCCAGGAGATCATGGACGGCCGGATCGCCAATCCGCCGAAGGGCAAGGAGGATCGCGACCTGCTCGACGTGCTGGTCTCGATCAAGGACGAGGAAGGCAATCACCGGTTCTCGGCCAACGAGGTCACCGGGATGTTCATCTCGCTGATGTTCGCGGGCCACCACACCAGCTCGGGCACCTCGTCGTGGACGCTCATCGAACTGCTGCGCAACCCCGAGGTGTACACCCAGGTGCAGCAGGAACTCGACGAGCTCTACGCCGACGGTCAGGAGGTGAGTTTCCATGCGCTGCGCCAGATTCCGAAGCTCGACAACTCGCTCAAGGAGACGCTGCGCCTGCATCCGCCGCTGATCATCCTGATGCGCGTCGCACAGGACGAGTTCGAGGTGGCGGGCCATCCGATCCACAAGGGCCAGATGGTGGCGGCCTCCCCGGCGATCTCCAACCGGATCCCGGAGGACTTCCCCGAGCCGGATGCCTTCGATCCCGCCCGCTATGAGAAGCCGCGCCAGGAAGATCTGATCAACCGGTGGACCTGGATCCCCTTCGGCGCCGGCAAGCACCGCTGCGTGGGTGCGGCGTTTGCACAGATGCAGATCAAGGCGATCTTCTCGGTTCTGCTGCGCGAGTACGAGTTCGAGATGTCGCAGCCGTCGGAGAGCTACCAGAACGACCACTCCAAGATGGTCGTGCAGCTGGCCCAGCCGGCCAAGGTTCGTTACCGGAAGCGGGTTTAGGAGCGCACCCATGGGTTGCTACCGCGTTGAGGTCGACGAGGATCTGTGCCAGGGCCACGCCATGTGTGAGCTCGAAGCTCCGGACGTGTTCCGGGTTCCCAAACGCGGCGTCGTCGAGATCCTCGATCATGAACCACCCGACGAGCTCCGCGATGCCGTCGAGATGGCCGTCGAGATGTGTCCTACCCAAGCACTATCCATCACAGAGAAGGAATGACAATGACTTCATCCTCCAAACGCGAAGAATTGGAAGCGTGGTCCGACCGCTGGCTCAAGGCCAACCAGGATGCCGAGAAGGCCGGTGACTGGAAGCCGCTGGCCGACTTCTACACCGAGGATGCCACCTACGGCTGGAACATCGGGCCCAAGGAAGACGTGATGTGCGTCGGCCGCGACGAGATCCGCGACGTGGCACTGGGTCTGGAGATGGAAGGCCTGGAGAACTGGGTCTACGAGTACCAGCGGGTGCTGATCGACGAGAAGCAGAATGAGATCGTCGGCTTCTGGAAGCAGATCGCCAACAAGAGCGACGGCAGCAGCGACGAGATCTACGGCATCGGCGGCAGCTGGTTCCGGCTCAACGATCAGCTGCTCATCGAGTGGCAGCGGGACTTCTTCGACTTCGGCCATGTTGCGAAGGGTTACGCAAAGCTCATCGAGTCCGGCGACCTCACCCCCACGATGCAGAAGCGCATCGAGCGCTCGCTGTCCGGGGAGAAGTTGCCCGGCTACTACCCACTCGGCAAGGCTCCGGTCAAGATCTGGTAGTTCCTTGCCAAGCAGTTGCTTGGGGGTGGGTGTGACCCACGCAACTAATGGCTCTAGTCTGTGGTCAACGGCTCTAGTGGAAGGCACACGCGATGAAGACCAAAGGCGCTCTCATCTGGGAGTTCAACCAACCGTGGACGATCGAGGAGATCGAGATCGGTGACCCCGTCAAGGACGAGGTCAAGATTCAGATGGAAGCCTCGGGCATGTGCCATTCCGACCACCACCTGGTGACCGGTGACATCCCGATGGCAGGTTTCCCGGTGCTCGGCGGCCACGAAGGCGCCGGCATCGTGACCGAGGTCGGCCCGGGCGTCGATCACATCCAGCCCGGCGACCACGTCGTGCTGTCGTTCATTCCGTCGTGTGGTGAGTGTCCGGCTTGCCAGGAAGGTCTGCGCAACCTGTGCGACCTCGGCGCGGGCCTGCTGGCCGGCACCGCAGTGTCCGACGGCACGTACCGCATCCACTCGGTCAAGAACGGTCAGCCCGTCATCCCGATGACCCTGCTGGGCACGTTCAGCCCGTACATGGTGGTGCACAAGAGCTCGGTGGTGAAGATCGATCCGTCCATCCCGTTCGAGGTGGCCTGCCTGGTGGGCTGCGGCGTCACGACGGGCTACGGCTCGGCCGTGCGCAGCGGTGACGTCCGCCCGGGTGACGACGTCGTCATCGTCGGAGTCGGCGGTGTCGGCACCGGCGCGCTGCAGGGCGCGTTGGCGGCCGGCGCACGCAACGTCTTCGCGGTCGACCCGGTCGAGTTCAAGCGCGACAACGCGCTGAAGTTCGGTGCCACCCACGCCTACCCGGACATCTTCTCCGCGATGGCCGGGGTCGCCGAGGTCACCCAGGGCCGGATGGCGCACAAGACGATCGTCACCGTCGGTGAGCTCAAGGGCGAGGACATCGACCACTACATGAACATCACCGCCAAGGGCGGAACGGTCGTGGCCACCGCAGTCGCCAACATGGCCGAGAATGATGTCAAGCTCAACCTGTCGATGCTGACCCTGCTGCAGAAGCGCCTGCAGGGCACCATCTTCGGTGGAGGCAACCCGCACCACGACATCCCGCAGCTGCTGAGCATGTACAAGGCCGGCCGGTTGAACCTCGATGACATGGTCACGCGGCAGTACAAGCTCGAGCAGATCAACGACGGCTACGCCGACATGCTCGAGGGCCGCAACATCCGCGGCGTCATCCGCTACACCGACGCAGACCGCTAAATCCCCATCTCGCGCGAAACGGCATTCCAGCAGGAAAAGGTCGAGTGACCACCTGCTGGAATGCCATTTCGGCATCTACGGAGGAATTTCGTGACCGAAACACAAACCGAGACACCCGTCGTCGTCGCCTCGCGGTCGTCGTGGAAATGCGTGCAAGCCGGTGACCGAGAGGGCTGGCTGGCGCTAATGGCCGATGACGTCGTGGTCGAGGACCCGATCGGTGAGGCCGTCACCAACCCCGACGGCACCGGGGTACGCGGTAGGGAAGCCCTCGGCGCTTTCTATGACACCAACATCGGGCCCAACGAGCTGACCGTCACCTGCGAGGAGACGTTCCCGTCCAGCTCGCCGAGCGAGATCGCCTACATCCTGGTGCTGCGCACCAAGTTTCCCAACGGGTTCACCGCCACCGTGCGCGGCGTCTTCACCTACAAGGTGAACGACGAAGGGCTGATCACCAACCTGCGCGGCTACTGGAACATCGGCGCCATGGTGTTCGCGCAGGAGGACGAGAGCTGACCGGCGGAGTGCTCGCCGGCCGCGGCGCGATCGTGGTCGGTGGCACCCGCGGCATCGGCCTGGCGGTCGCCGAACTGCTGGCCGCCCAGGGTGCGGGCGTCGTGGTCAACGGCCGCGATGCCGAAGCGGCACGTGCTGCTGCACAAAAGATTTCCGGTGTCGCCCATGCCGGTTCACCCGCCGACCCGGAGGTGGCCGACGCGCTGGTCGACACCTGTGCGTCCGAGTTCGGTCGCGTCGACATCCTGGTCAACTGTGCCGGCACCGCCGAACCAGCGGGGTCCTCGATCTTGAACGTGACCAGTGCCGAGTTCCGGAACCTGCTCGACGCGCACCTGGGCACCGTGTTCGAAACCTGCCGCGCGGTGGCGCCGAAAATGGTGGCTCAAGGGGGCGGCGCCATCGTCAACACCAGTTCCTTTGCGTTCCTGGGCGATTACGGCGGCAGCGGCTATCCGGCGGGCAAGGGCGCGGTCAACGCGCTGACCCTGTCGATTGCCGCCGAACTCAAGGAACACGGCGTGCGGGCCAACGTGGTGTGCCCGGGCGCCCGCACCCGGCTGTCCACCGGCTCGGACTACGAGCAGCACATCGCCGATCTCAACCGACGGGGCCTGCTCGACGACGTCAGCATGCAGGGCGCGCTGGACGCCGCGCCACCGGAATACGTCGCACCGACCTACGCCTACCTGGTCAGCGATGCCGCACGGGACGTAACGGGCCGCACCTTCATCGCCGCAGGCGGGTTCATCGGCGAATTCGTCCGTCCCGCACCGGGTTTCATCGGGTACCGGGACCACCACAGTGCGCCGCCGTGGACCGTCGAGGAACTGCACGAGTCCATCTCCGGGACGTAGCCCGCGCCGGCACGGCGGGGTTCAGGACGCTGCGCGCTCGAGCTTGGCGGCCTCGCGGGCCAGCAGGCGGTCACGCTGCTCCTCGAACTTGACCACCTTGGTCTCCAGGTCCTCGAGGAAAGCCGCCAACTGATCGCGACGAGCCTCGCCTGCGGCACTGAAATCGTTGCGCTCGAAGATCCGCCACTTGCGCAGGTTCGGCATGACCACTTCTTCGAGGTGCTGGCGCAGATCGTAGATCCCGTGCTTGGCCATCAGCACACCGTTGCGGCGGAAGTCCGGCATCCCCTGTCCCGGCATCCGGAAGTTCTCGACGACTGCGCCGACGGCATCCAGGGCCTGGTCGGGCGAGAGTTCCAGGGCGGCCTCGCACATATTCCGATAGAAGATCATGTGCAGGTTCTCGTCCGCGGCGATGCGCTGCAGGAGCCGGTCGGCGATCGGATCGTTGCAGACCTTGCCGGTGTTGCGGTGGCTGACCCGGGTGGCCAACTCCTGGAAGGTCACGTAGGCCATCGACATCAGGAATTCGGAATCGTGCATGGCCCGCTCTTCGTCGGTCGACGTGAAGCCGTTGGTCACGTGCTCCATGCGGGCCTGCTCCAGCGCGACGAGATCGACGCCGCGGGTGACAACCAGATAGTCCCGAATCGCGATGCCGTGCCGGTTCTCCTCGGCGGTCCAGCGATTCACCCAGGCGCCCCATGGCCCGTCCTGGGAGAAACTCCCGGCGGCCTCGCGGTGGTACGACGGCAGGTTGTCCTCGGTGAGCAGGTTGGTGATCATCGCCGCCCGGGCCACATCGCTGAGCTGCGAATGCTCGAGGTCCCAGTCCTGGCCCCCGCTCGCGCCGAAGTTGCGGCCCGAGTCCCACGGGATGTAGTCGTGCGGATACCAGTCCTTGGTCGTGGCCAGGTGCCGGTTGAGGTTTTCCTCGGCTATCTGCTCGAGTTCAGCCTGCAAAACGGTATCTGTGAGCTCCTTTTGCATGAATCCCCTCAAAATCATGTGCGGCCACATCGGACCAGCTAAAATTCCCCACCCGCTCAGCAAAGATAGAGCACGATCGGCCGGAACGGCGATTCCGCGGGCAGCGCCAAACTCTTCGCCGGCGCAACTCGGGCGCTCACTATGCTTCTCACCATGGCGTCCGTCTTCACGAAGATCATCAACGGAGAACTGCCCGGGCGGTTCGTCTACCAGGACGATGACATCGTCGCGTTCCTGACCATCGCGCCGATGACGCAAGGGCACACGCTGGTGGTTCCCCGGGCTGAGATCGACAACTGGCAGGACGTCGAGCCCGCGGTGTTCGGCCGGGTGATGGAAGTCTCACAGCTGATCGGCAAGGCCGTGTGCCAGGCGTTCGGTGCGCAACGCGCCGGGGTGATCATCGCTGGTCTTGAGGTGCCGCACCTGCATGTGCACGTGTTCCCGGCCTACAACCTGGCCGACTTCGGCTTCGCCCACGTCGACAACAATCCGTCGGCCGAATCCCTCGATGCGGCGCAGACCAAGATCAAAGCCGCGCTGGCAGATCTGCAATCCTCGGCAAGCTGACGGTGAACCGGCAGCCCTGACCGGGCGCGGTGGTGACCTTGACCGTGCCGCCGTGGGCCAGCACCAGGGAATGCACGATCGACAGGCCAAGCCCGGTGCCGCCGCTCGCGCGGGTGCGTGAAGTATCAGCGCGGTAGAAGCGTTCGAACACGCGTCGCGCATCGTCGGTACTCATGCCGGGACCTTCGTCACACACCTCGATGACGGCGTCGTCGCCGTCGGTGCCGACGCGCACCGTGATCCCGGCGGTTTCCGGGGTGTGCTGCACTGCGTTGGCGACGAGGTTGCTCAGCACCTGCCGCAACCGGGCCTCGTCACCCAGCACCTCCGGGGTTCCCGGGCCGTCGAACACCTCCATGCGCACCCGGCGGTTCGGGGCGATCGACTGCGTGTCGTGCACGGCATCGGTGGCCAGGGTCAACAGGTCTACCCGATGCCGGTCGAGTGGCCGCTGCGCATCCAGCCGAGCCAGTAGCAGCAGGTCCTCGACCAGCAGGCCCATCCGCCGGGATTCGCTCTCGATCCGGCCCATGATCATCTCGACATCGCGCGCGGCGCCCTGGCGGTACAACTCGGCGAATCCTCGGATCGTCGTCAGCGGGGTCCGCAACTCGTGGCTGGCATCGGTGATGAAGCGGCGCATCCGTTCCTCGGAGGTCCGCGCCTGCTCGGCCGAGGCGTCCGAAGACGCCACCGCCCGCTGGATCTGCGCGAGCATGCCGTTGAGCGCCAAGGACAACCGTCCCACCTCGGTCCGCGCATCACGTTCGGGGACACGGCGATCCAACTGTCCGGCCGCGATGGCTGCGGCAGTGCGTTCCACCTCGACGAGCGGACGCAGGCTGCGGTGCACGACGGCGTAGCCGACGACACCGAGAACCACCAGCACGACCGTGCCGATACCCACCTGCGACCAGATCAACGCACGTACCGACGACTGGACGTCAGACAGGTCGATCGCGACGGTGGTGAGCTCGCCGTTCGGACCCTGCACAGTCATGGCCCGCCACTGCACGTCGGAAGACCCGACGGACTCGACGGTCACCGGCGCCGGACCGACGTTGTTGTCATCCGGCAGCTCGGGTTCCGCCTCGCGGTCGTTGACCGCGATCCAGGTCCTACCGTCCTGGTCGACACCGCGGACATAGAAGTTCGACGGCGGGCGGGCCGGATTCGGCCCTTCCAGTGGGGTCGACGGCAGTTGACGCGGCTCCTGGGCCCAGCTTCCCGCCGCATCGAGCAGCGTCTGATCGATGCGGCTGACCTCGGTGTGCCGCATGATCGAGGTCACCGCGACGCCGGACGCAAGCAGGCCGCAGGCCACGAGAACCAGCGCGACTGCCACCAACCCGACGCGCAGCGGCACACCGTGCCGCTCTACCCGGTCAAACACCCCAAAAGTATGCCGCCGACGGACTCACCGTCAGCGTGGCTCGCGCAAAACGTAACCGACGCCGCGCAGGGTGTGCAGCAGACGCTTGTCACCCGTATCGATCTTGCGGCGGAGGTAGGACACGTAGGACTCGACGACGTTGACGTCACCACCGAAGTCGTAGCGCCACACGTGGTCGAGGATCTTGGGCTTCGACAACACCGTGCCCGCATTGATGATGAAGTAACGCAGCAGGGTGAACTCGGTGGGCGACAGCGAAACCGGCTCGCCGGCCTTCCAGACCTCGTGCGTGTCCTCGTCGAGTTCGATGTCGGCGAAGGACAGCTTGGCGCTGCGGGGTTCCTCGACGCCCCGGCCGGACCGGCGCAGGATCACCCGCAGCCTGGCCACCACCTCTTCGAGGCTGAACGGCTTGGTGACGTAGTCGTCGCCGCCCAGCGTCAGGCCGGCGATCTTGTCCTGCAGGCTGTCGCGCGCAGTCAGGAACAGCGCAGGCGCGTCGATACCGTCGGCACGCAGCCGGCGCAGCAGCCCGAAGCCGTCCATGCCGGGCATCATCACGTCCAGGATCACGGCGTCGGGCCGAACTTCCCTGGCCTTGTCCAGCGCGGCGGCGCCGTTGGACGCGGTGTAGACCTCGAAACCCTGGAACTTCAGGCTGACGGACAGCAGCTCCACGATGTTGGCCTCGTCGTCGACGACGAGGACCCGGGCCTCCGGGACGCTCTCAGGTAATGCAGGCATGGCCATTCCCTGATGTTGGTAGTACCTGTTGAACTCAACCTGCATGCACGCTGTGCACTTCCTGTGAGTTTAACTGTGATCGGGGTAACTACACTGACGCCCATGAACCTTGGCAAGACGCTGGTCCAGGTTGCTACTGCGCCCGTGCGAATCGGGCTGGCAGTGGCCGATGCCGGTCTCGGCATCGCCAACGAGACCCTCAACGCGGTGCAGCGCGGCATCGGCGACGCGAACCCGCTCAACGGCAGGTCATCGATGGCCTCGCTGTTCGGCATCGATGATGCGGTGGAGCGGGCGAACCGCCTGGCGCGACTGCTGGACGACGACGCGCCGCTCGGTCGGGCGCTGGCGCCCGAAGGCCCGATCAACCGTTTGCTGCGACCGGGCGGGATCATCGACCAGCTGACTGCCGAGGGCGGCCTGATGGACCGGTTGACCGCAGACAACGGCGCCGTGGCCCGGGCGGTGGCCCCCGGCGGTCTGGTGGATCAGGTCACCACGGAGGGTGGCCTGCTGGACCGGTTGACCACCGCCGATGGCGCCGTGTCCCGGGTGATTGCCCCAGGCGGGCTGGCCGATCAACTGCTGGCCAATGACGGCCTGTTCGAGCGGGTGTTGCGTGAAGACGGCGTGGCAGATCGCCTGCTGGCCGAGGGCGGCCTGCTGGATACCCTGACCGATCCCGACGGCCCACTGCTCAAGCTCGCCGACGTGGCCGACACCCTCAACCGATTGGCGCCCGGGCTCGAAGCACTCGCACCCACGATCGACGCGCTGCACGAAGCGGTCATCACCTTGAGCCAGGTGGTCAACCCACTGAGCAACATCGCCGACCGCATCCCACTGCCCCGTCGCTCCTCCCGGCGGACCGCCCCGAAGCCGGTCAGCTCGCAGCGAGTTATCGACGCCGAGAACTGACCCGTTAAGCTAGGGCGCGTTCCACCCGCCTCCTTAGCTCAGTGGTAGAGCGTTCGCCTTGTAAGCGGAATGTCATCGGTTCAATCCCGATAGGGGGCTCCACGCGCACCGATTGTTGTCGGTGTAGGTCAGTAACTTCCTCACATGAGGCTCTGTCGCAGCTGTGGTGCACCACTGGAGAAGCGCAGTCAGAAGGTCTACTGCAGTAACGCGTGTCAGGGATCAGCCCGTCGAAAAGCCAGCACGGAACGCTGGCTCGAATCTGGCGAGGCGTCCATCACCTCTCTCCACAGGCATTACATCCGGCTCTACCTGACCCAAGCTCAGTCGAGCTGTTGTGCTATCTGCGGTGCCGCCAGCGTGTGGCAGAACCTCCCGCTGACGTTGGTCATGGACCACATCGACGGGAACCCGACGAACAATCGGCGCGAGAATCTGAGGCTCGTCTGCCCGAACTGCGACTCCCAACTGCCCAAGAGCCGGAACCGCGGCAATGGCCGCCATTTCCGCCGACAGCGCTACGCCGACGGGCAGTCGTATTAAGGATTCAGACCAACCGGCCGATCATGACGAACGCCGCCAACGCGAACAGGACGGTGTTGACCAGCACGCTCCGCGGTTCGTGTAACCGGCTGTGCGCCCAAGCCGCACCAATCATCACCATGCACAATCCGGCGGCCGCCAACGGTGTCAGCACCTCACCGATTCCGGTGATCCCCGGGGCGATCAGTCCGATCACCGCGAGCAGTTCCATGGCCGCAGTGAAGCGGACGACCGGCATGGGAAACATCGCCACCCCGGTCTGGCCGGTATCCAGCAGCCGCTGCCGTGCCATCGTGAGTTTGGCGGTGCCGGAGACGGCGAATAGTGCGGCCAAGGTCAATTGAGCAGCCCATAGTGCGATGTTCATGGTCATATCCCTTCGTTTTGCGTGTGTAGACCTCAAGACGAACGACCGGCTTCGGTTGTGACACCTCGCCCGATGTCACAAATGTCCGCGCCCGATCGTCTGAGGGAGTGACAGGCAAACCACCTTCCAGGGAGGTGCCATGGAAGACCCCGATGAGGCCGTTGACCTACGCCCACTGCTGTTCTCGATCGCCTACCGGATGCTGGGCAGTGTCACCGATGCCGAAGACGTCGTGCAGGCGGCGTATCTGCGGTATTTCGACTATCTGGCGCGAGGCCACGAGGCGGAGTCCCCGCGTTCGTTGTTGACGACGATCACCACTCGGCTGGCCATCGACCACCTGCGTTCGGCCCGGGTGCAACGCGAAAGCTATTTCGGCCCTTGGCTTCCGGAACCGCTCCTGACATCCGAGGAGCCAGACGGTGCGGAGCTGGCCGTGATGTCGGATTCGTTGTCGATGGCGTTTCTGGTGTTGTTGGAGAAACTTTCACCGGTGGAGCGGGCAGTGTTCCTGCTGCGCGAGGTTTTCGCGTACGAATACGACGACATCGCACGGATTGTCGACAAGGAGCCTGCCAACTGCCGTCAGTTGCTCAACCGGGCGCGGCGGCATCTCGACGCCGGGCGGCGCCGATTCGAGGCTGACACGACCCACCAGGCCGAGTTGGCCGACCGGTTCTTCGAGGCGGCCGAGCACGGCGATCTCGTGAACCTCGAACAGCTACTGGCAGCCGATGTGGCCTTCTATGGCGACGGCGGCGGAACGGGAAGGGGCCTGGCACGACCGGTATTCGGACGCGACCGGGTGCATCGGGTACTCGCAGGCATCATCGACGCCTATCGCCGCATCGGTGCCCGGTTCCGGCGCTCACAGGTCAACGGCCAACCCGGGCTGATGACTTTCGACCCAGACGGCGGGCTGATCAACGTTCTCACCGTCGACGTCGAAGGTGGATGCGTATGCACCGTGCGTTCGGTGATCAACCCCGACAAGCTGCATCACCTCGGGTATCCGCTGTCCCCACTGGCCCGCCGGAGCCTCAGATGAGCACTGTGTACGAGACGATCCGTTACGACCGCCGAGCACACGTCGGCACCCTCACGCTGAATCGTCCCGCCAAGCTCAACGCACTGAATCCCCAAATGCGAACCGAACTCGGCCATCTCGGCGCGCAATTGGCCGATGACGACACGCTCCGCTGCCTGGTGGTGGCCGGTACGGGCCGGTCGTTCTCGGCGGGGCTCGATCTGGCGGAGGCGATGACGGGCACGCTGGCCCGGTTCGTCGACCGAAACCCCGAAGACGACGCGACCATCGAATTGGGCCTCGACGTGGCGGGTGTCTTCGAGTTCATCCCGAAACTGCCGTGCCCCAGCGTCGCCGCCGTCCACGGTCACGCCTACGGTGCGGGCCTCCAACTCGCCCTGGCCTGCGACTTCCGGGTTTTCGCCGAGGATGCACGCGTCGGCCTCACCGAGACCCGTTACGGCCTGCTGCCGGACATGGGTGCCACCTTCCGGCTGCCGCGTCTCATCGGTGAAGGCCGAGCACGGGAATTGATCCTCCTCGGCCAGATCATCGACGCCGCCGAGGCATTGCGCATCGGACTGGCCAACCGCGTCGTGCCTGATGACCAACTCGGTTCTGCAGTAGCCGAATTCGCCGGGCAATTGGCCGCCCAACCGCCGGCGGCCGTCCGCGGCGCGCGGGCCGCCATCGATGCCGGTTGGCGGCTGGGCCCCGCCGCTGGCTTGCGAATGGCTGTCGCTGCGCAGGCTCGATGCCTCGCCTCGGACGAGTTCAAGAATGCGTTGCCGGTCAGACCCGGGTCGTGAGCTTCCGAAACGCCTGGTACTCGCTGTCTTTGTAGGGCCGTCCGTCGGGCTGCAGCAGATCGCTGAACCACACGTTCGGCACCTTCGTGTAGGGCTTGTCCCACGAATCCCACGGAAAGTACGTCTGAGTTTTGCCGGCCACCAGGCCCCAGCTGTAGGCACCGACGTTGTGCCGCTTGGCAACCGGAAGCACACCTTCGACGGTGCTGCCCTGGTCTCGGGCCAGGTACTCGGTGCACAGGATCGGTCGGCCCAGCGGAGCGAGTTCGGCGATGCGAGCCTCGAATTCGGCAGGGCCGGCGTACGAATGGAAGGAGATGACGTCGGAGTTGTCGAGTTGGAAGCTGTCCATGTCGCTGCGGCTTCCGCGGTCCCAGCTGCCCTGCCACACGCCACTGGTCAACGGCTGCACGGCATCGACCGAACGCGCCCAGGCGAAAACCTGGGGCAGCAGTCCCCCGACCGCGTCGATCTTGTCCTTACGTTCCACCTTGCGGTATTGCTTGGCCGGGTTGTCCGGCTCGTTCCACAGGTCCCAGCCCAGGACTCGGTTGTCGTTGCGGAACTGGCTCATCACCCCGACCACATAGTCGCGCAGCACGGGGCGGTAGCGAGGGTCGTCGATGCGTTGCGCCCCGGGGCTCTGCACCCAGCCCGAGTTGTGCACACCGGGCGTCGGTGCCCGCTGCGCACCGACCTGGGGGTGCGGATCCCAACAGGAGTCGAAGAACACGAACAACGGCTTGATGCCTTGGCGCGCCGCGATCCCGACGAATTGTGCCAGCCTGCTTTGGAATCCGGCGCGGTCCTGCGCCCACAGCAGATCGTGCAGGAACACCCGCACGGTGTTGAACCCGAGTAGGCGGCACGCTCCCAATTCACTGTCGACGCGCCGCGCGTCGTAGGTGCCGGGGGCAAACATCTCGATCTGGTTGATCGCGTTCGAGGTGATGAAGTTGGTGCCGACCAACCAGCCCTGCGCCTGATACCACGCGTTGGCTCTCTCAACCGGCCATTGGCCTGGTGCGGCGGTCGCCCGCGGGATCACAGACAGAGGGGCCAATGCCTGAGGAAGAGCGGCCGCTGCTGCCATTACCAGCGGGATCTTGAGGGCCGTTCGACGGTGCACCTAGTGAACATAGTGGTGCTCAGCAAATACTCCGGCCTCACGTATCACATTGCAACCATTGAGGTTTCATATTGTTATCAACGGTCAGAGCCGGCCCACCGTGAAATCCGCGGCCTGCCCGGGCATCCCGTTGAGCAGGTAGGCACTGTGCGCGAAGTTGGGGACCCCGGCCGCTGTTCCATCGCAGATGGTGTCACCCGGCTCGCACAACTCGATGGTCTTGTCCTTGTACCGCTGGCCGATCACCATCGCCGGCGCGCCGATATCGCGCATGAACTCGTCGGACGGCGTGCCCAGCAGCACCACCGAGGCCACATGGTCGGACACGGCGGGAGGCATGGGTTGGGGGATCAACTGCTTGTATTCGGGCGGGATACCGTCGGGAATGGTGGCCGCAGTGGTGTAGCCGGCTACCACGGCGCCCTGGGAATATCCGCCCAGAACGACCTTGGTGTTGGGGCAGTCCCTGGCCGTGGCCTGGATGTGGTCGGTCGCATCCCGGATTCCGTCGACGACCGTCCTGGCGAATTCGATCCGGTCACCGAAGTTCCCGCTGGCTTGGTAGTTCACCGGATACACCTCGACCGAGCGTTGCCCGGCACGCGCACGCAGCGCATCGACGAACGTCTGCCCCGGGCCGCCGACGCCCGGCGGCTCGTAGGTGCCGCGGGCGAACACCACCTCGACATCGGGGCACGGCTGCGCCGACGCTGCGGGCATGGGTGCGATCGGGACGGCGCAGGCGGCGATCAGCGCCGCGCCTTGAATCAATTTGAATACGTTCATTTCGACTCCACGCCTGCCGGATCGTGACGAACGTTACGGTTCCCCATGCTGGCACATTCCAAACCCGGAGAACAGGGTCCTGGACCTATCCCAGCGGTACGTCCAGGTAGGGCCGTGGGTCGGCTGCGCCCGGACCGTCGAAATGCCACCACTCCCCCGAGTACACGGTCAGCCCGCCGGCTTTCATGGCCGCGCGCAGCCTCGCCCGGTTGGCCTGGGCCGCGGGACTCACCCCGTCGGTGGCGTAAGCCAGGCTGCGCGGCGTGAAGTCGTCGAAGCCGGTGCCCATGTCGACCAGCGATCCCCCGCTGGCGATGGTCACGTCGACCGAGCGGCCGGCCTCGTGACTGCGGGCGTAGGCGCTCGGCCGGGCCACCCAGTTGGGATTCGACACCACCTCGAACATCCTGACCTGCACCTCATGTGGCCGATAGCAGTCCCAGAAGACCAGTTTGTCGGGGCGCAGGGCGGCCGCCGCGGCCGCCAGCCCGGGGGCCATCGACTCGTGCACCAGGCAGGGAGCGCCGGCCGGGTAGAGCTGCTGACCGACGAAGTTGTCGGTGGTCGCATATCGAAGGTCGATCACCGCGTCGGGCACCACCGAGCGCACGTCGACCAGCCCGGCCTCGGCAGCCGGCCTGGCTGACGCCACCGGCGCCCCGGCCAGCGGAACCACGCAGCCGGCGGCCGCCAGCGCCGTGGCCAGCAGTCGACGGATTCCTGCGGAAATGACACTCTCTTCTTCAGGCATGTTGCTTTCCGATGTACGATAATCACACTCTTGATGCGGACGTCGGAACCCCGACGGCCGCTGGGTTATGCGCATAAGTTCTGCGCACAAGCTAACCGACGGAATTGGAGCGATCCTATGGCGTCAGCCGTACCGGAGACCGTCGCAACCCGCTATGCCGGCAGACGAGTCGAACGGGTCGAGGACACCCGCCTGCTCACCGGACGCGGTACGTACGTCGACGACATCACGCGGCCCGGCATGCTGCACGCCTGCTTCGTCCGCAGTCCATTCGCGCACGCGAAGTTCAGCGCCATCGACGCTGCCGCGGCCCTGGCGCTGCCCGGCGTGCATGCAGTGCTGACCGCCGCCGATCTCAACCCCGAGGTCAAAGAGGCCTGGCATGCCGTCGCCGGCAAGGACATCCCGGACACTCCACGGCCACCGCTGGCCGAGGGCGAGGTGAAGTTCGTCGGCGATCCGGTGGCCCTGGTCATCGCCGAGAGCCGCTACATCGCCGAGGACGCCGTGGATCTGGTCGACGTCGACTACGAACCGCTGCCCGCGATCGCCGACTTCCGCCAGGCACTGACCTCCGAGGTGACCGTCCACGAAGCCTTCCCGGACAACAATGCCGGGGGTATGGCCGGCATGCCGCCCGACGAGGAGGTCTTCGGCTCCGCCGCGCACGTGGCCAAGGCGCACATCTACCAGCAGATGCACGTGCCCGTGCCCATCGAGACCCGCGGCATGGTCACCGAATGGTCGGCCACCTCCGGGGAGCTGACCATCTGGGCCTCCAGCCAGACCCCGCACGAGCTGCGGGCGTTCGCGGCCCGTCTGCTCGGCATCCCGGCTCAGCACGTGCGGGTCATCATGCGCGACACCGGCGGCGGGTTCGGCCAGAAGGTCGTCCCGATGCGCGAGGACATGTGCATCATGCTGGCCGCCCGCAAGGTTGCTGCCACCGCGACGTCGAACGCGCGATCAGGCACAGCGCTGAAGTGGATCGAGGACCGTCGCGAGAACCTGATGTCGGCCGGTCAGTCCCGCCACGTCGACGGCGACGTGCGGATGGCGTTCGACGACGACGGCAGCATCCTGGCCGCCGACATCGACTTCGTCCAGGACGTCGGCTCCTACCCCACCCCTTACCCAGTGCTCACCACCGCGGCCATCGGCATGTTCTTCCCCGGTCCGTACCGGGTGCCCAAGGCCAGCTTCAGCTACAAGACGGTGTTCTCCAACACCGCGGGCCTGCACGCCTACCGCGGGCCATGGCAGTACGAAACCCTCACCCGCGAAATACTTCTCGACATCGCCGCGCGCAAGATGGGGTTGGATCCGGTAGACCTGCGCCGCAAGAACCTGCTCCGTCGCGACGAGATGCCCTATTTCAACCCCAATGGCATGCCCTATGACCACGTCGCCCCGATCGAGACCTTCGAGCAGGCGGTGAAGATCCTCGACCACGAGGGCTTCCGCAAGGAGCAGGCCGAGGCGCTGGCCCAGGGCCGCTACCTCGGGCTGGGCTTCTCGGCCTACATCGAGCCGACCGGCGCGGCCACCGGGCACCTGGCCAGCGAGGGCTGCACCATCCGGATGGAGCCGACCGGCAAGATCAACGTCTACGTCAACGGCGGGTCCACCGGTAACAGCTTGGAAACCACCGTCGTTCAGCTCACCGCCGACGCACTGGGCGCCGATATCGATGATGTCGCTTCCATCCAGGGTGACACCGCGGTGACGCCCTACGGCGCGGGGACCCAGGGCAGCCGCAGCGCCCCGATGACCGCCGGCGCGGTCAACGAGGCCGGCACCATCCTGCGCAACCAGCTGGTCGCGATGGCTGCCGCACGGCTGGAGGTCGAGGAGTCGGAGATAGAGCTCGGCGGATCGAAGGCTGTCGCGCGCAACGATCCCGAAAAGAGCGTGAGCTTCGCCGATCTAGCCTACCGCGCGCACTACGAGCCGCAGATGCTGCCGCCGGGCATGTCGGCGAATCTGGAGGCCACCGCGCGCTACACCGCGCCGCCGACCGCCCCGATCCACTGGGCGAACGCGACCCACGCCTGCACCTGCGAGGTAGATGTCGTCACCGGGCACGTCACCCTCACCCGCTACATCGTCAGCGAGGACGTCGGCCCGATGATCAACCCCAACGTGGTCGAGGGGCAGATCGCCGGCGGCACCGTCCAAGGTATCGGCGGGGCGCTGTTGGAGAAGTTGTCCTATGACGACGCCGGAAACCCGTTGTCCTCAACGTTTGTCGACTACCTGCTGCCCACTGCCACCGAGGTCCCGGTGATCGAGTACGGCCACGTCGAGATCCCTGGTCCCGGCGTCGGCGGCTACAAGGGCGCGGGCGAGGGTGGCGCCATCGGTTCGACGCCCGCGGTGATCAACGCCGTCAACGACGCCCTGGCCCCACTCGGGGTCACCCTGACCACATTGCCCGCCACCCCGGCAGCCATCGTCGAAGCCATCGAACAGGCGCAGGAACCCCGCTCGCAGGAAAAACAAGGAAGGGACCACTGATCGTGGAGCTCAACAACGAATTCCGGGTCGCGGTACCTGCGGCGAAAACCTGGGAGGTACTCACCGACGTCGAACGAGTCGCCCCCTGTCTGCCCGGGGCCACCCTGCTGAGCGTGGACGGTGACGACTTCACCGGTGCGGTCAAGGTCAAGGTCGGCCCGATCACGGTGTCCTACAAGGGCGATGCCACATTCCAGGAGAAGGACGCCACGGCGCAGCGGGTCGTGCTCAAGGCCAACGGCAAGGAGACCCGCGGCAACGGCACGGCCTCGGCCATCGTGACGGCCCAGCTCAAGGACGAAGGTGATGCCACCTTGGTCGTGGTCACCACCGATCTGGCCATCTCCGGCAAGGCCGCCCAATTCGGCCGCGGCGTGCTTGCCGACGTCTCGGGCAGCCTGATCGACCAGTTCGCCAAGAGCCTGGAGGCCGAGCTACTCGGTGGGGCTTCAGCGTCGGCTACCGAAACCGGCTCCGCCGGAGCCACATCCGCGCAGGCGCCGCAAGAGGCCGCCCCGATCAACGCGCTGGCCCTGGCCAAGATGATGGCGGTGCCGATGGCCAAACGCTTCGCCCCGGCCATCGGGGCCGTCGCGGCCGCGGGTGTGCTCGGGTTCCTCATCGGCCGGGCCGGGGGCAAGAAGCGTACGAGCAGCGGTCTTACCACCGAGGATCTGCACGCCGCGCTGCTCCGGTTGGTGTCATGAAACCCGCCCCCTTCGCGTATCACCGGCCCGCCACGGTCACCGAGGCGGTGTCCATGCTCGGAGAGTTCGGCGAGGACGCCAAGATCCTGGCCGGCGGGCAGAGCCTGGTGCCGATGCTGGCCATGCGCCTGACGCACTTCGAGAACCTGATCGACATCTCCCGACTGTCTGAACTCAACGACATCGCATTGCAGGGCAACGAGGTTCGGATCGGTGCCGCCACCCCGCACGCGATGGTCGGCCTGGACGACGAGATCGCCGATTCGGTCCCGCTGCTGACCATGGCCACGCCGCACATCGGCCACTTTCAGATCCGCAGCCGCGGCACCCTGGGCGGTGCGATCGCACATGCCGATCCCGCGGCCGAGTACGCGGCTGTCGCACTGGCGCTCGACGCGACCATCGAGGCCACGTCGTCGCGCGGCACCCGCCAGATCCCGGCCACGGAGTTCTTCACCGGCCTGTGGGAAACCTCGCTGGCCTCCGACGAGATCCTGACCGCCGTGCGCTTCCCGGTGGCATCGGGACGCAGCGGGTTCGGGATCGCCGAATTTGCCCGGCGCCACGGCGATTTCGCGATTGCCGGCGCCGTCATCGGATTCGAACTCGACGAGGACGACCGGATCACCCACTGCGGCATCGGCCTGCTCGGGCTCGGCTCCACGCCGCTGCGCGCCACCGCGGCCGAGTCTGCGGTGCTCGGCACCCCGATCGGCGGCGTCACCGCCGAGGAGATCGGCCGGCTGGCAATGTCCGAACTCACCGACATTCCTTCCGACCTGCAGGGTTCAGCGTCCTACCGGGCGCGGGTCGGCGCCGCCATGGTGTCCCGAGCCTGGACCCAGGCAATCACGCACGCCACCGAGGAGGCCCTCAATGCATGAACTGCCGGTTGCGCTCTCAGTCAACGGGCGTGACTACCAGGACGTGGTCGAACCGCGGGTGACGCTGGCCGATTTCCTGCGGGACAACTGCGGCCTGACCGGTACCCACCTCGGCTGTGAGCACGGGGCCTGCGGCGCCTGCACGGTCCTGCTGGACGGGCAGGCGGTCCGATCGTGCCTGGTGTTCGCGGTTCAGACCGACGGCCAGGAGGTGACGACGGTCGAGGGCATCGCCGGCCCGGACGGCGAGCTGTCCCCGGTGCAGTCCGCCCTCAAGGAATGCCACGGCCTGCAGTGCGGCTTCTGCACCCCGGGATTCGTCACCTCGATCACCGCGTTGCTGCGCGACAACCCGGACCCCACCGATGAGGAGATCCGGGAGGGGCTCTCGGGCAACTTCTGCAGGTGCACCGGCTACCAGGGCATCGTCAACGCCGTGCACCGGGCCTGCGATCACGCCGAGAATGCCGCCGAGCTCAAACCTCTAGCTCAGCAATGACTTTCGCGATGCGTCGGGATCGGGTCTCAGCGGCCTTGGCTCCCTGAACCGCCGTGACGTGTGCTTTCTGCTTGCTGTAGGACAGGCGCTCCCACTTGGCGGCGGTATCCGCTGATCCCGCCAGGGCGGCCCGCAGGTCATCGGGTACCTCCACGGTGCGCGGCTCCGTGTCGACCGTCAGTTCCACATCGACGGCATCGCCACCACCGATACCGGACTCGTTGCGGCGCTCGGCACTGAACGGAATCAGGAACTTGCCGCCCATCGGCGCGATCGTCGAGCGGTACCGGTAGCCGTTCACGTCGACCACGACTGCTGGGCGCTTTCCTGCCCCCAGCGCCTCCACCACGTGAGCGGGCACCTCGATCCCGGTGTTGTTACCCATCAGGAGCATTTCCGTCGAGAACTTCATGATCCCTCCCGCCACCCAACCTAACCGGTACAAGTGGAGGGATGAAGATCGGTTTCGTCGGACTGGGCAACATGGGCGCGGCCATGGCCGCCAACCTGATCAGGGCCGGACACGAGGTCACGGTGTACAACAGATCGCCCGACAAGGTGACCGCGCTGGTCACCGAGGGTGCGCACCCGGCAGCGGAGGTGGCCGACGCGTGCCGCGGCGACGCGGTGATCACGATGCTGGCCGACGACACCGCGGTGGAGGCAGTCACGTTCGGGGACAACGGCATCCTTGCGGAGCTGGCTGCCGGCGCCGTGCACGTGTCGTCGTCGACCATCAGCGTCGCCCTCGCCCAGCGGCTCACCGATGAACATGGCGGAGCCGGCCAAGGCTTCGTGGCCGCCCCGGTGTTCGGACGCCCCGAGGCGGCAGCGGCGGCCAAACTGTTCGTCGTGGCGGCCGGCGCCCCTGCGGCCGTGACGACGGTGTGGCCGATTTTTGATGCGATCGGGCAGCGCACCTTCGTACTCGGCGAGGACCCTCAGGCCGCGAACCTCGTCAAGATCAGCGGCAACTTCCTGATCGCCTCGGTGATCGAATCCCTCGGTGAGGCAATGGCACTCGTGGGCAAGGCCGGGGTGGACAAACAGCAGTACCTGGAGTTGTTGACCTCGACGCTGTTCGACGCGCCGGTGTACCGCACCTACGGCGGGTTGCTGGCCCGCGAGGAGTTCAGCCCGGCGGGTTTCGCCGCCCCACTCGGTCTCAAGGACGTCAAGCTGGCGCTGAGTGCCGGTGAGGAGCTACAGGTGCCCCTGCCCGTTGCGAGCCTGCTGCGCGATCGCTTCCTGACCCTGCTGGCCACCGGCGGCGGCCGGCTGGACTGGTCGGCAGTGGGCGCGCTGAGCGCGTGGGAGGCCGGAGGAAAACCTCCGGCCTAGCTCCCTACTCTGCGGCGACGACGCCACGCAGGCCGTCGGCGCCGTACAGCGGTTCCAGCATTCCCGAGATGTCGGGGCCGCGGCGCAGGCTGTGCCCACCGTCGACACCGATGGACTGACCGGTGATCCAGCCCGCGGCGTCGCTCAGCAGGAATACCGCCAGGTTGGCGATGTCCTCGACCTCACCGAACCGCGGCATCGGCGTGCAGGCTTCGTAGTCGTCGCGGGCTGCCGGGAGTTCGAAGACAGGGCCGACCATCTCGGTCCGGGTCAAGCCGGGACGGATGCTGTTGAACCGCACCGAGGACGGCCCGAGCTCGTCGGCGGCCAGCTTGAGCAGATGATCGAACGCCGCTTTGCTCACGCCGTACGCGCCGAACCACCGGTGGGTGTTTGTCGACGCGATCGATGAGATGCCGACGAACGAGCCGCCACCTCCACGGACCATCTCCCGGCCCGCGTGCTTGATCAGGTACATCGTGCCGTTGACGTTCAGGTCGACCGTCTGGCGCCACAGTTCGGAGTCGATCTGGGTGATCGGCCCGATGGTGAGCGACCCACCGGCACTGTGAACCACACCATGCAGCTGGCCATGCCAGGCAGTGGCCGCATCGACCGCGCGGCGAACCTCGTCCTCGTTGGTGACATCGGCAGGTTCGTAACGCACCGATCCGCCACCGGTACCCAGCCCTGCGTTCAACTCGTCAACAGCCGCACTCAGCTTGTCGGCATTGCGCCCGACCAACAATGCGTTACCGCCGGCGGCGACGATGGCAGCCGCGGCACCCTTGCCGATGCCGCTACCGCCACCGGTGACCAGGTAGGTGCGATCCTTCAACGACAGTTCCATTTCACTCATCCTTATGGTGTATCGCGTCGGGCCGGTTTCGGGGCCCCCAACGTCCGCCAGTCGGGAACATCGGGCGGCATACCGACCGGCCAGCGGTTCTCATTGACCGACGCCCAGTGCGCGTGCCCGAGTTCGTGAATGTGGAATGCATGGCGCAGCGCTTCGGTGAAGCCCATCGCGTCGCTGGCCGCGTTGACAGAATCCTTGACCAGCAAGGCCGCCATCGTCGGTCGCTCGGCGATGCGCCGTGCGAATTCCAGTGTCTTGTCTTCGAGTTCGTCGCGGGCGAAGACCTTGGACACCATGCCCAACCGGTACGCCTCATCGGCGTCGATCGAATCGCCGGTCAGCAGTAGCTCTTTGGCCTTGCGGGCGCCGAATTCCCACGGGTGGGCGTAGTACTCGACGCCCGGCATCCCCATCCTTACGCCGACGACATCGCTGAACTTCGCGTCATCGGCGGCCACGATCAGGTCGCAGGCCCAGATCAGCATCAGGGCTGCGGAGATCGCGTTGCCCTGCACCTGGGCGATGGTGATCTTGCGCAGATCACGCCAACGCCGGGTGTTCTCGAAGTAGAAGTGCCATTCCTGCAAGTAGGTTCGCTCAGCGACGCCGGCGGCGGTGGCGCCGTGGGAGCGGAACGTCGGATGCTGGGTGGGGCCCGGCTGACGCTCGGCCAACGCTTCTTCGGAACCGAGGTCATGGCCGGCCGAGAAGTTCTTGCCGCGCGCAGCCAGGATCACCACCCGGACCGCGTCATCGGCCTCGGCCCGGCCGAACGCCTCGTCGAGTTGCACCAGCAGGGTCCGCGACTGGGCGTTCTGCGCATGCGGACGGTTCAGCCAGATCCTGGCGATGCGGCCGTCATCGAGTGTCTCGTATTCGACCTGACGGGCTGCGTCATCGGGACCGGCCATATCGGACCACCTCTTAGTCAGGGTAAGTAAGTTACGAACTGCACATTACGTGTATCACGTAACCCGGCTCACACCGGTATCACAGCTACTATGCAGCGGCTTCACAGCACACCGGCCGACATGGCCGTACCTGAATCCTCCTCACAGCGATTTCCCCTTGTGGGGCGTAAAATACCGAAGGTAAGACGACGTCACGGACAACCGTGATCGGACCGCCGGGGCCGGGTAATCAGCAAACCTTTTCAGGCCCTCAAGAGAAAGCACGATAATGCCTGTCTCCCCGTCCAGAACCCGGCGCTTCGCCGTCGCGGCAGGCATCGCCGCAGCCATCGCAGCGGCCCCCACCCTGGCCGTCCTGTCGACACCGTCGCAGTCACTGGCCTCGTGCCCCAACGGGGAAACCGAGGACACGTTCACGAACGTGTGCGTCCCCGACATCGTGCCGAACTCCCCCGGCAACTTCAGCAGCGTCGCGGGCAACCCCGACCTGCCCGCCGTCAAAGCGCCCGACGGTGGCGGCTCCATCCCCTGCACCGGCGCCAACTCCGGCGAGTGCATCGGCCTGGCCGAAGAGCAGCAGGCCGAGGGACCGGAGCCGGTTCCGCAGTCGACGGTCGGCAGCAGCCCGACCGTGCACGGTTCCATCGGCTGACACAGCGCGACCGCAGACACCGCACAGTAAACCCTCAGCAGTCCTAGACTGCTGAGGTGAAATCGGTCGTGGTATCCGCCGCGCTTTCCGGCGTCGGCTGCGCGCTGTTCCTCCTGCTCGGTGCGCCCGTCGCTCAGGCAACCTGCACCTCAGGTGAGGAAGAGGACGTCTACACGACCACCTGCACCCCGTTCCTGGTGCCGAATTCACCGTCTCCGTTCAGCGGCATCCCCGGAAATCCGGACATCCCGGCGGTAAACCTGCCCGGCGGCGGCGGAGCCATCCCGTGCACCGGCCACAATGCCGGGGAATGCATCGGACTGGCCGAGGAAGACGAGTCCGAAGGGCCACAACCCATTCCGCGCTCAACCATCAGCGCCAGCCCCTAGCACTTCTGGAGCAGTTCCCCAGCTACCTCGTAGAAGCAATGCAGAACCTTCCCAGCTTCCATAGAATCCCTGCAACGAAACAATCGAATAACTAGAGAAAGCGTGACGATGGCGACCTTCCCGATCTCGATGCGACGACTGATCTTTGCCGGCGGATTTGCAGTCGCTGTGGCCGCCGCCCCAGCGATCGCCGCATTCTCCGTACCCGCGTCTGCCGGCCCGGCGATCGCCTGCCCGACGGGCGAAGAAGAAGACCTCTACACGGGCGTCTGTGTGCCGCACACCGTGCCGAACTCCCCCGGTAATTTCAGCAGCATCGCAGGCAACCCCGACCTGCCCGCCGTGAACGAGCCCGGTGGCGGCGGCTCCATCCCCTGCACCGGCGCGAACACCGGCCAGTGCATCGGCCTGGCCGAGGAACAGCAGGCCGAGGGACCTCAGCCGGTGCCCGAGTCGACCGTCGACAGCAGCCCGACCGTGCACGGTTCCATCGGCTGACAGCGTGGGGCGACCGGGGTACTCCCGGTCGCCTACAGTTGTGTCATGCCTGCGAAAACTGAAACCGCCGAGATCGAGGACGTCGAGCCGCTGGCCGACAGCACCGCCAGCCAGGCTCGCCGCGTCGTGGCGACCTACGCCACCGACGCCGACGAGTGCCGGATGTTCCTGTCGATGCTCGGTATTGGGCCCTCGAAAACCGAGGCGTAAATGAGTCCGGAGGGCGGCCCCGAAGCCGCCTCCGGTAACTCCGACTTCGTCGTGGTGGCCAACCGGCTGCCCATCGACATGGAGCGGTTGCCGGATGGCACCACGACCTGGAAGCGCAGCCCCGGCGGTCTGGTAACCGCACTGGAACCGCTGCTGCGCAAACGCCGCGGCGCGTGGATCGGCTGGGCCGGGGTTCCCGACAGCGGCGAAGAGCCCATCGTCGAGGAAGACCTGACGCTCTACCCCGTCGAGTTGTCCGCGCAAGATGTCGCGGATTACTACGAGGGGTTCTCGAACGCCACCCTGTGGCCGCTCTACCACGACCTGATCGTCAAACCCGTGTACCACCGCGCGTGGTGGGACAGCTACGTCGAGGTGAACCGGCGTTTCGCCGAGGCCACGGCCCGGGCCGCCGCACCCGGTGCCACGGTCTGGATCCAGGACTATCAGCTGCAGCTCGTCCCCAAGATGCTGCGCATGCTGCGTCCCGACGTCACCATCGGCTTCTTCCTGCACATCCCCTTCCCGCCGGTCGAACTGTTCATGCAGATGCCGTGGCGCACCGAGATCGTCGAGGGCCTGCTCGGAGCCGATCTGGTCGGCTTCCACCTCGCCGGTGGTGCCCAGAACTTCTTGGTGCTGGCCCGGCGGCTGATCGGGGCCAACACGACGCGCGCATCGATCGGTGTGCGGTCGCGCTTCGGCGAGATCTCCTACGGCTTCCGCACCGTCAAGGTCGGGGCCTTCCCCATCTCGATCGACTCCGCCGACCTCGACAGCAAGGCCCGCAACCGAGCCATCAGGCAGCGGGCCCGGCAGATCCGCGCCGAACTCGGCAACCCGCGCAAGATCCTGCTCGGCGTCGACCGGCTCGACTACACCAAAGGCATCGACGTGCGGCTCCGCGCGTTCTCCGAACTGCTCGAGGAGCACCGGGTCAAACGCGATGACACCGTTCTGGTGCAGCTCGCGACGCCAAGCCGCGAACGCGTCGAGAGCTACAAGGCGATGCGTGAGGACATCGAGCGCCAGGTCGGCCACATCAACGGCGAATACGGCGAGGTCGGGCACCCGGTCGTGCACTACCTGCACCGGCCCGTGCCGCGTGACGAGCTCATCGCGTTCTTCGTCGCGGCCGACGTCATGCTGGTCACCCCGCTACGCGACGGGATGAACCTGGTGGCCAAGGAATACGTGGCCTGCCGCAGCGACCTCGGCGGCGCCCTGGTCCTGTCCGAGTTCACCGGTGCGGCGGCCGAGCTGCGTCAGGCCTACCTGACGAACCCGCACCATCTCGAGGGCGTCAAGGATGCGATCGAGGCGGCGCTGGAGCAGAGCCCCGAGGAGGGCAGGCGTCGGATGAGGGCACTGCGCCGCCAGGTGCTGGCCCATGATGTCGACCGTTGGGCCCGCGCCTTCCTCGACGCACTCGCGGAGACCAAAGCGGGCTGAACCAGGCTAGACCGGGTTGATCGCGTTGATCAGCCAGTCCCCGCCGATCTTGCGGTAGTCGACCTTCAGCCGGCTGCCGTCGTACAACGGTTGGCGGGACTGGTCGGTCACCGTGCGGTTCATGTACACCAGCACCGATCCCGATTCGCGCTCTGCCGTCATCACACCGACACCGACGATGCTGATCTGAACCACGAGCTGGCGCTTTCGCGCCTCGGGGATCACCTTGGCGGTGGCGTCCTGCTCGAACTTCTCCCGGAAGTCCGGGGCGAGCAGCGGATAGGTTTCTATCAGGCTGCGCTCGACGGTCTGAAAATCGTAGCCGAACACCTTCGGGATCTGCGCGGCTGCCACCGCCGGCAACTCCGCCCTGGTGGCCTCCTGGCCGCGCTGCATCACACGGTTCCAGTAGAGCGAGCCACCGATACCGGCGAAGGCGACGAAAGCCACCGTCAGCAGGCCGATCAGCAGGGCAACGAACTTCGAGCGCATCAGTTTCCACCGTCTGGGTACTTGAGGTCGTATCCGGTCATGTGCCCGTTGTCGTCCTCGTGCACGATCACCCGCAACCGGTACGGACGGGTCGGAGAATTGACCCCGTCCAGGTTGGCGACCGTGACGCGCACCGCCACGAGCACCGACGCGTTCCCGGCGATGTCGTCCACCTTCTCCAGCGCCGCTCCGTTGACCACGGCTTCCGAGCTGGCCTGAGTATCACGGAACAGTGCCTTGAGGTTGTCAGCGTTGTTGCCCTGGCTCATCATGTCGCGCAGCGGGCCACTGGTGCCGTCGATGAAGCGGTTCACGCTCTCGTCGATGGTGTCCTGGGTGTAGCTGAACATGTTGATCGCGGTTTGCTTGCCGGTGTCGACGAAGCGTTCGTTGCGGGCCTGTAGGGCATCCACACCCTGCTGCTGATCGCGCATGACGTAAGCCAGCGCGCCCAGCGCCGCAGTCGCCACGCCCAGCACCAGGACCGTCACCAGCGCCACCAGGCCGCGATGGGCACGCCGCGGGGGCGGCGCCTTCAGCGGTGCCGGTTTCGACGCCCTGGGCGCCGTGCCGATCGATGAATCGACCAGCACGGTCGTTGTGTTCACCTCGTCGGCGGTCCCGGCCCCGGTCGGGCCGGCCGCCCTGGACGCGCGCCTACGCACCGGCCTCTGGTTCGAGGCCGTTTCTTCAGTCATTAAGCCTGCCTTGGATCCAGCATCAGATCTACCCAGGTCTCCGCAGGTGCCAGATTCTCGGCGCCGGCTGCATACACACCGGTGCCGCCATCGGCGTCAGCGAAAACCCCACTGTGCTGATCGTAGGTGCCCGTCGTCGGTGCGCTGGCCAGAGGTGGTGCCTCGGCCGGTAACGGCGCATCCGGAGCCGGAGCAGGAGCGGGTGCTTCCGCCCCGGGCGGGGCGGTCCGACCGTACGGCGGCACGATCTGGTCCGGCGGCGCGAAGTACGGCCACGGTGGCGGGGGCGTTCCCGGCGTGTTCGGCGGCACCGGCAGCGGGAACGGTGCGTGTGGGGCCGGTCCCGGGCCCGGTTCCACACCCGGCGGCAGCTGCACCACCGGCGGGCCCGGGTCCGGATCGACCTGCGGCGGGATGTTCGGGAACTTGTTGGGCGGCAGGATGTTGCGCCCGTCCTCGATCGGCGTTCCATAAGGCACTGGCGGGCCGCGCCACGGGTTCGTACCCACCGGAATGTAGCCCTTGGGGTCGCGGCACAACTGGATCGTGGGTGCCCGCTTGCCCGGGAACTCCTGGCACGGGTAGTTGCGCGCGCCACGCACCACGGACGGATCGTTCTGCGCGGTCTTGCAGTACATGTCGGTCGGCAGATCCCGCAGGGTCAGGTCCGCAGGGGACCGGGTCTGCGTCGGCGGCAGGAAGCCCGTCAGACACGGCGGCGCATCGCCGAGGTCGACCTTGAAGTCGAGCTTGCCGCCCTCGTCCGAGGGAACTCCGCCGGCCACCGTGTTCAGCGCGGCCATGAGGGCCGGGAAGATCACCAGCGCCTGCTCGAGCGACTTGCTGTAGATCACGCCGATCCGGCCGAAGTTGGCCAGGTTGGCCGCCAGCACCGGGAACGTCGGCCGGATACCACTGAACGCGGTATTGGCTGCCTCGGTGGCGCCAGGCACGGTCTTGAGGGTGGTGCGCAGCTGCGGGTCGGCCTTGTTCACCTCGCCGGTGAACCGGGCCAGCCCGTCGGCCAGTGAGCGGATGTTGTCACCGCTGCGCATCTGCGCTTCCAGGAACGGTCCGGCCTGGTCGATCAGCTGGGTCGTCTCCCCGGCGTTGGCGTTGGCCTCGTCGATGAGCAGGCGTGAGGACTGGATGAGCCGCGCGAGCTCCGGCCCGGATCCGTTGAACGCCTTGAAGCTCTCGCGCAGCAGATCCTGCAGCCGGCTGTTTCCGATGCTGCTGACCAGTGTGTCGGCCTCGTGCAGCATGCCGGCGATGTCCTGGCCGACCCGGGTGTTCCGCTGATCGATGGTCGCGCCGTTGCGCAACTTGTCGGTCGACGGTGAGTCCGACGGAATCAGATCGATGTACTGCTCACCGACCGCCGAGACGCTCTTGACGGTCGCGGTGACGTCACTCGGGATCGCCGTGCTGCTGTTGAGCTGCATCCTGGCGACCACACCGTCGGGAGCCAGGCCCACCGAGTCCACGCGGCCCACGGTCACCCCGCGGTAGGTGACGTTGGCGTTCTCGTAAATCCCGCCGCCGGCAACGAAATTGGCGTTGACGTGATACGTGCCGATCCCGACGGCAGCAGGCAGATGCAGATAGAACAGCGAAATCGCACCGACGGTCAGGACGGTGACGACCCCGAAGATCATCAACTGCATACGGGTAAGCCGGTCGATCATTACGGCTTCTCCTCATGCTGGGTGGCAGTTCCGACAGGAATCTTGAACGGGTCGGCGGCCTGTCCGGAGAGGTTGGCCATCTCACCGAGCAGCCAGTCCGGCGGGTTGATCACCTCGTTGAGGTGCTTCATGTTCGGGTCGAATCCGCCGGTGGTGAAGACCGACTCACCGAACCGGCGCAGCGTCAGATCGAAGGTGACGAACACGTTGAGGTAGTCGCCGCGGACCGCGTTGCGCAGGTACTTGTAGTGGAACGGGAAGGTCGGCAGGAACTCCAGGTCCTTAATCAAATCGTCGGCGTTGTCGTTGAACGCCTTGATCACCGGATAGAGATCCTTGATATCGGCAGCGAAATCGTCCTTGGTCTGAGACAGGATCCGCGAACCCACCTCGGCGAAGCCGCGCAACGCGGTGAACGCCTCGACGATGTTCGAGCGATTGTCGTTGAGCACCTTCAGCGCCCCGGGCAACGTGTCGAGCGTGCGGCCCAGGTTGTCCTTGCTGCGAGCCAGAATCGAGGAGAAGCGGTTGAGCCCTTCGGCCGCGGCGATGATGTCGTTGGTCTGCTGGTCCAGCGATGAGGTCAGCTCGGCCAGGCGTGGGATCAGCTCGGCGAAGCTTCCGGCCCGTCCTGCGACAGCGGCGTAGGCCTCATCGGTGATGTCCTGCAGCGCACCGAGATTACCCTTGTTGACCACCATGCCGAGCGAAGACAGCACTTCCTCGGTGGTCGGGTAGCGGCCCTTCTGCGCCAACGAGATGTTGGAGCCCTGCCGCAACTGTCCCTGCGGGGGCTCGTCGACCGGTTCAGAGAGCTGCACGTGCTGCGAACCCAGCAGCGAGGTCTGGGCAACGCGCGCCACGGCATTCGCCGGCAGCTTCACATCACCGTCCAGCGACAGCTGCACGGCCGCATAGAAGGTTCCGTCCGGGCGCTGCACGGCGTCCAGACCGGACACGCTGCCCACGGTGACGTCGTCGACCATCACCGGCGAGTTCTGCGGCAGGGTCGCCACATCCGGCAACTGCACGGTGACGGTGTAGGACCCCTTACCGTGCCCGGCGGTGCCCGGCATGTTCAGCGAGTTGAGCCCGCCGAACTGGCAGCCGGCCAGCAGCATCGCGCCGCTGCCGATCGCCAGCGTGCGGCCGCCGAACCGGGATGCCTTACCCCTCAATGCTTTACCCCTCATCATCCGCCGGCACCAGCCTCGGCAGGTGCGGGAGCAGGCGCGGCCTCAGGCCCTGGCGCGGGCGCCGGCCCCGGCCCCGGCGCGGGACCAACCCCTGTTCCGGGCGCCGGTGCGGGTGCATCCGGCGGCAGGATCAGCGAACTCAGCGTTGCGTCGTGCGGGATCTGCGGCGGCGTCACGCCAGGGTTGTTCTGCCACTGCAGGTACGGCACCGGCGTCTCCGACTTCGCCTCGGTCTGCGGGGTGTCGTACTGGATCTGCCCCTTGTAGGCGGTGATGCTGTTGACCGGGTGGAACAGCACCGGCGGGTAGTTCATCGTGATGCGTCGCAGCACGGGCCCCATCCGCTGCCGGCAGATCTCGGCGCGCTTGTAGTTGTCCGGGTTGGCACCGATGTCGAACGTGCCACCGCAGATGAACTGCACCGGGTTGGCGAAGTTGGGCAGTGACAGCAGACCACCGACGGTGCCCTGGGCCGGGTTGTAGATGTTGTAGAAGTTGGCCAGGCCATTGGGTGTGACGTGCAGGATCTGCTCGATGTCGTCGCTGTGATCGGTGATGATCTGGGTGAAGTCGGCGAGCTTGCCCACCTGGGCGATCAGCGCATCGTTGTTCTGGTTGAGGAAACCACGGACATCGCCCAGCGCCTGGTTCAGGGTGGCCAGGGTCTGATCGAGACCGTTGGAGCTGTCGGCCAGTACCTGCGACACCGACGCCACATGATTGGTGAACTGCACAATCTGCTCGTTGCTGTTGGACAGCGCGTTGACGAGCACCTGCAGGTTCTTCACCGTGCCGAACAGATCGGTACGCGAATCACCCAACCGGCCCGCAGTCTGGGACAACTCACGCAGCGCATTGCGGAAGGAGTCACCGTTGCCGTCGAACGTGGTGGCCGCTTGATCGACGAACGCCGCGATCGGGCCCTGGACCGAGTTGGCCTGCGGTCCGAGTTGCGAACTGAGCTGGGTGAGCTGCTCCTTGACCTCGTCCCACTCGACCGGGACTCCGGTGCGGTCCAGTCCGATCGACGCGCCGTCGGCGATCACGTCGCCTTCGGTGTAGGCCGGCGTCAGCTGAATGAACCTGGCCGACACCAGGTTCGGCGAGAGAATCAGAGCCCTGGCATCGGCGGGAACCTTGATGCCCCGATCGAGCGTCATCTCGATCTTGACGTCCGAGGGCCGCGGCTCGATCGAGTCGATCGTGCCCACCGGCACGCCGACGATCCGCACCTCGTCGCCGGGGTACAGCCCGACTGCGTTGGTGAAGTACGCCGTGAGCTTGGGGCCGGTCCGCGACGGCCACACCTGGTACACGCCGACGGCGAGAACAGCCAGCAGCAGGACAGCCAGCCCAATCCGCAGCCACCGGTTGCGACCGGACACCGAATTCTCTTGTGTCATGGCGATTTCGGCCTAACGATCGTGCGTTCGGAGATATATCCGCGCAGCATGTCAGCGAGACTGTCGGGCAGCTTCCCTGGCTGGAAGTAGGTATCGAGCAGGACCTCGGACATCGACGCGGGGGGCAGGCCGTACAGGTTGATGTTGAAGCCCGGACCGTTGCCGACCACCTCGGCAAGCGTCGTCGCATACGGTGGCAGCCGCTTCAGCGCCTCGCCGATGTGCTCTTTGCGCTCCAACAGGTTGTCCATCACCAGGTTGAGCTTCTCGAGCGCCGGCTTGAATTCCTTGCGGTTGTCGGCGACGAATCCCGAAAGTTGTTTGGACACATCGTCGATGCCCGCGATCAGGTTGCTCAGCGCCTGTCTGCGCTCGTCGAGAGCGGCGAACAGCTGGTTGCCGTCGGTGACCAGCTGGTTGACCTGCCCGGCGCGTGAGGCCAGCAGATCCGACACCCGCTTGGCGTGCGCCAGCAATCCTTCGAGAGCCTCGTCACGCTTGTTGATGCTGCGCGACAAGTTGGCCACCCCGTCCAGCGCACCGCGCAGCTGCGGCGTGGCGTCGCGCAGTGTGTCGGTCAGTGTCGTGAGGGCCTGCTCGAACTTCGGCTTGTCCAGTTCGGAGACGTTCTGGCCGAGATCCTGCAAGGCGGTGTTGAGCGTGTACGGAGTCGTGGTGCGCCCCAACGGGATCACCGTCGAGGTCCCGCTGCCCTTCGGCGTCACCGAGAGCGACTTCTGCCCGAGAACGGTTTCGGTCTTGATCGCGACCAGCGATTGATCGCCGATCTTGATGTTGCGGTCCACCGTGAAACTGACCTTGGCGGTGTCGCCGGCCAGCGCGACTCCGGTGACCTTGCCGACGGCGATGCCGGAGACATTGACGTCGTTGCCCGGGTCGATCCCGCCGGCGTCGCTGAAGTACGCCTCGTACTTCTTGCCCTGTGGGAAGAACGGGAGCCCGGTGTAGCCGAAGGACACCAGCACCACGCACACCACCAGGGCGATCCCGAATATCCCGGTGCGCAGTGCCGTGTCGCCATCGCGCCTAGCCATTGTCCGAACACCTCCCCTTGGACGGATCCGGCGGACCGCCGAACGGAATCAGAAGGTCGCTGCCTGCTGGACCGTTGAGCTTCATCCGGATCGAGCAGTAATAGATGTTGAAGAACGAGCCGTAGGCGCCAAGTCCGTTCAGCCGCAGGTAATTCTCGGCGAGCGGCTCGATGACCTTGTTGACGTCGGCCTTGCGTTCGTCGAGGCGCTGCGCCAGCGGGCGCGCGTTCTCGATGACGGCCTGCAGCGGGCGACGCGACTTGTCGAGCATGTCGGTCAGGTCGTTCTCCGCCGAGGCCAGCGGCGCGATCGCACCGGCGATCGGGTCTCGCCCCTCGGACAAACCGGTTATCAGCTTCTGCAGTTCGTCCACACTGGTGTCGAACTGGGTGCCCTTCTCATCGACCGTCCCGAGCACCGTGTTCAGGTTGGTGATCACGTCGCCGATCAGCTGATCTCGAGCGGCCAGGTTCTGGGTGAAGGCACTCGTGCTGGTCAACATGTTGGCCAGCGCACCGCCCTGGCCCTGCAGCAATTCGATCACCGCGTTGGAGATCTCGTTGACCTTGTTGCCGTCGAGGCCCTTCATCACCGGGCGCAATCCACCCAGCAGCGCATCGAGATCGAGTGCCGGCTGGGTGTTCTGCTGCGGGAGGGTCGAGCCTGGCGGAAGCTTGCGCAATTCGCCGGGGCCCGAGGTGATCTCGAGATACCGGTCGCCGACCAGGTTCTCGTAGCGCACCTTGGCCTGGCTCGACGTGTAGAGCTGGTAGCGCTTGTTGACCAGGAACCTCACGTCGACGGTGTTGTCCGCGTTGAGCTTCACGTCCTTGACGGTGCCAACCGGCACACCCGCGATACGGACGTCCTGGCCTGCCTTCAACCGTGAGGCCTGGCTGAACGTGGCGTGGTAGCCATTCTCGGAAGCGAACCGGAATTCGCCGAACACCACGACCAGCATCGCCGCCACCAACAGCATGGCGATGGTGAAGATGCTGACCTTGAGCAAGGTCCGGTCAGAACGCGCGTTGGACGCCATCAGAAGCGATCCCTCTCCGCGAATGCGCCGTTGAACAGGAACTGCAGCGTCGCCGGGGCGTCGAACTGCACCTCTGTGTTCGGCTGGAACGGCACGTAGGCGTTGTCGGTCACCAGGAAGGGCGCGTGGTACCAGCTGCCACCGAATTGCTTCGACGGCATGTCCGGCAGGCCACGGCAGTTGGGGCCGCCCGACGCGTTCACGATCGGCAGGCTTTCCGGATAGGTGTACGCGGGGGCGCCGGGCAGGAAGTTCGACGACACGAACAGACCTGGCCGGATACCACCGATGATCGGCGCGAATCGATCGACACCGATCGACACACCCTTAAGCACGCAGCCGAACTCGGGTGAGTAGTCGCTGGCCACTTTCAACGGGGCCCGCAGCCGCTGAATGGCGGCGATGTAATCGTCAGCGGCCGGCTGCAGGGTCGCGGTGCCGTTGTTCGCCAACCCGGTCGCGGCCAGCAGCGTGGCGTTGAGGTTGGTCTTCTCGTCGACGATGGTTTTGTTGAGGGCAGGCACGTTGTCGACGATGCGGGCCAGGTCCGGTCCGGCGTCACCGTAGATGTTGGCCACCGCGGCTGCCTTGGCGAAGTCGTCCTGCAGCGTGGGTAACTTCGGATTGATCTGCTGCAGATAGCTGTTGAGCCCCGACATGGCCGTGCCCAGATCGTCGCCGTGCCCTCGCAGGCCCTCGCCCAGGGCGCTCAGCGTGGCGTTCAGGCTGACCGGGTCGATCTTGTTGAGCACATCGGACAGCGTCTGGAAGAGGGTGTTGACCTCCAGCTGCACGTCCTTGGCAGCGACAGTGCTGCCCGGCCGCAGCGACGTCGGCTGCGGCTGTGCCGGCGTCAGGAATTCCACCGACTTCGCGCCGAAGATCGTGTTACCCGCGATCCGCACCGTGGCGTTGGATGGGATGTACCGCATCTCGCCGCGGTTGATGGACAGCGTCAGCTTCGCCTCACCACCGGCATACGCGATGTCGGTGACCTTGCCGATCTGGATGCCCCGGTACTTGACCTTGGCGTCGCGGTCCATGACCAGGCCGGCCCGCGGCGCGGTCAGGCTGACGGTGTCGGTCGGCGTGAACGCTGCTGTGTAGGACAGGTAGGTGAAGACCACTGCGGCGGCCACGATCGCAGCGAGGATCGCGGCGGCGATCCTGACGTGACGACGGTGCTTGGAGGGTGCGTCTGTCATAGAAGTTCCTGCCACCTACCCGGAAAGGTTGAAGTTGCCGGACGCGCCGTAGACGGCCAGGGAGATGAACAGCGTGATGGTGACGACGACGATCAGCGAGGTGCGCACGGCCTGACCGACCGCGATGCCCACGCCGACGGGCCCACCGGAGGCGTTGTAGCCGTAGTAGGTGTGCACGAGCATCACCGCGATAGCCATCACGATCGCCTGGAGGAAAGACCACAACAGGTCACTGGGTATCAGGAAGGTATTGAAGTAGTGGTCATACAGACCGGCTGACTGGCCGTTGATGAACACCGTGGTGAACCTCGCGGCGAAGAACGCGGCCAGCACCGACAGGGAGTACAGCGGCACGATCGCGATCAGGCCGGCCAGCAGCCGGGTGGAGACCAGATACGACACCGCGTGGACGGCCATCGCTTCGACGGCGTCGATCTCCTCGGCCACCCGCATGGCGCCGAGCTGGGCGGTGGCGCCCGCGCCGATGGTGGCCGCCAAGGCGATACCGGCGATCACCGGTGCCACGATGCGCACGTTGAGGAATGCCGACAGGAAGCCGGTGAGGGCCTCGATACCGATGTTGCCCAGCGACGAATACCCCTGCACCGCAATCACACCGCCGGAAGCCAGGGTGAGGAAGGCCGCGACGCCGACGGTGCCGCCGATCATCACCAGGGCTCCCGCGCCCATGGTCATCTCGGCTACCAGCCGGATGGTCTCCTTGCGGTAGCGGTTGACCGCGTTGGGCAGGTACCGCATGGTCTCGCCGTAGAACAGCGCCTGTTCGCCGACGTTGTCGACGATCTTGGGCACGCCGCGGAACAGCCGGCGGAAGCGGAGCGTGGCGTCATAACTCATCGCACAAGCACCCGGACCCCGATGGCCGTCATGATCACGTTGATCACGAACAGGCAGATGAAGGCGTAGACCACCGTTTCGTTCACTGCGTTACCGACACCCTTCGGGCCTCCTTTTACGGTCAACCCGCGGTAGCACCCGACCAGCCCGGCCACCACGCCGAACAACAGCGCCTTGATCTCGGCGAGCACCAGCTCGCCGAGCCCGGTCAGCACGGTCAGGCCGTTGATGAAGGATCCCGGGTTCACGCCCTGCAGGAACACCGAGAAGACGTAGCCGCCGGCCAGACCGATCGCGCAGACCAGGCCGTTGAGCAGCAGGGCCACGAAGGTCGAGGCCAGCACGCGGGGTACGACGAGTCGTTGGATCGGATCGATGCCCAGCACCCGCATGGCGTCGATCTCTTCGCGGATGGTCCGGGCGCCCAGGTCGGCGCAGATCGCCGTGGCGCCTGCGCCGGCCACCACCAGCACGGTCACGACCGGGCCGAGCTGGGTGATGGTGCCGAAGGCGGTGCCTGCGCCGGACAGGTCGGCGGCACCGATCTCGCGAAGGAGGATGTTGAGCGTGAACGCGACCAGAACCGTGAACGGGATGGCGACCAGCAGGGTCGGCACGAGCGAGACCCGTGCGATCATCCAAGTTTGATCCAGGAACTCTTTGAACTGGAACGGTCGACGGAAAGTCTTGGCGAAGGTGTCCAAGGACATCTCGACGAAGCCGCCCACGGCCCGGGCCGGAACCGCAAGCTGTTCGATCAACCTGGGCTCCGTTCTCGGGGTACTTAGGGTAAGGAAATTTCGCGGAAACTCGAGTTAGCGAAAAATTGACGGCCACATGTCGTGGCTGCCCTCCCACCCCTTGGTCTTATTGCGCTCTTAGTGAGCCGGATCATATTAACTAGAACATGTTCGCACTGTCAAAGAATTCAAATTATCGGCTTCAACAGCGGTTTTCCCAGCTCAGGACAGGTGGGGTTGACCCTCGAATAGAACGCGTTCCAGTTACGTTGATTGGCCCTCAACGAGACTGTCAGTCTCGTGAAGCCATCAGCTCGGTAGCCGAGAATCCACGCTCCAGGTCACGGTCAGCAAAGTATTCGTGCAGTGCCCCGCTGAGGTCGGCCGGGTTCCAGGCAGCGGAGTCAGCAGTGAAATGCTTCTCCGCTGTGGGCGGCGCAACCAACGTGACAGTTGGACCATAGACGATGAACAGCTGGCCGTTGACCGCTTCGGACGCGGGCGCGGCGAGGAACCGTACAAGAGTGACGACATGGTCGGTCGACAGCGGATCGACCTGTCCGTCGGCCGTCTCGGGGGCGTCGCCGAAGACGCCTGCAGTCATGGCCGTGCGAGCCCGCGGCGCGATCGCGTTGGCCCGTACGCCGAAGCGCTCCAGGGCGCGGGCTGCCGACACCGTGAGCGCGGTGATGCCCGCCTTGGCGGCTCCGTAGTTGGGCTGTCCGACCGGACCCGACAGTCCGGCCTCCGACGAGGTGTTGATGATCCGGCCGTAAACCGTGCCATCCCCCGCCTTGGCCTTGTTGCGCCAGTAGACGGCGGCATTGCGGGTCAGCAGGAAGTGGCCGCGCAGGTGCACCGCGATGACCGCGTCCCACTCCTCGTCGCTCATGTTGAACAGGATCCGGTCGCGGGTGATACCCGCGTTGTTGACGACGATGCCCAGGCCGCCCAGACCGTCGGCGGTCGCGACCAGCTCGTCGGCGGTCGAGCGCGCGCTGATGTCGCCGGCAACCGCGACGCCCTTGGCGCCGGCGGCCGCGATCTCGTCGAGGACATCGGAGGCGTCCAGCGCGGCGGCCATGTCGTTGACCACCACGGTCGCCCCGGCCTTGGCCAGGCCGATGGCTTCAGCGCGGCCCAAGCCTGCGGCCGCGCCGGTGACCACGGCCACTTTTCCGGACAGATCGATCTGAGCGTCGTCGGTCATTTATGAATACCTCTAGTCTTTTCGGATCAGGGCTGCACGGGGGCATTCGGCGATGGACTGCTCGGCCAGATCCTCCTGGTCGGCAGGCACCGGATCGGACTTGACCACGGCATAGTCGTCGTCGTCAAGATCGAACAAATCAGGGGCAATACCCACGCAGACCGCATTGCCTTCGCAGCGATCACGGTCAACTTCTACTCGCATGGCGACCTCCTCACGACGTGTGCACACACGGGGCTGCGTGCGTGCAGCCACAGAATACGACCACACCTGACAGATACCAGTCAGACACCGGCCTGGATCCTAAGACTAGAACGTGTTACAACCAGGTGAGAACTCAGGTCTATCAAGCAGTAAGGATGCAGCGCAATGCGGATCGGTTACACCCCCGAGCAGGAGGAGCTGCGCCGCGAGTTGCGCGCGTACTTCTCCAAGTTGATGACGCCCGAACGGGTCGAAGCCCTCAGCTCGTCCGAGGGCGAGATGGGACGAGGCACCATCTACCGCGACACGGTCGCGCAGATGGGCAAAGACGGCTGGCTGACGCTGAACTGGCCCGAGGAGTACGGCGGACAGGCGCGTACCCCGATGGAGTCGCTGATCTTCACCGACGAGGCTGCGATCGCCGGCGCCCCGGTGCCGTTCCTGACGATCAACAGCGTCGCGCCGACGATCATGCACTTCGGCACCGACGAGCAGAAGAAGTTCTTCCTGCCCAAGATCGCTGCGGGCGAGCTGCACTTCTCGATCGGCTACTCCGAACCCGGCGCGGGCACCGACCTGGCCGCACTGCGGACCACCGCGGTCCGCGACGGCGATGACTATGTGGTCAACGGCCAGAAGATGTGGACGTCGCTCATCGCCTACGCCGACTACGTGTGGCTGGCCGTGCGCACCAACCCCGAGGCCAGGAAGCACCGCGGCATCTCGATGCTGATCATGCCGACCACGGCCGAGGGTTTCTCCTGGACGCCGGTGCACACCATGTCCGGCGTCGACACCAGCGCCACCTATTACCAGGACGTCCGCATCCCCGTCACCAACCTGGTCGGCGAGGAGAACGCCGGCTGGAAACTGGTGACCAACCAGCTCAACCACGAGCGCGTCGCGCTGGTGTCCTCGCAGCCGATCTACGTCGCGCTCGACGGGGTCCGCGAGTGGGCCCAGAACACCAAGGACGTGCACGGCAAGCGGGTCATCGACTCCGAGTGGGTGCAGCTCAACCTGGCCCGGGTGCACGCCAAGGCCGAGGTTCTCAAGCTGATCAACTGGGAGCTGGCCTCTGCCGAGGACGGCGCACCCTCACCAGCGGATGCGTCGGCGGCCAAGGTGTACGGCACCGAGTTGGCCACCGAGGCCTACCGCCTGCTGATGGAGGTGCTGGGCACCGCGGCGACGTTGCGCCCCGACAGCGCGGGTGCGCTGCTGCGTGGCCGCATCGAGCGGTTCCACCGTTCGGCGCTGATCCTGACCTTCGGCGGCGGCACCAACGAGATTCAGCGTGACATCATCGGCATGGTCGCGCTCGGCCTGCCCCGAGTGAACCGGTAAGGACGGCACACCAATGGATTTCAAGACGACCGAAGCGGCCGCCGACCTGGGTGGCCTGGTGCGCACGATCACCGAGTCGGTGTGCACGCCCGAACGTCAGCGTGAGCTCGACGGCCTGGATCAGCGTTTCGACGCCGACCTGTGGGCCAAGCTGGTCGAGGCCGACGTGCTCTCGGCCGCGGCGCCCGAGTCGGTGGGAGGCGGTGGTTTCGGCGTACTGGAGCAGGCCGCCGTGTTGACCGCGCTGGGCCGCCAGTTGGCCGCCGTGCCCTACCTGGATTCAGTGGTGTTGGGCGCCGGTGCGCTGGCCGCGTTCGGGTCCGAGGAGCTGCGCACCGAGTGGGCTCAGCCCGCGGTGGCCGGCGACAAGATCCTGGCAGTGGCCCTCGACGGCGAGATGGGCCAGGGCCCGGTGCAGGCTCAGGCCGACGGTCCTGGGTACAAGCTCACCGGCACCCGCACCCAGGTGAACTACGGGCCGATCGCCGACGCGTTCCTGGTTCCGGCCGAAACCGATTCCGGGGTCCGCGTTTTCCTGGTCTCCGGTGACGATCCCGGCGTGACGATCAGCGTGCTGAGCACCACAGGTAAGGGTAGTGTCGCCCACCTGGAGCTGCAGGCCGCCACGGTCGACGCCGCACGCGTCGTCGGTGGCGCGGAAGTGGCGGCGTGGCTGACCACGCACGCGGCCCTGGGCCACAGCGCCTTCCAGCTCGGTGTGCTGGAGCGGGCGCTGGAGCTGACATCCGAATATGCCCGCGAGCGGGAGCAATTCGACCGGCCGATCGGCAGCTTCCAGGCTGTCTCGGCGCGACTGGCCGACGGCTACATCGACGTGAAGGGCCTGCGTCTGACGCTGACCCAGGCGGCATGGCGGTTGTCCGAGGACCTGCCCGCCGACATCGATGTCGCCAGTGCCGCCTTCTGGGCGGCCGAGGCCGGCCATCGCGTCGCCCACACCGCGGTGCACGTGCACGGTGGCGTCGGCATCGACATGGATCACCCGGTCCACCGGTACTTCCTGGCCGCCAAGCAGACCGAGTTCGGGGTCGGTGGGGCCACCGGGCAGCTGCTGCGTATCGGCCGCGAACTCGCCGACACCCCGGTCTAGGGATGGGGGGTCCAACCGTCGGCCCGACGGTCACCGAGCTGCTGATCCCGCTGGCCGACATCACCGACCGTGGTGTCTACCAAGAGGATTCGTTCGTCAGCTGGGCCGACCACATCGCCGCCGGTGCGCAACTGGCCGCGGCGCTGCGGGCACGGTTGGACCCCACCGAACCCCCACATGTGGGGGCGCTGCTGGGCAACACCACGTTCTTCTCCAGCCTGTTGGTGGCCGCGGGACTGAACGGGCTGGTGCCCGTCGGGCTCAACCAGACCCGCCGCGGCGAGGCGCTGGCCCGTGACATCGCACAGGCCGACTGCCAGCTGGTTCTGACCGACAACCCTGACGCCGTCCCGCCCGGGGTGGATTTCATCGATGTCGAATCCGCCTACTGGGCAGCCGAACTCGCGTCGTACCGGGACACCCCGGTGACGTTCGCCGACCTGTCGGCCGATGACCTGTTCATGCTCATCTTCACCTCCGGAACCAGTGGCGACCCCAAGGCGGTGCGGGTCACCCACGACAAGGTGGCATTTCCGGGCCAGATGCTGGCCGACCGTTTCGGGCTGGGGCCGGGCGACACCGTCTACCTGTCGATGCCGCTGTTCCACTCCAACGCGATCATGGCCGGCTGGGCCGTCGCAGCCGCGGCCGGTGCGTCGATTGCGTTGCGGCGCAAGTTCTCCGCATCCGGATTCATCCCCGACATCCGGCGCTTCGGCGCCACCTATGCCAACTACGTCGGCAAGCCGCTGTCCTACATCCTGGCCACCGAGCCGGCGCCCGACGACGCCGACAACCCGTTGCGGATCCTCTACGGCAACGAGGGCTCACCGCGGGATCTGAGCCGGTTCGCCGAGAGGTTCGGCGTGACCGTGGTCGACGGATTCGGTTCCAGCGAGGGCGGTGTGGCCATCGCCCGCACCCCCGACACTCCCGAAGGCGCCCTCGGCCCGCTCACCGATCAGGTGACGATCGTCGACGTGGACACCGGTGAACCGTGCCCGCCCGGCGTGGTCGGCGAGTTGGTGAACCCGACGGGCGCCGGCTGGTTCCGCGGCTACTACAACGATCCCGACGCCGAGGCGGCCCGGATGGCCGGCGGCATCTACCACACCGGCGATCTGGCCTATCTCGACGAGGACGGCTACGCACACTTCGCCGGGCGGCTCGGCGACTGGATGCGGGTGGACGGCGAGAACCTGGGAACCGCACCGATCGAGCGAATCCTGTTGCGCTACCCCGACGTCGGCGAGGTCGCGGTGTACCCGATCCCCGACCCCAATGTCGGTGATCAGGTGATGGCCGCGCTGGTCCTGGCCGCAGGCACGCCGTTCGACATCGACAAGTTCCGGACCTTCCTGGCCGAACAGCCGGATCTGGGCCCCAAGCAGTGGCCGTCGTACGTGCGGATCGGCACCGCCCTGCCGCGTACCGAGACGTTCAAGGTGATCAAGCGGCAGTTGTCGGCCGAGGGTACCGACTGCGCCGACCCGGTCTGGCCGATCTCCCGCTAGCCAGATACCTGGGCGGGCGCACCGCCACCCCTTTCGATACCATCGGCATCGAAACATGGGAGGCGCAGCATGCACATCGCAGTGACCGGAGGCACCGGCTACCTCGGGGCCCACACCGTGCGGGGCCTGCTGGCCGCGGGACACCGCATCCGCCTGCTGGTCGCACCGGGTTGTGGCGGCGACGAAGTGATCGGACACCTCGCCGCTTTGGGCGAGATGTCCGTGCTGGAAGGCGACATCCGCGACAGCGACACCGTCGGAGACCTGCTCGCGGGCTGCGACGCCCTGATCCACGCCGCGGGCATCGTCGGCACCGATCGCCGCCGTGAACAACTGATGTGGGAGATCAACGCGCACGCCGCCGAGGCCGTGCTGAACCGCGCCGTCGAGGCCGGTCTCGATCCCATCGTCTCGGTCAGCAGCTACAGCTCAATGTTCCCGCCGCCCAACGGGGTGATCTCCGCCGACACCCCACCGGCGCCGGGCCGCAGCCCCTACGCCCAGACCAAGGCGTATGCCGACCGGGTGGCCCGGCGGTTGCAGGACGCCGGCGCCCCGGTTGTGGTGACCTATCCGTCGAGCGTGGTGGGCCCGGCGTACTTCACCGCCGCCGGGGTCACCGAGCGCGGTTGGGCACCGATCGCCAAGGCCGGTCTGGCACCGCGGATGACCGGTGGCATGCAGATGATCGACGTGCGCGACGTCGCGCTGGTACACGAACGGCTGATGGCACCCGGACGCGGGCCCAGACGCTATGTCTGCGGCGGCGTGATGGTGTCGTTCAACGAGATGATCGATGTGCTGGAGCAGGGTGGCGGGCGCCGGATCCGACGAATCCCCGTGTCGGCCGGCCTTTTCCGCGGCATCGGCTGGTGCTCGGATCTGCTCGGCGGGGTGCTGCCGCTCGGTGACGGGATCAGCTACGAGGCGGCGATGCTGCTGACCGCCGCCACCCCCACCGACGACAAGAGCACGCTCACCGATCTGGGCATCGGGGCCTGGCGCTCGCCGCAGGCCGCCATGCTGGCCTCATTCGGCCGGTGACACGCCCAGCGCCCTGCCCAGCAGTGCCACCACGCGCTGCTGCAGTTCGGGCGAATCGTCGTCGGTCGCCACCGTCGTCGTGAACAGCGCCGCCCCGGCCGCCATGGACAGGGCGGCCCTGGCATCGGACTCCGACCCGTATCCCCTGGCGGCGAACATCTCGATCGCCGGCCCGCTGAACCCGTCCCACAAGGCCTTGCGCAACTCGGCGTTCTCGCGCAGCGCCAGCAGCAGCCCGGGCACGGCCTCGCTCACGTCCGGGCGGCTGAACAGCTGATGGCTGCCGCGCACCACCCAATCGATCCACCCCGCCAGGTCGGTCCCGGAAAACGGTGACATGTCGGGTGATTCGCCGAGGATCGCGTGCAGCACCAGTTCGGCCTTCGACGACCAGCGCCGGTTCAGGCTGGACCTGCCCACTCCGGACCGCACCGCGACCAACCGCACGCTCAGGTCGTCCCAGCCCACCTCGACCAGCAACTCACGGGTGACCTCGAGCACGCGCTCGTCGATCGACGTGTCGCGTGGTCGCCCGGTCATTCCCCGATTCAACCGCATCGTGACGCGGGTAGCGTCGGTGACGTGGGCTACCGCGAACACGATCCGCCGCCCCGGCTGCGCAGCCTCGTGGAGTGCCAGTGGATCCGCACCGGCGCGGCAGAACCCGGCCGGATTCTGCCGGACGGCTGCATGGATCTGATCTCGCTGGACGGCAAGATCGTCGTCGCCGGCCCCGACACCACGGCGTTCGTCGCCGCCGCAAGCCGGGATCCCCTGCAGGGTTTACGGTTTCGCCCCGGCGTCCTGCCCCGCTTACTCGGTGTTCCGGCCTCCGAACTGCGCAACACCCGGGTCGACCTTCGCGAGTTGTGCGTGATCGACGAGGGCGGCTCGCTCGATGAGCTCGCCGTGACACTGGCAGCCCGGGCGCCTCGTACCGAGACCGCTCCTTGGGCGCTGCCGGCGCTGCACGACGTCACACGCCGGCTGGCGGCCGGCGAGTCGGTCAGTGCCACGGCCCGCCACGTCGGCTGGTCGACCCGAACAATGCAACGGCAGTGCACCGCGGTGTACGGGTACGGGCCGGCGACACTGCGTCGCATCCTCCGGTTCCGTCGCGCGGTGGCACTGATCGGCACCGGTGCGAGCGCCAGCGTGGTTGCGGCACAGGCCGGCTACGCCGATCAGCCGCACCTGCACCGTGAGGTCCGTGCCCTGGCCGGGGTGGGAATTCCGCAGCTGCGTCAGGTTTCCAGTGCTGCGAACAGATCCACCGACGTTCCGTCGGGATCTTCGACAGTCGCATAGCGCTGCCCCCACGGCGCGTCGAACGGCTTGAGCGTTCCCTGGTACCCGGCGCCGGTGAGCCGTTCATAGAGTTCGTCGACGTCGCCGGGCGAATCGACCCCGAAGGCCAGCGCCACCCACCCCGGCCCGGCCGGCGGCGTCCACCCGGGATGCATGCCGGCGATCACCTCCTCGGTGTCGAACGCGAGCCGGTTTCCGCCCGGCAACGCCACCTCGACGTGCGGCCCGTCCGGCTGGGGCACCGCGAGGCCGAGCAGCCGATAGAAGTCCAAGGATCGGGGCAGGTTCTCGGCGACGATCTCGATGACCGCCGAGTTCAGGTTCAAGGCCATATCCGCAGGTTAAGGCGCGATACCACCCGCCGTCGTGAACAGATCGGACAACCTGGCCCTTTGTCGGACCGTCGGTACCGAGTAGGTTGACCATGACTGTTTGTTACTTGCCAGTAGGGAGAGTCTTCCGATGCCCGCTCCGTCCGCCGCCGACTTCGCCCGCCTGCGCGCGCTCGTCGCCATCGACGATGTCGATGCCCGGCAGTCCAAGCCGATCGACGAGGTCTTCACCGGTAAGGAACTGACCACCATTCCGATCGGCACCGCCGACGACGTGGCCGCCGCGTTCGCCAAAGCCCGTGCCGCGCAGGCACAGTGGGCCAAGCGCCCGGTCAAGGAACGCGCCGCCATCGTCAAGCGCTTCGGCGCACTGCTGGCCAAGAATCGCGACTTCCTGATGGATGTGGCCCAGGCCGAGACCGGCAAGGCCCGCTCAGCCGCGCAAGAAGAGATCGTCGACATGATCTTGAACTCGAACTATTACGCGCGTGAGGCAGCCCGGCTGCTCTCGACGAAGCGGGTGCAGGGTCTGCTGCCGGGGTTCGTCAAGACCGTGGTCAACCACCACCCAAAGGGCGTCATCGGCGTCATCTCGCCGTGGAATTACCCCATGACCCTGTCGATCTCGGATTCCATCCCGGCCCTGTTGGCCGGCAATGCCGTGGTGGTCAAGCCGGACAGTCAGACGCCGTACTGCACGTTGGCCAACGCCGAGCTGCTGTATCAGGCCGGTCTGCCGCGCGATCTGTTCGCGGTGGTTCCCGGCCCGGGTTCGGTGGTCGGCACCGCGATCGTCGAGAACTGCGACTACATGATGTTCACCGGTTCGACGGCCACCGGGCGGGCCCTGGCCGAGCAGTGCGGGCGCCGGTTGATCGGTTTCTCCGCCGAACTCGGCGGCAAGAACCCGATGATCGTCACCAAGGGCGCCAACCTGAAGGTGGCCGCCAAGGCCGCCACCCGCGCCTGCTTCTCCAATGCCGGTCAGCTGTGCATCTCGATCGAGCGGATCTACGTCGAGCGGGAGATCGCCGACGAGTTCACCGCCAAGTTCGCCGAGCAGGTGCGCAACATGAACCTGTCGGCGGCCTACGACTTCACCGCCGACATGGGCAGCCTGATCTCCGAAGATCAGATCAAGACGGTGTCCGGACATGTCGATGATGCAAAAGCCAAGGGAGCCAAGGTTGTTGCCGGCGGCAACGCGCGCCCCGACATCGGCCCGTTGTTCTTCGAGCCGACTGTGCTGACCGGTGTCACCGACGAGATGGAGTGCGCGCGCAACGAGACCTTCGGCCCACTGGTGTCGATCTACCCGGTCGGTTCCGTCGCCGAGGCTGTCGAGAAGGCCAACGACACCGAGTACGGCCTCAACGCGAGCGTGTGGGCGGGATCGAAGTCCGAAGGTGAGAAGATCGCCGCCCAGATCAGCTCCGGCACGGTCAACGTCGACGAGGGCTACGCCCTGGCGTTCGGCAGTACCGCAGCCCCGATGGGCGGCATGAAGGCCTCCGGCGTCGGGCGCCGCCACGGTGCCGACGGGATCCTCAAATACACCGAGTCGCAGACCGTCTCCACCGCGCGGGTGATCAATCTCGATCCGCCACTGGGGATCTCGCAGACGTTCTGGCAGAAGGCGCTTACGCCGATGATCAGGGCGCTGCAGAAGCTGCCGGGTCGCTAGACCCGCTTACCGGGGGCGCCGTGCGACGACCGCGAAGTTCAGCGGGATCCTCGGCGTTCCCGGAGGCAGGGCCCACCCTTGTGTGCAGGGCACAAGAGCTGGGAAGGCGGCCCAGTCCATGTACGGCAACTCGGCGAGCGCCTCGATGACGAGTCCGACCTGCCGCAACGATGTGACGACTTCGGATAGATCGTGACGCCACTCGTGGTTGCGCACGTGTTCGATCTGTCCGGCCGAATCTTCGGTGTAAGTCCCGGCGTCGTCGTAGGTTCGGGCACCGCCCCCGCTGAGGTAATCGTCGGTGATGTCCCACGGTTCGAAGTCCATCGCCCCCATAAGCGGATGGTCGTCGCGGATCAGGAACACCCCATCGGGCTCCAGCAGGTCGTGGATCGATCGGGCCCAGTGGGCGAGCTCGGGCAACCACACGATGGTTCCGGCACTGGTCACCACGGTCTCGAAACGCCGTCGGATCAAGCTCGACGCGAACCGGGCATCGCCCTCGACCCAGGTGATGTCACGTCCGTCGGCCTCGGCGATCCTGGCCGCGTGCCGCAACGAGTTCGGGGACAGATCCACTCCGTGAACGTCGCGGGCTCCCAGCCTCGCCCAGGAGACGGTGTCGGTACCGATGTGGCACTGCAGGTGCAGCAGCGAACGGTCTGCCACCCCGGCTTCGGGTAGGTGCGGTGCGAGCACCTCCAGGTCGTTCAGCACGACCCGGGAGATTTCGGTGGGATCGGCCAGAAACCCTGCCACGTCATACATCTGGGATCGGGCATGCACGTCCGCCCGGTCATCCCAATTGGCACGATTGGCCGCAAGAGCGTCCGCTACATTCACCAGCTCGACCATACCCACCTGAACGCCGTCGAGCCTGCACCCAGATCGCGAAATCGTGAGAAATCGCGATCTGAACGCAGGCTCGACGCGCTACGCGCAGACTCAGCTTCCGGCGATACCGTCCAGACGCTTGGTGGCCGCCTCGAAACCGCTCACCAGCTCGGCGATGATGTCGGCGGCCGGCCGGATCTCGTTCATCCGCCCCACGATCTGGCCCACCGGCATCGCGACCGCGGTCGGATCATCGGACAGGCTCATCCGCTGATGAGCCTCGCCGACCAGGATGTTCTGCAACGGCATCGGCAGCGCTTCGGGGGCGCCCGGGGCGTCCCAGGCGTCGGTCCAGCGGCTCTTCAGAATCCGGGCGGGCTTGCCCGAGTAGATCTTTCGGCGCACGGTGTCGGCGGAGGTGGCGTTCAGCAATGCCTCCTGGATCACCGAGGCCCCCGACTCGCGACGCACACCCAGGTCGTATTCGGCCGCTGTGAGGAACGCCGAACCCATCCACACCCCCTGAGCACCGAGCGCCAGCGCCGCGGCCACCTGCCGGCCGCTGCCGATCCCGCCGGCAGCAAGCACCGCGGCCTTACCGTCGACGGCGTCGACGATTTCCGGCCACAACACCACCGAGCCGATCTCACCGGTGTGCCCGCCGGCCTCATGGCCCTGGGCGATCACGATGTCCACTCCGTTGGCGACGTGGCTGAGCGCATGCTTCGCGCTTCCGGCCAGCGCGGCCACCGGGACACCCGCCTCGTGAACCTGCTCGATGACGTCATTCGGCGGGGAACCCAGCGCGTTGGCGATCAGCTTGATCGGATGGCGCAATGCCACCTCGACGTGGCTTCGCGCCACCGAGTGCAGCCAGCCCAGCACACCAGTGTTGTGCTCACCCTCCTCGGGGAGCGGCGGAACACCAAGATCAGCAAGGGTTTTCGCGACGAAGTCCCGGTGCGCCTGCGGGATGAGCTTGTCGATGTCGACGGCGCTGCCCTCGGTGGGGACCTTGTTGGGCATCACCACGTCGACGCCGTACGGCTTACCGTCGGTGTTGGCGTCCATCCAGGACAGCACGTTTTCCAACTCGTCTGGATCGTTGAACCGCACACACCCCAGCACGCCCAGGCCGCCGGCCCGGGTGACCGCCGCGGCCACCTTCTCCGACGGGGTGAAGACGAAGATCGGGTATTCGATCCCGAACCGTTCACACAGGTCGGTCTTCACGACTTGGCTCCCACGTGATTGGCGTGCACCTCGTCGGCGGCCCGCTCCTCGGTGGTGTCCTTGGCCCAGCGGTAGTCGGGCTTGCCCGCGGGCGAGCGCTTGACCTCGTCGACCAGCCACAGGCTGCGCGGCACCTTGTATCCCGCGATCTCGCTGCGGACGAACGTGTCGAGGTCGGCCAGGGTCGGCCGCGTACCCTCGCGCGGCTGCACGACGGCGGCGACGTGCTGGCCGAAGCGTTCGTCGGGCACGCCGACGACCAAGGCGTCGAACACGTCCGGGTGACCCTTCAGCGCGGCCTCGACCTCTTCGGGATAGATCTTCTCGCCACCGGAGTTGATCGACACCGAGCCGCGGCCCAGCATGGTCACGCTGCCGTCGGCCTCGACCTCGGCGTAGTCACCCGGGATGGCGTAGTGGACCCCGTTGAAGGTCCGGAAGGTCTCGGCGGTCTTCTTCTCGTCCTTGAAGTAACCGACCGGGATGTGACCGCACTTGGCGATGATGCCGCGCACGCCCGAGCCCGGGACCACCTCGTTGCCGTCCTCGTCGAGCACCTTGGTGTTCTTGTCGATGGTCACGCGCGGGCCACCGGTGTGGCTCTGCCCCTTGGCCACCACGGAGGTACCGCCGAAACCGGTCTCCGAGGAGCCGATCGAGTCGGTGATGATCCGGTTGGGCAGCAGCTCGAGGAATTTCTCCTTGAGGCTGGTGGAGAACAGGGCTGCGGTGCTGGCCAGCAGGAACAGCGACGACAGGTCATATTCGTTGCCGGCATCCTGGTGGGCCAGGAGCGCATCGAGCAACGGCCGGGCCATCGCATCGCCGGTGAAGAACAGCAGATTGACCTTGTGCTCGTGGATCATCCGCCACGCCGCGTCGGCGTCGAACTCCGGCATCAGCACCACGGTGTGGCCGGTGAACAACGCCATCCAGGTGGCCGACTGGGTCGCGCCGTGGATCATCGGCGGGATGGGCAGCCGGATCATCGGCGGGTTGGCGACAGCCTGCTTGGACAGGTCGTATTCGTCGGCGACGGGCTCGCCGGTGGCGAAGTCGGTGCCGCCGAACAACACCCGGTAGATGTCCTCGTGGCGCCACATGACGCCCTTGGGGAATCCGGTGGTGCCGCCGGTGTAGAGCAGGTAGATGTCGTCGGCGCTGCGTGGGCCGAAGTCACGCTCGGGCGAGTGCTCGGCAATGGCCGAGTAGAACTCGACGCCGCCGTAGCGCTGGAAGTCGTCATCTGACCCGTCTTCGACCACCAGGACGGTCTTCACGTTCGGGGTCTCCGGCAGGACGTTGTCCACCCGGTCGGCGTAGCGCCGCTCGTGGATCAGCGCCACCATGTCCGAGTTCTCGAACAGGTACTTCAGCTCGCCCTCGACGTAGCGGAAGTTGACGTTGACCAGGATCGCGCCGGCCTTCACGATGCCCAGCATCCCGATGACGATCTCGATGCGGTTGCGACAGTAGAGGCCGACCTTGTCGTCCTTCTTGACGCCTTGGGCGATCAGGTAGTGAGCCAGACGGTTGGCCTTCTCCTCCAACTGCGCATAGGTCAGCTGTTCGTCGCCACAAATCAGGGCGACACGGTCAGGCACAGCATCGATTGCGTGCTCGGCAAGATCGGCAATATTCAGAGCCACAGAACCTAAACTAGAACGTGTTACATTTCGAGACAAGTCTGGGTTGAGAATGCAGAGGAGCTGGCACTCGTGAGCGAGACCGAAAAAGGGCCCGACGCCCTCATTGAGCAGCGCGGACACACGCTGATCCTGACGCTGAACCGGCCCGAGGCGCGCAACGCGCTTTCGACCGAGATGCTCTCGATCATGGTCGCGGCCTGGGACCGCGTCGACAATGATCCCGAGATCCGCACCTGCATCCTCACCGGCGCCGGCGGGTACTTCTGCGCGGGCATGGACCTCAAGGGCGCGACCAAGAAGCCGCCGGGCGATTCGTTCAAGGACGGCAGCTACGACCCGTCACGGATCGACGGTCTGCTCAAGGGCCGCCGGCTCAGCAAGCCGCTGATCGCCGCGGTCGAGGGCCCGGCCATCGCCGGCGGCACCGAGATCCTGCAGGGCACCGACATCCGCGTGGCCGGCGAGAGCGCCAAGTTCGGCATCTCCGAGGCCAAGTGGAGCCTGTACCCGATGGGCGGCTCAGCGGTCCGCCTCGTGCGCCAGATTCCCTACACCATCGCCTGCGACATGCTGCTGACCGGACGGCACATCACCGCCGCCCAGGCCCTCGAGTACGGCCTGATCGGTCACGTGGTGCCCGACGGCACCGCGCTGGAGAAGGCCTTGGAGATCGCCGAGGTCATCAACAACAACGGCCCGTTGGCCGTACAGGCGATCCTCAAGACCATCCGCGAGACCGAGGGCATGCACGAGAACGAGGCTTTCAAGCCCGACACCGCCAACGGCATCCCCGTGTTCCTGTCGCAGGACGCCAAGGAGGGCCCGCTGGCCTTCAAGGAGAAGCGCGCGCCCAAGTTCCAGATGCGCTGACTCGTGATGCGGTCACCGGTGCCGGCACTGTTCTAGCGGACTGCCGGCACCCGACCGCCGTCGTCGCGATCTCGCCCCGCCAACTGTCCTCATCGTGGCACTGAGCAGACCTATACTCGTGCCAACTTTGCCGGGACGGGAGCCGGGCATGCCTGAACGCGATGAGGCGTCTGCGCCGACCGCCGATACCTCGGTACGCCATGGTCTCCTACTGCAACTCGCTCTGCGGACGCTCATGGCGATGTTCATCGGCGCTGCCCTGCTGTCGCAGCCTCCGCACGCGAACCTGTGGCTGCACTGGGTGATCTTCGCCGGCTACGTCGCGGCGGTCTCGGTGTGGAGCTGGTGGGCGCTGCGCGCTGCCGGTCGATCCGGCGGCGGAACCCGGCGATCGGTGGCACTGCTCATGCTGTGCGTGGATCTCGTTGCGGTAGCGATTATCTCGACGGAGACCGGGATCAGTTCGGCAGAGACCTGGACCTCCGACGTGGTGCAGCACGGACTGTTCCTGATCCCGCTGATCGCGGCAGCTCAGCTCGACCCTGTCGTCAGCGCCACGATCGCGGTCCCTACGGTGGTCACTTTTTTCGTGGTGAGCTGGGTCGACAAGGCCGCCAACGGCAATGAGCCGTGGGGGTCGATCCTGTCGCGGACCGCCGTGCTGTTCGGCTTGGCCGCCGGGTCGGTCGCGTTGTCGCGGATTCAGCAATCCAGAACCAGGACCATCACCAGCCTGGCCCTGGAACGGACTCGCCTGCTCGAAGAGGTGATCAGTCTGGAGAAGCGTGAGCGCCAATCACTCTCCGAACGCCTGCATGATGGTGCGCTCCAGTACGTACTGGTGGCTCGACGCGACATGGAGGAGGTTCGAGACGGATCGGTCGACGGCATGGACCGCGTCGACTTCGCATTGGCGGAGTCCTCCCGGCTCCTGCGTGACGTGGTCCGTGAACTGCATCCCGAGGTCTTGGCCCGGGCCGGCCTCAGGGCGGCGATGACCTCACTTGCCGACGGCATCGCGACGCGCACCAACCTCGCGGTCCAGTTGGACGCCGGCAACTGGCCCGACGACGTGCGCACCGACGCCGATCACCTGATCTACAGCGCAGCTCGGGAATTCTCGACGAACGCCATCAAGCACGCACAGGCTAATAATCTGCGGTTCACCTTGGCGTACAACGGCATTCAGGCCGCTCTGCGCATCGCAGACGACGGCGTCGGCATTCCACCGGAGCGTCTTGCACAAAGCGTCGAGGATGGCCACATCGGGTTCGCCTCGATTTGCGCCAAGGTCCTGGCCGCGGGCGGCACATTCGTGGTCGCGGGCCCACCCGGAACCACCGTGTCGATCTCGGTGCCTGCGAAGTGCACCTCGGACGCGAGCGGAGCATTGGCGGACAAGCGGCCGCCCAATTTCCAGATGAAGTAGTCGTTGCCGCAAAAATGAGGCCCTGCTCGATGTTTCGAGCAGGGTCTCATTTTCCATGCGGTCAACGCACCGCTAGCGCCAGTGCCCGGGCCGAGGCGGTCCCCAGTGTCCGGGTGGGGGCGGTCCCCAATGTCCGGGCGGCGGCGGGCGCCACATCGGCGGGGGTGGCGGCCCCCAGAACGGCGGAGGGGGTGGCGGTCCCCAGAACGGTGGCGGAGGTGGCGGCGGAGGGAACTGCGGTACCGGAACGACGGACATCACGCTCGCCGGCGCCGGGGTCATTCCCGGCGTCGGTGCCGCGTTGGCCTGACCGGCCGATCCGATGGCGCCGGCCAACAGCGTCCCACCCAGCACCATTCCGCTCAACACACTTCGCCCCGGTAAATGTCGTGCCATCTCGTGCACTCCTCTGTCGTCGCGTCACATCCCCCGATATCGCGAGCCTATCTAATTAGATAGGCTATGCGAAACCTGCGAGGCTGTTACACAGCGAATGCTTAACCAACACATAGGAGTACACAGTCACGCCGAGTGTGGATCTGTTGCGAGAAATCGGGCGGATTCTCGCAACAGATCCACGCTCGCGCGGTTTGCAGTTAGGCGCCCACCGGAGCGCTCGGGGTGAACACGACCGGCATCGCTTCCGGACCGCTGACGAAGTTGGCCGGACGCAACGGCAACTGGTTGCCGTCGGCCAACCGCAGATCGGGCAGCCGTTCGAGCAACCGTTCGAGCATCAGGCGCAGTTCCAGGCGAGCCAGCTGATTACCCAGGCAGAAATGCGTCCCGAAGCCGAAAGCCAAGTGGCTATTGGGGTTTCGGTCGATGTGGAACTCGTCAGGATTCTCGAAAACGGCCTCGTCGAAGTTGGCCGACTCGAACATCAACATGATCTTCTCGCCGGCCTTCAACTCGGCTCCGTGGAAGGTGGTGTCGGCGGTCAGGGTGCGGCACATGTTCTTGACCGGTGAGGTCCAGCGCAGGGTTTCCTCGATCGCGCCGGGCAACAGAGACTGATCCGCGACCAGGCGATCCCACTGATCACGGTGGCGCAGCAGCTGATCGGTCCCGCCCGAGAGCGTGTGCCGCGTGGTCTCGTCGCCGCCGATGAGGATCAGCAGCGTCTCCATGACGATCTCGTCGTCGCTCATCTTCTGCCCCTCGACCTCAGCATTCACCAGGATCGAGAACAGATCATCGGTCGGCTCGGCGCGCCGCTTGGCGATCACCTCCATGGTGAACGCGGTGTAGGCGGCAAACGTCTCCATCAGCATGCCGATGGCCGCCTCGTCGAGGTGTGAGCTCAGGCCGCAGACCAGGTCATCCGACCACTTCAGCAGCATCTCGCGCTCGGTGGGCAACACCCCGAGCATGTCACCGATCACCGCCATCGGCAGCGGCGCGGCAATGTCGCGGACGAAATCGCATTCCCCGCGTTCACACACCGCATCGATCAGGGTGTCGCACAGGTTCACGATCGACGGCACCTTGTCCATGACCCGCTTACGGGTGAACCCGGAGTTGACCAGCTTGCGGCGCAACACATGTGCCGGATCGTCCATGTCGATCATGTACGGCATGCCGGGCTGATCGGGGCGGATGCCACCGGCGTTGGAGAACAGCTCGGGATTGCGTTCGGCGTCGATCACCGCCGCATACGTGGCGGCGGCGGCCAACCCATTGCGGTCACGGAACACCGGCTCGTTGGCCCGCATCCATCGGTAGGCCTCGCGCGCGCCACCGTCGGCATAGAAATTGCCGTTGGTGAGGTCGACATCGGGCTTGAGCAGTACTTGGGTCACGAAATCTCCTTGGCATCAGCGAATGTCATCTGTACATTGCGGACCGAACTGGACAGCATCGCCCGTTTGGGCAGGCCCAGGGCCGCGAGTTCTTTGGCGTACGGGTGCTCCCCCAGCCGCACCGTGACCCCGCCCGGGCGGTACCGCACACCGGAAAGCCGCATCTGGCCTTCGGTTTCGCGCAGGACGCCGTCGAGGTGGGAGTAGGTGAACTGCACCTGGGGTTTGGCGGTGAACCGAGATGGAACGGGAAGCCCGGGTTTGAAGTCCATCCCCACCGCCGGCTTGCCGTCGATGTTCACGTCGAAGCTGAACGGCTTGCCGTCGCGGACCCCGGCCCCATTGTCCGCACCGCGAACCCCGGCCCCATTGTCCGCACCGCGAACGGTGAAGTCCGCCAAGACTTTCGGATAGCCCCAGATCTGCCGGCCGGCCTGGCGCGTGAACTCCCCGTCGACCGGGAGATGATGCACGAAGGCGCCGGCCGAGCTCAGGCCGCGCAGGCCCGACTCCTCCGATCCGGGCCGGTTCACCATGACGTTGGTGCCGTATTCCAGATACGGACCCAGGTCACCGTCGACGTAGTGCATCAGCATCAGCACGACGAGTGCGCGGTGCGGTCGGTGCCGGTAGACGCGCAGGCCGCTGTAGTCGATCATGCGTTGCGCAGCGTCGGCACCCACCGAGAACATCGCCATGTGTTGTTCGGCGGTACGGATCTGAACCGGCATCGTCAACACGGTGCCGGCGACAGTGTGCTGCGAGGCAGGAGTGGCGTCACTCACACCACTGAATCTAGCCCCTGCAGTAAACAGATTTCAAGAAGTGTCTACAACGACCTCTACACCAGGGCGGCAAGGTCCTTGATCTGCTCGACGGAGCGGGCGCCGACAACCATCATGGTCACGCCTGAGGCCTCCCAGGCCTTGATCTGCTCCTTGACGTAGTCGAGGTTACCGACGATCGCGGAGTCATCGACCAATTCGTCGGGAATGATCTTGGCGGCTTCGTCCTTCCGGTCACTGCGGAACAACTTGGTGACGTCGTCGACGACCTCGGCGTACCCCATCCGGCGGTAGACCTCGGCGTGGAAGTTGGTGTCCTCAGACCCCATCCCGCCCATGTACAGCGCCAGGTGCGGCTTCATCAGCTCCATGATCGCCGGCCGGTCGTCGGTGACCACGACCTGTGCGGTGGCACAGATCTCGAAGGTCTCCCGGGTGCGCCGGGCACCGGGCCGGTCGAAGCCCTCATCGAGCCATTCGTTGTACATGCCGGCGATGCGCGGCGAGTAGAAGATCGGTAGCCAGCCGTCGGCGATCTCGGCGGCCATGGCGACGTTCTTGGGCCCCTCGGCACCGAGCATCACCGGGATGTCGGCGCGCAGCGGATGGGTGATCGGCTTGAGGTTCTTGCCCAGCCCGGTGGTGCCCTCGCCGGTCAACGGCAGCGGGTAGTGCGGGCCGTCGCTGTGCACCGGGGCCTCCCGCGCCCAAACCTGACGCAGGATGTCGACGTACTCGCGGGTGCGGGCCAGCGGCTTCGGGAACTTCGCGCCGTACCAGCCCTCGACCACCTGCGGGCCGGAGACGCCGAGGCCGAGGATGTGGCGGCCACCGGACAGGTGATCCAGTGTCAGAGCGGCCATCGCGCACGCGGTCGGGGTACGGGCGGACATCTGGATGACCGAGGTGCCCAGCCGCATGCGGGTGGTCTCCCGGCCCCACCAGGCCAGCGGGGTGTAGGCATCCGACCCCCACGCCTCGGCGGTGAAGACAGTGTCGAAGCCCTCCGCCTCGGCGGCCGCGACGAGTTCGGCATGGTTGGTCGGCGGCTGCGCGCCCCAGTATCCGAGTTGTAGACCCAGCTTCATTTAGATTGCCTTCCCACGTGTCCTTGCCACGATTGTTAGAACCTGTTCTACTCGATGTGTGACAGCCAGCCAAAGCCGCCCGGCCTCGACAGATCACCGTGAGCCGCCACTTTCCGCGCCACTGAAACTGTCTTTTGACTACACCCGTTCAGTGGGCTCACTGCTCAGTCAGTTCTTCACCGCCCTGCGTGAGCGCCGGATCGTCGGCGTACGCGGGTCGGACGGACGCGTGCACGTGCCACCCGCTGAGTATGACCCGGTCACCTACGACGCATTGACCGAGGTGGTTCCGGTGTCCAGCGTCGGGACCGTGGTGTCCTGGACCTGGCAACCCGAACCCCTTGAGGGCCAGCCGCTGGACCGGCCGTTCGCCTGGGCGTTGATCAAGCTCGACGGCGCCGATACCCCGCTGCTGCATGCCGTGGACGTCAAGGAAGGCGAGCTCAGCACCGGTGCCCGGGTGCACGCGCACTGGGTCGACGAGCCGGTGGGCGCGATCACCGACATCGCGTACTTCGTCCCGGGCGAGACTGCCGAGGATGTCCCAGTCGTTCCGTCCGATCAGCGCGATCCGGTCACCATGCAGGTGGCCCCGTCGAACATCGAGATCCAACACACGGCGTCTCAGCCGGAGAGCACCTACCTGCGCGGTCTACGCGACGGCAAGCTGCTCGGCGCGCGCACTTCCGGCGTGAACGGCGAAAAAGGCAAGGTGTACTTCCCGCCCAAGGAGGCCGACCCGGCCACCGGCCAGGAACTCACCGAGTTCGTGGAGCTGGTCGACAAGGGCACGGTCACCACGTTCGCGATCATCAACATCCCGTTCGCCGGCCAGCGGATCAAGCCGCCGTACGTCGCGGCCTACGTGCTGCTCGACGGCGCCGACATTCCGTTCCTGCATCTCGTGACCGACATCGACGCGTCGGAAGTCCGGATGGGCATGAGGGTCGAAGCGGTGTGGAAGCCCCGGGAGGAATGGGGCCTCGGCATCGACAACATCTCGCATTTCCGGCCGACGGGTGAGCCCGACGCCGACTACGACAGCTACAAGCACCACCTGTAAAGGGAACCCCCACATGACTCTTCGTGATGTCGCTGTCGTCGGTTTCGCCCATGCCCCGCATGTGCGCCGCACTGATGGCACCACCAACGGCGTCGAGATGCTGATGCCCTGCTTCGGCCAGCTCTTCGGCGAACTCGGCCTGCAGCAGACGGATATCGGCTTCTGGTGCTCTGGATCCTCGGACTACCTTGCCGGCCGGGCCTTCTCGTTCATCTCGGCGATCGACTCGATCGGCGCGGTGCCGCCGATCAATGAGTCGCATGTCGAGATGGACGCGGCCTGGGCGCTGTATGAGGCCTATATCAAGATCCTCACCGGCGAGGTGGACACGGCGCTGGTCTACGGTTTCGGCAAGTCCTCGGCAGGTGTTCTGCGCCGGGTACTGGCCCTGCAGACCGACCCGTACACCGTTGCGCCACTGTGGCCGGATGCGGTGTCGACGGCTGGGCTGCAAGCCCGGTTCGGCCTGGACGCCGGCAAGTGGACCGCTGAGCAGATGGCACAGGTCGCCCTGGATTCGTTCGCCGCGGCCGACCGGGTCGACTCGGTGGAATCCGCGTCGTCCGTCGCCGAGCTGCTGGATCGCCCGTTCTTCGCCGACCCGCTGCGCCGCCATGACATCGCTCCGATCACCGACGGTGCCTCGGCCATTGTGCTGGCCGCCGGCGACCGGGCCCGTGAGCTACGCGAAAATCCGGCCTGGATCACCGGTTTCGAGCACCGCATCGAGACGCCGGTGCTGGGTGCCCGTGACCTGACCGTCTCCACTTCGACCACCGCGTCGGCGCAGGTCGCCACCGGTGGCGACGTGAGCTCGATCGAGGTGGCCGAGATCTACGCCCCGTTCACCCATCAGCAGCTGATCCTCACCGAGGCGATCGGTCTGGGCGAGAACACCAAGATCAATCCTTCCGGCGGTGCGCTGGCCGCCAACCCGATGTTCTCCGCCGGCCTGGAGCGCATCGGTTTCGCCGCGCAGCACATCTTCTCCGGCTCGGCCGGGCGCGTGTTGGCGCACGCCACCAGTGGCGCTGCGCTGCAACAGAATCTGGTCGCGGTCCTGGAGGGCAAATAATGGGGAACAAAGCAGCGGTCCTGGGCACCGGGCAGACCAAATACGTGGCCAAGCGCCACGACGTGTCGATGAACGGCCTGGTGCGCGAAGCCATCGACAGGGCGCTCGCCGATTCCGGCTCGACGATGGACGACATCGACGCCGTCGTTGTCGGCAAGGCGCCGGACTTCTTCGAGGGCGTGATGATGCCCGAGTTGTTCATGGCCGACGCCACCGGTGCGACCAACAAGCCGCTGATCCGGGTACACACCGCGGGTTCGGTCGGCGGGTCCACCGCGATCGTCGCCTCCAGCCTGGTGAAGTCGGGCAAGTACCGCCGGGTGCTGACCATGTCGTGGGAGAAGCAGTCGGAATCGAATGCCATGTGGGCGTTGAGCATTCCGGTGCCCTTCACCAAGCCGGTCGGCGCGGGTGCGGGCGGTTACTTCGCCCCGCACGTACGGGCCTACATCCGCCGCTCCGGCGCCCCGAACCACATCGGCGCGATGGTCGCGGTCAAGGACCGGCTCAACGGTGCCAAGAACCCGCTGGCTCACCTGCATCAGCCCGACATCACCCTGGAAAAGGTGATGGCCTCGCAGATGTTGTGGGACCCGATCCGTTTCGATGAGACCTGCCCGTCGTCCGACGGCGCGGCCGCCATGGTGATCGGCGACGAAGCGACAGCAGACGCCCGTATCGCCGAGGGCCATCCGGTGGCGTGGATCCACGCCACCGCCCTGCGGACCGAACCGTTGGCCTACTCGGGTCGCGACCAGGTCAACCCGCAGGCCGGTCGCGATGCCGCGGCGGCACTGTGGCGCGATGCCGGTATCACCAGCCCGATCGACGAGATCGACGTGGCCGAGGTGTACGTGCCGTTCTCCTGGTTCGAGCCGATGTGGTTGGAGAACCTCGGTTTCGCCGCCGAGGGCGAGGGCTGGAAGCTCACCGAGGCCGGCGAGACGGCTATCGGCGGGAAGATCCCGTTCAACGCCTCAGGTGGTGTGCTGAGCTCGAACCCGATCGGCGCGTCCGGCATGATCCGGTTCGCCGAATCGGCCATCCAGGTGATGGGCAAGGCCGGCGACCACCAGGTCGAGGGCGCACGCAAGGCACTGGGCCACGCCTACGGCGGTGGGGCGCAGTACTACTCGATGTGGGTGGTTTCCAGCGACAAGCCGGCGGACAAGTGACGCGGCCGACGAGCGCTCGCGCGAGGAGCCATCGATGATGAAGTACACGCTCAGCGTGGCCATGGGCCCGCTCGAGCACCTGACCGGATTGGCCCGTACCGCAGAGGAAGTCGGGTTCGACTCGATCGCGCTTCCCGACTCGCTGTTCTACATGGAGAAGCAGGCCGCGGACTATCCGTACACCCCCGACGGGTCGCGGATGTGGAATGCCGAGACCCCGTGGGTGGACCCGCTGATCGCGGCGGCCTCGATGGGGGCGTCCACCTCGACGCTGCGGTTCTACACCAACGTCATGAAGCTCGGCTCGCGTAACCCGCTACTGCTGGCCCGCCAGGTCGGATCGGTGGCCAACCTGACCAACAACCGGTTCGGGTTCGGCGTCGGAATCGGCTGGGCACCAGAGGAATTCGAGTGGTGCGGGGTACCCTTCGCCAAGCGAGGCGCGCGCGTCGACGAGATGATCGAGGTGCTCAAGCTCGTACTCGGCGGCGGCATGGTCGAGTTCCACGGCGAGTTCTACGATTTCGAGCATCTGCAGATGAGCCCGGCCCCGTCGGAGCCCGTCCCGTTCTACGTCGGCGGACACACCCCGGTGGCCCTCAAGCGGGCGGCCCGCATTGGTGACGGCTGGACCAGCGCGATGATGACGTGCGCACAGCTGAGTGAGACCGTGGCGGCGATCAACAAGCTGCGGGCCGAATATGGCCGGGCCGATGAGCCTTTCGAGTTCCAGGCGGTGTGCATCGACAAGTTCGATCTCGACGGGCACCGTGAGCTCGCCGCGGCCGGCATCACCGACAACATCGTCATCCCCTGGATGCTCGAGGGCCTGGGCTTCGACGCCCCGTTGGAAAAGAAGCAGGACTCGCTCAAGCGGTTCGCCGACACCTACATCCACTCCGGCTGGCAGGACTGACATGGCCGTCACCAACCCCGACCACCCGGCCCACCTGGCAGGCAAGCGATCCCGGGATGCGGTTGCCGCCCGGGACAAGCAGGCCTGGCTGGACAACTTCGCCGACGACGCGATCGTCCAGGACCCCATCGGGCCGTCGTTCTTCGACCCCGCAGGCTTGGGGCACCAGGGCAAGGAAGCCATCGCGGCGTTCTGGGACAAGGCCATCGCCCCGACCGACAACCTCGAATTCAAGTTCGTCGACACGTTCCAGTGCGGCAACGAGGAAGCCAATGTCGGCAGCATCGTCACCACCATGGGCGGGCACCGGATCACCACCCCGGGTGTGTTCACCTACCGTGTGAACGACGACGGGCAGATGGTCGCGCTGCGGGCCTTCTGGGAAGTGGACCGCGCGAGCGCCGAGAAGATCGACAGCTAGAGGTCCGCGAGGCAATGACGGCAGGACTCCGGGCACGACGATAGTGCCGTACCCGGGTCCAACCGGGACGCGTCGTCATTCCCAATGTGAGGCCGCGCGCACATGCAGCAGGTCGCGGAATTGTTTGGTGGTGTTCGGGAGCAATTCGCCGGTTCCCCAGTCGACCACGACGCCGTAGCGGCGCAACAGATCGAAGGTATCGAGCTCACCGTCACGGAAGCGGGCGGCGACCTCTGCGGGGTCGACGTTGAGCCACTGCTTGCGAGCTGCCCGGATTTCGGCGCGCAGCGCATCGGTTGCAGTGCGGTCGATCTCGTACTCGTCGATCTCAGGGTCGATCGGCGTGATGACCACGCCGTAATCGCGTGCGCCGCCGACTATGGTCACGTAGCCGTCGATCACGTCCTCCAGGACGGCCTCGGGAGCGCGGTCGAGGGGATCGCCGAGTCCGCCACCGCCTGCCGACGGCCGCTCGAAGGTATCGCCGGCCTGCACCGCAACACCGGAGAACACCGATCCCAGAAACGCTTCTTCTGCCGTTCCGCGGTTGAGCCAGACGCCGTGAGGAATCGAGGGGAGCCCGCCGTCGATGCCCCAGGTAACCGACCGGGATCGGTCGCAGCAATAGGACATCACGGTGTTCTCGCAGTCGGTCAGGGTGCCGCCTTTGGTCACGCCGCAGCCTCCGCGATACAAACCCGGCCCACCGGAGTCGGGAATGATCGCGTGCTTGGTCGTCAGCACCGGAGTCAGGCGTTCTTGCCCCTCGCACGGCTGGACGGCCAGTCCGACACCGAATACCGGCGCCGTGGCAGTGGAACCGTCCTTGGTGCTGCGTCCTCCCCAACCGCCGGCCATCCAGTCGTACCACATGAAGAACGGACGTTCGTCGGCTCGGGCGTCGCGGCCACCGACGAGAAGGTACTCAAGGTTGAATGAACATGCGATGGCCCGCTCGGGCGTGATCGCCGACCATAGTTCGAAGATGGCGTTCATGATTTTTTCGTATGGGCCAGAACAGAATCCGGTCACCGCGATCGGCCAGCCCGCGTTGACCACAGTGCCTTCGGGCCCGATGTCGGTATTGATGGCGGCGTATAAGCCGGAGTTCAGCGGAACGTCGGGAAAGAACGTCTTTGTGCCCGCGACAATTCCCGAGAAGGCCGTGCCGTACCCACAGTTGAGGAAGCTCGCTACCGCGGGGGCGCTGCCGGAAAGGTCGTAACTGAGCTGATCTCCCTCGATGGTCATTTTCACTCGGATCGGCACCATCCCCTCCGGTTTCGAAGGATCCGAGTCGAGGTAGTCCTCGGTCACCCACTCGCCGTCGGGTAGTTCTGCGATGCGCTGGCGGACGATTCGCTCCACGTAGTCCTGCACCTCGGCCATGGCTTCGACGACGGTGTCGCAGCCGTACTTGGCGACCAGTCGTTGAATCTCGCGCTCGCACACGCCGGTTGCCTCGGCCTGGGCGTGCAGGTCGCCCAGGCTGATCTCTGGGGCCCGGGTGTTGGCCACCAGCAGTTTGGCGACATCTGCGAGAAAACGGCCTTCGTGCCAGATACGGACGGGCGTGATCCGCAACCCCTCGGCGAAATGCTCGGTGGCGGTGACGTCGAAAGATCCGGGGACGCTGCCGCCGATATCGGCCCAGTGTCCCTTGTTCTGGGCGAATCCGATCAGCTGGGCGTCGGCGAAGATCGGCCGGATGAAGCTGACGTCATTGAGGTGGGTGCCACCGCGGTAGGGGTCGTTGACGCAGAAGACGTCACCGGGGTTGATGTCGTCGCCGAACTCTTCGAGCACGGCTTTGCATTGGAAGTGCAGCGTTCCGACGTGCACCGCAATGTCTTGGCTGCCCTGCATGACGGTGTTGCCCTGTGCATCACACAACGCCGAGGAGAAGTCTCGGCTGTAGATGACGAACGAGTAGCAGGTGCGCAGGATCTGCTCACTCATCAGGTCGACGGACGTCACGAACGCGTTCTTGAGGACCTCGAACGTGACCGGATCGAGGCGGCGGCGGGTAGTGCTTGCGGCGTTCACTGCTGCTCCTGGTGAATATGGATTCGAATGTTGCCCCACTCGTCGACGACGGCGGTGGTCGAGGGCGGTATGACAGTGGTCGAGTCGAGCTGGTCGATGATGGCGGGCCCGTCGATCGAGTTTCCGGCGATGAGTTCGTCGCGGTCGAAGGCCGGCGTCGGCACGCGCCCACCGACTTCGTCAAAGTAGACCTGCCGAATTGTGAGTGGCGACGGCGCGGGTGCGTCCGACGCGTTCTGTTGGGGGAAGCGAGGTTTCGGAGTCTCGCCGATGGCGCGAACGCCGATTTGGTAGATCTCGACGGCAACGTGTTCGCGGCGGAACGAGTAGTCGCGTTCGTGTTCTTCGTGGAAGAGTTCGACCGCACGGTCCAAGAACCCGTCCCGGTTGTCGGCGGTGACGCTCAGCGACCGCCATTGTCCCGCGTAGCGCATGCTGATCGAGCGGTCGATACGCATGCGATCCTCATCGACCCCCTCGTGTCGGAGCCGGGCGAGGCCCTCCTTTTCGAGCTGCGCGAATTCGGATTCGAGCTCCGCGGGGTCGACGTCGGAGGCGATGCGCTGGAACATCGCCGACAAGTCGTGCCGAATGTCGACGAGCAAACACCCTTGCGCCGAGGTGATTCCGGGATGAGCCGGCACCACAACCGTGGGGATCGACAGTTCCTTGGCCAGGGCGGCACCGTGTAGTGCTCCGGCCCCGCCACAGACCACCAGGACGAAGTCCCTGGGGTCGTATCCGCGGCGGATGGACAGCAGTCGCACAGCGTCGGCCATGTTGGCGTTGGCGACCTGGATGATGTTCGATGCCGCGGTGTCGACGTCGAGGTCGAGGCGCTCGGAGATACCGGTACGCACGGCTTCACGCGCCGCATCCGCGTCGAGCGTCAGTTCGCCGCCGATCAGCGACTCGCCCAGCCGGCCGAGCACCAGGTTGGCGTCGGTGTTGGTCGGTTCGGTACCGCCGCGTTGGTAGCAGGCCGGACCGGGTGCCGCACCTGCGGATTGGGGTCCATTACGCAGGGAGCCGGCCTCATCGATCCAGGCGAGCGAGCCGCCGCCTGCGCCGATGGTGAGAACCTCGATGCTGGGGAAGCAGATGGGGAAGCCGTACTCGACCTGCCACCGCTTGGTGGTGCGAATCTCACCGTCGTAGACCAGAGAGATATCCGAACTCGTCCCACCCATGTCGAGGCCGATCGCGTTAGGGTATCCGCAGCGCGAAGCAATGTCGGCCACCGCGATGGCGCCCGCGGCGATGCCTGAGGCGGCCAACCGCACCGGGTAGCGGTCGACCATGGCCGGCGTCATGGATCCACCGCCGGAGTGCAAAAGCAACAGGTCACCGTCGTAGCCGTCGGCGCGCAGAGATCCTTCCAGTCGTTTCACATAACCACTCACCAGTGGGGCGAGCACCGCATTGGCCACTGTCGTGGACGCGCGGTCGTATTCGAAGATCTCCGGCAGGATCTCACTTGACGTCGACACCGTGACGCCAGGGATCTCATCGATCAGAATTTCGCGCATTCTTCGTTCATGGGTGTCATTGACGTAGGAGTTCATGAAGCAAACAGCAACGGTCAGTACACCTTTGCGCCGCAGGATGCGTGCGACGTCTCGCGCCTTGTCTTCGTCGAGGGGAGTGATTATCGAGCCGACGTAATCGATTCGCTCAGGTACCTCGTACCGGTTTCGCCGCTTGATGTACGGCGCGCCGACGTCGACGTAGGAATCCCAGAGTTCATCTTTCGTGCCGTCGCGGATCTCCAGGATGTCGCGGAACCCCTCGCTGCACACCATCGCGGCGGCCGGAAAACGACGCGTGATCAACGCGTTGGTCGCGACCGTCGTGCCGTGCGAGAACAGGGTCACCGCTGAAAGATCGACACCGGCTGATCGCACACCGGCAACGACCGCCTCCATAGGGTCGTGCGGAGTGGACGGCACCTTGGCAACGCGGGTGCTCTGGTCACGCTCGTCGAAGATGCACACATCGGTAAACGTCCCACCCACGTCGACAGCAACACGAAGGGTCTTCGTGGCTGTGTTCTGCTTCATTGCAAGCCTCCTCTGGTGAAGTGTGGTCAAGTATTGAGCTGCACGAATCCTGGGCCAATTGGAGAAAGTGACTGTTGGCTACAATCAGGTTGGAGTTTTTAACTGTCCAGGGTGAGGCTGCTGCAACCCGTGCAAAACGACGATTTCCGCCTTGTTGATCTGCTGTTGGATCAGTCGCTCGGCCTCGCCCTGGTGAGCGACTGCAATCCGCATGTACCGCTGTCGGGCGCACACGCGATCGAGATCGCCTATCCGTCAGAGTGGCTGCAGCCGGGAACAGTGATGCTGACGACGGGGTCGCTCTACGGCGATGCCGCCAGGAGCGGACAATCAGCGCAGGCGTTCCGCGGCCTGGTGCGCGAGCTGGTGTCGGCCGGCGTCGCCGCCCTCGGGTACGGACTCGGGGTTGTCACCGATGAAGTGCCTCGCGCACTGGTGGACGAGGCGAACCGTCATCACTTCGCGGTGTTCACCGTGCCGCGCGAAGTCGCCTTCATGACGGTGATCGATCGTGTTGCGGAACAGACTCATTCGGTTGAGTCGCATTCCTTGCGGCGCGCGTTGCAGATGCAGGATCAGCTACTCGACGCGCTGGGCGCCGCTGATCCCGAGCAGGAGCTGATATCCCGCCTGGCCGCGATATTGCGTTGCAGCGTACTGCTGTACAACGAGCTGGGTGACGTCGTCGCGTCCTCCGGCAAGGCGCCGTCGCATCTGATGCGGTCCCAACTGCGTGGCCGCAGCGGCCATCTACGGTTCAGCGTCGGTAAGTGGTCGGTGACAGCCGACCCGATTGAGCCTGGGGGAGAACCACACTGGCTTGTGGTCGCCTCGACCCGTCACGAAGTTCCCGACGCTCTCGCCCGATCGACTCTCCAGGTCTCCGTCCGCCTGCTCAACGCGATCGAGCGGTCGCGCTACCGGGCGGCGGTGGAGAACCGTGCACGCCAGGCGGCGTTTGTGCGTGAGCTGGTTGCCGGTGAGATCATCGATCAATTCAGCGCCGAAGGACATCTGGAGTCGTTGAGGTTCGGGCACCGACCCCAATTGCGTGTGTTCGCAATGTCTCCCACGGATGGTTACGACGCCGGACGCTGGGTAACGCGAGCCGGGACCGCGCTTGACGCCCTGGAGACTGACGCGCTCGATCTCGCGAGATTGATGCGCCTGCCCGTGATGTTCGCACAGCTCGCCGATCAGCTGATCGGCGTGCTCGCGGCGGATGTGCCTGCCGTCAACGGCTGGATCACCAACCAGCCCGAAGGTGCAGTCTGCGGCTTCTCCGAACCGTTCCAGGATGTGCGCACCGGTCCGGAACGTTTGAGAAACGCACAGCGGGCGCTGCGGGCCGCGCAAACGCGAAGCCTTCGCTACACCAAGTTCGAGGACGTTGGTATCGCAGATTGGCTCTTGACCGGACAACACCGGGAGACCACCGCCGCCAAGGCCACCGAACAGCTCGCCGTGCTCGGTCAGCACGATGGCTACCTGGAGTTCATTCGCGCGTTCTTCGCCCATGATCTCGATGTCGTAGCAACAGCGAAGGCACTCAGCGTGCATCCGAATACTGTGCGGCACAGAGTGAAACGCGTCGAGTCGATGTTCGGCGAGTCGCTGCGTTCGCCGGCGTTGATCACCGCCGTCCACCTGAGCCTCGAGGTACTTGCACTCGAAGGCGACCTTTCCGCCACGGTGGTCGCGTCGCGCCGGAAATAACCAGTGCTCTGCACTTAGGCGCAGCGAGTGTTTCTCACCTGGCCGAGGGCCATGATCGGCGAAGTCAGAGCTCGACGAGCCCCGACAGGTAACGCTGGGCCAGGGCCCGGTACGCCGCCGGGTTGCTCTGCACCCAGGTCTGTGCGCCGGTACCCGCGATGGGTCCGCGGATCTTCGCGGGCGCACCGGTGACCAACACCTCATCGGGAATCTTGGTGCCGCCGACCACCAGAGAATGTGCCGCGATCAGGCTTCGTCGGCCGATGACCGCCCCATCGAGCACCGTGCAGTGGTTGGCGATCAGTGCCTCCTCGCCCACGTGCGCCCCGTGCACCACGCACATGTGGGCGACGGTCGCGCCGGGACCGATGTCGACGGGGATTCCCGGTGGCGCGTGCAGCACCGACCCGTCCTGAACGTTGGCACCCTCACGGATGACGATCGGGGCGAAGTCACCTCGCAGCACCGTGTTGAACCACACCGAGGCGCCCGCCTCGACGGTCACGTTGCCGATCAATGTCGCCGTCGGGGCCACGAACGCACCTGGGTCGACCACGGGCGCACGGCCCTCGAACGAATACAGCGGCATCGTCCACATATACCGCAGGAAACCGGCGTCAGCGCGGCGACGCGTACCCTGAACAGTAACTATGTCGCTCACGACACCCAACCGCCCCAAGTTCTTGCTCACCATCGGTCTTGCCACGGCCATCGTCGGCACGGCCGCAGCGTGCTCCCCGGCCGACGATCCACCGAGTACGCCGTGGGCGGCTGCGCCGACCTCCTCGTCGTCGGCGGCAGCGCCCAAGTCGGCGAAATCCGAGGCATCCGACTACAGCCACCTGCTGCTGCAGGCCGAGGACGTCAGCATTCCGCCGGAGACGTTCACCGCGCGGTCCAGCAACGTCAATCCCGATGGCCAGTCCGGGGCCAGCGCATTGTTCGTCAATGCCGACGACACCAGGGCGATCGCCGACACGATCCTGATCTACCCGGATGCCGCGACCGCCTCGGCAACGCTCAAGCAGGCGTCGGCGGCCGTCAGCACGATGGTGACCGGCGGGCAACCGCAACCGGTGCCGGTCGGTTCGAACGGCACTGTCATCTCGGGGACGGCGCCCGACGGCAAGAAGGCGGTGACGCTGCTGATGTACACCCAGGGGCGCGCGGTAGTTCGCCTGGAGTTCGACAGCAACCCGGATGATCCGGTGCCGCCGCAGACAGTGGCCGGCGTGGGACGAATGCAACAGATTGCTCTGCGAATCGGCCTTCCGGAGCGCGAGTAAGAGCCGTTCACGAGGGGTATGCCCCAGGTCACGCCTGAATTATTGCCATCCGGGCTCAAAAAACTGTAACGTGTTCTAGTTAAGAGCACCGATACGGGAGGCCCACCGTGACTACCGAACATGCCGGCATCAGAGAGATCGACACCGGCGCCCTGCCAGACCGCTACGCGCGGGGCTGGCACTGCCTGGGACCGGTCAAGAACTTCCTTGACGGTCAGCCGCACTCTGTCGAGATCTTCGGCACCAAGCTGGTGGTGTTCGCCGACTCGGAAGGGTCCCTGAAGATTCTCGACGGCTACTGCCGGCACATGGGTGGCGACCTGTCGCAGGGAACCATCAAGGGCGACACCGTAGCCTGCCCGTTCCACGACTGGCGCTGGGGCGGCGACGGCAAGTGCAAGCTCGTCCCCTATGCCAAGCGCACCCCGCGGCTGGCCCGCACCCGCGCCTGGCACACCGACGTGCGTGGCGGCCTGCTGTTCGTCTGGCACGACCACGAGGGCAACGATCCGCAGCCCGAGGTCCAGATCCCGGAGATCCCCGAGTCGGCCAGCGACGACTGGACCGAGTGGCAGTGGAACTCGATGTTGATCGAGGGCAGCAACTGCCGCGAGATCATCGACAACGTCACCGACATGGCGCACTTCTTCTACATCCACTTCGGACTGCCGACGTACTTCAAGAACGTCTTCGAGGGGCACATCGCCTCGCAGTACCTGCACAACGTGGGCCGCCAGGACATCGGCGGCATGGGCACCCAGTACGGGGAGTCCCATCTGGATTCCGAAGCCTCCTACTTCGGCCCGTCGTTCATGATCAACTGGCTGCACAACAACTACAGCGGCTACAAGGCCGAGTCGATCCTGATCAACTGCCACTACCCGGTCAGCCAGGACGCATTCATGCTGCAGTGGGGCGTCATTGTCGAAAAGCCAAAGGGCATGGACGAAAAGACCACCCAGAAGCTGGCCAACGCGATGACCGACGGCGTCAGCCAGGGCTTCATGCAGGACGTCGAGATCTGGAAGCACAAGACCCGCATCGACAACCCGTTGCTGGTCGAGGAGGACGGCGCCGTCTACCAGATGCGCCGCTGGTACCAGCAGTTCTACGTCGACGTTGCCGACGTGACGCCGGACATGACCGACCGCTTCGAGATGGAGATCGACACCACCGCGGCCAACGAGAAGTGGCATGTGGAGGTCGAGGAGAACCTCAAGACCAAAGCGGCTGAGAAGTCGGCTCAGACGGAAACACTGCAGTCCAGCTGATGACGACACGCAACGAGCGGAGCCAGGCGCCAGATGTCGACGACCTGGCCCGCTCGATGCTGCTGCTGCACGGCGCACATGACGATGACGATCATCACGCCGGCAGCGGCACCAGTGCGGGTTCATCGTCCGGATCGTGGTCCAAGGCGCCGGATTTCGCGTCCGATCCGCAACGTGCCGCCGCGGTCCGCGAGTCCAGCGCACGCGACCGCGAGCGCTACCTGACTTCGGGCCTGGTTTCGGTGGACTGCCGGTTCTGCCACGTGGCGGTGCAGGTGAAGAAGCTCAGCGCAGAACACACCTCGGTGCAGTGGAATTCCGAGGCGGTGCAGCGCTGCGCGACTTTCGAGGAGATCCGGTCCACCGGTGGGGATCCGGCTCGGGCCCGGTCATGCCCGCGGCTGACCGACAGCATCAAGCATGCCGTCGCCGAAGGATGCCTCGAAGAAGTGTCCTCCGCGCCCTCCCCCGGCGACGGCTAGAGATATCAGCGGTCAGTACGTCCCTGACAGGTCGGCGTGATTCTCTGCCGCCCATCGGCCGAGTTCGAGCAACGGACCTTCGGCGAATGACGCACCCAACTCAGTGAGTTCATAGACGGCCGCGTCACATCGCAGGTCGTCCCTCACCTTCCTGACGAGACCGCGGAGCACCAGGCGACGGAGGGCACCGGTCAATACCTTGTCGCTGGCCCCGGCGATGCGCCCCAGCAGAACGCTGCGCCGGGTCGGCCCAAGGCGCAGTGCCGCGAGGACGACCGGATCCCACGTGTGCCTGATGAGTTCGGCCGCGGCGCGGATACGGCAGTCCGAGATGAAGGTCTCGCATCCCGCTTCGTTCACCTAGACATTGTCCCCATGCGATTCCTTCCGATTGGTAGGAACGCGCCTCCTAACGTCGTCCTGGCAGCTCGCATCCGACGGAGGAGACCAATGGTGAAGATAGGACTGATCGGGACCGGGAATCTCACGGCGACGCTCGGCAAGGCCTGGGCAGACGCCGGTCATTCCATCGTGGTGACCGGCCGCAACCCCGCCCATGTCCGGACCGCCGCACAGCAGATCGGTTCAGCCGCAGTGCCGATCGACCCGAGCGAGTTCGCCGACGCGGTGGACGTCGTGGTGGTCGCGATCGCATGGGAGGGACTGGAAACCGCGTTGACTCTGGTCGGCGGTCCGAGTGGCGCCCTGTCGGGCAAGGCCGTCATCGACTGCACCAATCCGGTCGACTTCACGACCGGGCGCCTGATCCCCGCAACCGGATCGGCCGCCGAGTACGTCGCGAGTCTCGCGATCGGTGCCGGTGTGGTCAAGGCCCTGCACCTGTTCGCCGGAGCATCGTGGCCATTCACCGGCAGTCCCGCCATCGCACCGGTGGTCGTGATCTGCGGTGACGATCCCGACGCGCTGCACCGCGCTGAGGCACTGATCGCCGACCTGGGGGCGCGGCCCGCGATCGTGGGTGGGATCGACGCCGCCCGGCAAGCAGAAGAAGCGGCTGGATTCGTGATGCGCGTGGTCGCCGCCGGCGCAAACCCGCGACTCGCGATCCCCCACGTCGACCCGATCTCGCCCGCGGCGACCGTTCGATCCCCCGGTTAGTCCACGGCTCGCAATTGGGCCACGCATGCGCCCAGCGACTCATCGTCGTCCCCGTCGCCCAGCGGCGGTAGGACGATGCCGTCGGCAACGTCACCGAACCTCGCCTTCAACATCATGGGCAGCTCATCATGACGTCCGCACACCACCAGCTCATCGAGTATGGAATCGGTTAACACCGAAGGCAATTCGTCCCACAGCTCGGTACGTACCAGTGACCGCAGCCGTTCCGGCAGCTCGGCCAGGCCGCGGCGGGCCAGACCGGTCGCGTACGCCGGCGTCGAATACAGGAATGCCAACATCCGGCGCTGTCGTTCCCGCTCCCGGTCGACCGCCTCATCGGTGCTGCCGGTCGCGATCGACGTCGAGGCGATGATGAGGGGGGATTCTGCCCTCCCGGCCGCGTCGGCGCCGCGGCCCAACGCCGGGCGCACGATGTCACGCAGATAGTCAGGACCGGAGTTGGTCGAATGCGTGACGATTCCGCGAGCGACACCGCCGGCGAGTTCGCACATTCCGGCGTTGACCGCGCCCAGCCAGATCGGTGGGCGGACCGCGTCACTCGGCCCGGGGTTGAAGTAGGGCTGCATCCTGGTCAGCCGGTAGTTCTGGCTCTCGAAATGCACTGTGCCCCCGGTGCGGAACGCATCGAACAGGGCATCGAGCGCACCCACGTAGTCACGGAGCCGGGCAATCGGATCGCTCCACGGCATGCCGTAGCGGTCCTCGATGTTCTGCTTGATCTGTGTGCCGAGACCCAACTCGAACCGCCCGCCGGAGAGCACCGACAGGTCCCACGCCGTGTAGGCCGTCAGGGTGGGGCTGCGCACGAACGCCAGTGTCACCGCGGTGCGGACGGTGATGCGCGACGTGTTCGCCAGTGCCAGCAGCGACACGGCCAGGGAATCGTGCACGGTCTCGGCGACGTGCAGGCCGTCACAGCCCAGGCGCTCGACCCGTCGTGCATAGTCCGCCGTTACGGTCAGCGGTTCACGCGGGTCGAGCGCCAGATAGACCTTCATCTCGGGGAATTCGCCTTTAGAGCCCCTTGAACCGCTCCTTGACCGCCTCGGAGGTCAGCCCGTAGTCGGCCAGTGAGTAGGTGTGCTTCGGTGCGCGCGGCCCCTGTTGGCTGGCGGTGTGACTGTCGATCATCGCCTGTCTGGCGGCATCGGTGAAGTCCAGCCCGAACGTGCGGTAGATGCCTTCGACCGCACCGATCGGATCCTTGACGAACTCGAAATAATCCACATCGCAGAACTGGGCCGGATCATGCTTGGCCCGTTCGGTGTTGAACAGCTGCAGGCCGCGCGACCAGGTTTCCATGGCATCTTCGCCGATCACGTTCCCGGTGAATGTGTTGGACCAGCCGGCGGTCGTGTGCTGCGACAGCGAGCACATCGAGGCCATGATGGTCTCCGCCGGGCGGTGGCACTGGATGACCAGCGCATCCGGATACGTGGCGAACAATGCCTCGAGAGCGAACAGATGACTGGGGTTCTTGAGCACCCAACGCTTTTCGGGCTCGTTGAGGCCGATCAATTGCAGGTTCTTGCGGTGCCGACGGTAGGACTTGGTCCAGTCCTGACGGGCCAGCCACTGCGAGTAGGTCGGCACATGGGCCAGCGTCTCGTAGGACACCGAATGCAACGACTGGCGCAGCAGCTGCCAGCATTCCTCGACCTCGTCCGCGGTCATGAAATGCAGCCCGGTGTAGTCCGGGTTCTCCTCGTGCGCCTGCTTGAACCGGGCATCGAGCGCACTGAAAACCGGGTTGTCCGGCCAGGTTTCCCGCGGTGGCCGGGGCTGCGGGAACTCCGCCAGCCACATCTCCAAACCCTGATGCATCGGGTCCGCGGCCAGCAACCGGTGGATCACCGTGGTCCCGGTGCGCGGCAGGCCGGTGACGAAGATCGGCCGCTCGATCGGCACGTCGACGTGCTGGGGGTACTGCTTGAACGCAGCTTCCGAGACGAGACGGGCCACCAGCGCATTTCGCGTGAAGAAGCGCTGCATCTTGCTGCCGAGCTCGGTCAGGTCGGCGTCGCGCTGGTAGGACTCCAGCAGCACCCCGAGCGCTTCGAGGTAGTTGTCGTCGTCGGCACCGAAATCCTCCAGACCGCAGGCCTTTACCGCCGAGGCGTGCAGATCCTCGACAGTGCCGACGTTGACGCGGGGGGTTGTCATGCCTTGTACTCTCCGCAGTTCACATCAAGGGTCTGGCCGGTGATGCCACTGGACAGATCGCTGGCCATGAACAGGATGGCCGAGGCCACCTCGTCCTCGGTCGGCAGCCGCTTGAGATCGGACCCGGCTGCCGACGCGTTGTAGATCTGTTCCACGGTGGTGCCGTACTTCTGCGCCTGATGGTTGAAGTACCCCTCCAGCGTTTCACCCCAGATGTAGCCGGGCAGCACCGAGTTGACCCGAATGCCCTTCTCCCCCAGCTCGGTTGACAGCGTCTGAGACATGGACAGCAGGGCCGACTTGGCCATCTTGTAGGCACCGTACTTGGCCTGCGAGTGCCGCACGACCATCGAATTCACGTTCACCACCGAGCCTTTGGCGGCTTCCAGGGCCGGAGTGAAGCCCTGGGTCATGCGCAGTGCGCCGAAGACGGTCAGCTCGATCGCATCCCGCATGTGTTCGAAGGTGGTGTTCGCGAACGGCTTCATGGACGGCACCCGGAACGCGTTGTTGATCAACACGTCGGCCTTGCCGTACTCCTCCATCGTGCGGGCCACCACGTTGGCAACCTGCTCCTCGTCGGTGATGTCGGTGCCCACCGCGAGCGCGCGCCGGCCCAGTGCCGTCACCTCTTTGGCTACGTCCTCGAGCCGCTCCACCGTGCGGGCGGCCAGCACGAGGTCGGCGCCGTTCTCCGCACATCGGCGGGCCAGCGTCGTCCCGAGTCCGGGCCCGACCCCGCTGATCACCACTACCTTGCCATCGAGCAGTCCGGCCATCGGTCAGCCCACCATCCTTTCGCCAATAAGCTTTTGACGCAGCGCGATCCGCGCTCGCCAATCATCGTCGGAAATCTTGTTGCTCTCGTAATACGGCAGCTTCCCGGCCACGGAACCGATGTCCACCAACTCCACGGTCGGCCCGTCGTCGGCGCTCAACTCACGTGAGACCCGTTGCCAGCGGAACTGCAGATACCCCTTGTCGTGGCCCAACGTCTCGCACCAGTTGGTGACTCCCGGATTGTTCTCGGACACCACGATCCGGATCTTGCCGTCCGGGTCGGCTTGCGCCTGAGTGCCGTTCAGCGAGGTCTGGTGGTTGATGTAGTCGAGGGAGATGTACCAGAGGCTACCCAGCTGGAAGCCCAAGTAGGGCGCATCTGACACGGGCAGCGTGATGATCATTGCCTGGTCCGGGGTCATGTCGTAGTGCCCGACCGACGAGTACTGGGTGGCCAGGCCACCAGGCGTCAGGCGCGGCGCGGTCAGCGTGTTGACCGGCAGGTTGTCGTAGAACCACTTCGGGAACTGGAGCCACGTCTTGACCCGCTGCACGAGTTGCTTGCCTGCAGTCGCGTAACGCTTCTCGATGAGTTCGCGGGTCAACGACGCCGGCGCGGTGCCGGCGGTGTCGGTGCGCGAGATCGCGAATGTGCCGCGCTGCGCCGACCAGTCGTTGTAGACCTCCCGGATCACCAGCTGCGAGGGCGTAGCCGGGGTGAACCGCCACTCGAAGGTGCCGTCGGCGGCGATGTCGAGCTTGCGATCGTCGAATGCCGTCTCGCTGTCCGGAACGTTCTCGTCGGTGTACTCCCCGCCCAGCAGCTGGAAGCTGACGTCGGTGGTGGTGCCACGCTTTCCGGTGACGACGTACTCGTGGCCGGGTTGAACCCGAGTGCCGAAGTACATGGTGTCAGGGTTGTCCAGGCCCATCTTCGTGAACGGCCCGGTTCCGCTGTGGAGAAACGGGTGCTCGCGGTCGTAGTCGAACGCCACGTGCGTGCACGCCGCGATACATCCGGCCAGGTACTGCAGCCCCTCCAGGAGATCGGCATCCGTGGAAATGAAAGGCGCGGCGGTCACCAGACGTTCCGCCTCGGCTATGGCGTCGGCCAGTGGTTGTGAGTACATCCAGCATCTGCTCTCTCGGTCCAATATTCGACCGCAGTGGTAGAGTTTCCTACTGACACTAGAACGCGTTCCAATTCGAGTCAACGCCCGATTGCCGCCAGGAGGATCGATGTCAGACGCCGAACCGGCCGGTCGCCCCTCACCTCCCACTGCCCGGGTGGTGGCAATTCTGGATTTCCTGTCCCGCCATCCGCAGGAGCGGTTCGGCCTCTCCGAGCTCACCCGCCGGGTCGGACTGAGCAAGCCGACCTGCCTGGGCATCCTGAGCACGCTCACCGAATCGGGCTACCTGATCCGGGACGGCGCAGACAAGACGTACCGCCTTGGGCCGAGTCTGATCTCGCTCGGCCACGCGGCGCAGGAATCGATGCGCGTCAACCCGGCGGCCCGAGCCGAGTTACACGCGCTGTCAGCCGCTTTCGACACCTCGGCGGGCCTGACCGCCGTGGTCGACGACCGGATCACCGTGCTGGAGGTCGTCGGTCCGCCCGGCCGTGACCCTGGCGTACGGGTCGGGCAGAGCTATCCGTTCGCTCCGCCGGTCGGTTTGATGTTCGTGCTGTGGGACGACGATGCGCTGCGGGCCTGGCTGGCCAAGGCGCCGACGATCCCGCTGCGCACCGAATCCGCCCGACTGAAACGGGTGATCGAAAACTGCCGCGCCGACGGATATCTGGTGGAACGCCTGACCCCCGGCGGCCGCAGGCTCTACGCGCTGATGGCGGGGATGTCGACCAACCTGCCCGACGAACTCCGGGCCTTGCTGAGCGAGTTGGTCTCCGACATCGGCGAACGGGTGTATCTGCGCGACGAGTGCGACACCGACGGACATCACAGTGCCCGCTGGGATATCAGCGTCATCTCGGCGCCGGTCTTCGACCACTACCGCCGTCAGGTGATGGCGGCGTCACTGCACATCGGAACGGCCTTGACCGACAAGGAGATCGCCGATCGGGCCCGGGCGCTGGTGGCCACGGCCGACGCGCTGACCGAACAACTGGGTGGCATCAAACCGACGCGCTGATGCCGTTCAGAAGTTGTTACAGGTGTCGAACACCGACTGCAGCAACCCGAGATACGGCTGGTTGGCCGGTTGCGCAGCGATGCCCTCGGCCATGCGCTGCCGTTGGTCCCGCGGCGAGCCGAGGAACTGACGCAACACATCCTGGACCGCCGGCGATGCCCCCGCCATGGGACTCTGGGCATTCAGCGCCCCCATCACCTGCGGATAGCTACAGGTGGTGTTCACAGCCGAATCCAGCCTGGGATCCGCGGATGCGACACCGGCTCCGACGGTCAACGACAACGCCAGACCGCCGGCGGCGACAACAAGTTCGATCGACGAAAATTTCGTCATGAAAAAACCTCCTCCCCCCGACCCTGGACTCTACTCGCGCAGCGTCAACCGCCCAGGGTTTTGACAATTTGCTGCGCCAACCCGCCAGCGATGTCCGGGCAAATGCCAAGCCAGGCCATGCCGCGTCAACTCTCGTCGGGTCTGAGGAACAGGGACCGCACGACGGGCCGCGGGGCAGTTTCCCGCAGCAATGCACTGGCGGGCCTCTGACGCACCACTTGCGGCCACCAGAACCACCGGCCGAGCAACGCGGCGATGGACGGAGTCATGAGCGCGCGCACCACCAGGGTGTCCAACAGCAGACCGATACCGATCGTGGAACCCACCTGGCCGATGATCCGCAGATCACTGGCCACCATCGACATCATGGTGAACGCGAACACCAGACCCGCTGCCGTCACGACCTTTCCACTACCGCCCATGGCCCGGATGATGCCGGTGTTGATCCCCGCGCCGATCTCCTCCTTCATCCGGGACACCAGCAGCAGGTTGTAGTCAGAACCGACGGCCAAAAGAACGATCACAGACATCGCGAGCACGAGCCAATGCAGGTTTATACCGAGAATGTGCTGCCAGATGAGCACTGACAACCCGAACGCGGCACCCAGCGAGAGGGCCACCGTACCCACGATGACCAGCGCAGCGATCAGGCTGCGCGTGACAAGCAGCATGATGACGAAAATCAGGCAGAGCGCGGCAACCCCCGCGATCAGCAGATCGTATGTCGAGCCGTCACGCATGTCATTGAACGTCGGGGCGGTACCGGCCAGGTAGATCTTGGCGTTCTCCAGAGGTGTCACCTTGAGCGCCTCTTCGGCCGCTCTCTTCACCGCGTCGACCCGCGAAATACCTTCGGGCGTCGCGGGATCCCCCCGGTGCGAAATGATGAAGCGGACCGATTTCCCGTCCGGCGAGAAGAACAGATTCATCGCGCGTTTGAAATCCTCGTTCTTCAGGACTTCGGGCGGAAGGTAAAAGGAGTCATCGTTTCGGGCCGCGTCGAATGCCTGGCCCATCGCGGTGGCGTTCTCGCTCATTTCATCCATCATCGCGATGGACCCCGCCATGGTGCTGTGCATGGTCAGGATGGCGGCCCTCATCGCCTTCATGCTCGAGATCATCTGAGGGAACTGGGCGATCATCTGCGGCATGAGCACGTCCAGCCGATCGGTCCCCAGGCTGAGCTCATGCACTCCGTCGGATACCGAATCGACCCCGTCGAGCGCGTCGAAAAGAGATCGCGTCGACCAGCAGAACGGTATGTCGAAGCAATGTGGCTCCCAATAGAAGTAATTGCGGATGGGCCGCCAGAAATCGTCGAAATCAGCGACATGGTCGCGCAACTCATCGGTGGCGGAATCCAATTCACGCGTGTCCTGCGTCATCAGATGAGTCGTATTGGCCATTTTCAGACCCACGTTGTAAAGGCGCTGCGTGATATTGATCATCGTGGTCAGATCGTCCGCCTGCTTCAACAGGTCATTCATGCGATTCCGCTGGAACGGCATCACCTGCTCTTGATTGGCATTCTGCAAGCTGAGCAGGAACGGTATCGACGTCCGATCGATCGGGTTGCCCTCGGGCCGGGTTATCGCCTGCACCCGGGATATGCCGGGGACGGCGAAAATCCCCCTGGCCACCTTGTTCAATATCAGTAGATCCGCCGGATTGCGCATATCGTGGTCGGCCTCGAGCATGAGGACGTCTGGCGTCATACGGGACTGCGGAAAGTGCCTCTCGGCGGCCGCGTATCCGACATTGGCAGGAATGTCGGCAGGCACATAGAGGCGATCGTTGTAGCTGGTCTGATAAGCCGGCAGCGCCAACAACCCGATGAGCGCGACCACACAGGCTGTGACGAGTACAGGTGCCGGCCATCGGACGATCGCCGTCGCCAGCCGCCGCCACCGCCGGACGATGATCTTGCGCTTGGGCTCGAACAACCCGAAACGACCGCCCACTGCGAGAACGGCCGGAACAAGCGTGAGGGCTACCGCGACTGCGACGACCATCGCCACGGCGGTCGGAACACCCATCGTCTGGAAATACGGCAGTCGAGCGAAACTCAGACAGAAGATGGCGCCGGCAATGGTCAGGCCGGAACCCAGAACAACCTTGGCCACACTTCGATACGTGGTGTAGAAGGCGGCGTCCCGGTCCTCGCCGGCCTGCCGCGCCTCCTGATAACGCCCGAGGAAAAATATGCCGTAGTCGGTTCCCACCGCGATCCCCAGCGATACCAGCAGATTGACCGAGAACGTCGACAGCCCGATGACCTGGTGCTCACCGAGGAACGCGACCACTCCACGAGCCGCCTGAACCTGGATCCCCACCATGACCAGAAGCAGGACCGCAGTGACGATCGAACGGTAGACCAGGAGCAGCATCGTGAGGATCACCACGAGCGAGACCACCGTGATCTTGATGATGGATTTGTCGCCGGCGTGGTTCATGTCCGAAACCAGGGGGGCGGGGCCCGTGACGTAAGCCTTCAGTCCCGGGGGCGGCGCTGTCCGACCCACGATGTCCCGGACTGCGTCCACGGACTCGTTCGCCAGCGATTCGCCTTGGTTACCAGCCAGATTCAGCTGAACATAGACGGACTTGCTGTCGGCGCTCTGGACGGCGGGCGCCGTGAGGGGGTCGCCCCAATAGTCCTGCACGTGCTGCACATGACGGGTGTCGGCTTTCAGCTGCCGAATCAAATCGCTGTAATAGCGGTGCGCCGCATCCCCGAGAGGTTGGTCTCCCTCCAGGACGACCATTGCCACACTGTCGGAGTCGGATTCGCCGAAGCTCTGGCCCATGCGCTGCGCCGCCTGGTACGACGGGGCATCTTTGGGAACCAGCGATACCGAGTACTGGCGTCCCACGTGTTCGAGCGACGGAACCGCGAAGGTCAGCACTGCGACGATCACCAACCAGCCGAGGATGATCGGCACTGCCAGCCGATGAATCGCCCTGGCAGTAAAAGGCGGCTTGTTGCTCACCGCGGTCAGCGTTCGTCGGGTTTGAGCAACAGGGAACGAACCAGCGGGCGAGGCCCGATCGGCCGCAGAAGCGCACTGGCGGGCCGCTGACGAACATGCAGCGGCCACCAGAACCATCTGCCCAGCAGAGCGGCGATGGACGGCGTCATGAACGCACGCACAACCAAGGTGTCGAAGAGCAGACCGATACCGATCGTGGAACCCACCTGGCCGATGGTGCGTACATCGCTGGCCAACAACGCCAACATGGTTGAGGCGAACACCAGACCCGCGATTGTCACCACCTTTCCGCTGCCGGCCATGGCGCGGATGATGCCCGTATTGATGCCCGCGCTGATCTCCTCTTTCATCCGGGACACCAACAGCAGGTTGTAGTCAGAACCGACAGCCAGAAGGATGATCAGTGAGATCGCCAGCACGATCCAGTTCAAATTGATGCCGAGGATGTGCTGCCAGATCAGTACCGACATGCCGAAAGCCGCGCCGAGAGAGAGCGCCACCGTCCCCACGATCACCATGGCCGCGACGAGGCTCCGAATCATGATCAGCATGATGATGAAAATGAGGCACAGCGCGGCGATTCCGGCGATCAGAAGGTCATAGGTGGACCCGTCCACCTGATCTTTCGCCATCGCCGAGCTGCCGGTGAGGTAGATCTTGGCGCTCTCCAGCGGCGTTCCCTTGAGCGCCTCCTCTGCAGCCGTTCTGAGCGGATTGACCCGCGCAATACCTTCGGGCGTCGCGGGATCGCCGCGCTGGGAGATGAGCAGGCGCGCCGTTTTCCCGTCTGGCGACAAGAACACGTCCATGACTCGCTTGAAGTCCGCGTTCTTGAAAACATCCGGAGGGATATAGAAGGAATCGTCATTCTGTGCGTCGTCGAACGCTCTGCCCATAGCAGTGGCGCCATCGGACATTTCGTCCATCTGCGCGAGGATGCCTGCCATGGTGCTGCGCATCGACAACATCATGGTCCGCGTGCTCTGCATGGTCGCGATCATGGCCGGGAACTGGGCGATCATCTGCGGCAGAAGCAGATTGAGTTGATCGAGATTTCCGATCAGCTGGTGCATCGTCACGGTGAGCTTGTCGACACCGTCGAGCGCCTCGAACAGTGCTTTCGTCGACCAGCACAGTGGGATGTTGAAGCAGTGGGGCTCCCAGTACAGGTAATTGCGAAGAGGTCGCCAGAAGTCGTCGAAATCCGCCATGTGGTCCCGCAATTCGAGCGTGACGTCTTCGAGGTCGTGCGTTTTGGTGACCACGTCATTGGTCGCGACCGCGAGTTGTTGCATGAGCCCGTACATGCGTTGCATCACGGCTATCGTTTTTGAAATCTCGTCGGCCTGGGTGAGCAGGTCATTCATCCGGGCCTTCTGAAACGGCAAAAGTTGCAATTGGCCGGCGTTCGAGGCGCTGATGATGAACGGAATCGTCGTGTGCTTGAGGGGAATACCCTCGGGCCGGGTCGCCGACTGCACCCGGGCAACCCCGGGCACGGACAGCACGCCCTTGGCCAGTTTGTTCAGTATCAGAAAATCTGCCGGGTTGCGCATGTCATGGTCGGCCTCGACCAACAAGATGTCGGGCGCCGCCATCAGCGACTGCTGGAAATGCCGGGCAGCAGCGTCATACCCGGCATTGGCGGGAATGTCTTTGGGCAGGTATTGCTGGTCGTTATAGCCGGGCTGGTAGGCAGGCAGCGCCAACAACCCGATCAGCGACACAGCGCACGCCGCGACGAGAATGGGTGCGGGCCAGCGAACGATCGCCGTGCCGATCCGGCGCCAGCGACGCACGATGATCTTGCGTTTGGGCTCGAACAACCTGAATCGACTACCCAGCGCGAGAACCGCCGGGATCAGCGTCAGTGCCACCGCAACCGCCACGACCATACCCAGCGCGCACGGAATACCAAGGGTCCGGAAGTAGGGCAAGCGGGTGAAGCTGAGGCAGAAAACCGCGCCGGCGATGGTCAATCCGGATGCCAGCACCACCGTGCCGACGCTGCGATACGTGGTGTAAAAAGCCTGTTCCTTCTCCTCGCCGTCTTGGCGTGCCTCTTGATAGCGCCCGACGAAAAATATGCCGTAGTCGGTTCCTGCCGCGATGCCGAGCGTCACCAGAAGGTTGACGGCATAGGTGGAAAGCCCGATGTAGCCGTGATCAGCGAGAAGTGCCACTACCCCTCGGGCGACCTGTAATTGGATGCCCACCAGGAACAGCAGAATCACGGCGGTGAAGATCGAACGGAAGAAGAACAGCAGCATCGTCAGGATCACCGCGAGGCTCAGGCCCGTGACCAGGAGGACCGTCCGGTTGCCGCTCGCGCTCAAATCCGCGACCATGGCCGCCGGGCCGGTGACATAGGCCTTGATCCCCGGTGGCGGCGGACTCCGGTCGACGATGCCCCGGACCGCCTCCAGGGATTCATTCGACAATGCTTGGCCGAGGTCGCCCGCGAGACCCATCTGGACGTACACGGCCTTGTTATCGGCGCTTTGGGCCGCGCCGGCGGTAAGCGGATCCCCCCAGAAATCCTGCACATGCTGCACATGCACCGTGTCGGCTCTCAGCTGACGAACCAGATCGTTGTAATAGCGGTGCGCCTCGTCACCGAGGGGCTGTTCGCCCTCCAAGACGATGATCGCCGCACTGTTCGAGGTGGCTTCGCCGAAGTTCGTACCCATCCGCTGGATCGCCTCGAACGAAGGCGCGTCGTTGGGGATCAGCGATACGGAATGCTCTTTCTCCACCTGCTCCAGCGGGGGGACGACCGCGCTCAGGACGTAGGCGATCACCAACCAGCCGAGGATGATCGGCACCGCCAACAGACGGATCATCCGCGCAATGAATGGCGGTTTGGTGCTGGTCGCCTGGCTACTCATGCGGCCTTCAGGAGGCAGTAGGTGAACGCGCTTTCCCCGGTCTCGACTTTCTCTGCCTTGACCTTGTCATCCACGATGATGCGGCAGCCGATTCTGTTGCTATCGCCCTGCGCGATGACGTTGACCATGGATGTGGCCTCGGTCATCGGGAACTTCAACGACCATGGAAGGCTTGCTCCTTCAACGAACCGCGGCTCGGCATCAACGTCGAAATAGCTGATGTTCGCCACTGTCCCAGGCGGGCCGAACACCTCGTACACCAGTTGTTTGGGGTCGTAGGGCTTACGTTTCTCGAGCTCGGTGTCGGCGTACGCGGGCCGGGTCCCCGAACCGAACACACCGTGCAGCCGCATGACGGTGAACCCCCCGGCACCGAGGACCACCAATACCAACAGCGGAATCCAGAGCCGCTTCAGAACCCCCAATTCACGAACCCCCTTGAATCCGCGGCCTAATCCGGACTATCCGCGCCACGCGAACCGGCGAGGCACGTCGACCGACACCCAAGAGAGGCCGGCGACTCAAATGTGGCAGGCATCTCGCTCCTGCCGTAAATGGGTGTCACGGCAAGCATGCAGCAGCTCGGGCAGGACAATCCGAACCTGACCAGTAGAGCATTCAGGCGACCTCCATATCTGTCCATTCCCAAGGTGATACGGGATCGTAATGCATTTGGCGGGGCCTCCGACGCGGAACGGAATTTAACGCGGCTAACGGTTGTCACGGAACTGAATGGCCATTGTTTGATTCTGCAAAGAAGTTCAGGATTGCCGAGTTCACCGCATTCGGCCGTTCCAGGAAGCCAAGGTGGCCGGCGTCAGCGATCTCGAGATAGCGCCCGTTCGGCAGGGCATCCGCCATCTCGGCTCCAAGATGCGGGGGCATCACCAGGTCGTCGGCGAATCCGATCACGAGCACCGGCGTGGTGATCGTCCGGTAGGCGGGCCGGCGGTCGTGCTGCGGGGCTACGCCGTACTGAGCGCGGATCCCTGGCGTCAGCTTCGACGGCCACCTGGTGAACATGTCGATCCAGTCCCGAACAGAATCCTCATTGTTCAAGGTTCTCGGTGAAAAGCTCTCCAGTAGGCGCAGTTTCGCCTCGTACGTAGCTGGCAACTGGACACCGGCATTGGCGAGATCCCGTTCGGCGATGCGAAAGAACTCGCGCGTACGGTCGTGACGCCCGCGGGTGGCCATCAGCACGGACTGGCTGACCAACCCGGGCTGGGACAGCATCAGTTCCTGTGCGATATACGAGCCCATCGAGACCGCCACCACCCGGACCGGTGCGAGATCGAGGCGTTCGATCAACTCCGCCGTGTCAGCCACCATCGTCGCCGAGGTGAAGCCATCGGCATCCGACGTCGCGCCCACACCCCTGTTGTCGAAGGTGATGACCCGATAGCCGGCGGCGCGGAATGCGGGCACCTGGTAGAGATCCCAGGTCCGTCCGACGCCGCCCTGGCCTGCGATGAACAGCACAGGGTCGCCGTCGCCGCGGTCTTCATAGGCCAGGTTCACTTGCCACCCGCCCGCATAGGCACCTATGCGTCCAGACGGGCGAACTCGCCCTGCCGGTACTGGTCGACACACGCCGCGCGCCGGACCTTGCCGCTTGTGGTGATCGGAATCGAACCCGGCGGCACCAGAACCAGATCCGCGACACCCAGGCTGTGGGCGTTGAAGATCGCCGAGGTTACTTCACGTTTTACGGCAGTGAGCTGATCCGCGGGCGCCTCGGGCGACTCGGCCCGCTTCCTGACTTCGATGATGACGACGAGCTTCTCGGTATAGCCGTCCGGGACGGCTATGGCTGCACACCGGCTCCGGCTGATCTCCTGGATCGTCGCCTCGATGTCGTCGGGAGAATGGTTACGCCCGTACACGATCAGCAGATCCTTGATGCGACCGATGACAAACAACTCGTCTTCGAACATGAAGCCCGAGTCCCCGGTACGGAGCCAGGGGCCCTCCGGTGTGCCGGCCGACGGAACGACAAGTCTCGCACCGAAAGTTGAATCGGTTTCCTGTGGTCTGTGCCAGTAACCGCTGGCGACGTTGTCGCCGTACACCCAGATCTCCCCGACGGTTCCGGGCGGACACTCGGTCCGGGTCTCGGAATCCACGATCCGGATCGTCGGCGAGACCGGGATGCCGTAGCTGACCAGGGGGGTGCCCGCTCCGTTCTGGCAGCGCTGCGCGGTGCCCGAAGTCAGCGACTCGGAGTCGAAGCGCACGATCGCCGGTGGTTCACCCGATTCGCGCGTTGCGATATACACCGTCGCCTCGGCCATCCCGTAGGAAGGGCGTATCACCGTTGCGCCCAGGTTCAGCCGGGCGAAGCGCTGGGTGAAGCGCTCGAGCGTCGCCGGGTGCACACGCTCACTGCCGGTGATGATGACGAGGACATCCGAGAGGTCGAGCCCGGCCATGTCATCGTCCGATGTCTTGCGCACCGCCAGTTCAAACGCGAAGTTCGGTGCGGCCGTGTAGGTGCGGCCTTTGGTCGCGAGCATCTGCATCCACCGGGCGGGCCGTTGCAGGAACGCCACCGGGCTCATCACCACGGCCGGGACTCCTGCCAGTACCGGCGCGCAGACTCCCAGATACAAGCCCATGTCGTGATAGAACGGCAGCCAGGAAACAATTGTCGAGCCCTCTGGAACGACGTTTCCGAAATCGGCGAAATAGCCCGACATCAGCTGTTCAAAATTCGCCAACAGGTTCCGGTGGGACATCATGACCCCGGCCGGCTGACGAGTCGACCCGGATGTGTACTGCAGATATGCCGTGTCCGTCCGAGGTGCGCCCTGCGACCCGGAGCCTGCCGGGGCATTGAAGTCCAGCGTGTCGACCTCGACGATCGCCGGGGCGGATACGGAATGCGATCCGACGTAATCGGCCACAGCGCCGGAAACAACCGAGGTGGTGAGGATGACCGTCGGTGCCGCGTCCTGAAGCACCGAGCTGACCCGCTCATCGCTGACACCTCCGAGCGGAACCGCCAACGGAACCGCGATCAGTCCCGCCTGCAGCGCGCCGAAGAAGGCGACTATGTAATCCAGGCCCTGTGGCGCCAGGATGAGGGCGCGGTCGCCCGGCGAGCCCGAACCGGCGAGCTCTCGCGCGACGCTGCAGGCACGCCGATACAGCTGCGAATACGTCAGGCTCTCTTCCGAGCCATCCCAGTCTTTTTCATAGTCAACAAAAGTCACCGCCGTGTCGTCGCCCTGCAGGCCAGCACGTTCCCGCAGCAGCGTCAAAATGGATGCCTCGCCCACGGAGGTCAGGGTATCGCGGTAATCGTGACCATATATCCGGAAACCGTCAGCAAATTCTATATCGATGACAAAATGAATCACAACGACGTCATTCTTCCCCGCCCAGCGATGGATGGCGAAGCAACGATGCACAGGCAGCAATGCTGTTTGATCTTGACTGTCATGGGGTTTCCCTGGCGATGACCACGAAGTTCTTGAAATCGTGGGTATCTCGCAGACGGATTGATCAGATTCTGAGACAACATTCTGCAGCGAACATACTGTTATTGATTGTGATCGCCCGCGGACGGGCGTTGAGCCACTAATGGCCGTGCGACACCGCCGGCCTAATTCTGCGGCTCGACGCACGAATACCGGGCATCGAGCCTGACAGCGGCCGAACCGCGGAAAGGCCTGCCAGGAGGAGGGGCAATTGACCGCATCTGAGATCGTGCACGGGGGGCTCCCAGGCGCCGATGCCTGGATCGCTGCGCCTCGCGTGCCCGTCACGCCGGTTACTCCGGTTGCTGTCATCGGCATGTCCTGCCGGCTGCCCGGCGGCATCGACTCGCCCGAGCGCCTGTGGGAGGCGTTGATTCGGGGCGATGACCTGGTCACCGAGGTTCCGCCCGACCGGTGGGACGCCGACGAATACTACGACCCCGAACCCGGGGTCCCAGGTCGGTCGGTGTCGAAATGGGGCGCGTTCCTCGACGACGTCGCCGGCTTCGATGCCGAGTTCTTCGGTATCAACGAACGCGAGAGCACGGCGCTCGATCCGCAGCACCGATTGTTGCTGGAGACTTCCTGGGAGGCCATGGAGCACGCGGGACTGACGCGAGAAGCGTTGTCAGACTCGCTGACCGGTGTATTCGTCGGATTGACGCACGCCGACTACCAGATGCTGGCCGCCGATGCTCAGTCCTTGGAGGCGGCATACGGCTTCAGCGGCAACAACTTCAGCCTGGCGTCCGGGCGGATCGCCTACGCACTCGGAGTGCACGGTCCTGCGCTCACCGTGGACACCGCGTGTTCCTCCGGCCTGACCGCGGTGCACCTGGCGTGCCGCAGCCTGCACGAGGGTGAGAGCGACCTCGCCCTGGCCGGCGGCGCGACATTGGCGTTGGACCCGCGCAAGTTCGCCTCGGGTTCAGCTGAGGGAATGCTCTCGGCGACCGGCCGTTGCCACGCGTTCGATGCCGCGGCTGACGGTTTCGTAGGCGGTGAAGGCTGCGTCGTGGTCTTGCTCAAGCGGTTACCCGACGCGGTGAGAGACGGGGACCGAATCCTGGCAGTGGTGCGCGGTACGGCCGCCAATCAGGACGGTCATACCGTGAATATCGCGACGCCATCGGATGCCGCACAGACCGCGGTGTACCGAGCGGCATTGGCCGCGGCCGGGGTCGACCCCGCTACGGTCGGCATGGTCGAGGCGCACGGCACCGGCACGCCGGTGGGTGACCCGATCGAATACTCCAGTCTGGCCAAGGTGTACGGCGTCGACGGCCCCTGTGCGCTGGCATCGGTGAAGACCAATATGGGGCATGCGCAGGCGGCCTCTGGAGCCATCGGGCTGATGAAGGCGGTTCTCGCCGTGCAGCACGGCGAGGTTCCACAGAACCTGCATTTCACCCGTCTGCCCGATCAGCTCGCCGCGATTCAAACCAATCTCTTTGTGCCCCAGGTGACAACACCGTGGTGCACCAACGGGCATCATCCCCGGCGGGCGGCGGTGTCGTCGTACGGGCTGTCGGGGACCAATGTGCACGCCATCCTGGAGCAGGCACCGGTCGCGGCGTCAGAACCCGTAGCAGCAGACTCGCCGCCCCCTGCTTCGGCGGCGCCCATGCTGTTCCCGCTCTCGTCCACCTCGGCCGAAGGACTGCGCCACACCGCCGGCCGGCTGGCCGGCTGGGTGCAGACACACGAGGATGTCGCCCTGCCGGATCTGGCCTATACGTTGGCGCGACGGCGTGTGCACCGACCGGTGCGCACCGCGGTCAGCGCGAGCACCCGACCCGAACTCATCACAGCGTTGCGTGAGGTCGCCGACGGCGAAACTCCGTATCAAGCCGCGGTCGGGCGCGATGACCGAGGTCCGGTCTGGGTGTTCTCCGGTCAGGGTTCGCAGTGGGCGGGAATGGGTGCCGAACTCTTGGCGACCGAACCGGTGTTCGCCGCCACCGTGGCGCAGGCCGAGCCCATCATCGCTGCCGAGTCCGGGTTCTCGGTGACCGTGGCGATGTCTTCGCCAGAGGTCGTGACCGGTCAGGACCGGCTACAGCCGACGTTGTTCACCATGCAGGTAGCCATGGCCGCCACCATGAAGGCTCACGGGGTGCGCCCCGGCGCGGTCGTCGGCCACTCCCTCGGCGAGGGTGCGGCAGCTGTCGTGGCAGGGGCGCTGTCGTTGGAGGACGGGCTGCGCCTCATCTGCCGCCGGTCCCGGCTCATGTCTCGAATTGCCGGAAAAGGCGCCACGGCGGCGGTGGAAATGCCTGCCAAGCAGGTACTTTCGGAGTTGACCGGCCGCGGCATCAACGATGTCGTTGTGGCAGTGGTGGCTTCGCCACAGTCCACTGTCATCGCAGGCACCACACAGACGGTGCGCGATCTCGTCGCCGATTGGGAACAGCGTGGGGTGATGGCCCGGGAAGTCCCGGTCGATGTCGCCTTCCATTCACCTCAGGTGGAACCGATCGTCGGCGACCTGGCCGAAGCGCTCGCCGATCTCAAACCGATGACACCGGAGATTCCGTTCTATTCGGCGACCCTGTTCGACCCTCGCGAACAGCCGGTATGCGATGCCGACTACTGGGTGACCAACATGCGCCGGATGGTGCGGTTCGCCACCGCAGTACAGGCTGCGTTGGAGGACGGCTACCGCGTCTTCGCCGAACTGTCGCCACATCCGCTGCTCACCCGGGCCCTGGAGCAGACGGCCGGCAGCCGCGAAACACCGATGGCCGCGCTCGCGGCGATGCGCCGCGGGCAATCGATGCCGAACGGTTTGCGCAGTCTCCTCATCGATCTGCACAGTGCAGGCGCCGCGGTCGACTTCTCGGTGCTCTCCCCCAGCGGTCAGCTGGTTGAGGCGCCGCTGCCGACCTGGACGCACCGCCGACTGTGGCTCAGCGGTGGTGGCCAGGAATCGCCGACCCACGGTGGCTGCACCATCGCGGTTCACCCGCTGTTGGGCGCCAACGTCCGGCTGCACGAGGAACCCGAACGCTACGTGTGGCAGGCCGATGTCGGCACCGCCGCCCAGCCATGGCTCGCCGATCACCAAATACGCACCGTTGCAGTACTTCCGGGAGCCGCGTACTGCGAGATGGCACTGGCCGCCGCGCGAACTGTGCTGGGTGAAGCGTCCGAAGTCCGCGACATCAGGTTCGAGCAGGCGCTGCTTCTGGACGACCAGACGGTGGTCGGAGCCTCCGCCTCCATGTCGTCCCCCGGCGTCGCCGCCTTCACCATCGAGACCGATGAGGAAGGCCAGCAAGCGCGGCATGCGACCGCAGTCCTGCATCCTGCAGCGGATGAGCAACCGCCTGCGTATGACATGTCCGCAGCCCTTGCCGCCCATCCCTGCGACGAGGACGGCGCCGAGGTGCGTAATCGCGTGGGCCAGCATGGCATTCAATACGGCCCGGCATTCACCGGCCTGGTGACCGTGCGCACCGGCGAGGCGGAAGTCCGCACGGTGCTCGCCGAGGTCGCACTCCCCCGCTCGATCCGCTCACAGCAGGATGCGTATGGCGTGCACCCGGCACTTCTGGACGCCTGCTTCCAATCGGTCGAGGCGCATCCCGCCGTCCAGGCGCTCGGCGGCGACGCGCTGGGACTACCTCTGGGCGTGCGACGACTACGCACCTACGGCTCGGCCCGCAACGCGCACTATTGCCACACGCGACTGATCAAAGCCGACGCGAGCGGTATCGAGGCCGACATAGATGTACTCGACAAGGACGGCACCGTCCTGCTGAGCGTGCAGGGGCTGCGCCTGGGCACCAGCGCCTCCGGAAGCGGACACGATGATCAGGTATTCAGCGAGCGACTGCTGACCGTCGAATGGCGACAACGGGAACTGCCGGAGGTGGAATACGCCGAAGCCGGATCCTGGCTGCTGATCAGTGCCTCCGATGGTCCCGATGTGGCCGCCGAGAAGTTGAGCAGCATCTTGAAAGATCGTGGCGCACAGTGCACCACCATGAGTTGGCCCAACCAGGCCGACGACTCACTGACCTGCGTGCAGCTCGGCGACCATCTGCGGGCGGGCCGATTCACCGCCGTGGTGATCCTGACGTCGCCGAACAACGGTGACCACGCTGACCAGTCGCCATTGCTGGGCCGCGAGTACGTGCGTCATCTCGTGCACATCACCCGCGAACTACCGGAGATGAGCGGAGAACTACCTCGCCTGTACGTCGTGACCCGCAACGCCCAGACGGTGGTGGCCGGCGACGTGGCCAATCTGGACCAGGCTGAGCTACGAGGTTTGATCCGGGTCATCGGCACCGAACATCCGCACCTGACCGCCACCCAGATCGACACGGACGAGGCCACCGACATAGAGCAGGTGGCGCGACAACTCCTCAGCGGATCGGACGAGGACGAAACCGCGTGGCGCAACGGCCGGTGGTATGCCGCGCGGTTGTGCCTCGCCCCGCTGCGCCCCGAGGAACGGCAGACCACCGTCGCCCATCTCGAACGCGACTGCATGCGACTGCAGATCCGTACGCCGGGAGACCTGGAGTCGATGGAACTTGTTGCGTGCGAGCATGTTCCCCCTGGGCCGGGACAGATCGAGGTCGCGGTCAGCGCGTCCAGCATCAACTTCGCCGACGTGCTGGTCGCGTTCGGTCGCTACCCCGCCTTCGATGGTCACCTTCCGCAGCTCGGCATCGACTTCGCCGGGGTGGTGACCGCGGTCGGGCCCGACGTGACCGACCACAAGGTCGGCGATCGTGTCGGCGGTCTGTGCGCCGACGGCTGTTGGGGCACGTTCGTCACGTGCGACGCACGCCTGGCCGCCACGTTGCCGACCGGCCTGACCGACGCCGAGGCGGCCGCGCTGACCATCGCGACGGCCACCGCCTACTACGGGCTCAACGATATGGCCCGGATCAGATCCGGCGACAAGGTGCTGATCCACTCGGCGACGGGCGGGGTCGGGCAGGCGGCGATGGCCATCGCCCGCGCTGCCGGCGCGGAGATCTTCGCCACCGCCGGTAGCGAGCAGCGTCGGCAACTGCTGCGCGACATGGGTGTTGAGCATGTGTACGACTCGCGGAGTCTTGAATTCGCCGGTCAGATTCGCCAGGACACCGATGGGTACGGCGTAGACATCGTGCTGAATTCGGTCACCGGCGCCGCCCAGCGCGCCGGGCTGGAATTGCTGGCATTCGGTGGGCGATTCGTGGAGATCGGTAAGCGGGATATCTACGGCGACACCCGGTTGGGGCTCTTCCCCTTCCGGCGCAACTTGTCGTTCTATGCCGTCGATCTGGCGCTGATGTCCGTCAGCCATCCGGACCGGCTACGGGAGTTGCTCGAAACGGTGTACCTGCTGACCGCGGAGGGTGATCTGCCGATGCCGGAGGTTACCCACTACCCGCTTGCCGACGCCGCCACCGCGATTCGGATGATGAGCGGCGCGCAGCACACGGGCAAGCTCGTGCTCGACATTCCACACACCGGCTCCAGTCGGCTTGTGGTTCCGCCGGCACAGGTGCGGGTGTTCCGGCCCGACGGCGCATACATCGTCACCGGTGGCCTCGGGGGTCTCGGATTGTTCATTGCCGAGAAGATGGCGGCCCGCGGATGTGGACGTATTGTGCTGTCCTCTCGCTCGCAGCCGACCGCTGAGGCATCGGCGATCCTCGAGCGCATCCGCGCGACCGGTGTTGACGTACTCGTCGAGTGCGGCGACATCGCCGAACCCGGCACCGCGGAGCGGTTGGTGGCTACGGCAACCGCCGGTGGGCTCGTTGTTCGCGGGGTATTGCATGCCGCGGGCGTGATCGAGGATGCCGCGCTGACCAACATCACCGATGACCTCATCGACCGGGACTGGGCACCAAAGGTTTACGGCGCGTGGAATCTGCACACCGCCACCGCGGAACAGCCTCTGGACTGGTTCTGCTCGTTCTCGTCGGCAGCCGCGCTGGTCGGCTCCCCCGGGCAGGGCGCCTATGCTGCCGCGAACAGCTGGCTGGACGCCTTCAGCTTGTGGCGCCGATCCCAGGGGTTGCCGGGCACGGCTATCGCGTGGGGCGCCTGGGGGCAGATCGGCCGCGGCACCGCCCTGGCCGAGGGCGCCGGAATCGCCATTGCCCCCGACGAAGGCGCGTATGCGTTCGAAGCTCTTCTGCGTCATGACCGCGCCTACACCGGATACGCGCCGATCGCGGGTGCGCCGTGGCTGTCGGTGTTCGCCGAACGCAGCCCCTTCGCCGAGGCGTTCCGCTCGACCGGCCAAAGCGCGACGGGCACCAGCAAGTTGCACGCCGAACTCGACGAACTGCCACCGGAGGAGTGGGCGGGCAAGTTGCGGCATGTGATCTCCGATCAGGTAAGCGTGATCCTGCGCCGCAGTGTCGATCCGGACCGTCCTCTCTCCGAGTACGGCATGGACTCGCTGGGAGCGCTCGAGCTCCGGACCCGCATCGAAAACGAAACAGGTATACGGATCTCGGCCACCGGAATCACGACCGTGCACGGCTTGGCAGACCTGCTGTGCGAAAAGCTCCTGCCCGCAGGAGCTGCCTGACATGCCGAGGGCCCAGGGATGCGTCGGGTCGCCAACAGCAAATACCCCAGTGGGCGGTGAAGCCGAGCCGTCCGCGGATCGACCCAGCCATGTTCCGAGCCTCGCGCCGGCCCGTCGGGTGCATCAGCCGTCTCTACCGACCCAGCGCCAACAGGTTCTGACGCGTCCCGAGTCGATCGACAGCTCTTGATCGGCATTTCGACGGCCATCGATGCCTGGTGCATGAAACTGACTACTTCACAATCGATCTGACCAATGCGATAGCAATACGGCGGGGGAAAACAGCAGAGCACCACGGAGTCCGCGGAGGCAATGCGTGATAGGGCCACGCAGTTCCACATTCCGCCCACCACGATCAGCACAGCCCTGTGGATTCGAGCGGCCAAATCGGCTTCAACAACTCCCAAATCTTGCACCAAAAGGTGCATACAGCAAACAACATACGAGGTAGCATTCCGGTCATGTGGGGCTCGTTGGCAGTGCTTGCGCTTTTGACAACGATCAATCCTGTGCGCCTTGGGATCATCATCTTGGTGCTCTCGAGGCCGCGGCCCATGACGAACCTCCTCGCGTACTGGACGGGTGCGGTGCTGGTGGGGCTCACCAGTCTCCTCATTCCACTGTTCGTGCTCCACTCCACGCCAACGTCGTCTGCTTTCGCGAGGAATTTCGCGCACCCCACGGCGAACCCGATCGCACAGCGCACCACAATCGCCACAGGCGTGCTACTCCTGGCGATCGCCGTGTTCATGGTGGCGCGCAGCTTGTTACGGACACCCGTCGCGGCAGGTAGCCATCGGAAAGCAGAAGGCAACGGAGGCGGCACCACCTCGACACTCGTGGACGATTCAGGTGCGCCACCGGTCATCGCAAGACTGTTGCGCCCCACCCGGAGCTCAACCGATGACGAGGCCGGTGACAAATCCCTGATGCGGCGGCTGCTCGGGCGCTTCCGCGAGGCGTGGCAGAACGGGTCGCCGTGGATCCCCTTCGTCGTCGGCCTCATAGTGCTCCCACCATTGGACGGCGTTCTCTTCGCCCTGGCCATCGTCGTGGCCTCGGGAGCCGCGTTCGAAGTCCAGGTGATCGCAACGATCGCCTTCGTCTTCGGCGTGCTCTTGGTGGAGGAGACAATCCTCGTGAGCAATGTGGTTGCGCCGGAGAAAACCCAAGCGGCACTGCGCAGGCTGCACGATTGGGCCCGTACGCATCACCAGAAATTCGTCGCTGCGATCCTGGCAGTGGTCGGACTCTCGCTGTTGGCCAGGGGCATGGGCGGCCTCTGATCCGAGCATCAGCCGACGATCTTGATTCAGCGGAAGTCGGAGCCGACGGGGTATTCTGTTAGCTGAGGATCATGGCTCAGCATTGGGAGGGCCCATGAACACCGTTATCAGAATGCTGATTTCAGGTTCCATCGGCATGACCATGACCGGCCTGGTTATATTTGCCTCGGCAGGCACATTCGACTACTGGCGAGGTTGGGCGTTTCTCGCAGTGCTCGTGGTCTCGGGTTGGGCGTCGGCCATCTACTTCCTGCGCAAGAATCCCGCAGTGTTGCTGCGGCGATTGCCGACGACCGAAGAACGACCACAGCAGAAGGTCATTGTCGTTGGTGTCTTGTTTCTGTGGGCGGCAATGCTCGTCGTGAGCGCGCTCGATCACCGCTTCAAATGGACGGTGGTCGCCACAGAGGTCTCATTGGCCGGTGATGTGCTGGTCGCGCTCGGACTGGCTGCGATTGCCCTCGTGCTCATTCAGAACAGCCATGCGGCCGTGACAGTTCGGGTGGAGGCGAATCAACGGCTTGTCTCCACTGGCCTGTACGGACTCGTGCGGCATCCGATGTACACCTGCAACGCGCTGCTTCTGGTCGGAATACCCCTTGCGCTCGGCTCCTTCTGGGGCCTCATATTTCTCATCCCGGGCATCCTGCTCTTCGCCCTACGCATCCAGGATGAGGAAAAGTTCCTCGAGGCAGAGCTGGACGGATACAGCGACTACGTGCAGAAGGTTCGGTACCGCATGCTGCCGGGGATCTGGTGACCGGTTCTGTCAGCTGCCCAGTAACAGTCTGAGTTGGCTTCCATATTCTTTGAGCGCCCTGGCCGTGAACATCTCGTAGTGCGTGCAGTCGACCGAGTACGCGTTGATCTCGCCGGCAATCCACGGCTGCCAGCTTTGTAGATGGGTCCGGGCGGCCCGCCGGTTCCGCATCCCACGCCAGCGGGACCGTAGTCCTGGTCCGCCGTCTTTGCTTCGGTGCCGCGCGGCCATGAAAACGGCGACATCGCCGTCGAATACCTCGGGCGCATGATCGAGCAGGCGGAGCTGGTTCTCGTTGAGGCTTTGGGCCATGAACTCCAGCAACGGCTTTGGTGGGAGAGCGAATCCGAGAGCACCCTGTTCCTGAATCAGTTCTTCCGCCCGCTGGTAGTCGATGGGCCTCCGGTGCGTCGGCACGTCGATGTTGTTGGTCTGCAAGATGTATTCCAGCACCAGCCCCTCGGCCAGCACCCGGTTCTCGGCGACGAGCCTGTCGGCGCCGGTGGTGAGTTTGTTCGTCCTCAACGCGGCGTCCAGGAGTACGAGACGCTGGACTTCGCATCCTCGTCGCTGTAGCTCAACGGCGAGCGCATGTGCGACGACGCCGCCGAACGACCAGCCGAGGAGCTTGTAGGGACCATCCGGATGCAGGGTTTGCACGCGGTCCGCATAGATCGCTGCCAGATTGTTTATCGATGTGGGTTCTGCCTGGTCGGCTGTCGCCGTTTGATTGATTCCGATGATTGGGCAGTCCAGGTATTCGCCGAGTGCCCGATACGACCAGCTCAACCCGAAACCGTCGTGAATGCAGACCACGGGAATGCCTGCGCCCGCCCTGAGGATGTCGACGGGAACCACTTCCTCAGCACTGTCCGCACTTCCGATCTGCTGAGCCAGGCTTCTCACGGTCGGCGCCTCGAATATCACGCGTACGGCCAGGTGTGCGTCCGTGGCTTTGTTGATCGCGGCGACGACCCGCATCGCCAGCAGAGAATCGCCGCCCAGGTCAAAGAACGAGTCGTCGACCCCGACGCGCTCCAGACCGAGCACTTCGGCGTAGATGCCGGCCAAGACCTCTTCGGCAGGAGTCTCGGGGGCCCGGTATTGCCCAGCCTTGTATTCAGGTGCCGGCAGAGCGCGCGTATCGAGTTTTCCGTTGGAGGTCAAAGGCAGTGCATCCACGACTATGACCGCCGCCGGAACCATATAGACCGGCAGCCGGTCGGCCAGCGTCACTCGCGCCTGATCCGGGTCTACCGCGCCGGCCACCGACTCGGTGACATAGCCGACCAGGCGCTTGTCTCCGGGCTGGTCCTCCCGGACTGTCACCGCGGCCTGGACCACTCCGTCCATATCGGCCAATGCTGTTCGGATCTCACCGAGTTCGATGCGGTAGCCACGGATCTTGACCTGCTCGTCGGCACGCCCCAAATAGCGCAACTGGCCGTCGGCATCCCAGCACACCAGGTCACCGGTGCGGTACATCCGGGTTGCGGGCTCTCCCGGCTCGATGAACGGGCACGCCACAAACCGCGACCCGGTCAATGCGGACCGGCCGATGTACCCACACGCCACACCGCGGCCTGCCACGTACAACTCGCCCACCACCCCGGTGGGTACCGGGTGCAGCCATTGATCCAGCACGAACAACGCCGACGTCGACACCGGGGCACCGATCGGGACCACCCGCGGTCCCGCCGCGTCCGGCGTCGTCAACGGCGCACTCATCGACGCATACACCGTCGCCTCGGTCGGACCATAGGCATTGATCACCACGCGCCCGGGCGCCCATCGGTCCACCACGTCACTCGGGCAGGACTCACCGCCGAGCAGTAGAGCAGTCGGTCCCAAGCCCTCCGGCGAGAGAGCGGCCACCGCAGATGGGGTCTGAGTCAGTACATTTACGGCTTCTGAGACCAGCACATCGTGGAAGGTCTCCGGTGAGCTCACCACCTCTTCCGGCACCACGACCAACCGCCCGCCGGTCAGCAGCGCCGCCCAGATCTCCCACACCGAGAAGTCGAATGCGTACGAATGACACTGTGTCCACACCTGATTGGCCGGCAGCCCGGTAGGCATCGAGGCGGCGAGGTGCGTCAGGTTGTGGTGCGTAATGCCTACCCCCTTGGGGGTACCAGTGGTGCCCGAGGTGTATATCAGGTAGGCGATCTCGTCGGCGCCCGGCGCCGGCAACGCCGTGTTGGGGTAGCCGTCGATGCGAGGATCGCCGATATCGATGACGAACATGCCGGCTCCGGCCAGGCGATCGAGGTGCACCGCGGAGGTAATCGCGACAGTCGGCGCGGAGTCGGCGAGCATGAAAGCGATCCGTGCCTCTGGGTGTGCCGGGTCCATCGGTATATAGGCCGCTCCGGTCTTGAGCACTGCCAGCATCGCCACGATCGCCTCGGCGCAACGGTTGAACAGCAGCGCGACACTCTGCCCCGGCCCGACTCCCATACCTTCGAGCAAGTGCGCCAACCGATTCGACGCCTCATCGAGTTCCTGATAAGTCTTCGAGCGACTTCCACAGGACTGGGGTGAAAGGCCGGCATCCGTCACCGCCACCGCCTGCGGTACGCGTGCCACCTGATCGGCGAACAACGTCGGCACCGACACCGGCGCCGCGGAGGTGGCGAGCGCCGCGCAGTTGCCGATCTCGTCCAGGCAATCCCGTTCGCCGTCGATGAGCACGTCCACCGACGAGACCCGCTGATGAGCATCGGTGGTCAAGGCCGACACCACCCGCTCCAGGCGCTCGATCAGTGTCCGAATGCTGTCTGCGTCGAACACGTCGGTGCGGAACTCCACGGAGCCGACGATTCCGTCCGGTGCTCCGGTCCCGGTCCAGCGTTCCTCAAGGGAGAAAGCAAGGTCCATGCGGGCGGCCCGGGTGTCGGCCGGAAGCGGGGTCACCTGCAGGTCGCTCAGAAGCGACTCGGCGCCAGACTCACTGCTGTCTCGTGAGACGAAGTTCTGCCAGGCGAACATCACCTGGATCAGCGGGTGGTGGGTCAGGCTCCGGATTGGGTTGAGCCGATCCACGAGCACCTCGAAGGGCACGTCCTGGTGCTCGTAGGCGGCCAGGCTGCGCTGGCGTATCTGGGCCATGAGCTCCGCGAAGGTCGGGTCTCCGCCAAGGTCCACCCGTAACACCAAGGTGTTTACGAAGAATCCCACCAGATCGTCGAGCGCCGGATCGCGTCGCCCAGCAATCGGGAAACCCACCGCCACATCAGAACTGGCGCTCAGCTTCGACAGCAGCACCGCCAGTGCCGCCTGCAGCACCATGAAGCTGGTGGCATCATGCTCCCGCGCCAGTCGACCAATTCTCTGCTGCAATTCAATCGGCCAATTCACCGCCACACTTGCTCCGCGGTAGTCGGCGACCGGCGGATACGGCCGATCCGTCGGCAACTCCAGACGCTCGGGCAACCCCGCCAATGCCCGCTCCCAGTACGCCACCTGAGCGGCGATCGGACTGTCGGCATCGTTGAGATCACCCAGTTGCTCGCGCTGCCACAGCGTGTAGTCGGCGTACTGCACCGGCAGCGGCGACCAGTCGGGAATCTGACCCGCGCTTCTGCCGGCATAGGCCATCCCGAGATCACGCACCATCGGCGCGATCGACCAACCGTCGGCAGCAATGTGGTGGACCACCACAACGAGTACGTGCGCACTCTCGTCGACGCGCAAAAGCGTTGCCCGGACCGGAGCTTCGCCGGCCAGATCGAAGCAGTGCCGCACCGTCGCGTCGACGGCCTCCCGCAGCCGGGGCTCCGGCCAACCGCGGGCATCCACCACCTCCCAACTGAACTTCGCCTGCTCCGTGGGAATCACGACCTGCTGGGGGAGCCCATCGGGCGCTGTAAAGACGGTACGTAGGCTCTCGTGGCGGCCCACCACATCGGTGAGCGCCGCCCCCAGTGCTTCGATGTCCAGCGCCCCGCTGATCCGGTACGCGGTGGGCATGTTGTAAACCGGTGAGGGGCCCTGCAACTGGTCCAGGAACCACAACCGCTGCTGCGCATAGGACAACGGCAGTACCGCGGGCCGCTCTTGGACGGTCAGTGCCGCTCCGGCCCGCTGCCCGGCATGTGCGCTGATCCATTCGGTCAATGCGGCCACGGTGGGGGCATCGAACAAGGCCCTGATCGACACCTCGACATTCAGCTCGGCCCGGATTCGGGCGACCAGTCGCGTCGCGGAGAGGGAGTGCCCGCCGAGGTCGAAGAACCCGTCGTCGATGCCGACTCGGGCGACCCCCAGAACCTCACCGAACAGGGCGACCAGAGCACGCTCGCGCTGGTCACGAGGAGCCCGATAGGCCACCCCACTGTTGAACTCCGGGTTCGGCAGTGCCCGGCGATCGAGTTTGCCGTTGACCGTGAGCGGCAGGGCGTCCAACACCATGATCGCCGCGGGCACCATGTATTCGGGCAGCTTGTCCCCCGCGAAACGACGCAGTTCCCCCGCCCGTTCGATCGCAGACGGGTCGTTGACGTATGCGGCCAGTGAGCCCGCTGCAGTGCTGGGCAGATAAAGATCCGACAGCGCCGGCACGGCACCGTCGGCCGATCCCGCGGCGGTACGGGTGTAGATGACGTCAATCAGCCCATCACACGGCGACCAGGTCACGGCCGCGGCGTACCCCAGCTCCCGCCCCAGCTGGAGGCAGTCATGCGGTAACACTGCGCCGGAAGCCGCAATGCCGGAACGTAATTCGCTGACATACTCGCGGTCACCCGCTTTGTCCAGCTCGCGTACCAGCTCGACATCCGGCCAGATTCCGGCATGGGGAACCCCGGAGACGCGCAGCTCTGGTAACCCCTCGGACCGCAGATACTCGGCCAACCTGGCCAAGCCCCCGAACCGCTGCCATGGTTCGCACGGCAGGTTCGCAACCGATCGCACAGGGATCGGTCCCTTGCGTAGCACCACCTCGTAGCGATAGCCGCTGAGTTCGTTGATCGCCTGCATGTCCTTGAGTCGCACCTCGACAGCGACGATGTCGTCGAGATGCTGCGGCAACGCGGCAAAGAACTCCGGAGCCACCAAGAGCTCCTGTTCGGACAGCATCTCCCGACGTACCCGCTCACCTACCGCTGCAGCTGTGTCCTCACCGTCACGGCCGTCCTGACCGCCGGCGCATACCACCCCGGTAGTGAACGCCCGCAACAACGACAGGTTGCGCACATCGCCGAGGAACAGGGCCCCGCCGGGGGCCAGTGACCGCATCGCCACGGCCAGCACATCGAGCAGATAGCCCGCACTAGGGAAGTACTGGATGACCGAATTGAGTACCACTACATCGAAGTGGCCCTGCGGAATCCCATCGGGGGCGTCGGCCGGCTGCGCCCGCAACCGCACCCGCTCAGCCCAGGGCTGCCCGGCGACTTTCGTCCGCAATGTCTGGATCGTCGGTGGCGAGAAGTCCGTTGCCCAATACTCGACGCACTCCGGGGCCACATGCGCAAGCAGCAACCCCGAACCCACACCGATCTCCAGTACCCGCCGCGGCCGTAGCGCCAAGATTCGGTCTACCGCGGCCGAACGCCATTCGGTCATCTGCGGCAGCGGAATTGGATCTCCGGTGTAACTGCTGTTCCAGCCCCCGAAGTCCTCGCCCAGTTCGGTAGGCGTGCCCGTGGTGAACGACTCACCCGAATACAGGCCCTCATACACGCCCTGCCATTGGTCGACGAGTTCCGCTTCGCGCGCAGACTCGCGGACCAACATCATCTCCGGGTCCAGCACGACATAGGCGACCAACTGCTTGTCCGTGGTCGGCTCACCCTGCCTCGCGACGGACGCGGCGGTGTGGGCGACGATCACCGCTTGGGAGACTCGCGGATGGGACGCCAACACCGACTGGATTTCGCCGAGTTCGATGCGGTAGCCGCGGATCTTGACCTGCTCGTCCGCACGACCGGCATACCGCAACTGCCCGTCAGCCCCCCAGGACACCCGATCCCCGGTGCGGTACATCCGGGTGCCCGGCGCCCCGAACGGGCAAGGGACGAAACGTGATCCGGTCAACCCCGGCCGTCGCACATAACCGATACCGACGCCACGACCGGCCACATACAGCTCCCCCACCACACCTGCCGGGACTTCGCGTAGCCACTGGTCCAACACGAACAGCCCGGCGCCCGGCACCGGCACACCGATTGGGACGACATCCGCCCCGGCCCGTAGCGGAGCGCTGATCGTGGCGTACACCGTTGTCTCGGTCGGGCCATAGCCGTTGATCATCACCCGGCCCGGCGCCCACCGATCGACCACCTCCTGCGGGCACGGTTCAGCGGCCACCATCAACGCCGACACCGATTCCAATCCCTCCGGCGAGAGCATCCCCACCGCGGACGGGGTTTGACTCAACACCGTCACCCGCTCGCCAACAAGCAACGCCTGCAGCTCCTGTGGTGACCGCGTCACCTGCTCGGGCACCACCACCAGGCGCCCACCATGCAACAGGGCGCCCCAGATCTCCCATACCGAATAGTCAAAAGCCAACGACGAACACGCAGCCCACACCTGCCCCGCGCCCATCTCGACACCCACGTCCAGACCGTCGAAAAGCCGCGTCACGTTCTGATGGGTGACGGCAACACCTTTGGGTACACCCGTGGTGCCCGAGGTGTAGATGATGTGTGCCACGTCGTCAGCGGCCGGCCCCGCCGCCACAGGCGTGCCAGGCGCGGAGTCGATCCGGGGATCACCAACCTGCAGTACCGGCACACCACAGCCGGCCATCCGATCAACCAAACCGGCCGTAGTCAGGATCGCCACCGGCGCAGCGTCAGCCAGCATGAACTGCACACGCGCGTCCGGATGGGCCGGGTCGATCGGCAGATACGCCGCACCAGACTTCAGCACCCCCAGAATCGCGACGATCGCATCAGCTGACCGGCCCGTCAACAAGCCGACACAGCGCCCAGGGCCCGCGCCCATACCAACCAGAAAGTGCGCCAACCGATTCGATGCCTCGTCAAGTTCTCGGTATGTCAACGACCGCCCATCAGAACACATCGCCACCGAATCCGGCGCCCGCGCCGCTTGGCCGGCGAACAGCTCAGGAATCGATGATTCCGTCACATATCGGGCCAACACGCCCCGGTGCCCAACTTCGTCCAAATGCACCTGCTCACACGCATCGAGCAGGTCCACCGACGACAGCCGGCGACCCGGATCAGACGTCATCGCCGCCAACACCCGGCGCAACCGCTCGACCAGGGTCTCGATGCTGGCTGCGTCGAACACATCGGTTCGGAATTCCACCGAGCCCCAGATTCCGGCAGGTTCGCCGGCGTCGGTCCAGTGTTCCCGAAGGAAGAGCACCAGATCCATGCGGGCAGTCTGAGTATCAGCCTCCAGTGGGGCGGCCTCTACATCACCCAAACTGAGCGCAGTCGCGGCATCATTGTCCAGGCCGGGCAGATTCTGCCAGGCAAAGATCACCTGGATCACAGGCTCATGGGCCAGGCTGCGGGTCGGGTTGAGCCGCTCGACCAGCACCTCGAACGGCACGTCCTGGTGTTCGAAGGCTGCCAGCGCACGCTGGCGCACCTGCTCGACCAACTCCGTGACGGTGGGGTCACCACCCAGATCCACCCGCAGCACCAGCGTGTTGACGAAGAACCCGACCAACTCATCGAGCGCCGGGTCGCGCCGCCCTGCGATCGGGAAACCAATTGCCACATCGGAACTGGCACTCATTTGGGCAAGCAACACCGCCAGCGCGGCTTGGACCACCATGAAGCTGGTGGCGTTGTGCTCGTGCGCCACCCGCGCGACCTGCTGCTGCAACTCGGCCGGCCAATCCACCATCACGGTTGCGCCGCGGTGGTCTGCGACGGGCGGATAGGGCCGATCGGTCGGTAACTCCAGCCGCTCGGGCAGTCCGGACAGCGCCTGCTCCCAGTAGGCCAGCTGCTCGGCGATCCGGCTACCGGGGTCGGTCAGATCGCCCAGATGCTCGCGCTGCCAGAGGGTGTAGTCGACATACTGCACAGGCAACGGCGCCCACCCCGGGGCCTGTCCGGCGCATCGGCATGCATATGCCACGCCCAGATCCCGTACCAGAGGTCCGATCGACCAGCCATCGCCGGCGATGTGGTGCACCACCGCCACGAGCACATGCTCTTCTACGCCCAACCGGAAAAGGGTTGCCCTCAGCGGTGTTTCGGCAGACAAGTCGAAGTTGTACCCGACGATCGCGTGGATCGCATCCCGCAGCCGGTCCGTGGACCAGCCAGTGGCGTCAACGACCCGCCACCCGACGTCGGTCTGGTCTGCGGGCACTACAACCTGCCGCGGTACACCGTCAACCGCGGGGAATATTGTCCGCAGACTCTCGTGCCGGCCAACCACGTCAACCAACGCTGCCGCGAGCGCTTCGGTGTCGAGTAGTCCGGTGATCCGATACGCGGTCGGCATGTTGTATGTGGCTGCGCCACTGTCAAACCGGTTGAGGAACCACATACGGTTCTGCGCGTAGGACAGCGGGATCAGGGCGGGCCGCTGTTGGACTGTCAAAGCCGGAAGCCCGCCGGTAGCCATGTCGATGCGTGGGGCCAGTTGGGCGACCGTGGGTGCGTCGAACAACGTACGCACAGCGATATCAACATCCAGGCCGGCATTGATCGAAGCGATCAACCTCATGGCAGAGAGGGAATCTCCACCCAGGTCGAAGAAGGAGTCGTCGACCCCGACCCGTTCCAGCCCAAGAACTTTGGCGTAGATGCCGGCAAGGATCTCCTCGACTGGGGTGGACGGAGCGCGGTAACCCTCGCCGGTATCGGCGTAATCCGGCGCCGGCAAGGCCCGCCGATCGAGCTTTCCGTTGACAGTCAACGGAATTGCCTCAACCACCAGCACCGCGGCGGGCACCATGTAGCCTGGCAACCGCTGCCCCAACGCAGCCCGAACAGCGACCGGATCCACACTCCCGGTCACATAACCAACCAGCCGCCGATCCCCTGGACGATCCTCGCGCGCAACCACCGCCGCCTGACCGACCCCGTCCAGATCAGCCAACGCAGCCTGGATCTCCCCCAACTCGATGCGATACCCACGGATCTTGACCTGCTCATCAGCACGCCCCAGATACTGCAACTGCCCATCAACACCCCAACGAACCAGATCTCCGGTGCGATACATCCGCGCGCCGCCCCGACCGAACGGGCACGCCACAAACCGTGATCCGGTCAAGCCCGATCGACGCGCGTATCCGTAGGCCACCCCCCGGCCGGCCACATACAACTCCCCCACCACACCCGGAAGAACCGGACGCAACCACCGATCCAAAACAAATAC
>NZ_JBFAJS010000005.1:0-579043 GCF_040655355.1 Mycobacterium sp. NPDC050441 | reverse complement strand
GCGTTTTCACCCTACACCTATACACCTAAAAAATTTTTGATACGGGGGGGGGGGGGGGGGGCCCCCCCCCCCCGCTTCTGTTTCATCAGAAGGCTCTCGGCTTACTCCAGCCCCGACCACCTCCTGAAAAACTTCAGCCTCCCCTGTAACGCGTGACGTTGGTCACACGAACCCATTAGTGACCGCACAGTTGCACGAACGTGATCGGCATCTGCAGCGGTCCTGGTGTCAAAGGTCGGGGAAGGGCCGTGCGATGACCATACGAAGGGCATTTACCAGGGTTTTCTGGATTACCGCAGCGTCGGCGGGCTTCATGCTCACGCCCCTGTTCACGGGCACGGCGACCGCCGGTGCGGACACGGTGAACTGGGATGCGATCGCCGATTGTGAGTCGGGCGGCAACTGGTCGATCGATACCGGCAACGGTCACTACGGCGGTCTTCAGTTCAAACCCACTACCTGGGCATCGCACGGCGGCATCGGATCGCCTGCCTTCGCCTCCCGCGAGGAGCAGATCAGGGTTGCCGAGAACGTCCTGGCCACCCAGGGCATCGAAGCCTGGCCGAAATGCGGCGCCCGCGGTGGAATGCCGGCAGGTTGGGCGGCGCCCACCGCCCCGACCGGCTGCCAGACCGTACGTCCGGGTGCGGTGCTGGGCATCTTCGACCTACGCCGGATCTGCACGACCTTCCTCGACCCGCTGGGGGCGTTCGGCGTCCCGCACTGAGCTCAGCGCACCGGGATGAAGGCCCCGCGCGCAGCGATCGAGGCCAGGTGCCGCGTCAAAACGAACTCGGGCACCAACACGGAGGCCCGCGTGGCCGCGGCGCTGAGTACCTCCGGACGCAGGTTCACCACCCGGCCGATGAACTGTGACTCGCGCACGATCGTCATGGCCCGCTTCCGGCGCAGGGCCGCGAATCGGGCGAACGCAGTCGGCAGATCCGGCTCCCGAACCGCGAGGCCGGCCAGCGTGGCGGCATCCTCCAGCCCCTGGCAGCCGCCCTGGCCCAGATGCGGGCGCATCGGATGGGCGGCGTCCCCGGCGATCACCACCGGCCCCCGGGCCCAGCAGCGGGCGGGGGCCCGGTCATAGAGATCGTTGCGGAGCACCTGATCGGGATCGGTCGTGGCGAGCAGTGTCGGGAGCGGCTCCGCCCACGACGAGAAGTGTCGTCTCAGGTGGGCCAACTCGCCATCGGAGGCTGCGTGCCCGCGTGGTGCGCGCTGGGTGGCGAACCAATACGTGTGTTCGGCGCCCAGCGGGACATGCCCTACCAGCAAGCCGGAGCCGTGCGTTTCGCCTGACAGTTCGGGATCAAGCGGGCAGGCGGCCACCGCGCGCCAGGCGGTGTAGCCGGCGTAGCGGCGGGGCAGCGGCCCGTTCAGGTGGCGGGCCACCACTGAGTCGACACCGTCGGCGCCGACCAATCCCGCCGCCTCGCGAACCGAGCCGTCGGAGAACGTGATCCGTACGCCGGAAGCGTCGGCGTCGATGGCCTGGGCGGTGAGCTCGAAGTGGACGGTCCCCGGAGCCAGCGCTCCGGTGAGGATCTCGGTCAGCGTCGCGCGCCTGATCACCACCAGCGGTTCGCCCAGCGCCCGGGTGAACCGCTGCGCTGCCGGTCGGCGCAGCCAGGAGCCGTCGGGCCGGCGCAGCGCCCCCGCGGTGACCCGGCCACCTGCAGCGCGCACCTGGTCGCCGAGGCCGATCTCGTCGAGGGCGGCCAACGCGTTGGGCCAGAGGCTGATACCCGCGCCGGGCGTCACATCGCGGCGCCCCTCTGCCACGCACACCTCAAACCCCTGCCGCTGCAATGCGACTGCGGTGGCCAGGCCGGTGATGCCCGCACCGACGACGAGGATGGACGTTGCCATCGGTCGAATCTAACCGGGTGAGGCAAGGGTGACTCACCACGGTCGGAGTTGGGATCGGTAGCCTTCCAGCGTTCTCACAGTTTGTGTACAGGTACCCGCGTCGAATATGCCGGGATTGAACGAATGATGAGGTCCGATGAAATTCACCCGCTTCGGCGTCGCACTGGGCGCCGCGGTCTTTGCCGTCTCCGCGTTGAGCGGTTGCTCCAAGGTCACCGAGATCAGGGATGCGGCCGCCGGGGCTGCCGAGAAGGCCGTCGCCTCGGGCACCGAGAAGATCACCGAAGCGGTCTCGGGCAACCTGTTCACCGCCGAGGGCATCGACAACGCCTATGCGGCGATCGCGGGCAAGGTCGGCGCCAACCCGATGCAGGTGGTCGAGGTCAGCATCGCACCGGGCGTGCTGTCCGTTGAGGCCATCGACCCGAACGCTCCGACCGAACTCAACCAGTGGAGCTACACCTCCGGGACGGTCGGGCCGTCGCGCCCGATCGACTACGACGAGGACACCGAGGCGCTGCAGCAGAACCTGTTCGCGGTCACCGACGTGCCCACCTCCGCGATCGTCGCGGCGATCGACGGTGCCGTGGCGGCCAGCGAGATCAAGGACGGCAAGGTCCAAACCGTGAGCATCAAGCGCAACATCCCGTTCGATGCGAACGTGATCATCTTCATCAACGTCCAGGGCGAGCGCAGCAGCAAGCAGGTGCGGGCGGACGTCACCGGACAGGTCACCGAGGTCGTCTGACCGACGCGCATCCCGCGGCCCGTACCGGACTCCGGTGCGGGCCGCGCCATTACGGTGGGGAGCCATGACGGTGTTCCACGATCTCGACGACTATCTCTCGCTGCCCCGGGTGGCAGGTCTCGCGGTGTCGCCTGATGGCTCCCGGCTGGTCACCACGGTCAGCACACTCAACGACAAACGCACCGAATTCCTCAGCGCAATATGGGAATTGGACCTCACCGGAGCCGAACCGGCACGCAGGCTGACCCAGGGAGTCAAGGGGGAGTCCGCGCCGGTGTTCACCGCAGAGGGGGACCTACTGTTCGTCGCGGTGCGCGCCGGTGAGGGCGACGACAAGCCGCCCGCAGCCCTGTGGCGTCTCCCCGCGAGCGGTGGAGAGGCGTTCGAGGTGCTGGCAATGCCCGGTGGTGTCAACGGTGCGGTGAGCGCCCGGGCCGCCGAGGCCACGGTGGTGACCGCTCCTCTGCTGCCGTCATCGGCCGGAGTCGACGACGACAAGACCCGGCGCGAGGCGCGCAAGGACAACAAAGTGTCGGCGATCCTGCACACCGGCTATCCGGTCCGGTACTGGGATCACGATCTCGGCCCCGACCAACCCCATTTGTTCGACGCCGACGGGCCTCGCGATCTGACGGCCGATCCGGGCGCGGCGTTGCGTGAGACCGTATTCGACCTCAGCGCCGACGGCGGGTTCCTGGTGACATCCTGGCGGATCTCCGGTCCGGGCGCGGCGGTCCGACTGGTCCTGGTGCGCATCGACAGGGCCACCGGGGAGCGCACCACGATCGTGGAAGAACCCGCAGTGGACCTGGACCATCCGGCGATCGCACCGGACGGCAGCGCCGTGGCCTTCACCAGGGAAACCCATTCTTCCCCGACCTCACCACCACGGATCACGCTGTGCTGCATGCGGTTCGGTGGCGATCCGGTGGAGTTGACCACCGGGTGGGACCGCTGGCCGTCCTCGGTAGCCTGGTCGGCGGACTCGTCGGCGCTCATCGTGACAGCCGACGACGGGGGCCGCGGGCCGATCTTCGCCGTCGACCCGGCATCCGGTGGCGTCACCCGGTTGACCCACGACGACTTCACCTATACCGACGTGCGCCCCGCGCCCGGCGGGGTGATCTACGCGTTGCGCAGCTCCTATGCCGTGCCGCCGCATCCGGTCCGGATCGATCCGGACGGCACCGTCACCGCGCTGCGGTGCCTCGATGCACCCGAACTGCCCGGCACCGTGACCGAGGTGACCGCGATCGCCGCCGACGGCACGCCGATCCGCTCCTGGCTCACCCTGCCCGAGGGCGACGATCCGGCCCCGCTGGTGTTGTGGATCCACGGCGGACCGTTGGGCAGCTGGAACAGCTGGCACTGGCGGTGGAACCCGTGGCTGCTCACCGCCCAGGGTTATGCGGTGCTGATGCCGGATCCGGGATTGTCCACCGGCTACGGACAGGACTTCATCGCCCGCGGCTGGGGAGCGTGGGGTGCCGACCCGTACACGGACCTGATGGCCGCCACCGATGCCGCGTGCGCACACCCACGCATCGACGCCTCGCGTACGGCCGCGATGGGCGGGTCGTTCGGCGGCTATATGGCCAACTGGATCGCCGGCCACACCGATCGGTTCGCCGCGATCGTCACGCATGCCAGTCTGTGGGCGCTGGATCAGTTCGGACCCACCACCGACGGTGCCTACTGGTGGGCCCGGGAGATGACACCCGAGATGGCCCAGCACAATTCACCGCACCGGTTCGTCGGTGAGATCGCCACTCCGATGCTGGTCATCCACGGCGACAAGGATTACCGCGTACCGATCGGCGAGGCGTTGCGTCTGTGGTACGAGTTGCTCACCTATTCGGGGTTACCTGCCGACGAGCACGGCGAGAGTCCCCACCGGTTCCTGTACTACCCGAGCGAGAACCACTGGGTGCTGGCTCCGCAGCACGCGAAGATCTGGTATCAGGTGGTGACGGCGTTCCTGGGCGACCACCTGCGCGGCGAACCGGTGCAGGTGCCCGAACTGCTCGGGTAGCGTCGGGAGCGTGACACAGCGTGAGTTTGATCTGGTGTTGTACGGCGCCACGGGATTCGCCGGAAAGTTGACCGCGGAGTACCTGGCCAAGGCCGGGGGATCGGCCCGGATCGCCCTGGCCGGCCGGTCGGAGGAGCGGTTGCGGGCGATCCGCGACGGTCTGGGGCCGGGCGCGCAATCGTGGCCGTTGGTGACCGCCGACGCGACGGCCCAGGCCTCCCTCGATGCGATGGCCGCCCGTACCCAGGTCGTGGTGACGACGGTGGGCCCCTATGCGCGCTACGGAATGCCGCTGGTCGCGGCCTGCGCGGCTGCCGGTACCGATTACGCCGATCTCACCGGTGAGACGACATTCATCCGCGACAGCATCGACCTGTATCACAAGCAGGCGGTCGACACCGGCGCGCGGATCGTTCATTCATGCGGATTCGATTCGGTGCCATCCGATCTCACGGTGTACGCGCTGTATCAGCGGGCCCTCGCCGACGGTGCGGGCGAACTCGGCGACACGAACCTGGTGGTGCGCAGCTTCGCCGGCGGCGTGTCGGGCGGCACCGTGGCCTCGATGCTGGAACTGCTCGACACGCTGTCTTCCGATCCCGAGGCAAGAGCGCTGATGAACGATCCATACACGCTCAGCCCCGACCGCGGTGCAGAGCCCGAACTCGGTGCTCAACCCGACGTGCGGTGGCGCCGCGGCGGTGAGATCGCTCCCGAGCTCGCCGGCTACTGGACCGGCGCATTTGCCATGGCGGCGCCCAACACTCGAATTGTGCGGCGCAGCAACGCATTACTGGACTATGCCTACGGACGCCGGTTCGAGTACGCCGAGCAGATGAGCGTCGGTCGTTCACTCGCCGCGCCGGTGGCCGCAGCCGCGGTGACCGGAGCCAACGCCTTCACCCTCGGGGTGGGCGGCCGCTACTTCAACCGCCTGCCCAGCGGCCTGGTGGGGCGACTGGCTCCCAAGCCGGGAACCGGTCCCAGCGAGCGGGCCCGCGAGCGCGGCCACTACCGCGTCGAGACCTACACCACGACAACGTCGGGCGCCCGGTACGTCACAAGCATGGCCCAGCAAGGAGATCCCGGATACAAGTCGACCGCGGTGTTGCTCGGCGAGTGCGGGCTTGCCCTGGCTACCGACCGTGACGCACTGTCGGAACGGCGCGGTGTGCTGACACCGGTGGCCGCGATGGGGGATGTCCTGCTCACCCGGCTACCTGCGGCCGGAGTGTCGCTGGACACCACCAAGCTGGGCTGAGCCGCCGCAACACGAATGGATCGGCCTGCGTCGAACACCTGTGGGGCAAGATCAGATTCGACTAGTGTCGGTGGCGAGGACTTCCAGTACGCCAGCAACGAAGGTGGGATAGAAAAATGGCCGGTCTCGACGATCTTTTCGCACAGATCCCGGTAGCGGATATTGCCAGCAAGCTCGGCGCAGATGAAGGCGAGGTGAACGCCGCCATCAAGACCCTGGTTCCGGCTCTCGTCGGCGGTGTGGCAGAGAACGTGCAAGCCGACAACATCGATTCGAGTGACCTCGAGTCCGCGGTCTCCGCGCAGGGCGCCAGTGGCCTGCTCGACGGTGGAGTCAGTGTCGACCAGGTCGACGCCAACGAGGGCAACCAGATCGTCTCGAAGATCTTCGGTGGCAATGACAGCAACCAGGTCGCATCGGCGTTGGCGGGTACCGGTGCGGGCGGTGGCGATCTGATCAAGAAGCTGCTGCCGATCCTGGCGCCCATCGTGCTGGCCTACATCGGCAAGCAGTTCGCTCAGAAGAACGCCGCGCCGGCCGAAGCGGCTCCGCAGGCCTCCGGCGGCGGGCTCGGGGACATCCTCGGGAGCATCCTGGGCGGCGCAACCGGTGGCGGCGCTGCCGCCAACAACCCGCTGGGCAGCATCCTCGGCAGTGTGCTCGGCGGCGGTGGCGGCCAGGGCAATGCCATCGGTGAGATCCTCGGCGGCCTGCTCGGCGGTAAGAAGTAGCCCCCACACGCACCAGCTCGAGAGCCTCCGACGCCCGGCGAACGCACCGGGCATCGGGGGCTTTCGCGTATTCGGGCACGTCCTTCTTAGAATGGCTCGGTGACCCCCACCCCTGACAACCGTGCCGATGCCCTCCCCAAATCCTGGGATCCGGCTGCGGTAGAAGCCGAGCTGTACCAGGGCTGGGTGGATGCCGGATACTTCACCGCCGATCCGGCCAGCGAAAAGCCGCCGTACTCGATCGTCTTGCCGCCGCCCAACGTGACCGGCAGCCTGCACATGGGCCACGCGCTCGACCACACGCTGATGGACGCGCTCACACGCCGCAAGCGCATGCAGGGCTTCGAGGTGCTCTGGCTGCCCGGCATGGACCATGCCGGCATCGCCACCCAGACCGTGGTGGAAAAGCAGCTCGCCGTCGACGGCAAGACCAAAGAAGACTTCGGTCGCGAGTTGTTCGTCGACAAGGTCTGGGACTGGAAGCGCGAGTCCGGCGGCACCATCGGCGGGCAGATGCGCCGCCTGGGTGACGGCGTGGACTGGAGCCGTGATCGCTTCACCATGGACGAAGGTCTGTCGCGGGCGGTGCGCACCATCTTCAAGCGGCTCTTCGATGCGGGTCTGATCTACCAGGCCGAGCGGTTGGTCAACTGGTCACCGGTGCTGGAGACCGCGATCAGCGACCTCGAGGTCAAATACGAGGACGTCGAAGGCGAGTTGGTCTCGTTCCGGTACGGCTCGATGAACGACGACGAGCCCCACATCATCGTGGCGACCACCCGGGTCGAGACCATGCTCGGTGACACCGCGATCGCCGTGCACCCCGACGACGAGCGTTACCGCGATCTGGTCGGCAAGACCCTGCCGCACCCGTTCGTCGACCACGAGATGATCGTGGTCGCCGATACCCACGTCGACCCCGAATTCGGTACCGGCGCAGTCAAAGTCACCCCCGCACACGACCCCAACGACTTCGAGATCGGGCTGCGCCATCAGCTTCCGATGCCGACCATCATGGATACCAAGGGCCGGATCGCCGACACCGGAACGCAATTCGACGGCATGGACCGGTTCGAGGCTCGGGTCAAGGTGCGCGAAGCGCTGGCCGGGCAGGGCCGGATCGTCGCCGAGAAGCGGCCCTACCTGCACAGCGTCGGGCACTCCGAGCGCAGTGGCGAGTCCATCGAGCCGCGTCTGTCCCTGCAGTGGTGGGTCAAGGTGGACGGCCTGGCCAAGGCGGCCGGTGATGCGGTGCGCAACGGCGACACCGTGATTCACCCGCCGAGCCTGGAGCCGCGCTGGTTCGCCTGGGTCGACAACATGCACGACTGGTGCATTTCCCGGCAGCTGTGGTGGGGCCACCGGATCCCGATCTGGCACGGACCCAACGGCGAGACGGTGTGCGTCGGCCCCGATGAGACCCCGCCGGCCGGCTGGGAGCAGGACCCCGACGTCCTCGACACCTGGTTCTCCTCGGCACTGTGGCCGTTCTCCACCATGGGCTGGCCCGACCACACCCCCGACCTGGCCAAGTTCTATCCGACCTCGGTGCTGGTCACCGGCTACGACATCCTGTTCTTCTGGGTGGCCCGGATGATGATGTTCGGCACCTTCGTCGGCGACGACCCGGCGATCACGTTCGATGGCGCCCGAGGCGCGCAGGTGCCGTTCGAGAACGTCTTCCTGCACGGCCTGATCCGCGACGAGTTCGGCCGCAAGATGAGCAAGTCGCGCGGCAACGGCATCGATCCGCTGGACTGGGTGGAGAAGTTCGGTGCCGACGCACTGCGCTTCACCCTGGCCCGTGGCGCCAGCCCCGGCGGTGACCTGTCCATCGGTGAGGACCACGCCAGGGCCTCCCGTAACTTCGCCACCAAGCTGTTCAACGCCACGCGTTTTGCGCTGATGAACGGCGCGGCTCCGGCTCCGCTGCCCGAGGTCGCCGACCTGACCGACGCCGACCGTTGGATCCTCGGGCGCCTCGAAGAGGTCCGCTCCGAGGTGGATGCGGCGCTCGACAGCTACGAGTTCAGCCGGGCCTGCGAATCGCTGTACCACTTCGCGTGGGACGAGTTCTGCGACTGGTATGTGGAACTGGCCAAGGTGCAATTGGGCGAGGGGGTCTCTCACACCACAGCGGTGCTGGCGGCGGTCCTCGACGCCCTGCTCAAGCTGCTGCATCCGGTCATGCCGTTCGTCACCGAAACGCTGTGGAAGACGCTCACCGATGGCGAGTCGATCGTCATTGCGCAGTGGCCGGAAGCGTCGGGCATAGCGCTTGATCCGGTTGCGGCGCAACACATTACCGACATGCAGAAGCTGATCACCGAGGTGCGCCGCTTCCGTAGCGACCAGGGCCTGGCCGACCGGCAGCGGGTTCCGGCCCGGCTGTCGGCGATCAACGAGGCCGGCCTGACCGAGCAACTGCCCGCGGTCACCGCGCTGGCCTGGCTGACCGATGCCGGTGACGGATTCACCCCGTCGGCCTCGGTCGAGGTGCGGCTGGCGCAGGCCACCGTGCTCGTCGAGGTCGACACCTCGGGCACCGTCGATGTCGCGGCCGAGCGGCGCCGGTTGGAGAAGGATCTGGCCGGCGCGCAGAAGGAACTGGCCACCACGACGGCCAAGCTGGGTAACGAGGCGTTCCTGGCCAAGGCGCCCGAGAACGTCGTCGACAAGATTCGCGGCCGTCAGCAGTTGGCCGGGGAAGAGGTCGAGCGGATCACTGCCCGCCTGGCCGGTCTGAAATGACGGACCCGATCCCCACTCCAGACGAGATCGCCGCGCTGCTGCAGGTCGAGCACCTACTCGATCAGCGCTGGCCCGAGACCAAGCTGGACCCCAGCACGGCACGGATCGCAGCCCTGCTGGAGCTGCTGGGCTCGCCGCAGCGGGCCTACCCGTCGATCCATGTCGCCGGGACCAACGGCAAGACGTCGGTGGCGCGCATCATCGATGCGCTGCTGACCGCACTGCACCGGCGCACGGGACGCACCACCAGCCCGCACCTGCAGTCCGCGGTGGAGCGCATCTCGATCGACGGAAAGCCCATCACGCCAGCGCAATACGTCAACGCCTACACCGAGATCGAACCGTTCGTGGAACTGGTGGACCAGCAGTCCGAGGCCGCCGGTGGTCCGAAGATGAGCAAGTTCGAAGTCCTGACCGCAATGGCGTTCGCGGCTTTCGCCGACGTGCCCATCGACGTCGCTGTCGTCGAGGTCGGGATGGGTGGACGCTGGGACGCCACCAATGTCGTCAACGCCCCCGTCGCGGTGATCACCCCGATCGGCATCGACCACACCGACTATCTGGGTGACACGATCGCCGCGATCGCGGGGGAGAAGGCGGGCATCATCACCCGGCAGCCCGATGACCTGGTGCCGACCGACACGGTGGCGGTCATCGCCAAGCAGGTTCCCGAGGCCATGGAGGTACTGCTGGAAGAGGCGGTGCGCGCCGACGCGGCCGTCGCCCGTGAAGACTCGGAGTTCGCAGTGCTGTCCAGGCAGGTCGCCATCGGCGGACAGGTGCTGGAGCTGCAGGGGCTGAGCGGGACGTACTCCGACATCTTCCTGCCGCTGCACGGTGAACATCAGGCCCACAACGCCGTTCTCGCACTGGCCGCGGTCGAGGCGTTCTTCGGTGCGGGCGCCGACCGCCAACTCGACGTCGAGGCGATCCGGGCGGGCTTTGCGGCGGTGCACAGCCCCGGCCGCATGGAGCGTATGCGGAGTGCGCCAACAGTTTTCATCGATGCGGCACACAATCCGGCCGGAGCGGCGGCATTGGCGCAGACGCTGCAGCAGGAGTTCGACTTCCGCTATCTGGTCGGGGTGGTGTCGGTGATGGGGGACAAGGATGCCGGCGGCATCCTGACCGCGCTGGAGCCGGTGTTCGACCAGATCGTGGTCACCCACAACGGCTCACCGAGGGCGATGGATGTCGAGTCGTTGGCGTCACTGGCCGAGGAGCGTTTCGGGCAGGATCGGGTGATCACCGCCACGACGCTGCCGGATGCCATCGAAACGGCCACCGCTCTGGTCGAGGAGGGCGGCGCAGACGAAGGCCTGTCCGGGGCCGGCATGGTGATCACCGGTTCGGTGGTGACTGCCGGCGTGGCCCGGACCCTGTTCGGACGGGACCCACAATGAACGATCAGACCCCGAGTGATCAGACGCCCGGCGACAAGCCGGCACCGCCCGACCCCTGGAAGAGCTTCCGCGGGGTGATGGCGGGGACGTTGATCCTCGAAGCCATCGTCGTATTGCTGGCCCTGCCGGTGGTCGGTGCCAGTGGCGCAGGGCTGACCTGGACGTCGGGCGGATTCGTCGTCGGCTTGACCGTCGTGTTGATCCTGATGTCGGGGCTGCAGGGCCGACCGTGGGCCATCTGGGCGAACCTTGGCATCCAACTGGTCGTGATCGCCGGGGCGCTCATCCATGGGGCGATCGGCTTCATCGGCGTGATCTTCGCCGTGGTCTGGGTGCTGATCGTGTACCTGCGGGGTGAGGTCAAACGCAGGCAGGATCGTGGCCTGCTGCCCGGTCAGCAACCGCCCAGCGAATAGCCGCGCCGTAGCTGGGTCAATGTGCGGGCTCCGTCGGGGGGCCCGCGATGGCGCGGCGAGGTTACCGACCGGTACGCTCTCTGCTCGTGACTGAGCAGACCCTTGTGTTGATCAAGCCCGACGGCGTGCAGCGCCACCTGGTCGGGGAGATCCTCGGCCGGATCGAGCGCAAGGGTCTGACCCTGGCGGCGCTCGAACTGAAGAACGTCAGCATCGAGCTGGCCAAGCAGCATTACGCGGAGCACGACGGCAAGCCGTTCTTCGACTCGCTGCTGGAGTTCATCACCTCCGGACCCGTCGTCGCCGCGATCGTGGAGGGTCCGCGCGCTATCGCGGCGTTCCGTCAGATCGCCGGTGGCACCGACCCGGTGGAGAAGGCTGTGCCCGGCACCATCCGCGGTGACCTGGCGCTTGTGACCCAGGACAACCTCGTGCACGGATCGGATTCGCCGGAGTCGGCGGCCCGTGAGATCGCCCTGTGGTTCCCCGGCGAAGCCTCCGCTGGATAGACCTTCTCGCAGTCTGGTCTGTACCGCGTCAGTGATGTGGGATACTGGGTGCGGGTAGCCAGCCTCAACCGAGGCTGAACACCCGAATGAAGACTTCGACGAGCGCGACCACCGCAATCCGGTGCGGCGCGGGCCGTCCAGCCATCATTCAGCCAGGCACCGGGTGGGTTCGGTATCGAACCGCCCGGAGCGAGACCACAACAAGCCCGGGGAAAGTGTCCCGGGCCAATAGCGGAAGCCCTCGCGTGGCCGCGTCGTTACGACGCGCCCGGGGGCTTGAGGAGAATTCGTGGCCGAAGATGCCCAGAATGACGACCTATCAACCCAGACTCCGCAGCAGGAGGGACTGCCCGAGCGGCTGAGAGTCCACTCGCTGGCGCGGGTGCTCGGCACCACCAGCCGGCGGGTGCTCGACGCCCTGGCCGAGTTCGATGGGCGTCGGCGCAGTGCGCATTCCACGATCGACAAGGTCGACGCCGAGCGGGTCCGTGACGCACTGGCCCTCGGCGCGGTCGAACCGGCGCCGGTTGAGCAGGCAGAACCGGTCCAGGTCGAGGCCGTCAGCGTCGCCGTGACCGAGTCCGACGCGGCTCCGGTCGAGACCCCAGTTGACGCCCCGACGACCGAAACCCAGCTGGCGGCCGAGGCCGACGCCGTCCTGGTGGCCGATGAGCCCGAGTCGCGGTTGATCCTGGAGACCGCGAACATCCCCATGGTCCGGGAAGCCCACTCCGAGCGGGCCGATTATCTGCCGCTGTTCGTCGCGCCGCAGCCCGTCAGCTTCGTGCCGGTGCGCGTCCAAGAAGTCGATGACGACGAGGACGACGACGAGGACGAGGACGACGACGGCGATGCCGGCAGCGATGCCGACTCCGACACCGACGACGACCAGGCGGATCGCCCCGCCGCGCGTCGACGCCGTCGGGGCCGTCGGGGCCGCGGTCGTGGCCGCGGCGAGCAGAGCGATGAGAACGGGCCTGATGGCGGCCCGGATTCCGACCTCGACAACCCCGATGATCAGGGCGAGCCCGGCGACCAGGATTCCGACGACGACTCCGATGAGTCGGACGACAGCAACGACGAGGACACTGCGGGCGGCGACGGAAACACCCGTCGTCGTCGGCGTCGTCGTCGGCGCAAGTCCGGCTCCGGTGACAACGACGACGCGAGCTCGCCCGATGACCCGCCCAACACCGTGGTGCACGAGCGTGCGCCCCGGCCCGAGCGGTCGGGCAAGAGCAGCGATGACTCGGAGATCCAGGGGATCAGCGGATCGACCCGCCTGGAGGCCAAGCGTCAGCGCCGCCGCGATGGCCGCGACGCCGGCCGCCGTCGGCCCCCGATCCTGAGCGAGGCCGAGTTCCTGGCCCGCCGCGAGGCCGTCGAACGCACCATGATCGTGCGCGACAAGGTCCGCACCGAGCCGCCACATGAAGGTGCCCGCTACACGCAGATTGCCGTGCTGGAAGACGGCGTCGTCGTCGAGCATTTTGTTACCTCGGCGGCATCCGCCAGTCTGGTCGGCAACATCTACCTCGGCATCGTGCAGAACGTGCTGCCCTCGATGGAGGCCGCTTTCGTCGACATCGGCCGCGGTCGCAACGGTGTGCTCTACGCCGGTGAGGTGAACTGGGAGGCTGCCGGCCTCGGCGGGTCGAACCGCAAGATCGAGCAGGCCCTCAAGCCGGGCGACTATGTCGTCGTCCAGGTCAGCAAGGATCCGGTGGGACACAAGGGCGCCCGGCTCACCACACAGGTGTCGCTGGCCGGCCGCTACCTGGTCTACGTGCCGGGCGCGTCGTCGACCGGCATCAGCCGCAAGCTGCCCGATACCGAACGCCAGCGGCTCAAGGAGATCCTCAAAGAGGTCGTTCCTGCCGATGCCGGCGTGATCATCCGCACCGCGTCGGAGGGCGTCAAAGAAGAGGACATCCGATCCGATGTCGAGCGGTTGCAGCAGCGTTGGACCGAGATCGAGGCCAAGTCCGCCGAGGTCACCGCGAAGAAGGCCGGCGCGGCCGTCGCTCTCTACGAAGAGCCCGATGTTCTGGTCAAGGTCATCCGTGACCTGTTCAACGAGGACTTCTCCGGCCTGATCGTCTCCGGCGACGAGGCCTGGGGCACGATCAACTCCTACGTCAACACCGTTGCGCCCGACCTCATGGGCCGGCTCACGAAGTACGAACCCGCCGGTGGTGCGGATGCTCCCGACGTGTTCGCCGTGCACCGCATCGACGAGCAGCTGGCGAAGGCGTTGGACCGCAAGGTGTGGCTGCCCTCGGGTGGAACCCTGGTCATCGACCGCACCGAGGCGATGACCGTCGTCGACGTCAACACCGGCAAGTTCACCGGGGCCGGCGGCAATCTGGAGCAGACCGTCACCCGCAACAACCTGGAAGCGGCCGAGGAGATCGTGCGGCAACTGCGGTTGCGCGACATCGGCGGCATCGTGGTCATCGACTTCATCGACATGGTCCTCGAATCGAACCGGGATCTGGTGCTGCGCAGGCTGACCGAGGCACTGGGCCGGGACCGCACCAGGCATCAGGTGTCCGAGGTGACCTCACTGGGCCTCGTGCAGCTGACCCGAAAGCGGTTGGGTACCGGTCTGATCGAGGCGTTCTCGACCACGTGCACGCACTGCGCCGGCCGCGGCATCGTGCTGCACGGTGACCCGGTCGACACGGCCTCATCGTCGAACGCCGGCCGCAAGACCGAATCCAGCGGTGGCGGTGGCCGCCGCAGTAAACGGGGCAAGCGGGGCAATGCCCGTCCTGAGCCCGAAGAGGTCCCGGTCGTCGTCAAGGTGCCCGACCATCCGGCCGGCGAACACCCGATGTTCAAGGCCATGGCTGCGGCCAATGGTCGCCCCGAAGACGACGAAGGTCATGAGGGCCACGAGGACTTCGACGAGCACGCCGCCGCCGAGACTGACGACGGCGAGGGTGACGAGCAAGTGACGCCCGAGCACGCGGACGTGACCGACGAATCTACCGACGGCGAGTTCGACGCCCAGGACGCGGACGAGGCCGAGGAATCGGACGAGGACGAAGTCGAGATCGACCTCGACGATGAAGACCTCGATGACGACGACGAGGACCTCGACGACGACTCGGACGACGAGGATGACTCGGACGACGAGGACGAGGACGACTCGGATGATGAGGACGACGAGTTCGAGGACTCCGATGAGCCCGAGGAGGACGTCTACCAGGCGCCGGAGCCCGTGGTAGTGGAGGTGCCACCGAGCCGCGGCCGCACTCGTCGACGTGCCGCAGCCAGGCCCGCGGGGCCGCCCACCCCCGAATAGAGGGCGGTTTGACCCTCTACCCGCTGGTCAAGTACCCTTGACCAGTTGTCTCCAGTGCCTGGCAGTAGTCGCAGGCCGGTGACGGCGGGGCATCCCGCCACCCAAGACCCGCGCACGCACCGACCGGTAGCGCGCGCCCGCAGAGAGCAGCAGAGCAGAGGACACGATGGCGACATACGCAATCGTCAAGACCGGCGGCAAGCAGTACAAGGTTGCCGTCGGTGACGTGGTGAAGGTTGAGAAGCTCGAGACCGAGCCCGGCGCGTCGGTATCACTGCCCGTCGCCCTGGTGGTCGACGGCGCCAAGGTCACCAGCAAGGCCGATGACCTGGCCAAGGTCGCCGTGACCGGCGAGGTGCTGGAGCACACCAAGGGTCCCAAGATCCGCATCCACAAGTTCAAGAACAAGACCGGCTATCACAAGCGGCAGGGGCACCGTCAGCAGTTGACCGTGCTCAAGGTCACCGGAATCAAGTAGGAGGCGCTCAGACATGGCACACAAGAAGGGCGCTTCCAGCTCTCGTAACGGCCGCGAATCCGCAGCACAGCGCCTCGGCGTCAAGCGGTTCGGTGGTCAGGTCGTCAAGGCCGGCGAGATCCTCGTCCGCCAGCGTGGCACCCACTTCCACCCCGGCGTGAACGTCGGTCGTGGCGGCGATGACACCCTGTTCGCGCTGAGCCCCGGCTCCGTGGAGTTCGGCTCCAAGCGTGGCCGCAAGCACGTGAACATTGTTCCCGTGCCGCGCCCGGAGGCCTGAGACTCCGAGGATTCTCCGCGAATGTGAAGCTGCTGCGAGTTCTCGATAGCACTTTCGCGATAGCTTCACATTCGACGGAGAGGATGTCTGATGCCCCGGTTTGTCGACCGCGTCGTCATCCATGCGAGCGCAGGCAACGGCGGCCACGGCTGCGCGTCTGTGCATCGCGAGAAATTCAAACCCCTCGGCGGTCCTGACGGCGGCAATGGTGGTCGCGGCGGCAGCATTGTGCTTGTCGTGGATCCACAGGTGCACACCCTGCTGGACTTCCACTTCCATCCCCATGTCGTCGCGCCCTCGGGTAAGCAGGGTGCGGGCAGCAATCGTGACGGCGCTGCCGGCGACGATCTGATCGTCCGAGTGCCGGACGGCACCGTGGTGCTCGATGAGAACGGCCGCATGCTGGCCGACCTGGTCGGGGCCGGTACCCGCTTCGAGGCTGCGGCGGGTGGTCGCGGTGGCCTCGGTAATGCCGCACTTGCTTCCCGGGCCCGCAAGGCACCCGGCTTCGCCCTGCTCGGTGAGAAGGGGCAGACCCGTGATCTCACGCTCGAGCTCAAGACCGTCGCCGATGTCGGCCTGATCGGCTTCCCCTCGGCGGGCAAATCATCTCTGGTGTCGACCATTTCGGCGGCCAAGCCCAAGATCGCCGACTATCCGTTCACCACGCTGGTGCCCAACCTGGGTGTGGTGTCGGCCGGCGAGAACACCTTCACCGTCGCCGACGTCCCCGGTCTGATCCCCGGCGCGTCCGAGGGCCGCGGCCTGGGCCTGGAATTCCTGCGGCACCTTGAGCGCTGCGCGGTGCTCGTGCACGTCGTCGATTGCGCCACCATGGAACCCGGGCGTGACCCGATCTCCGACATCGAGGCGTTGGAGGCCGAACTCGCGGCATACACCCCGACGCTGCAAGGTGATTCGACCCTGGGTGACCTGGCGTCGCGGCCACGTGCGGTGGTGCTCAACAAGATCGATGTTCCCGACGCCCGCGAGTTGGCCGACTTCGTCCGTGAAGAGGTGCAGTCCCAGTTCGGCTGGCCGGTATACGAGATCTCCACAGTAAGCCGTGATGGTTTGCGGCCGTTGATCTTTGCGCTGTGGGAGATGGTGAAGGCCTATCGCGATGCGCAGCCTGAGGTGGTGCCCAGGCGTCCGGTGATCCGGCCGATCGCGGTCGACGAGAGCGGCTTCACCGTGGAGACCGACGGTTACGGCGGGTTCATCGTGCGTGGTACCCGTCCCGAGCGCTGGATTGCCCAGACCAACTTCGACAACGACGAGGCCGTCGGGTACCTCGGTGACCGGTTGGCGCGGTTGGGCGTCGAGGACGCGTTGTGGAAGAAGGGCGCCAAGCCCGGTTGCGCCGTGACCATCGGCGATATGACCTTCGACTGGGAGCCCCAGACCCCTGCCGGTGTGGACATGCCGCTCACCGGGCGTGGTACCGACATCCGGCTCGAACAGACCGACCGGATCGGTGCCTCTGATCGTAAGGCGGCGCGGCGCGAACGGCGCCAGCCCGGGAGTGACGACGAGTGACGAGTGCAGGCTCGGCGCCCTCGGTACATCGGGACGCGGTTCGGACCGCACGCAGTGTCGTCGTCAAGATCGGCACCACTGCGCTGACCACTCCGTCCGGGGTGTTCGACGCCGGCCGGCTCGCGGTCCTGGTCGAGGCCATCGAAGGCCGGATGCGTGCCGGCTCTGATCTGGTGATCGTGTCCTCGGGTGCCATCGCTGCCGGAATCGAGCCGCTCGGGCTGTCCAAACGCCCCACCGATCTGGCCACCAAGCAGGCGGCAGCCAGCGTCGGGCAGGTAGCCCTGGTCAACGCCTGGAGTTCGGCCTTCGCCGTCTACAACCGCACGGTGGGGCAGGTACTGCTGACCGCCCAAGACATTGCGATGCGGGTGCAGCACAACAACGCTCAGCGCACCCTGGACCGGTTGCGTGCCCTGCACGCGGTCGCGATCGTCAACGAGAACGACACGGTGGCCACCAATGAGATCAGGTTCGGTGACAACGACCGGCTTTCGGCGCTGGTGGCCCAGCTGGTAGGTGCCGACGCGCTGATCCTGCTGTCCGATATCGACGGTCTGTATGACTCCGATCCCCGAAAAGGTAACGCGCGCTTCATTCCTGAGGTCGGCGCGCAGGGGGATCTCGACGGGGTGGTGGCCGGCGGCGGCAGCCACCTGGGCACCGGCGGCATGTCCTCCAAGCTGTCCTCGGCACTGTTGGCCGCCGATGCCGGGGTGCCCGTGCTGTTGGCCGCCGCGGCGGATGCCGGTGCGGCACTCAGCGATGCCTCGGTCGGCACCGTGTTCGCACCGCGTTCCGAGCGGATGTCGGCGCGGCGGTTCTGGGTTCGCCACGCCGCGGAGTCGCACGGGGCGCTGACCCTCGACGACGGTGCCGTACGCGCGGTCGTCAAGCAGCGGCGCTCGCTGCTGCCTGCCGGGATCACCGAGGTCACGGGGCACTTCCACGGCGGCGATGTGGTGGACCTGAAGGCGCTCGACGGGGAGATCGTTGCACGTGGCGTGGTGGCCTATGAGGCCTCGGAGCTGGCTGCGATCATCGGCCGCTCGACGCCCGATCTGCCGGCCGAACTGCGTCGGCCCGCGGTGCACGCCGACGATCTGGTCGCCACCTAGCGATTTGGGTGCATCCACCGGCGCCCACCGCCGCTAGATGCGCCGAAATCACCGGGGTGGGGACTCCAGATACAGGGCACCCCAGATGATTTCGGTGAGCGTGTCGGCCAGCTCGGCGTCGTAGGTGCTCGGATGTGACGGCAGATTCTGATGGCAGGTCCGCTCGACCATCCAGGTCAAGGTGCTGGCGGTGGCCGCCGCGGGGAGTTGACGCCTGATCGACCCGTCGGCCTGGCCGTCCTCGATCACCCTCGTGAGCCGGCCGGCGATCCCGGTCAGCAGCTCGCGGTAGGTCTGCCCGACGAGTGGGTCATAGCCCGACATCTCATTGAGTGCGATCAGCACCGGTTGGTGCCGCCGATAGCTGGCGATGATGCCCGCCATGGCGGCGTGGACGTCGGCGGGGTCGCGCCGGCCGGCGACGCCCCACCACTGCTGGGCGGCCTGGGTGAGATCACCGAACACCTGGGTGGCTAGCCGGCGCAGCAGATGGCCCTTGTCCTCGAAGTAGATGTAGAACCTGGCCCGCGAGATCCCGGCCTCGGTGGCCAGCTTGTCCACGCTGAGTTCGGTGAAGCTGGTGCCGTCAGCCATCAGCCGGTCGGTGGCGTCGAGCAGTTGCCGTTCGATCCGCTCGCGGCGTTCCTCCCGCTTGGCCTGCGGTTTTCGCGTTACCGATGGCATGAGGTCCAGCGTATCGGTTTACGTCACACCTTGACTAGACATAGTGTCTAGACTTATCGTCACTAGTATGACTGTGTCGCCCATCACATCGGCCCCTTCTTCCCGCGTACGCCCTTACGACCCGATCGACTTGTCGTCGCGGGTGTTCTGGGCCACCACGGCCGCCGACCGCGAGGTCACCTTCGCCGAGCTGCGTGCCTCCCGCCCGGTCAGCTGGCACCCACCGGTCGAGGACGCCCTCATGCACGATCCCGACGATCGCGGGTTCTGGGCGGTCACCCGGCATGCCGACATCGTGACGGTCAGCCGCGACAGCGAGACATTCCTGTCGGGCAAAGGAGTGCTGTTCGAATCCGTTCCGGAAGAGCTGCTGGAGGCCTCGCAGTCGTTCCTGGCGATGGACGCGCCCCGGCACACTCTGATCCGCAAACTGGTCCACGCGGCATTCACGCCCCGCCAGGTGGCCCGTATCGAAACCTCGATCAAGGAGAACGCGCGCCAGATCGTCGCCGAGCTGAAAGAGGTCGGCAGTGGGGTGGACTTCGTCGACCAGTGCGCCAAGGAACTGCCCATCCGCACGCTGTCGGACATGGTCGGGATCCCCGAGTCCGAACGCCAGCGGGTGGCGCATGCCGCCGATGCGCTGGTGTCCTGGGCCGACCCGGTCTATCTGGCCGGACGTAACCCGCTGGAGGTGCTGCTGCAGAATCAGATGTACCTGCATCAGGTGGCGAATGCGCTTGCCGCGGAACGCAGGGAGCACCCCGGCAACGATCTGATCAGCGCGCTGGTGCACGCCGAGGTCGACGGGGATCGCCTGACCGATGCCGAGGTCGCGGCGTTCTTCGTGCTACTCGCGGTGGCGGGTAACGACACCACCCGCCAGACCACCAGCCACGCGCTCAAGGCGCTCACCGACCACCCCGACCAACGGGCCTGGCTGATGGCGGATTTCGACGATCGCATCGGTGGAGCCGTGGAAGAGTTCGTACGGTGGGCCACCCCGGTGATGACCTTCCGCCGCACCGCGGCTGTCGACGTCGAACTCGGTGGGCAGCAGATCGTGGCGGGGGAGAAGGTGGTGATGTTCTATTCCTCGGGCAACCGGGATGGCGAGGTGTTCGACCGGCCCGAGGTTTTCGACTTGAGCCGAAAGCCCAACCCGCACCTCGGGTTCGGTGGCGGCGGGCGTCACTTCTGCCTGGGCGCGCATGTCGCCCGGACGCAGTTGCGGGCAATCTTCGGTGAGTTGCTGCACCAGCTGCCCGACATCGCCGCGGGCGAGCCGGCCTATCTGGCGGGCAACTTCGTGCACGCTATCCGGTCGATGCCGTGCACGTTCTGAGCTCACCGGCCAACAGGGCCAGCATCTCCGAACAGCCCGCTTCAACCTTGACGGTGGCCAGGTCGTCGCCGCGGGTGGGCCCGCGGTTGATGATTCCCACCGGGATGTCGTGCGCGGCCGCGTGCCGGACGAATCGATAGCCGGAATACACGGTCAGCGAGGACCCGGCGACCAACAGTGCTTCGGCTTCGTCGATCATCGAATACGCCTGATCGACACGGGGTTTGGGAACGCTCTCGCCGAAGTAGACGATGTCGGGTTTGAGCATGCCCGCACAGACCGGGCAGTCCACGATGATGAACGAGTCCGTCTCGCTGACCACGGCGTCGGCGTCGGGTGCCACCGCGATACCACCGACCGACTCGGCGCGTTCGAGGAAGCCGGGATTGGCCGCCTCCAGTGCGGCGGCCAGCTCGTCCCGGGCCATCGTCGCGCCACAATCCAGGCAGATCACCTGTGCGTAGGTGCCGTGCAGGTTGACCACCGATCGGCTCCCGGCCTTGCTGTGCAGGAGGTCCACGTTCTGGGTGACCAGTCCGGTGACCACCCCGCTGGACTCCAGCGCGGCCAGGGCGCGGTGCCCGGCGTTGGGCAGGGTGTCGTCCATGTGGCGCCAGCCGACATGATTGCGGGCCCAGTACCGCTGGCGGAACACCGGATCGGCGGTGAACTGCCGGATCGTCATCGGATTGCTCGGCGGGGAGTCGGGGCCGCGGTAATCGGGGATGCCTGAATCGGTCGACATCCCGGCGCCGGTCAGCACCGCGACGCGGCGTCCCTGCAGCAGGGCGACGAGTTCGGGGGCATCCACGCCCGCCAGGATAGGCCGCCGCTCATTTCAGGCACTCGGATGCCGCCACCACCTCGGCGCTCATGTTGCGGCGCATCATCTCCAGTGCGGCCTCGCCCAGGTCGGCATCGATGTGCGCCACCGCGTCGGAAGGGATCACCACATCGAAATGCCGCACGTAGGCATCCAGTGCGCTGTAGAGGATGCACTGCTCGGTGACCTGGCCGGCCAGCACCACCCGCCGGGTGCCCAACCGGCCCAGCAGGTAATCCAATGCGGTGGCATAGAAGACGCTGTGGCGCACCTTGGTCAGCAGGGGGCAGCTCTCGGCGGGGACGATCGGGCGCACCAGATCCGGGCGTTCTCCGGCGAGTGCCGCGGCGACGATGTCACTGAACTGTGCGGTGAAATCGCCATAGTTGTCGTTGACGTAGATGAGGTCGACATCGTTGCGTTCATGGGCTGTCCCGATCAGTCCGACCAGCGGATCGATGATCGTCGCCACGTTGGGTGCCAGCAGTTCGGCATCCTCATGCCGGTAGTTGTTGAGCATGTCCACAACCACCAGTGCGGTATCGCTCATGCGTCATTTGGTACCCAGTGGCCCGATCTTGACACTTTTCGGGTGACAATGGGCGCGATGGACTTCTACAGCGCCTACCACCACGGTTTCGCGCGGGTTGCCGCCTGCACCCAACACACGGCGCTGGCGGATCCGCCGGCCAACGCCGAATCGGTGCTCCGGTTGGCGCAGGACTGCCATGACGACGGGGTGGCCGTCGCGGTGTTCCCCGAGTTGACGTTGTCGGGCTACTCGATCGACGACATCCTGCTGCAGGACACCCTGCTCGAGTCGGTGGAGCAGGCGCTCATCGAAATCGTCGCGGCCTCGGTGGTGTTGACACCGGTGCTGGTGATCGGTGCGCCGCTGCGGTACCGGCACCGGATCTACAACACTGCGGTCGTCATCCACCGCGGTGCGGTGCTCGGTGTGGTTCCCAAGTCCTACCTGCCGACGTACCGGGAGTTCTACGAGCGCAGGCAGATGGCGACCGGCGCGGATGTGCGCGGCACCATCCGGGTGGCCGGTGCCGAGGTGCCGTTCGGGCCGGACCTGCTGTTCGTGGCATCTGATCTTCCCGGGCTGGTGCTGCACGTCGAGATCTGTGAGGACATGTTCGTGCCGGTCCCGCCCAGCGCGCAGGCCGCATTGGCCGGCGCGACGGTGCTGGCCAATCTCTCCGGCAGTCCGATCACCGTCGGCCGCGCCGAAGACCGTGCGCTGCTGGCCCGTTCGGCCTCCTCGCGGTGTCTGGCCGCCTATGTGTACGCCGCCGCGGGCGAGGGGGAGTCGACGACGGACCTGGCCTGGGACGGCCAGACCATGATCTGGGAGAACGGGCTGCTGCTCGCGGAGAGCGAGCGCTTCCCGCGCGGTGAACGACGCTCGGTGGCCGACGTGGATCTGGAGTTGCTGCGCTCCGAGCGGCTGCGGATGGGCACGTTCGACGACAACGCCAGACACCATGGCGCCCAAGTGGATTCGTTCCGTCGCGTCGAGTTCCAGCTCGACCCGCCGACGGGTGACATCGGGCTGCTGCGCGAGATCGAGCGGTTCCCGTTCGTGCCGGCGGATCCCGCACGGCTGCAACAGGATTGCTACGAGGCCTACAACATCCAGGTCGCAGGCCTGGAACAGCGGTTGCGGGCGCTGAACTACCCCAAGGTGGTGATCGGGGTGTCCGGCGGCCTGGATTCCACCCACGCCCTGATCGTGGCGGCGCGGGCGATGGATCGGGAGAACCGCCCGCGCAGTGACATTCTCGCGTTCACGATGCCCGGCTTCGCCACCGGTGAACACACCAAGAACAACGCGATCCGATTGAGCCGGGCCCTGGGCGTGACGTTCGCCGAGATCGATATCAAGAAGACCGCCGAGCTGATGCTCACCGAGATGGACCATCCGTTCGGTCGCGGTGAGAAGGTCTACGACGTCACGTTCGAGAACGTCCAGGCCGGCCTGCGCACCGATTACCTGTTCCGGCTGGCCAATCAGCGCGGCGGCATCGTGCTCGGCACCGGTGACCTGTCGGAGCTGGCGCTGGGTTGGTCGACTTACGGTGTCGGCGACCAGATGTCGCACTACAACGTCAACGGCGGGGTGCCGAAAACCCTGATCCAGCATCTGATCCGTTGGGTGATCTCATCGGATCAGTTCGGGGACGAGGTTAATGGGGTGCTCCAATCGGTGCTGGACACCGAGATCACCCCCGAGTTGGTGCCGACCGGTGAGGACGAGGAGATCCAGCGCAGCGAGGCCAAGATCGGCCCCTATGCGCTGCAGGATTTTTCGTTGTTCCAGGTGCTGCGCTACGGGTTCCGCCCGTCCAAGGTGGCGTTTCTGGCGTGGCATGCCTGGCATGACGCGGCCCACGGCGACTGGCCCGCCGGGTTCCCCGAGGACAAGCGCCCGGCGTATTCGCTCAGCGAGATCCGGCACTGGCTCCAGGTCTTTGCGCAGCGGTTCTTCTCGTTCTCACAGTTCAAGCGTTCTGCGCTGCCGAACGGCCCCAAGGTGTCGCACGGCGGTGCCCTCTCGCCGCGTGGGGACTGGCGGGCACCATCGGATATGTCGGCGCGGATCTGGCTCGATGAGATCGAGCGGAGCGTTCCCGAGCAGTAGTTTTGCGTCGCCCAACGGTCACTTCCAATTGACGACGCAAAAAATTGACAAGCTAACCTTCTGGACCACATCGACGCGCTAATGTGCGTCGGGTCACAGTTCGGCATCGCCGAACGTCGGTCTAGGAGGTCGCGTTGGGTGCTGCGAAATACGTCGGTCGGGTAGGCGGATTGGCGGTTGCGCTCGGGGTCGGGTCGGCCGTCGTTCTGGGTGGGCAGGTTCTGGGTGCCCCGGTGGCCTCGGCTTCGCCCGGCTCCAGCGACGCATCGTCGGAATCCCCGTCCACCCCGGCGGCCAAGAAGGGCCCCGCCAACGACCGGCAGAGCGCCCGCCCGTCGCGGCAGGCGACGGCGGGTGCAGCGATCAAGGACCGGGCAGCCAAGCTCGGTGAGTCCGGTCGGCACCGCGTGAGTTCGGCGACACCGAAGTCCGATGTCGTGCAATCGATCACCGACCGGCTGTCGGAGGCGCAGGACAAGATCGAGGCCGACCTGAACCGTCGTGGCGGCAGCGACGCAGGACAGGACTCTGCGACGGTCGAAAAGCCCAAGGCCACCTCGCCCGCCGAAGCGCCGGTGCGGGGCCTGCCGTTGGTCAGGCCGAACCTGCCCCGCCCCGTGCGTGAACACGCCCAGGCGCCGACGTCGGGCGTGACCGCCGACGAGCCCACGATCGCGGCCATCGACACCGGCGTGGCCGACGAATCCGCTGCGGCCCCGGTGGTCACCACGACGGCGAAGGCTGGACCCTCGCCGACTGCGGCTGTGGCTCCCGTGCGGGGTCTGATCGCGACCGTGGTCAACGACATCGCCACGACGCTGGCCGGAAACTCGCCGACCGCACCGCCGGCCGACTCGCCGGCCGGGTGGGTTCTGCTGGCGGCCGCGCGCCGGGAGTTCTCCACCTCGGCCGTCGCACCCTCCATCAGTGCCACCGGTGGCATCACGGCGAATCCCTCGGTCGGCATCACCGACGGCATCATCCACGGCACCACCGGGGCCACGAGTTCCGGTGGTCTGCCGCTCACCTACACCGTGATCGGAGACCCGAGCGCAGGCGGCAAGGTGCGGCTCAACTCGGCGAACGGCACCTTCACGTTCCTGCCCTACGCGACCGTCGTCGACAGCGGCGGAACGGAGAAGTTCACCGTCCTGGTCGCCGAGACCACGGCGTTTGACGCTGCGCTGCAACAGATTCCGATTGTGGGCTCGTTCGTGCCGCAGGTGCTGGTGATCGTGCATCAGGTTCCGGTCGTGAACGACCTGCTGGCGCCGCTCATCGGCAAATCAGAGGTGGTCGACGTCAATGTCGACGTCGGCGAGCTGGCACCGGCCGGCACCCCGGTGGCCTACACGGTCAAGGTGACGTCCTTCGACGGCACGCAGATCAGCATGAACTACTTCCCGGCATCGGGCCTTCAGGAAGGGGACGAGGCGCCGACCATCTTCAGCGGCGCGGGCCTGTCCAGCGCCGGTGACACCAACCCGTACAGCGGCGGCGCCACCGGCGTCGGCACGTTCCGCAACGCGGGCTACAACGTCGTCACCTGGGACTCGCGCGGCGAGCACGACTCGGGTGGGATCCTGCAACTCGACAATCCGTTCTTCGAGGGCCGCGACGTGTCGGCCATGATCGACTACGTCGCCAAACAGTCCGGCACGCAACTCGACGCCGCGAATGATCCGCGGATGGGCATGGTGGGCCCTTCATACGGCGGAGGCATCCAGTGGGTGGCTGCGGGCACCGACAACCGGATCGACGCGATCGTCCCGACGATCTCGTGGAACTCGCTGAACAGTTCGCTCTACCCCAACGAGGCGTTCAAGACGTCCTATGCGGCACTGCTGCTGCTATCCCTGGTGACCTCGGGCGCGAACATCAACAACCAGCTGTACGGCGGCATCTTCACCGGTGCGCTGCTGGGCGTCCTCACCCCCGAACAGCAGGCCTTGCTGGCCAGTAGCGGCCCGACTGCCCTGGTCAACAAGGTCACCGCGCCGACGCTGATCATTCAGGGCACCGTCGACGTGTTGTTCCCGCTGCAGCAGGCCATGGACAACGCACAGATCCTGGATGCCAACGGGGTGCCGGTGAAGATGGTCTGGTTCTGCGGTGGCCACGGCAACTGCGAGACTCCGCCCGGTGACAGCGCCGAGATGGTCCAGACCGCGACGCTGAGCTGGCTGGACACCTACGTCAAGCACAAGGGCGAGGATGTCGATGGCGGCCTGGCGGATAGTCTTCCTACGTTCCAGTGGATCGACCAGAACGGCGACCACTACACGGCCGATCTCCTGCCGACCGACCCGAATTTCACCGGGGCTCCCGTCACTGCGTCGGGCAGCGGTGGGCTGCTGGGGATCGTCCCGATTCTCGGTGGTTCCGGACCGGGCGCGGCGGGGATTCCGTTCGGGCTCGGGGATGGCACCAAGGCGGCGAACGCGGTGAACGTCAAGGTGACCGCGCCGTCGGGCACTGCCACCCAGGTGGTCGGTGCGCCGGAGTTGACGATGACGTACTCCGGTATCGGCACCAGCCGCCACGTCTACGCCCAGATCGTCGACGATCAGACCGGGCAGGTGATCGGCAATGTGGTCACACCGATTCCGGTCACTCTCGACGGCAAGGAGCACACCGTCACCATTCCGATGGAGGCCGTGGCCTACACGCTGGAGCCCGGGCACACGGCGACGGTGCAGATCACGACTTCGGCCACGCCGTTCCTCAACTTCACCGAGTTCGGCGCCATCAATATCTCCGGTGTCGAGGTGTCCCTGCCCACCGTGGGAGCCGGAGCCAATGCGCAGCCAGCGGCAGACGCCGAGCAGCAGTTGGTCAGCGTCTAGCCGTGCGAGGGCCGCGGCTTCTAGATGCGGCCCTCGACGCGCAGGTCCGGGTGGACCCACTCCGGTGAGCGTCGTGCCTTGAACGCGCGGAATCCCTCGGCGGCCTCGTCGCCGCTGTAGCTGGCCTTCATGCCGATCCGGTCGTAGAGGCCCATGTAGCTGTCCAGGCTGGACTTGACCACTCCGCGTGCCCGGGGCGCGGTCCGGCAGCACCGGGCGAGCACTTCGGTTGCGGCATCGGACAATTCGTCGTGTGGCACCACCCGGGCGACCATGCCCCAGTCGACGGCCTCCTGCGCGCTGAGCGTGCGGCCGGTGAACATCAGGTCGCGGGTGCGGACCGGGCCGATCAGGCGGGCCAGCATCTGGCTGTAGTAGGTGTCGGCGATGCCGCGGTACAACTCGGGCACCCGGAATGTGGCGCGGTCGCTGACCACCGCCATGTCACTGCAGATCGCGATCTGCAGCCCACCGCCCTGGCACAACCCGTTGACCGCGCTCACCACCGGCTTGGCCGATTGGCGCAGCGTTTCGAACGGTGTGACATCCATCGACAGGGCCGCACCGAAGCTCATCCAGTCGTCGACCCCGTTGCCGCCGCCGAGGTCACCGCCGGGCGCGAACACGTCTCCGGTTCCGGTGATCAGCAGGCCGGCCAGATCGGGGTCCGCCTCGACGTGGGTGACCGCGTACCGGATGCCGAAGTACATGGCCGGGGTCATCGCGTTGCGGGCCTCGGGCCGGTCCAGGGTCACCACGCCGAATGGGCCCTGCCGGTCGAACTTGAGATATGGCGTGCCGAGCCAGTCGCCTTCGGGGGGTCGCGGAGTATTTCCCTGGGTCATATCGGCGACTATAACGACAACGGTATCGGCTTCAGTTCGGCCGTCTCAGTGCGTCAGGACGGCGTCGATGTCGGAGGCCGACGGCGCGCAGTCGCCGGCCCCGCGCACCAGGGTGGCCAACGCTCCGGCCGCGCATGCGCGCCGCAGTGCCGACTCGTGGCCGGCGGTCCAGCCGGCGGCCAGCACCCCGGCGAACACGTCACCGGCGCCGGCGGTGTCCAGCGCCCGCACCGCGGGGGCAGGCACGTCGAAGCGCTCGTCGGTGCCCACGTAGCTGGCCCCTCGTGCGCCCCGGGTGATGATCAGATGTCGCACCGGCCAATGCCACTCGGCTGCCTCGGTCTCGTTCACCACCACCACGTCGACCAGTTCCGACAAGGCGAGCAGCTGATGGGCGGCGGTGCCTCCCGGTGAGGCGTTGAGCATCACCACCGCCCCGGCCGCGCGCGCCAGCCGGGCTGCCGAGATCGCCGTCGCCACCGGGATCTCCAGTTGGATCAGGACGACCTCGCTCCAGACGATGGCCGTGCGCGCCGCGGCCGAATCCACCTCGAGCCGGGCGTTGGCGCCCGGCGCCACCACGATGCAGTTCTCACCGACCGCGTCGACCAGGATCGCGGCCGATCCGCTCGGACCGGGCACACACGTCAGGGAATCGGTCGCAACCCCGTTGGCCTGGAGGTGTTCCCGCAGGTTTGTCGCGGCGGCATCGTCACCGACTGCGGCCACCAGTGCGACCTCGGCGCCGGCTCGCGCGGCGGCGACGGCCTGGTTGCCGCCCTTGCCGCCGGGCGCGGACGCGAGTGACGACGCGAGCACGGTCTGGCCTGGGCGCGGCAGCGCGCCGACGGTGAACGTGAGGTCGGCGTTGATGCTCCCGACGACGCAAACCCGCGCAGCGGCCATAAACGAAAAGGCTAGCCCGGCGTGCTTGTCCTGGGGCGCCTGACACCTGTCGAAGGGCGTCAACAGGTCCGATACGCTGGCTAGATGAGCGTTCAGACGCAGTCGCCGGCGGTGCCGGAAGCAGACCTGCGCGAGCAGGTGCACGGGGCCGCACGTCGTGCCCGCATCGCTGCTCGCACCCTGGGCACCCTGAGCGCCGAGACCAAGAACCGTGCACTTCATGCCGCTGCCGACAGCGTGCTGGCCGCCGTCGACGCGATCCTGGCTGCCAACGCTGCCGATGTCGAGGCCGCCCGCGAGGCCGGAACCCCTGAGGCGATGCTGGATCGCCTGGCGCTCAACCCGCAGCGGGTCGACGGCATCGCGGCCGGGCTGCGCCAGGTCGCCGGGTTACCCGATCCGGTCGGCGAGGTGCTGCAGGGCCGCACCCTGGCCAACGGGCTGCAGCTGCGTCAGCAGCGGGTGCCGCTCGGCGTGGTCGGCATGGTCTACGAGGGCCGCCCCAACGTCACGGTGGACGCGTTCGGTCTCACTCTGAAATCCGGCAACGCCGCTCTGCTGCGCGGCAGTTCGTCGGCCGCCCGGTCCAACCAGGCACTGGTGACCGCCTTGCGGTCGGCGCTGGAGTCGGTGGGGTTGCCGACCGACGCCGTGCAGTTGCTGCCCAGTCACGACCGCGCCAGTGTCACCCACCTGATCCAGGCCCGCGGCCTGGTCGACGTGGTGATCCCGCGTGGGGGAGCCGGGCTGATCGAGGCCGTGGTGCGCGACGCACAGGTCCCCACCATCGAGACCGGTGTCGGCAATTGCCATGTCTACGTTCATGAGTCGGCCGACGTCGACCTGGCCGAGAAGATTCTGCTGAACTCCAAGACGCGGCGCCCCAGCGTCTGCAATGCCGCCGAGACCCTGCTCGTGGACAAGGCGCTGCAGGCGACCGCGCTACCCCGGCTCACCGCCGCGCTGCGAGAGGCCGGGGTGACGGTGCACGCCGACCCGACTGACGAGGAACTGCACACCGAGTTCCTGTCGATGGACATCGCCGTCGCGGTGGTCGACGGGCTCGACGCCGCGATCGCCCACATCAACGAGTACGGCACCGGACACACCGAGGCCATCGTGACAACAGATCTTGCTGCGGCCCAGCGGTTCACCGAACAGGTGGACGCGGCCGCGGTGATGGTCAACGCGTCCACCGCGTTCACCGACGGAGAGCAGTTCGGTTTCGGCGCAGAGATCGGCATCTCCACCCAGAAGCTGCATGCCCGCGGACCGATGGGCCTGCCCGAACTGACCTCGACCAAATGGATCGTGTGGGGAGACGGTCAGACCCGCCCGGCGTAGACGCCGACCAGATAGAGACCAGGAGACCACATGAGCGTGCCCGCTCGCCCAGCTCCGTTGTTCGCCGACATCGACGATGTCGCGCGGCGCCTGGCAGAGACCGGCTACCTGCCCGATACCGCTACCGCGACAGCGGTTTTCCTCGCCGACCGGCTGGGCAAGCCGCTGCTCGTGGAGGGGCCCGCGGGCGTCGGCAAGACCGAGTTGGCCCGCGCGGTGGCTGCGACCACGGGCTCCGAACTCGTGCGGTTGCAGTGCTACGAGGGTGTCGACGAGGCCCGCGCGCTCTACGAGTGGAACCACGCCAAACAGATCCTGCGGATCCAGGCCGGCCAGAACGCGAACGGCGGCGACTGGGACCAGACCAAGATGGATGTGTTCAGCGAGGAATTCCTGCTGACCCGTCCGCTGCTGACCGCGATCAAGCGCACCGACCCGACCGTGCTGCTGATCGACGAGACCGACAAGGCCGACATCGAGATCGAGGGCCTGCTGCTGGAGGTGCTCTCCGACTTCGCGGTCACCGTCCCGGAACTCGGCACGATCACCGCGGAGCGGCCGCCGTTCGTGCTGCTCACCTCGAACGCCACCCGTGAGCTCTCCGAGGCGCTCAAGCGTCGCTGCCTGTTCCTGCACATCGACTTCCCCGACCCGGATCTGGAGCGCCGCATCCTGCTGTCCCGGGTGCCCGAACTGCCCGAGCACATCGCAGGAGAGCTGGTGCGGATCATCGGGGTGATGCGCGGTATGCAGCTCAAGAAGGTGCCGTCGGTCGCCGAGACGATCGACTGGGGCCGCACGGTCCTGGCATTGGGTCTGGACACCATCGACGACGAGATGATCGCCGCCACCCTCGGCGTGGTGCTCAAACATCAGTCAGACCAGGTCAAAGCGTCCGGCGAACTGAGACTGAACTGATGGGGCTGAACTAGTGGTGCCCCGCCGGGTTCGACCGCCCCAGCCGCTGGCCCCGCACGGCCTGCCGGGGCACCTCGTTGAGTTTGTCGAAGCCCTTCGCGGGCAAGGAATCTCGGTCGGGCCGTCGGAAACCGTGGACGCCGGCCGGGTGATCACCGTGCTCGGGTTGGGCAATCGAGAGGCGTTACGCGAGGGCATCGCCTGCGCGGTGCTGCGGCGTCCCGATCACCGCGAGACCTACGACGCGATGTTCGACCTGTTCTTCCCGGCGGCGCTGGGTGCGCGCACCGTGCTCTCGGATGATGACGAGGGCGACGCCCGTGATGAGGATCGGCTCCAGCTGCCGCCCGAGGACATCGAGGCGATGCGCGAGGCGTTGGTGCGGATGCTGGCCGACAACGAGGATCTGGCCAATCTCGATGACCGGATGGCGGCGATGATCGCGCGGATCGTCGAGGCCTACGGTCGCTACAACTCCAGCCGCGGCCCGTCGTACTCGTCGTATCAGGCGCTCAAGGCCATGAGCCTCGACGATCTGGAGGGCCGGCTGCTGGCCGGGCTGCTCGCCCCCTACGGCGACGAACCCACGCCGACCCAGGAGGAGATCGCCAAGGCGCTGGCGGCCCAGCGCATCAGCCAGCTGCGCAAGATGGTCGAGTCGGAGACCAAGCGGCGCACCGCCGAGCAGTTGGGCCGCGACCACGTGCAGATGTACGGCGTGCCGCAGCTGGCCGAGAATGTCGAGTTCCTGCGGGCCTCCGGCGAGCAACTCCGCCAGATGCGCAAGACCGTGCAGCCGCTGGCGCGCACGCTGGCGACGCGGCTGGCGGCGCGGCGCCGGCGGTCCCGGTCCGGGGAGATCGACCTTCGCAAGACGCTGCGCAAGTCGATGTCCACCGGCGGTGTGCCCATCGACGTCGTGCTCAAGAAGCCGCATCCGGCCCGTCCGGAACTCGTCGTGCTCTGCGATGTGTCGGGGTCGGTGGCCGGGTTCAGCCACTTCACGCTGATGCTGGTCTCGGCACTGCGTCAGCAGTTCTCCCGGGTTCGGGTCTTCGCCTTCATCGACACCACCGACGAGGTCACCGACATGTTCGGTCCGGAGGCCGATCTGGCGGTCGCGGTGCAGCGCATCACCCGTGAGGCAGGTGTCTACACCCGCGACGGGCACTCGGACTACGGGCACGCGTTCGTGTCCTTCCTGGACAAGTACCCCAACGTGCTGTCTCCGCGCACCTCGCTGCTGGTACTGGGCGACGGTCGGAACAACTACCGCAACCCCGAGACGGCGCTGCTGGCACACATGGTGTCGGCGAGCCGGCACGCGCACTGGCTCAACCCGGAGCCCAAGCACCTGTGGGGCAGCGGGGATTCTGCGGTTCCCAAATACCTCGAAACGATCCCGATGCACGAGTGCCGCTCGGCCAAGCAGCTGGCCGCGGTGATCGACGGGTTGCTGCCGGTCTGAGCCCGCGCAACCGCAGCGTCTGCTTCGCGGGTGCCGACGCTCGTCAACGCTCCCGTAAGCTGCCTCTTTGTGGCAAGACGGCGCAGGCTGGGTGTGATGGGTGGGACGTTCGATCCCATCCACAACGGACACCTGGTCGCTGCCAGTGAGGTGGCCGATCTGTTCGAACTCGACGAGGTGGTGTTCGTCCCGACCGGTCAGCCCTGGCAGAAACACGACCGGCGGGTCAGCGCGGCCGAGGACCGGTATCTGATGACGGTGATCGCCACCGCGTCGAACCCGAGGTTCTCGGTCAGCCGGGTCGACATCGATCGAGGTGGGGCGACCTACACCAAGGACACCTTGCGAGATCTGCGTGATCTCAACGCCGCCGACACCGACTTGTACTTCATCACCGGGGCCGACGCCCTGGCCTCGATCCTGTCCTGGCAGAACTGGGAGGACCTGTTCTCCATGGCGAGGTTCGTCGGCGTCAGCCGGCCAGGCTATGAGCTGGACGGTGAACATATCGAGGCGGCGCTGCGTGAGCTGCCGCCTGACACGTTGACATTGGTCGAGGTGCCCGCGCTGGCCATCTCGTCCAGCGACTGCCGCAAGCGGGCCTCCGAAGGCCGGCCGATCTGGTACCTGGTGCCCGACGGCGTGGTGCAGTACGTGACCAAACGCGGGTTGTATTCCGCAGACGGGAAGGGTGAACACATCATGGAGCCGGTTCGATGAGCGCCACCGCTGAGGCCGTGGCGATGGCGACCGTGGCCGCCCAGGCTGCCTCGGCCAAGCTGGCCGACGATGTGGTCGTCATCGACGTGTCGGGTCAGTTGGTGATCACCGACTGCTTCGTGATCGCGTCGGCCTCCAACGAGCGTCAGGTCAACGCGATCGTCGACGAGGTCGAGGACAAGATGCGGCAGGCCGGCTACAAGCCTGCGCGCCGCGAAGGTACCCGCGAGGGGCGCTGGACGCTGCTCGATTACGTGGACATCGTCGTGCACATCCAGCATCAGGACGAGCGGGAGTTCTATGCCCTGGAACGGCTGTGGCGTGACTGCCCGACGGTTCCGGTCGAGCTGGAATCGCCTGAGGTCGAAGAATGAGGGCGCGATGACGGTCCGTCGGCTGGTGCTGTTGCGTCACGGCCAGACCGAGTACAACGCGGGCAGCCGGATGCAGGGTCAGCTCGACACCGAGTTGTCCGATCTGGGCCGCGACCAGGCCGCCGCGGCGGCCGAGGTGCTGGCCAAGCGTCAACCGCTGTTGATCGTGTCTTCGGATCTAAAGCGTGCCCTGGATACCGCGATGACCCTCGGTGACCGTGCCGGGATCGCGGTGGCCGTGGACAAGCGGTTGCGTGAGACACATCTGGGGGACTGGCAGGGTCTGACGCACCAGGAGGTGGACACGGCAGCCCCGGGCGCCCGCGCGGCGTGGCGCGAGGACGCGCGGTGGGCACCGCACGGTGGTGAGAGCCGCGTCGACGTGGCCGATCGCAGTGTTCCGGTGGTCGCTGAACTTGTTGCCGGGCAAGCTGATTGGGGCCTGGATCAGGTCGGGGGAGGTGCGGACCGCCCGGTCGTGCTGGTTGCTCACGGCGGTCTGATCGCGGCGCTGACCGCCGGTTTGCTGGGCCTGCCGGTGGACAATTGGCCGGTGCTCGGCGGCATGGGTAACGCCAGTTGGGTTCAGCTGTCGGGACATTCCGACGATTCCGGGAACACCGCGGACTTCGACGCGATCCGCTGGCGGCTGGACGTGTGGAATGCCTCGGCGCAGGTGGCCAACGATGTCCTCTGATCGCCTGCCGACTGAGTCACGGCGCACGCTGCTGGTGTTCTGTGACTCCCTGTCCTATTTCGGCCCGACCGGCGGTCTGCCGTCCGACGATCCGCGGATCTGGCCCAACATCGTGGCCGAGCAGTTGGGCTGGGACGTGGAACTCATCGGCCGGATCGGCTGGACCACCCGCGACGTCTGGTGGGCCTCGACCCAGGACCCGCGGGCGTGGGCGGCCTTGCCGCGCGCCGGCGCGGTGGTCTTCGCCACCGGCGGCATGGATTCGCTGCCCTCGCCGCTGCCGACGGCACTGCGCGAGCTGATCCGGTATGTGCGGCCGGGCTGGCTGCGGCGCTGGGCACGCGACGGCTACGGCTGGATCCAGCCTCGGTTGTCGCCGATCGCCCGAGCGGCGCTGCCACCGCATGTGACGGTCGAGTACCTCGAGATGACGCGCAACGCCATCGATTTCAACCGGCCGGGTATTCCGGTGGTGGCCTCGCTGCCGTCGGTGCACATCGCCGACACGTACGGCAAGGCCCATCACGGTCGAGAGCCCACGGTCAAGGCGATCACGGCATGGGCGGCCGAGCACGACGTGCCGTTGGTGGACCTCAAGGCTGCGGTGGCCGACGAGGTGCTCAACGGGCGAGGTAATCCCGACGGCATCCACTGGAACTTCGAAGCCCACCGGAGGGTGGCCGAGCTGATGCTCAAGGGCCTGGCCGATGCCGGTGTGCCACAACTGGATTCCACCGACTGACGATGGCGGTCATGGTGGTGACCGACTCGACGTCGCGGTTGCGGCCCGAGTTGTGCGAAAAGTGGGGCATTCGGCAGGTGCCGTTGCACGTCCTCGACGATGGCAACGACCTGTGCGACGGTGTGGATCCGATGCCGGCAGGCATCTATGACCGGGCCAGGGTCACCACCTCCGGGGCCTCCCCGGCCGATCTCGCCGACACCTATCGGCAGGCGCTGGCCGACAGTGACGGCGACGGTGTTGTCGCAGTCCATATTTCGGCTGCGCTGTCGAGCACGTACAGCACCGCCGCCGCGGTAGCCCGTGAGATCGGGCAGGCCGTACGGGTGGTGAACTCCCGTGCGGCAGCGATGGGGGTGGGTTTCGTCGCCCTCGCCGCCGCCGAATCAGCCCGTGGCGGTGCAACACTCGACGCGGTAGAGGCGGCGGCTCGTGCCGCGATACCGCGCGGGCAGGCGTTCATCGTCGTACACCGCCTCGACAACCTGCGGCGCAGTGGCCGGATCGGTGCGGCAGCATCGTGGCTGGGTACCGCGTTGTCACTCAAACCGCTGCTGCGCCTCGATGTGGACGGCCGGCTGGTGCTCTCACAGCGCATCCGGACGATGTCGAAAGCCCATGCGGCACTTGTCGATCAGATCGCCGATGCCGCGGGGGACCGCGCCGTGCGCGTGGTCGTGCACCACGTCGACAACCCGGACGGCGCCGAGGAGATCGCGGCGGCACTCGCCGGCCGGCTGCCGAACCTGCGATCTCTGTCGGTGACCGACATGGGCCCGGTACTGGCCGTTCATGTCGGTGGCGGCGCGGTCGGCGCCTGCATCACTGTGGAGGACGCTCCGAGCTAGCCGGCGATTGCCGACGGCGCTTTCTATATCAGGGCTGTGGATCGGCGGCGCGCACAACCGTCAGGTAGAAAACGGTGCAGCAGGACAACGCAATCCAGGGTCGGTGTCGTGGCTGAGACGTTTCGCTGCGCGTGAACCCTTGACTTTCCCAGTTGGAAACTGGGATCCTGACTTTCCATACAGGAAAGTGAGGATCGATCATGGGGGACACCACGCCGGCCGATGCTCGTGCCGCACTGGATGCCGTCGACCGTGCCACAGCGCGGGTGGCCGATGAAGTAGGGCTGCCCCGGTGGTACTGGTGGCTGCTGGCGGCGGCCTGGGTCTGCCTCGGGGTCATCGGCGATTTCGGCCCGCAGTGGCTCGTCATCACCGCGACCCTGGCGTTCGGCGTCGTTCATTCCGCGATAGCGTCCCGCCGCCTGGACGGACGCCGCAGGACCAACCGTCTGCAGGTCAGCGCGGATACGGCCTGGCGCCGGATACCGCTGGTGGTGATCGGCATGCTGGTGGCACTGGTCGCCGTGACGATCGCGGCGGGGTTCGCGCTGAATGCCGACGGCACCCGTCACGCTGGAACGGCGGCGGCGGTGTTCGTCGCCGCGATCGTCGGATTGGGAGGCCCCGAGATTCTGCGGACTCTGTGCCGTTGGGCCAATGCATGACCACTGAGCCCTGCTTCGACGAACTGATCCACCCCAGCACGCGATTGACACTGGTGGCGACGTTGGCCGCAGCCGACTGGGCTGAGTTCTCCTACCTCAAAGAAACTCTGCGACTTTCAGATTCAGCATTGTCCAAGCAGCTGGCGATTCTGGAAAGTGCGGGGTACGTCACCACCGAGCGGCGCCTCGATGCGAGCCGCCACAAGGTGCATGCCAGGCTTACCGACGCCGGCCGAGTGGCATTCGAGGGTCACGTCGCGGCGCTGCGCAGCATCGTCGACGGAGCCGACGGAACGGGCCGGCGCACCGGTGAGGACGTCGCCGCGGGCGTCAGCCGGCGAAGCGGCCGGTGACCGGCGGCAGATCCTTGAGCGTGAGGATGCCCGGCGCGGCGGCCACCACTGCGGGCACCGCGTTGGTGACCGGCAGCGCGGTGTAGATCATGCCGAGCCCGTTGAGGCTGACCTCGCTCCAGTCCTTCGACGGCAGGCAGTACACGACAGTGCGCATGTTGGGCACGCCGAACACCTGGATCACGTGACCGTGCGCGACCGGCTTCGGCGGGGTGACGTGGTTGCCCATGATCCAGTTGAATCCGACGCTGACGACGTTCTTGTCGCCCACCCAGCCGCGGTGGTAGCCGTACACGCTGGCCACCGTGCCCTTGGGGATCTGCATGAACCCCAGATCGGAATCGTCGGTGGCCGCGGTGAACGTGACGTCGAAGGTGATCCGGTCCAGCTTGGTGCCGATGGCGTCGGCCATCATCGCCGCCGACTCGGCGAACACTTCGCTTTCCAGACGCACGTTCTCGGCCAGCCCCGGCGTTTCCGGGTCCTTGCCGAAGCCCATCGCGGCCATGGTTCCGGCCGATTCGTAGACCCCGCAGTCGACGGACTCGGTGATCCGGATTTCGTCGACGCTCTCGCAGGCGCTGGACAGCACCATGCCCATCATGTTCGTCAGTCCGGGGTGGGCCCCGCTGCCGAAGATCGTGGAATTACCTGTCTGGCAAGCCTTCTGGATTCGCTCCAGGTCTTCGGGAGATTGCTTGCCGCCGGTGATCCAGGCGGCAGTGGAACACACGTTGATCCCGGCCTCCAGCAGGCGGACCAGTTCGTCGACGCTGGGCCAGATCGGGTTGTAGCAGCAGGCATCGGGCTTCAGGGCGATCAGATCGTCGATGGAGTTGGTGGCCTTGATGCCGGTTGGCTCGGGCCAGCCGGCCAACTCGGCGGCATCGACACCGACCTTGTCGGCGCCGTAGGCGTACACGCCGACCAGTTCCATGTCGTCGCGGGCGATGATCGCGTGCAGCGAGCGTCGTCCGATGTTGCCGGTGGTCCACTGGATGACCCGAATCGGCCTACCCGCTGCGGTCATGATCGCCTCCCTCGCTGAGCCCTGCGCTGGACTCTAGACACTATCGGGGACTTGTTCACCCGCGGTAGGCGCACCGGTCCCTCCTGGCGGGAGACGCACCGGCGTCGCACAATCGAACTGTGGGACGAGTTCGCCCCGCGAAGCCATGAATCGAGGTCAGATCATGGACATGCTCTACGCACTCGTATCGGCGGGGGCCGGCGCCATCGCTCTGGTCTGGCTCGGCTTGAGCAATATCCGCGTCGTCAGACAGTACGAGCGGGGGGTGGTCTTCCGGTTCGGCCGGGTCCGCGACAACGTCCGGCAACCAGGATTGACGATGCTCATTCCCGTCGCCGACCGGTTGCAGAAGGTCAACATGCAGATCATCACGATGCCGGTCCCGGCGCAGGACGGCATCACCCGTGACAACGTCACCGTGCGGGTCGACGCCGTCATCTATTTCAACGTGATCGACCCCGTTCGGGCCGTGGTCGACGTCCAGGACTACATGTCGGCGATCGGCCAGGTGGCGCAGACCTCACTGCGGTCGATCATCGGCAAGAGCAATCTGGACGACCTCCTGTCCAACCGGGAGCGGCTCAATCAAGGCCTCGAACTGCTCATCGACAACCCAGCGGTGGGCTGGGGGATCCACATCGACCGGGTCGAGATCAAAGACGTCGTGCTGCCGGATTCGATGAAGCGGTCCATCGCGCGTCAGGCCGAGGCGGAGCGGGAACGCCGGGCCCGCGTCATCACCGCCGACGGCGAACTGCAGGCGTCCGAGAAGCTCGCCGCGGCGGCCGATGTGATGTCGGCCGACCCGGCGGCCCTGCAGTTGCGGCTGCTGGAGACCGTCGTCGAAGTGGCTGCGGAGAAGAATTCCACCGTGGTGCTGCCGTTCCCGGTGGAACTACTGCGATACCTGGAACGGGCCGCGCCCCAGCAGCCGTCCACCCGGGCCGTGGGATGACCACGCAGGTTATCCACACCGCGAGGTTCATCCACAGTCGGTCGGGGTCGCTGTCGCGGGAGCCCGGAATCGTCGCGGCCCGCACCTACCGTCGCGGGCATGGGAACCGAATTGTCGGTGGAGCGGCTCAGTCGTCTGGGCGGGGGCCGTCCGGGCGGCGGGGATGACGCCGATACCGAGGGAGACGGCGGCGCCGGCCAGGACACCGCGTCTGAGAGCGCGCTGTCGAGATGGCTGCCCGATATGGCGCCGGGGGACGGCCCGGGCTGGTTCACCAGGGTGCGCGCCGACCCGGGCCGCGCGGGGGCCCTGGTGTTGGCCGGGGTCGGGGTCCTCGCGATCCTGGTCACCGTTTTCACCCTGATCCGTCAGCAGCCACCGCCGGTTGCTTCGGCGAATCTGCCACCGGTACAAATGGTTTCGTCGGCAGGCCCGACACCGGAAGCGAACGCCACTGGCGGGCCGGTGGTGGTCAGCGTGGTCGGTCTGGTGCACAAGCCGGGGCTGGTGACCCTGCAACCCGGCGCGAGGATCGCCGATGCGCTGGAAGCCGCCGGTGGGCCACTCGACGGTGCCGACCTGATCGGGTTGAACATGGCTCGCCGGGTCGGTGACGGTGAACAGATTGTGGTCGGTATCGACGCGCCGCCGGGTCAACCGACGACCATGGGCAGTTCGGTCGCCGGCGATGCCCCGGCGTCCCCGTCGCGGGGCTCGTCTGCTCCCGCGTCGGGCGTGCCGTCGGGGCCGGTCGACCTCAACACGGCGACCGTCGAGGACCTCGACGCGCTGCCCGGCGTCGGCCCGGTGACCGCCGAGGCGATCGTGGCCTGGCGGGCCGCCCACGGTCGGTTCGACAGTGTCGATCAACTCGGCGACGTCGACGGCATCGGTCCGGCACGGCTGGAGAAACTGCGTGAGCTGGTCCGGGCGTGATGCTTCCGACAGTGACGGGCAGGCCGACGATGGGTGGGCCGCGGGGCAGCCACTGGATCTGCGCCTGGTCCCGGCCGCCCTGACCGCGTGGTCGGTGTCGGCGGCCGCAATCGTCTGGCACCCGGGCGCTGCCGTGGTGGTGGGCGTCGGCGCCGTGGGGTTGACCTGGCTGGCCGCACGGTGGGCAGACGGTGACGGTACGGGCGTCGCCGCTGCGGTTCTGGCTGTGGCGGCCATCGCGGCCGGATTCACCGTCGCGGTCGGACTGCGCGTGCACCAGGTCGAACATCATCCGGTCAGCCGCCTCTACGGCGGAACCGCGACGGCGGAGGTCGTCCCCGCTGAGACACCGCGGACGATCAAGGGCGGTCGGTTGATGTTCCGTGCCGCGCTGCGCCGGGTCGATCAGGCCCCGATGTCGGGGCAGGTCCTGGTGTTCGCACCACCGGGCTTCGGCGAGGTAGTTCCGGGGCGTCCGGTGGCATTCCGGGCCTCCGTGGGGCGCCCGGGCCGCAAGGACCTGAGTGTGGCCGTGCTGGCGGCGTCGGGACAGCCGTCGCTGGGGGAGGCTTCGGCCGTACAGCGCATCGCCCAGCAGATCCGTGCGGGCTTCGCGGAGGCGGCGCGCGCGGCGCTGCCCGCCGATCAGGCAGCCATGCTGCCCGCATTGGTGCTGGGGGATACCTCGACGGTCACCGGCACGACCACCGCGCAGTTCCGCACGTCGGGTCTCACCCATCTGACCGCGGTGTCGGGCGCCAACGTGACCATCGTGTGCGGCGCGCTGTTGCTCAGCGCGGCACTGGTCGGGCCGAGAGCCGCCGTGCCGCTGGCCGGCGCCGGATTGGTCGGCTTCGTCATCGTCGTGCAGCCCTCGGCCAGCGTGCTGCGGGCTGCCGTGATGGGTGCGGTGACCCTGCTCGCGGTGTTGACCCATCGGCGACGACAGGCGGTCCCCGCGCTGGCCGCCAGCGTGATCGCGCTGATGATCGCCGCACCCGAACTCGCGGTCGATGTCGGGTTCGCGTTGTCGGTGTGTGCGACGGCAGGCATCGTCGTACTCGCCCCGGTGTGGTCGGGCCGGCTGCAGGCCCGTGGCTGGCCGCGCCCGGTGGCGGCAGCGGTCAGCGTCGCGGTGGTGGCCCAGTTGGTCACCGCCCCATTGGTGGCCGGGATCTCGGGGACCGTCAGCCTGGTCGCCGTCGCCGCCAATCTCGCGGTGGCCGGGGTGATTCCGCCGATCGCGGTCCTCGGTACCGCGGCGGCCGTGTGCTCGACGGTCTGGCCGGGCGGAGCCCAGCTACTGATCCGGTTCACCGGACCGGAACTGTGGTGGCTGCTGTCGGTGGCGCGGTGGGGTTCGGCGCTACCGGCGGCCGCCCTGCCGTCGCCCTCGGGGTTGGCCGGCGTGGTGTCGGTAGCGCTGGCAGGGGTGGCGCTGACGGTGTTGTGGCGGCTGCGCTGGATGCGTCGCGGACTGGCCGCGGCGGTGCTCGGCCTGCTGGCCTGGGCGCTGGCGGGCCAGGTGGTCGGAGCTGTCGGGCCGGCGTGACACGATCATCGGTGTGAGTCAACAGATCGACGGCCTGCACCTGGTTCTGGGCGATGAGGAACTACTGGTCGAACGAGCGGTCGGGGCGGTCCTGCGGGCGCTGCGCCAGCAGGCCGGATCCGATGACGTTCCGGTGGACCGGATGCGGGCCGGCGAGGTCAGCACCAGCGAGCTTGCCGAGCTGCTGAGCCCGTCGCTGTTCGCCGAGGAGCGCCTGGTGGTGCTGGAGGCTGCCGCCGAGGCCGGTAAGGATGCCGTGGCCCTGATCGCCTCGGCCGCAGCCGATCTGCCGCCCGGCACCGTTCTGATCGTCATCCACTCCGGCGGTGGGCGGGCCAAGGCTTTGGCCGACCAACTGAAAAAGATTGGCGCACAGGTGCATCCGTGTGCACGTATCACCAAACCGGCAGAGCGTGCGGATTTCGTACGTGCCGAATTCCGTCAGTTGCGGGTCAAGGTTTCCGACGACACGGTCACCGCGGTGCTCGACGCGGTCGGATCGAACATCCGTGAGCTCGCGGCGGTGTGTTCACAGCTGGTGGCCGACACCGCCGGGCAGGTCGACGCGGTCGCGGTGCGCCGCTATCACAGCGGTAAGGCGGAGGTGAAGGGCTTCGACATCGCCGACAAGGCGGTCACCGGAGATGTCGCCGGTGCGGCCGAGGCGTTGCGGTGGGCGATGCTGGCCGGTGAGCCGCAGGTGGTGTTGGCCGACGCGCTGGCCGAGGCGGTGCACACGATCGCACGGGTGGGTCCGCTCTCGGGGGATCCGTATCGGCTGGCCGGTGAACTGGGCATGCCGCCCTGGCGGGTGCAGAAGGCGCAGAAGCAGGCGCGCGGATGGTCACGCGACTCGGTGGCCGAGGCGATGCGGGTGGTCGCCACGCTCAATGCAGACGTAAAGGGCGCAGCGGCAGATGCCGACTACGCCCTTGAAACAGCGGTACGCCGGGTGGCGCAACTCGCCACCCGGTGAACCGGAAGAACTATTCGGGGTGGAACCCGAGGATCAGAGCTTGTTCAGCGCCCCAGCGAGGGCCGACTTCTTGTTGGCGGCCTGGTTGGCGTGGATGACGCCCTTGCTGGCGGCCTTGTCGAGCTGACGGCTGGTCGCGACCAGCAACTCGGCGGCCTTGTCCTTCTCGCCCGCCTCGACGGCCTCGCGGAAGCCGCGCACAGCCGTACGCAGCGACGACTTCACCGACTGGTTACGCAGCCGACGACGCTCGTTGGTGAGGATGCGCTTTTCCTGCGACTTGATGTTGGCCACGTAAAAATTCCTTCGTAATTCTCTAGCTGGGGTTACCGAAGTCTGGGTGCGCACACCCGCACTGCGGGCAGCGACTGTTCAGGGTACCAGCGAGGCGTCCGAACTCCCAAAGCGGTGCAGCTGAAACGGCGGCCGCCGACTCCCCGGTTTGGGGCTCTAATACCACCTTAACCGCCCTTTGGCCTGCCGAAACGGGCTGCACCATTGACCCGGCGAAACCGCGCCAGGTGCGGCAGCATGACAAGGGTGAGCCTGAAAACAGTCCGTACGCCAGGGGCAGGATCGAACGGGTCGCGCCCGACCGGACAGCGCGCCGCTTCGGCGCGACGCGCAAAACATCAGGGTGTCTTCGACGGCTACAACCGCCTGGGCCGCTACTCCGAGGCCTTCGACGAGATGTTCGACGGCTCTGGCAACGTCCGCGGACCGTACAAGGGCATCTTCGACGAGCTTGCTCCGTCGGACGCCTCGGAGTTGCTGTCGCGGTCGGACGCACTGGGCCGGGCGTTCACCGATCAGGGCATCACGTTCTCGTTGTCCGGCCAGGAGCGACCGTTCCCGCTCGACCTGGTGCCGCGGGTGATCTCGGCGGCCGAATGGTCCCGGCTGGAACGCGGCATCATCCAGCGGGTCAAGGCGCTGGAGATGTACCTCGACGACATCTACGGCGAGCAGGAGATCCTGCGTGACGGGGTGATCCCGCGTCGGCTGGTCACCTCGTGCGAGCACTTCCACCGTGAAGCCGCGGGCATCGTCCCGCCGAACGGGGTGCGTATCCACGTCGCGGGCATCGATCTGATCCGTGACGACAAGGGGGTCTTCCGGGTGCTGGAGGACAACCTGCGGTCACCCTCGGGGGTGTCCTATGTGATGGAGAACCGGCGCACCATGGCGCGCGTTTTCCCGAATTTGTTCGCCACCCACCGGGTACGCGCGGTCGGTGACTACTCCTCGCACCTGCTGCGGGCGCTGCGCAACGCCGCACCCACCAACGTCGCCGACCCCACCGTCGTGGTGCTCACGCCCGGCGTCTACAACTCGGCGTACTTCGAGCACTCGCTGCTGGCCCGGCAGATGGGGGTCGAGTTGGTCGAGGGCCGCGATCTGTTCTGCCGCGACAACGCCGTCTACATGCGCACCACCGAGGGCGAGCGTCACGTCGACGTCATCTACCGCCGCATCGACGATGCGTTCCTGGACCCGATGCAGTTCCGGCCCGACTCGGTGCTCGGGGTGGCCGGCCTGCTCAACGCGGCCCGGGCCGGCAACGTCGTGATCTCCAGTGCGGTGGGCAACGGGGTCGGCGACGACAAGCTCGTCTACACCTATGTCCCGACGATCATCGAGTACTACCTCGGTGAGAAGCCGGTGCTCGCCAACGTCGACACCTACCGCTGTTGGTTGGACGCCGAACGGGAGGAGGTGCTCGACCGGATCGATGAACTCGTCATCAAGCCGGTGGAAGGTTCGGGTGGGTACGGCATCGTGTTCGGACCGGACGCCTCGGCCAAGGAGTTGACGGCGATCTCCAAGAAGATCCGCAACGACCCGCGCGGCTGGATCGCCCAGCCGGTGATTCAGCTGTCCACGGTGCCCACCCAGATCGACAACAAGCTGGCGCCCCGGCACGTGGACCTGCGCCCGTTCGCGGTCAACGACGGCAACGACGTCTGGGTGCTGCCCGGCGGGCTGACCCGGGTGGCGCTGCCGGAAGGGTCCCTGGTGGTCAATTCCAGCCAGGGCGGTGGGTCGAAGGACACCTGGGTGCTGGCGTCGCGTACATCTGCCGCAGATCGCGAACTCGCCGCGGCCCAGGTGGTGCGGTCGCTGCCCGAATCCGACAACGGGCCCAAAAGTGATGGCGCGCCTGATGGTTCGTCGTCCCAACAACAGCAGTAGTAGCAGGGGGGTGCGGTAGATGCTGGCGCGCAATGCCGAGTCGTTGTACTGGATCGGACGTTATGTGGAACGGGCCGACGACACTGCACGCATCCTCGATGTCACGGTGCATCAGCTGCTGGAGGACTCCAGTGTCGACCCGGACGTCGCCTCACGGACGCTGTTGCGTGTGCTCGGTATCGAGCCGCCGACGCAGCGCCTGGACGTGTGGTCGTTGACCGACATCGTGGCGTTCAGCCGCGACAGCAGCGGTAACTCGATCGTCGATTCGATCTCGTCCGCGCGCGAGAACGCCCGCGGTGCCCGCGAAGTCACGTCGACCGAGATCTGGGAGTGCCTCAACACCACCTACAACGCGCTCGCCGAACGGGAGCGCGCGGCCAAACGCCTGGGCCCGCATGAGTTCCTGTCCTATGTCGAGGGGCGCGCGGCGATGTTCGCGGGTCTGGCCGATTCGACGTTGAGCCGCGACGACGGCTACCGGTTCATGTTGTTGGGCCGCGCGATCGAGCGGGTCGACATGACGGTGCGGCTGCTGCTGTCGCGGGTCGGGGACAGTGGGTCGTCGCCGGCCTGGGTCACGTTGCTGCGCTCTGCCGGTGCCCACGATACGTACCTGCGTACCTACCGCGGGGTGCTCGACGCCGGTCGCGTGGTCGAGTTCATGTTGTTGGACCGGCTGTTTCCCAGGTCGATCTTCTATTCACTGCGGTTGGCCGAACACAGTCTCGACGAGTTGCTCAATCGGCCGCACAGCCGGCTGGGGGCCACCGCCGAGGCGCAGCGGCTCTTGGGCCGGGCGCGCAGTGAGCTCGAGTTCCTGCAGCCGGGCGCACTGCTGGAATCCCTGGATGCTCGGCTGGCCGCGTTGCAGAAGACCTGCCGCGATGTCGGAGAAGCGTTGGCGCTGCAGTACTTCCACTCGGCGCCGTGGGTGGCCTGGACCGACGCCGGACATGAGGATGTGGTTGTGATCGAGGAGGGCGAGGTCTAGATGTGGCGGTTACGCGTGGTGCATTCGACCGGATATGCCTACCGGTCGGCGGTGACGGCGTCCTACAACGAGGCCCGATTGACCCCGCGGTCGGATTCGCGTCAGAACGTGATCCTGAACCGGGTCGAGACCATCCCGGCGACCAGGTCCTATCGGTATGTCGACTACTGGGGTACGGCGGTGACAGCCTTCGATCTGCATGCTCCGCACACCGAGTTGGAGGTCTCGGGATCCTCGGTGGTCGAGACCGAGGTCGCGGAGAAACCCGAGGAGCTCGCCGGGTGGGACGATCTGGACACCGAGGCCGTGATCGACCGGTTCGACGAGGTGCTCAGCCCGACCCACTACACACCGCACAGCAAGCGGATCACGCGCGTGGGACAGCGAATCGCCAAGGATCACGACCCGTTCGAGGCGGTCGGCGCGGTGGCGCAGTGGGTGCGCAGTGAACTCGACTACGTGCCCGGTACCACCGGGGTGCACTCCTCGGGCCTGGATGCTTTGCGTGAGGGCAAAGGCGTGTGTCAGGACTTCGCCCACCTGTCGTTGATCGTGTTGCGGTCCATGGGGATTCCGGCGCGGTACGTGTCGGGCTATCTGCATCCGGCGCAGGACGCGGTGGTGGGGGACACCATCGACGGTCAGAGTCACGCCTGGATTCAGGCGTGGACCGGAGGTTGGTGGCACTACGACCCGACCAACGACAGCGAGATCAATGAGCAGTACGTCAGTGTCGGCGTGGGGCGGGACTACTCGGATGTGGCCCCGCTCAAGGGAATCTATTCGGGTGAGGGGTCGACGGATCTCGACGTGGTCGTGGAGGTCACCCGGCTGGCTTGACCGGGCCCGCACCCGCGCGGCCCAGGTTGCGGAAGCCGGGGTGCACGTGCGGGGTCAGCTCATGTTGATCGGCCAGCGTCTGCAGCAGCTCGCGGAGGTTCTCTCGTTGTGCCGCATCGAGGCCCGCGGTCATGCGCTCGTCGTGTCGGCGCGCCAGCTCTCCGATGCGGCGCAGCGTCTTCTTTCCTGCGGTGCTGAGAAACAGCGCGTGCAGCCGGCGGTCGTCGGGATTGCGGCGTCGTTCGACGTAGCCGCGGTCCTCGAGGTCGTCGACGTAGCTCACCACCCGGCTCGGTAACAGGCTCAGCTGGGTGCTCAGGGACTGCTGGCTTAGTCCCGGCTGCCCGCCGATGGCGCGCAGGATGCCGGCGTGCGGCGGCGTGAGCTCGAGGGTCGCCATCTGTTCGGCGAACAGTGTTGCCGCCCGGTGGCCGAGTTGTGCCAGAAGGAATGCCACGGAGTCCGACGGGCCAGGTTCCATGCCGAAACCGTATCAGCAACAAATGGTTCACGACTGAAAATATTCAGGCAGTTGCCGCCGGGCGGATACGGGCATATCGTTCAAGTCATGAATGATTCAACAGAAGATCGAATTCGGGCCACGCGACCTGCCGGCCGACAAGGCGGACCGCCCTTGGCCCCGGTGGCAGCGGTTTCACTCGCGTTGGTGCTGGTCGGATTGGGCGTCGGCGTCGCACTCGGCGGGGTGATGCCGCTCCCGTACGGTGCGGCCGCAGACGTCCTTCGATATGTCCATGATCATCACGCGGCGGTGCAGGCCGGCGCGGTGGGCGCGTTCGCGGCGTCGGTACCGCTGGCGATCTATGCCGCCACCGCGAGCACACGTCTGCGGCAACTCGGCGTGACGGCGCCCGGTGCGACGATCGCACTGACGGGCGGGATTCTCGCCTCCGGAGCCCTCGCGCTGGCAGGGCTGATCTGCTGGACGATGTCGCGGCCCGAGGTGGTCGTCGACGACGGCCTGATCCGCGCGCTGTACTACCTGGTGTTCCTCACGGGCGGGGTCGGGCACATCGTGGCACTCGGCCTGCTGCTTGCCGGGATCGCGGTGCCCAGTCTGGTCCTCGGACTGTTGCCGCGGGCGCTGGCCTGGACGGGCCTGGCCATTGCTGTGCTGGCCGAGGTGGCGACGCTGGTGCTCATCTGGCCCGAAGCGGCAGTGATCCTGCCGGTCGCCCGGTTCACGGGCTTCCTCTGGCTGATCGTCGCCGGTGCGCTTCTGCCGAAGCGTCGGGCCGAGTTGCGGCACGTATGAAGCTCAGCGTGAGTGTCACGAACTACTCGTGGCCCGATGCGATTCACGAGCGACTCGCCGATCTGGCGACGTTCCTCGATGGCACCGCTGTCGACACCCTGTGGGTGGCCGACCATCTCATGCAGGCGGATCCTTCCTGCCGGACTGACGAGCCGATGCTCGAGGCGTACACCGTGCTCGGTTACCTCGCCGCGGCGACGCGACGCATCCGGCTGGGCACGATGGTGACGGCGGCGACCTTTCGGGCGCCCGCCCTGTTGATCAAGGCGGTGACGACGCTCGACGTGCTCTCGAATGGCCGGGCGTGGCTCGGTCTCGGCGCCGGTTACAACGCGGACGAGGCGACCGCGATGGGATTGTTCCTACCGGACACTGCGGAACGGTTCGAGCGGATGACAGAGCTGTTGCAGTTGGCCGATCAAATGTGGCGCGGCGACCAATCGAGTTACCGCGGTGAGTATCTGACCGCGCGGGAGCCGATCGGCAGCCCGCTACCCGTGACCGCGCCGCATCCTCCCGTGCTGATCGGCGGTACCGGGGAGCGACGCACACTGCGGCTGGTCGCGCAGTATGGCGATGCGTGCAACCTGTTCGACGTACCCGACGGTGGCGCCTCGATCCGAAGACAGCTCGACGTTCTCGATCTGCACTGCGCAGATGTCGGACGCCGGTCCGACGAGATCGACCGCACGGTGACCACCGCGCTTCACGACGGCGAGGGCTCCGACGCGCTCGTCGAGCGCTGCCACTCGTTGGCCGACTCAGGGATCCAGCACGTCGTGGTGATCGCCCGCGGTCGACCGCTGACCGAGACCGACCTCAATTGTGTTGCGGGCGCGGCAGATCAGCTCGCGGCCTAATCCGACAGGCCGAGGTGCCAGCGCAGGAGGCGGGCGTCGTGGACGCCGATACTCGGCTCTGCGGCATCGATGAGCGGGCCCAGGCGATCGAGGGTGGACGGGCTCGGCATCTGGTACGCCGTCGAGGCCTCGCGGTCCAGCCATCCGGTGAGATCTGTACGGGCATAGGCGCGCAGCGTTTCGTCGAGGTCGACGACGCCCCGGAGGTCCACCTCGATCCGGGTCCAGGTGTCCCTGCCGACCAGCAGGCTGAACGCGGCGCGCCGGACGTGCGGTGGTTGGTCTGTGCGCAGCAATTCCCACAACCGATCCGTCGGTGGCAGGTCCGGCTGCCCACGCAGGGCCGCCAGCACCGCGCGCACGACGATCGGGGCTCGGTCGGTGACCAGGCCCGAGATCGTGTCGAGGGGGCCACCCAGTCGGCGCACGGCCCGCACCGCCTCGGCACGCACCCGCGGACGGTCATGCCCGTGATAACCGCAGACCAGCTCCGCGTCATCGACTGTGCCGCACTCACCGAGCCCGGCGATGACGCCGCGCAGGTGTGAGTCATCAACGGAGAACAGCAATTCCCGGTAACGCTCGGCCGCGTCCCGGCCGGCGCGCCGCATTGCCCACTGGGCGGTGGCCCGCAGCGCCGCCGACCGGTCCGCGAGGAACGCGTCCCCTGCCTCCGGGTGCCCGATCTGGACCAGTCCGGCAAGCGCCTCGACACGCACCAGCACGAAGCGGGCGCCGAGCAGATGTTCCAGGGTGTCCCGATCGTGGTGGCGTACGGAGGCGCGGACGGCCGCGTCGACGCACAGGCTCCGGCAGACGTTGTCTCGCTCGGTCAGGGCCGCCTCGACGACCGCAGCCGAGCCGGCACGGCCCGGCTCCAGCCACAGACGGTAGGCGAGTCGGCGCACGGGCAGGTCGTCGCTCATGCGGGCGGAGTCGAGCGTTCCGTCCGACCGCGTGCGCAACACCTCGGTCACCGCTTCGACGGCATGCCCGCCCCGACACCAATCCCGCATCGCCAGAGCCACGCCGGCCGCCCGAATCAACGCGGCCGCATCCGCGGTGGCGAGCGCTGCCGGAAGCGCCCGCCGGGCGTCGACCCGAACCGGTTCCACCCAGTCGGCGGTACGGATCACCAACAGCGGAAGCAGTCGCTGATCGCTACCCATCGGTCGCGAATTCACGGCACGCTGTCGGCGCCGTCCGTCTGCCGAACAGGCGTTGAGCAACAGGGCAAGGGGATCGGATCTGAACCACCCGGCGTTGGTGATCCGTTCCCACCGATAGCCGGGATAGAAGGACTCGTACCCCCTCCGCTGTTCGATGTCCAGCCGCAGCCAGGTGCGCGGGCGCACGGTCGACAACACGCGCATGACCTCGTCCGGGTCGGCCCGATCGCGGGCAAGCTGCACCAGGGTCTTCATGGTGCCGTAGAGGCTGCCGCCGCGGTCGGCGTCCGCCACAACGGCGGCCAAGTTTTCAAGCGCATCGCCGTCTGGGGACCGCCGGAACCACTCCGTCGCCATCGCGCCCCCTTTCCCGCTCGGTGCGGTTCAGTGTGAACGCAACGACCGGTCAATTCCATCGGATTTCGCGGCCGCAGCGGCCGATCAGCTGCGCGCTCTGGCGCACACTCCCGGGTGAACCTGGACGCGGTGCAGATCGTCGCCGAGTTCGATCTGGCGGTCGAATGCACTGGCCGCCAATGCCCGCCAGTCGTCTTCGGTGCCCGCAGCGATGGCCGGCACGTAGTGGGTCAGGATCAGGATGCCCACCCCGGCCCGGGCGGCGGTGGCGGCCGCCTCTTCCACCGACGAGTGGTAGTCGCAGATGTCGCGGATCCGTTGCATCGGAAGCTGATTCACGAGGTCTTTGCGAATCACGGTGTGTACCAGGGCCCCCGCGCCGGCGGCCAAGGTATCGAGGCTCTCGCACGGCACGGTGTCCCCGGCCAACACCACCGACGCTCCGGCATGCTCGATCCGGAACCCGATGGTCGGTGTCACCGGCCGGTGATCGGTGGGCGCGACCTGGATATGCACCCCGTCGTGATCCCACACCGCACCCGCGGTGTGCTCGTGTACCTCCACCGGTGGCGGAGCCGTCAGATCCGCATGATGGGCGATGCGGTAACCGATGTCGTGTCCGAAGGCCCGCAGTGTCGCGTCGACCACCTCGGCGGTGCCCGGGGGACCGATGATCGTCAGGGGCGGAGCGTCCGGCGTGAACGTGCTGACCCAGCGGGTGATGATCACGTCGCCCAGGTCGGCGATGTGGTCGCTGTGTAGATGGGTGAGCAGCAACGCGCTGAGCTGGTTGGCGGCGGACCCGGCGGCGGCCAGGCGCTGCAGCACGCCGCGGCCACAGTCGATCAGAAACGTCTGATCGCCGGCGCGCGCCAGGGTTGCCGGCCCGGCCCGCTCCGGATCGGGAATCGGGCTACCGGTGCCGAGCAGCGTGACCTCGATCATGGCCCCATTCCTACTCCGTTATGGCCTATCGGGCGTGGCTTCTTTCTTCCTGACGAACACCGACCTAGCCTGGTTGTGAGGTGGATCACGATCGGAGGCTGCCGATGCGAATCGCGGACGTGCTGAAAAACAAGGGCACGGCGGTGGTGACGATTTCGCCGGAGACGACGGTGACCGAGCTGCTGGCCGGGCTGACCGAATTGAACATCGGTGCCATGGTCGTGATGGGGCCTGACGGGTTGGCCGGCATCGTCTCCGAACGCGATGTGGTGCGCAAGCTGCACGAACGTGGCAGCAGCCTGTTGGCGCAGCCGGTGTCGGAGATCATGACCACGGTGGTGGCGACCTGCACGCCACGCGACACCGTCGACCACCTCAGCGCTTTGATGACCGAGAACCGGGTGCGCCACATTCCGGTCCTCGATCGCGGCAGGCTGGCCGGCATCGTCAGCATCGGGGACATCGTCAAGACCCGGATGGAGGAGCTGGAGGCCGAGCAGCAACAGCTGCAGGACTACATCACTCAGGGTCGCTGATCGCGCCGAGACGATGGTCGTTGGCGCGAAACCGGTGTCAGTCGTGTGCGATGGTGGGCGGGTGGCCGCCGTCGACGTCCGTCCCGCACACCGATCTGACATCAAGCAGCTTGCCGTCGTTCTGGGGCGGGCGTTCCATGAGGACCCGGTGATGGTGTGGATGCTGCCCGACGCGGCCCGCCGGAGACAGGCGCTGGCCCGGATGTTCGCCACCATGACCCGCCACCATTTCCTGGCCGGCGGGGGCAGCGAGGTGGCGGTGCGGGCAGGCGTCATCGGGGCGGCGGCGCTGTGGGATCCACCCGGGTCCTGGCGGCACACGCGGCTGCAGGAATGGCTGATGATGCCCGCCTTCGCTCGGGCCTTCGGTCGCCGGGCCGGCCGGGGCCAGCAGATCGCCGCACTGATGAAGAAGCATCACCCCGAGGAACCGCACTGGTATCTGGCGGTGATCGGCAGCGATCCCACCGTGCGCGGTGGCGGCTTCGGTCACGCGCTGATGCAGTCCCGGTTGGACCGGGTGGACGCCGAACACGCGCCGGCGTATCTGGAATCGAGCAACCCCGAAAACGTGCCGTACTACCTGCGTTTCGGGTTCGAGGTCACCGGGGAGATCGTGTTGCCCGACGGCGGGCCCACGCTGACGCCGATGTGGCGTCAGCCGCGGTAGTGGCCACCTGATTCCGGGCCATCGCGCCGCGGCGCGGCTGTTACAGTGCGGAGGCCGACCAACAGGGGAATCCGGTGAAAAGCCGGAACTGACGCGCAACGGTATGAGGCGCTGCCTCGAGTCCGATTACCTGTAGCCGGAATGACTGTCGACGGCTCCGCGACCGAGCCCTGCATCGAAGGAAGTCTTGGGCGTGCGTGTATCCGCCGTACTGCTGTTCCTCTTGTCCGTTACCTTGTCCGTCACGGTGGCCTGTGGGCATCCAGAACCCGCCGCGCCCGTGGAGATAGACGGGGCCGGGACCGGTCCGACCGGCTATCCACTCACCATCGAGAACTGCGGGGTGAACGTCACTTTCGACGGGCCCCCGCAGCGAGCGGTATCGCTGTACCAGGCCTCGACCGAAATCATGCTGGCACTGGGTCTCGCCGATCGGATGGTCGGCACCTCGACCTGGTTCGATCCGGTGCTTCCCGAGCTTGCGGCCGACAACGCCACGGTGCCCAGGCTGGCGGACAACGACCCGGGACTGGAGACTGTGCTCGCCGCCGAGCCGGACCTGGTCACCTCGGCCAGCGCTCACACCTTCACGCCCGCGGTGGTCGCCGACCGTAGTCGGTTCACCCAGCTGGGAATCCCGACGTATCAATCACCCTCGGTGTGCACCGGGGCGGCAGTCGAGGGCGAGACCGTCACCCGCACCGAATCCCTGGCCCTGGACACCCTGTTCCGGGAGATCCGCGAGCTCGCACAGATCTTCGATGTGCAGGAGCGTGGCCGCGACCTGATCGCCCGGCTCACTCGGCGGCTGGAGGACACCCCGTCGATCACCGAACCGGATACCACTGTCGCGTTCTGGTTCTCGGGGCTACAGACGCCGTATCTGGCCGGCTGCTGCTCGGCACCCGGGCTGTACGCCGCTGAACTCGGCGTCACCAATGTCTTCGCCGATACCGGCGAGGACTGGCCGGAGGTCAGTTGGGAGGCACTGGCCGACCGCGACCCCGACGTGCTGGTCCTGGCCGACCTCAATCGAAGGCGCGTCGACGGGGACGCTCTGGACGCGAAAGTGAGCTTCCTGGAATCGAATCCAGTGACCAGGAACATGACCGCGGTGCGCGACAAGCGCTACGTCGTATTGTCCGGGTCCGAACTCGACCCCGGAATCCGTGAGATCGATGCCCTGGAGAAGCTGGCCGCCGGTTTCAGGGCGTTCGGGCTGGCCAAGTGAAGGGCCGGGTCCGGCTTGTCGTCGGGGTGGCGAGCGCGCTGCTGATGGGCGGGTGTGCCCAGGCCGCCGGCCCGGCAGCGGCTCCTGAGACGGCGCCCGGATATCCGCTGACCGTGCAGAATTGCGGCAGGCAGGTGGTGATCGATGCACCGCCGGAGCGGGCCGTCTCCTTGAACCAGGGCTCGACCGAGATTCTGTTCTCGCTGGGCCTGGCGGACCGCATGGTCGGCACGGCGACATGGACAGATCCGGTTCACTCCGGCCTTGAGGCCGAGAACGCCCGGGTGCCACGCCTGGCGGTCAACAAGCCGTCGCTGGAGACAGTGCTCAACGCCGAACCCGATTTTGTGTCGGCGTCCTTCGGCGGCACCCTGGGGCCAGGCGGCGTCGCCGACCGCGATCAGTTCGCACAACTGGGCGTGCCGACCTATCTCGCGCCCAGCGATTGCGAGGGCAAGACGTCGGTCAACGGTGACGGCGCGCGCACCACCGCATTCACCATGGATGCCGTTTACACCGAAATCCGGGAACTGGCAACGATCTTCGATGTCACTGACCGTGGCGATCGGCTCATCGCGCAGCTCCGCCGGCGGATGGACGCGATCGCGGCAGCCCCCTCCGCCGTCGACATGGCGTTCTGGTTCTCCGATGTTCGTGCCCCTTACTTCGCCGGTTGCTGCGGATCGCCTGGCGTGATCGCCGGGACCGTCGGGGCGCGCAACGTATTCGCCGACACCACCGATGAATGGCCGCAGGTGAGTTGGGAGAGCGTGGCCGATCGCGACCCGGATGTGTTGGTGCTGGGGGACCTGAGCCGCCGCACGATCGACGGTGACGCCCTGGAAACCAAAATCGATTTCCTGGAATCCAATCCGCTCACCCGGGGATTGTCGGCGGTGCGGCACCGCCGCTACATCGTGGTGAACGGGGCCGATCTGAACCCTTCGATCCGCACCGTGGACGGCGCCGAGAAGGTGGCCCGCGGCTTGCGGGAACTCGGGTTCGGCTCGCCGCGGTGAGTATCCGCACCGGATGGCTCGGTGGGTTGTGGGCTGCCGGGCTCGTCCTGCTGGTGTTCTCTGCCGCGGTGGCCATCACCATCGGGCCCGCTGCGTTGTCGGTGGGGGACGTGTACCGCATCGTCGGCGATCGTCTCGGCGCCGGGCCCTCGGGGGCGACCCCGCTACAGGAGAGCATCGTCTGGCAACTGCGACTCCCGCGGGTTGTCCTGGCGGCCATCTGCGGTGCCGGGTTGGCGCTGTGTGGGGCGATATTGCAGTCGCTGCTGCGCAATCCGCTGGCAGACCCGTTCGTGTTAGGCGTCTCATCGGGTGCCTCTACGGGCGCCGTGCTGGTCGCGGTGCTCGGCATCGGCGCGGGCACGCTGACCGTGTCCGGCGGCGCGTTCGCCGGTGCGGTGCTGTCTTTCGCCGTGGTGCTGCTTCTCGCCCATGCGGCGGGCGGCGGGACCGATCGGGTGGTACTGGCCGGAGTGGCCGGCACTCAGCTGTTCTCGGCGCTGACGTCCTTCATCGTGTTGTCCTCGGCTGACGCCGAACAGACCAGGGGAGTGCTGTTCTGGCTCCTGGGTTCGCTGGCCGGGGTGTCGTGGTCCGACGTGGTCGCGTGCACGGTCGTCGTCGGTGCCGGGCTGGTGGTCTGTCTGGCCTGTGCGCGCACCCTCGACGCCTTCGCGTTCGGGCAGGATGCGGCCGCGGCGTTGGGGGTTTCGGTGACCCGGGTGCGCGTCATGCTGCTCGTGATGACCGCGTTGGTGACCGCCGCGCTGGTCAGTGCCGCTGGGGCGATCGGGTTCGTCGGCCTGGTGCTGCCGCATGCCGCGCGCTTTGTCGTCGGCCCCGGTCATCGGCGCCTGCTGCCGACCGCGGCGATCCTCGGTGCGGTCTTCATGGTCTGGGTGGACACGCTGGCCCGGACGGTATTCGCGCCGCAGGAGTTGCCCACCGGGGTGGTCACGGCGCTGCTCGGCGTCCCCGCCTTCGCGTTGATCTTGTTGCGGCGCAGGGGGATGCACAGATGAGCCTGCGAGCGGTCGAGGTGTGCTGGACCCGCTCGGGGCGGGTCGTGCTGGACGGTGTGACGGTGGACCCGGTTCCCGGTAGCACCGTGGGGTTGTTGGGACCCAACGGTTCCGGCAAGTCGTCATTGTTGCGGCTGTTGGCCGGTATCGACCGGCCCGACTCCGGGAGTGTGCAGCTCGGTGGCCGTGAGCTGCACACGATGTCGCGCCGCGCGGTGGCGCGGCGGGTGGCGGTGGTCGGTCAGCACGCGGACACCGATCTGGACATCGGGGTGCGTGACGTGGTTCGGCTGGGGCGGATCCCGCACCGTTCGGTATTCGGCGGCGGTGGCGACGACACTGCCGCGGTGGCCGCCGCATTGGCGGCCACCGGCCTCGACGGTATGGCCGACCGCCTGTGGCACACCCTCTCGGGCGGCGAGCGTCAGCGCGTGCAGATCGCCAGGGCTCTCGCGCAGGAGCCCAGGGAGTTACTGCTCGACGAGCCGACCAATCACCTGGACATTGCTCATCAACTGGAGATCCTCGCTCTGATCCGCACGCTCGACGTCACCAGCGTGGTGGCTCTGCATGACCTCAACCTCGCGGCGATGTTCTGCGACCACATAGTGATGCTGTCGGCGGGAAGGATGGTGGCCACCGGCAGACCGGTCGACGTGCTCACCGAAGACCTGGTGGCCGATGTGTACGGGGTGCTGTGCCGGATCACCGTCGACGACGCCGGACCTTACGTCCGGTTCGAACACCGCCGCCGCGCTGACATCGGCGGGCTAGCTCCAGGAGTACTCGGCCCGTAACCGGACGGCGACCGCCTCGAACCGGCCGCGGTCCAGGATCGCGCCCTCGCGGCGGATGCCTTCCTCTGGGACGTCGAGCACCCGGTCCAGCCGGACCCAGCTCGGCCTGCCGTCGTAGTCCCAGCTGCCGATACCGATGCCGATCCAGTCCGGATCGTCTCGGTGGTAATCCTGGCTGGACAGCATCAGCCCGAGCAGGGTGCGCTGATCGCGGCCCACCACCAGAACCGGGCGGTCCTTGCCCTGGGTCGGATCGTCCTCGTAGACCACCCAGGTCCATACGATCTCGCCCGGATCGGCCTGCCCGTCCAGATCGGGCGCGTAAACGACTTTGCGGGCCCGGTGCGCGGTGGGCGTGCTGTTCCTCGACACCGGCCGTCCCGCGGTGATCGCCTGGGGCGGCGGGACCGCCGCACCGGCGAGCACACCCAGGCCCAGCCGGAGGCCCTGCTGAAGGCCCTGTTGGATGCCTTGTTGCACGGTCCGCGGCACGTTGTCCGTGGTCTGTAGCTGGCGCACGAACTTGGGTGCCTCGTTGAACACCAGGTTTTCGGCGCCGTCCACTACGCCCTTGAGGACGTGTTGGAACGCCTTCCACTGCGACGCCATGGTGTCGAGCATATGCGAGTGGATCCCCGGCGATTGTGTCGTGACGGTGCTTGCTCGATACCCTTGAGGAGCACAGCACGTGCTGGACACCCACGCTCACCAGGAGATTCCCATCAGCAGCTTCGCCGACAAGACGTTCACTGCGCCGGCGCAGATCAGGAACTTCTGCATCATCGCCCACATCGACCACGGCAAATCGACGCTGGCGGACCGGATGCTGCAGCTCACCGGCGTCGTCGACGACCGGTCGATGCGTGCGCAATACCTGGACCGGATGGACATCGAGCGTGAGCGCGGCATCACCATCAAGGCGCAGAACGTGCGGCTGCCTTGGTCGGTCACCAAGGATGACGGGTCCACCGAACAGATCGTCCTGCACCTGATCGACACCCCGGGCCACGTCGACTTCACCTACGAGGTGTCCCGCGCCCTGGAGGCCTGCGAGGGTGCGGTGCTGCTGGTCGACGCTGCGCAGGGCATCGAGGCGCAGACGCTGGCCAACCTGTACCTGGCGCTGGACCGCGACCTGACGATCATCCCGGTGCTCAACAAGATCGATCTGCCGGCGGCGGACCCGGAGCGTTACGCCGGCGAGCTCGCGCACATCATCGGCTGCGAGCCGTCCGACGTGCTGCGGGTGTCCGGCAAGACGGGCGAAGGTGTGGCCGAGCTGCTCGACGAGGTGGTCCGGAAGGTGCCTGCGCCGAGCGGTGATGCCGACGCTCCCGCACGGGCGATGATCTTCGACTCGGTCTACGACATCTATCGCGGTGTGGTGACCTATGTGCGCGTCGTCGACGGCAAGATCACCCCGCGCGAGAAGATCGCGATGATGTCCACCGGCGCCACCCACGAACTGCTCGAGGTGGGCATCGTCTCACCGGAGCCGAAGCCGAGCGACGGTCTCGGCGTCGGCGAGGTCGGCTATCTCATCACGGGTGTGAAGGACGTTCGGCAGTCCAAGGTCGGCGACACCGTGACGACGGCGCGCAAGGGCGCCACCGAGGCGCTGACCGGCTACCGGGAACCCAGGCCGATGGTCTATTCCGGGCTCTACCCGGTGGACGGCTCGGACTATCCGGTACTGCGCGAGGCACTGGACAAGTTGCAGCTCAACGACGCCGCGTTGACCTACGAGCCGGAGACATCGGTGGCGCTGGGTTTCGGATTCCGCTGCGGCTTCCTCGGGTTGCTGCACATGGAGATCACCCGCGAGCGCCTGGAACGCGAGTTCAACCTCGACCTGATCTCCACCGCGCCCAACGTGGTCTACCGGGTGGTCAAGGACGACGGATCCGAGATCGTCGTGACCAACCCGTCGGACTGGCCCGAGGGCAAGGTCCGCGAGGTCTACGAGCCGGTGGTCAAGACCACGGTGATCGCGCCGAGCGAGTTCATCGGCACCATCATGGAACTGTGCCAGTCTCGGCGCGGCGAGCTCGGCGGCATGGACTACCTGTCGCCCGAGCGCGTCGAGCTGCGCTACACCATGCCGTTGGGCGAGATCATCTTCGACTTCTTCGACTCGCTGAAATCCCGCACTCGCGGGTACGCCAGCCTCGACTACGAGGAGGCCGGCGAGCAGATGGCCGATCTGGTCAAGGTCGACATCCTGCTGCAGGGCGAGGCCGTGGACGCGTTCAGTGCCATCGTGCACAAGGATTCGGCGGCGGCCTACGGCAACAAGATGACCACCAAGCTCAAGGAGCTCATCCCGCGCCAACAGTTCGAGGTGCCGGTGCAGGCTGCGATCGGGTCGAAAATCATTGCCCGCGAGAACATTCGGGCGATCCGCAAGGACGTGCTGTCCAAGTGCTACGGCGGTGACATCACCCGTAAGCGCAAGCTGCTGGAGAAGCAGAAGGAGGGAAAGAAGCGCATGAAGACCATCGGTCGCGTGGAGGTTCCTCAGGAGGCGTTCGTCGCGGCGCTGTCCACCGACGCGGCCTCGGACAAGCCCAAGAAGTAGGCGGCCCCGCACGGGGGATTGCTTCGCGCTGAGCGCAACCCTCGGCGCGGGCCGGCCGCGATCGTAGTGTCGCCGGAGTGTCCAGAGAGCTGCATCTGCTCGCCTTCGGTAATACCCGGTCCGCCGGGCCGTGGCGGCATCCCGACATCGACAACAGCCCCGCCGGGGTCCGCCGGCATCTGATCGGCTATGCGCAGACCGCCGAGGCCGGCACCTTCGACGCGCTGTTCTTCGCTGACGGACTGAACTACGGCCCACCCGCGACCTGGGCGTACAAGATCACCGAGGACTTCGAACCGCTCACCGCGACGGCTGCGCTGTCCTCTGTCACCGAGCGGATCGGGCTGGTGGTCACCGGGTCGGCCACCCTGGCCCATCCGTATCATCTGGCCCGCCAGCTGCTTTCGCTCGATCACCTCAGCGGCGGCCGGGCCGGCTGGAATCTGGTCACCAGCTTCGCGCAGGCCGCGGCCGACAATTTCAGTGCTCGCGGCGTGGTGGCCCACGACGAGCGCTACCGCATCGCCGAGGAAGCGCTTGCCGTGGTGCGCAAGCTGTGGGACGGCTGGGGCGAAGACACGATCGTCGAAGACCGCGCCGCAGGGATCTTCAATGACATCAACAGAATTCAACCGACCGATCATCATGGGCGCTACTTCGACGTGGCCGGCCCGTTGGGTTCGGCTCGGTCGGCACAAGGACAGCCGGTCATCTTCCAGGCCGGATCATCGGAAACCGGACGGGGTTTCGCCGCGCGGCACGCCGAGGTGATCTTCACCAGTCACGGCAACCGGGCGCGGGCGCAGGATTTCTACACCCAGATCCACGAGGAGTCACGTCGACTGGGCCGGGCCAGGCCGCCGCTGATCACGCCGTCGCTGCGGTACGTCGTCGGCTCCACCGAAGCGGAAGCCCGCCGCGCGGAGCAGCTGGAGTACGAGTTCTTCAGCCCCGAGTATCAGGCCGGGTGGCTGCTGGAAGTCGATGTCGACGTCACCGGTGCCGATCTGGACGGTCCGGTTCCGGAGTCGGCCTTCCCGGCGCACACCGAGACCCATCAGACCGCGTTGGCCGGCTACCGAATGCTGGCCACCGACGGAAACCCGACGGTGCGAGAGTTCCTCTACCGCACGGTGAACGGTTGGGGTGCGTCGGTGGTGGGCACTCCTGAGCAGATCGCCGATGAGTTCGAGCAATGGTTCACCACCGGTGCCGCAGACGGATTCGTGCTGCGCGATTCCGGGTTACCTGGCCAGCACGAACTTTTCGTCGAGCAGGTGGTACCGGTGCTGCGCAAGCGCGGACTGTTCCGCCATGAGTACGCCGGCGCCACACTGCGATCCCATCTGGGGCTCGACGTACCGCGGCGGCAGCTGTCATGACCGAGCCGTACGTGCTGTCGGCGTTCACCATGTCGACGGTGTCGCACGGCAATTTCGGGCTGTGGCGTCACCCGCAGGACCGCACCGCCGATTACACGAATGTCCGGTACTGGGTGGAACTGGCGAAACTGCTCGATGACGGCGGATTCGACGTGCTGTTCATCGCCGACGCGGTCGGGCAACTCGACGTGTTCGGCGGTGATGCCGGCGCGGCCCTGGCGCGGGCGGTGCAGACGCCGGTGACCGATCCGCTGTTGGCGGTGTCGGCGATGGCCGCGGCGACCCAGCGTTTGGGGTTCGGAATCACGGTGTCCACCACCTATGAGAGTCCCTACCTGCTGGCGCGCAAGTTCAGCACTCTGGATCACCTCACCGGCGGCCGGATCGGCTGGAATGTCGTTACCTCCCTGCTCGACAGCGCTGCGCGCAACATCATCGGGCGGGACCGGCAGATCCCGCACGATGAGCGGTACGCGATGGCCCAGGAATTCCTGGAAGTGACCTACAAACTCTGGGAAGGGTCGTGGGAGCCGGGCGCCGTGCTGCGAGATGCCGAGCGCGGCGTGTACACCGACCCGGCGAAGGTGCATGACATCGCCCACCACGGGCGGTATTTCACGGTCCCTGGGGCGCACCTGGTCGAACCCTCACCGCAGCGCACTCCGGTCCTGTTCCAGGCGGGCACCTCGCCGGCCGGCCGGGAGTTCGCCTCGCGCAACGCAGAACTGGTATTCGTCAGCGATCCGCGGCCCGACGTCCTGCGTGGTCACATCGAGGACATCCGGCGCCGGGCTGCCGGGCACGGGCGAGATCCGCAATCGCTGAAGTTCGTCACCTCGGTCGAGATCGTCACGGACAGTACTGATTCCGCAGCCCAGGCCAAGGCGCGCGAACTTGCCGACTACCACGACCTGGAGGGCGGGCTGGTGCTGCTCTCGGCATTGTCCGGGGTGGACTGGTCGACCTACGGGGTCGATCGCCCGATCGAGCAGTTCGACACCGACGCCAGCCGGTCGATCCTGGCCGCGGTCACCGATTCCGAAATCCGTGAGCACCTGACGTTGCGGGACTACGTCGGGGGACTGGGCGGATTCGGCGGCGAGTTGTTCGTCGGATCGGCCACCACGGTGGCCGATGCCCTGGATGCGTATGCCCGCCGGACCGGGGTGGACGGGTTCAACATCGCCTATCACGTCACGCCCGGCAGCTTCGTCGACGTGGCCACCTACCTCATCCCAGAGCTCCGCCGGCGCGGCCGTGCCCGCGAGGTTTCCGAGCCGACCACGTTGCGGCAGAAGCTGTTCGGCGGCGACGACGGATTACTGGCTGAAGCGCATCCGGGCGCCGCATTTCGTAGGAATTCCATTCATTCGCAATAGAATCCCGCCGATTCCATCGCTGACGACGCGAATCCGATTGCGGCAGTGTGGCAACCATACCGACATATCAACCACCCGTCCCGGTTCGCGGACGGGAGGTGTCGCGGTCAGAAAGGGACATTGCCGTGACTACTACAGACGACCCGAAGGCACATCCGACGACGGAGGCCGGGGGCCGCACCCTGATCGCGGCCGAATCCACGGGTCTGGAATCCGGGGCGCTCGGCCCGTGGGGTGTGTTTGCCCAGGGCCTGGCGGCCGCGGCACCGAGTGTGGCACTGGCCGTGGTGCCCTTCTCGTTGTTCGTGGCGGCGGGCAAGGGGGCGGCGTGGGCCGCCGTGATCGGCCTGTCCATTGTGGTGCTGGTCGCCATCACCATCAGTTTCCAGGCCAAACGCACGGTGTCCTCCGGATCGCTGGGCACCTACACGGGTAACGGCCTGGGCCCTGGCTTCGCCTTCGCCGCGGGGTTCAGCCTGCTGTTCGGCTACATCGGATTCGCCACGACGGGCACCCTCGGCGGAGTGCTCTACCTCGATGCGTTCCTGGAGTCGATAGGCCTTGGATCGCAGGCGGTGTGGTTCCGCCTGCTGCTGGTGATCGTGGTGGTCGGCGTCGCGGTGTACCTGCCGTACCGGGGGGTCTCGCTGGCGGCCAAGTATGAACTGGCCTTCGAGTTGCTGGCCATCGCGTCGATCCTGGTGATCATCGTGGCCTCCTATATCGGCTACGGCTTCCGCATCGACTGGGAGCAGTGGAATCCTCAGCATCTCGGGTCCAGCGCGACGTTCATCGCGGCGGTCACCGCGGTGGGCTCCTACGCCGGTTTTGAAAGTGTGGCCTCTCTCGGGGCCGAGGCCAAGGACGCGCACCGCAACATCGCCAGATCCCTGCTGCGCGTGGTGATCCTGATCGGAGCCCTGTACATCTTCGCGACCTACCCGCAGATCCTGCACTTCGGCGAGATCGACGGCGACAAGGCGGTGCTGCCGCAGCTGGCCACCAGCGTCGGGGTCGAATGGGTGAACCAGATCGTCAGCGGCGCGGTCGCGATCGCGTTCATCGTGTTCGTCACCGCGGTCACCACCGCCGCGGCCCGATCGCTGTTCACCTTCGCCCACGAAGGGGCATTGCCGACGGTGTTCACCAAGGTGCACGCGACCTACAAGACGCCTTGGGCCGGAGTGGTTTTCGTCGGGACCCTGGCCCTGGCGTTCTCGATCGTGGCCACGTTCAGCTCAGCGGGCCGGCTGGTGTTCGACGTCTACGGCGGCTATGTGGCCAACTGGGGCTTCCTGGTGAGTTATCTCCTGGTGGTCATCGCCACGCCGATCTGGCTGCGCAGGATCGGCGCACTGACACCGCAGCGGCTCGCCGTCGCGGTCGCGGCCACCATCGGTCTGGGTTATGTGATCGTCAGCAATTTCTACCCGGTGCCCGAGTTCCCGTTCAACATCCTGCCTTTCGTGTTCGCCGCCATCCTGCTGGCCGGGCTGTCCTGGTACTGGTACCTCAAGCGGACCCGGCCCGAGGTGGCCAACCGGATCGGCACCATCCAGAGCGTTTCACCCGAGGAACAGCAGCGGTGGATCGATGCGGGCGTGACGCCGTGACACTGATCGATGACACTTTGTCTGCGACGTCGGACGTGACCGGTTGGAGCGTTGCCGAGGTAACCCCACGACACTTCCCGTTGATTGCCGACTTCCTGGCCACCACACCCGGGCTCGGCGGACGCACGTTCGCTGCCGATTCCCGCGATATCGCAGAACAACTCGACGGCGCGTATCCCGGCTCGGCCATCGTCCTCCTGGATCAGGCCGGTGCGGTGGCTGGATACGCAGCCCTGCACCGGCCGGACGGTGCGGAACCGGAGGTGTTGGGGAACTTCGTCTTCGATCCGCATGCCCCGGCCGAGGCGGTGCGGGCGATCGTGGACGACAGTGTCGGGCAGTTCGGGCGGGTGGCCGTGGACGGCGCTTACCTGCGGGTGTTCATCGGCGCCGACCAGGCAGTGACGATCGATTCCCTGGTCGCCCGCGGAGCCCGCCGAGAACGCCAATTCGCCGGCACCCGAAAGGCGTTGCGCGGCGAGGACCCGGAGGCTCTGGCCGATGCCGGGATCGAGTCGATCACTATCCTGTCGTGGCCGCAGGTCGTGGCCGGAGGTCTCACCGAGCAGGTCCGGCAGGTGCAGTTCGACACCTTCCGCGAGCACTTCGGGAACATGTCGAAGACCCCGCAGCGCTGGGAACATCATCTGGCCAGCCGCGCGTTCACCCCGGATTTCAGCCTGGCGGCCGTAGATGACGACGGCGTGGTGGTCGGCTACGTGCTCGGTTCCACCTACACCTCGGGAACCGGTGCGGAAGAAATCCGAAGTGCGCACACCGACTACATCGGCGTGCGTGCCGACCGCCGCAAGGCCGGGACCGCTGAGCTGCTGCTGCGCAAGCTCTGGCTGGCGGCGCTGCGGCGGGGCTTTCGCCATGCCTCGTTGGGCACCGACACCGCCAATGCCAGCAATGCCCACCTGCTCTATGCCCGCTTGGGGTATCGCACTGTCCGCGACGAGTACGCGTACCGGATCGACGCCGAGGAGGAGTCGTAAATGTCAACGGAAAGCACGTATCTGAAGCGCCCCACAGGTTATGACGCCGAGCTGCGCTCGGTGTTCGGACCTATCTTCGAGCAGATCGCCGAGGGGAATCGACAGCGTGAGGCCGACCGGGTGTTCCCGCACGAGCAGGTGCGCTGGCTGAGCGACGCAGGATTCGGCACCTTGCGGATCTCGGCAGAACAGGGCGGTTTCGGTGCGTCGCTGGAGCAGACCTTCCTGCTGCTGGCCGACCTGGGGGAGGCCGACGCCAACGTCGCGCACATCTGGCGCAACCACCTGGCATTCGTGGAGGACCGGCTCAATGCGCCGGTGTCGGAGGAAAACACCACGTGGATCAAGCGGTTTCTGGCCGGCGAGTTCGTCGGCGGCGGCTGGACCGAGGCCAACAACGTGACCCTGGCCAATCTGGCCACGACGGTGACCGAAGAAGACGGGCACTGGCTGGTGACCGGCGCGAAATACTATGCGACCGGCAGTCTTTACGCCGACTGGCTGGATGTTCTGGGCCGTGGTGGGGACGGCGAGCTGTGGACTGCCCTGGTGCGCGCCGATGATCCTGGCGTCACCCTCGTGGATGACTGGCGCGGGTTCGGCCAGCGCACGACGGGTAGCGGCTCGGCTCGCTACGACCAGGCCCGGGCCGAACGCGGCAACGTGTTCCCGGCGACCGAACGGTTCACCTACCAGGCGCACTTCTACCAGATCGCCATGCTGGCGGTGCTGACGGGAATCATCAGGGCGGCACAGCGCGACAGCTCGGCCGCACTGACGGCCCGTCAGCGCAATTACCCGCAGGGGCTGGCCGAGGTTCCGGCCGCCGATCCGCAGCTGCTGCAGGTGATCGGTGAGGTGTCGGCTGAGGCGTTCGGTGCGACGGCCGCCCTGGGGCAGAGCGCACGCAGCCTGGATCGGATCGTGGCCGGCCGGCTTGCGGGCAGCGACGGCCACGCTCGCCAGTTGCTAGTCGACGCCGAGGTGGCCGTCACCCAGGCGCAATTGGTGATCGTGGCGGCGGCACTGCGGGCCACCACGCGAGTGTTCGATGCACTCGGCGCCTCGGGAGTCTCCGAAGAGCTTGGCCTGGACCGGCATTGGCGCAACGCCCGCACGCTGGCCTCACACAACCCGGTGGTCTACAAGGCACGCATCCTCGGTGATTGGTTCATCAACGGGAAGGACCCGGTGGCTGACCTGGTGTCACGAGGGCGGGGCGGCCAGGGCAACTGAGCTCGCAGAGTCAGGCGACCCGCAGCACTGCTTTGCCCGCGACCTGGCGTCCCAACAACGCCTGGGCGGCGTCGGAGACGTTCTCCCAGGTATCCCGGAATCCGATCTGCGGATCGAGTTCGCCGTCGGCAAGCAGGGTCAGTAGGTAATCCAAATCGGCTTGAAAGGGCGCCCGGACGGTGAACGGCTCCAACCGTTTCCGGTTCCCGGTGCGTCTTTCCTCCTCGAAGTTGATCGTGGTGGGCTCGTTGGAGGCCATCCCGATGGATTGCACCGAGCCGCCGTCGGACACCAGGCTGAAGGCCTGTGCCAGGAGTTTCCCACCGACGTTGTCGAGCACGCCGTACACCGGCTCGGTCACCGCGCCGAGCCCGACCACGACTTCGGCCGCACCCAATTCGTCGAGACCCGCACCGCGCGGGGCGCTGCCGACTGCGGCCACCACATGGGCGCCGGCCCGGGCTGCCAGCTGCACGGCGAACCGGCCGACACCCCCGGACGCGCCGGTGATCAGAACCCGGCGCCCGACGACCGGGCCGAGGGCCCGCAGTGCCTGCAGCGCGGTCACCCCGGCGACCGGAAGCGCGGCAGCCTCCTCGAATTCGACGAACTCGGGAAGCTCGGCCAGATTGTCGGTCGAGACGACGCGTCGTTCGGCCCAGCCGGCCTCGCCGCTGAATCCGACCACCCGGGCGCCCACGGGCGGTCCTGAGCCGTCGGCAGCGGCCTGAGCGACGACACCCGCACTGTCCCAGCCGGGAACTTCGCCGGGGCGGCGCATCTGGTCGATGAAGTGCAGTTCCCCGAAATTCAGCGCAATCGCATGGACATCGATGAGGGCCTGCGATTCGGTGACCGACGGTTCGGCCACCTCGTCGAACCGGAGATTGGCGGGGGCGTGCGGGTCGTAGACGAGGGCTCGCATGAACGGGCTAACCCCGAACGGTGTGCCGCTATTCCCTCCCATAGGGTGGCGCACGTGAGCGAGAAGGACCGCCTCCGCTGGGACGCGGCCTATACCGACCGGGAGCCGGATGCGGAGCCGGCTTTGCCGCAGGTGTTCAGCGGCCAAGCCGACCAGTTTCCCGTGGCCGGTTCGGCACTCGACATCGCGTGCGGCACCGGCCGGGCGGCGGTGTGGTTGGCTCAGCGTGGGTTGCAGGTGTGGGGTCTGGACGTGTCCGCCGCGGCGGTCACCCAGGCCAGGCAGTCGGCCTTACGCCACGGGATGGCAGAGCGCTGCCGCTTCGATATCGCTGATCTCGACGGGGGCCTGCCCCCCGGCCCTCCGGTCGACGTGGTGCTGTGTCACCGCTTCCGCGACCCCGCGTTGTATCCGGCCCTGGCCGCCCGCCTCCGGCCGGGCGGCCTGCTGGCCATCTGCGTTCTCAGTGAGGTCGGCGCCGGGTCTGGCCGATTCCGGGCCGCGGCCGGCGAACTCGAGGATTGTTTTACCGGTCTGGAGACGATCGCCGCACATGAAGGTGGCGGCGAGACCTGGCTGGTGGCCCGGGCACCCGCTACTGCGCGTTGACGGGTACCCGCCGGGCCTGTGCCAGCAGTTCACCCCAGGCGTTGAACGCCTCGGCGTATTCGGCCGAGGTACCGGAACTGCCACCAGCGAGGTCGACCAATGCCCTTGCGATGCTGCCGATTCCGATGCCGGTCCGCTGTACCACCCGCACCAGCTCGGCGAAGGCCTGATCAGGCGCGCAACCGCGCAGGGCGACCAGAACACCGATCGCTACGTCGATCTTGATGCGTGATGTGTCGTCTGCGCGGAGGCGGTTGTAGCTCATGACCCGATGGTGCTCGCTGCGCGTCGTCGGATCCAGAGATCCGCGCACGGTGATTGTGTCCGGAGGGGTGGCGCCGATCGGCGACAATAGCCTTATGTCCTGCCGAACCGTGATGGTTGCTCTGGCCACCGTGTCACTGCTGACGGCAGGATGCGCACAGACGGTCGACGGCCGAGCCATGAGAGCGCAGGACTCTGTCCCGGTGGTCGACGAAACCCTCACCGATTCCGGACTCGAGGATCTCCTGGTGTCGCCCGAGGAGGCCGGCGAGATCATCGGTGTGACGGGATTGGAACCCATGGCAACCCGCGACATCAGCGACACGTTGAACGTCAACCGCAACAAATTGTCTGAGGAAGATTGCCGCGCAGCGGTTTTCGGGGCCCAGGAGGCGGTATACGCGGATACAGGATGGACCGGGGTGCGTGATCAGGTGCTGAGTACGCCGGAATCCAGACAGACCGTGGAACAGACTGTGGTGTTGTATCCGTCGCGCGATGAGGCTCACCGCTTCTTCGACTCGGCGAGGCAATCGTGGCAGGAATGTGCCGGGCGCACCATCTCCATCGGTACCGGAGATGCGGCGACGCACTGGGATATCGCCGATGTCGTCGCCGAGGAATCCCTGTTCACCCAGTTCTCGACCGAACAGCAACAGGCCGAGTGGCCGTGCGATCACGCGCTGGCGGTGGCCTCCAACGTCGTCTTCGAAACGTGGGCGTGTGGAGTGGGTATCGGTGGCAACCAGGCAGCCGCTCTCGCACTGCACATGGCAGACAAGGCGGCTGCCCGGTAGCCGGCTGGGTACAGCTAGGTGCTGCCCTCGGCGATGCGGCGCACCGCGTCGATGAACACGTCGATCTCCTCGAAGGTGTTGTAGAACGCGAATGACGGCCGCACAGTGGCCTCCAGGCCCAGGCGGCGCAGGATCGGCTGGGCGCAATGATGCCCGGCCCGTACTGCGATGCCCTCGGCGTTGAGCGCCTTGCCCACTTCCAGCGGCTCATGCCCGGCCAGCACGAACGACAGCACGCTCGCCTTCTCGTCGGCAGTTCCGACCAGGCGCACACCCGGGATGGCGGCCAACCGCGGGGTGGCGTATTCGAGCAGGGCATGTTCGTAGGCAGCGATGCGTTCGATACCGACGCGCTCGACGTAGCGCAGCGCCTCACCGAGCCCGACCGCATCGGCAATGTTGCCGGTGCCGGCCTCGTATTTGTTCGGCGGTCCCTGATACAAGGACCGGTCCAGGGTGACGTCGGCGATCATGTTGCCGCCGCCCTGCCACGGCGGGGTCTCGGCCAACACGTCCTCGCGGCCGTAAAGGGCACCGATTCCGGTGGGTCCGTAGATCTTGTGGCCGGAGAACACGAAGAAGTCGGCCCCGAGTTCGGCCACGTCGATCGGGATGTGGGGGATGGACTGGGCGCCGTCGATCAGCACCCTGGCCCCGTACCGGTGGCCGAGTTCGACGATGGTCTTGACCGGGGTCACCGTGCCCAGTGCATTGGACACCTGCGTGGCGGCAACGAGTTTCGTCCGGGGTCCGAGCAGATCCTCGAACTCACCGAGCAGCAGATTACCCGCGTCGTCCACCGGCGCCACCTTCAGCACCGCGCCCGTCTGTTGCGAGATGAGCTGCCACGGAACGATATTGGCATGGTGCTCGAGATGGGTGATGACGATCTCGTCGCCCGGACCCAGATGCTTGCCGCCCCACGCGTAGGCCACCAGGTTGATCGCCTCGGTGGTGCCGCGGACGAAGATGACCTCCTCGGCCTTGGAAGCCCCGATGAACCGGCGCACCGATTCGCGGGCGTCCTCGTAGGCGTCAGTGGCCCGGGCGGCCAGTTCGTGTGCGGCCCGGTGGATGTTGGAGTTCTCGTGCGCGTAGAAGTACGACAGCCGGTCGATGACCGACTGCGGTTTCTGGGTGGTGGCCGCATTGTCGAACCAGATCAGCGGTTTGCCGTTGACGGTCTCACGCAGGATCGGGAAGTCCGCCCGGATGGCGTTGACGTCGAAGATCTCGTGGTCGTCATGGATGACCGGAACCGGCTCGGCTGCAACAGGTTCAGCCGAAGGCTGCAGAAAGTAGTAGCCGCCTGCATCCTCGGATGGTGCCGGCGATCCGGACCAGGCCAGATCCGGCACCGTCGGGACCGCGCCCGGCCACGTCGGCGCCGACCCGCGAGGTGCCACCGGCGCCGCCGGGGGAGTGCTCGCCAGCACGCCGGGCACCGTCGGGACCAGGCCCGTGGGAACCGCGAACGCCTCCAGGCCACCGATGGGTGCGATGGGCCTGGCCGCACTACCGCGGGGCGCGACGGGGACGACGCCCGGAATGCCTTCGGGCTCAGGCGTGCTCGGTGCCGGAACGAAAACCCCGGGCACCGAAACGAATTCGGCCGGAGTCGCCGGGTGCGCCAGGCCGGCCGCGGCGGCGCCCGCCGATGACGCCGAGGTGACGTCCGGAGCGACTCCGCGCGGAGCCACCTGCGTGGCCGACGGCGGACTGTCGGGCCCGGGCCGGATGCTCGTCGCGAACAACTGGCTGGCCAGCGCCGACAGTTCGGCTTCGCTTATCGGCAGGTCACTTTCGGCATCCAGCGAGCGGTGCTCACTTGTACTCATGGAAGTGGTCCACTCCGACGTCCTCGAGGACCGCCAGCGCGTCGTCGGTGAGCACGGCCAGCGACGAGTACAGGGTCACCAGGTAGGACGCAATCGCCGACCGGTTGATACCGGTGAACCGCACCGACAGACCCGGTGCCTGCTCGCCGACCAGCCCCGGCTGGAACAGACCCACCACGCCCTGACGCTCCTCACCGGTGCGCACCAGGATGAACTTGGTCTTGCCGTCCTCGACGGGAATCTTGTCCGACGGCACGATCGGGATGCCGCGCCAGGTGATGAACTGGGCGCCGAACAGACTGACCACTGGCGGCGGAACTCCGCGGCGGGTGGCCTCGCGGCCGAATGCCGCCACGCCCAGTGGATGGGTGAGGAAGAACGCCGGGGTCTTCCACACCTTGGTGATCAGCGAATCCAGGTCGTCGGGCGTGGGCGTGCCGCGCAGGGTCTGGATGGTCTGCTCGGGTGTCACCTGCGACAGCAACCCGTACTCCGGGTTGTTGACCAGCTCGAACTCCTGGCGTTCCTTGATCGTCTCGATGGTCAGGCGCAGCTGCTGGGCCACCTGATCGTGCGGGCTGGAGTACAGGTCCGACACCCGGGTGTGCACGTCGAGCAGGGTCGAGATGGAGCGCAGTGTGTATTCGCGCGGGTTGGTCTCGTAGTCGACATAGGTCTCGGGCAGCGGCTCCTCGGTGCCTGCGCCTTCCTCCGAGTGGATCGCGACCTGCTCAGGATTGACCACGCGGTTGACCCGATAGATACCGGCCTCGACCGGCACCCAGCTCAACAGGTGCAGCAGGAATCGGGGCGTGATGGTCGACAGCTGGGGAACGGTCTTCGTCGCGTTCGCCAGCTGGCGCGCGGCGAGATCGCCGAGTGCCTGCGATTCGTTCTGTGCGGACGTCACGTGGTCCTACCTCCAGCCGGTCAATGTGGGTGTGGGCGGCAACGATACGGCCAAAATCTATCCACGACAGTGTTTAGCGCGCGGACGATTCAAACCTGTCACCACGGCGTGAACTGGGCATTGCCACCCACTTGCCGTATGGTGGGCCGCATGCAACACGTCGCATCGCTGCGCTTCGGCACCGTGCGCTGCCTCGACGTGCGTTGTTGTTGTTGATTTTCTGACGCCTTCCTCTGCGTCGTCCGCCCGCTTTCTCGCGGTGCGTTGATGCGCGCGTATCCGGCCTTCAAGAAAGTCAACCCCTCATGTCTGTCCTGTCTCTTGCTGATTCCAGAGTCGGTTCCCCGGCGGATTCGCCGGTCGCTGTGCGTACCCGGATCCGCCCCCGGCGGACCGATCCGGCGCCGCTGACGCGGTACCGCGGTGGCACCTATTCGCACACCGTGGACACTGTGGTGTTCACCGACGGCACGTCGGCGCGCACCGATCTGATCAGGCTGAATCCGAATGTCGAGGCCTACTCGCTGGACTTCGCCGGCATCGCACCGACCCGGCCGTCGCGCTATCGGGCCGCCACCTGGTCAGCGGTGCGCAACCTGCGTGCTCGGTCCTTTGAGGCCGAGGTGGACTGGATCGTCCGCAACTCCTTTCCGACCCTCGGCACGGCCGAACTGAGCCGCCGGGTACGGGCGGCCGGGGTGCCGCTCGGTGCGGCCAACCTGGCCGAACATGAGGCGATCGCGGCCACTCAGGCGGCCATCTGGTTGTTCACCAACGGGCTGGCGCTGGACAACCGGCCGCGTAACGAGCCGGCGAGGGCACACCCCGATGCTGACGGCATCGTGTTCGAGTTCGACGGGGCTCCCCAGTTGGGCGGCTACACAGTCGAATTGGAATCGACGGCCGCGGTGTCATTGGTGTTGCAGAAGTCGCCCGACGGCGTGCGGTGGGAGGACGTGGCGGCCTCGGGGCTCAATGTCGCCGCCGGTCGTGGCACGCATCGCCGGACCCTCGGGGTCGGCAGCACCGTGTCCTCGACCCGGCCCGGCCGCGGCCCGCAGGGCTACCGGTACTACCGGCTGGCCGTCCTGGCGGACAGTGACGCGCTGGTTCGAATCACCGATATCCGGTTCTGGCTCAACGGATCTGGCAACTACGCAAACTCCGACCGGGTGGTGCACCTGTACAACTACCTGACCGCCGGGGCCCGGGCGGCCCGGCGCGCCACGACGCCCCCCGCGTTGTCGGCCGACGACGCAGTGGTCGAGGCCGGGCTGATCGGGCCGTTCAGGTTGCGGGCCACCGACAGCGCGGCGCTCACGGTGTCGCATGGGGCCGTCGTCGATCGCGCCGGCCGGGAACTCGGCGGCGCGGTGCAACCCCGAGACGAGTTCTTCCTGCGGGTGCCGACGGGCGTCGACCAGCTCACGGTCACCGTTCGCGTCCCCGCCACCCCGGACGGATTCGGCGGCCGCGTGATCACCGGAATCGCCCAGGATGGGGCCAGCGGACTCACACCGGTGGTACTGGTGACCTCGGCCCAGTTGGAGGTCGAGTTCGACGTCCGGTTCGACGCAGCATCGGCAGGTCTGCTGACCCGCAGCGCCTGACGCGTAGGAGCTACATCGGCGCGTTGGCGGGCTGGAAGACCCCGGAACTGTCGGACTCCTCCTCGGCGCGGATGACGTGCACCACGGCGTTGATCAGGGCCAGGTGGGTGAACGCCTGGGGGAAGTTGCCCAGGTGCCGGCCGGTGCGCGGCTCGATCTCCTCGGCGTACAGGTGCAGCGGGCTGGCGAACGAGAGCAACCGCTCCAGCAGATGCTTGGCCCGGCTCACCTCGCCGATCTCGACGAGGGCCGAGACCAGCCAGAACGAACAGATGGTGAAGGTGCCCTCTTCGCCGGACAGGCCATCGTCGGTTTCCTCGACGCGGTAGCGCAGCACCAGGCCGTTCTCGGTGAGTTCGTCGGCGATTGCCAGCACCGTGGCCCGCACCCGCGGGTCGTCCGAGGGCAGGAACCGCGTCAACACCGCCAGCAGCAGCGATGCGTCCAGCGCGTCGTCGCCGTAGCGCTGGGTCAGTACACCGCGGGAATCGACGCCGCGGGCCAGGATGTCGGCCTTGATCTCCTCGGCGGTCGCGCGCCACTGCTGCGCATAACTCTTCTCACCCTGCAGTTCGGCCAGCTTCGATCCGCGGTCCAGAGCCACCCAGCACATGATCTTGCTGGAGGTGAAGTGCTGCGGTTCGCCGCGCACCTCCCAGATCCCGCGGTCGGGTTCCTTCCAGTGCTTGATGGCTTCTTCGACCTGGTTCTTCAGCACGGGCCACAGCGCTTCGGGGATCTGCTCGCGCGACTTCGCGTGCAGGTACACCGAATCGAGCATGGTGCCCCAGATGTCGTGCTGCATCTGGTTGTAGGCACCGTTACCGATGCGCACCGGCCGGGCGTTGTCATAGCCCGAGAGGTGGTGCAGTTCTTCTTCGACGAGGCTGCGTTCACCGCCGACGCCGTACATCACCTGCAGCGGGTGGCGTTCACCGTTGTTCGCACCCGACACGTCGGCGATGAACGAGAAGAAATCGTCGGCTTCCCGGTCCAGCCCGAGTGTGTACAGACCCCACAGCGCGAACGTGGAGTCCCGGATCCACGAGTAGCGGTAGTCCCAGTTACGTTCGCCCTGAGGGGTTTCCGGCAGTGACGTGGTGGGGGCGGCCAGCAGGGCGCCGGTCGGCGAGTAGGTCAGGCCCTTGAGCGTCAGCGCGCTGCGCTGTAGGTACGACCGCCACGGGTGATCGGGGAAATCGCCGATGTTGATCCACTGCCGCCACGACTCACTGGTCTTCCACATCTTGTCCGAGGCCTCTTCGAAGGTCTGCGGGGCGGGATGTTTGGACCAGCTCAGTGCGACGAACACGTTGTCGCCCTCGGTGAGCCGGGTGCGGGCGCGCGCCTCGCGGCCCTCGATACCGATCCGCAGGTTCGTGGTGAGCCGCAGCGTGGGGTGCGAGTCCGGGTTGCGGGTGGCGCGTGCGATGGCTTCGCCGTAGGCCGGGCCGGAATACTCCCATGACGCGCTGACGCGGTGGTAGTCGAATGCCGGCTCGCAGTTCATCACCAGTTCGACGGTGCCGCTGACACAGCGGACGGTGCGCAGCAGGATGTGCTCGGCATCCCAGTCCATCGGGGTGCGTCGGTGCGTGCGTGAACGGGCGTCGATGTCATGCCACGGACCCATCACCAGCGCGTCGCGCACGATCAGCCAGCCGGTGTGGGTCTGCCAGGTGGTCTCCAGGATCAGGCTGCCCGGCAAGTAGCGCCGCGCCGACGGAACGGTCACGCCGTAGGGGCCGAGCCGGAAGTGGCCCGCGTTGCGGTCCAGGATCGCGCCGAACACGCTGGGGGAGTCGGGCCGGGGGACACACAGCCACTCCACCGACCCGGCCGAGGAGATCAGGCAGGTGTTCTCGCAGTCGGACAGGAAGCCGTAGTCGGCGATCGGTGGGAACGGGTTCCGCAGCGACGCGCCCGACGAGTAGGGCACCGGGGCGGTCGCCGTCAGCGGCGCCTCCGGTGCCTTCGGAGTATCAGGAGTCTTGTCGAGTGCCGTGACGACATCCGTGGGCTCGGTGTGCTGCAGAACCATGCGGACATCATCATCTGCGGATACAGGTGCCGTCTACCCAAGACACGCGTGTCGGACGTTACGGGTGCGACGGGATGATCACAGGGTGCCGTCGGCGATCGCCTAGGCTTGCCCCATGGCGGCAATCCTGAACTGGTGGGACGGCGTCGAACTGTGGCTGACCGGGCTGCCGTTCGTCGTGCAGACCGCGGTGGTGATGCCGGTGGTGCTGGCGTTGGCATATGGCAGCGCGGTGCTGCTCGACGGCGCGCTGGGCTGGGGAATCACCGGGTTGCACCGGCTGCGCCACGCCCCGGTGGACGAGGTGGAATCGGAGTGAACGGTATGCCGCGCTCACGTGTCACGTTGATCTTGATTCTGCTGGTTGTCCTGGTCATCGTGATGTGGTTGCTGACCCGCTGACTCCGGACACGGATCGCTCGACGGGCGCGATGCCGGGACTCTGCTATTCTTCGCGCCATGTATTCAGCGTCCGGCAAGACCGAGAGCCATGTCTTGGCTCTCATTGCCGTGGGTTCATGCGCTGTTGCTGACGTCGCCTGTTGTCGCTGACTCCAACCCGTCCGCGGTTTGGTGTCGGTGGCGGTTCTGTGCCCGGATGCTCTTTTCTCGAGTCCCTCGCCTCCCTTGCCTTTCCGCATGACGGACCTCGTAATGTCCGCTGTCCGCAAGAAAGGTCCTCAGTGCCCATTTACAAGTCCAACAAGTTCTGGCGAACTGCCACCGTCCTGGCCACCACCGGCGTGCTCGCCGTCGGCTGCGGTGGCGGCGCCAGCGATGTCGCCGGCGGTGACCATGGTGCCGCGGGCGCCGACACCACGCTGACACTCGTCGCCTACGCAGTGCCCGAACCGGGCTGGAGCAAGGTCATCCCGGCATTCGCCGCCAGCGAGGAGGGCAAGGGCGTTGCGGTGACGACGTCGTACGGCGCGTCGGGCGACCAGTCCCGAGCGGTCGCGGACGGCAAACCGGCCGACATCGTGAACTTCTCGGTGGAACCCGACATCACCCGGTTGGTCAAGGCCGACAAGGTGGCCGATGACTGGAGCGCAGGCAATACGAAGGGCGTCCCGTTCGGTTCTGTGGTGTCATTGGTGGTGCGCAAGGGTAACCCCAAGGGCATCAAGGACTGGGATGACCTGCTGCAGCCCGGGCTCGAGGTGGTCACCCCGAGCCCGCTGAGTTCGGGTTCGGCCAAGTGGAACCTGCTGGCCCCGTATGCCGCAAAGAGTAACGGCGGCAAGGATTCTGCGGCCGGCCTCGACTTCGTCAACAAGCTGGTGACCGAGCATGTCAAGACCCGCCCGGGGTCGGGCCGTGAGGCCACCGATGTGTTCCTGCAGGGCACCGGCGACGTGCTGATCAGCTACGAGAACGAGGCGATCAACATCGAGCGGCAGGGCAAGGACGTCGAGCACGTGAATCCGCCGCAGACCTTCAAGATCGAGAACCCGGTGGCCGTCGTCAAGACCAGCGCCCACGCTGACAAGGCAAAGGCCCTGGAGAACTTCCTGTTCACCGCTGAAGGTCAGAAGCTGTGGGCCGAGTCCGGCTTCCGTCCGGTCGACCCGGCGGTGGCGGCGGACTTCGCGAAGGACTTCCCGACGCCGGAGAAGCTGTGGACGATCGCTGACCTCGGCGGATGGAAAGAGACCGACCCGGCGTTGTTCGACAAGGAGAACGGCTCCATCACCAAGATCTACAAGCAGGCGACTGGATGACTTCTGTAGTCCAGACCGATTCGGCTGCGCCCGCGCCGGGGGATCCCACCCCCGGCGCGCGGCGCGGCCGCTACGGCAGCACCTCGCTGCGCGTGGGGGCGGCGTCGATCTGGCTGAGTGTCATCGTGCTGCTGCCGCTGGCGGCGATCCTTTGGCAGGCGGCCGGCGGCGGGTGGAACGCCTTCTGGCTGGCCGTCACCTCCAACGCGGCGCTGGAATCGTTCCGGGTGACGCTGACCATCTCGGCCGGCGTCACAGTGGTGAACATTTTCTTCGGCCTGATCGTGGCCTGGGTGCTGACTCGCGACGACTTCCCCGGCAAGCGGCTGGTCGACTCGGTGATCGACCTGCCATTCGCGCTGCCGACGATCGTGGCGAGCCTGGTGATGCTGGCGCTGTACGGTCCGGCGAGTCCGGTCGGGCTGCACCTGCAGCACACAAAATGGGGCGTCGGTGTCTCCCTGCTGTTCGTCACATTGCCGTTCGTGGTGCGCTCGGTGCAGCCGGTGCTGCTCGAGCTCGACCAGGAGACCGAGGAGGCGGCCGCCTCGCTGGGCGCCAGCAACCGGGTGATCTTCTTGAAGGTGATCCTGCCGGCGTTGCTGCCGTCTCTGTTGTCGGGCGCGGGACTGGCGTTCTCCCGTGCCATCGGTGAGTTCGGCTCGGTCGTGTTGATCGGTGGTGCCGTTCCCGGCGAGACCGAGGTGTCCTCGCAGTGGATCCGGACCTTGATCGAGAACGACGACCGCACCGGTGCCGCGGCGATCTCCATTGTGCTGCTGCTGATCTCGTTCCTGGTGCTGCTGGTGCTGCGCGCGGTGGGTTCGCGGGCAGCCAAACGTGAGGAGCTTTCGGCATGACGCTCTCACCCCGGGTGCGCTACCTACTGCGCTTTCTGGCGCTGGCCTATGTGGCGGTGCTGGTGGTGGTGCCGGTCGGGCTGATCCTGTGGCGTACCTTCGGCTCTGGCGTCGGGGCGTTCTTCACATCGGTGGGTACGCCCGCCGCCATCTCGGCGCTGCAGCTGTCGCTACTGGTGGTGGCGATCGTGGTGCCGCTGAACGTTTTGTTCGGTGTTCCCACGGCTCTGGTGCTGGCGCGCAACCGGTTCCGCGGTAAGAGCGCCCTGCAGGCGGTCGTCGACCTGCCGTTCGCGGTGTCGCCGGTGGTGGTGGGTGTCGCACTGATCCTGCTGTGGGGTTCGGCCGGGCTGCTCGGCTTCGTAGAGAACAACCTCGGATTCAAGATCATCTTCGGGTTCCCCGGCATCGTGTTGGCCAGCATCTTCGTCACGGTGCCGTTCGTGATCCGCGAGGTCGAACCGGTGTTGCACGAGATCGGCACCGACCAGGAGGAAGCCGCCGCCACACTGGGATCGACCTGGTGGCAGACGTTCTGGCGGATCACCCTGCCGTCCATCCGGTGGGGCCTGACGTACGGGATCGTGCTGACCATCGCCCGCACGCTGGGGGAGTTCGGTGCGGTGATCATGGTGTCCTCGAACCTGCCGGGCACCTCCCAGACCCTGACTCTGTTGGTGGCCGACCGCTACAACCGCGGCACCGCCGACTCGGTGTACGGGGCGTACGCCATCTCGACTTTGCTCATGGCGGTGGCCGTGATCGTCCTGGTTGTCCAGGTGATCCTCGACCGACGCCGCATCAAGGCCGCGCAGTAGGCCCGAGAAGGAGACAAGAGCTATGACCGACGCGATCGTGGTTCGGGGCGCCAACAAGCATTACGGCGATTTTGCGGCGCTCGACAACATCGACTTCGAGGTGCCGTCCGGTTCGTTGACCGCACTGCTGGGCCCGAGCGGCTCGGGCAAGTCCACCCTGCTGCGCGCCATCGCGGGCCTGGATCAGCCCGACACCGGGACCATCACCATCAACGGGCGCGACGTCACCGGAATACCGCCGCAGCGCCGCGATATCGGATTCGTGTTCCAGCACTATGCGGCGTTCAAGCACCTGACCGTCCGCGACAACGTGGCATTCGGCCTCAAGATCCGTAAGCGTCCCAAGGCCGAGGTCAAGGAGAAGGTCGACAATCTGCTGGAGGTGGTGGGGCTGGCTGGTTTTCAGACCCGCTATCCCAACCAGCTCTCCGGCGGTCAGCGTCAGCGCATGGCGCTGGCGCGGGCGTTGGCGGTGGACCCGCAGGTGCTGCTGCTCGACGAGCCGTTCGGGGCGCTGGATGCCAAGGTGCGTGACGACCTGCGCACGTGGCTGCGTCGCTTGCACGACGAGGTGCACGTGACCACGGTGCTGGTGACCCACGATCAGGCCGAGGCGCTCGATGTGGCGGACCGGATCGCGGTGCTCAACAAGGGGCGCATCGAGCAAGTGGGTTCGCCGACCGAGGTCTACGACGAGCCGGCGAACGCATTCGTGATGTCGTTCCTCGGTGCGGTCTCGGAGCTGAACGGGATCCTGGTGCGCCCGCACGATATTCGGGTCGGACGCAACCCGGAGCTGGCCGTTGCCGCCGGTGACGGCACGGCCGAGGCCACCGGAGTGCTGCGGGCCACCATCGACCGGATCGTGATGCTCGGCTTCGAGGTGCGGGTCGAACTGACCGGCGCCGCAACCCATGTGCCGTTCACCGCGCAGATCACCCGCGGCGACGCAGAGGCGCTCGGACTGCGCGAGGGTGACACCGTCTATGTGCGCGCGACACGGGTTCCTCAGATCGCCGGGGGACTACAGATTCCGTTGAGCAACAAGGAGTCTGGCGACGATGCTGAGAAGAGCAGTGACGAGGATGAGGCGCTGACCGTCAGCTAGGCGGTCAGCACCATCCCGTCATGCCAGGGTCAGGAACAGCCGCTCCAGCTCGGCGACGTCCATCGGTTCGTCGCTCTCGCCGGTGATGCACTCGCGCAGACTGGTTGCGACGATCTTGAATCCCGCGCGGTCCAACGCGCGGGACACCGCGGCGAGCTGGGTCACGACATCTTTGCAGTCGCGGCCCTGCTCGATCATGGCGATGACGCCGGAAAGCTGTCCTTGTGCACGCCGCAGCCGGTTGAGGATGGCGGCGATCGATTCTTCGTCGCAGATCATGTTGTCCACCTTGAATATTGGGATCGAAGTTGGGTCCGATTAGTTCCATCATACCCTCGGGGGTATGTGCGCATGGTCATGTTGTCGCAGCTGGTGGGCCGAAAAGCCACCGCAATGGGCACCATCCGAGCCGGGCGCAGCTCAGGTTGCCGAGGCCGGCCAGCACGGTCAGGCCGGCTGCCGTGAGCCCGACGGCAGGATGGACTTCCTGGCCGAGGATCAGCGACGCCATGAGCAGCACGAACCAGCCGAAGGCCCGGCGTACCGCGTCGGGGTCGACGTGCGCGATCAGGCGGGTGCCGAGCAGGCTGCCCAGCACCGCCGCGGCGGTGACCGCGCCGGCAATCGTCCAGTCGATCGGCACGGTGCTCAGGTGTCCGGCCAGACCAGCGGCCGAGTTCATCGTGATCACCAGGAGCGAGGTACCCACCGCGACGGGCATGGGCAGCCCGCCGAGCAGTGCCAAGGCGGGTACCACGAGGAATCCGCCGCCGGCTCCGACGGCGCCGGTCACCACCCCGACCCCCAGCCCCATGAGCAGAACCTTGGCGACCGGCATCGGTCGCGTCGTCGGCTCGCAGGCAGTGCGGCCCTTGATCATTGCGATACCCGTGGCAATCATCACCACCGTGAACGCGATCAGCAGTACCGATCCGGCCACGACGTAACTCAGCAGCCCGCCCAGGTACGCGCCGACCATGCCGGCCGCCCCGAACATCAGGCCGCTGCGCCATTGCACCCGGCCGGCGCGCGCGTGCGACAAGGTGCTGACCGCGCTGGTCACCCCGACGACCAGCAGCGAGGTCGCGATCGCCTGCTTGGCCTCCATGCCGGCCACATAGGCCAGCAGCGGAACGGTCAGGATCGAGCCGCCCCCGCCGAGGAGTCCGAGTGACACCCCGACCAGGACGGCCAGCGCGACAGCCAGGGCGATCATGCCAACGCGCCCGAATGTGCTTGTTTGGAGCCGATCAACTGCGCGACGACGCTGTCGGCATCACAGGACGCGCCCCGGTTGTAAGGCAGTTTCGCCAGCATCATCCCCATGGCACAGGTGTTCGTCAGTGCCGCCGTCGTCAATCCGGTGCCGATCGCCGCGGCGACCCATTTCAGCTTGGGGGCCGCGATGCTGCCCAGGACACTGCTCAGCACGATCGAACCCGCTACCAGGCGAACCTGACGTTCCAGGTCCCAGCGCTGCGCGCCACGACGCACCCCGAACCCCTTGTCCTGCCAGGCGGTCATGCCGCCGTCGAGGATCGAGACGTTCGGCAGGCCGGCGTCACGCAGGGTCTCGCCGGCGGTGCCCGCCCGCTGACCGGAGCGACAGATCAGCACGACGTTCTCGTCGAGGTGCTGGGCGATCTCGTCGCGATGTTCCTGCAGCAGATCCAGCGGAACGTTGTAAGCGCCAGGGATATGGGCGGTTTCGAACTCGCCGGGCGTGCGGACGTCGATGAGCCGTGGGCCGGCACCGGCCTGCTTCAGCTCGTTCAGTTCGGCGGCGTCAATGATCGACGAGGAGGACATCAGGCAAGACCTTTCAACATGAGGTTCCAGTACATGGCGGGCAGCCCGTACTTCTTCAGGTACCAGTACGGCCGGTGCGGTTTGACCGGATCGAGTAGGGGGAAGGACGGTTTGAGGGCGAAGTCGTAGTCGAACTCCGCCAGCAGCATGTCGTGCGCGGAGGTGACGATCGGGCAGGACGCATACCCGTCATAGGACCCGGTGAGCGGGCGTCCGCTCAGCACCGCGCCGATGTTCTCGACCACCGCCGGAGCCTGCTTGCGAATGGCCGCACCGGTTTTCGAGTTGGGAGACGATCCCGCGTCGCCGAGTGCGAACACGTTCGGATAACGCACGTGCTGCATGGTGTGCTTGTCGATGTCGACATAACCGTTGGCGTCTCCGCCGACGTGGCTGGTGGACAGCGGGCTGGTCTTGATCCAGTCCGGCGCCGACTGGTGCGGGACCGCGTGCAGTACGTCGTAGGGCAGCGTGGTTTCGATTCCCTCCGCAACGTTGGTCATCGTCACCTTGCGAGCGGCCGAATCGATGGACTGCACTTCACTTCCGGTGTGCAGCGTGATGCCGTAGTCGGCGATGACCTTGTCCAGGTTGTCGGCGATCGCGGGGATGCCGAATATCCGCGGGGTCGGGACCACCAGGTGCACGTCGATGTTGTCGAGTACGCCCTGACGCCGCCAGTGGTCGCAGGCCAGGTAGGCGATCTTCTGGGGTGCGCCGGCGCACTTGATCGGCCCGGACGGCATGGTGAACACCGCGGTCCCGGATCGGGTGTTGCGGATGAATTCCCATGTGCGCGGGGCGAGATCGAAGCGGTAGTTCGACGAGACACCGTCCTTGCCGAGCGTGTCGGTCAGGCCCTCGGTGCGTTCCCAGTCGAGCTGGATACCCGGGGCCACCACCAGGACGTCGTAGGAGTAGGTCACGCCATCGGCACACGTGACCGTGTTGGCGTCCGGGTTGACCGACGTCACCGCACTCTTGATCCAGGTCGCGCCGCGCGGCATCACCGACGCTTCGGCACGCTCGGTTTCGGCGGCCGTCGCCTGCCCACCGCCCACCAGGGTCCACAACGGCTGGTAGTAGTGCTTGTCGGACGGTTCGATGATCGCGACGTCGGTGTAGTGCTTGCGCAGCAACCGGGCCGCGACGGTGACACCGGCGGTGCCGCCGCCGATGATCAGGACCTCGTGCTTGAGTGGGGTGGACATACCTGTGCTGTACTCCTGTCTCTCAGACGGTTTGGGCTTGTGCAGTTTCAGGCGGCGTGGGTGCTGTCCGCCCAGGCTCCGTAGCCGCCCAGGATGTCGCTGACATCGTTGAAGCCGCGCTGGCGCAGCAGGCTGGCCGCCACCGATGAGCGGTAGCCGCCGGCGCAGTAGACCACGGTCGGGCGGGTGGGATCCAATTCGCCGGTCCGGTCCGGCAGTTGGCCCACCGGAATGTTGACTGCGCCCGGGATCATGCCCGCCTCGGTCTCACCGGGATTGCGCACGTCGACGATCTGCACGTCCGCGACCGTTGCGGCCCGCTCACTGAAAGCGGTGGCGGTCAACCGTGAGGCGACCGTCACATCGTCGGAGTGCTCGAACATCGTCCGCTCCGGATTGTCGAGGTAACCCAACACCCGGTCGAATCCGATGCGGGCGAGCCGGTTCTTGCCTTCGCGTTCTTCGCCCGGGTCGGTGACCAGCACGATGTCGGCGTCGGGCTTGACCACCGAGCCGGCGAACTCGGCGTAGCGCCCGGCCAGGCCGATGTTGATCGCGTTGCGCAGATGGCCCAGCGCGAAATCCTCGGGGCTGCGGCCGTCGATCAACATGGCCCCGTTGGCCACGGCCTCGCTGGCCTGACGGAAGTCCAGTGCCTCCGGCGTCGCCTCCTCGTCCAGCAACGCGCGGTCCTTTCGGTTGAGGATTGCGTCGTAGACGAAGTATCCCGGGGCGGGCGGCTGGCCTGCGGTGACCAATTCGAAGAAGGACTGCTTGTCCGGCGCGCGCAGCGCGTAGTTGGTCTGCTTCTGCTCACCCATGGTGGACGACAGCTCGGTGGACAGGTTCTTGCCACAGGCCGAACCTGCGCCGTGTGCCGGGAAGACCCGGGTGGCATCGGGCAGCGGCAACAGCTTCTCGTGCAGCGAGTGGTAGAGCTTGTCGGCCAGTTCCTCGCGGGTGAAGCCGATCGAGGCCAGTAGGTCCGGTCGGCCGACATCACCGATGAACAAGGTGTCGCCGGTCAGAACGCCGTAGGGCACCGCGTCATCGGCGTGCTCGTAGACCACGATGCTCATCGATTCCGGGGTGTGGCCGGGGGTGTGGCGGAACTCCAGCACCACCTCGCCGAGTGAAATACGTTGGCCGTCTTCGACTCCCATGTGATCGAACTCCGGCTTGGCGACCGAGGAGTACACGATCGCGGCACCGGTGGCCTCGGCCAGCTCGAGGTGGCCGGACAGGAAGTCGGCGTGGAAGTGGGTCTCGATCACGTGCGTGATCTGCATGCCGAACTTCTCGGCATCGGCGACGTACTCGGAGACATCGCGCTGCGGGTCGACGACGACGGCGCGCCCGGATGACTCATCGCCGATCAGGTATGACGCGTGCGACAGACAGTCCAGGTAGTACTGGATGAACTTCATTGTTCGACTCCTCGGTGGGCGGTTTGTATACCTAGGGGGGTATACCAATAAAGCCAAATATACCCCTTGGGGTATAGGAGTCAAGCTGACGAAGGCGCCCCCGGTGGACGTCCGGGGGCGCGATCGATCTGGAGGCGGAGGGGGTCAGGCGGCGAAGCCGGCGCTGCGCGCGGCCAGCGCCTCTTCGTAGCGATCCAGCACCGTGGCCGCCACCAAGCGGTGCGGGCCGAGTGGTTCGGCCATCGGAATGCCTGTGGCACAAGCAAATTCAGCGACCCTATCGGTGATGCGACCGTGCGCCAGGAACCAGGGGGCGATGACCAGGCGACGGGCGCCGCGCCGGCGTAACCGCTCGACGGACTCCGGAAGGGACGGAGTCTGACCTGTGGCGAACGCCACCTCTGTGCCGGCCCAGCGGGTGCCCTCGGCGAGAACGTCGGCCAGAGCAGCCGTACGCGCGTTGGCGGTGGGATGCGACGAGCCCACTCCGACGAGGATCACGCCGAGGTCGGCATCGAATCGAGAAACTCCCACCGCGGTCAGCCGCTCCCGCACCACCTGCAGCAGGCGAGGGTCTTCACCGAGCACGTCGGCCTGGGTCACCTCGGCGTCCGAGCGCGCGATGAGCTCGGGAATGTCGATCCGGGCGTGGTAGGCGCTACCCAGCAGCAGCGGCACCACCACGGCGCCCGGCTCGACAGCAGGCAGCACGTCGCTGAGGTTGGGTGCGTTCTGCTCGCAGAACGCGACCCGCACCTCGGTGTCAGGCAGCAGGCGGCGCAGATGGCCGCCGATGGCGTGCGCATTCGCCGACGAACGCGGGTCCGCGCTGCCGTGTGCGGTGAGAACGAGGGTCACAGATACCTCACGAGGCGTGCAGCCCGCACTCCGTCTTGGTCTGGCCGGCCCACCGGCCGCTGCGCGGATCGGCGCCCTCGGCCGGCTTGCTCGTGCACGGTGCGCATCCGATGGACGGGTAGCCCTCGTGGATCAGGGGATTGACCAGGATGTCGTTGGCCTCGATGTAGGCCTGCATCTGGTCGTCGGACCAGGCCGCGATCGGGTTGATCTTCACCAGGCCGAAGGCGGCATCCCAGCTGATCAGCGGGGCGTTGGCGCGAGTCGGCGCCTCCACCCGGCGGATGCCGGTGACCCAGGCGGTGTAGCCCGCCAGAGCCTTGCCCAGCGGCTCGACCTTGCGCATGCGGCAGCAGGCGGCGGCGTCGCGGGCGAACAGGTCCTTGCCGTGCAGCTCGTCCTGCTGGGCCACCGAGTTCTCGGGGTGGACGTTGACCACGTTCACGCCGTACACCTGCTCGACTGCGTCACGGGTGCCGATGGTCTCGGCGAAGTGGTATCCGGTGTCCAGGAACAGCACGTCGACACCGGGGCGCACCTTGGCCGCCATCTCCACCAGAACGGCGTCCTGCATGTTGGACGCCACGACGTAGTTGCCGCCGAAATGCTTGTCGGTCCAGCGCAGCAGCTCGTCCGCGCCGGCGTCGGCCAGCTCGGCCGCACCGCGCTCGGCCAGCTCGATCAGTTCCGCCTCAGTCAATGTGGTCACCTCAAGTCGTCTTCGTCGGCACGTACGGCCCACTGGGCGAAACGCTCGCCGCTCTCGCGTTGTTTCACGAAATTGCGGACGATCCGCTCGATGTAGTCGCCGAGCTCGGTGGCCAGGACCTTGTGCTGACGCAGCTTGCGTCCGAAACCGCTGTCCAGGCCGAGGCTGCCGCCCAGGTGCACCTGGAAGCCCTCCTCGGGGCCGTCGCCGTCGTCGACCATCTGGCCCTTGAAGCCGATGTCGGCGATCTGGATGCGGGCGCAGGAGTTCGGGCAGCCGTTGATGTTGACGGTGACCGGCACGTCCAGCTCGGCGTTGAGGTCACCCAGCCGTGCCTCAAGCTCGGGCACCAGCGTCTGGGCCCGTACACGGGTGTCGGCGAAGCTCAGCTTGCAGTACTCGATGCCGGTGCAGGCCATCAGGTTCTGACGCCAGTGCGACGGCTGCGACTGCAGGCCGAGCGCGTCCAGGCCGGCGCGCAAGGCGTCCAGCTTGTCGTCGGGCACGTCGAGGATGATCAGCTTCTGATAGGCGGTCAGGCGGGCGCGGTCCGCGCCGGCCTCTTCCATCAGATCGGCGACCTTGGTCAGGATCGTGCCCGAAACCCGCCCGGCGATCGCCGAGACGCCAACGGCATTGAGGCCGTTGCGGATCTTCTGCACGCCGACGTGGTCGACGGTGTGCGGCACCTGTTCGGGCGCCGGGCCGTCGTGGAGGGGCCGCTTGAGGTATTCGGTTTCGAGAATTTCGCGAAACTTCTCTACGCCCCAGTCCTTGATCAGGAACTTCAGCCGCGCCTTCGAGCGCAGTCGGCGGTACCCGTAGTCGCGGAAGATCCCGACGACGCCCGCCCACACCTCGGCGACCTCGTCCAGCGGTACCCACACGCCGACGCGCTGGGCCAGCATCGGGTTGGTCGACAGGCCGCCGCCGACCCACAGATCCAGGCCGGGTCCGTGCTCAGGGTGGTTGACCCCGATGAACGAGACGTCGTTGATCTCGTGCGCGACATCCTGCAAGCCGGAGATGGCGGTCTTGAACTTACGGGGCAGGTTGGAGAACTCCGGGCTGCCGATGTAGCGCTGCTCGATCTCCTTCAGCGCCGAAGTCGGGTCCAGCACCTCGACCAGCGAATCGCCGGCCAACGGAGACCCGAGCATGCCGCGCGGGCAGTCGCCGCAGGCCTCCATGGTCTGCAGGCCGACCTCGTCGAGTCGGCGCCAGACCTCGGGGATGTCCTCGATGCGCAGCCAGTGGTACTGCAGGTTCTCCCGGTCGGTGATGTCGGCGCTGTCGCGCGCGAAGTCGATCGAGATCTGTCCGAGGGTGCGGACTGCCTGGGCCGACAGCGCCTTGCCATCGGTGCGCACCCGCATCATGAAGTACTCGGCCTCGAGCAGGTCGGCGTTGTCGTCACCGGTGAAGGTGCCGTCGTAGCCCTCGGTGCGCTGGGTGTACAGGCCCATCCACCGGAACCGGCCGCGCAGGTCGTCCTTGGCGATGCTGGCAAAGCCGTCCCGCGAATAGACATTGAGGATGCGGTCCCGCACGTTGAGTGCGTCGTCTTCCTGCTTGAACTGCTCGTTGTGGTTCAGCGGGTCGCGGCCGCCCAGCGCCCACTGGCCTTCGTCGCGGGGGCGTTTGGCGGGCCGGTCGGCCTTGGCGGGGGCCTCAGGGGTTGTCACTGTTGTGCTCCTTGGCGAAAGGAGCTGGCATATAGACCGCGCACATCACCGGTGGCTGTCCGGCGGCGCAGATCCGGTGCCAGCTGAAACTATGGGGCGGGCGGGTTCCGAAATCAACGCATGATTAGGGCAGACAGCAACAGCTACATACGCGCTTGAAATCGACATGCCGACGAGCCACCAGCGCAATGCGGGTGGTGCTGTTGTGGGCGGCAGTCACGCCCGTCATTCTGCCACGATTGTCGCCACCTGCCCTAACCGGGCCATATTTGCGTTCAGGGTGAGCAAAAGTCGTCGCTGGACAGTCTGGGAAAATAAAACCATGAGCACCCGCACCGCGCCCGCCAGCCAACCCCGGTTGGCCCGCGTGCCCGGGCGCGCATTCGGCATCTACATCCACGTGCCGTTCTGTGCGACCCGGTGCGGATATTGCGACTTCAACACGTATACGCCGGCCGAGCTGGGGGGTGCCAACCCCGACGGCTGGCTGGAAGCGCTGCGCGTCGAGCTGGCCCTCGCCGCCGCCACGGTCGGTTCCGTGCCGGTGCAGACGGTGTTCGTCGGTGGCGGCACGCCCTCGCTCCTCGGCGGCCAAGGCCTGGCCGCGGTGCTGGGTGCCGTTCGGGACAACTTCGAACTGGCCGTCGACGCCGAGGTGACCACCGAGGCCAATCCGGAATCCACCTCTCCGGAGATGTTCACGACGCTGCGTGAGGCCGGCTACACCCGGATCTCTCTCGGCATGCAGTCGGCAGCGCCGCAGGTGCTGGCGGTGCTGGACCGCACGCACTCCCCAGGTCGCGCCCCCGCCGCGGCGTTGGAGGCCAGGGCTGCGGGTTTCGAGCACGTCAACATCGATCTGATCTACGGCACGCCGGGGGAGACCGATGACGATCTGCGGCGCTCGATCGACGTGGCGCTCGGTGGCGGCGTCGACCACGTGTCCGCGTACTCGCTGATCGTCGAGGACGGCACGGCCCTGGCTCGCCGGGTGCGCCGCGGAGAGATCACCCGGCCCGACGACGACGTGCTCGCGCAGCGCTACGAACTGCTCGACGGCCGGCTGTCGGCGGCGGGCCTGCACTGGTACGAGGTGTCGAACTGGAGCACCGACGGCGGGGAGTGCCGGCACAACCTCGGCTACTGGGACGGTGGCGAGTGGTGGGGCGCCGGGCCGGGCGCGCACGGTTTCCTGGGTGCCACCCGGTGGTGGAATATCAAGCACCCCAACGCTTATGCGCAAGCGCTGGCGGATGAGAGGTTGCCGATCGCGGACTTCGAGGTGCTCGGTGCACCCGACCGGCACGTCGAGGACGTGATGCTGCGGCTGCGGCTGCGCAGTGGCCTGGCGCTGAGCGATCTCACCGACGCCGAGCGTTCTCGCGTTCCCGAGGTGGTCGCCGGCGAGTTGGTGGTGGTCCAGGGGGACCGGCTGATGCTCAGTGACCGGGGCAGGTTGCTCGCCGACGGAGTGGTGCGCACCCTGCTCGGATAACCGGCCGGTCGAGCGCGGTGGAGCCGCGCGTGACGTTGCTCACCTGAGGACGACCGGGGCGCGCGGACTTCCCAATGCCTTGCGCCGCTATGCGAGCATGGTGCGCATGTCGCACCAAAACTTAGGCAAGGCTAGCCACTCTTGGTTCGCCAGCGGGGGTGCTCGCTGAGGATGAGTGCGACACAGAACGGCCAGCATCCGACCGCCCGACCGGCCGACACCGGCACCAGGGCTCCGGAACCCGTCGCGGTGATCGGCATCGGTTGCCGCGTCGCAGGCGACGTCGCGACGCCGGCGGACTTCTGGAATTTCCTGCTCGAGGGCCGCAGTCACGTCACCGAGGTTCCCGACGAGCGCTGGGAGCCCTACCTGCGACGCGACCCACGCAACGCGGCCATCCTGCGGGAGGTCACCCGGCTAGGGACCTTCCTCGACGATCTGGCCGGCTTCGACGCTGAGTTCTTCGGTGTCTCGCCGCGCGAAGCCGAGGTGATGGACCCCCAGCAGCGGATGGCGCTCGAGGTCAGCTGGGAGGCGCTCGAACACGCCGGGGTGTCGCCGCGGTCGCTCGCCGGCAGTGACACCGCCGTGCTGATGGGCGTCAACTCCGACGACTACGGCAAGTTGATCATGGAGGACCTGCCCGGGATCGATGCCTGGACCGGGATCGGAACCTCGCTGTGCGGTATCGCCAACCGGGTTTCGCACCTGCTCGATCTCCGCGGCCCGAGCGTGGCGCTGGACGCCGCGTGTGCGGCCTCGCTGGTCGCGGTACACCAGGCGTGCCAGATGCTGCGGGCCGGCGAGACGTCGCTGGCGCTGGCCGGAGGGGTCAGCGCGTTGATCGGTCCGGGCCTCACCCGGGTGCTGGACGAGGCCGGGGCTACCGCCCCCGATGGTCGTTGCAAGACCTTCGACGCTGCCGCCGACGGTTACGGGCGCGGTGAGGGTGCGGGCGTCGTCGTGCTCAAGCGACTTGCGGACGCCCAGCGCGACGGTGACCGCATTCTGGCCGTGGTGCGCGGCGGTGCCACCGCGCAGGACGGCCGCACCGTAGGCATCATGTCTCCCAACGGTGCCGCCCAGGCAGACATGTTCCGGCTCGCGTGCCGGATGTCGGGGGTCGACCCGGCCGGCATCGGGTACATCGAGGCACACGGAACCGGAACTCCCACAGGCGATCCCACCGAGGTCGGCGCTCTCGCCGAGGTGTACGGCGTTGGGCGTGCCGATCAGGACCGGTGCCGCATCGGGTCGGTCAAACCCAACATCGGCCACCTCGAAGGCGGCGCCGGTGTGATGGGCCTGATCAAGACGGTCCTGGCGCTGCACCACGAGGCGATCCCGCCCACGGCGGGGCTGCGCCAACTCACCGGTGCGGTCGACTGGGCCAACAGCGGGCTCCGGGTGCCCACCGAGGTCGAGCCATGGGCTCGCACCGACACCCCACGTCAGGCGGCGGTGTGCAGCTACGGCTACGGCGGCACCATCGCGCACGTCCTGCTCGAAGAGGCCCCGCCTTCGGATCCGTTGGAGCGCAGTCTTTCCGGTCCGTTGACCGTCCCGCTCTCGGCCCGTTCGGGACCCCGGCTGGCCCGCCAGGCCGAAGTGCTGGCCGACCACCTGCGGGCCGGGCACCAGGGCGTGGTGCCGGTGGCTGCCGCCTTGTGGGGCCGGCGTACTCACGAACCGGTCCGGGCCGCGGTCGTCGCCGAGCACCGGCATGAGTTGATCGCCGGCCTCGACGCGTTGGCCCGAGGTGAATCCGGGGGCGGTCTGGTCACCGGGGCGGTGCCGGGCGGTCAGGGCCGGGACGCGGTATGGGTGTTCTCCGGACATGGCTCGCAATGGGCCGGCATGGGCCGTGAGTTGCTCACCACCGAAACAACTTTCGCCCGTGTGATCGACGAGGTCGACGAGGTGTTCGGGCCCGAACTCGGGTTCTCCGCCCGTGCCGCCCTGAGCGGCGAAGACCTCGGCGGCACCGACCGGATCCAGGCATTGACCTTCGCGATGCAGGTGGGACTGGCCGCGGTAATGCGGGAGCGGGGAGTGCGGCCCGCCGCGGTGATCGGGCACTCGGTCGGTGAGGTCGCGGCCTGCGTGGTGTCCGGGGTGTTCGACCTGCGCCAGGGTGCCGCGGTGGCGTGCTATCGGGCCCGCGGCTTCCGGGCCGTGATGGGTTGCGGCGCCATGGCTTTGGTGCGACTGCCGTTCGAGCAGGCTCAGCAGCGGCTGGGCGGCCGCACCGATGTGGTGGCGGCCATCAGTGCATCGGCGGAATCCTGCGTCATCTCGGGCCGCACCGAAGCGGTCGAGGAGGTGTGCGAAGCCTGGGCCGAGCAGGGCGTCGTGGTGCGCCGAGTAAATACCGACGTGGCATTCCACAGCCCCGCCATGGACGACCTGACCGGCGCGCTGGCCGAGAATGTCGCCGGCCTTCGTCCGCCGCGCGATGCGGCGATCCCGCTCTACACCACCGCATTGGCCGATCCGCGTTCGACCGCGCCGCGAGACGCCGCTTACTGGGTGCACAACCTGCGCGGGCAGGTCCGGTTCGCCGAGGCCGTCACGGCGGCAGCCGAGGACGGACACCGGCTGTTCCTCGAAGTGTCCGCACATCCGGTGGTATCGCACTCCATCGTCGAAACCCTGCTGCACCTGGGTATGGACGAGCATGCCGTCATCCCGCTGCTGCGCCGTAACACTCCTGAGTCTTCGGCAGTCACCACTGCGATCGCCACCCTGTACTGCCACGGCGCCGACGTCGAACATGGTGTCGCCGAGTCTGATCCGTGGGACGCCGACCTGCCCGTCACCCAGTGGCAGCACCGCCGATTCTGGCGGGTACCCACCGCAGCGTCCGGCGGGAGCGCGGTGCATGACACCACCAGTCACACGTTGCTGGGCGGACGCACCGAGGTGGCCGGCACCGTCGCCACCCGGATGTGGCAGACCCGGCTGGACTTCGACACCCGGCCCTACCCGGGGGACCACCCGGTGCAGGGCACCGAAATCGTCCCTGCCGCTGTGCTGTTGAACACCTTCCTGGCGGCGGCCGGCGCGGGCGCCGCATCGGCTTCCGGCGCGGGCGCCGCATCGGCTTCCGGCGCCGGGCTGACAGAGGTGCGTCTGCGCACGCCGGTGGCCCCGGCGCGCGCGCGTGATGTTCAGGTGGTGCTGCAGGACCGTGAGTTGACCCTGGCCTCTCGGTTGGCGGATGCCGCCGAGGACCAGGTCGGCGGATGGCTGACGCACAGCAATGCGGTGGTCGCCGTTGACGAGGTTGACGAGAGCGTCGACCTGTCCATCGACCTGGCTGCGGCCCGGGCACGCTGCCCCGAGCAGTTGGAGCCGCGGCACGTGATCGACACTCTCGCCGAACTCGGCGTCGCGGCCATGGGATTCGATTGGGACATCGAGGATCTGCGCCGCGGCGACGGTGAACTGTTGGCACGCGTGAGTTCCGAGTCGGACGGCGCGCAGCCCGGCACGTGGGCGTCGCTGCTGGACGCGGCGACCTCGGCCGCCTCGACGAGCTTCGGCGGGCCGCCGCGACTGCGCATGCCTGCCCGCATCGAACGGGTGCAGGTGCACGCCGCGCCGCCGGCCACCGCGATGCTGTCGGTGCGGCGCAGGCCCGGCACCACCACCACCGATGTGGTGATCGCCGATGAATCCGGATCGGTCCTGTTGTCGATCGGCGGGATGGCCTTCGAGGAACTGGAGAATCCGGGGCGCGAATGGTCGGCCGCGGACGCGCACCGGATTGTGCACCGGGTGGCCTGGCATCCGGTGTCGGCCCGCGACGAACGGGCGCCCAGTGGGGTGGTGTTGGTCGGTGGCGACGTCGACCGGCTGGAATCCGCGGTCGATGACCTGAGCGTCGCCGGGGTGCCCTACCGTGCTGTCGAAGATCCCGCAGAGCTGGAGTCGATCGTTGAATTCGGTTCTTTACCAGCAGAACTCGGAGATTCTGCGGTGGTGCTGGTGTTGCCCCGCGACGATGACTCACCCGAGGGCGCCGTCGAGTTGGTGACCCGGACGCTGACGTTGCAGCAGCAACTCGGTATGACCGCGCGGCTGTGGGCGCTCACTGTCGGCGTCCACGAGGGAGACAACCTGACCCACGCGCCGCTGTGGGGGCTGGGCCGGGTCGCCGCCGCCGAGCATCCGCAGCTGTGGGGTGGTGTCCTGGATGTGGCCGACGGACGCCTGCCGTTGGCAGCGCTGGGATCGCTGGCCGGACACGGTGTTTTGGTGGTCCGCGACGGCGTGACCCTGGCCGCTCGCCTCGCGGCGTCGGGCTCGGCTGCCGCCGCGCAGGCCGCCCCGATGCAGTGCACGCCGGGCGGCACCTACCTGATCACCGGTGGTACCGGCGTGTTGGGCCTGCGGATGGCCCAGCGCCTGGCCGATCTCGGTGCCCGTCGGCTCGTGCTGCTGTCGCGGTCGGGCCTGGGCGAGCGCTCGGCCTGGGCGGACAACGGGCAGTCGGCCGCCGTCCGTGCGGTCACCGCGCTGGAGGAGCGCGGCGTGTCGGTCATTGTCGCGGCAGTCGACATCGGGGCGGCCGGATCGGCCGATGCCCTGCGGGATCTGCTGCGTCCATTGCCGCCGGTGCGCGGAGTGATCCATGCCGCGGGTGTGGAAGCCGGTGCGCTGCTGATGAATACGACGTCCGACGAGTTCGCCGCGGCCATGCATCCCAAGGTGCACGGCACCCTGGTCCTGCATGAGGTTTTCCCGCCGGAACAACTCGACTGGATGGTGCTGTTCTCCTCGTGCGGCTATCTGGCAGGCTTTCCCGGCCAGGGTGCCTACGGCTGCGCCAACGCTTTCCTCGATGTGATGGCCCGGCACCGGCGCGGCCTCGGGGACCGCACCACGGCCGTTGCCTGGACCGCTTGGCGCGGCTTGGGGATGGGCTCGGCATCGGAATTCGTGGCGGCCCAGCTCGATGCGCTCGGCATGGGGATGGTCGGCGCCGACGACGCGATCCGCGCGCTCGATCTGGCGATGCGTGAAGACACCGCCAATGTCGTGGTGCTGCCGGTCCTGCCGGCCGCCGCCGCGGTGCCGATCCTGGTGGATGTGGCGCCCGAGGAGGAACCCGACGACGACTCGTCGTCGTCCACCGCGGGGGAGAACGACCCCGAGCAGCTGGCCGCCCACGTGTTGACCGCGGTGGCAAGCCAATTGGGGCTGGCGGAGGCCGACGTGAACATCGACCTGCCGTTGGTGGAATTGGGCGTCGACTCGATCATGACGGTGCGGCTGCGGCGTCAGCTTGAGAAGCAGACCGGGCTGTCGCTGCCGCCGACCCTGCTGTGGGAGCACCCCACCGCGGCGGCCGTCACGGCCAGGATCATCGAGCTGCTGGCCCCCGCCGTGGAGTGTGAAGTTCGGGCGGGAGGCTAGTCAGAGGCGCGTCTCGGCCGGTGGAATCGGCTGGTCGTCGTTGCGTGGGCCGAAGAATCCGAAGCTTTCGATCATCTGCACGGAGGCGTCCGGTGTCCATTCCCATGCGGCGATCTGGCGCTGGGAGCGGCGGCTGAAGGAGGCGCGAAGCAATTCATAGCCGTCGGTCTGCAATCGCGTGGCCGGTTGCCCTGAACCGCAATTCCATTGCTGTCCCCGCTCGTCGTGAATCAGCACAGTTGTGGAGTGCCGGAGTCGTCTTCCGAGGTACAGCATCATCACCTCCAGGAACGGCTGCCAGTGATCACGGTCCACCTGAGGAAGTCCCAGCGCTTCACGTAGATCTGCCTCGTGACAGATCGCGTCCGCGGCCAGGTTGGGCCCGAAGGCTTGATCGTCTGTCAGGAGGGCGTCAGCTGCTGGGCCGACGCGATCCCATTCGGCGAGAAGTTCGTCAATCGGGTTGTGCCGGCGTTCCTCGACGTGGCGCGCCGTCCACTGGTCGCTTGTCACTCCGTCCAACCGCCCACTGGCTGCGTCGGCAGCACCTCCGACCAGATGCGCCAGCAACTCGTGCACTGTCCAGCGGGGCGTGGCTGGTACGAACATCAGACGCTGTTCGTCGTTCAGCGTGGCGGCCAGTTCGCTTACCCGGCCGCGGGCCGCGCGATATGTCTGCTCAAGCATTGTCGGCGTACGGCTTCGGGTGCGGGTGGCGGAGGTTGGACAGCAGGATCCGCACGAACAGGGCTGGATCCTGCAGGCGTGCGGGTGGATCGATCATGCCGCGGACCCGAAAGATCCGTTCGGCCACCACGATGTCGTTGGTCGCGGCCTTCAGTGCCGCGAATTGGACCCAGCCGCGCAACCGTTTACCAGGGGTCCGCTTTGCGCTCGGGGACGGCGCGCGATCGTTGGCCCGGTTCGCGGTCCACACCGGTTCGATCTGTTCGGCGGCGCGGCGGTAGAAGCGTCGCGGCAGATCGGTGTGGCCGGCGCGCAGGCAGTCTCGGAGCACCAGCGCCTGCAGAGCGGCCATCGTCATGCCTTGTCCGTGCAGCGGATTGAGATTGCACAACGCGTCACCGACCACCACCAAACCGTCCGGCAGGTGCGGCATCCGGTCATAGCGTCGCCAGGCGGCGGCGGTGCTGCGCGAAATCGAGACCTGCCCGACGGGCGTCGCATCGCGTAATCCGGCCATGATCGGGCCGGGCAGCATCTGCTCGGCGGCTTCCAGCATCTCGGCGAAATCAGTTGTGACGGTCCCACACTCATCAGGACAGGTGATCGCCAGCATCCAGGTGTCGTGTTCGTATGCCACCAGCAGTAAACCGGGTGACCTGCTGCCTCGGTTGACGAACGCCATACGCTCGGTGATGCGTCCGGGCGGGATGCGCATCAGCTGGCAGGAGTAGCCGCCGACCGACGGTTCCTGCATCTCCGGTACGGAGCCGAAACCGCAACTGTCCAGGAACTGCGCGGTACGTGCGGCACGCCCCGTCGCGTCGATCACCACGTCCGCAGCTATCGAGGCGGCGACACCGGTGTCGCGGTTGATGATTCGTGCACCGTTGACGGTGTCGTCCGCGATCACCGGTCCGACCACCTCATGGTTGGCGAGGATTGTGACATTGCCCAGCGCGGCAACGCGCCGGCGAATATGAAACTCCATGAAGGGGCGGCTGGCCTGATATGCGGCCAGTGATCCCGGATCGGTCAGCCGTCCGGACGGCTTGACGTCGTAACCCGCGGCGTGCACGTATATCCGCGACAGGTCATCGCCGTCGTCGACAACGGCCCCGGCTGCGGCAAGTTCGGCCAGGATCCCGGGGAACAGCTCCCCGAGCACCTGCGTGCCGCGACTGAGGAAGTTGTGCAGATGGCGTCCCTGTGGCACCCCTTTGCGTTGTTCCGGGCGATCGGGCAGCGCGTCCCGTTCGACCAGAGTCACCGCCCCGTAGAACTCCGACAACACCCGAGTGGTCAACAGGCCTGCGATGCCTGCCCCCAAAACCACGGCGTGTGAACCCGATTCGGCCATCACGGTCCCCTCCGTTCCGAGCGCAGATGCGACATCGGCCCCTCGTACCAGAACCGAGCGTACCCCAACTCTAAGAAAGATAAGGGAAAATTATGAAAACATTAAGATGGCGTCGGTGACGGTGCGGATCCTGGTGGACGTGGCTGCCGGCTCCGGCAGTGGACTGTGAGGTCACGGCGTAGGCAGGATATTCAGCCAGCCTGTCAGGCCGATGATCTCTGTGGCGATGTCGGAGACGGTGCGATGGTCGGTGGGGATGTGGTGTGTCGCGGCCGTGATGCCGGCTCTCAGCTTGATGTCCATACGCGCACTGGATGCGAGGTGGCGGTCGAGCGCCGAGCCGATTTCACGCTCGCCGAGACGTTCTCGGGCCGTGGTGTCTGTGCACGTGAGTAGGACTGTGAAGACCTTGGGATTGTCACCCATCGCGGTAGTGAGATCTTCGACTACGTCGGGTAGCACGCTGGCGGTGTTGGTGTAGATCAACCGGCGATGGCCCAGTGCACGATATCTTGCCCACATTGCTGCGAGGTTTTGCTCGGCGATCTTGTGTTCCCGCGGGGCGGGGTAAGCCATGTCGAGGAAGTCGCCTTCGATCAGGCAGTGAGAGACGTCCGCGTTGCTCAGCATGGCGTGCATCTCAAAACTGGTGCTGGTCTTGCCGGTCCCGGATCGTCCGCCGATGAACACCACTTCGCTCGCCATGTGGGCAGTGTTGTCCATGGCGGTGCGACGGTCGAGGCATTTTCATTCCGGCCCGGTTCACCTCAGGTTCCGGGCTGGTCCAGGGGTCAGGCCGCGAGACCTCACCCGATGATCGCGGCGATGAGCTTCTTCTTGTCGACCTTGCCCACCGCTGTGGTGGGCAAGGTCGGCATCGGGACCAGCACATCGGGCCGGGCATGGGCCGACGCGCCCCGCTGGTCGAGGAACTCGTTGAGCTGAACCAGACTGACCGGTGTGCCCTTGAAAACCACCGCGGCACAGATCTTCTCACCGAGATAGTCGTCGGGCAGTGGCACCGCCGCGGCCGCGTAGACCGCGGGGTGGGTCAGCAGGTGATCCTCGAGATCGGTGGCCGACACCGTTTCGCCACCGCGGTGGATGACGTCCTTGATCCGGCCGGTCACCTCGACGTAGCCGGCCCGCGGGCCGTCGGTGAAGATCCGGACCCGGTCGCCGGTGCGGAAGAAGCCGTCGGGGCTGAAGGAACGCGCGTTGGCCTCCTCGGCGCGGTAGTAGCCGTTGAGTGTGTAGGGACCGCGCACCAGCAGCTCACCCTCCTGCCCGGGCGCAACATCCCGGCCGTCCTCGTCGACCACCCGCATCTCGTCGTACGGCGACATCGGCCGGCCCTGGGTGTTCTCCACCACGTCCGCCGGATCGCCGGGTCGGGTGAAATTCAGCATCCCTTCGGCCATTCCGAAGATCTGTTGCAGTCCGGGGCTCAGGCCCTCGTGGATGAAGTGGGCTTCCTCGGGGGACATCCGCGATCCACCCACCTGAACCACGCGCAACGAGGTGGGCAGCACCGGTTCCCAGTCGCAGGCCTGGGTCCACAGCTTGGCGAGGGCATTGACGAGTCCGGTCACGGTGACACCGTGGGTGTTGATCAGGGCGAAGGCCGATTCGGGACTGGGGTCGTCGGTGTAGACCGTCGTCGCCCCGACCGTCATCGAGCCGAGCAGGCCGGGACAGGCGAACGGGAAGTTGTGGCCGGCGGGCAAGACTGCCAGATAGACGTCGTCGTGCACCATTTCGCAGGCCTGGGCACACGCCGTGGCGTTGTAGAGGTAGTCGTCATGGGTGCGGGGGATGAGCTTGGGCAGTCCGGTGGTCCCGCCGGACACCAGCAGCACGGCGGGACCGCTGGTGTCGACGGTGATGCTCGGTGGTCCCGCATCGTCGAAATCCTTGAGGGCGGGCCAGGATTGGAAGGTGCCGGGGTCGCCGTCGACGAGGATGTGACTCAGCCGCGGGTGCTCGGAGGCGAGCTGCGCCGCCAGCTCGCGGTAGTCGAATCCGGCTATGACGTCGGGGATCACGAGTCCGACGGCGCCGCTGACCTCGGCGAAATGGCCCAGTTCGGCCGATCGGTGCCCGGGCAGGCACAGCACCGGGACCACCCCCGCGCGAAGCAAACCGAAAGTGGCGACCGCGAATTCGCGCGAGTTCGGCAGCTGCACCAGGACGCGGTCGCCTGGGGAGATGCCGCGGTGGGCCAGTGCCGCACCGATCCGGTCGGCGAGTGCGTCCAGCTCGGCGAACGTGTAACTGCCGGTGGAGTCGACGACGGCTGCCTTGTTCGGCCAGTGTTCGGCAGCCTGGCGCAGGATGCTGTCCAGTGCTTTGCCCTGCCAGTACCCGGCTTGCCGGTATACCTCGGCGCGGTGCTCGGGGAACGGCGTGAATCCGTTTGCCAGTTCGTCCTGCTCACGGTCAAAACCGGTGGTCATCGGTGTTGTGGCTCCCGTCGGGTGGGTCTGTCGGCAGATCGAATATAGGGTAACCTCCACTAAGTTAGGGCAGCCTTTACTAATTGTTCGGAGGATGGTGAGCGTGGTGGCGACGAGTTCCCAGACGGTCCGCGACGAGGTCGCCGAACTTCTGGGGGTCAGCTCCGATGCTGTCGATCCCGACGCCGACCTGATCGCCTCCGGGCTCGATTCGATCCGGATGATGTCGTTGTCCGGGCGGTGGCGTAAGCAGGGCATCAATGTCGGATTCGCGGCCCTGGCAGCCAATCCCACTGTCGCCGCCTGGATCGATCTGGTCGCCGAGCATTCCCCGGACGCGCCCGCCGAATTACCCGTCCCGGATACCGCCGGCGTCGGTGAGGAAGACGAACCCTTTCCGCTGGCCCCCATCCAGCACGCCTTCTGGGTGGGCCGCAACCAGGATCAGCAGCTCGGCGGCGTCGGCGCACATCTATATGTCGAATTCGACGGTGTCCGAGTCGATCCGCAGCGGCTGAGCATCGCAGCCGAGAAGCTGGCTGCCCGTCATCCGATGCTGCGGGTCGAGATCCTGCCCGACGGCACTCAGCGGATCGGTGACCGGCCGCTGCCGGTCGCCGTCTACGACCTGCGCGACCTGGATGAGGCTGCGGCACAAGCACAATTGGAGCTCACCAGGGAATCCAAGTCCCATCAGATGCTGCACGACGAGGTGCTCCAGCTCGGCCTGTCGCTGCTTCCGGACGGGCGCACGCGTCTCCATGTTGATATGGACATGCAGGCCGCCGACGCGGTGAGCTATCGCAACTTCATGGCTGATCTGGCCGCGTTCTACCGCGGCGTCGAGTTGCCCGGTCTGGGCTACACCTACCGCGACTACCGCGCCCGGCTGACCGCCTCGGTGCCGCCGCCGTCGCAGCAGGACCAGCAGTGGTGGGCCGAGCGGGTGCCCGATCTACCGGATCCGCCTGCGCTGCCGCTGGTTCCGCTGTCCGATCAGCGCAACCCGCACCGCAGCATCCGGCTGTGGGAAGTCCTCGACGTCCCGACGCGCGACGCATTGTTCGCCGCGGCGCAACGGCGCGGCATCACTCCGGCGATGGCGGTCGGAGCTTCGTATGCCAATGCGCTGGCGCACTGGTCGACGCAGTCGCGGTTCCTGCTTAACCTGCCGATGTTCGGCCGGGAGCCGTACCACCCGGACGTGGAGAAGCTGGTCGGTGACTTCACCTCGTCCCTGTTGCTCGACATCGACCTGACCGGGGCGGATACCGCTGCGGCCCGAGCCAGGGTGGTGCAGGAGACGCTGCACGCCACCGCCGCGCATTCCTCGGTATCCGGCCTTGATGTGCTGCGCGACATGAGCCGCCACCGCGGCAGCCAGACGCTGGCCACCATCGTCTACACCAGTGCGCTGGGCCTGGGTGATCTGTTCGCCGGTGATGTCACCGACCAGTTCGGAGCGCCGGTGTGGACCATCTCGCAGGGCCCGCAGGTGCTCATCGACGCCCAGGCCACGCCGATCGCCGACGGCCTGATGATCAACTGGGATGTCCGGATCGAGGCGTTCCGGCCCGGCGTGGCCGAGGCCATGTTCGCCTACCACCTGGACGAATTGCGCAGGCTCGCCACCGACGACGCGGCCTGGGATGAGCCCGACCAGCCGGCCGCATCTGAGCAACAGCGCCGGGTGCGGGCCGAGTTGAACGCGTCGACCTCGACGCCCAGCGGCGACGTACTGCATTCCGGATTCCTGGCCAACGCGACCGCAACCCCCGACGCACCCGCGGTGTTCTGCAGCGCCGGGGACCTCACCTACGGCGAGTTGCGGGACAGGGTGCTGGCCGTGGCGGCCGGCCTGCAGTCCCGTGGGGTGTGCCACGGCGAGGTAGTCGCGGTGCTGGGCCCCAAGAGCGTCGAACAGGTTGTCGCACTGCTGGCCATCTCGATGGTCGGCGCCGCATACCTGCCGGTCGGGGTGGATCAGCCCGCCGATCGGGCCGCGCGCATCCTGCACACCGGTGGGGTGGACTTCGCCCTGATCTGCGGTTCGGGGTCGGAGCATCCCGACCTGCCGCACCTGACCGTTGCCGACGCCGAGATCATCGGTGACCCGGCACATTTCGAGCCGGCTGAGACCACCCCGGACGATCTGGCCTACGTGTTGTTCACCTCCGGCTCGACCGGTGAGCCCAAGGGCGTCGAGATCACTCATGACGCGGCGATGAACACCATCGAGTTCATCAACGACCACTTCGAGATCGGCCCCGCCGATCGGTGCCTGGCGCTGTCGCACCTGGAGTGCGACCTGTCGGTGATCGATGTCTACGGAACCTTGCGCTCGGGTGGCTCGATGGTGGTCGTCGACGAGGAGCAGCGTCGCGATCCGGATGTCTGGGTCAGGCTGATCGACGAGTACCGGGTGAGCGTCCTGCACTTCCTGACCGGCTGGCTGGAGATGCTCGTCGCCGCCGGCGGATCTGGCACTGCCACGGATGGCGGTTCGCTTTCCTCGCTGCGGGTGGTTCCCACCGGGGGCGACTGGGTGCGTCCGGACCTGGTGCGGGCATTGCGTGCCGCGTCGCCACAGGTGCGTTTCGCGGGGCTGGGCGGGGCCACCGAGACCGCGACCCACAACACCATCTTCGAAGTCGGATTCGACGAGGACGCGCTGCCGCCGCACTGGACCTCGGTGCCGTTCGGCGTGCCGCTGGCCAACAACTGCTGCCGGGTGGTCGACGCGCGGGGCGGGGACTGCCCCGACTGGGTGCCCGGAGAGCTGTGGGTCGGCGGGCGCGGTATCGCCCGCGGCTACCGCGGGCGTCCCGACCTGACCGCCGAACGGTTCGTCGAACACGACGGACGTCGGTGGTACCGCACCGGGGACCTGGTGCGGTTGTGGCCCGACGGCACGCTGGAGTTCGTCGGCCGCGCCGATCACCGGATCAAGGTCAGTGGGTTCCGCATCGAGCTCGGTGAGGTCGAGGGCGCGTTGTGCCGCGTTCCCGGTGTGGACGCGGCGGTCGCCGTGCTGGTGCCGGTCGAGGGCGGTCACGATCTGCTGGGTGCGCTGGTGCGCACGGAGCAGCCCGGTTTGGATACGGAAGCGGTGGCCCAGACCATAGCCAACGCCATGGCCGAGTGGGTGCCGGCGCACATGATCCCGCAGGTTCTACTCGTCGCCGATGAGATTCCCTACGCCCGGGGCAAGACCGACCGCACCGCGGCAGTCCGGATGCTCGCCGCACTCGGCGCTCCAGAGACCAGGGGCTACCGGGCGCCGTCGGGTCCGCTGGAAACGGCCCTGTGCGCGATCGTCGGGGACGTTCTCAAGCAGTCCGGCGTCGGAGTCGACGACGATTTCTTCGCGCTCGGCGGGGACTCGGTGCTGGGTACGCAGCTGGTGGCCCGAATCCGGGACTGGCTGGACACCTCGACCGTCATGGTCGCCGATGTCTTCGCGGCGCGAACGGTCGCGAAGATGGCTGCGCTGCTGGTCGGCCGGGAGGCGGGCTCAGACCGTCTCCAACTGGTGTCCGAGCTGTATCTGGAGGTCACCGGCATGGACAGCGCCGATGTGGCCTCCGAGTTGGCGCGCACGGCCCCAGAACCCGCGTTCGGCAACTAAGGTTAGAGTTACTTCAGTTAGGGCAGGCTTTGCTTATCGTCAGGAGGTCGTTGTGGACGCCGTGAGTCGCACGACTACGCAGACCGGGCACGCAGTGGCGACCGAACCGCTGCACCAGGGGTTCTTCACACACGCGCAGGCCGCGCCCGCCGACATCGCGGTAGTCGGGCCGACCACCCGGTGGACCTACGGCCAACTGCGTGAGCAGGCGCTGGCGGTGTCCGGCGCGCTCGCGGTGGCCGGGGTGCGTGTCGGCGACCGGGTCGCCGTCGTGGGCCGCACCGGTCTGGACACGGTCATCGCCACGCTGGGAATCCTGGCGGCCGGCGGAGTCTGCGTGCCGATCGACACCACCGATCCGGCCGATCCGGTCCTGGACCGGACAGGTGTGCGGATGGCCCTGTTCACCGGAGATGGGCCGCCCAGCTGGCTGCCGGCACTCACCGTCTCCGAGGCGCTGCGGATCGGGGCCCGCGCGAGTGGCGTCACCCCGGTGCGGTCGGCGCCCGGTGACCCGGCGTTCCTGGGCTCGGTCGACGAGTCGGGGTATGCAGTGGTGACCCACGCTGCCGCTCACGACGCCGTCGTGGAACTCAGCACCCGGCTCGACGTCCGCGGCGATGACCGCATCGGCGCGTTCTCAGCTGCGGGCGCTGCGGCTCCGATCCTCATGGTGCTGGTGGCACTGACCGCAGGCGCAGGCATCGTCGTCGCCGACGATGCGCCGCGCCGCAACCCCGAGCGGGGGATGAACGGCTTCGCCCTCGCTGTGCGGCATCGGGATGCGGTGGCCGCTCTCGACACCGCTGTGCCGTCGTGACCGGGCCGGATACCCAGATCACCGTCAAGCCCTGGGTCAAGCGTTATCCAGGGTCCCAAAGTTCAACAGCCACACTCATTTTCCCGCACGCCGGTGGAGCCGCGTTGGCCTACCGTGGATTCGGGACGGCACTTGCCGCTGCCGGGTCCGATGTCTACGTCATGCAGTACCCGCAGCGTGGGGACCGGTTGTCCCATCCGGCGGCACCCACGGTGGGCGACCTCGCCAGAGATCTGTTCGATGCGGCTGATTGGGCCGGCGTCGGATCGATACGGCTGTTCGGACATTGCATGGGCGCAGTGGTGGCCTTCGAATTCGCCCGGATCGCAGAACGCAACGGGGTGGCGATCGATGCCCTGTGGGTGTCGGCCAGCGAGGCGCCGTCGGCCGTGGCCGCCGCGCCCGCACTGCCGATGGCCGAGTCCGAGATCCTCGCCGAGATGGTCGATCTCGGTGGCACCGATGAGGCGCTGCTCGCCGACGACGACTTCGTCGAACTGCTGCTCACGGCGGTGCGGGCCGACTACGCGGCATTCAACCGCTACGCGTGCGACGCCGATGTGACGATCGCCGCGGACATCTATGCCCTGGGCGGAGAAAGCGACCACCGCATCAGCGAGGACATGTTGCGGCGCTGGCAATCTCACACCGCCGGTGCCTTCACGTGCTCGATGTTCGATGGCGGGCATTTCTATCTCAACTCCCAGCTTGAGGATGTGGCGGAGCTGGTGAATGAGCTCTAGCCGCCGGCTTCCCGGGCCCGACAACGCCGACCCGGTCGTGATCGTGGGGATGGCGCTGGAGGCGCCGGGCGGAATCGACACCGCCGACGAGTACTGGTCTCTGCTGACCGAGCAGCGCGAGGCGCTCGGTCGATTTCCCGCCGACCGCGGCTGGTCGGTGCGCGACCTGTTCGACGGCTCGCGCCGCGACGGGTTCAAGCGCATCCACGACCTCGGTGGGTTCCTTTCCAGCGCAGCGACATTCGATCCAGCGTTCTTCGGGATCTCACCGCGTGAGGCGGTGGCGATGGATCCGCAGCAACGCATCGGGCTGCGTATCGCGTGGCGCGCGCTGGAGAACAGCGGCATCAACCCCGATGATCTGGCTGGGCATGACGTGGGCTGCTACATCGGCGCGTCGGGACTGGAGTACGGGCCGGCGCTGTCGGAGTTCTCCCACCACAGCGGACATCTGATCACCGGGACCTCGCTGGGCGTCATCTCTGGACGGATCGCCTACACGCTGGATCTGTGCGGCCCGGCACTGACCATCGACACCTCGTGCTCGTCGGCGCTGACCGCGTTCCACACCGCCGTGGCCGCGGTACGGGCGGGGGACTGCGACATGGCACTGACCGGCGGCGTGTGCGTGATGGGCACACCCGGTTACTTCGTCGAGTTCTCCAAACAGCACGCGCTGTCCGACGATGGGCATTGCCGGCCCTACAGCGCGCACGCCAGTGGCACGGTGTGGGCCGAAGGGGCGGCGATGTTCGTCCTGCAACGCAAATCGGCGGCCGTACGGGACGGTCGGCACATCCTTGCCGAGGTCCGCGCGACCGTGGTGAACCAGGACGGCCGGACCACCGGTCTGACCGCACCCAGTGGCGCGGCGCAACAGCGGTTGTTCGCCAAGGCGATGGAGCAGGCCGCCGTGCGCCCGGAGGACGTCGGAATGATCGAGGGTCACGGCACCGGAACCAGACTCGGTGACCGGACCGAATTGCGTTCGCTGGCACAGACATACGGCGTAACGGAGCCCGGTTCCGGCGCCACGCTGGGGTCGGTGAAATCCAACGTCGGGCACGCCCAGGCAGCCGCGGGCGGGCTCGGCCTGGCGAAGGTCATCCTGGCTGCCGGGCGTGCGGCCATCCCGGCCACCCTGCACGTCGATGAGGTCAGCCGGGAGATCGACTGGGACAGGCAGGGATTGCGGCTGGCCACCAAGCTCACCCATTGGCCGGCCGTCAACGGTCAGCGCATCGGTGCGGTGTCGGCCTTCGGGATGAGCGGCACCAACGCGCACGCGATCGTGGCGGTGCCCGGCGCGGTCGACGAGGCTGCCGCATGAGTGAAGCCGACGCCTTGCCCGACGGGCGCACACCGGTCCTGCTCAGCGCGCATGCCGAAGATCTGATCGGAACCGACGCCGCGGCCATCCTGCGGTATCTCGACACCCGTCCCGAGGTGAGCGCGGCCGACGTCGCCGCCACCCTGCGGTCCACTCGGCGCCTGCGCCGCCATCGCGCCGTGGTCCGGGCCGCCGACCGCGATGAACTCGCCTCAGGCCTGCGTGCGTTGGCCGAGGGCGCCGATCATCCGCTGGTCACCCGCGCGCACGGTGGGGCGCAGCCATCGGGTTCGGGTGCACGCATCGCGTTCGTGTTTCCCGGCCAGGGCAGCCAGTGGCCGTCGATGGGTGTGCAGGCCTACGAGCGGCTGCCGGCCTATCGGGCCGAGGTCGACCGGTGCGCCGCGGAGTTCCGTGGCGCCGGCGCCGCGTCCCCGCTGGATTACCTACTGGCCGACCCGGATTCGGGCGTGGCCACCAATGATTTCTCCCAGGTGCAGATCCAGGGCGCTCAGTTCATCCACGGCGTGGCACTGGCCCGGGTCTGGCGGTCTTGCGGTGTGCTGCCCGATATCACCATCGGTCACAGCCTCGGTGAGATCGGGGCTGCCTATGTGGCGGGCACCATCACCCTGTCCGATGCGGTTGCCGTGGTGATCGCCCGCGCCACCGTGTTGGACCGGTTGACCGGGCCCTACCGCGTCGCGGTGCTCGGGATCACGCCCGACGAAGCGTCGAACGTGATCGCCGAAACCCCGGGTTGGCTGGAACTGTCGGTGGTGAACTCCCGCTCATCGGTCGCGGTGTCGGGGGAGACCGACGCGGTGGCCGCCGCAGTGGCGTCCGTGGCCGGATGCGGGGCGTTCGCCAAGGAGATCGAGATGTGGTTCCCGGCGCACACCACCGCACTGGACGGGTCACGCGGCGAGCTCGAATCGCTTCTTCCCGCAGCGCGATTCAGTGAGTCGCCGGTGCAGTTCATCGGCTCGGCCACCGCAGATGTCGTTGAGGCGGGGACCGCATTCGCCGACTACTGGTACACCAACCTGCGCAGCACCGTGCGCTTCGACCGGGCCGTCGAGATGGCGGCGCGGCGCGGAGCCCGTATCTTCGTCGAACTCTCCGCGCATCCCGCGTTGCTGTTCGCCATGGGTGACCTGCTCGACGACGCGGCCGAACTCACCGGCGGTCCGGCGGTGATGGTGGGATCCGGCCGGCGCGACGAACCGATCATCGAACGGCTGAGTACCAATATCGTCTCGGTCGCGATGGCCGACTCCGGCTACCGCTGGGACGACCTGCCCAACCACACGCCGGCCCAGCTGCGCGACTTCCCGTTCGCGCCGATGCGGGCCGAACACCTCTGGGCCACAGCGCAACCACTACCGCCGGTCGCGGCCCTGACGGTGGGCGTCGAGCATTGGCAGGAGCATGGCTGCCCCACAGCACCTGCCGGGCAGCGCCGGGTCGCGGTGCTCGATCTGGCGGCTGGGCATGGACCCGCCGCGGCGCTGCAACGTGCACTCGAAGCGGTCGCCGGGGCGACGACCGTCGCGCCTGTCGATGCCGACCTGCTGATCGTGGTGGCGCCGGTGTCCGAACACGCCGATGCGGTGGCTGCGGCAGAAAACTTGAGCCGCCGCGTGGACGAGGGTCTGCTCGGCTATGCCCGGGTGATCACGCCGGACACCCGCGACGTGTGGCTGGTTACCGTCGGTGGTGAACAAACCGGCGGCGACCCGCAGGGTCCGCGGCCCGAGGCGGCCGCACTGGCCGCGATGCACCGCAGCCTGGGCTACGAACACCCCGACCAGACCTTCCGCCACCTGGACCTGGCCGAGTCAGCCCCCGACCCCGCCGCCGCGGTGACAGCGGTCACCGCCATGCTGACCGATGCCCATGACATCGCATTGCGGGACAACGGTTCCGGACTCACGGTGTGGCACCGTGGGATGCGCGATGACACCTCCGACGCTCGGTCCTGGACCGCCGAATCGGGGATGTTCGACGAGGTGGTCATCACCGGCGGAGCCGGGGCCGTGGGGCTGCACTTTGCCCGTCACCTGGCCGAGCAGGGGGCCCGGCGCATCGTGCTGCTCAGCCGCAGCGGCCTCGATGGTGCGCAGGTGGCCGCACTGGCCACCCACGGCACCGAGATCGTCTCTCCCCGGTGCGATCTCACCGATCCGGCACAGATCGCCGCGACGGTCGCCGAGCTGGCGATCGGCCCGGCGTCGCTGGTGATCCACACGGCCGCGTCCGCCACCGTCGCCCCGGGAAACGAACTGACCGGTGCGACGGTGCGGGATACGTTCGCCGCCAAGGTGAGCGGGCTGGCCAACCTGACGGCGGCCTGGCCGATACGACCGGATGCCCGAATCGTGTTGTGCTCCTCGGTTTCCGGCCTGTGGGGCGGATACGGTCACGCCGCTTACTCGGCGGCCAACCGGCTGCTCGACTCCCTCGGTGGGCAGTTGCGCGAACAGGGCCGGCACTGCACCTCGGTGCGGTGGGGACTGTGGCCGGGGGACGGCATCATCGATTCCGGTGAGATCAGCCGGGTCGAGCGGTCCGGTCTGCGGGCCATGGCGCCCGACCTTGCGGTGGAGGCCGGGCTGCGTGACTACTCGGCCGATCCGCTGGTGTTCACCGCCGACGCGGAACGGCTGCAGACCTTCCTCGGCGCGGCGGCCCAACCCCGTACGGTCGTCGACACCGCCGAGGCTCCGCCAGACGACGCCGCCGAGGCGGCTGATGCCACCGGCGCGATGCGGATCGCATTGGGGTCGGTGCTGAAACTCGACGACACCACCGGACTGGATCTCGACACGTCGCTGCTGGATCTCGGCGTCGACTCCCTGTTGGCGATCGACCTGCGCAAGAAGCTGAAGAAGGCCACGGGGCGCTCAGTGCCGCTGGCCACCATCCTCGGTGGCGCCACCGCCGCCGAATTGATCGAGCATTTGGAAAGACCTGAAAAGGAAGCATTTTCGCGTGACTGACATGGTTAGTGCCGATCCGGCAGCCCCCCGCACCTCCGACGCGCGTCTGGAGCTGATGCGGCGCAGGCTTGCCGAGCGGGGCCTCGCGTCAGCATCGGGGGAATCCGGGCAATCGGCCGCAGGCACGGAGGGTGCGCCGATCGATCCCACGGTGCTGTCGGACGGGCAGCGGCGGATGTGGTTCGTGCAGGGATTCGATCCGAGTGGGGTACTGCTCAACATCTGCCTGTCCTACCGCCTCGACGGGGTGATCGATGCCGAACGGTTGCACGCCGCCGTGAACGCGGTGGCGGGGCGGCACCCGATCCTGCGTACCACCTATCACGCCGACGAAAACGGCGAGCCGACGGCGACGGTCCACGACGGACTGAGGCCAGGCTGGATGGTGCATGACCTGGCTGACAAGTCCGAGCGGGCGCGCAAGCTGCGCCTTGAGGTGCTGGCCCAGCGCGAGTTCGGCACCGCCTTCGACCTGAACAGTGACTCCCCGTTGCGGATCACGCTGATCAAGACCAGTCCGGGTCAGCACGTGATGTTGCTTGTGGCGCATCACATCGCCTGGGACGACGGTTCATGGCAGGTGTTCTTCACCGACCTCACCCGGGCCTATTCCGGGGCACAGCTCGCCGAGACACCGCGCGTGACGGTGTCCGAGGCTCCAGACGGTGACGCGGATCTGGCGTACTGGCGCGAGGTTCTGGCCGATCCGCCGGAGCCGCTGGAGTTGCCCGGCCCCGCGGGTTCGGTCGTGCCCAGCGGTTTTCGGTCCCAGCGCAGCACGGTCCGGTTGTCCGCCCAGACCGTCCTGCAGGTGTCGGCCCTGGCCCGCGAGACCGGCGCCACCCCGTACATGGTGCTGCTCGCGGCGTTCGGCGCGCTCGTCTACCGCTACACCCACACCGACGATTTCCTGGTCGCCACCCCGGTTCTGAACCGCGACACCGACGAAACCATCGGCTATTACGGCAATACGGTGGCAATGCGCCTGCGGCCACAGGGCACACTCGGGTTCCGCGAACTGGTCGCGGCCACCCGGGACACCGCCATCGGCGCCTTCGCGCATCAGCGCGTCAACCTCGACCGGGTGGTAGCCGAACTCAACCCGGACCGGCGCCACGGTGCCGAGCGCATGACGCGGGTGAGCTTCGGGTTCCGCGAGTCCGACGGCGGCGGGTTCCGCCCGGACGGTGTGACGTGTGAACGTGCCGACCTGCGCGGCCAACACACCCAGCTGCCATTGGGTTTCATGGTCGAACTGGACGCCGCGGGTGCAGTGGTGGAGGCCGAACATCTCACCGAGGTGATGGATGCCGAGCTGGCCGCGCAGATGCTGCGGCACTTCGCCGTGCTGCTCGACAGCGCGCTCGCCGAGCCCGACGTGCCGCTGTCTCGGTTGGACCTGTTCACCGCCGAGGACGCCGAGTGGATGCGCGCAGTGTCGACCGGCGAGCAGTTCGACACACCGGGAACCACATTGGCCGCGCTGGTCACCGACCAGGCCGCCCGTACCCCCGATGCCATCGCGGTGGTCTACGAGGGCAGGCACTACAGCTACCGCGAGATCAATGAGTCGGCGAACCGGGTGGCGCACTGGCTGATCGAGCAGGGCATCGGCACCGAGGACCGCGTCGCCGTGCTGCTGGAGAAATCGCCGGAGCTCGTCATCACCGCCCTCGGCATCGCCAAGGCGGGTGCCGTGTACCTGCCGGTCGACCCGACCTATCCCGAGGACCGGCTCACCTACATCCTCTCCGACTCCGACCCGAAAACCATTCTGCGCGAGCCGATCGACGGTCTGGCGGACTATCCGGCCACCGATCCCACCGATGCCGAGCGGATCCGGCCGCTGCGCCCCGACAACACCGCATATCTGATCTACACCTCCGGATCCACCGGCCTGCCCAAGGGCGTGCCGGTGTCGCACCGGCCGATCGCGGAGTACTTCGTCTGGTTCGGCGGCGACTATCAGGTCACCGAGGCCGAACGTCTGCTTCAGGTGGCCTCGCAGAGCTTCGACGTGTCGATCGGCGAGATCTTCGGCATGCTCGCCGCCGGTGCGCGCCTGGTGATCCCGAAGCCGGGCGGCCTGGGCGACATCGGATATCTCACCGACCTGCTGCGCGACGAGGGAATCACCTCGATGCACTTCGTCCCGTCGTTGCTGGGCCTGTTCCTGTCACTGCCGGGCGTCAACGAGTGGCGCACCCTGCAACGCGTGCCGATCGGTGGTGAGGCGCTGCCGGGGGAGATCGCCGACAAGTTCCTCGCCACGTTCGACTCGCTGCTGCACAACTTCTACGGGCCCACCGAGACGGTGCTCAACTGCACCCGTTACAAGGTCCAGGGCAAGCAGGGCGCCCGGATAGTGCCGATCGGTACACCGAAGATCAACACCACGATCCATCTGCTCGACGGGGGGCTGCAGCCTGTCCCGGTCGGGGTGATCGGTGAGATCTACATCGGCGGAACACATGTCGCGCACGGGTATCACGACCGGCCGGTGCTGACCGCCGAACGGTTCGTCGCCGACCCGTTCAATCCCGGCGGACGCATGTACCGGTCCGGTGATCTGGCCCGGCGCAATGCCGACGGTGACATCGAATTCGTCGGTCGCGCCGACGAGCAGGTCAAGATCCGCGGCTTCCGCATCGAACTCGGCGAGGTCTCGGCAGCGATCTCGGTCGATCCATCGGTGGGCCAGGCCGTGGTGGTGGTGAGCGACCTGCCGTCGCTGGGCAAGAGCCTCGTCGCGTACGTCACGCCGACCGCCGATGCCGCGCAGGTCGAGATCGACCGCATCCGGGCCAGGGTGACGGCCGCGCTGCCCGAATACATGATCCCGGCAGCTTTCGTCGAGTTGGCGGAGATCCCGATCACCGCGCACGGCAAGATCGATCGTCGGGCACTCCCGGAGCCACAGATCCAGTCGGCCACCGAGTTCCGTGCACCCGAGACCGATACCGAACACGAGATCGTCGCGCTGTTCGGTGAACTGCTCGAGCGTGACCGTGTCGGGGCAGACGATTCGTTCTTCGATCTGGGCGGGCACTCGCTGCTGGCCACCAAACTCGTTGCCGCGGTGCGCACCCGATGCGGGGTCGACCTCGGGGTGGCCGATGTGTTCGAGAACGCCACGGTGGCGGGTCTGGCCGCTCGGGTCGACGAATTGCGGGCCTCGGGCGCCGGCGCGGGCCTGCCCGCGATCGTGGCTGCCCAGCACGACGGACCGTCGCAGATGTCGGCGGCCCAGCACCGGCAGTGGTTCCAGTTCCGCATCGACGGACCGAACCCGGTCAACAACGTGCCATTCGCCGCACGACTGACCGGACCCTGCGATGTCGATGCCCTGGCCGCGGCGGTCGGCGATGTGGTTTCTCGGCACGAGATCCTGCGGACCACCTACCGCGAAATCGACGGTGTCCCTTATCAGGTCATCCATCCGACGGGCCCGGTGACGGTCCGCCGTGCCGACGGCTCCGGTGAAGAATGGTTGCAGGACGAACTCGATGCCGAGCGTCGGTACTGCTTCGACCTGGAGAACGAGTGGCCGATCCGAGCGGCGGTGTTGTCCACTCCAGGTGCAAATGTGCTGTCGTTGATCGTGCACCACATCGCCGCCGACCACTGGTCGGGCGCAGTGCTGTTCACCGATCTGATGACCGCCTACCACGCCCGCCGGGCCAACGGGGCGCCCGACTGGGCGCCGCTACCGGTGCAGTACGCCGACTTCGCGGATTGGCAGGCCGAAGTGCTCTCGGGCGCAAGTGAGCGGATCGGTGAGCAACGCGACTACTGGACAAAGCAACTGGCCGGTCTGTCGTCCGACCACGACATCGAGAACGGCCTGCAACCGGACTTCCCCCGCCCGCCGGTGCCGACCGGCGAGGGCAAGGCGCTCGACTTCACCATCGATGCGGCCGTCCGCGGCAAGCTCGTCGAACTCGGCCGTGAACTCGGCGTCACCGAGTTCATGGTGCTGCAGGCCGCCGTTGCGATCGCTCTGCACAAAGCCGGGCAGGGCACAGACATTGCGCTGGGTACGCCGGTGGCCGGCCGCACCGCACCCGAGTTGGACGCCCTGATCGGGTTCTTCATCAACATCGTGGTGCTGCGCAACGACCTGTCCGGCAACCCGACCCTGCGTGAGGTGCTGCGGCGTTCCCGCGACATGGCGCTGGCGGCCTATCAGAACCAGGATCTACCGTTCGACCGGGTGGTCGACGCAGTGAGCCCGGTGCGCTCGCTGTCGCGCAACCCGCTGTTCGGCGTGGTGGTACACGTTCGTGAGGATCTGCCGGCAGGCCAAGTCATCGACACCGGCGCCGACGGTGACACCCATTTCACCGCACTGGAACCCACATTCGACGTGGCGCATGCAGACCTGTCGCTGAATTTCTTCGCCGAAGCCGGTGGCGGGCAGCAGGGCGGATATCGGGGCACCGTCATCCACCGCACCGAGCTCTATGAGGCGGCCACCGCGCAACGCCTTGTCGGCTGGCTGCAGCGCATCGTCGCGGCATTCGCCACCGACGCCGACCAGACCGTGCGCGACATCGCGGTGGTCGATGCGGCCGAGCGAGACCTGCTGATCGGGGACTGGAGTCGCAAGGCGGTCCCGCCGGCCGGACTGCCCCAGACCGAGGGCGCCAGCCGCGTTTATCTGCTCGATGAATGGCGGCAGCCGGTGGGTATCGGTGTCGTGGGCGACGTCTACTACGCCGGTGGTGCGGTGGACGAGACAGCCGGCACGGCCACCGGGGTCGGCGCAGATCGCTTCGCGCCCAATCCGTTCGGGAACGGGCAGCTGTACCGCACCGGGGACCGGGCCCGCTGGACCACCGACGGCAGGCTCGAGCCCATCACCACCGGTGAACCGCGTCTGCAGGCTGCCCTGGAAGCGCTCGACGGGGTCGCCGCCGCGGCGACCCGGCACTGGGTGGGCCGTGGCACCACGACGCTCGCCGGCTACCTGGTGCTGGAGCCGGGAACCGCCGACGCCGAAACCGTCCTGGAGACAGCGCGTGCCGCGCTGCCCGAGGAGTTCACCGGGGCCGTGCTGACGGTGATCGATGCCATCGAACCCGCCAAGCTGACCCGTCCGCGCATCACCACCCCGGCACCCGCCGAACCGCCGGCCACCCCGACCGAGGAGACTCTCGCGGCGATGCTGGTGGCTCTGCTCGGCGTCACCGAGGTGGGACGGTACGACGACTTCTTCACCCTCGGCGGCGACAGCATCCTGGCCGTGCAGCTGGCGGCACGGGCCAGGGATGCCGGCGTGGCGCTGACCGCCCGCATGGTGTTCGAATATCCGGGGCTGGCCGATCTGGCCTCCGCGATCGATAGCGCGGGTGACGACGAAGGCACTGTAGTGACCGACGTCCGCCATGAGCCGATGTCCGCGTCGGGCCTGTCGCCCGACGAGCTGGCCGCGCTGACCGCGGGATGGGGTCAGGACCAGGGGATCTCGACGTGACGACCACCGGAACGCCCCCCGGCGTCGAGGACGTCCTGGCGCTGAGCCCGCTGCAACAGGGGTTGTACTCGCTGGCCGGCCTGACCGAAGGAGACGACGGGGCCGACCCCTATGTCATCGCGATGGCCGCCGACATCGACGGGGCACTGGACGCCGAGCTCCTGCGGGCCTGTGCCGAGGCGATGCTCGTGCGCCATCCCAACCTGCGGGCCAGCTTCTTCCAGGGAAACCTGAGTCGTCCGGTGGCGGTGGTCCCGTCGGCCGTCGAATTGCCGTGGCGACATGTGCAGGCCGGTGACGAGCAGGCGATCACGCTGGAATCCGGGGAACGCGTCCGGCGTTTCGACCTGGGCCGCGGGCCACTGATCCGGTTTCTGCTCATCGAAAAGCCAGGGCAGCGTTGGCGTCTGGTGATTGTTGCCCATCACATCGCGATTGACGGCTGGTCGCTGCCTGTCTTCGTCGGTGAGTTGATCGCGCTCTACGGGGCCAAGGGCGATGCGGCTGCGCTGCCCTCGGCGGTGCGCCCGTATCGCGACTACATCGGCTGGCTGGCCGGGCGCGATCAGGTGGCCAGCCGGGCGCGGTGGCAGGCACATCTGTACGGCATGGACGCCCCCACGTTGTTGTCGCCGGTGCTGTCCGGACAGGCGGCCGAGCCGGACCTGCCCGCACGCACCGAGGTGACCCTCGACGAGCAGCAGTCCGCCGAGATCTTCGAGGCCGCCCGGCGACGCGGCGTCACGGTCAACACGCTGTTCCAGATGGCCTGGGCAACAGTTCTTTCGGTCTTCACCGACCGCACCGATGTGGTGTACGGCGTAACCGTGTCGGGCCGCCCTGACGAGCTGGCCGGAGTGGAATCGATGGTGGGCCTGTTCATCAACACCGTGCCGCTGCGGGTCAGGGTCGATCCCAAGCTGCCCGTTGGGAACCAGTGCCTGGCGTTACAGCGCGAAGCCGCCGAGCTGCGTGAGCACAGCTACCTCAGTCACACCGAGTTGCGTTCGCTCGGCGGGATCGGCGAGCTGTACGACACACTTCTGGTCTACGAGAACTTCCCACCCGGCGGGCTGGTCGGCAGTGACGAGTTCGCTCTCGGTGAGGCGGTGTTGCGGCCTGCGGCCCTGGAGAGTCTGTCGCATTTCCCGGTCACCATTGCCGCGCATCCGACCCACGGTCGACTCACGGTGCTGGTCGAAACCCTTGACGGGGCACTGGGAATGCTCGATCCGCAGGCGTTGGGCCTGCGGGTGCTGAGTGTCGTGCAGCGGTTGTTGCGCTGTTGGGAGCGGCCGCTTCGCGAGGTCGCGGTCACGCTCGATGGTGAGTCACAACCGGTCGGCGCGCCGCAGATTGCTCAGCGGGCCGGTGGTTTTCACGCCGCGTTCAGTGAGACCGCCGCCGAGCGGCTCGGTTCGGTGGCCTTGAGCTGGGACGGGGGAGAGCTCAGCTATCGCGAACTCGACGATGCCTCCGATCGCCTGGCCGCGGAGCTGATCCGGCGCGGTGTGGGCGCCGAGACTCCGGTTCCGATCCGGTTGCGCCGTGGGCCCGACTACGTGGTCGCGATGCTCGCGGTGCTCAAGGCGGGCGCGATGATCGTGCCGCTCGACCCGGCCATGCCCGAGGAGCGGGTGACCGAGATCCTGCGGCAGATCGGCGCGGGCCGGCACTCGCTCGTCGTGGACGAGACCGTGCTGGCGTCCGCCGGTACGGAGCCGGACGCGGAGTACCGGCCCGCACCGGTGCACCCCGGGCAGGGCGCCTACATCGTCTTCACCTCGGGCACGACCGGAAAACCCAAGGGCGTCATCGGAACCCATCAGGCATTGCTGGCCTACTCGGCAGATCACGCCCATCAGGTGCTGCGTCCGGCGGCGCTCCGCCTCGGCCGTCCGTTGCGGGTGGCCCACGCGTGGTCGTTCACGTTCGATGCGGCCTGGCAGCCGCTGGCGGCGCTGCTCGACGGGCACACCGTGCACATAGTCTCCGATGAGGTGCAGCGCGACGCCGAGGCGGTGGTGGAGACCATCGGGCGCTTCGCGATCGACATGATCGACACCACGCCGTCGATGTTCGCCTCCCTGCGGGCCGCGGGCCTGCTCACGCAGGTGCCGCTGGCGGTGCTGGCGCTCGGTGGTGAGGCCATCGACACCGCCACCTGGCGGGGGATCCAGGCCGAATGTGAACGCACGTGGATGTCGGCGCACAACTGTTACGGCCCGACCGAGACCACGGTGGAAGCCGTCGTCGCGGCGATCGCCGATTACGCGCAGCCCGGTATCGGGCGTCCCACGGAGTCGACCGCGGCCTACGTGCTCGACGGCTGGCTGCGCCCGGTTCCTGACGGTGTGTGCGGCGAACTATATTTGGCCGGCGGCCAATTGACCCGCGGCTATCTCGGCCGGCCAGGGGAGACAGCCGGACGGTTCGTCGCCGATCCATTTACCCCGGGTGCCCGCATGTACCGCACCGGTGACGTCGTGCGCCGACGGGTGGACTCGAATGCTCTCGAGTTTCTTGGCCGCAGCGACGACCAGGTCAAGATCCGTGGCTTCCGGGTGGAGCCCGGAGAGGTGGCCGCGACGCTGCATACCCATCCCGGGGTGCGGCATGCCCATGTGGCGGTGCGGCAGCACCGCAGCGGGCCGCGCCTGATCGCGTATGTGGTGACCGATACTCCGATCACCGAGTTGCGCGGGATGCTGACCGACACCCTGCCAAGGCATCTGGTGCCCCACCACATCGTGGCGGTCGACGAGATCCCACTGACCACCAACGGCAAGGTCGACGATGCCGCACTGGCGGCACTGGGTACCGGCGCACGTTCCGAGGGGGTTGAGCACCCTGCCACGGAGACGGAGCGGCTGCTGGCCCAGGTGCTGGCCGAAGTGCTGGGGACTGACGGCGCGGGCGTGGACGTCACCGCGGACTTCCTCGACCTCGGGCTGGACAGCATCGTGGCCCTGTCGGTGGTGCAGGCCGTGCGGCGCCGTGGCGTGGCATTGCGCGCTCGCCTGATGTTGGACTGTGCGACTGTTCGTGAACTCGCGGCCGCGATCGATACCGATGCGGCCGCCGTCGCGCACGCTCACGACGCGGACGACGAAGCCGCACCCGAAACCAGCCCGATCCCGTTGCTGCCCAACGGACGCTGGCTCTACCAGTACGGCGACCCCCGCAGGCTCGCACAGACGGAGGTGTTCCGGCTGCCCGCCGGGATCACCCGATCGCAGCTGGAAGCCCTGCTGCGCAACGTGATCGACGGGCATGAGGTGCTGCGCACCCGATTGGACCGCGAGACCCTGGCCCTCGTCCCCCATGCGTCTGGCGAGGTGCTCTCGGAGGCGACCGGGTCGGGTGTTCTCAATGCCGCGGTGGCCGAGCAGGCTGACCTCTCGGTGCAACGCCTGGATCCGGAGAACGGGTCGATGCTCGACGCGGTGTGGTTGCACCACCCGCAGACGGACGACGGCCTGCTGATCCTCACCGCCCACGTGCTGGCACTGGACCCGGCGTCATGGCGGATCCTGGTTGGTGAGCTCGAAAATTCCTGGCATGCACTGGCATCCGGACGCGCGCCGATGCCGGTGCGCGAGCATACCTCGCTGCGGCAGTGGTCACGGCTGCTGTCCGAGCGGGCGGCGACGCTCGACACCTGCGGCTTCTGGGAGCGCCAGTTCGATGGTGACGATCCGGAAATCGGTGCGCGCCGGGTCGACCCGTCCGCCGACCGGATGGCCGATGTGACGATCAAGATGGCGTTCGCCGAGCCCGACGTGACGGCCCGATTGCTCACCGGCGCGGTGCCGGTGACCGAGGTGCTGGCCGCGGCTACTGCTCGAGCCCTGAGCAATTGGCGTCGCCACCGCGGCCAGCCGACCCCGGCGCCGCTGTTGGCGCTGGAAACCCACGGCCGGGCGGACGCGGTGGTGTCAGATCATGACGAGGTCGATACCGGCGACACCGCCGGGTTGCTCAGCATGATCTACCCGTTGCGGTTGACCGTCGACGACGCCCGTGGTGTCGCCGCGCAGGTGGCCGCGATCCCGGGCGACGGGATCGACTACGGGCTACTGCGGTATCTGCGCGAGGACACTGCCGAACGGCTCGGCGTCCATCGGGATCCGCAGGTGCTGCTCAACTATCTGGGCCGTATCGAACTGGATGCGGCCGACCATGCCCTGCTGCAGGACCGTTCGTTGCAGACCGGGGTGACCCCGGTTCCCGAACCGAATGTCGCTGTGCGCCATGAACTGACGGTCATGGCCGCAGTGATCGACCGCGACGGGTCGGCCGTGCTCGGCACCCAATGGCGGACCCTGCCCGACATTCTGTCCGCCGAGGACATCGCCACCCTGCAGGCGATGTGGCTGGACGCGTTGCGAGAGGTGATCACATGAGTGCCCCATCGGCGCCAACCCTGGCCGTCATCGGTGCCGGGCCCAAGGCCATCGCGGTGGCGGCCAAGGCCGCCGAGCTGCGGGCGATGGGCGTGCCCGCACCCGAGGTCGTCGTCGTCGAACGTGCCGGGGTGGCGGCCAACTGGCAGGCCGTCGGCGGTTGGACCGACGGCAACCACCGCCTCGGTACCGGCCCCGAGAAGGACGTCGGCTTCCCCTACCGGTCGTCGCTGGTATCGCGGCGCAACGCCGAGCTCGACGAGCGGATGACCCGGCACAGTTGGCAGGCCTACCTGATCGCCACCGGCGGATTCGCCGAATGGGTGGATCGCGGCAGGCCCGCGCCCACCCACAAGCGCTGGAGTCAGTATCTGGGCTGGGTGGCCGAGGACATCGGGATGACCGTGGTTTCCGGTGAGGTGGAACGTATCTCGGTGGACGGCGGTGCCGGCAATTCGACAGGCGCCCACCGGTGGATGCTGCACACCGCCGAGGACACCGTGTGCGCCGACGGGTTGATGGTCACCGGACCCGGTCAGGCCGAACGCTCGGTGTTGCCGGGTAATCCCCGGGTGATGTCGATCGCGCAGTTCTGGCATCAGGCCGGTAAGCACGAAATGATCACCGCCGAACGAGTGGCGGTGATCGGGGGCGGCGAGACCGCCGCGTCGATGCTCAACGAGCTGTTCCGCCATCGGGTTTCGACGATCACGGTGATCTCACCGACGGTCACCTTGTTCACCCGCGGCGAGGGGTTCTTCGAGAACACCCTGTTCTCCGATCCGACCGGATGGACCGGGCTGACCATGGCCGAGCGCCGAGATGCCCTGGCCCGCACCGATCGTGGGGTGTTCTCGGCCCGGGTGCAGGACGCGCTGCTGGCCGACGACCGGATTCGTCATCTGCGTGGCCGGGTCGCGCACGCGGTGGCGCGCGACGAACGGATCCGGTTGACGTTGTCGACCAACACCGGCGGTGAGGCGGTCGAGACCGTGCACGGCTTCGACTTGGTGATCGACGGGTCCGGCGCCGATGCGCTGTGGTTCGCCCCGTTGTTCAGCCAGGACGCGCTGGATCTGCTCGAGCTGGGCCTCGGCGGTCCGCTGACCGGTGACACCCTGCAGGAGCACATCGGCCATGACCTGGCGCTGACCGATGTGTTCCCCAAGTTGTTCCTGCCGGGGCTGGCCGGGCTCACCCAGGGGCCCGGTTTCCCGAACCTGAGCTGTCTCGGCCTGTTGTCCGACCGGGTGCTGGGTGCGAACCTGGCCCACCCCTCGATGAGGAGAGTCGATGAGTTCCAATCCGTTCGATGACGAGAACGGCACGTTCTACGTATTGGTCAACGATGAGGACCAGCACAGCCTGTGGCCGGCCTTCGCCGATGTACCCGCCGGTTGGCGGGTGGTCTTCGGTGCGGCAGGCCGGGCCGAGTGCCTGAGCCATGTCGAGCAGGTCTGGTCCGACCTGCGGCCCAGGAGCCTGCGCGAGGCAATGGCGAACTAGCGCGCAACTGACCGACGGCGGTTACGCCATGCTGGGTGCGAGCGCATCCATGTCGAACAGTCGGGCATGCAGGATGGTGCGATTACGCAGGGCTGAACGCACGGCCCGGTGCAGCCCGTCCTCCAGGTAGATGTCGCCGCGCCACTTCACCGCGTGCGGGAACAGGTCGCCGTAGAACGTCGAATCCTCGGACAGCAGTCGGTCCAGCGCGAGCACCGTGGTGGTCGTGACCAGCTCGTCGAGGCGCAGCTGTCGCGGCGGGATGCGGGACCAGTCCCGGTGGGAGAGCCCGTGCTCCGGGTACGGTTTGCCCTCTTGGACGCCCTTGAAGATCATCGCCGGCCCGCCTCCGTCGCAGTAGTGCGCGGTGTTGCCATCGGCATAGTTGCCTAGGTTAATCCCCTCGTGGGCAAGTGCCCGCGCCGGTGTCGCTCGGCGTGATGATCTGGGAGCTGTCACCGCAGAATCGGTAAACCCGCTGCTTGTCAGTAAAATGAACCGAGCGAAATGCACATCGCTGCTGCGAAGGGTAGGTGAACAGGTGGGGAGTGCCGACGAGCGTCGTTTCGAGGTGCTGCGCGCCATCGTCGCCGACTTCGTGGCCACCAAGGAGCCCATCGGCTCCAAGACTCTGGTGGACCGTCACAACCTCGGCGTGTCGAGCGCCACGGTCCGCAATGACATGGCGGTCCTGGAAGCCGAGGGCTACATCACCCAGCCCCACACGAGCTCGGGGCGGGTGCCCACCGAGAAGGGTTACCGCGAGTTCGTCGACCGCATCGACAACGTCAAGCCGCTGTCGTCATCGGAGCGCCGCGCGATCCTGTCCTTCCTGGAGTCCGGGGTCGACCTCGACGACGTGCTGCGGCGCGCGGTGCGGCTGCTGGCGCAGCTGACCCGGCAGGTCGCGATCGTGCAGTACCCGACGCTTTCGACCTCGTCGGTCCGCCACCTTGAGGTGGTGGCGCTGACGCAGGCGCGGCTGCTGCTGGTGGTCATCACCGATTCGGGCCGAGTGGATCAGCGCATCGTGGAGCTCGGCGATGCGATCGACGAGCACGAGTTGGCCAAACTCCGCGAGATGTTGGGGCAGGCGCTGGAAGGCAAGCCGCTGATGGCGGCGTCCATCGCGGTCAGCGATCTGGCCTCGCACCTCAACGGCCACGGCGCGCTTGCCGATGCAGTCGGCCGGTCGGCGACAGTCCTGGTCGAGACCCTCGTCGAGCACACCGAAGAACGACTGCTGCTGGGCGGCACCGCCAACTTGACCCGCAACACCGCCGATTTCGGCGGATCGCTGCGGTCGGTGCTGGAGGCGCTCGAGGAGCAGGTGGTGGTACTACGGCTGTTGGCGGCCCAGCAGGAAGCGGGCAAGGTAACCGTGCGGATCGGTCATGAGACCGAGGCCGAGCAGATGCTGGGAACGTCAGTGGTGAGCACCACGTACGGCAGCTCGGGCAAGGTGTACGGCGGAATGGGTGTGGTAGGTCCCACCCGAATGGACTACCCGGGAACGATCGCCAATGTTGCGGCGGTTGCTCTTTATATCGGCGAAGTCCTAGGTACTCGTTAATGCTGCCGGTCGATCCGGCATAGAAAGGTCAGGCAAGGTCAGCGTGGCACGCGATTATTACGGCTTGCTCGGAGTGAGCAAAGGCGCGAGCGATTCAGAGATCAAACGCGCCTATCGGCGGCTGGCGCGTGAGTTGCATCCCGACGTCAATCCCGACGAGGAAGCCCAGAGCCGGTTCACCGAGATCCAGGTCGCCTACGAGGTGCTGTCGGATCCGGAGAAGCGCCGCATCGTGGACATGGGCGGCGACCCGATGGAGTCGGTCGGTGGAGCGCCCGGTGGTTTCAGCGGGTTCGGTGGTCTCGGCGACGTGTTCGAGGCGTTCTTCGGTGGCGGAACCGGCTCGCGCGGGCCGATCGGCCGGGTGCGTCCCGGCGCGGATTCACTCCTGCGCATGCGGTTGGACCTTGCGGAGTGCGCCACCGGCGTGACCAAGCAGGTGGCCGTGGACACCGCGGTGCTGTGCGATCTGTGTCACGGCAAAGGGACCAACGGCAATTCCACGCCGGTTGCCTGCGACACCTGTGACGGCCGCGGCGAGATCCAGACCGTGCAGCGCTCGTTGCTGGGGCAGGTGATGACGACCCGTCCGTGCCCCGTGTGTGGGGGAATCGGTGAGGTCATCCCCGATCCGTGCAACCGCTGCGGTGGCGACGGTCGGGTGCGCGCCCGCCGTGAGATCAGCGTCAAGATCCCGGCCGGTGTGGGCGACGGCATGCGGGTGCGGCTGGCCGCGCAGGGCGAGGTCGGACCGGGCGGCGGACCGGCGGGCGATCTGTACGTCGAGGTCCATGAGAAGCAGCACGAGATCTTCGTCCGCGACGGCGACGACCTGCACTGCACGATCTCGGTGCCGATGGTCGACGCTGCGCTGGGCACCACGGTCTCCGTCGACGCGATCCTCGACGGGCCCACCGAACTGACCATCCCCGCGGGCACACAGCCCGGGGCGGTGACCTCATTGCGCGGCCACGGCATGCCACACCTGCGCTCCGGGGTTCGCGGTGACCTGCACGCCCACATCGACGTGGTGGTGCCGTCGCGGCTGGACAACGCCGATATCGACCTGCTGCGCAAGCTGAAGGAGAACCGGGCCCGCGACGTGGCGGAAGTGCGCTCGACGCAGGCCTCAGCGAGCTCCGGCGGTCTGTTCAGCCGGCTGCGCGAGACGTTCTCCGGCCGCTGACGCCGCGGGCTGCCACCGTGAGCTCAGCGCTTTTCTACGTCGACGCGCTGCCGGGCGCGGGGGAGCTCGCCGTCGTCGACGGCGACGAGGGCTTCCACGCCTCCAACGTGCGTCGTATCCGGGTCGGCGAGAAGATCGACCTGAGCGACGGCGCCGGGACGCTGGCCCACTGCATCGTCGAGGACACCGCCAAGGGCCGGCTGTCGGCGCGGGTGACCGAGCGGGCCACCATCCCCGCACCACGTCCGACCGTCACCGTGGTGCAGGCGCTGCCCAAGTCCGATCGCTCAGAGCTGGCCGTCGAGCTGGCGACCGAGGCCGGTGCGGACGGGTTTGTCGCCTGGCAGGCGACTCGGTGTGTGGCCCGCTGGGAGGGCCCGAAGGTGGAAAAGGGCCTGCGACGGTGGGAAGCGGTGGTCCGTTCGGCGGCCCGGCAGTCCCGCCGGCCCTACGTCCCGGCCGTCGAGGGTGTGGTCTCCACAGGAGCCCTGACCCAGCGCGTTACCGATGCCGTGGCCGCCGGGGCAGTGGTGCTGGCCTTGCACGAATCGGCCACCGAGCCTCTGGCCGAACTGCCTCTGGCCCAAGTGGATTCACTGATGCTCATCGTCGGGCCCGAAGGCGGCATCGCCGATGAGGAGATCGCCGCTTTCGCCGCGGCCGGAGCGAAGGCCGTACGTCTGGGCCCAACTGTCCTGCGGACGTCGACCGCCGCGGCCGTCGCGCTGGGAGCGATCGGTGCGCTGACGGCGCGCTGGGAGATTTAGCGCCTACGTGTAGCTTGGCCAGGCATTACGCTCCAACCGTGAGCTTTCCGCCCCAGGGCCCGCCGCCCCAAGGTCCTCAGCCCCCCTACGGGCAGCAGCCCCCGCACTGGCCGCCGCCGCAACCCCAACAGTGGCCCGGGGCGCCGGCTGGTCCTCCGCCGTATGGGCAACCTCCGTACGGTCAGCCCCCGAACTGGTCCCCGGCCGGACCGCCGATTCAGCCGAAGAAATCGCGACTCGGCATCGCGATCGTTGCCGTCATCGCGGTTGTCGGCATTTCGATAGTCGGATTTATGGGCTACATGGTCGTCAAAGTGAGTGGTGAGGGGCAAGACCGGGTCGCCCAGTCGGCATCTGATTTCTCTCAGGTGTGCGACAACGATCACATCACCAACGCCGCGGAATACGGCAAGCCGTACAACGCCGTGGCCTACTTCAAGGGTCTTGGATTCGTCGACGAGATTTGGCTCTCGGCCTCCGATTCGGCGCTGTCCAACGAGTTCTCCAAGATCAATGTCGTTGCCTGCCTGGATCGAAAGAGGGGCAGCGAGGTGAAATCCGTCCAGTGCGTCGACGACGACGACGGGAACAACATCAAAGTCGACTACTACTCCGTCGAATACGAGATCACGTTTCGCGAGGCCAAGACCGGCAAGGTGATCAAGAGCGGGGAAACCGTCACCGGCACCGCCGAGCGTTGCCCCCTCATGGCCACCTACGATCGCGGGTCCCGGAAGATGTACGCCAGGCCGGACGCGGACGCCGTGGCGGCCAAGTTGGCGGAATTCAGCGGCTAGTTCACCACTACGTTGACCTGTGCGTTCACCCGGCCGGCAAGCCGGGCCCGCCAACCGCGAGGCACTGATCGGCGTCGGCCCGCTCAACCATTGGGGCGTGTCGTTGACCAGCGGTAAACTGGCAACAGTACGACGGCAGCCGGCCGTCTTGAAAACACGGAAAGCAGGCACAAACTCCACGTGACGCCCCGCGACACGACCGCTGACTCGTCGGCCACCGCATCGGAATCGGTCCGCAGCAGCATCACTGTTCCGCCCGACATAATCGTGGGCCTGCTCGGCTCGGCTGATGAGAATTTACGGGCACTCGAAAGACTTCTGACCGCTGACATCCACGCGCGCGGCAACGAGATCACCTTCACCGGCGAGCCCGCCGATGTAGCGCTGGCCGAACGCGTCGTCGCCGAGCTGATCGCCGTCGCCTCCAGTGGGCAGGCGGTGACCGCCGAGGCGGTACGTCACAGCGTCGCCATTCTCACCGGCACCGAGGACGAGTCCCCGGCCGAGGTGCTCACGCTCGACATCCTGAGCCGCCGCGGCAAGACGATCCGGCCCAAGACGCTGAACCAGAAGCGCTACGTCGACGCCATCGATGCGCACACCATCGTGTTCGGCATCGGTCCGGCCGGTACCGGCAAGACCTACCTGGCGATGGCCAAGGCGGTCAGTGCCCTGCAGGCCAAGCAGGTCAATCGGATCATCTTGACCCGCCCCGCGGTGGAAGCCGGTGAGCGCCTTGGTTTCCTGCCCGGCACGTTGAGCGAGAAGATCGACCCGTATCTGCGGCCGCTGTACGACGCACTGCACGACATGATGGACCCTGAGCTCATTCCAAAGCTGATGAGCGCCGGGGTAATTGAGGTCGCACCCCTGGCATACATGCGGGGTAGGACGCTCAACGATGCGTTCATCATTCTCGACGAGGCGCAGAACACCACCGCCGAGCAGATGAAGATGTTCTTGACCCGGCTCGGTTTCGGCTCGAAAGTCGTTGTCACCGGCGATATTACGCAGGTCGACCTGCCCGGTGGAAACACTTCTGGGCTGCGTGCGGCGATGAACATCCTCGACGGCATCGACGACATCCACTTCGCCGAGCTCACCAGCGCCGACGTGGTCCGCCACCGCTTGGTGTCGGAGATCGTCGACGCCTACGCACGCCACGAGGAGCCGGCCTTGCTCAACCGCTCACAACGCCGTTCATCGAACGGGCGGCCCCGCCGATGAGCATCGAGGTATCCAACGAGTCGGGCATTGACGTCTCCGAGGACGAGCTGATCAGCGTCGCGCGCTTCGTCATCGCGAAGATGGATGTGAACCCGGCGGCCGAGCTGTCGATGGTGCTGCTGGACAGTGCGGCGATGGCCGACCTGCACATGCGGTGGATGGACCTGCCCGGCCCCACCGATGTGATGAGTTTCCCGATGGATGAGCTGGAGCCCGGGGGCCGGCCAGATGCGCCCGAGCCGGGCCCGGCCATGCTCGGTGACATCGTGTTGTGCCCGGAGTTCGCCGAGCAGCAGGCCGCCAAGGCCGGGCACTCGCTCGGTCAGGAGTTGGCGTTGCTGACGGTGCACGGGGTGCTGCATCTGCTCGGTTACGACCACGCCGAGCCGGACGAGGAGAAGGAGATGTTCGCGCTGCAGCGTCAGCTCCTCGAGGAGTGGGTGGCTGATCAGGTCGAGTCGTATCACGCCGACCGGCAGAGCGAGAAAGACCAGCGGCTGCTGGACAAGTCCCGATATTTCGACGAACCGTGACCGGCCTACTTCCGCTGCTCGGCGCCGTGGTGCTGGTCGGGTTCGGTGGCCTGTTCGCAGCTATCGACGCCGCCCTGTCCACCGTCTCGATCGCGCGGATCGAAGAGCTCGTCCGTGAGGAACGTCCGGGTGCGGCCCGGCTCGGCCGGGTCGTCGCCGAACGACCTCGCTACATCAATCTTGTTGTGCTTCTCCGGATTACCTGCGAGATCACTGCCACCGTGCTGCTGGCGTCCTTCCTCGACGGGCATCTCGGCGTCGGGTGGGGCCTGGTGGCTTCCGCCGCGATCATGGTGGTGACGAGCTTCGTGGCCATCGGCGTCGGCCCGCGCACGGTCGGCAGGCAGAACGCCTACTCCATTGCGCTGATCTCAGCCTTGCCGCTGCAGGCTATCTCGGTGCTGCTCACTCCGATCAGCCGCCTGCTGGTGCTCATCGGTAACGCATTGACTCCCGGCCGCGGCTTCCGCAACGGTCCGTTCGCATCCGAGATCGAGTTGCGGGAGGTCGTCGACCTGGCCCAGCAGCGCGGCGTGGTGGCCGACGAGGAACGCCGGATGATTCAGTCGGTGTTCGAGCTCGGCGACACCCCGGCCCGCGAAGTCATGGTGCCGCGCACCGAGATGGTGTGGATCGAATCGGACAAATCGGCCGGTCAGGCCACCTCGCTGGCGGTGCGCAGCGGGCATTCCCGCATCCCGGTGATCGGCGAGAACGTCGACGACGTCGTCGGCGTGGTCTACCTGAAAGACCTTGTCCAGCAGACCTATTACTCGACCAACGGCGGTCGCGACACCAACGTGGCGCAGGTGATGCGTCCGGCGGTGTTCGTCCCGGACTCCAAGCCACTCGACGAACTGCTCAAAGAGATGCAGCTCGACCGCAACCACATGGCGCTGCTCGTCGACGAATACGGCGCGATCGCCGGTCTGGTCACCATCGAGGACGTGCTTGAGGAGATCGTGGGCGAGATCGTCGACGAATACGACGCCGGCGAGGTCGTTCCGGTGGAGGACCTCGGTGAGCGCGAGTACCGCGTGTCGGCGCGGCTGCCGATCGAAGACCTCTGCGAGCTCTACGAGATGGAGCCCGACGAGGATCTCGACGTGGACACTGTCGGTGGCCTGGTCGCTTTCGAATTGGGCCGGGTGCCGCTGCCCGGCGCCGAAGTCACGTGGGATGGGCTGCGGCTGCGCGCCGAGGGCGGTTCCGACCACCGTGGACGGGTCCGGATCGGCACCGTTCTGGTCAGCCCGGCTGAATCCGAGAAACAGGAGACCCGAGATACACATGAGTGAGCTCGACGCAGAAGACAACAAGCTCGTGGTGCTGGCCCGCGGCGCCATGGGCCGCGCCGAGGCTTCCACCGGTGCGGCGGTCCGTGACCAGGACGGCCGCACCTACGCCGGTGCTCCGGTGACCCTGGCGGCGCTCCAGTTGACCGCGTTGCAGGCGGCAGTGGCCGCTGCGGTGTCCAGCGGCGCCACCGGGCTGGAGGCCGCGGTGCTGTTGGGCGGCTCCGCCGACGACCCGGGCGCCGCCGCGGTGCGCGAACTGTCCGCCGACGCCGCACTGATCGTCACCGATCGGGCAGGAAAACCGCTGTGACACACCGAGACTGCGCACAGATCGCATTTCTGGCACAGATTACGATCTCACCGCAGTTTCGGCGATAGGGGAGAACGATGAGTGAATTCCGTTCCGGTTTCGTCTGTTTCGTCGGCAGGCCCAACACCGGCAAGTCGACACTGACCAATGCCCTGGTGGGCCAGAAGGTCGCGATCACCTCGAATCGCCCGCAGACCACGCGGCATACGATCCGCGGGATCGTGCACCGCGAGGACTTCCAGATCATCCTGGTCGACACCCCCGGCCTGCACCGCCCCCGCACCCTGCTCGGGAAGCGGCTCAACGAGCTGGTCAAGGACACCTACTCCGAGGTGGACGTGATCGGTCTGTGCATCCCCGCCGATGAGCGCATCGGCCCCGGCGATCGCTGGATCTACCAACAGATCCGCGCTGTTGCGCCGAAGACCACCCTGATCGCCGTCGTCACCAAGATCGACAAGGTGCCCAAGGATCGCCTCGCCGAACAGCTGATGGCCGTCAGCGAACTCCTGGGGCCGGATGCCGACATCGTGCCGGTCTCGGCCACCGCGGGCGAACAACTCGATGTGCTCACCGATGTCCTCGTCGCCAAACTGCCGCCGGGGCCTGCCTATTACCCCGACGGTGAGCTGACCGACGAGCCGGAAGAAGTCCTGATGGCCGAGCTCATTCGTGAGGCCGCCCTCGAAGGCGTGCGCGATGAGCTGCCGCACTCGCTGGCCGTGGTCATCGAGGAGGTCGAGGAAAGGCAGGGGCGCGAGGCCGACAATCCCCTCATTGATGTCCACGCCATCCTCTACGTCGAGCGTGACAGCCAGAAGGGCATCGTGATCGGGAAGGGCGGCGCCCGCCTGCGTGAGGTTGGCACAGCCGCCCGCACTCAGATCGAAAAGCTGCTCGGCACAAAGGTTTATCTCGACCTGCGGGTCAAGATCGCCAAGAACTGGCAGCGCGATCCGAAGCAGCTGGGGCGGCTAGGGTTCTGACCGGCCCAGCGAGCCACCGCTATTTGCTCATCAACACGGCAATCAGAACCACGATCGCGATCACGACAATCCCGATGCCGAGAATGATCAGCGTGGTCTTGACGCGCTCGCGTGAGCTATTGCCGAGGCCATGTGACGAGGAGCCGCTGGGGATGGTACGGATCCAGATAGCTCATTGCGGCAGCCCCCTCGCCATGTTCGATAGCGTGCAAAATCCGATATGACGGAACAACTTGGGCCGATCAATGTTCGCCTCGCAGGTACGCCGTCGTTGCCTCGGCTCGGGCAGCCTCGGACTGTGCCGGGAATCGTCGGTGCAGGCGCATCAGCGGTTGTGTCGCTCGGGATTTCATCGACGGTGAACGCGTCGCGCGCTGACCGGTCGTAGTGGTCACCATGGCTGTGTCCGTCGTACGTCGCCGAAGTCCAGCGCCCAGTCCGGCTACCCGTCAAGCGCGTTGATCGCGGCGGCCGCCTGTGATGCGTCCGTCTGCGACGGGGTAGTCCACCAGACCTCGGGCTGCTTGGCGGCCCAGCCGGTGATCGCCTCCAACTCGGCGGCCAGCGAGATCAGCAGCGGCTCACTGTCGGCGGGTCCCATCAGTTGGATGCCGATCGGCAGCCCGTCGGAGGTGAAGCCGGCGGGCACGTTGATCGAGGGCCAGCCCAGTAGGTTCCACGGCCAGGTCACCGGGCAGGCGGCGATCGAGGCGCGTTCGGTGGCGGACCACCCGCGGCGGTCGAATTCGTGTGTGAGTGGCGGTGGTTGGGCGGTGGTCGGCGCGATGATGACGTCGACGAGGTTGAAGATCCAGGAGATGCGGCGCTGCGCGGCGGCCTCGTGCGCCCGGGCCTTGCGCAGCACGTCCTGTGACAACAACCGGCCGATCCTCATGTTGCCCACGGTGCGCTCGTCGTAGGCCACGTCGCCGAGTCGGTCGGTCCAGTCCAGCAGGCCGGCGGTGGAGCGGGCCAGGAAGTCCCATGACATGCGCAGGCTGTAGTTGGGGTCCTTTTCCACCACGGTGTGACCCAGGTGCCCGAGTTGATCTGCGATGCTCTGCAGCGCGTCGCGGATCTCGGGGTGCAGCGTGGCCCGGAAACCGGTGAACGGGAACTTCGTCGACATGGCGACCCGCAGCGGCCCGGGGGCGCGGGCGACGTGCTCGGCGGCCTGTATCGGCGCGGGCTTGTGCAGGTCGCCGTCGGCATTACCGGATGCGGCGTCGAGCACCAGGGCCGCGTCAGTGACGGTGCGGGCCAGCACCCCGTTGACCGTGATGCCGTTGAACGCCTCGGGCAGCGGCCAGGTGGAGATGCGACCGCGCTGTGGCTTGATGCCGACCAGGTGCGTCCACGCCGCGGGGATGCGGACACTGCCCGCGCCGTCGGATCCGATGGCCGCGGTCACCAGGCCCGCGGCGACGGCCGCGGCGCTGCCGCCCGAGGATCCGCCCGGGCTGTGCTTGCGCGACCACGGGTTACGGGTATGGCCGAACCCCGGGCCGCCGGTGAACGGCCACTGGCCGAGCTCGCACGTATTGGTCTTCCCGACGATCACCGCGCCGGCGGCCCGGAGGCGGCGCACCACCTCGGCGTCGTCGGTGGCGACGCGCGTGGCCCCGTCGGTGCCGAACCGGGTCGGCACCCCGGCGACGTCGACGTCGTCCTTGACCGCGATGGGGATTCCCAGCAGCGGGAGTTGTTTGCCGGCTGCGCGAGCCGTGTCGGCCCTGGCGGCGTCGGCCAGCGCCTGCTCGGTCAGCACGACGCGGAATGCGTTGAGGGTGGACTGGCTCGCGGTGATGGCGTGCAGCGACTGCTGTACCAGTTCCTCAGAAGTGACCGCGCCGCTGGCAAGTTGATAGAGCTGGTTGGTCAGGGTGGGAAATCGTGGAGAACTTGAGTCGGAAGTCGCAGATTTGGCCATCACTTTCGAGGATATCGGCGGTGCGTAACGGAACCTGTCCGGCCATGGTGCGACACTGTCACGATGCGGCTGTACCGGGACCGGGCGGTGGTGCTGCGCCAGCACAAGCTCGGCGAGGCCGACCGGATTGTCACCCTGCTCACCCGCGACCATGGTTTGGTACGCGCGGTGGCCAAGGGGGTCCGGCGTACCCGCAGCAAGTTCGGTGCGCGGCTGGAGCCGTTTGCCCATATCGACGTGCAGCTGCATCCGGGGCGCAACCTCGACATCGTCACCCAGGTGCAGGCTATCGACGCGTTCGCCGCCGACATCGTCAGTGACTACGGCCGCTACACGAGTGCGTGCGCGATGTTGGAGACCGCCGAGCGGCTGGCCGGGGAGGAGCACGCACCGATGCCCGACCTGCACCGGCTCACGGTGGCTGCCTTGCGGGCGGTCGCCGACGGCCGCCGGGCCCGCGAGCTGGTGCTGGACTCTTATCTGCTGCGGGCGATGACCATCGCCGGATGGGCGCCGGCGCTGACCGAGTGCGCCCGCTGCGCCACGCCGGGCCCGCACCGGGCATTTCACGTCGCCGCCGGCGGCAGTGTGTGCGTGCACTGTCGGCCCAGCGGATCCAGCACACCGCCCCAGCCCGTGCTGGAACTGATGTCGGCGCTGCACGAGGGTGACTGGGAGTACGCCGAGGCATCCTCGTCGGGGCATCGCAGCCAGGCCAGCGGGCTGATCGCGGCGCATCTGCAGTGGCACCTGGAGCGTCAGCTGCGGACATTGCCTCTGGTCGAGCGGGCGTACCGGATCGATCGGACAGTCGCCGAACAGCGCGCGACGCTGGTCAGGCAGGATATGACCCATGGCTTTGAAGCGGGACAAGCAGGGCAAATCAACCTACCCACAGCTGCCCCCGGCGCCTGAGGACTATCCGGTCTTCCCGGATACCTCGACCTGGCCCGTCGTCTTCCCCCAGATCCCGGCCGGCACCAACGGCCACTTCGCCCGCCCGCCCCAACACACGTCCAAGGCAGTCGCGCCCCGGATCCCTGCCGATCAGGTGCCCAATCACGTCGCAGTGGTGATGGACGGCAACGGCCGGTGGGCCACCCAGCGCGGCCTGGGCCGCACTGAAGGCCACAAGATGGGCGAGGCGGTGCTGATCGACATCACCTGCGGTGCCATCGAATTGGGCATCAAACACTTGAGCGTCTACGCGTTCTCTACCGAGAACTGGAAGCGCAGCGCCGAGGAGGTCCGGTTCCTGATGGGGTTCAACCGGGAGGTGGTGCGTCGCCGCCGGGAGAACCTGAACGCCATGGGCGTGAACATGCGCTGGGTCGGATCGCGGCCCAAGATGTGGCGCAGCGTCATCAAGGAGTTCGACATCGCCGAGCAGATGACTGTCGGCAATGACGTCATCACCGTCAACTACTGCGTGAACTACGGCGGGCGCACCGAACTCGTCGAGGCTGCGCAGGCACTGGCCGCCGAGGCCGTCGAAGGCAAGATCAACCCGAGCCGGATCAGTGAGGCGTCCTTCGCCAAGCATCTGCACCGCCCCGACATCCCCGACGTGGACCTGTTCATCCGGACGTCGGGGGAGCAGCGGGCCAGCAACTTCCTGCTGTGGCAGTCGGCCTATGCCGAGTTCGTGTTCCAGGACAAGCTGTGGCCCGATTACGACCGGCGCGACCTGTGGGCGGCGTGCGAGGAGTACGTGAACCGCAACCGTCGCTTCGGGAGGGCCTGACATGCCCAGCCTGCTGCAGCGGTTGTCCGCGGTACTCGGCGAGGTGATGTCCGTCGTCGAGGAAGAGGACGATGCGCTGACCGTGACGGTCGACGGTTCGGTGGCCTCGGTGCGGGTGGTGGCCATCGCCGAGGACTTGGAGATGGTGTCGCTGACCCAGCCGTTGGCGTGGGATCTGCCGCTGGACAACAAGATTCGCGAACGGGTGTCGGACCATGCCAGCAAGACCATGCTGGGCACGGTGGTGCTTGTGGAGAAGTTGGTCGAGACGCCCACCAACGGTGCGACGCCTAAAGGTGCTGCGCGCAAGCGGCCGGCCAAGAAGGTTGCCGACGTGATGCTGCGCTATAACTTCCCGGCCGCCGGGCTCACCGACGACGCGCTGCGCACGCTGATCCTGATGGTGCTGGCCACCGGCGCCGACGTGCGTCGGGACCTGATGTCGTGACCCCTCTGGTCATCCGGATCGTCGCGGCCGTGGTGCTCGGTGAGAACGACCGGTTACTCGTGGTCCGCAAGCGCGGTACGACGGCGTTCATGCAGCCGGGCGGCAAGATCGAGCCGGGGGAGCAGCCGATCGACGCGCTGGCCCGGGAGGTTCGAGAGGAACTCGGGGTCGGTTTTGATGTTTCGGCGGCCGAAGAACTTGGCCGCCACAGCGCACCGGCGGCCAATGAACCCGGCCACTCTGTCGATGCGTGGCTCTACCGGGTGAGCCTGGACGGCGAACCGCGGCCGCAGGCCGAGATAGCCGAGATGACCTGGATCGACCCTCACTCGCCTGGTGACATCGAGCTGGCACCGTTGACCAGTGACATCGTGCTGGAACTGGTCCGGCGTTGAGTTTCGGGTTGCGATGAACTCGGCTGAGAGCAGGGTCAGCGTTGCGGGTGCGGTCGCGGCGGTCGTCGTTCTACTCATGGCTGTCGATGTTGTTCTCTTGGCTCTTCGGCTGCGGCTCGTCCTGTATGTCACTGGCGACTTATTGGGGCAGGGCTGCTCCTACCGCACCTACGACCCAGCGGAGCGAAGTTATCTGATCGCCATCACCGGACTGTCTCTGCTGATTCTGGTGGTGACGTCCATCGGTCTGCTCGCGCTGCGTTCCCACCGCCTGGCCAGGAGATTTCTCATCGCAGCCGGCGTCATGGTGGCAGTGGTTCTCGTCTATGTCGGCCTCGTCTGGAGTGGTGGGTTGGAGTTGGCCAATAAACCTGTCTCCGAGGTCGATCCCTGTTCGAGCACCATTTGACAGGGCTTACGGGGCTCAGCTGACCTCTCCGCACTCCCCGCGCACGCGATCGGGCTTAACGTCCCCACGTGTGAAGCGCTATGGCGGAAATTCGGTCAGTTGACCCCGTCGCCGCAGCCGCGGCACATGCCGAAGATCTCGATCGTGTGGCTCACGTCGGAGAAACCGTGCTCGCGGGCCACGTCGGCGGCCCAGGTCTCGACCTGTCCGCCGGATATCTCGACGGTCGCGCCGCAGGCCCGGCACACCAGATGGTGGTGATGGTCCTCCGAGCAGCGCCGGTAGACCGACTCACCGGTGTCGGTGCGCAGCGTGTCGACGCTTCCGGTGGTGGCCATGGACTGCAGGGTGCGGTACACCGTCGTCAGGCCGATGCCCTGGCCGCGGCGGCGCAGCTCGTCGTGCAGTTCCTGGGCTGAGCGGAATCCGTCGGTCTCGTTGAGCAGGTCGGCGATCGCCGCACGCTGCCTGGTGGACCGGACTGCGCCCGTCACCCGTGCTCCTCACCGGCGTGGGCGACGGCGTCGGCGACGATGTGGGCCAGATGGTGATCGACCAGGCGGTAGAGCACTTCGCGGCCGGCTCGCTCGCTGGCCACGACTCCGGCCTGCTTGAGAATCCGGAGGTGCTGGCTCACCAGCGGCTGCGGCACGGCGAGGGCATCGACCAACTCGTGCACACAGCGCCCCGACTGTTGCAGCTGCAGGACGATCGCAATCCGCAGCGGGGCGGCCAGCGCACGCAGCAGCTCGCCCGCGGTGTCGAGGACTTCGCGCGGTGGCAACTCAGGCGCCGGGGCGGCGCCGTGCTCGCGTCCGTCGTCGTGCGGAGTGACCGTGAAATTGGAAATCGTTTCCATTACGGGCCAGAATACATGCGCGATATTGCATGTCAACCGCTCCGCCGGCCGCGGCGGATTATCGCTGCCGGCGAGCTGGTCGCTACTCTGATGCACCGTGGCATCCATCATCGATACCGTTGCGAACCTGGCGAAACGCCGTGGCCTGGTCTTCCAGTCCGGTGAGATCTACGGCGGCACCAAGTCCGCGTGGGATTACGGCCCGCTCGGTGTCGAGCTCAAAGAGAACATCAAGCGCCAGTGGTGGAAGTCCATCGTCACCGGCCGCGACGATGTCGTCGGCCTGGACAGCGCGATCATCCTGCCCCGCCAGGTGTGGGTGGCCTCCGGTCACGTCGAGGTGTTCAACGATCCGCTGGTGGAGTGCCTCAACTGCCACAAGCGGCACCGGCAGGACCACATGCAGGAGGCTTACGCGCTGAAGAAGGGTCTGGATGACCCCGATTCGGTGTCGATGGACGAGATCGTCTGCCCGGACTGCGGCACCAAGGGCCAGTGGACCGAGCCGCGTGACTTCAACATGATGCTCAAGACCTACCTCGGACCGATCGAGTCGGAGGAGGGTCTGCACTACCTGCGCCCGGAGACCGCTCAGGGCATCTTCGTGAACTTCGCCAACGTGGTCACCACCGCGCGCAAGAAGCCGCCGTTCGGCATCGGCCAGATCGGCAAGAGCTTCCGCAACGAGATCACCCCGGGCAATTTCATCTTCCGCACCCGTGAGTTCGAGCAGATGGAGATGGAGTTCTTCGTCGAGCCGTCCACGGCGGCGGAATGGCACAAGTACTGGATCGAGACACGGCTGCACTGGTACGTCGATCTCGGCATCAACCGGGACAACCTGCGCCTGTACGACCATCCCAAGGAGAAGCTGTCGCACTACTCCGACGGCACGGTCGACATCGAGTACAAGTTCGGTTTCTCCGGCAACCCCTGGGGTGAGCTGGAGGGTATCGCCAACCGCACCAACTTCGACTTGTCCACGCACGCAAAGCATTCCGGTGTCGACCTGTCGTTCTACGACCAGGGCGCGGACACCCGTTACGTGCCGTACGTGATCGAGCCGGCAGCCGGCCTGACCCGCTCGCTGATGGCGTTCCTGGTCGATTCCTACACCGAGGACGAGGCCCCGAACGCCAAGGGCGGGGTGGACAAGCGCACCGTGCTCAAGCTGGACCCGCGCCTGGCCCCGGTCAAGGCCGCGGTGCTGCCGCTGTCGCGCAATGCCGATCTGTCACCCAAGGCCCGCGACCTGGCCGCCGAGCTGCGAAAGAACTGGAACGTCGAGTTCGACGACGCCGGTGCGATCGGCCGGCGCTACCGTCGCCAGGACGAGATCGGCACGCCGTATTGCGTGACAGTCGATTTCGACACCCTGGAGGACAACGCGGTCACCATCCGCGAACGCGACGCCATGACCCAGGAGCGCATCGCGCTGGACAAGGTGTCGGACTACCTGGCCGTGCGCCTCAAGGGCGCCTAGGTTTTCGCGCCGGCTAGGTTCGGGTGACGACCTTGCCGATCGCTGTCGTGGTGGGCGTAGGCTGTTCTCAGGGGAGTAGTTGCGACGGCACGTCGCCGCCGAGCAGGTCGACCAATGTGGCTAGCAGGCCGTCGAGTTCCCTTCCCACGGTCGCGATCTCCGGGTTGCCATAGCTGGCGAACAGCAGGCTCGGCTGGTCGAGGGCGAGCACGGTGCCGTCCGGGCCGGCGTAGAGCAGGGTGCGCAATGGTGCGTGCAGCATGACGCCCGGATCGTGTCGCAACATGCGTTCGGCGATGGTGTGATTGCCCATCAGGTACTCGGTGGCCCGCGACGTCGAGCCGGACAGTGCCATCGTTGGCGCGACGTCGATGCGGAAATACCGCATGAAGCCGTGTGGGGCTTGCTGCTTCGTCACGGCGAGCACGTCGTCCCAGCTCGATGTGCCGTCATATGCGGTGAGATCGACTGCCGGTACCAGTGATTCGTAGCGGCTGCGGGCCCGCTCGTAATCGTCGGGCAGCGCGATCAGCAGCCGCCGGCTCGCGTGGTCGACGGCCGAACTGCGCCGCGTCACCGCAGTGATCCCGCGACGTCGAGGACGACCCGGAAACGAGCTTGCCCGGACATCATGTGCTCGTAGGCTTTCGGCGCGTCCTCGAACGGCATCACCTCGACCATCGGGGCGACGCCGTTGGCCACACTGAACGCGAGATTATCCTCGTTCTCGATCGCCGAACCGGTCAGGCTGCCGACGATGCTGCGACCGCCGAAGATCAGGTCGGCGGTGTTGACCGAGATGGGATCCGGTGCGGCGCCGACGACGACGAGCTGACCGTGTGGCCGCAGCCCGGCCACCAGCGGGCTCATCGACGAGCCGCTGGCTGCGGTGGCGATGACAGCGGCCGCGCCGCCCAGTGCGGTCAACGCGGCGCCGGGGTCCTCCGCGGCACTGTCGATGTAGTGATCAGCTCCCAGAGCCGTTGCCAATTGGGCCTTTTCCGGGCCGCGGGCGATCGCGGCGACCCGGTAGCCCAGTTTGTGGGCGTATTGCACGCCGAGGTGTCCGAGTCCGCCGAGGCCCTGGATCGCGACCAGCGCTGCGGGCGGTGCCCCGGTGGACCGCAGCGCATTGAACACCGTCACGCCGGCACACAGCAGGGGAGCGGCGGTGATGGCCTCGAGTTCGTCGGGCACGCGCACCAGACCGGTGGCACGGGCGTAGACCATCTCGGCGTAGCCACCGTCCTCGGTGGTTCCGGGCTGCGGCTGATCGGTGCAGTTGACGAAATCGCCGCGGCGGCAGTACTCGCATTCGTTGCACTGCCCGCCCAGGAATCCCAGCCCGACCCGGTCACCGATGGTCCACGCGGTGACCCCGTCGCCCACCGCGTCGACGACCCCGGCGATCTCGTGACCGGGTACCACCGGTTGTCGCGGATCGGGTCGCTGGCCCTCGACCGCGAGGAAATCACTGTGGCACACCCCGCAGCTGTCTACTCGCACCCGAACATGCCCGGGTTCGGGTGGCACTACCTCGCGCTCAACGAGTTCGAAATTGCGTTGGCCGGTGACCTGATAGGCCCGATAGGTCGACATGGTTCTTCCTCTCGGGGCTCAGGCGGGGACCGCGGCGCGGGTCTGCCGGGTTAGTTCGTCGGCCAGTACCTCGGTGGCACCGGATTCGATGCCGTCGACGATCTGGCGGGCCACATCGGCGGGATCGTTCTTGGGCACGTCGAGATCGGCGGTCATCGACGTGTCGGTGTAGCCCAGGTACACGCCGATCACGTCGGTGCCCTGGCCGTCCAGCTCCAGGCGCAGCGAGTTGTTCGCCGACCACAGCGCGGCTTTCGAGACTCCGTAGGCGCCAAAGCCGGGCAGCCACGACAGCACCGACGCGATGTTTACGAGGGTGCCCCCGGCCAGCCGGGGAGCGAAGGCCCTGGTTACGCGCAATGCGCCGAACAGGTTGGTTTCGAGTACGGAACGGATGTCGTCGAGGTCGCTGTTCAGCAGTGACTTGCCGCCCGTTACGCCGGCGTTGTTGACGACGATCGTGGCGTCACCGGCGAGTGCTGCCAGCCGGGCGACCGAGTCGTCATCGGTGACCTCGGCTTGGACCACGACGATGCGCGGGTCGGTGCTGGGCTCGGGGCGTCGGCTCGTGGCATAGACCTTGGCGGCGCCGCGGGCGAGGAGTTCGTCCACGATCGCTTTGCCCAGGCCTTGCCGGCCACCGGTTACTACCGCCGTTGCACCCTTGATCTGATGGGACATTCGATTCTCCTTCGAACTCGATTGACTGCGCGAACGTCACCTTCGTCAAGTTTCAGATCTGAGTAGGTATTCCCAACTCAGCTAGAATCTTGGCATGCGCACCGATCCGTTGACCGACAATTCCTGTCCGATCGCCCGCACCATGTCGGTGCTGGGACAGCGGTGGGCCATGCTGATCATCCGTGAGGCGCTGATGGGCAAGTCGCGGTTCTCGGAATTCCGCGAACAACTGGGGGTGGCTCCCGACGTACTCAGCGCTCGGCTGTCCGAACTGGTGGCGGCCGGCATCCTCGAAGTCGTCGACTATCAGCAGCCGGGCGACCGGACCCGCAGTCGGTATGTGCTGACCGACGCGGGACACGACCTGATCCCGGTGCTGGCGGCGATCGGGCAGTGGGGTCACGTCCACCTGGCCCGGCCCGACAGCAGCGATTACCGCTTCATCGAGGCGGACACCGGCGATCCCGTGGGGGTCGGATTCCGTCGTAAGGACGGCAGTACGGTGGCGACGTCGGAGGTCGCGCTCGTCGACACGGCCCGTAGTTAGCGCGCGATCAGAAGCGGCCGCCACCGCCGCTGTAGCTGCGGCCCGACGAATGTGACGAGCCGCCATAGGACGTCGGGCGCCCCATGCCGCGGCCACCGCCGAAGCCGCCTCCGTACCCTCCGCCGAAGCCGCCTCCGAAACCGCCACCGCCGCGCAGGACGTTGCCGATGAGGATGCCGCCGAGCACCGCGCCCATGTCAGAGCCGCCGCCCCCGCCGTACTGGGAGGTGTAGGACCGCTGTGCCGCTCGCACGTCGTCGTTGGCCAGGCCCTGCGCCTGTGCGGCCAGCGTCGATGCCCCGTTGGCATGTGCCACCGCCTCATCGGGATTCTCGCCGCGCTTGGCTTCGGCGGCCTGAAGTTGCCGCTGCGCCTCGGCCAGTCGGGTGCGGGCCTCCGGCCCGATGCTCCCGCGCCGGGTCTCGATGAAGTCCGACACCGCCTTGATCCGTGACTGGGCGGTGAACAGCGCCTGCTCCAGCGCGCGGGCCAGCCGCTCGGCGGCTTCCTGTTGTTCGTGCACGCCGGCCAGCAGCTGATCGAGTTCGGCGTCGGCCTTGGTCAGTCGGGTGAAGGTGCCCAGCGGGTCGGCCTTGCCGTTGGCCGTAGCGTCGTCGGCGGCCTTCTTCGCCGCGTCACGGGCGGCACTCAGTTTGTCGGCCTGCGGCGTACCGGATTGCCCCAGAAGCGAATTCGCCTGGTCGACACCGGCTTGAATATCGGTGATCGCCGCGGGCAGACCGGCCAGGGCCCGGTTGATGTCGGAGGCCGCGCTGTCCACGGCGTCGAGCAGGGTCCGGGTCTGATCGAGGGCGGATTCGGCCGAACGCACCGCATCCACCAGCTCGGTCTGATCGGTGGCCGGCCGGGATACCAGGTTGCGGGCCGTGGTGATGTTGCGGTCGGCGAACGCCAGCCGTTCCTTGGCGGTGTCCACATTGGTCGACACCGAACTCAGTGCGGTGGAATCGAATTGGGTGTGCAGATTGCCCAAGGTCTGGCTGGACGGTTCGATGCGGGCGGTCAGGTCGACCATCTGCTGGGTCATGGCGTCGAGCCGGGTCGGGGCGTTGATCACCAGATCGCGCAGCTGCTCGAAGGCCTGGCTCTGGGCGTCCAGTTCGCGGTCGGCCCTGGCCGCCGATACCACCACCTTGGTCAGCAGTTCCCGCTGTTGCAGCGGTGTCTCGGGGACGTCGTCATCGAGCGTCTGACGCACGTTGAATGCCTGGGCCAGAGCCTTTTTCGCATTCTCCAGGGCCGCGCTGAACGGTTCGGTGCGTTTGGCGCCGAACTCCTCGATGGCCAGTTCCAGCTCAGCGTCACTGGTGCGGACGGCATTGTCGACGTCGACCACGATCGAGCGCGACAGCTCGTCGAGCGCCTCCAGCGGCACCGACGCCAACGCGTTGGCGTCGGTCGGATCGACCCGCTTGGCGGCCTCGAACTCGGCGTGGCGGCGCTTGGCCCGGCGCCGGCGCGACCACCACCACAGCAACCCGACCAGCACCAGCACCACGCCCAGGGCGATCAGCATGGACGGCCACGAGATCCCAGCTCCCGCCGGCGCGGCAGGAGGATTGGCCTTCAGGCCGTTCGCAGCGGCGATGGCCGCGCCGGCCCAGTCCTGGCGACGCAGGGCCGGTTCGACGCTGTTGCGCCGAATGTCGTCGGCGCGGGCATTACCGCCGGGAACCGTGCTCGGCACCTGGAAAGCAAACGCCCGCGCGTTGGTGGCGACCGCCAGCAGTGCGTCGTCGTCACCGAGGTCGCTGAGCTGAATCGTGCTCTGCGCCCAGCCCGACTGGTTCTGGCCGGAGAAGTCCTCGACGAAAACCACCCACAGCTGAATACGTTTGGTGTCGTAGAGCTGGTCGAGGGCGCGCTCCACGCTGGCGCGCTGAGGTGCCGACAACACCCCGGCGTTGTCGGTGAGCTGGGTGGCCAACCGCAATGGCGGCTCGGCGGCGGCGCCGGGGGCAACCAGCAGTCCGGTCATCAGGATCGCGAGCAGCATGGACAGCAGACGGGCGATACGCATGACCGCCAATCTAATGCGCTGCGGGGTTGGTGCGCCGGTTCCTGGCAGACTGTGCGTCGGTGAACGGGGATACGCAGGCCGCCTATGACGACTTCGACCGGCAACGTCTGGTGGTCGAGTCGCCCAAGGGTGCCGCGCTGCCCGGGACCGACACCGAGCACCGCACCGACTTCGCCCGTGATCGGGCCCGCGTGTTGCACAGTGCGGCGCTGCGGCGGCTGGCCGACAAGACCCAGGTCGTCGGGCCACGCCATGGCGACACCCCACGTACCCGGCTCACCCACTCACTCGAGGTGGCCCAGATCGGGCGCGGTATGGCGATCGGGTTGGGCTGTGATCCGGACCTGGTGGACCTGGCAGGCCTGGCCCACGACATCGGGCACCCGCCCTACGGGCACAACGGCGAGCGTGCGCTGGACGAGATCGCGAAACCGTTCGGCGGGTTCGAGGGCAATGCCCAGAACTTCCGGATTCTCACCCGCCTGGAGCCCAAAGTTCTTGATGCAGAGGGGCGTTCGGCTGGGCTCAACCTGACGAGGGCCGCACTGGATGCGGTGGCGAAGTATCCGTGGCCGAGTTTCGGCGGTACCCGTAGGAAGTACGGCTTCTACGACGATGACGCCGATGCCGCCGCCTGGGCACGAGCCGGCGCACCGGCCGAGCGGCCCTGCTTGGAGGCCCAGGTGATGGACTGGGCCGACGACGTCGCCTATTCGGTGCACGACGTCGAGGACGGGGTGATCTCCGGGCGCATCGACCTGCGGGTGCTCGGCGATCCCGACGCGGCCTCCTCGCTGGCGGACCTGGGTGCCAGAAACTTTCCCAGCGTCACCCACGAGGATCTGCTGGCCGCCGCCGAGCGACTGTCGCACGTGCCGGTGGTGGCCGCGGTCGGGAAGTACGACGGAACCTTGGCGTCCTCGGTTGCCCTGAAGACGTTGACCAGTGAGCTCGTCGGGCGGTTTGCCAATGCGGCGATCACCCAGACCCGGGCCGTCGCCGGGGATGGGCCGCTGCGGCGCTTCGATGCCGGGCTGACGGTCCCGCCGTTGGTGCGCGCCGAGGTGGTGCTGCTCAAGATGCTGGCGCTGCAGTTCATCATGTCCGACCACCGGCACCTGCAGATCCAGGCCGATCAGCGCACGCTCGTCCACGAGGTCGCCCTGGCGCTGTGGGCGCAGGCCCCGGGCAGTCTGGACCCGCAGTTCGCACCCGAGTTCGACCTGGCCACTGACGACGGTGCCCGGCTGCGGGTGGTGGTCGATCAGATCGCGTCCTACACCGAGAGCCGGTTGGAGCGCGTACACGAGGCGCGCTCGCCCCGGCCGCTGGGATAGTGGGTCAGCCGATCTTGTCGAGGATGGCGTCCAGTACATCGCTGGTCCGGCCATCCACCGTCTGTTCGGTTTCCTTGTCGCGCCAGCCGCGGATTTCGAGGTCGACGAGGTAGTTGCGGTGCAGGCCGATGGCACGCGTCACACGCTTGTAGCTGTCGACGGCGTGATCGAGATTGTTCTCGTTGTCGATGAACGCCAACAGCGTCTCCGGGGTGGCCCGCACTTCGTTGATGGTGCGGGTCGAGTTCAGCTTCGGGTCGGACACTGACTCGTTCACCGTCTTGCCCTCGCAGCGCTTCCAGATATCGGAGAACTCATCGAACAAGGTTTGCGCCGACGTGACGTCGGGCAGCGCGATGACGTTCTGAATCACGAACATCGCGGGGCCCATCTTGGGTCCCCACCGCCACACCGAGCCGGCGAATGCCTGCTCCTGTGCGGAGTCATAGCTCGACTTCTGTGCGGCGAAGGGCACGCCCGCGCAGTCCGGTGCGTCCGAGGTGACGTTGGCCCGGCGAAGACCACCGTTGCTGTCCGTCAGAGCGCTCATCAGCTGATAGTTCGATTGCATCGCCCGGTCGACCTCGGGTTTGGTCAGCAGGTACTGCTGGACAGACTGCTGGTCGGTCGGTCCGGCCGGCAGTGTCGGCCTCGATGATGTGGCCGTGTCCGAGCGGGGTATGACCAGCCACACGACGAGTGCCGCCACCGCGATCACGATGACGACGTAGGACAGGACCAGCCCGATTATTGCGCGGTCCCGGCCCTTCTGGTGAAGACGTTTGATCTGAGACAGCGCGACGTGACCCAACACCGCTCCGGCGGGAGCGAAGAGGAAGGCGAACACGATCGACAGCGTCGCCAGCTGGTTGGTCTCCTGCGACGGTGGCGGCGGAACCTGAATGGTGGGCGGCCCGGACGGCGGCCCCGACCACCCACCGAAGGGCGCGCCGCCGAACGGATCCGATGGCGGTCCGCCATATCCACCAAAGCTCACCGACGCCTCCCTCAGGCAAACCCGCTTAGCGCGCGTTTCAAGCACGCATAGACTATGTCGGTGGCCGGCCGGATTTCAGATCGCGATATCGCGGCCATCCGTGAAAAGGTTCGCATCGAGGACGTCGTCGGTGACTACGTCCAGTTGAGACGGGCCGGGGCCGACTCCATGAAGGGTCTGTGCCCGTTCCACGACGAGAAGTCGCCGTCGTTCCACGTACGGCCGAACCATGGTCACTTCCACTGCTTCGGCTGCGGCGAGGGCGGCGACGTCTACGCCTTCATCCAGAAGATCGAGCACGTCAGCTTCGTCGAGGCGGTCGAATTGTTGGCCGACCGGGTTGGCTACACCGTCACCTACACCGGCTCGTCGACGACCAATGTGCAGCGCGACCGGGGCAGCCGCAGCCGGTTGCTGGCCGCCAATGCCGCCGCGCAGGAGTTCTACGCCGAGGCGCTGGCCTCGGAGGAGGCCGCTGAGGCGCGCAAGTACCTGACCGAGCGCAACTTCGACGCCGCCGCGGCCGCCCAGTTCGGGTGCGGATTCGCGCCGTCGGGGTGGGACAAGCTGACAAAGCACTTGCAGCGCAACGGTTTCGAGTTCAAGGAGTTGGAGGCGGCCGGGCTGAGCCGGGAGGGTAAGCGTGGGCCGATGGACCGGTTCCATCGGCGGCTGCTGTGGCCGATCCGGGTGTCCTCGGGCGAGACCATCGGCTTCGGCGCGCGCCGGTTGTTCGACGATGATCAAAACCAGGCCAAGTACGTCAACACACCTGAGACGGTGCTCTACAAGAAGTCGCAGGTGCTGTTCGGACTGGACCGCGCCAAGCGGGACATCGCCAAGGGGCATCAGGCCGTCGTCGTCGAGGGCTACACCGATGTGATGGCGATGCATCAGGCCGGGGTGACCACCGCGGTGGCCTCGTGTGGCACCGCGTTCGGTGAGCAACACCTGTCGATGCTGCGCCGGCTGATGATGGACGACAACTTCTTCCGCGGCGAGCTGATCTACGTGTTCGACGGCGATGCCGCGGGCCGGGCCGCTGCGGTCAAGGCGTTCGAAGGCGAGCAGAACCTGTCCGGGCAATCGTTCGTGGCGGTGGCTGCCGACGGAATGGACCCGTGCGATCTGCGGCTGCGCTCCGGCGACAGCGCCCTGCGGGATCTGGTGGCGCGGCGAACCCCGTTGTTCGAGTTCGTGATTCGCAGTGCGCTGGCCGAATACGATCTGGACAGCGCCGAAGGCCGGGTGGCCGCGCTGCGGCACTGCGTACCGGTGGCGGCCCGGATCAAGGACCTGACGCTGCGCGACGAGTACGCCAGGCAGCTGGCCGGCTGGGTCGGCTGGGACAACGTCGCCCAGGTGATCAGCCGCGTGCGGGAGGAAGCCGGCGGTGGCCGCAAGGGCTCGCGGCGTCAGCCCGCGGGGCAGCAGGCAAGACCCAGGCAGACCTCGGTACCGGAACACATCGGCCGCCCCGATCCGACCGATCCGACACTGTGGCCGCAGCGCGAAGCGCTCAAGGCCGGGTTGCAGTATCCGGCGATCGCCGGGCCGGTCTTCGACTCGCTGACCGTGGAGAGCTTCACCCATCCGGGGTACGCCGCGGTGCGCTCGGCGATCGAGGCGGCCGGTGGCATGACGTCGGGCAAATCCGGTGCCCAGTGGATCGAGGCGGTGCGCGAGCAGTCCTCGTCGTCGCCGGCGGCGGCGGGCCTGCTCAACGAGTTGGGCGTGGAGGCCATCAACGTCGAGGACGACGAGCATCTGCCGCGCTACATCAGCAGCGTGCTGGCCCGCCTGCAGGAAGTTTGGGTGGGTCGCCAGATAGCCGAGGTGAAGTCCAAGCTGCAACGCATGTCACCGGTGGAGCAGGGAGACGAATATCACGCCCTGTTCGGTGACCTGGTGGCCATGGAGTCCTACCGGCGCAGCCTGCTCGAACAGGCCAGTGGCGACGACCTGACTGCGTGATCACCCACATCGCGATAGGGTGACGGCAGTCGGGCACCTTCAGGCGAGAGAGGCAGACCTGGTGACATTGTTCAGCACGCGGACGCGGCGGTTCGTCGCAGTGGGCGCATTTGCGCTGGCCACGGGGGCCGCAGCGGCGGCCCCGGCGTTCGTCGCAGCGTCCAACCCGGCATCCACGGGCGGCCCCGAGGTCACGGCGCAGCCGGCCTGCCTGGCCTGGTTCGGCAATAAAGAGGACGGCAAGTGCCTGTCCTACTCCAACGGCACGCCCGCCAACGTGGGAACGCCGTGGGTCGGCGCGGGGCAGGGCGGCGTGGTCACCGGTCCGCTGCTGCCCGGTACCTCGATCAATCGGGGTATCGGCTAGGCCCTACCAGGTACGTTTCGCCGAACCGTCGGTGCTCTCTTTGGTGGAGAACACCGACGTTTCTGCGTCTATGGGGGTCAGCGTGAGGAACTGCGGATCCGGTGACACCCGCTTGGCGATCTTGCGCCGTCCGGCGTCCATCACGGCCTTGGTGGCCGGATTGGCGGTAACCGCGCGGTACGTATTGGCGAGCTGCTCATAGCGGCGTCGCCCGGCCTTGGCGCCCAGCACGTAGCCGACGGCGATCACGGCGGCATAGCGGATCACAGAATTCCTCCCACAGCGACGTGCCTCCCAGGCGACCAATGTGTGTACTCCATCCTGCCTCACCGCGGCCCCGACGCGCCCGTCCGGGAGCGCATTGGCGGCAGTGGCGGTCCGTGCGCTAGAGTCAACGCTCGGCCGCGGAGCTTCCGCGGAAGGTAGTCCCCTGTAGCTCAATTGGCAGAGCTCCCGACTGTTAATCGGGCGGTTATTGGTTCGAGTCCAATCGGGGGAGCAAGTTCTTTCGAATCCCAGTCCTAGGACTGGGGCCGGGCCTGCGCCTGACGCGCCGCCTGGGTCAGCGCCTCCATCAGTGGATTGGACGCGGACGCGAGGGCATTCCGCTCTTCGTCGGTCAGTTGGTAGAACGTCCACACGCCCCACGCCGCCGGCCGCACATACACCGTCACCTGTTGCCTGTTGTTCGCCAGCACGGCGGGGACGGGTACCGCGCGATCGAGGGTGGCCGCGCTGGCCATCTCCTCGGCGATCTGTTGGACGTTGACTGATTCCTGCAGTTGGTACAGGACGGCCTTGTTGGCGGGGCCTTCCATGGCGAGGAACCAAGCCATCAGTGTCTCCTTGGGGGTAAGTGGTGCGAGCGGTGATCCGTCGTCGGATCGCAAACAGTGTCGCCTATCGACGCGCCGTCGTCAGCCCGCTCACTAACCCGGTCTGATTCGCTACGCTCGGGGTGTGTACCCACGGCTGATCGCCATCGTCGCCTTCGTCGGTCTACTCGCGGTTGGTTGCGGCTGGAAGCCGTCATCCGCGCCGCCTCCGAAGCCGGATACCTGCGCACCGACCGACGGCCCCAACGCCGACACGGTCGCCGATCAGATCGCCAAACTGCCGGCACCCGCGGCGGGTAAGGAATGGACCCAGATCGGCACCGGGCACACCACGAACTGCCGCTTGTACTGGGTGCAGGTGGGCCAGTCCCACCCCGAGCCCAACAGCGCCGGGCAGTTGCTTTTCTTCGACCGGCAGACTCCGCTCGGCCCGGCGACACCGGAGCCGCGGCCCTACATCAATGTGATCACCAATGCCGATGACACCGTGGTGGTGAACTACCAGTGGCAGCAGGGCCATGATTCGCCCACAGCGCCAACCGGTATCGCCACCGTGCGGTTCCGGATCGGGGACGACGGCAAACTGGTTGCCGTCGACCCGATTCCGAAGCCCTGATACGCCTCAGCCGTTGACCAGCTCGGCGGGATCGAGCATCGCCGCGTAGCGCAACTGCTCGGGGATGCCGAACCCGTCGACGAGGGTCTCGACGTGCGGGCGCAGTGCGCGGCAGCGTTCGTTGATCCCGCGCGTGACGGCCTTGGCGCGTTCGGTGGACAGGTAGCGGTGCTCGATGAACCAGGCCTTGTCGCCCTCGATCACCGACAGCGCGTACAGATCGCAGACATCGTCGAGGAGCTCGCGGGCCGTGTCGTCCTCGCAGGCGTCGATACCTGCGACGAACGCCTCCAGGATCACCCGGTCGATGTGTGCCTGCGCAGCATGCAGCACGTGGTCCTGTACGGAGTTGAACGCGTCGAAGGCCGACATCTCCTTGGCCTTGCCCTGCAGCCGCCGCGCCACCGAGGCAAGCATGTACTCCTCGCGGTCCTCGAACATCTTGACCTGGGTGCCGCGGTTGAACAGGCTGCCTTCCTCCTCGTTGTCCTGGCGGGTGTCCAGGACGGTCTGGATGATGGTCTCGGCGGCAGTGCGTTTCAGGACCCGTTCACCGGCGTAGTTGGCGGCGAACCGTACCCATTCGACCGGGCTCATGCCCTTGATGTCGTCGGCGTAGGCGGTGAGCAGTTCTTTGGCCACCAGTTGGGTGAGCACGTGGTTGTCGCCCTCGAAGGTGGTGAACACGTCGGTGTCTGCGCGCAGGGCGATCAGCCGGTTCTCGGCGAGATAGCCTGCGCCGCCACAGGCTTCGCGAGCCTCCTGGATGGCGCGGCTGGCATGCCAGGTGTTGGCGGCTTTCAGGCCTGCCGCGCGGGCCTCCAGTTCCCGCTGCTCCTCGGCATCGGGATCGTCGGAGGTCTGCAACTCATGGCATTTGGCCACCAGTTCGTTCTGGGCGAACTGCAGCGCGTAGGACTTGGCGATCAGCGGCAGCAGCCGGCGCTGATGCACCAGGTAGTCCATGATGAGGACTTCCTCGGTGCTCTTGGGGGCCTCGAACTGCCTGCGCTCCAACGCATATCGGGTGGCGATGTCGAGGGCGACCCGGGCTGCGGCGGCTGCGCTGCCGGCGACGGTGACCCGGCCGCGGATCAGCGTGCCCAGCATGGTGAAGAACCGCCGGCCGGGGTTCTCGATCGGCGAGCTGTAGCTGCCGTCGGGGGCGACGTCGGCATAGCGGTTGAGCAGGTTCTCCCGCGGGACACGTACGTGGTCGAAGACGATGCGTCCGTTGTCGACGCCGGGTAGTCCGCCCTTGTAGTGGCAGTCCGACGTCGTCACACCGGGCAGGTCGTTGCCCATGTCGTCACGGATCGGCACCACGAAACAGTGCACACCGTGACCTTCTCCATCCGGCGTGATCAACTGCGCGAAAACGGTTGACACCCGGGCGGTTTCGGCGGCGCCGCCGATGTAATCCTTGCGTGCGGTGGGGGTGGGGGAGTGAATGACGAATTCCTGGGTCGCCGCATCGTAGGTGGCGGTGGTCTCCAGTGACTGCACGTCACTTCCGTGACCGGTCTCGGTCATCGCGAAACAGCCGAGCAGGTCCAGGTCGATGAGCCGACGCACATACGCCTTGTGGTGGCGTTCGGTACCGAGATTCTCGATCGCGCCGCCGAACAGGCCCCACTGCACCCCGGCCTTGACCATCAGTGACAGATCGCTCATGGCCAGCATCTCGATCTGGGTGATGGCGGCACCGACGTCACCGTTGCCGCCGTGCTCTTTACGGAAGCCGTCCTCGGCTGCCCCGGCCGCCGCCATGATCTTGAGTTGCTCGGTTACCTTGGCACGGGCGATGGCGGTGTTGGGGGTGTAATGCGGCCGGAAGATCTCGTCCGACAACGTGGTCCGCATGGCGTTCTTGACGTCGCGCCAGCGACCGTCCAGCGTGTTTCGCAGATGCTCGGCAGTGGAGGTCATACCCGACGGTAACGCGTTCGGCCAGCGGGGTGGGTCCGTTGGAACGAAGGCAAGCCTTCCTGGACAAGCTCGACCTTGCCGCGAAAGACTGGCGACATGCCGGACTCGATCGGTAAGTCACTGTCTCCCACCGGCTTGCCGCATGTGAGCTATCACCGACATGCCGACGTGACCGGGGGCTGGCTTCGCGCCGCGACCTTCGGCGCGATGGACGGTCTGGTCAGCAACACCGCGTTGATCGCCGGTGTCGGGGCCAGCGCCTCAGCTCAGACCGTTGTGCTCAGCGGCGTGGCCGGCCTGCTGGCCGGTGCGTTCTCGATGGCGCTCGGTGAGTACACCTCGGTGACCACCGCGAACGAGCAGGTTGATTCCGAGGTCAAGGTCGAGCGCAAGTCGTTCCGCAAGAACCCGGAGGCCGAGCAGGCCGAGCTCGTGGCCATGCTCCAGGAAATGGGGATGACGCCCGAAACGGCCGCGAAAGCCAGCGAGGAGATCCACCGCGACGAGAGCCGGGCCCTCAACTTTCATCTCGTGCAGGAACTGGGTGTGCACCCTGCGGAGAAGCCGTCACCGTGGGTGGCCGGGGGATCGTCCTTCGTCCTGTTCGCGATCGGTGCGATCGTCCCGCTCATCCCGTACCTGCTGGGCTTCGAATCGTTGTGGGCCGGGCTGGCCTGCGGTGGGGTGGGCCTGTTGATCGCCGGCGGTGTGGCGGCGACGTTCACCCGCAAGCCGGTGGCCATCGCGGGCCTGCGGCAACTGGTGTTCGGCGCCATCGCGATCGCGGCCACCTATGCCGTCGGCATCCTGGTCGGCGCCGTCATCACCTGATGTTGTACCGAATCCTGGCGGTCGGGCTACTGGTCCTCGCCGGTTGTACCCCCGCGCGTGCCGCAGCGGGTTTCGAGTTTCTCGGCCAACGCCAGATCGCCTCTGCTGCGATGCTGGACGGCACGGTGATCGGCGGATTGTCGGGGATCAGTTACGACCCGGCCGCCGATCTGTACTACATCATCAGCGACGACCGCTCCGCCAAGGGTCCGGCACGGTTCTATACCGCACGGATCGCGTTGTCGGACAACGGTATCGGTGATGTCGAGTTCGTCGGCGCCCATCCGTGGCTGGACCGTGACGCGCAAGCGTTCCGCCCGTTGGACATTGATGCGGTGCCACCGGTGGTCCCTCCGGATCCAGAGGCGATCGCCTTTGATGCGGGCAGACAGCGGTTGTACTGGACCAACGAGGGGGAGCGGCGGGTCGACGGGCCCGGCGCGCCGATCCTGCTGGACCCATGGGTACGGTCCGCCGGGCTCGACGGCACCTTCCTCGGCGAGTTCGCGCTGCCCGAGGCCCTGCGGATGTCGGCCGGTGAACACGGCCCACGCCGCAACAGCACGCTGGAGGGGCTCACGCTGACACCGGGCGGACGGTATCTGTGGGCGGCCATGGAGGGACCCGGATACGACGACGGCCCGCCACCCCACGAGCAGCACGGTGCATGGACCCGCGTGATCCGCTTCGACGCGGACTCCGGTGCGGTCGACGGCCAGTACACCTACCCGCTGGAACCGGTCAGTGCCGGGCCGGGCGGGGACAATGGCCTGTCGGATCTGGTGGCGCTCGACGACAAGAACTTTCTGGTGATCGAACGCGGCTTCGGCACACATGTGGCGGTGCGGATCTACCGGGCAAGCCTCGTGGACGGCTCCACCGAGATGAGCAAGACGCTGCTGGCCGATCTGACCACCACCCCTGGCCTGGCGCCGCTGGACAACATCGAGGGAATCACCTTGGGGCCCAAGCTGCCCGACGGCCGGCAGTCGGTGATCGCGGTCAGTGACGACAATTTCTCGCCCACCCAGGTGACCCAGTTCCTGCTCTTCGCGCTCTGAGAATTCGCGCTCTGGAGAGCCTCGGGTGTACTGGATGATTGCTTCGTGAGCGTCGACTGGTATGCGGTTTTCCCGACGGATCCGCGATGGGTTCCCAGCCCGGATCGCGAGGACGCTGCGTGTGCCGTGTTCAAGGTGCTCATGGGAAGCGATGTCGAGATTGCGGTGAACCGGCCCGGTCGGGTGGTGTTGGAAGACGCCGGTGAGTGCATTGAAACGATCGGTTGCCCGGCATGTGGAACCTTGGTGGGTGAGAACCCGAAGAACATGGATTGGTGGGTGGCTCAGCTGAATAGAGTCTGGACCGAGAGCGGCGGGTTCTGGCCGCTGGATGTGACGACGCCGTGTTGTGGTGTTCAGACTTCATTGAACGATCTGGTGTACGACGCGCCCCAGGGCTTCGCGTCGTGGTCGGTCGCGGCGCGAAACCCGGTGTACGCAATAGGCGAGGAAACGCTCGCGCTGGTTAGCGCGGCGCTCGGGCACCCGGTTCGTTGGGCTCATCGGCATACCTGACCGCGCGGATTCGGCGGACTCTCGCCACGCGCGTAGCGCAGTGGCGGTCGTGGGCGAGTTTTTCCGTCACAGCGCGACAAACGTGACGGCCCGCGAGAGAACCGCTACTTCAACAACGCGTGGCGGTCGAAGTAGAAGTAGGTGTAGCTCGCGGTGATGGCACAGACCAGGCTGGCCACCAGCAGCATCTGCGATCCGCTGACCACCACGCTGATGAGGCCACCGATGACGGCGCCGCCGGCGAATCCGGCCCACAGCAGGAAATAACCCAGCCAATCGGTCAGCTGGCCGCCGCTGAGGTGGCGTTCGATTCCCTGGCCCATCTTCACTAGCGTCCCCGTCACGTAGCTCAACGGGATCGAGACCTCGCCGTCCTTGACGAACGACGTGTTGAGGGCGCCGATACCGAAGGCCACGAACAGGATTGGAATGAACGGCACATCGCGGGCCGTCCAGCCCTTCATGACGGTGTCCACCACGGTGGACACCACGAGCGCAAACGTGGTCAGCACGGTGGCGCCATGCGGGTGATTGACCCAGAGGTAGCGACGGCACAAAGATGCGATCACCACTCCACCGACAAAGGCGACAATCAGCAGTGCCGCGCCGATCGCCAGCCACTCCTCACCCTGGAACAACCCGAGGAACGCCCGCTCGGTGTTGCCCGTCATGAAGGTGACGAAGTACCCCGCTGAATGGGTGAACGCCGCTGCTCCGAGTAGTCCTGCCAGGCCGGCCAGAATCCATGACAACCGGGCCTCGCCGTCGAGCTGTTGCGACATTCACCCATTGTGGGGAGCGTCGCTGAGGCTCGGGGCGGGATTCGCCGCCCGGAGTCAGCTGTCGCTGCCGACGGTGACCGCTGTCGCCTCGTCGGTCAGCTCGTCGAGTTCGGCTTCCACTGTGTCTTCCTCGTCGATGTGAACAAGGTGCGGACGCGTCAGGAACAGCACCCCGGCACCGGCCAGCACGGCGCCCGCGCCCACCCAGTACGGCAGGTGCACGCTGACGTGCTCGCCGAGCACCCCGGCCAGCCAGGGTGCGACGGCGGCGCCGCCGAAGCGCAGGAAGCTGTAGGCCGCCGAGGCCACACCGCGTTCGACGGGCGCGGCCTTCATCACGGTCTCGGTGATCAGTGTGTTGTTGATGCCGATGAACAGGCCGGCGACCACGACGCCCGAGGCCAGCACCGCCTTGGAATCCGTCCACACCGCCATCACTGCCAGCACCGTGGTGAAGGCGAGCAGGTTGAGGACCAGCACTCGCACGGTGCCGAAGCGATGTTGCAGCCGTGGTGCCGCCACGACGGAGGTGAACGCCAACGCCAGGCCCCAGCCGAAGAAGATCAGCCCGATCTGGTGGGCGGTCATGTCCAGTGGGAACGGCGTGAAGGCCAGCAGGGTGAAGAAGCCGAAGTTGTAGAGCAGTGCGGTGACCGCGACGCCCAACAGCCCCCGGTGGCGCAGCGCCCGGAACGGATCGGCCAGCGTGGTGGCATGTTCGGCCCGCGGGGTGGCCGGCAGGAGGAACGCGGTGATCACCAGGGCGAAGGCCATCAGCGCCGAGACGCCGAAGAACGGGCCGCGCCACGAGATCGAGCCGAGCACACCGCCGACCAGCGGGCCGATCGCGATGCCCAGGCCGAGTGCCGCCTCATAGAGGATGATGGCTTGTGCCACAGAGCCTTTGGCGGAGTTGACGATGGTGGCCAGCGCGGTCGCGATGAACAGGGCGTTACCCAGGCCCCACAGTGCGCGCCATCCCACGATCTCCATCACGGTGTCGCTCATCCCGGCCAGACCGGCGCCGGCGATGATGATCACCAGGCCGAGTAGCAGCGTGCGCTTGGGGCCGATGCGGCTGGACACCACACCGGTGATCAGCATCGCCACGCCCATCACGGCCATGTAGCTGGTGAACAGCAGCGACACCTGCGACGGCGAGGCGTCGAGGTTGTCGGCGATCGGTTTGAGGATGGGATCGACCAGTCCGATACCCATGAAGGCGACGACGGAGGCGAAAGCGACGGCCCATACGGCCTTGGGTTGGCGCCACATCAGGGCGGTAACTCCTAACTAGTTCTTGTGGGAGAGCGGATGCTCGTCGACGTCGGTGAGCAACCGGCGGATGATGCCGACGGAGGCTGCCAGCGTCCGGCGCTCCTCGGCAGTGAGTCGTTCGAGCCTCGGGTTGATCGCCGCGGCGCGGTCCGCCCTTGCCTGCTCCAGGGTCTGCCGGCCCTGCTCGGTGATCCGGATCAGTACCGCGCGGGCATCACCGGGATCGGTGGTGCGGGACACCAGGCCGGCGTCTTCCAGACGGCGAACCTGGGTGGTCATGGTCGGCTGCGAGCAGTGATCGAGGTAGGCGAGGTCGGAGATCCGGGCCTCGCCCTGATCCTCGATGGTGGACAGCAACCGGGCCTGGGCCCAGGGGAGCGGTAGTCGGGTGCGTTGGGTGGCCAGTCGGTTCAACCGGGCGACGACCGACAGCAGGTCGGCGCCAAGTTCGGATTCGTCGGTTACCGTGACATCCTCGGTCGGGGTCGGCATACCCACCATATTTACATAGATTCACTATGTAGTCTAGTCGCTCTGCGTGCTCTCGCTCACACAACGGGCGGCCGACGGCGGCGATCGCGGCTGGCAGAATCGAACGATGACCGCGATACCCCCGGCGACGACGCCTCGGCGCGGCCTCACCCCAGGCGAGCTCGCGCAGGCCGCGGTGATGGCTGCGCTGTGTGCGGCCACCGCGATCATCGCGGTGGTGGTGCCGTTCGCGGGCGGCCTCTCGGTGTTGGGAACGGTGCCGATGGGCCTGCTCGCTTACCGCTACCGGTTGCGGGTGCTGCTCGCGGCCACCGTCGCCGCGGGCACGATCGCGTTCCTGATCGCCGGCATGGGCGGACTGATGACCGTCGTCGACTGCGCCTACATCGGCGGACTGACCGGTGTGGTCAAGCGCCGCGGTCGCGGCACCGCCACGGCGTTCGGCGCGGCGATCGTGGCCGGCGCACTGTTCGGCGGGGCGATCGTGGTGGCGCTGACCGTGCTGACCCGGCTGCGCAGCCTCATCTTCGACTCGCTGAGCGCGGGCATCGAAGGGATCGCCAAGGTGCTCGAGCGCATCCCGATGCTCGACGTGGCCGCCGAACCGCTGCGGACCATCTTCGCCACGATGCTGGACTACTGGCCGCTGCTGATGTTGTTCCTCGGCATCACCAGCATCACCTCGGTCAGCATGATCGGCTGGTGGGCCCTCTCGCGGATCCTGGCCCGACTGCTCGGGGTCCCGGATGTGCACAAACTCGATGCCGACGTCGACGCGGACAATGCGGACGACTCCGTGATCATCGCTCCCGTTCCGGCGCGGTTGACCGACGTGCGGTTCCGGTACCCGGGGGTCGAGCGCGACGCACTGGGCCCGGTGTCGATGGAATTCCAGCCTGGCGAGCATGTCGCGGTGACCGGACCGAACGGCTCGGGCAAGACCACGCTGATGCTGATGCTGGCCGGGCGCCAACCCACCTCGGGCAGCATCGAGCGGGAGGGTGCCGTGGGGCTGGGTCGCATCGGTGGCACCGCAGTGGTGATGCAGCATCCGGAAAGCCAGGTGCTGGGCACCCGGGTGGCCGACGACGTGGTGTGGGGGTTGCCCGCCGGCGCGACCGCCGACGTTGAGCGCCTCCTCGCCGAAGTGGGGCTCGACGGCCTGGCCGAACGTGACACCGGGGGATTGTCCGGTGGCGAACTTCAGCGACTGGCTGTGGCCGCGGCGCTGGCCCGCGAACCCTCGCTGCTGATCGCCGACGAGGTCACCAGCATGGTGGACCAACAGGGCCGCGACACCTTGATGAACGTCTTGTCCGGGCTGACCGATCATCACCAGATGTCGCTGGTGCACATCACGCACTACAACGACGAGGCCAATTCCGCCGACCGCACGGTGCAGCTCAGCGGCAACGGCGGCACGGCCGACAACACCGACATGGTTCAGACCTCCGCGGTACCCCGGGAAGTGACGCGCGTGGCTCACCGCGCCGTGCCGGTGCTGGAGCTGACGGGCGTCGGACACGAATACGCCAGCGGAACCCCATGGGCGAAAACGGCTTTGCGCGACATCACCTTCACGGTCAACGAGGGTGACGGAGTGCTGGTGCACGGACTGAACGGTTCCGGCAAATCGACCCTCGCCTGGATCATGGCCGGGCTGACCGTCCCCACCTACGGCGCGTGCCTGCTCGACGGTGTGCCGGTGGCACAGCAGGTGGGCTCGGTAGCCATCTCGTTCCAGGCTGCCCGCCTGCAATTGATGCGCAGCACCGTCGGGCGCGAAATCGCCTCGGCCGCAGGCTTCTCGGTGCGTGAGCACGACCGCGTCGCGGGCGCACTGGAGATGGTCGGGCTGGATGCGGCACTGGCCGAGCGCCGAATCGACCAGCTCTCGGGCGGTCAGATGCGTCGTGTGGTGCTGGCCGGGTTGCTGGCCCGGTCGCCACGCGCGCTGATCCTCGACGAGCCCCTGGCCGGCCTGGACGCCTCCAGCCAACGAGGGCTGCTGCGGTTGCTGGAGGATCTGCGGCGCAACAACGGGCTCACCGTCGTCGTCATCTCGCATGACTTCACCGGCCTGGAGAGTCTCTGCCCGCGCACGCTGCACCTGCACCACGGTGAACTCGCTCTTGCCCCGACGACTGCCGGGGGTTCTCGATGACCGCTCCGACTCGAGGACAACGCAAACCGGTCGTGCTGTTGCGCCCGGTCCCCGGCGACACCGTCATCCACCGACTGTGGGCCGGCACCAAACTGCTCGCCGTGGCGGGCATCGGCGTGCTGCTGACCTTCTATCCCGGATGGGTGCCGATCGCCTTCGTCGCGGTGCTGGTTCTGGTGACCGCGAAACTCGCGCACATTCCGCGTGGCGTGCTGCCGTCGATCCCGTTGTTCTTGTGGATCCTGGTGGCATTCGGCGGGGCGCTGGCCGCACTGGCCGGTGGCTCCCCGGTGATCGACATCGGTTCGGTGCAGCTCGGTCTGGGCGGGTTGCTCAACTACCTGCGGATCACCGCGCTGGCGATCGTGTTGCTCGGGCTCGGCGCGCTCGTGTCCTGGACGACGAACGTCGCCGACATCGCCCCGGCGGTGGCCACCTTGGGCCGCCCGCTGCGCCTGCTGCGCATCCCCGTGCACGACTGGGCGGTGACGATTGCGTTGGCGCTGCGGGCTTTTCCGATGCTGATCGACGAGTTCCGCACGTTGTACGCGGCGCACCGGCTGCGCCCCGTCGAACCGGCCGAGACGTTCCGGGCGCGGCGCAGGCAACGGGTGGCCAACCTGGTCGATCTGCTCGCCGCAGCCGTCACCGTGGCGTTGCGCCGTGGCGACGAGATGGGCGACGCCATCACCGCACGCGGTGGTGCTGGCCAGATCTCGGCGGTACCGTCACGGCCCAGGGCGCGCGACTGGATCGCCTTCGCCATCCTCGTTCTGGTCTGCGGCACTGCCCTGGCTCTGGAGCTCACCGTCCTGCCGACCAGCCTGCCGCGGCGGTGACAGCTGCCCGGGCCGCGACCTGGTCAGCCGGATGACGACGTAGACGATCACGGCCGCGATGGCGAAGGCCGCCAGCCACGGCAGCAGCAGGCCGAACAACATCACGAACCCGGACGCCGCTGACACCAAGCCGTGCCAGCCACGCTCGACCTGGCCCCAGAACCCCTGATACTGCGGGGCGGGGCCACCGATCTGCTCGGCTGTGATATCGAGATTGACCGTGCTGTAGTCGATCTGGTCGCCGAGCTGGGTGCGTTGTGCACGCAGGCTGTCGAGGTCGGCCTGGCGCTGCGACAAGGCGTTCTCGGCCGTGATCAACGCCTCGGGGTCCTTGGCGTCGCGCATGATCCCGAGCAGCCTGTCCACCGAAGTCTGCAATGCCTTGATGCGGGCGTCGAGATCCACGCGCTGCGAGGTCACATCGTCGGAGCGGACCTCGACGGTCTGCACCGTGCCGAGTTTCTTGAACTCGTCGAGGGTGCCCTCCAGTTTGGCGGCCGGCACCCGTAGCGCCAGGGAGATGTGTGCGCGGCCGGAGCTGGAGCCGGCGTCCTCGGAGCGGCTGTCCACCCGGCCACCGGCATCGGCGGCCAGTGATATGGCCTTGTCGGCCACCGCAGCCGGATTGCCGGTGCTGATCGACATCGACGCGGTCTTGACGATGTCCCGCTTGACGTCGGCGGGTATCGGGGCTTCCTTGAGGCCCGTACCGCTTTCCGGCGCCGGAGCCGGTGCTGCCGGCGCGAAACCGGCGTCGCTCTGCGTCGCTGCGGGTGCCGAGGAATCGGGAGAGTGCCCGGCCGCGCAGGCCGGAGCGACGGCCAACATGGCCGCGGCGAACAATGCCACCGTCAAGCGGCGGTGGCGGGATCCGCTGGTTTGCTTGCGCATCAGCCCAATGTAAGCGACATGCCGACGATCGGGGGTCGGCAATATTTTCGCCGTCAGCGCGCTGCTGCCGTGTTGGCGGCCCACTGGGCATCGGCCAGCGACTTCTCGACATCGCGGCGGCCCAGGAACATCTCGTCGAAATATGGCTTGAGGGCCTGGTATCCGGCCGGGAAGCCGGCGGCGCCCGGCGCCGGGATCCGCGGCCCCCGCAGCACCCGGAAGAACGGGCTGACGTCCACGCCGCGCGCTTTCCAATAGTCGTGGTAGACGGGCTGAGCTGCGAGCACCGCCGGGATGGCGGCGCCCCCTGCGCCCAGATATTCGTTGCCGCGCTTGCTGCCCATCCAGTTCAGCACCTCGCGTACGGCGGCGGGATGACGGGTGGCCGAGTTGGCCGCTGCGGCAATGCCATTGGTGACGCTGACCCGGCCTTTGGGGCCGGCGGGCAGCATGACCACGCCCCACCGGAACCGCGCCTGGTTCGCAACTGCGGCCAAGTTGTAGGTGCCGGACTGGAACAGTGCCATACGGCCTTGCAGGAAGGTATTGCGGGAGAAGTCGCCGTTGTTGTTGGTGGCCGAGGCAGGCGGGGCGACGTGATCATCGTTGATCATCCGGACCAGATACGTGAAGGCCTCGACGGCCTGCGGGTTGTCGAAGGCGAAACGATCTCCGATATTGAAGATGCCACCCGCCGAGCCGATGTAGTTGAGGTAGATGCCCTGCAGATCATTGGCGGCGTTGTAGCCCCACTGTCGGATCCGGCCGGCGTCGAAACCCTCGGTGCCGGCCGTGCGGCCCTGCTCGTCGACGGTGAGCCTGGCCGCCAACGACCGCAGTGTGTCGTCGGGTCCGTTCGACCACCGCAGCGTGGTCAGTTCGGCGAGGTCCACCCCGGCGGTGTCGAGCAGGTCGGCGTTGAAGTACACCGCGATACCGGCATCGGTCAGCTGCGGAACTGCCCACAGTGTGTCGTTTCGGGTGAACTGGTTGACCACCGAGGGTTCCCAGGCTCGGGCGGCGTCGGCGCCCAAGGTCTGCCCGATGTCCAGCAACCGGCCGTTGTCGGCATAGCCGGCCAGGTAGGCGTTGGACAGCCAGAAGATGTCATCGGCACTGCCGCCGGCCACATCGGTACGCAGGCTGTCGAAGTAGGACGAGTAGGCGACGGTGTTGACCCGCACCTCGATATCGGGGTGCTCCCGCGTGAACTCGGCGAAGGACTCCCGGTAGGCCGCCGCCACCTGCGAGTCCCACAGTCGCACGGTCACCACGGCGCGTCCCTCGGGTTCGGTGGTGCGGCCGAGCAGGACAGCGGCGGTCAGCAGGACGGCCATGGTCAGCGCCAGGCCGGCGGCCAGCAGCGTGGAGCGCCTCACTTGATCCCCGTAACCACGATCGAGCGGACGATGTTGCGCGAGAACGCGACGAACAACACGATCAGCGGGACGATCGCCACCGTGGTGGCGGCCATGACCAGCGTCCACTGCGCGTTGTACTGCGTCTGCAGGCCGGCCGTCGCGACCGTCAGCACCTGCCACTTGCTACCGCTGGTGATCACCAACGGCCACAGGAAGTTGTTCCACTGGCTCACCACGGTGATCAACGCCAGAGTGACCAGGATCGGGCGGCTGGCCGGCACCACCACGTGCGTGATCACGTCCAGGGTGTGGGCGCCGTCGAGGCGGGCCGCGTTGATCAGATCGCCGGGAATCGACCGAAAGTACTCGCGCAGCAGGAAGATCGCGTACGGCGAGCCGAACATGAACGGCAGCACCAGCGCCCAGAAGGTATTGCGTAATCCGGCCTCGGCCATCATCAGATACAGCGGCACCACGGTTACCGTCGCGGGCACCATCAGTGTCGCGATGTAGACCCAGAACAGTGCATCGCGGCCGGGAAACTCCAGCCGGGCAAAGGCATAGGCGGCCAGCACCGAGAACACCAGTTGGCCCAGCAGGATGACCGCCGTCATCAAGGCGGTCACCACGATGGCGCGTCCGAATCCGGCGTCGGACAGCCCGACGTAGTTCTCGAACGTCGGCGGCGCGGGCGGCGTCAGGGGGGGATCGGTCGCGAATTGCTCGGCCGAGGTGAACGAGGTGAGCAACCCGAGGCCGAAGGGCAGCAGCGTGATCACCGCGCCGAGCAGCAGCCCCACGTAGATCAGTGCGTTACGTGAGGTCATAGCTGATCCTGCGGCGGAAGTAGATGTGCTGGAGCAGCGTGATGCCGACCAGGATGACGAACAGCACGATCGCCATCACCGAGGCACGGCCCACCGCGGCCGCACCGAACGCCTCGGCGTAGATGCGGTGTGCCACCAGATCGGTGTGGCCCTGCGGCCCGCCCGCGGTCAGCGCGTACACCGTATCGAATACCTGCGCGGCGCTGACGATTCCGGTGACCAGCACGAAGAACATGGTCGGACGTAGCATCGGCAGGGTGATGTGACGGAACCGCTGCCAGTCTGTCGCGCCGTCGGTGCGGGCGGCGTTGTGCACATCGGCGGGAATGTTGAGGATGCCGGCCAGGAAGAACAGCGTCACGTAGCCGACATTGGTCCACACCACCACCGCCGACACCACCGGCAGGGCCAGTCCGGGGTCGGTGAGCCACTCGATGGGCCGGCCCAGAACGGTGCTCAGCGCCCCGTCGGTGGGGGCCAGGATCCATTTCCACAACACCGCGATGGCCAGCGGTGCGCAGATCCACGGCAGCACGTACACGGTGCGGAAAAATCCGGTACCCGGTAGTCCCCGGGCCAGTAACGACGCGGCGATCAGGCCAAGCACGGTCTGCGTCGGCACCACCAGGAGCACGAACAGCAGCGTCACCCCCAGCGATGTGGCGAACGAAGAATCCGTGAGCACCGACGTCCAATTGTCCAGCCCCACACACTCGATCGGGCCCAGCAGATCCCACCGCTGCAGGCTCAACCAGAGCACCACCAGCATGGGCAGCAACAGGAAGGTGACGACGCCGAACAGGCTGGGGGCGACGAGCGCGTATCCCAGTGCAGTCGTGCGGACACGCGAGGTGGCCATCGAGTCATTAAAGCGGTTCGTGACCTCAGGACGCCACGGTGGGCACCGAAGCAGCCAAGATCAACGCTCAGATGTCTCCCCGTAATCCCGGCGGATGCGATTTGCTCGAATGGCGTACATCACTTGACTGTTCCGGAATCGAACCCGCGGCGGCGCGCTTGTAGCAGGTAATTGCCACTACACACCGAGGACATGGCAAACGAGACTGACGGGTGGGACCAAGTCATGAGTGCAGCGCAGCCGGCCCGAAGGGGCAGCGTGATTTCCATGGTGGCACAGTCCGCGATCTTCACTGCACTCGCGCTGGCCGCGATCGTCTTCGGTTCGCTGGTCGGTCCGATCGCCTCGGCCAACGCCGCGGACGGATGCGCCGACGTCGAGGTCGTGTTCGCCCGCGGCACCAACGAGGCACCCGGGGTGGGCGCCACCGGGCAGGCGTTCGTCGACGCGCTCGCTGCCGATCTGCCCGGCAAGACCGTCGACGTGTACGGGGTGAACTACCCGGCGTCACTGAACTTCGGCCAGGCCGTCGACGGGATCGCCGATGCGAGCAATCGGATCCAGTCGATCGCGGCAACTTGCCCGGCGACGCAGATCGTGCTCGGCGGTTATTCGCAGGGCGCTGCGGTGGCCGGTTACACCACCGCCGGTAGCGTCCCCGCCGGATTCGTCCTGCCCGCGAGCATCAGCGGCCCGATGCCGGCATCGGTCGCCTCACACGTCGCGGCGGTGGCGTTGTTCGGAACTCCCGACGAGTGGGTTCTGGGTCTGGCCGACCGCAGCGCACCACCCATCGCCGTCGGTGCGCCGTACGTGGCCAAGACGATCCAGCTGTGTGCCCCCGGTGACCCGATCTGCTTCCCCGGCGGTCTGAATCGTGCCGCTCACAGCTCCTACAAGGACAACGGAATGGCAATCCAGGCAGCTGATTTCGCGGCCCGCAAGTTGGGTGGCGGCAGTGCCCAGGCGGCGACGGTGGTGCAGACCGCGGGAGAGGTCGCCGGAAACTGACAACAACTGAACCAAGGTCGACGGCCGGAAGCGAGTGAGCTTCCGGCCGTCAGCTGTTGAGGTCTCGGAATCCGGCGACGGTGTCGGCCAAGGTGATTCGCGGATCACGGTAGGTGATGCCGAGGTCGCGTTCGCTCGGTGAGTCGTCGGACGCCGGCATCTGCGTGTAGTACTGCATCCCGGCTTCGGTGAACGGTGTCTGGAACGGCAGGAAGGGACCCATCCGGTCGAGCACCTGGCCGGCGACGCGCAGGACGGTGTCGGGAACCGGCACGGCGAACATGGTCTTCTCGCCGACCTCGGTCAGCAGTTTGGCCAGTTGGTCCACCGGAATGCGATGTCCGCCGGCCATGTAGCGACGGGGCCCGCGGCCGGGCTCCAACAGTGCGACGTGCAATGCGGCCAGGTCACGGCCGTCGACGATGGTCCAGGCCGCACTGCGACCGGGAATCGCCCCGAGTTGCAGTGCGGCGGCCACCCCCTCGCCGGCTTCGCCGAACTGGTTGCCGACCGGCGGACCCATGACCATGCCGGGATAGGTGATGTTCACCGGTGCGCCGGCGTCCTGCATTCCGCGGGCGTAGATCTCGACCTGGGCCTTGGACCGGCCGTAGCCGTCGGTCCCGCCGAACACCGGCAGGTCTGCTTCCAGCGTGTCCACGTCGGGATTGAACAGCGCGGTAATGCTCGAGACATGGATGATCGGATCCAGGCCGAGTTCTGCCGCGCCGCCCAGCACATTTCGCGCACCGTCCATGTTGGTGCTCATCATCTGCGCGGTTTGGCCGGGGTCGGTCGCGACCAGGGCCGCACTGTGCAGGACCGCGTCACAGCCCTCGAGTGCGCGCAGGACCGAGTCGCGGTCGGTGATGTCGCCGACGGCATGGTCAGAGATGTCGACTCCGAGTTTGGCGACACTGGTGTGCAGCCGGTCCGGGTTGCGTACCAGGAAGCGGACGGAATGCCCGGCGTCCGCAATCGCTTTCGCGCTCCACCCGCCGACAAATCCGGTACCGCCGGTGACCAATACGCGCATGACGCCAACCTCCTGACGAGCAAACCATTCGTCGCAGAGACGCTAGCGGGTCGGGTCGCGCAAGGAGGCGAATTGGGAGGCTCAGCCTCCGCGCAGCGTCGCGAGCTCCTTCATATTCGCCAACCCCTCCTCCTGCGCTTCGTTGAGGAATTCCGGCAGCGGGGCCCGCAGTTCGAGGAGCACCTCGTGGTCGAGCAGCGCCTGCAGGTCGGCCTGTTTGGCGTTGTGGCCCGCCTGGTTGTCGAGCTCCTGAACGCCTGAATCGGTTGTGTAGTCGTACAACTCGTGATGGATGGGGCGCGAGGTGTCGATGTCCATGCTGCCGGGCTTCCAGTACGTGTACATGCCGAGTTTGGCCTCGGGGGTGCGCACGGCGACGATGTGGCTGGGTGCGGAGGTGGGGATGTTCGTCGGGGGACCGGAAGCGCCGAATACCTTCTGCGCGAGCGGAGATTTCAGCAAGGCAGCCATCTCCTCGACCGACATGTCGTCGGTGGCGTGCGCGATCCACGGCCGGCCCGGTGCGGCGGCGTCGGCGGCGATACCGGCGATATCGGCACGCCCGGAGAGATAGGAGTAGCGGGAGTCAGAGCGCCAACCGGCCCCGCCGTGCGCGATGGTCAGCAGCAGCGGCGCCAGATCGGCGCTCGAAGTCAGCTGGGTGCGGGTGTCGCCGGACCCAGGTGTCAGATGACCTGACGGGTCACGGATGTAGAGCGGAACCCGGATACTTTCCTCATACACCGCGGCGCCCTTACCGCGCAGGCCGTGCGAACCGGCGTACTCGCCGTGGTCGGAGGTGAAGACGACGACGGTGTTGTCGTCGATGTCCGGTCGGGCGGCGAGGGTGTCGAGCACCCGGCCGATCTGGGTGTCCACCTGCTGATGCAGCCACAGGTACATGTCCAGGCATCGTGCCCACTGTGCGGCCGCCTCGGGGCCGGTGTAGTCCATCGCGCCGGTCATCAACGGCGACATGAAGTTCATGTAGTCGATCTGCAGTTGCGGCTTGCCGCGGCGACGCAGATCGTCAGCAGTCTCGAAATTCACCGGCTTTGCGCTGAACAGGTGCGGAACATCGTCTGGCAGAGGATTTTTCGGCCACCAGCAGATGTCGTGGGGGTTGACCAGAGACACGGTGGTACACCACGGGCCCTCGTTCGCGTGGGCGTCGAACCATCCCGCGAACTGATCGACGATCGACGGGTCCTGCTGCAGGCCCTGATTCGGTGCGCCATTGGGGGACGGGTACGTCCCGCCGGAGAAGCCGTGGACGTCCAGGCCGTCGGGAGTGTTGTCGGCCGCGCTGCCCAGGTGCCATTTACCCCACCACCAGGTGCGGTATCCGGCGTCGCGCAGCATCGTGCCCCAGGTGGGGAAGCGGGCCGCCAGCGTCGACTCGGTGGGGCCTTCGCCGGTGTACAGACACCCGGTCTGGTGTGAGTACAGCCCGGTGGTCAGCACCCCGCGTGAGGGGGTGCACATGTTCGACGCGCTGTAGTGCGAGCCGAACGACGTGCTGCGCGTCCGCAACCGGTCGAGGTTCGGCAGCAACGCGCCCAGTTGCTGCGTATCGGGGAACCACTGGGGCGCCCGCATCTGGTCGACGATGACGACGAGGATGTTGGGCTGGCCGGCCGATTCACGCCCGCGCCGCCCCAGCAGTTCATAGCCGCCGAATCCCACCGCGGCCGCACCGGCGGCCACCGCCGCACCACCCAGAACCGTCCGCCTGCTGAGCTCTGCCATCCAGTCAGGTTAGGAGGTCATCCTGAGAGCACCGTTTAGTGTGGGGAATCATGACAGCTCAACGACGTGTGGACGCCGATTTCCTGCAGCTGCCCCGGTTCGAGTTGGCTGATGCGGCGCTGGCCGCGGCAGCCGCAGCCGGCGCCAGCTATGCCGATCTGCGGATTCACCGCACCACCACCGAGATCATCCAGCTACGTGACGGCGAGCTGGAGATGTCGGTGGTCAACCGCGAGGTCGGGCTGGCGGTGCGGGTGATCGTCGACGGCGCGTGGGGGTTTGCCTCCCATGCCGAACTGCTACCGGAGGTGGCGGCCGAGACAGCCCGCCGCGCCGTGCAGGTGGCCAGGACGCTCGCGCCGCTGAACGCCGAACGCATCGAGTTGGCCGCCGAACCGGTCTATACCGATCTGACCTGGGTGTCCGATTACGGCGTCGACCCGTTCACGGTCCCCGCCTCGGACAAGATCGCGCTGCTCGGCGAATACTCGGGCCGGCTGCTGGCGTCCGACGGTGTGGACCATGTGTCGGCCGGGGTGCATGCCGTCAAGGAACAGACGTTCTACGCCGACACGTTCGGATCGTCGGTCACCCAGCAGCGGGTACGGGTGATGCCGACGATGGAGGCGGTGGCCGTCGACTCCGCCGCCGGGTCGTTCGAGACGATGCGCACCCTGGCTCCGCCGACCGCGCGGGGCTGGGAGGCGCTGGCCGGCGATGACGTGTGGGACTGGACCTCCGAGCTGGCCGAGCTGCCAACGTTGCTGGCCGAGAAGACCAAAGCGCCGTCGGTCATCGCCGGTCCCGCGGATCTGGTGATCGACCCGTCCAACCTGTGGCTCACCATCCACGAATCCATCGGGCACGCCACCGAATACGATCGGGCCATCGGTTACGAGGCGGCCTATGCCGGGACGTCGTTTGCCACGCCGGACAAGCTCGGCACCATGCGTTACGGCTCACCGTTGATGAACGTGACCGCCGACCGCACCGTGGAGTTCGGTTTGGCCACAGTCGGTTTCGACGACGAGGGGGTGCGGGCCCAGAGCTGGGACCTGGTGCGCGACGGCATTTTCGTGGGCTATCAGCTGGACCGGGCATTCGCCCCCCGGCTCGGCCAGACGCGCTCCAATGGCTGCTCATATGCCGACTCGCCCCACCACGTGCCGATTCAGCGGATGGCGAATGTGTCTCTGCAGCCCGGTCCCGAGGATCTCACCACGGCCGACCTGATCTCGCGGGTGTCCGACGGCATCTACGTCGTTGGCGACAAATCCTGGTCAATCGACATGCAGCGGTACAACTTCCAATTCACCGGTCAGCGGTTCTACCGGATCCGGGACGGGCGGTTGGACGGGCAGCTGCGAGATGTGGCGTACCAGGCCACCACCACCGACTTCTGGGGTGCGATGGAAGCCGTCGGAGGGCCGTCCACCTGGCGGCTCGGCGGGGCATTCAATTGCGGCAAGGCCCAACCCGGTCAGGTGGCGCCCGTAAGCCACGGCTGTCCGAGCGCGTTGTTCCGCGGCATCAACGTACTGAACACCCGGACGGAGGGCGGCCGATGATCGGCGCACAGCAGGTCATCGACATCGCCTTGGGCGCTGCGGATCAGCGGGGCGGAGCCCACGAAACTGTAGTGCTGGTGACCGACCGGGCGGATGCGTCACTGCGGTGGGCCGGCAACTCGATGACCACCAACGGCGAGACGGTCAGCCGCACCATCACGGTGATCTCGATCGTGCGCCGCGGCGACAAGGCCCATGTCGGGTCGGTGCGCTCCACCGAAGTGGACCCGGCCGTGATCCCGGAGTTGGTGGCCGCTGCACAGCGCGCCGCGCTGGCCTCACCCGAGGCGCGGGATGCCGCATCGCCGCTGCCGGGCTCCGCGGTGCCGGTCGACTGGGATGCGCCGGTGGTGGGTACCGGTGCGCAGGTGTTCACCGGAATCGCCGATGACCTGGCGAAGGGTTTCGCGGGTTCCGACCAGCTCTACGGCTATGCCCGCCACGTCATGGAGACGACGTTCGTGGCCACCTCGACCGGCCTGCGCCGTCGGTACACCCAGCCGACCGGGTCGGTGGAGATCAATGCCAAGCGTGATGGGGCCAGCGCCTGGGCCGGAGTGAGCACTGCGGATTTCGTTGACGTGCAGGTAGATTCGCTGCTCGATGAATTGTCGCTCAAGCTGGGCTGGGCGGAGCGGACCGTCGAACTTCCGGCCGGCCGGTACGAGACACTGATGCCGCCCTCGACGGTGGCCGACATGATGATCTACCTGACCTGGACCATGGACGGCCGCGGGGCGCAGGAAGGGCGCACCGCACTGTCGGCGCCCGGCGGGACCCGGGTGGGGGAGAAGCTCACCGATCTGGGACTGACGCTGTACTCCGACCCGCTCGCCGAAGCGCTGGCCTGCCAACCGTTCGTCGCGGTACCGACTTCCTCGGAGCGGGTGTCGATCTTCGACAACGGCATGGACATCGGCCGGGTGGACTGGATCCGCGACGGTGCGGTCAATGCGTTGGCCTATCCGCGGGCGGCGGCTGCCGAATACGGCACGCCCGTCGCGGTACCCGCAGACAACCTGCTGATGACCGGTGGCACAACGGAGTTGGCCGACATGATCGCCGGTACCGAACACGGGCTCCTGCTGACCACGCTGTGGTACATCCGCGAGGTCGACCCGACGGTGTTGCTGCTGACCGGGCTGACCCGTGACGGCGTCTACCTGATCGAGGACGGTGAGGTGACTGCCGCGGTGAACAACTTCCGGTTCAACGAGAGCCCACTGGACCTTCTGCGGCGCGCCACCGAGGCCGGTATCAGCGAGGTCACCCTGCCGCGCGAGTGGGGCGACTGGGCAACCCGTGCGGTCATGCCGACGCTACGGATCCCGGATTTCCACATGTCCTCGGTGAGCCAGGCGCAGTGAGTCAGGCGGAGGGCCGATGTTAGACGGATGACCACGGCGCAACGGCAATTCACGGCATACGGCCCGTCACACTGGGCCGTGATCGCCGTGTTCGTTGCCGGTGCGATTCTGCTGGTCTGGCTCGGGCGCCGTCAGACCGAACGTCAATCCCGGGTCTTGGGCCGCGGTCTCGGCGCATTGACGGCCGTGATCTACGCCGCGATGGTCGTCTACACACTGATCCCACCGTTGATCGGACGGTCGGTACCCCTGCAGTTGACCGACCTGGCGACGGTCGCCGGTGCGTACGCGCTGTGGTCGCAACGACAATGGGCCTTTGCGCTCACCTACTACTGGGGTCTGGTGCTGAGTACGCAGGCGCTCATCTCGCCGGTGCTGAAGAGCCCGGACTTCCCGCATTACGAGTTCCTGGCGTTCTGGTCGATCCACCTGCTCGTCATCTGGGCCGCAATCTATTTGACCTGGGGTCGCCGGATGCGTCCGCGGTGGCGTGACTATCGATCGGTGGTGGTGGTGACCGCGGCGTGGGCGGCGGGAACCATGACGTTCAACGGAATTGCAGGCACCAACTACGGCTTCCTCAACGCCAAACCCGCCACCGCGTCGCTGCTCGACCTGATGGGTCCGTGGCCGGTCTACGTCCTGGTCGCCACTGCGTTGGTGCTCGTGGTGTGGGCGCTCATGACGTGGCCATGGGAACGTCGGCCGGCTCTTGACCGCTGAGCCGGTCGTCCCACACCTGGAGCACCTCCGGCGAGGTACGGGGCGTCGCCAGACTGACCACGATATAGGTGATCAGGCTGGACGCCAGACCGTAGTAGATGGGTTCGTTGGCCAGCACGTCGCCGACGACCGCCATGGTGCCCAGCGTGACCACGGTGCCGACCGCCATCGCCGCCAGCGCACCCGCACCCGTGGCCCGCTTCCACAGGAAGCCGCCGAGGATCGACACCAGCAGACCGCCGACGAGGATGTCATAGGCGATGGTCAACGCGCCGACCACGTCGTTGAGCAGCGCGGCGATGATGATCACGATGACGCCGAGCACCGCGACGTAGCGTCGGTCGGAATGCACGTCCACTTCGGGGTTTTCGGCGTGGTCACCGGTATCGGGGCGCTTGCCGAGCAGGCGCAGCAGGAGCGGCTTGATGTCGGTGCGGGCCACCGTGGCGGTGGCGATCAGTGCGCCCGACGCGGTGGACATCATCGCGGCGACGGCCGCGGCCAGCACGATCCCGCTGATACCCACGGGCAGAATGGCTTCCGCGATCTGGGCGTACACGTCGTCCTTGGCCTTGATGTCGGGCATGAAGGTCGACGCGGCCAAGCCGATCAACGCCCCGGCGATTCCGTACAGCACGCAGTAGAGGGCGGCCGTGGTGCCGCCCCACCGGGCGACCTGCGGTGAGCGGGCGGTGAACACCCGTTGCCAGATGTCCTGCCCGATCAGCATTCCGAAGCTGTAGACGACGAAGAACGTGATGATGGTGTCGGTGCCGATCGAGGTCAGGCTGAACACGGCGTCGCCGGCGCGGTCGCGGATACCGTCGAAGCCGCCGGCCCGGTGCCAGGTGAACGGCAGCAACAGGAAGAACACGCCGATGGTCTTGAGGACGAACTGCACCATGTCGGTCAGGGTGATCGACCACATGCCGCCGATCGAGGAGTAGAGCATGACGACCACGCCGCCGATGACCACCGAAAGCGTTCGGCCCGTGCCGAACAGCACGTTGAACACGGTCGCGTAGGCGATGGTGGAGGTGACCGACAGCATCAGGGTGTAGGCCGCCATGACCAGCCCGGACGCCGAGGTCGCGTCGACCCCGTAGCGCAGGCTCAACATCTGCGCGACGGTGTAGACCCGGAGACGCTGAATGGGTCCGGCGAAGCACAGGCTCAGCGCCAGCAGGCCGACGGCGATCGCCACCACCAGCCACATGCCCGAAACTCCCCATTTGTAGCCCAGGCCCACGCCGCCGACGGTCGACGCGCCGCCGAGGACGACGGCCGCCATGGTGCCGGTGTACAACGCCGGCCCGAGGCGTCGGCCCGCGACCAGGAAGTCGGCGGAGTCCTTGGTACGGGACTTGCCCCAGAATCCGAAGGCGAGCATCGACAGGAGATAGATGACGACGATCGCGATATCGACTGGTTTACCCACGATGTCAATCCTTCGGTCAGAGGTGAGTGGGGGCGAACATCTTCAGGTGAGCGGGCAGTACAACCACAGCGGGACCGGCGGTGCCGAACGTGGCGGCCACGATCTCTCCGACGGTGTCGGGCGTGGCGGTGTGCGCGGGAATTCCGAAACTGGCTGCGAGCTGCGCGAAGTCGGGTCGGGCCAGTTCGGTGGCGGTCGCGGTGCCGAACTTCGCCGTCATGTACTCACGCAGGATCCCGTAGCCGCCGTCGTCGACGATCAGCCAGGTGACGTCGGCGTCGTGCTGGCGGGCGGTGGCGAGTTCGGCGATCGAGTACATGCCCCCGCCGTCACCGGACACCGCGAACGTACGTTGTCCGGTGGCGATCGCCGCGGCCAGCGCAGCGGGAAATGCGAAGCCCAAACCGCCTGCGCCCTGGGCGGAATGGAAGGCGCCGTGTTGTGGATCCCACACCGACCAGGCCCAGTACCCGGCAATCGTCATGTCCCAGAACGTGTGGGTGCCCGACGGCACCGCAGACCGCAGGTCGGCCATCAGCTGAAGTTCGCTGGTCACATCCTGCCCGGCGAGCCTGCCCTGCACCGCTTTTCGCAATTCGGCGGCCTGCGTCACGCCGGCGGTGTTGTCGCGGGCGTCGACCCGCTCGGTCAGCGCCTGCATGGCCTGCGCGGCATCGGCGTGGATAGCGAGTGCGGGGTGGTTGGCCTCCAGCACGCGTGCCTCGGCATCGATGTGGATGAGCCGACCCTGCGGGCGGAACGTGAAGTAGTTACTGGTGACCTCACCCATCGCGGTACCGATCGCCACCAGCACGTCGGCGTTTTCTAGGAGCTCGGTGGTGTAGCGATCCTCGATCCACGACGCGGCCGACAGCGGGTGGTCGAAGGAGATGGCACCCTTACCGCCGACCGTGGACACCACTGCAGCGCCGAGCTTTTCGGCCAGCGCCACCAGTGCCTCCGGCCCGCCGGGGGAGCGCCGCACCCCTCCGCCGGCCAGGATGACCGGGCGCTGCGCGGTGTTCAGCAGTGCCGCAGCATCCTGGATCAACTCGGCCCGCGGTGCACGGTGTGTCGGCGTCGCCTCGAGCGCGGCCACCGGCGGTACCGTCGTCGGCTCCAGGAGAACGTCCTGTGGGATCTCCACCCAGGTAGGTCCCGCCGGCGCCGAGCGTGCGAGTGCGTAGGCATCGGCGATCAGGCTGGGGATCTCGGCGGCCTGCCGCACGGTGGCAACGCTTTTGGTGACATTGACCGCGCTCGCCTTCTGGTCGTCGAGCTGGTGCAGCATGCCGCGGCGCAGCCCCATCCCGGATCGTGGTACCTGACTGGCGATCACGAGCACCGGCACCCCGGTGGCATAGGCCTCCTGCAGTGCGCCGAGGGCGGTCAACGCCCCCGGCCCGGTGGACAGGAACAGCACCCCGACCTCGCCGGAGACGCGGCTGTAGCCGTCGGCGCCGAACGCCGAGTTGTTCTCCACCCGTGAGCTGACGAATGTCAGGTCACTGCGCCGGATGGCGTCGAACAGGCCCAGCGCGTTCTGGCCGGGGATGCCGAACACATGTGAGACACCCAGCGCAGTAAGCGTTTCGACGACGAGGTCGCCGCCGTTACGCATCAGGGCCCAAGGCCAGCAGGGACACCAGGTCGTAGGCGACGTGTGACGCGGCGACACCGGTGATCTCGGCGTGGTCATAGGCCGGGGCCACCTCGACCACGTCGGCACCCACCAGGTTGAGCCCACGGAAACCGCGCAGGATCTCCAGCAGTTCGCGGCTGGTCATGCCGCCGGCCTCCGGGGTACCGGTTCCCGGGGCGTGCGCCGGGTCGAGCACGTCGATGTCGATCGAGACGTACACGGGCCGGTTCCCCAGGCGTTGCCGCAGTTTGTCGACGACCTCGCGCACGCCTTGGTGATACACGTCGGACGAGGTGAGGATGCCGAACCCGAAGCGGCGGTCGTCCTCGAGATCCTTCTTGCCGTACAGCGGCCCGCGGGTACCGACGTGCGACAGCGCCTCGGTGTCGAGAATGCCCTCCTCGACGGCGCGGCGGAAGGGCGTGCCGTGGGTGTACTCGGCGCCGAAGTAGGTGTCCCAGGTGTCCAGGTGAGCGTCGAAGTGCACCAGCGCGACGGGGCCGTGCTTGGCCGCGGCGGCGCGCAGCAGGGGTAGCGCAATCGTGTGGTCGCCGCCGATGGTCACGAGTTTGGTGCCGTCGGAGGTGAGGTCACGGGCGGCGCCTTCGATGGTCTCGATCGCCTCGTGGATGTTGAAGGGGTTGACCGCGATATCGCCGGCATCGGCGACCTGGATGAGCTCGAACGGGGACACGTCCATGGCGGGGTTGTACGGACGCAGCAGGCGCGAGGACTCGCGCACGTGGGTAGGGCCGAAGCGCGCACCGGGCCGGTAGGAGACACCGGAATCGAAGGGCACCCCGGCCACGACCACATCCGCCTTGGTCACCTGGTCGAGTCGGGGCAGGCGGGCGAAGGTGGCGGGGCCGGCGAAGCGCGGGATCTTCGATGCATCGACGGGGCCGATCGGGGTGGTCATGCTGTCACTTCCTCTGCGGTGGTGGTGCGTTCAGATCTGTCGTCGCTCGCGGCCGTGACGACCAGTGCGCGAGGCAAATGTGATCTGCGTTACGGTAAACCCGCAGCTCAGGACATGCAATCGATTCGATCGTCAGATGCTTGCGCAAAATGTTGATATGACGGTGGGTGACTACATTTCAATCAGAAGAAGCGGAGAATCGTGAAGATGCCGATCTTTGTGCCGGTAGATTTGCGAGGAAGATTCTTCGGCTGAATTTCGGGCGGTGTAGCGATGGACGAGGTAGACGAGGCGATCATCAGCCTGCTGGAGGGCGATGGGCGGCTGACTCACCGCGACATCGCGCAGCGCGTCGGGCTGTCACGGTCGGCGGCGGCCGCGCGGACACAGCGCCTGATCGACGGCGGGCAGGTGGTGATTCGCGGCGTCGTACACCCCGCGGTGCTCGGCCGTGGCGCCCTGGCTCACGTGAGCGTGATGGTCGACGGGCCGGTGACCCGGATCGCGACAAGCCTGGCGCAGCGCGTCGACATCGCGTTCCTGTCGCTGACCAGCGGTGCGTACGGGTTGATCGCGGAGGTGCGGGTCGGGTCGATCCGCGACGTCGACGGCGTGATCGCCGAGCTGCGGGCGATGGAGGGTGTCGTCGGAGTCGACACGCTGACCTACGTCGAGGTGCTGCGCGACGTCGTCGGCCCGGTCGGGGACGTCAGCGTCGACGTCGATGATCTGGATCGGGCACTGCTGCGGGCGCTGCAGGATGACGGGCGGGCGACCTACGTGGATCTTGCCGAGACGGTGGGACTTTCACCTGCGGGAGCGCGACGGCGCGTGGTGCGGTTGGTCGAATCGCAGGTGGTGCGCATCGGCGCAGTGGTCCGCCATTCCGGGCAGGATCGCCAGAGCGCACTGGGCCTCGGCATCCGGCTGACCGGGGCGGGCGGTGAGGTGGTGGCGGCGCTGTTGGGGATGCGGTCGGTGATCTTCGTGGCGCGCACGCTCGGTCACTTCGACCTGTTGGCGACGGTGCGGGCGTTTTCGGCGGCGCAACTGGTCGAAATCCTCGATGCGGTTCGCGCGTTGCCCGGGGTCGGATTCGTCGACAGTTGGGTACATCTGGACGTGGTCAAGGAGAGCTACGCCTCGGGTCTGGAGATATTGGAATCAGGAACCGGGTAACCGCACGATGCCGGACGCGGTGGTGGATACTGCCGGTGTGTCTGCCGATCTGCTCAGCGAGTTGACGCACCTGGTTGCGCTTTCTCCACCAAAGTTGGCCGATATCAATGCCGACGTGCGTGAGGTGTGTGCGTCGACGCTGGGGCTGCCGGCCTTGCCGGCGGAGACCCGCGGCGGTGCCGTCGACCCCATGGTCACCGAGTTCGCCGAGCAGTTCAGTATCGACGTCACCGGCATCACGACCGCCCAGCGGGCCGCGTTCTCCGATCTGCTCGGGCCCGATGTGTTCACCGTGACGACGTTGATCTATGTGGCCGACTTCGTGCCGCGGATGCGCGCCGGGTTGTCCGCCGTGGGTGTGGACTGGCCGGCCGGACCCGTCGTCTGGGACCACGAAACAAACCCGGCCGACTATGCGCTCGACACCTTCATTCCGGCCGTGGGGCGGATGAGTGCGCTGGACCCGGTGACCTCCGAGATCGTGCGGCTGCGCGGGGCCCGCCAGCACAACTGCCGGCTGTGCAAGTCGCTGCGGGAGGCCGCGGCGTTGGAGGCCGGCGCCACCGAGTCCGACTATGACGGCATCGACGACTTCGAGAACTCCGACCTGTCCGATCGGCACAAGGCCGCGCTGCGGTACGTCGACGCGCTGATCTGGACGCCGGCCCAGGTGTCGGGCGAGGAACTGCGCCTGCATTTTTCGCAAGCCGAGGCCGTCGAGCTGACCCTCGACGTCATGCGTAACGCCTGCAACAAGGTGGCCGTCGCGCTCGGTGCCGATGCGGCGCGTGTCGACGAGGGCACCGAGCAGTACCGGCTTGGCGCCGACGGGCAGCCGATCTACAGCTAGCCCAAATTGGGCGAGCGTGCGTGCCTGCCGCCGGACGCTCCGGGATGAGTCCGGCCGTTTGTTGCCGTCGAGTCGAGGATTGATTGGGATGCGCACCAACGGTTCCGCGTACGTAACGTGGCGGCGGAGATGGGCGCCGATTTCCGCCACCACGTTACGAGCGTGAGCTGTATTGATCTGCGGCACTGCCGCTGCCGCTGACCTTACGCACGGTGGATCGCCGCGAGCGTGCGCGGAATGCCGGTGAAATGCGGCGTGTCGGGCAACAGACACGCACGCTCGCGGGGCTGGACTGCCGTCACGTCGCAAACGGCGCCAGCAGCTCCAGAACGTTGTCGACTTCGGCGTCGGTGGTGGCCCACGAGCAGACGAACCGCACGGTCGGCCGCAGCGTGTCGGGGCGGTGCACGGCGTAGCCGGCCGAGACCGCGGCGTAGCCGGTGGGTTCGAGGTCGACGAATACCTCGTTGGCTTCGGTGGGGGCGGCCAGCGTCAACCCGAGGGCGCGAAAGCCGCTGCTGAGCCGGGCGGCCATCCGGTTGGCGTGGGCCGCGGTCTGCAGCCACAGTCCGTCGTGCAGCATCGCCTCGAACTGGGCCGCGACGAAGCGCTGCTTGCTGGCCAGCTGGCCGATCTGCTTCTGCACGAAGTGAATTCCGTCGAACAACTCGGGGCGGCGCACCAGGATCGCGTCGCCCATCAGCATCCCGTTCTTGGTGCCACCCACGGTGACGATGTCGGCGTCCGCGACGGCCTCTGGGGGAGAGCTATCCAGGGCGGCAATCGCATTGGCGATACGCGAGCCGTCGATGTGGACGAGTAGATCGAGATCGTGGGCGCGGTCGATGAAGTCCTTGATGGCGTGTGGGGCCCAGACCCGGCCGTTCTCGGTGGACTGGGTGATGCTGACGATGCGCGGCTGCGAGTGGTGCACCGGCCCGCGGCGGGCCACCGCAGTGTCGAGCACGGCTGGGTCGATCAGGCCGTCATCGCTGGACAGCTTGGTCAACTGGGCGCCGGAGAGCCGCACCGGCCCGCCGGCCTCATCGACCAGTGAGTGCGCGATATCGCTGGACAGGATCTCCTGCCACGGCCGGACGGCGGAGGCCAGGGCGATGACATTGGCGGCCGTGCCGGTGAGCGCGAACAGCACCTCGGCGTCGGGGGAGGCGAACGTGGCCTTGATGGCCTCGGCGGCGCGCTGCGTGGCGGGGTCATTCCCATAGGAGGCGACGGCGCCGTCGTTGGCCGTGACTATCGCGTCGATGACCTTCGGGTGTGCGGGCGCGGCGTTGTCGGAGGCGAACGCGTGAGAAGGCACGTCCGCCATGATCCCACCGCGGACTGCTACTTCGAGGCGGCCTTCTTCTTGATGAACAGCGCCGGCAACACCACTGTGGCCACGGCCGTCACCAGCCAGACCACCACCGTGGCCGCGATCCAGGAGCCGATTCCGCGGATGTTCAGGCCGTGGGTGAGCACCGAGGCCAGGACCAACGCAACCAGAGTCGAGACCAGCCCGATGCCACCGAGGAACGCCGACGCGTAGCGGTTGGCCATCTTGAGGAAGAACGGCGACAGGATGCCCTGCGCGACGGCGAAGATCACCACCGCCGCGATGAAGCCCCATGCCGACACCGAGACGCCGGGAACCAGCCACGCGGCGACCAACAAGCCGAGGGCAGATGAGCCCAGGAAGATCGCTATACGCAGCAGGAAGCGGACCATGCGGTGAGCGTAACCGTGACGGGCCTGCCTGTGGCCCCTCATTGGCGTCTGCGTCTGCGCTGTGTGCGACCATATTGCGGCGCAGATGCGCCCGGGGGCGGTAGCTCAGTTGGTCAGAGCCGGGGACTCATAATCCCTTGGTCGCGGGTTCGAGCCCCGCCCGCCCCACAAAAGTCCGGTATTACCTCGGGTGATGCGTTCCAACTGGAAGTTAATCCTTGGACAACATGCGGGACCCCTGGATAGGTTGCGGCCGTGTCGAACGACCATTCTGCGTTGGAATCTCTCGCCATCGAGATCGAAGTGATCTGGGGATCCAACAGCGTGGGCGCCGAGTCGATGCCTCCCGTAGTGATCGCGCAGGCCGGTAGCAGCTGGCGTATCCACGTCTCGCCGGCTCTTTCGAAAGATGCCAAACAGCTGGTGTGGGCCGCAGCAGACCTGCCTTTCGGCACCGCATCGTCGCTGCTCGACAGGGTGCATTCCGCGCTGGAGCCGTTGACGGGCCCGCTTTGCCGGGAAGTCACCCTGAGCTATGACTGTGCCCGGCCAGTCGGTCTCGACGCACCGGGTGGGATTCGTCTGATCACCGCGGACGACGCCGATGTGGCCCAGTTGCGCATCGCGCCGGACTGGGGTGCCCAGCAAGAGTGGGAAAGGCTGCTGGGCAACGGGTTCCCCTGGGCAGCGGCGACCGACGGCGATCAGGTGCTGGCTGTCTGCGAAACCGCGCGATGGTCGGTGCATGGCACTGAGGCAGGTGTGTGGACGCTGGCCGGTGTGCGTGGCCGTGGTCTGGCAGCTTCGGTGGTCGGTGCCTGGGCAACGCAATGCGCGAAACGGGTCGAACGCCTGTACTACAGCACCTCTGCGGACAACCTGTCCTCGCAACGCGTTGCCGAGCGCCTAGGTCTACCGCCTATCGGTGAGCTCTGGTTTCTGACACCGGACCGCGGTTGAGCGGTGTGCGCGGCAGGTCGACGCTCGCCCCGGCCCACGTTCGGTGTCGTGGCAGATGGTGATTCGGTTACGGTTTCGAAAAGTCTTCATACGTTGCGAGCGATCTTCTGTGTTGAATACGACCTTGCTGTTTCCCTGGATTTGTCCACTATGGCCGCAATCGCCGCGGAGCAGAGGTGTGAGCGCAGAAATGGGGGAATGACGAATGCGCTTAGCGACAACCGTAATCACCATCGCTGCTACTTGTGTCCTTGCCGCGGGCTGCGGCAAATCACCAGAACCAACAGCCGAAAGCACCCCGAGCAGGCCGATGATCACGTCGTTCGCCCCGGCGCCGGTGCTGAAACGAGCGCTGCCGGGATTGTTGCTCACCCCTGAGCAGATCGGTGCGGTGGCGGGGGCACCGGATATGACCGTGACCGGTACCCAATCCGAACTGGCGGACGACAGCGCAACGATGCAACCGCGGGAGTGCCTGGCTGTCGATGGTGCCGCGCAGGCGCCGGTGTACGCGGACAGCGGTTTTACCGACGTGCGTGATGTGACGCTTCGAAACGGTGACAACTTCACTCATTACGCGCATCAGGCGGTGGTGTTGTTCCCCGACGCCGACAAGGCCAAGGCCTTCTACGACGCGTCGGCGCAACAGTGGTCACAGTGCCACCGCTACAGCCACACACAGTCCGGCACCCAGTGGGAGGTCGGTCCCATCTCGAACAAGGCGGGCATGCTGAGCGTGGTCACCACCCAATTGCAGGCAAAGGAAGGCGGATGGGCGTGCGGGCGGGCATTGACCGCCAACGTCAACGTCGTCGTCGACGTCAACACCTGCAGTGCCAACCCGGCGGACTCGGCCTCCACGATTGCGGGTCAGATCGCCTCGAAGGTGGATCCGCCGACACCTCGCGGGTAGTCACCGGGCCGTCGGGGACTTTCCCCTCGCGGACTGCGCGGCTGGTGCTAGACAGGAGGCCATGCCTGACGATCAGGGCATCACTCGAGGAGGCCTGGATGGCATGGGATTTCAGCACTGAACCGGAGTTCCAGAAGAAGCTCGACTGGGTCAAGCAGTTCTGTGAGGACAAGGTCGAGCCGCTCGACCACGTGTTCCCCTACGCGGTGCGTTCACCCGATCCGGTGGTGAAAGCGTATGTCCGCGAGCTGCAACAGGAGGTCAAGGACCAGGGCCTGTGGGCCATCTTCCTGGACTCCGAGCTCGGCGGCCCCGGCTTCGGACAGCTCAAGCTCGGCTTGCTCAACGAGATCATCGGACGATACGCGGGGGCGCCGCACATGTTCGGAGCGTCCGCTCCCGACACCGGGAACATGGAAATGCTCGCCGCCTATGGCACCGAAGAACAGAAAGAACGTTGGCTGGGGCCACTGCTCAATCAGGACATGTTCTCGGCGTATTCGATGACCGAACCGCAGGGCGGTAGCGATCCCAGCCTGTTCAAGACGCACGCCGTGCGCGACGGCGGTGAGTGGGTGATCAACGGCGAGAAATGGTTCACCTCAGCGGGCCGGGTCGCCGACATTCTGTTCGTGATGTGTACCAACGGCATGTTCGTGGTGCCGCGCATGACGCCGGGTGTGGAGATCATGCCTGAGCCGCGAAACCACAACCACATCGTCTACCGCGACGTTCGGGTACCGCTCGACCACCTGCTCGGCCCGGAGGACGGGGCAAAGGTGTTGGCGCAGCGGCGTCTTGGCGGTGGACGGATTCACCACGCCATGCGCACCATCGCGCAGTGCAACCTGGCGTTCGACATGATGTGCGAGCGGGCACTGAGCCGGCAATCCCACGGCAAGGTCATCTCCGAACATCAGATGGTGCAGGAGAAGATCGCCGAGTCCTACGCGATGATCAAGATGCTGCGGCTGTTCGTTCTCGAGACGGCGTGGAAGATCGACAACACCTCGACCCAGGAAGCGCGCACCGAGATCGCCGCGGTCAAGTTCACCATGGCGAAGGTGCTTCGCGAGGTGTCGTTCAACGCCCTGCACATTCTCGGATCGCTTGGCACCACCGATCTCACGCCCATTCAGGCGATGTACGCCGGCGCCCCGACCATGGGCATCGCCGACGGCGTCGACGAGGTGCACATGGCCACGGTCGCGCGCCGGGTGCTGCGGGACTACGAGCCGCACGAGGGTAATTTCCCGACTGAGTTCATCCCGTACAAGCGCGAAGAGGCCCGCCGAAAGTTGCAGCCCGTGCTGGCCGCCAGACCGGATCTGGCGGCCTCCGCCGAGGCCTACCAGAAGTATTTCGAACGCCACCGTTGAACCGTCAGACCCGAATAGCCGCAAGGATATAGGAGCGATCGGGCCGGCTCCGGCGCTCAGATACCACCGGCCGTGATGGGCGGGAACGCCCATCACGGCCGGTGGTCGGTTGCGCTAGAACCAGACTTTTCGCCCGCCGACCGGACGGCCGACGGCTCCGAGAATCCACAAGATGACCCCGATCACCAGCAGAATCCCACCGATGGTGTACAGGATCGATATGCCGGCGAAATAGCCGATCAACAAGAGGATGATGCCGAGCACGATCATGGTCAATCCGTTCGACGTAGGAAACCTCGCGGTCTGTCGCAGTAAGTAATTGCCAGATCCGTCGATATTCAAACGTGCGGGCATGTTGGCGCCGCTAGCATCCTCGACCATGGCGAATCTGCACCGACGGCCGGTGTTGCTCGGGGCTGGGCGCCGAAGGGATGAACCAAGCCACGGCCCGCTACTCGAAGATGAAGAGGCACAAGCCCATGAGGGCTATTGGCACTAGCGTCGTCACGCGGGGGGTGGCGCCGGTGGTGGTGGCGGCGCCGGCGGCGGTAGCGTGATCGGCGGCAACCCGGGGATCTCGATGACGTTGGGCGGCGGGGGTGGGCCCAGCTGGTTGAGCAGGTCCCCGGGCGGAGGAGGTGGCGCCTCCGGCGGAGGAATGTAGACCGGCGGTGGTACATATCCCGTGCTGGTGTTGATCGTGATGATGGAGCCGGGAATGGTCCTACCGCTCGGGGTTGTCCCGACCACCGAACCCTTCGAAGCATTGCTGTTGACGGCAGTGGGTTTGTCGGCAACTCGGAAACCGGAGTCCAGCAGGCGTTTACGCGCCTCTTCGACCTTCAGGCCGGTCACGCTCGGTACCTCGCCACCGGGACCCCCGTCGACGTAGCGCGGGTCGGTGGGAGGCAGGGCGACGGGGCCGAAGTCGTCGGCGATGGGACTCATTGCCGCATACCAGGTCAGCGCCGGCTCGGTACCGCCGAACAGGGTGCCGTCGCCGCATTTGCGCAACGGGTACGAGCACAGTCCCGACGGTGACGACGAGTCGTCGAAGACGTAGTTCGCGGCGGCGTACCGGTTGGTGAAGCCGAGAAATCCCGATGACCGGTGGGCCTCGGTGGTGCCCGTCTTGCCCGACATCGGCAGCTTCCAACCGACCGAACTCGCTGCGCCGGCGGCGGTTCCGCTCTGGGCATCCTTGCTCAGTGCGTTGGCCAACGTGTTGGCGAGGCCCTCGGGCACCGCCTGATCGCACGGAACGGTCTCCACACCCACTTCATGCCCGTTGCGATCGAAGATCTTGTCGATCGGGCTCGGGGGGCACCAGGTACCGCCCGAGGCCAGGGTGGCTCCGACATTCGCCAACTCCAGCGCGTTGAGCTCGAAGGGGCCGAGCGTGAAGGATCCGATGTTCTGCCGCTTCACGTAATCGGCGATGCTCTCGTCGGAATCGGGGTTGTAATCGCGGGCGCTGCCGGGGTCGGCGTAGGACCTCAGGCCCAGGCGGACCGCCATGTCCACCGCACGCGGTACCCCGATCTGTGAGATGAGTTTGGCGAAAGCGGTATTGGGTGATTGTGACAGGGCGTCGGTGACACTCAGCGGGCTGCGGAAACCGTGCACGTTGCGCACACACCAGGTTTCCTTCGGACACCCGGGGGTGTCGCTGCTGCCCAGCCCCTTGCCCAGAAACGTTCCGGGGACATCGAGTGGGGAGTTGATGCCCATACCCATATCCAGTGCGGCGGCCGTGGTGAAGATTTTGAAGATCGACCCGGCGCCGTCACCGACCAACGAAAAGGGCTGTGGCTGCACGGTCTGCTTGGCATCGAGATCGAGTCCGTAGGTGCGGCTGTCACCCATCGCGACCAATCGATGTGCGTCCTTGCCGGGCGTGATCACGCTCATCACGCTCGCCACCCCGGCGGCGTTGGGGTCTGCGTACTTCTCGATCGCCGACTGGACGCTGTCCTGCACCTTGGGATCCAGCGTGGTGCGGATCAGGTACCCGTTTCGCGCGACGTCCTCCATGGTGAGCCCGGAGCGCGCCAGGTATTGCAGGACGTACTCGCAGAAGAAAGCGCGATTCCCGGCGGCGATGCAGCCCTGCGGAAGCGGATCGGCCTGGGGGAGTATTCCCAGCGGTGCCGCCTTGGCGGCCCGCAACTCCTCGGCACGGTCCGGCAGATAGTCGATCAGCGTGTCGAGCACGAGGTTGCGCCGAGCCAGGGCACCGTCGGGGTTGGTGTACGGGTTCAGTGCGCTGGTGGACCGCACCACACCGGCCAACAACGCGGCTTGCGACCAGTTGAGGTCGGCGGCATCGACGCCGAAGTAGGTGCGTGCCGCGTCCTGGACTCCGAAGGACCCGTTGCCGAACGACACCAGATTCAGATACCGGGCCAGGATCTCGCTTTTGGGGAGGGTCTTGTCCATCGCCAGCGCGATCCGGATCTCGCGCAGTTTGCGTGCGGGGCTGACCTCGACCGCGGATCGGCGCTCGGAGTTGGTGTTCGCCTTGACCAGAAGGTTGTAGTTCTTGACGTACTGCTGCTCGATGGTCGACCCACCGCGGACCTGGTCGATACCCCGCAGATAACCGAAGAGTCCGTTCAGAGTTCCCTGGACATCCACACCGCTGTGTTCGACGAAGCGCTTGTCTTCCACCGAGACGATCGCCAGTTTCATGGTGTCGGCGATCCGATCGGGAGGAACCACCCATCGACGCTGCTCGTACAGCCAGGCGATCGGTTTGCCCGAGGTGTCGACCATGGTGGTGACGATCGGTGCGTCACCTTGGAGCACCTCCGCGGAATCCTGTGCCACCGTGTCGGACAGTCGCGCAGTCATGATGCCGATGCCGCCGACGACGGGGAACATCAATACCGCCGCGAGTAATCCGGCCAGCACACAGTGCATGGCCAACTTGGCAACCGTAGACCGCGACCGCGGTGGCGGGCCGGACATGCCCTCAAGCGTAAGGGGATCAGCGGCCGGTGATGGATATATCGCACGCAACACGTTGGCTACGTTGTGATTTCAGAAGCCCAGAAAGTCGAATCTGATGGGTCGGCCCGCGGCCGACGCCCGCTTCCGGCGGTGCATCGGTGACCGGATGCGCAACTGGCCCGGCGGAGCGTCGCTAACGATCGCCGCGACTGCAGTTGGGATTCGCCGGCTTGGCGGGCCAGGCGCACACGTCGATGTAGGTGTTCTTTTCGTACCCACCGCCGTCGAACACCCCGTAGGCGTCGCCGTGGGTGCCGGTGTAGGTGGCTCCGCCACCTCCGCCACCGCTCGAGGTGATGATCGTGGTGAGGGCCCACCCCTTGCTCTGCAGTGCGTGCTTGTACGCGGTCATCACGTCATTCGGCGATCCGTTGACCTGGTAGTGCAGGTGGATTCCGCCGTCGGCGATATCGTCGGGCCCTCTGCTCTGCTGCACGTCTGCCGGTGCCGGTAACAGTGACGCCACCGATGCGCCGTTCCCGGCCGGGGCGGTCGTCGCACTGGTGGGGGCCGGCGCCGTCGTCGTGGTGGCTTCGGCTTTCTCGGTCACCGGGCTGCACGCCGTGGCGGCCAGGCCGATCGCCATCGCCCCGAGCAGGCAGGTTGTGGCGTGCTTCGTCATGGGCATCCCCGTTCGTCTCGCCGCACCGTACCAATGCAGGCAAAGGCGGTTGGACGATATTGACGCCAGAAATGGCCAGGTAATTCCGTTTGCAACAACGTGTCGTGCCTGGTGCCGCAACCGTCGGCGCCGATAGACCGGCTATCTGTTTGATTGTCGTTACCCGGCTGTCGGCTGTCGGGCAAGCATCGATTCACATGCGGCTTCGACCATATGGGGGCTTGGGGGAGACGACGACGATGACGACGATACGGAGACATGGATGAGGCGCAGGCGGTTCGCGGTGGCGGCAGCGTTGGTGTGTACGGCGAGCTTGGCCGCGGCGTGCGGCGGAAGCAAGGATGACAACGCATCGCTTCCGCTGCTCGATCCCGCCGCCAAGGGCACGCTGTCCGAGCACGGCGGCGCGACCCGCGCCGGTGACGACCGCAGCGCGCTGATCGCGGACTCCATCAAGAACACCGGCGCCAAGAACGTCATCCTGTTGATCGGCGACGGTATGGGTGACTCCGAGATCACGGTTGCCCGCAACTATGCCCAGGGAGCGGGCGGTGCCTTCCCGGGTATCGACGCCTTCCCGCTGACCGGCCAGTACACCCACTACTCCCTGAACAAGGACGGCAAGCCGACGTATGTGACCGATTCGGCCGCCAGCGGATCGGCCTGGGCCACCGGCACAAAGACCTACAACGGCGCCATCTCGGTCGACATCCACGGCAAGGATCAGAAGACGCTGCTGCAGCTTGCCAAGGACGCGGGCAAGGCGACGGGTGACATCTCCACCGCCGAGATCCAGGACGCCACTCCGGCCGTGCAACTCGCGCACGTCACCGGACGCAAGTGCTACGGGCCGGATGAGACGACCGTGAAATGCCCGACCAATGCCCTGGAGAAGGGCGGCAACGGATCGATCACCGAGCAGCTGCTCACCACGCGCGCCGACGTCGTGATGGGTGGCGGCGCCGAAACCTTCCAGCAGGTCGCCAAAGCCGGTGACTACCAGGGCAAGACGCTCGAGGTTCAGGCCAAGGAGCGCGGCTTCACCATCGTGCGCAACGCCGACGAACTGGGTAAGGCCGACAAGGCCGGCCAGGATGCCCCTTTGCTCGGTCTGTTCGCCGAGGGCAACATGCCGACCCGCTGGAGCGGCCCCGTGGCAGGTAAGGGCGGCTACCTGGAGCCGGCCGTCGAGTGCAAGGACAATCCGGACCGCGGCGCCTCGGTGCCCACGCTGGCTGCCATGACCGAGAAGTCCATCGACCTGCTCAAGGGCAATGGGAATGGGTTCTTTCTGCAGGTCGAGGGCGCCTCGATCGATAAACAGGACCATGCCGCCAATCCCTGTGGGCAGATCGGCGAGACCGTCGACCTCGACGAGGCCGCCAAGGTGGCCCTCGACTTCGCCAAGGAGAACAAGGACACCCTGGTGATCGTCACCGCCGACCACGCGCACAGCAGTCAGATCGTCGAGACCATGAGTGTCGACGATGTCCGCGATGCCGCGGCCGAGGCCAAGCTGCCGTTCGAGGTCACCCGCGACGCCATCTACCCGGGTCTGACCCGCGTGCTCCACAGCAAGGACGGCCAGGACCTGACCATCTCTTACGGCACCTCGGACAACCTCGACGCCATGGATCAGGGCCACACCGGATCCCAGTTGCGCATCGCGGCCTACGGCCCGAGCGCGGCCAACGTCGTCGGGCTGACGGATCAGACCGACCTGTTCTTCACGATGACCCGCGCCTTGGGACTGAACGACAACTGACCTCGCGCAGCGCGGCACCATTTCACAGCAGGTTGTGGGCAAAGGTAAAGCCACGCCATAGCGTGCGATTTGTGATGGTGTCGTGGCCCGAATGTGACCATTGCGTACCAGTGTTGCCCGAGTGACACAAGTGCACTGATGCACGACACGTCAGATCGGGGAGGACCACCATGACAGCGCACACCACCTTCGGCCGACTGTTCGGATATACGGCGCTGAGCATCGCCGGCGCGTTGGCGGTCCTCACGGTGAGCAACGGTTTGGCGGCCGCCACGCCGCGGGCGCCGCTGCCCTCCGATGACCAAGCACCCGCGGTGCCGTTCGACCCCGGTGCGTTGGTCAATGCCATCGACGACTACGCGAATCTCCTGTCGATCCTGACCGGTGGCGGCGGTACCTCACCGAGCCTCGGTGGGCCGGGCGGCACCGCTCCGGTTCCGGCGCCGACACAAGCACCGGAAGGCGCCTACCCGATGCTGCCCGGGGTGTAGGGAGCCCGCCATGTCCATCAGCCGAACCGTTGACGCGCGAACCGCACGGATCGCTCTCTCGCTGATCCGTTGCCCCATCAAGAGCCGGCGCTATCCCGCCAAGCAGGAGCGTCTGGTCACCCCGCAGGAAGCGGCGCGGCTCGCGCGGTAGCCGATTCAGGACGACGCCGCGAGTTTGACGACGCGGCGCGCGCCGGCGTCGACGACATAGACATTGGCCCCGGAGTCGACCGCGACGGACACCGGTCGATCGAGCCCGGTGAAGGGAAGCACGCTCGGAACATCGGACCCGGCCGCCAGTTTCAACACCTGCTTCGAGTCGGCATCGACGGCGTAGACGTTGCCCAGGGTGTCGACTGCGACGTCGACGACCCGGGTAACACGATGGAACGGCAGGACTTTTGGCGCATTCGACCCGTTGGTCAACAGCACAATTCGGTCATGGTCGGAATCGCCGACGTACACGTCGTGAGCGGCGTTCACTGCCACACCACCCACCCAATTGAGTTCTCTGAACGGAAGCACGGTCGGTGGCTGCACGCCGGCGGCCGACTTCACCAGGTGCACCGGCAGGCAGCATGCACCGCTGGGATCGGCACCGCCCCCGGCGGTTCCGTAGACGGCGGCGTCGGTGTCGATGGCTTGGATCTCACTGCGCTGCCCGAGGCTGGGTAACGGCAGCACCGTCGACGGCTGTTGTGTCCCGGCCAGCCGGACCAACTGCTCGTGTGCGGAGTCGATGACCCAGACGTTGCCATCGGCGTCGGCGGTCACCTCGCTATGCGTGAACGGCAACGAGATCTGGGGCCCGGACCCGGCGGCGAGTTCAAGTATCACGCTGTCGAAACCTGAAAAACCGTTGCTGTCCTTCGTTTTACGGAGATCGGTCAGGTACACGTCACCGGCTGCGTTCACGGCGATGCCGTGCGGATTCTGCAGGCCGGTGAACGGCAGGTCGGTCTGCCGGAATGCCGATGGTGGCGGGTTCGGTTGCGGCGACACGGGTGTGGCCGCGCACGCGGTGACGAGCGCGACCACGGCGGCGACGGCGCCCGCTCGCAGTGCGGCCATATCGGTGACCTCGGCAGGTTGCTGGGTAGTGAATCCGCGCTGATTGGACCATATGCCCTGGTGGCCGCACGGCGAGATCTCAAAAAGCAGGTAGTGCCATCTCCGCAGTCTCGGCGACCTGCTCGGCGTCGTAGGTGTTGATGGCGACGCTGTCGAGGATCGCGTGCAGTTGGTCAGCTTGTGCCCGCGGGGTGAGCTCGCTGGAGCGGTAGATGCGCCCGGCCTGTCGCGCCTGCCGGCGCACATGGCCGGTGCGGTCCATCCGTAGGTCCTCGTATCGCCGCAGACGCGCGCCGAGCTGATCGGGCCGCGCGCCGCGCAGAAGCACGGCCAGCGCCATCGCGTCTTCGATGGCCTGATTGGCGCCTTGTCCGAGATGCGGTGTGACCGCATGGGCACTGTCGCCCAGCAGGGTGATCCGGGCGGTGGACCACCGGTCCAGCGGTTCGCGGTCGTAGATTCCCCACCGGAAGGTGGAATCCATCGCGTCGATGATCGCCGTTACCCGGGGATCCCAGCCGTGATAGGCGGTGGCGAGTTCGGCGACTTCACCAGGGGCAGTCCAGGATTCGGAGATGTTGAGATTGGTGGGCACGAACGCCACGATGTTGAGGAGTTCGCCTGCCGATACCGGGTAGGCCAGGAAACTCTGGCGGGGGCCCAGCCACATGGAGCTGGCATTCATATCGGCGACGCCGCGCAGCCGGTCGGCGGGAATGAGCCCGCGGTAGGCCATGATTCCCTCGCTCACGGGTTCGGCCGCACCGGTTACCTTGCCCTGAAGGCGCGAGTGGATACCGTCGGCGCCGACGAGCAAGTCCGCGTCGACCGATGTGCCGTCGGCGAACTCGATGTGCACCCCGTCGGCGTGCTCGGTGGCCCCGACGCAGGAGCGGCCCAGTTGCAGGGCGCCGGCGGGTAGTGCATCGGCAAGCACCTTCTGGAACTCGCCGCGGTGCAGGCACCAGGTGCTCGCGGGGTCCCCGAAGCCGAGAGTCGAGGGCTCGCCGGCGATCGGTTCGGCCTGCCAGGTACGGAACTGGTAGTGCGTGACCGGCCCGGCGATCTCTGCCAACGCACCGCCCACTCCCAGGCGCGTGAGGATGCGGGATCCGTTCGTCGCGATGGAGACGCCCGCACCGAGCGCCTTGAGTTCGTGCGCCTGCTCGTACACGGTCGCATCGATTCCGTTGGCGCGCATGGCGATCGCGGCGGTCAATCCGCCAATGCCGGCACCCACCACGGCAACTCGGAGCCCAGTCATGAGTTTCTCCTCAATAACGATAAATGTACCGAGCGGTACGTCTTTGACTATAAATGTACCGCACGGTACAGTCAAGGGGTGGCCAGGACAGCGGATCCCGTAAAGCGCGAAGAGCTGCTGAAGGGCGTCGTGCGCTACCTCGAACAGCACGGGATCGGCGAGATGTCGCTGGCGCCGATGGCCGAGGCTCTGGGCACGAGCAAGCGCATGTTGCTGTACTACTTCGGTGACCGCGCCGAGCTGCTGGCGCAGGCGCTCGATGCAAGCCGTCCGCAGCTGGGGGAGATGTTCGCCCGCGTCACGAGCCCGGACGAATTCGTCGATGCGGCACGGACATTGTGGCGGGAGCTGACCCACGGCGGCGAACGGCGCAATGTACGGCTGCTGCTTCAGGTCCTCAGCCTGGCGATCACCGACCCGCAGACCTATGGCGGATCAGCCCGGAACGCGGTCGAGACGATGATCACCCCGATCGCGCAGGCATTGTCAGCGATCGGCTATGGCGCCGATGACGCGCGTGCGCGGGCCACCCTGGTGGTCTCCGGCTTGCGTGGGCTGTGCCAGGACGGTCTGGTCACCGAGGACAGGTCGCGGGTCGACGCGGCCGCCGAACTGTTGATCATCGCGGCCGTCGCCGCACCCATCAACTGAGGATCTGCCGGGAGACGGGATGCGGGTAGACATCCTGACGATGCTGAAACTTCAGGATGTCGGGGTTCAGTGCGGTGCCGTCACGAATCTCGATGGCCCGCGAGATCGTGTTGTCAGCATCCCAGGCTGCCGGACCGTCGAGCACAGTCTCAATATGCGCCATCAGTGCCTCGCTGATCTCCCACGTCGCCGAGTCCCACAGGTAGGACGGGCTGTGGTCCACGGCGTAGTAGTAGACGTCGTTGGCCACCTTGCAGACCGGGGCGGTGAACGAGCTCGGGCGTGCCCAGCTGAACCCCATGCCTGCGTCGCAGGAGACGTCGACGAGCAGGCTGCCCGGGTTGAACATGGCCAGATCGTCTTCGGTGACGAAGATGAGGGGAGCGTTGGGATCCTGCAGCACGCAGTTGACGACGATGTCGTTCTCGGCCAGGAAGCGAGCCACCGGCACCATGCCGTCCGCTGGTGTGTCGGCCCACGTCCGCTCGGGAGTGTCCTTGTCGCGCCCCATCTGCACGATCTGCGTTGAGTGGATCGGTGATCCGACGGCTGCCACTTCACGATTGGTCAGGACGCGGACATCATCGACGCCGTGGGCGTTGAGTGCGGTGACCGCGCCGCGGGCCGTCGCACCGAATCCGATGACGGCAGCGCGGAGCCGACGACCGTAGCTGCCGGTGATCCCGGCCAGCTGCATCGCATGGAGCACGGAGCAGTAGCCCGCGAGCTCGTTGTTCTTGTGGAAGACGTGCAGACCGAATCCACCGTCGGCCTGCCAGTGGTTCATCGCCTCGAAGGCGATCAGCGTCAGGCGCCGGTCGATGGCGATCTGCGTGAGGGCCGCATCCTGCACGCAGTGCGGCCATCCCCAGACCACCTGTCCGACCCTCAGCTCCGCCAGGTCCTCAGCCCGCACTTTGGGCAGCAGGATGATGTCGCAGTCCGCGATGATCTCGTCGCGTGTCTTGATTCCGCCGACCAGCTCGGCCAGTGCATCATCGGTGGCGCCGAACTCTTCGCCATAGCCGTGCTCAAGGAAGACCCGTTGCCGCATCGGTGGATCGATCCGGCCGAAATGCGCCGGGTGAATGGGCAGCCTACGTTCGTCAGGTTTGCGGGAGTGAGCCAGAACGCCTAGCGAAAGCTGTTGCGCCACCTCAGCGCTTCTGGTCAGGCAATGGCATCTGGATGGCGTGAGCCTTGGATCTTCGAGGAGATTCGTCAGACATCGCTGGGCCCCTTGATTGTGAGGGCCTGAGTGGTCCCGATGTCGTCGACACTACGCGTCGTGGATGGCCACCGGTGCCATCAGCGCCCGGCCCGCTCCATCGCCCGCGCCACCACACCGCGCGCCGGGCGCTGGCGCACCAGCTGCGGCCACCAGAACCAGCGGCCCATCAGCGCCGCGATCGACGGTGTCATGAAGGACCGGATCACGAGGGTGTCGAACAACAGACCAAGGCCGATCGTCGAGCCCACCTGGGCGACCACGATCATCTCGCTGACCACCATCGACATCATGGTGAACGCGAACACCAGGCCGGCCGCGGTCACCACCGATCCGCTACCGCCCATGGCCCGGATGATGCCGGTGTTGATACCCGCGGGCAGTTCCTCTTTGAGCCGTGCCACCAACAACAGGTTGTAATCCGCACCGACGGCCAACAGCACGATCACCGCCATCGCCATCACCATGAAGTGCAGTTCGATCCCGAGCAGGTGCTGCCACACCAGGATCGACAGACCGAAGGACGTTCCCAGAGAGACCAGTACTGTGCCGACGATCACCGCCGCGGCCACCAGGCTGCGCGTGATGATCAGCATGATGATGAAGATCAGGCACATCGCCGAGATCCCGGCGATGATCAGGTCGTAGTTGTTGCCCTCCTGCATATCCTTGAAGGCCGACGCCGTACCGCCCATGTAGATCTTGGAACCCTCGAACGGCGTGTTCTTCATGGCTTCCTTGGCGGCCAGCTTGATCCCGTCGATCAGCTTGATGCCTTCCGGCGTCAGCGGGTCACCCTCGTGAGAGATGATGAAGCGCACCGCTTTTCCGTCGGGGGAGATGAAGCTCTTCATTCCCCGTTTGAAGTCGGCGTTGTTGAAGATCTCCGGCGGCAGATAGAAGGTGTCGTCGTTCTTGGAGTCGTTGAACGCGGTGCCCATGGCGGTCTGGCTGTCCTGCATCGCGGCCATCTGATCCTGCAGACCCTTCTGGGTCTGGTACATGGTCAGCATCATCGTCTTCATCGTCCGCATGGTCTCGATCTGCGGCTGCATCATGGTCGCCATCTGCGGCATCAAGGCGTCGAGCCGGTGCATGTCGGGCATCATCTGCTGGATGCTGTCGGTCATGGTGTCGACACCGTCGAGGCCGTCGAACACCGAGCGCATCGACCAGCAGACCGGGATGTTGTAGCAGTGCGGTTCCCAGTACAGGTAGTTGCGCAGCGGGCGCAGGAAGTCGTCGAAATCGGAGATGTGGTCCCGTAACTCGGCCACGTCGACGACCATCTGATCCATCTTGCCGACCATGTTGTGCGTGATGGAGCTCATCTCCACCATCAGCGTGATCATCTGATCCATCGTGTTGATGGTCTTCTGCATCTCGTCGGCCTGCAGCAACATGTCGTCGGCGCGGTCGGTGAGGTACTTGCGGTTCATGGTCTGCATGACCCCGCCCATGCTCATCTGGGCGGGAATGGTGCTGAACTCCAGCGGTTCACCCTGCGGGCGGGTGATGGCCTGCACGCTCCCGACCCCGGGCACCTCGAAGATCTTCTTGGCGATCTTGTCGATTACCAGGAAGTCCGCGGAATTGCGGATGTCGTGATCGGTTTCGATGAGCACCAACTCGGGGTTCATCTTCGCCGCCGAGAAGTGCCGGTCGGCCGCGGCGTAACCCTCCTGCGCAGGCAGGTCGGTCGGCAGATAGTTGCGGTCGTTGTAGTTGGTCCGGTAGCCCGGCAGGGTCAGTAGACCGACCAACGACAGCAGGATGGTGCCCAGCAGCACCGGCCCCGGCCAGCGGACCACGAAGGCTCCCAGCCGCCGCCAGAAGCGGATGCGCATGGCGCGTTTGGGCTCGAGCACCTTGCCGAACCGGCTGGCCACCGTGATCACCGCGGGCCCCAGCGTCAACGCCGCCAGCACCGTGACGGTCATGCCGACGGCCATCGGAATGCCCAGCGTCTGGAAATAGGGCAGCCGGGTGAAATGCAGACACAATGTCGCCCCGGCGATCGTCATACCGGAGCCGAGCACCACGTGCGCAGTGCCGTGGAACATCGTGTAGTAGGCCTGTTCTCGGTCCTCGCCCACGCTGCGGGCTTCTTGATATCGCCCGATCAGGAAGATCGCGTAATCGGTGGCCGCGGCGATCGCGAGCGTGATCAGAAGCTGCGTCGCGAACGTCGAGAGGCCGATCAGGTTGTGGTATCCCAGGAATGCGACGAAGCCGCGTGCCGCGGATAGTTCGATCACCACCATCGCCAGCACCAGGAGCACCGTGATGATCGACCGGTAGACCAGCAGCAGCATCGTGATGATGACGATGAAGGTGACGCCCTCGATGATCTTGACGCTGCGGTCGCCGGAGATCTGCTGATCGGCGGCCAGCGCGGTGGGACCGGTGACGTACACCTTGAGCCCAGGCGGCGGCGACAGGCCCGCGATGAGGTGCTGGACGGCTTCCACCGATTCGTTGGCCAGCGACTCACCCATGTTGCCGGCCATGTAGACCTGCACGTAGGCGGCCTTGCCGTCATTGCTCTGGGCGCCGGCCTCGGTCAGCGGGTCGCCCCAGAAATCCTGGACATGTTCGACGTGCTTCTTGTCGGCCACGAGCCGGTCGACCATGTCGTTGTAGAACCGATGCGCGTCGTCGCCGAGTTTGTCGTCCCCCTGGGCCTCGAGCACGATCATCGCCGAGCTGTCGGAGTGAAACTCGTCGAACACCTTGCCGACGCGCTTCATCGCGATCACCGACGGCGCCTCTTCGGGGCTCATCGACACCGAGCGCATCTGGCCGACCACCTCGAGCGGGGGAACGGTCACGCTCAGAAACGCGAGGAGGGCGATCCAGCCGACAATCACCGGAATGGCGAGTCGACGGATCCATCGAGCAACCCCCGTGTGGGGAGCTCTGGAATCGGCCATCAGGAACCCTTGGTGGTCGGTGGGGAGAACACGATGCAGCGGTCGCGCATTGTGCGAAGGCTTACCTTACTACCTCGTGTCGTTCCCACCGTCTTACCAGACGAGGGACGTCAACAGGTGGCCAGCTGTTGTCAGCAGGCGCTACACGCCGACCGGCTCGATGTCGTCGACGCGGCCCAGCCGCCACTGTCCGTCGCCGAGCAGTTCCAGGTGGGTGTTGTGATGGCGGTGGACCGTGGAGCGGTGAGTGACGCTGACCAGCACGGTGTCGGGTAGTTCGCGGCGGATCAGGCTGTAGATCATGAACTCCAGCGGTTCGTCGAGCGCCGAGGTCGCCTCGTCGAGGAACGCCACCTTGGGTTTGGTCAGCAGGACCCGGGCGAATGCGACGCGTTGCTGTTCGCCGGGGGAGAGCACCTTGGCCCAGTCGGCGTCCTCGTCGAGCCGGTCGACATAGCGCGGCAGCGCGACGGCGAGCAGGGCGTCCTGTAGCGCCGTGTCGGGCAACGCGCCGGGCTGCTGCGGATAGGACACCACGGTCCGCAGATCGCCCAACGGAATGTAGGGCACCTGAGACAGATACAGCGTTTCGTTGTCGCCTTGCGGGCACCGCACGGAGCCCGAGGCGTACGGCCAGAGCTGGGCGATGCTGCGCAGCAGTGTGGTCTTGCCGGTGCCCGACTTGCCGGTGACGATCATCGCCTCGCCGGCGGCCAGGGACAGGCTGAGATCGTCGATCAACTGCTCGCCGGCCGGGTTGCGTACCTCGACGTCGCCGAGTTCGACCAGGCTGTCGGTATCCGCGGCGAGATCCGAGACGTCCAGCTTGGGCAGCTCGCGGCTCTGCTCGTCGGCGGTGACCAACCCGTACAGGCGGATGATCGAGGCGCGGTAACCCGCGAAGGTGTCATAGGAATTGCGGAAGAACGACAACGCATCCTGAATCGCACCGAACGCGGCCACCGACTGATTGACCGTACCGAGCTGGATCTGGCCGGTGAACAATCTCGGAGCCTGCAACATCCACGGCAGCGGAATGATGATGTGGTTCATCGACAGATTCCAGCCGGTGAACGCCATGGTCCGGTTGACGAAGTGTTTGTAGTTCGTGACGACGGCGGCGAAACGTTCCCGCAGCTGCGACCGTTCGACCTTCTCGCCGCGATAGAGCGCGACCGACTCGGCGGCGTCGCGCAGGCGCACCAACGCGTAACGGAATGCGGCGTTGAACTTTTCGTTGTTGAACGACAACCTGATCAGCGGACGGCCGAGGGCGAACGCGACCACGGTGGCGAATGCGACGTAGACGAACACCGACCAGAACATCGCGCGCGGTATCTCGATGCCGAACAGGTTGAGGTCACCCGAGAGGTTCCACAGGATCGAGGTGAACGAGATGACCGAGACGATCGACGAGATGGCGCCGAAGGGAAGGGTGCCGTTGCTGGTCTGATGCGGGGTATTGGGCTGTGGGCCCGACAGTGCGGTGAACACGTCGATGTCGGACTGGATGCGCTGATCCGGGTTGTCGATGGTCTGGTCGATGAACCGGGATCGGTAGTAGGCGCGACCGTCGAGCCAGTCGCCGGTCAGTCGATCCGTCAGCCAGGCGCGCCAGGCGAGCATGAAACGCTGCGTCATGAACAGGTCGACCAGCACTCGGGTGACGAGGATCGCGGCCAGCACCATGAAGGTCGCCAGCGCGATCCAGAAACCCGTGATCCCTGAAGTTCTCACCTCGTCGTTGCCGGTGGCCAAGCCCTCGACGGCGACCTGGGCGGAGGTGAACAGGTCGTTGCCCTGGTAGCTGAACAACACCGACAGCCGCACGTTGATGATCACCGACAGCAATATCGCCGCCAGTGTCAGCCAGGGCTTGAGGCTGTGGCGCCCGGTGAAATAGGTGCCGGTGACGGCCCAGAACTGTCGGCCCCAGGTGGTGAAACGGGCGATGAGGGTCAGCACGGCCAGGGTGCAGACCGCGGTGATGGTCCAGGCCTGGGCGAGCCACCACAGGGAGTGCAGTAGCTCGTTGCTCCAGTCGATCGAGGGCGTGAACGGCTTCAGATCACTCACCGGGGCCCCTCCTGATCTGCCGACTGGATTACCAGACGTGTCTGCGTGAAGCTACCGCAGCGGATCAGCCAGGTCTCATCGCGACACCGAGATTCGGGGCAAGTTCGCCTCGACGGTAAAAGGTCCAAACTTTGGTCTCTATTGCCAAAGCGGCGCGCCAATACCGGTGTTCGTCGGTAGTGTGGCCTTCGTCGACAGTGCACACCCTCACGATCGTCCGAACAGCAAGGAAACCTGTTGGTTCTCTACGAATTTCGCTGTAAGTCCGGTTGCGGCGTAACGAAAAAGATGTACTCGATGAGCGCGCGTCCGGACGTGATCGACTGCCCGGACTGCCGAGGGCCGGCGCGCAGGTCCATCGCGGCGCCGAACCTCGGCCGCGGCGGCTCGACCGCCATGGCGCTTCAGGACGCGACGCGCGCGTCGGCCGACCGTCCCGCAGTGGTTGCCGGACCGCCACCGGGCGGCCGGCAGCAGATAGTCACCACCAATCCGCTTCACCAAAAATTGCCCCGTCCCTGAAGGAGGATCAATGCCCGAGGTTGTCTTCCCGCTCGACTCGACCAAGAAGTTCACCGATCAGGAGAAGCTCGGCCACAACCGATGGCATCCGGATATCCCGGCCGCTGTGACGGTCAAGCAGGGCGACTCATTCCGGGTGCACTGTCGTGAATGGTTCGACGGCGCGATCGTCAACGACGATTCGGCCGACGACATCCTCAACGCGCCGTTGACGACAGTGCACGTGCTCTCCGGCCCGATCGCCGTCGAGGGCGCCAAGCCCGGAGATCTGCTGATCGTCGACATCCTCGACGTCGGCCCCATCCCGCAAGAGGATTCCGGGCCGCTGGCCGGCCAGGGCTGGGGCTACACCGGCATCTTCCCCAAGCTCAACGGCGGCGGGTTCCTGACCGATCAATTCCCCGACGCCTACAAGGCGATCTGGGACTTCTCCGGTCAGAAGGCCACCTCACGCCACGTCCCGTACGTGGAGTTCACCGGCATCGTGCACCCCGGCCTGATGGGCACCGCGCCGTCGACCGGCCTGCTGGCGAAGTGGAACACCCGTGAGGCCGCGCTGATCGCCACCGACCCCGACCGCGTGCCGCCGTTGGCCCTACCGCCGGAGCCGCGTGACGCGATTCTCGGTGGGCTGACCGGGGACGCCTTCACCAAGGCCGCCGCCGAGGCGGCCCGCACCGCGCCGCCGCGGGAGAACGGTGGCAACCAGGACATCAAGAACCTCACCAAGGGCAGCCGGGTGTTCTATCCGGTGTACGTCGACGGGGCGAACCTCTCGGTCGGCGACCTGCATTTCTCGCAGGGCGACGGCGAGATCACGTTCTGCGGTGCCATCGAGATGGGAGGGTTCATCGACCTGCGCGTCGACATCATCCCGGGCGGCATGGAGACCTACGGTGTGAGCGAGAACGCCATATTCATGCCCGGCAACACCGATCCGCAGTACTCCGAATGGCTCGCCTTCTCCGGCACCTCGGTCACCCTCGACGGTGAGCAGCGGTACCTGGACTCACACCTGTCCTACCAGCGCGCTTGTCTACACGCGATCAACTACCTGACGAAATTCGGCTACAGCCCCGAGCAGGCCTACCTGCTGTTGGGTGCCGCACCCATCGAGGGACGCCTGTCCGGCGTCGTCGATATCCCGAATGCCTGTGCGACGGTGTACATTCCGACTGCGATCTTCGATTTCCCGATCGCGCCGTCGGCCTCGGGACCGACGCAGATCGACCCGGGTATGGGGGCCCCGCACTCGTCGTTCGGCTGACGGGTTCCGGACACCGGCCGCGGCGGGCCGGGGCGCGGTCGAACTATCCTCGTCTTCGAGACGACCGCTGCCCGCCCCGCCCGGGGCTTGGTGCAACCGGAAAGGATCGCGCAATGACTCCGCCCCCTGGTGCCTCGCGCCTCGGCACCCGGTTCGGACCCTACGAGCTGAAATCGCTGATCGGTGTCGGCGGAATGGGCGAGGTGTACCGCGCCTACGACACGGTCAAAGAACGCATGGTGGCGGTCAAACTGCTGCGCACCGAGATCGCCGCGGACGCGAGCTTTCAGGCGCGGTTCCGGCGCGAATCCCGGGTGGCGGCGCGGCTGCAGGAACCCCACGTCATCCCGGTGCACGATTTCGGCGAGATCGACGGCGTCCTGTACATCGACATGCGCCTGGTCGAGGGTGGCAGCGTCAAGGAACTGCTGCGGACCAACGGCCCGCTCACTCCGGGACGCGCCACGGCGATCGTCACGCAGGTGGCCGCGGCGCTGGACGCCGCGCACGCCGACGGCTTGGTGCACCGCGACATCAAGCCGGAGAACGTGCTGCTCACCCCGGACGACTTCGCCTACCTGGTGGATTTCGGTATCGCCCACGTCGGGGGTGAGGCCAGCGTCACGATGACGGGCGTGCTGATCGGATCGAGCGCCTACATGGCGCCCGAGCGGTTCTCCGGTGGCCCGGTCGGACCGGCCGCCGACGTCTATGCGTTGACCTGCCTGCTCTACGAGATGATGATCGGCCGGCCACCGTTCGAGACCGGTGATCTGCGCCAGCTGATGAGTGCGCACATGTTCTCCGCGGCGCCGCGGCCCAGCATCATGCGCCGCGGCATACCGCGCGCATTCGACGAGGTCGTCGCCAAGGGGATGGCCAAGGACGCCGTGGATCGCTATTCGAGTGCCGGTGAACTGGCCAAGGCCGCCCGCGCGGCGGCCGGCTCCGCCACCTCCGTCGCAGCGCCAGCACCATCACCTGAACCGGCATCACCTGTAGTGCCGTCCGTAACGGCGCCCGCGCCGGCCCCGACGCCCCCGCCGCGACCGATACCGCCGGCCCCGACACCGCCGCACACGCCGGGCACCCGCGAGTTCTCCTCGATCTACCCGAACCCGGATCACACCGGCTTCACCCCGTACCCGCCTGCACCGCCCCCGCCGCAGGTACCGCAGGCTCCGGTGCGCAAGCCGCGGTTCAGCCGGACCCAGCTCATCCTGATCGTGGTGTCGGTGGGGCTGTTCGGGATTGCGGCCGTGCTGGCCGCCGTTTTGGCCAGTGGCGGCGATGGCGCCTCCACACGCGAGACGTTGACCGTACCGTCTCCGCCGAGCTCGGCTTCCGAGGCGCCGACGAGCGCCACCAAGACCGGTTCGGCGACGGCCGGCGTCAGCGGCACCGACGAGCAGGGCTTCATCGACCACACCGCACGCTGCGTCGAGGGAACCACGCCCGTCGCCGTGATCCGGACCGCGTCTTCGCTGGCGGTGATCTGCCAGAGCGGTCCCGATTCCTTCTCTTACCGCGGTGAGCGCCTCAGTGACGGTGCCAATCTCCAGATCCCCACCGCCGAGCGTTCCGGCAACGGTTTCGTGGCGACCAATCCCGCCGACGGTGCACGCTATGAGGTCGGGCCCGACGGGCTCACCATCAGCAGCTACGGCAAAGTCGATTCGTCGGAACCGCCTCTGGAGTACGGCGAGCGCTGAGGGGTTTCAGGACGCGGTTTTCACCACGGCGGTCTTTGCCGGAACCGGGGCGTACACGACCACCGGATTTGTCTTGCCCTTGAGGGCAAGCCCCGGGCGGGCCTCGAAATCACCTTGGTCCCTGGTGAGTTGACTCAACGTGGCAGCCGTGAGCAGCACGGTGTCGCCGGTCTGGCGGGTCGCGGTTTCCACCCGGGAGGCGATGTTTACCGCGTCGCCGATCACGGAGAACTCCAAACGGCCTGCGCCACCGACATTTCCGGCCACCACCGGCCCGGAATTCAGTCCGACGCCCACCGACAGCGCGCCGCTGAACTCGTCGTCCACGGCGGTGGCGATCTGCAACGCCGCGCCCAGGGCGTCGTCAGCATGACGGTCCTGGTGCCGGGGCGCGCCGAAGACGGCCATCAGTCCGTCGCCCGCGTACTTGTCGACGTGGCCGCCGTGGTCGTGCACGATCGGGACGATCCGCTCGAAAAGCCGGTTGAGCGTGGTGACCACCTCGATGGGCTGCAACCGCTCGGCGAGAGCGGTGAATCCACGGACGTCGACGAACATGAGCGTGACGTCCACCTCCTGTGCCTCCACCGACCCGGCGGCGCACAGAATATGTTCGGCCACATCGCGATCCACGTAGGTGCCGAAGGTGTCGCGGATGCGCTCCCGTTCGGCCAGGCCCGCCGTCATCGTGTTGAAACCGGCTTGCAGCCGCCCGATCTCGCTGGCATCGTCGACCTCGACCCGCGCATTGAAGTCACCTGCCTGCACCTGTGCCAGGGCCCGGCGCAGCGCCGTGACACGTTCGGTGACCGACCGGATGGCGATCAGGATCGCGAACAGTCCGACCACGATCGCCACCGCCACCAGGATCAGGATGGCCGCGAAGGTGCGTTGAGCCCGGAATCCGACGTCGGCGAGGTAGCCGACCGCCAGTACGGCGACGCCGAACAGCGGAACCCCGGTGGCCAGCAGCCAGGCCATCACCAGCCTGCGCCCGACCGTCGGCCCGAATCGCCGGTCGGCGGCGGCGGCGCCGTCGAGGGCGCGAGCCGACACCGGCCGCATGACCCGCTCGACGATCAGATACCAGACCGCGCTCGTGGAGATGCCGCCCAGCGCCACCACGCTGAAGATGTACACCGCGGTGGACACCTGCTGACTGAGCGCCAGCGAGCCGAAGATCACCGCGCCGAAACCCCACACCGCGGCCGACAACCGCACCGCCTCCCCGGAGGCTCCCAGCGTCATCCGCTGTTCCCGCGGGGTGGGTGGGCGGCCCTGGCTGAGCCAGGCCGTACTGGCGGCGAACCGGTGGCGCCGTACCCGCATCATCACCGGGACCGCGACTGCCAGGAACACGATGAGCACGGTGCCGCCGCGGATCAGCAGGCGCTGGGTGTCCTCCGGGGTCAACACGATGGGGGCCGCGAAGGCCAGGAAGGCGCCGACTATCCCGCCGCCACCGGCGCTCACCACGGCCGCACTGCGCACCCAGCGCTTGAATGTCAGGTCACGAAGTTCGGCCCCGGCGTCGCGGGCGATGACGTCGGGGGCGACAGCGACGGGCTTCCTGAGGTGGGACAAGCCGTTGACGGTGGCGTCCATGAGCTGAGCTTGCGCGCGTAACCCGAACGGCCGATAGGGTAGTCGGCTACCTGTTTCCGGTCGGCGTCCGCAGTCAATCTGAAGTCGATCCGAAGTCGGTGGGCACTACCACCGGCCCTTTAGTCTGGAATCGGACGCACGAACGGAACAAGGGGACGCAAATGAAGGTAGTGCTCGGATATGACGGGTCGCTGGCGGCCAACGCGGCGATCAATAGCGGTGCGAAGCTGTTCCCCGCCGCCGATGCGGTAGTCGTCTATTTGTGCACGCCACCGTTCGGCAGCAAGGGGCTGCGGGCCCGGTTGCGGCACTCTGCGCGCAACGTCGACGAGTTGATCGATCTCGTCGACAGCGAAAGCGAGGGTGAGGCCGCGCGGTTGGTCGACGTCGGCGTGATCCTGGCCCGGGCCGCCGGCTGGAATCCCGAGGCGCTGGTCAAGCGCACTTGGGCGGGGGAGGGCCTGGGGCTGGCACAGGTGGCCGAACACCTCGAACCCGACGTGCTGATCGTCGGCGCCCGCGGCGCAGGCGCGAGCGACTCGAAGCTGGGCAGTGTCTCGGATCTGGTGGTGCACCACGCACCCCGCGCGGTGCTCGTGGTGTCCCAGAACATGATCTCGGCTGAATACGACGCAGTGGCCGACGGTCCGGTCGTGGTCGGTGTCGACGGCTCAAAGGGGTCCGATCGGGCGTTGGCCGCGGCCGGCGCGCTCTTCGGAGACCGCGAGGTGGTCTCGGTCGGGGTGGACGACGGTGGCGCGGTCGACGTGGCCGCCGCCCAGGCTGCGCATCTCGTACCCAGGTTCCGCGGATCTGGCGCCGGAGCCACCGCCGATGCGCTGGTGGCTTTTGCCGAAGACCAACGGGCCAGTGTCGTGGTGGTGGGCTCGCGAGGGCGGTCGGCGCTGAAGAAGGTGCTGTTGGGCAGTGTGGCGGCGGCGACTTTGCAGCGCACGTTCCGGCCGGTCCTGGTGGTGCCGGGCAGCTAGCACCCCACCGGGTCCCACACCTTGTTCGACCGCGGTGTGGTCAGCCGGTAGTCGGTGACCCTGATGTCGAACAACCGTGCGCCCAAATCCCGCGCACGGGCCAGGGGATCGGCTGGGTCGCATTCGATTTCACCGCGGCTGTTGGCATTGCCCACCACCACTCCGGCCAGGCTCTGGTCGAGATACCGGGTCAGTTCCTGGAATTGGGCGATGACACCTGCGGTGGCCCCGACATAGCTTTCCTCGCAGGAGATCAGCACGCCGACGGTCTTGTCGGTGATGCCTCCGACGACCTGTTCCTGTTGTGGCGCACTGTTGGCGGTGTAGCAGAACAGGCGATCGAAGACCGACTTGAGCCGCGCGGGCATGCCATAGAAGTACAGCGGCATCGCGTAGATGATGCCGTCGGCGGGCAACATCTTGTCCAGGAGGAGGGATTCGTAGCGGTCATCGAGAGAGCAGAAGCCGGTTGCCATTCGGCAACTCCTGCAGTTGCCCAGCATGCGGTCGACATATTGGTCGAGAAACACATGCTCCACTTCGTGACCCGCCGATTCCGCGCCGGCGCAGGCCGATTCGGCCAGCAGGTGGGAATTGCCGTCCTCGCGGGGGCTGGCGCTGATCACCAGAACTTTCATCGATTCTCTTTCGTGGCTGTTGACGCGCGCACCACCACACGCGTCGGGATCAGGGTTCGTGTGCTGTCCAACGGTGGCAGTTGGCAGTCGGGATCCTTTCGTGCGATCAGATCGGTCAGGCTTTCCACTGCCTGCGCCCCAATGTCCCTGGGGTGCAGGAAGACTCCGGTCACCGGAGGATTGGTGACCCGTAGGATCGAGCTGTCGACGGCGCTGGCCAGCGCGAGCTGGCCCGGCACCGACACCCGCGCCTCGCGGGCGGCGTCCAGCAGCGCGATGGCGCATTCGTCGGAGCTCGTGTAGATGGCGTCGGCGGGGGAGGGGCCGTTGCGCAGTGAGGCAAGCGCCTTGCCCATCTCGGTCGGTGAGGCCTCGGCCACCGCGACGACCGCCGGCCGAATGTTATTGGCGTTGCACCATTCTCCATAGGCATGCTGAATGTCGCGGATGTAGGACCGTGAGGTGGTGTCGACGATGATGGCCGGTTGCGAACGTCCCTGGGCAGCAAAGTGATCGAAGATCTCACGGGCGGCCGCCTCATGATCGTTGTCGACGACGTAGCAGGGTCGTCCGGCCGCGACGACTGGTTCACCGGTGGTGACCACCGGGTACTGGTCGGCGAAGGACGACTGCAGAAACTGTTCGGAGCCTTTCGGGTCGACGATGATCATGCCGTCAACGCCGAAGCTGCGCATCGACGAGGCGTCGACACCCGGTGAAACCACGATGAGCGCGTACTTCGCGTCGGTGGCCGCCGCGGCGGCCCCGTTGATCAATTCGAGGAAATACTCGGACTCGGACTTGGGCACCAGTGCGGTACCGCGCCCGTTCGTATCGAGGTCGGGCATCTGAATGGCGATGATTCTGCTGCGGCGTGTCACCAGTTGCTGGGCATGGGCACTGGCGGTGTAGCCGAGCCGCTGGGCGACCTCCAGAACCCGGTCCCTGGTCTCCTGTGCCACGCGGCCGCGACCGTTGAGGACATGCGACACCGTCGTCGGTGACACGTTGGCGTAGCGCGCCACGTCCTTGATGTTTGCCACTGCGTTGCTCCATCTCCCGGCCGGTAGACCCTGTGTTGTGCCCGCGATCACATTTGACTCTTGACCCGTCGCGAGTCACTGCGCTACGGTTCCATACCAACACACGCCAAAACGTTTTGTCAAACCGGCTCTCCAGTCACGACGCGCATCTGCCAGTGGAGAAACCGGTTGTGTGTCGCATTCTGCCCAACATATGCCAAAAGGTTTTTGCAAGTCAGTACTTCCGCCGGATTCGAGAAAGGGACGACCGAATGAGCCAAACCGCTCAACCCCCGGTGACCATCACCGACGCGAACGCCGCCGCGTTGGAGAAGCTGTTCACCGCCGAACCGCGGCTGATCGGAGTCCGCCCGGCGATCGACGTGGTCGCCGGAATGCGCCGGGACCTCATCCTCACCTCGGGCCCATCCCTGCCGTTCGCCGACTACGCCGGTGGCCAGCGCGACGGCCTGCTCGGAGCCGCGATCTACGAGGGTTTCGCGGCCGACCGCGCCGGTGCCGAACGGGCCTTCGAGCGTGGCGAGGTCACCGTCGCCGGCTGTCAGACCCTTGGTGTGGTCGGCTCCCTCGCCGGAGTGACCACAGCGTCGATGCCTGTCCTCGTCGTCGAGGATGCGGGCACCGGCAACCGGGCCTACTGCACGCTCTACGAGGGCGACACCGCCGACCGGCTCAACTACGGCACGTACAGCGACGCCACCCGCGTCAACCTGGACTTCCTGCGCGACCGGGTGGGCCCCGCACTGGACCGGGTGGTACGCGCGCACGGTGGTGTCCCGCTCACCCCGATCATCCAGCGGGCGCTGACCATGGGCGACGAACTGCACAGCCGCAACACCGCGGCGACAACGCTGTTCGCACGCGAGCTACTGCCGGCGATCGCCGCCGCGAGTGCGGAGGATGCCCAGGTGCTGGCCGATTACCTCTCCGGCGGCGACTACTTCTTCCTGCGGTTGGCAATGGCCGGATCCAAAGTAACGGCCGATGCCATGCGCGGCGTCGCCGACAGCAGCCTGGTCACATCGATGGCGTTCTCCTGCAAGGAGTTCGGCATACAGGTGGCGGGCCTCGGCGATCGCTGGTTCTGCGGTCCGCTGCCGACCTTCGAGGCCGTGCGGCTGTACCCCGGATTCAGCGAGGACGACATGGAGTTCATGGGCGGTGAGAGCGTCATCACCGAGGTCGTCGGCCTCGGGGGCGTCGCGCAGGCCGCGGCCCTGCCGTTGCAACGTTCCAGCGGAGGCGACGCCGCGACCATGATCGCCCGCACCATGCAGATGTACGACATTTGCGCCGGTGAACATCCCGACCTGCGCATACCTGCGCTGGACTACCGCGGCACCCCCGTCGGATTCGACGTGCGACGCATCGCCGCGACCCGCATCACTCCGTGCCTCGACATCGGTATCGCCGGCGCCGGGGGCGGGCAGATCGGTGGTGGCGTGGCACGCGCGCCACTGCAGCCGTTTCTTCAAGCCTTCGAAGCACTCACCCACATCACAAAGGAGAGAACCGCATGACCGACACCATCTTCGAGCGAAACGACACGCTGTACAGCCTCGATCCCGAGCACACGCGTGTCGCGAAAGAACTAGGCGCCCAGGGCGTCAAGTACGCCATGGCGAACTGGATCGACGTCCTTGGCCGGCCCAAGTCGAAGGTCGTCCCGATGACGCACTTCGCCGACCTGGTCGCAGGTGCCGAGCGGTACACGCCCCGCGGGTTCGGCGGTATCGGCAACATGAACCCCACCGAGGACGAGGTGGTCGGGGTGCCCGACCTGAGCACTCTGAAAATCCTGCCGTGGGATCGCCGGTATGCATGGATGATCGCCGACATGAGTTACGGCGGCCGCGAACCCTTCGCGCTGTGTCCGCGCAACGCACTGCGCACGCAGGTCGAAGCCGCCGCCGCGCAGGGCTATTCCGTGCACCTGGGCGTCGAGCCCGAGTTCTACGTGTTCCGGCCCGAATCCCTCGAGGGCACACGTGACCGCCTGGTTCCGGTCGCGCGCAGCGGATCGCTCAAGCCGTCGCCGGCCTACGACGTCGAGGCCACCCTGGACGCCTCGGAGTTCCTCGACAAACTCGTCGGTTACCTCAGTGAACTCGATTTCGGTGTCTACGCATTCGGCCACGAGGGTGGCGACGGTCAGTACGAGCTCAGCATTGGCCACGCCCCGGTGTTGGAGATGGCCGACCGGATGACGCTGTTCCGTTTCGCGGTCAAGCAGATCGCCAAGGAATGCGGCTTGCTCGCGAGCTTCATGCCCAAGCCCTACGCGAGCATGTGGGGCTCGGGTGCACACCTCAACATGAGTTTGGTGAACCTGGAGACCGGCCGCAATGCGTTCCGGCTCGGAGACACCGCGGGGAAGTGGACCCAGACCACCTACCAGTTCATCGCGGGCGTCCTCAAGCATGCGCCGGCGTTCACCGCACTGGGTAACCCCACCACCAACTCCTACCGCAGGTTGACTCCGCGGTTGGCCGATGGCCAGATCTCCTGGGCCCCAACTCGCGTCAGCTACGGATCGAACAACCGCTCGTGCACGGTGCGGCTGCCGCAGAACCGGGCCTGCATCGAGTACCGGGCCGCGGACAGCGCCGCGAACTACTACTTCGCCTCGGCGCTGATGATCGCCGCGGGACTGGAAGGCATCCGGGAGGATCTGGATCCAGGAAAGCCGCTGGAGCAGGCTTCGCACCACTCCGACGCTCCGGTGCTGCCGCGCACATTGTTGGAGGCGGTCGAGGCCTTCCAGGCAGATCCCTTGGTACACAAGACATTCTCGCCGGCATTCGTCAGCGAGTACACAGAGATGAAGCTCAAGGAGTGGGAGTCCGACCACCTGTTGGTCTCCGACGAAGAACGCAGAAGGTACCTGCTGGAGCTATGACAGTCGTAGGCATTGTGTGCGGCCTGGGTCCCGGCGGCTTTCTCTCGAGCCACCGGAACCACATCGACGCGATCGTGCGGGCCGGAGGTTCACCAGTTCTGATCCCCTCGACGCTCGACCCCGCACGGGCGCTGCGCCTGGCCGATCGGATCGACGCACTGATGCTGCTGAGCGGCGGGGACATCCATCCCCGCCGCTACGGCGAAACCACCCGCGCGACGCTCATGGGTGTTGACGCACAGCGCGACCAGGTGGAACTCGCGATCCTCGAACGGGCGATCCGGCGTGGCATCAAGACGTTCGGGATCTGTCGTGGGGCACAGATGCTCGCGGTGGCCCACGGCGGGCGGTTGCACCAGGATCTACTGGCCTACGGCGTGCGCAAGCACATGGCCGACACCGTCGACGGCGGCTACGCCTCGATCCGGCACGGCGTCGAGATCAAGCCGGGATCACTGGCGGGAGAGTTGTTCCCGAACCTGACCGAAGTGAATTCCCAACACCACCAGGCTGTTTCCGACACGGGATCGCTCACGGCGACCGCGTGGAGCCCCGACGGGGTCGTCGAGGCAATCGAAGGTGAGAACTGCTTCGGGGTGCAATGGCATCCCGAGCTCATCTACACCGAAAACCCAGCACATCTCAAGCCATTCGAATGGCTCGTTCGAAAGTGACAACCGCATGGTAGACAAGGACTTCGACAAGGACCTGGCCACTGCGTCCCGACTTTCGCTCCCGCGTGTGGAGCAACACGGCATTGATTACATCCCCGAGGACGAACGACGCTCGCGGCCGAGCAACCTGTACATCCTGTTGCTCGGTGGCAGCATGACGTTCGGGTTGTTCATCATCGGCTGGTACCCGATCGCGTTCGGTCTGGGGTGGTGGCCGGCGGCGACCTCCATCATGGCCGGATCGGCAGTCGGCGCGGTGTTCCTGGGCTTGTCCGGTCTGATGGGCCCGCATTCGGGCACCAACAATCCGGTGTCCAGTGGCGCCTACTTCGGAGTGGCCGGCCGATTGATCGGATCGATTCTCGAGGGCACGGCCAGCCTGGCCTTCGCGGCAATCTCGATCTGGACCGGAGGCGATGCACTCGCGTCGGCGCTGATCCGTTTCTTCAACATGCCCGACAACGAGATCGTGCGGCTGATCGCCTACGCCGTGCTGAGCATCATCGTCACCGTCATCTCCGTCTACGGACACCACAGCATGATGGCCGCGCTGAAGTTCATCCTGCCGACTGCCGGGCTGTGCATGATCGTCGGATTGTTCGTCTACAGCGGTGATTTCAGTGCGTCCTACGCCGGTACCGGGAACTACGCGTTCGGTTCTGAGCTGAGCACCTGGCTCGTGTCGGCGCTGCTGTGCGCGGCAACGGTGTCGTCGTACGCCGCCTATTCCGGCGACTGGACCCGGCATATCTCCTCGAAGAAATACTCCGACCGTCGCATTGTGCTCACCCTGACACTCGGTGGCATCTTCGGAATGGGCGTGTGCTTCCTCTGGGGTGCGTTCACCTCGGCGGCAGCCTTCAACGCCGGAGTGGCCGACTCGGATACCCCGTTTGTGTTCGGCATCGTCGACGTGGTGCCGTTGTGGTACATCCCCGCGCTGCTCTACCTCGGTCTGGCCTCGGGTACGACGCAGGCCGTCATCAACACCTACGGCACCGGGCTGGACACCAGCGCCATCATCCCGCGGTTCAACCGGGTTCAGGCCACATTGCTGGCCTGCGGGCTCGCAACGGTTCTGGTGTACGTCGGGCATTTCTACGACAAGATCGAAAGCGGGATGTCGATCTACCTGCAGCTGCTGGTCTGCTTCTCCATCCCGTGGGTCGTGATCGTGGTCTACGGCCACGTCAAGCGGCGCGGCTACTACGACGTCGATGACCTGCAGGTGTTCAATCGTCGGCTGCGCGGTGGAATCTACTGGTACAAAGGCGGATTGAATCCGAGCGCGCTGACTCTGTGGTGTGGTGCGGCATTGGCCGGAATGTTGTTCTCGGTCAATGACGCCTACACCGGGCTGCTGGCGCCGATGATCGGCGGTATCGACGGTGGCCTGATCGCCTCAGGTCTCGTCGCACTGATCGGCTGCCCGATCATCCATCAGCTCTGGCCGGACGGCCCGGAAGTCTATGCGCCTGAACCCCTCCATGCGCAGACTCCGGCCGAGGCCGCCCCCGCCGCAGCGCTCGAACACAGCTGAGTGCTGCGGACCCGATCGGGCGGCTACGCAACGGTGCGTGGCCGCCCGATCTCATGCGTGCTCGCGGACGACCGGACGTGGTGGTGCCTGTGCCCCGCCTAGCGTGGCCGCCCGGCCCGCTCGGCGGCGCGCTCGGCCGCGCGGGCGTGGTCGGCAGCCGAGACGATCACCGCGTCGGGGCCGGGATACACCATCGCCTCGTGTCCGGTGACCAGCCACCGGACCACGTACGGCGGCGCTCCGTCCTCGGTACGCACTTCGAGGATCTCCGCGTGCTGTTCATGTTGATCGGTCGTGGTGCCCTTGATAACGAGAAAATCGCCGACGTGGGCTTTCATCGTCCGCTCCCTTCGCCGTACCCGGCGGACACTCCTATCGTGCCCGCGCGGCGGCCTCGTGGGAACCGTCCGAGCAGAAGATTCACATGTGCACGTTGCGCAGACCGCGTGCGTTCCGCAGCCCCGAGCAGTTGTAGCAACCCACGCACCCGACGCAGTCGCGGCAGCGGGCACACCCGAGGCAGCCCACACACCGCAGACAGGCGAAGCAGCCGATACAGGCCAGGCAGCCCAGCATCGCGAAAGACAGCACGGTGAGCGCACTTCCGACCACGGCGGCGCTGCTGGCCGTGGCGGCGGACCCGGCGACGCCGGCACTGGAGGCCGTGGCCGCCGAACCGGCGACCCCGGCGCTCGAGACGGTCGCGGCCGATCCCGCCACCCCGGCGCTGACCGCGGTGGCCGCCGACCCGGCAACGGCCACACTGCGATGCGTCGCGCGGGACAGAACGGCGGTGCTCATCCCGCGGTCTTGCCCGCGTCGACGATGTAGACCGCACCGTGCACGGCGGCCGCGTCGTCACTGGCCAGGAAAGCGATGGTCTTGGCCACGTCTGCCACGTCCATCATCCCGCGGGGCGCGGCGATCCGCAGGATCAGATTCCAGTCCGCGTCCTCGGGGGCGGCGAACTCGGTGGTCTGCGGAGTGAGCATGCCGCCCGGGCACACCGCGTTGACCCGGAGGCGCTCCGAGGTGAACTCGATGGCCAGGGCGCGGGTCAGCCCGACGAGCCCGTGCTTGGCCGCGCAGTACCCCGCCGAGTACACCTCGCCCTCGATGCCCGCGATCGACGCGACGTTGACGATGTTGCCGCCGGCCTCCAACAGATGCGGCAGCGCCGCCCGGCACAGGAAGAACGGACCGTTGAGGTTGACCGCGAGATCCTTGTCCCAGTCCTCGTCGGTCACCGACACGGTGTGGCGCATCTGGTGAAATCCCGCGACGTTGATCAGCGCGTCGAGCCGACCGAACTTCTCGACACACTGCGCCACCGCGTCCCGGCAGGCCTCCGAAGAGGAGATGTCCACCGAGGCGTACGCGCCACCGGGCACGTCCTCGAACACCGTGGCCATCCGTTCGGCGTCGCGAGCCACACCGAACACCTTCGCGCCACGTGCGGCGAACAATTGGGCCACCGCCGCGCCGAGTCCCGATGAGGCACCGGTGACCAGCGCGACCTTTCCATCCAGAGCAGTCATGGCTCACACCTTCTCACGCGGCCTGGCCGCCCACGGTCGGGCGGCCTAAATCATTCGTGGCCGATACCCGACGGCCATTATCGTGAGAACGATGGATCAGCCAGATCTGGACCTGCGAATCCAGGAGTACTACACCAGCCGGTTCACCGAATCCGAGCGCCTGCGAACCCGATCAGCACAGGGGCGGTTGGAATTCGAGCGTGTCCAGGAACTGATCGGCGCTCGGATCGAGCCACGGTCGAGGATCCTGGATGTCGGGGGAGCGACGGGCGTCCATGCGGCGGCCCTCGCCGAGCAGGGGCATGAAGTGGTGCTCATCGACCCGGTACCCGACCATGTGGCCGCCGCTCGCCGTTGTGGCACCTTCGTTGCCGACATCGGTGATGCCCGTGAGCTCGCCTTCCCCGACGACACGTTCGATGTGGTCCTGGTGTTCGGACCGCTGTATCACATTGCCTCTCAACACATGCGGATCAGGTGCATCAGGGAGGCCAGACGGGTCACCCGGTCCGGCGGTTGGTTGTTCGCCGCCGTGATCACTCGTTTCGCCTGCCATGCCGTCAACACCCTGGGGCGTGAGGAGTTGACGGGGACGCCCTATCCCGCGGAGCTGATCGCACTGCTGGAGCGTGGCGACGCACCCGCGTCGGTCCGATTCCCGGGTGGGCATTTCCACACTAGTGAGGAACTGTTGCAGGAGATGGCGACGGCTGGTTTGCCCGATGCCGAGGCCCACGCCATCGAAGGTGCCAATGGGTTTGCCCTGGAAGAGCTTCCGGATGTCGACGAGGAGATCCATCAGGCGGCGCTCAGCCTGGTCCGGCTCAGCGGCCACCTGCCCGGCATCAGGGACATGACCAACCATCTGATGGGTATTGCGCGCATCCGGAAGTGATCAAGCCGGCGGTGTCAGATCCGCTGCCGAGGTCTGGCCGGCGGAACCGCGGCCAGCAGCGTGCGGGTGTACTCGTGCCGGGGGGCGGCGAACAACTCGGCGGCCGGGCCGTACTCGACGATCTCGCCGGCCCGCATCACCAGCACGTCGTGGCACATCCGGTGCACCACCGCCAGGTCGTGCGCGATGAAGACGTAGGTCAAGCCCAACTCGCGCTGCAGATGCGACAGCAGGTCCAGCACCCGCGACTGCACCGACACGTCCAGCGATGCCGTCGACTCGTCGAGGATCAATACGTCGGGTTCGGTGGCCAGCGCCCGGGCGATACTGACGCGCTGACGTTGCCCGCCGGACAGTTCGTGCGGATAGCGAGACGCGAAATCTGTTGGCAGGCCGACGAGCTCGAGCAGCTGAGCCACTCGGTCGGCACGGCCGCGCCGCCCCGTGGCCAAGCGGTGCACGCGCAGCGGCTCACCGATCGCGGAGTTGACCCGGGCCCGCGGATCGAGTGAGGCGAACGGGTCCTGGAACACCAGGCTGATCCGCCGGCGCAGTTCGCGCCCGCCGGCGAATACGTCGTCTCCCGCCAGCGTCGCCGTGCCCGCCGACGGTGTGGCCAGCCCGGTCAGGGCGGCGGCCACCGTTGACTTGCCCGAGCCGGATTCACCGACGATCCCCAGTGTCGTCGCCCGTCGGATCTCGAACGATACGTCCTTGACCGCCTGGACCGCGCCGTAGCGCACCTCAAGCCCGCTGGTCTGCAACAGAATCGGTGGGTCATCGGGGGCGGGGTCGGGTCCGGGGCCGTCTACCGACGGACGGGCCTCGAGCAGCTCCCGGGTGTAGGCGTGTTGTGGATGGTCGAACACTTCGAGGATCGGTGCCTGCTCGACGATCTCGCCGTCGCGCAGCACCGTGACCTCGTCGGCCACCTGGCCGATGACCCCGAGGTCGTGGCTGATCCACACCACTGCGGTACCGAACTCGCGCTGTAGATCGCCGACCAGATCGATGATCTGGGCCTGGGTGGTGACATCGAGTGCGGTGGTCGGCTCGTCGGCGATGAGCAGTTCGGGATCGCAGGCCAGGGCGATCGCGATCATCACGCGCTGGCGTTGCCCACCGGACAGTTGATGCGGGTAGGCAGCGAGCCGCTCCTGGGGGAGCCCGACGGCGTCGAGCAGCTCGGCCGCCCGGCCACGGGCTTGACGACGGGTCATCTTGCGATGTGTCTCAAGGGTTTCGGTGATCTGACGTTCCAGCGTCAGCAGTGGGTTCAGGGATGTCCCCGGATCCTGGAAGACGAATCCGATCCGGCTCCCGTGCACGGCCCGTAGCGCCCGGGCCGACGCCCCGATCAGTTGGGTACCACCGGCCAGCGTGCTGGCACCGGAGGCCACGGCACCCGGTGCGTCCAACAGGCCGGTGGCGGCCAGCACCGTCATCGACTTGCCCGACCCGGACTCGCCGACGATGCCCATCGTCTGCTCCCGGTGCACCTCGAACGACACACGCTGGACGATCTCGCGACGGCCGATCGCCACCCGCAGATCGGCCACACTGAGAACAGGATTCATCGTCGCCCCGCCCTTCTCGCCTCGATGGAGGTGCGTTGCTTGGGATCGAGCACATCGCGCAGCCCGTCACCGAACAGGTTGAACGCCAACACCATCACGAAGATCGCCGCGCCCGGGAACACTGCCATCCACCAGGCCAGCGTGACGAATCCCTGGGCATCGAAGATCATCCGGCCCAGCGATGGCTGCGGCGGCTGGATGCCCAACCCCAGAAACGACAGCGCGGCCTCGGCCAGGATCGCGAACGCCAGTGACAGGGACAGCTGAACGATCAACGGCCCGGCGATGTTCGGCAGGATGTGCCGGATCAGGATGTAGCCGTCGCCGGTGCCCATGCTCCGCGACACCGCGACGAACGGTTCCACCCGTACGCCCAGCGCCGATGCCCGGGCCACCCGCGCGAAGATCGGGATGTAGACGATCCCGATGGCCAGCATGGTGGTGGTGATGCCGGGACCGAGGACCGCGACTATTGCGAGTGCGAGCAGCAACACCGGGAATGCGAACATCACGTCGACGATGCGCATCACCACGGTGTCGATCCAGCCGCCCCGGTAACCGGCCACCACACCGATCATCACGCCGATCGCCGCGGCCAGCGCCACCGAGACCACCGCGACCCGGAGCGATGCGGCGATCGCCACCAGCACCCGCGAGAACACGTCGCGGCCAAGCTCATCGGTGCCGAACCAGTGGGTGGTGCCGGGGCCCTGCAGCGCGCTGGGCACGTCGATGTCGTTGATGCCGTACGGCGCGATCCAGGTCGCGGCGACCGCTACGACCAGTACGGCCAGCAGTACCGCTGCGCTGATCGCCGTCACCGGATTGGACAGCAACAGCCGCCATGACGCGACGCGGGAATCCTGGGAAGTGGTCATGAAAGCCGGATCCTCGGGTCGACGATCGCATACAGCACATCCACCAGCAGGTTGATCAGCAGGAACAGCACGGCGATCAACAGTACCGCGCCCTGGATCACCGGATAATCTCGTGCGGCAACGGAATTGAACACCAGCCGGCCCAAACCCGGCCAGGCGAACACGACTTCGACCACGATCACGCCGCCCAGGATCGTGGCCAGCTGGATTCCGGTGATGGTCAACACCGGAAGCAGAGCGTTGCGCACGATGTGGCGGAAGGTGACCACCGGTGGGGTCAGACCCTTTGACCGTGCAGTTCGGACATAGCCCATGGCGGCGACCTCCAGCACCGCAGAGCGCACATAACGCGTCATGATCGCGCCGGCGACCAGGCCCACCGTCAGGCCGGGCAGGACGATGTGGCGTAGCCAGCCGCCCGGATCCACAAGCAGGGGGCGGTATCCCGAGGTCGGCAACCAGCCCAGTGTCGAGGCGAACAGGCCGATCAGCAGAATGCCCAACCAGAAATCCGGGACCGAGACTCCGAACTGGCTGGCGACCCGCACGATCGCGTCGCTGACCCGTCCTTCCCTCAGCGCCGAGAAGATGCCGGCGGGCAGCGCGATCACCAGGGCGATGAGGATGCCGACCACACCGAGGGACAACGTCGCCGGCAGTCGGTCGAGCAGAGTCAGCGTGACCGGGTCACCGTTGCGGAAACTGACCCCGAGGTCGCCGGTGAGGGCCGAGCCGAGATAGGAGAAGAACTGCTCGACAATGGGTCGGTCCATGCCGCTGGCCGCGCGCAGCGCGTCGTAGGCCTGCGGGGTGTAGCGGGTGCCCAGCGCGATCCGGACCGGATCACCGGGCACCAGGTGCACCAGGGCAAACACCACGATGAGCACCCCGATGAGCACCACCGCCGAGTACAGCAGCCGTCGGGCCAGAAACTCGACGATCGGATGGTTCGCCCGCATCCTGCGCAAGGTGCTCTGGGTCAACGGAGTCACCGGATTTCACCTCGATCCAGGTCGGCGGTGCGGAACCGGACGGCGCCGTCGCGGCGCACCTGATACCCCGGCAGGTTGTTGGCCCAGGCCTGGATCACCGACGGGTTGTACAGGTAGATGTAGCTGGCCTCATCCGCGATCCGGGTTGCGGCCTTGGCGTAGAGGTCTTTTCGCTTGGCGACGTCGGTTTCGGTGCGGCCGGCGTCCAGTAGGCGGTCGACCTCGGGGTCGGAGAACTTCTGGGCGTTGCTGGTCCCATTCGAGTGATGCTGGGCGTAGTAGAAGTCATCCGGGTCGATGTTGCCCAGCCAGCCCATCATCAGCATGTCGAAGTGGCCGGTGTTCTGCTCGTCCAGCCAGGTGGCGAAGTCCACGGTGCGAATGTTCACTGTGATGTCAAGGGGCGCAAGGTTGTCGGCGATGATCTGGGCCGCTGTCACCGTCTCGGGGTACTCGCTGGTCACCAGCATGTCCAGGGTGTGTGGTGCGGCGCCGGCCTGGCTCATGAGCTTTTTCGCTTCATCGAGGTCGTAGCGGTAACGGTGGTAGTTGGTGAACCACGGGCTGCCCCGCGGGATCGCCAATTGATTGACCGCAGCGGTGCGGTAGCTGGTGGCCGCGGCGATCGCGTCGCGGTCGATGCCGTACGCGACGGCCTGGCGCACCCGCGGGTCGTTCCATGGTGGCCTGGCCTCGTTGAGCGCCAGGTACCAGTAGTCATTGCCGGGCGTGACGGCCAACGTCAGTGAATCGTCGTCACGCAACTGGGCCACGCGCTGCGGCGGTACCGAATCCGTCCAGTCGATCTCGCCGGCCTGCAGAGCCGACAACGCCGTCGTCGGCTCGGAGATGAAGCGGAACGTCACCCCCGAAATCGTGGGCGCACCTCCCCAGTAGTGCGGGTTGGCCCTGAGCGTGATCGAGTCGCCGCTACGCCGCGCGGCAAACGCGAACGGGCCGGTGCCGATGGGATGGGTTGCGATCTGCCCGCTCTCGACATTGGCCCGCTGCACCATCGCCATGCCCTTGAACCCGCCGAGATTGGTCAGCAGGTTCGGGGTGGGCCGGCGGACCGTGATCCGCACGGTCGCCGGATCGGGCGCGGTGACACTGCTGACGGCGCTGAACTTGTCGACGTTGGTCAGCTGTTCGTCGATGATGCGGCGATACGAATACACCACGTCGTCGGCGGTGAACGGGGTGCCGTCATGCCAGCGGACGCCGTCGCGCAGGTGAAACGTCCAGGTGAGTTGGTCGTCGCTGACCTCCCACGACCGCGCCAGCGCGGGGCGCATCTGGAGGTTCTCATCGGGTTCGACCAGCGTGTCGAACACGTTCTCCAGCACTTCGAAGGAGAAGTAGGCACTGGTCCGGTGCGGGTCGAGCTGGTCGGGTTCGCCGGCGATGGCTGCGATGAGGTTGCCCGACGACGCGTCGCCCAGGTCCACTCTGCTGCCTGTCGAACAAGCCGCCGAACAGGCGGCCAGCACGAATACCAGGACTGCTGCCAACGCTTTTACCGCTGGTCGTGTGGTCACGATCTCTCCAGGATCACCGCGGGCGATCCGTCCGTGCGCTCACCCGCTGGGGCCGTCACAAGGGCCGGTCTGACACGTCCGGGCCCATACCGGTGACGACGCTGATGAAGACTGCGATACTCACCCATTGTGACCTTCAAGCGCACGGCGGCCGCGACCGCCCTGATGTCGGCCCTGGGAATCGGACTCAGCCTGGGGATTGCCGGCCCGGCACAGGCCGATCCCGTCATGCAGGGCATCTACACCTACACGCAGGACGGCATGGACCCGCAGACCTTCACGGTGTTCCCGTCCTGCGTCCCGGTGGTGGGGGATCTGCGTGAGCCCCTCGAACTGGCGGTGGCGTGCCGACTGCACGTCGCGACGACCAGGGGTCTCAAGGGCGGCGACGCGCGGCTCACCGGCGGACTGTGGACGTATTCGACGACGTCGATGGAAGGGATGAAGTGCCCCGACGGCAGCTGGGCGCCGACCACCGAGACCTACAAGTTCGACGATGTTGCGATGACCGGCACCCGCAGCGTGGCCCACAACCAGGCATGCGGCGGCACCATAGAGCCGGAGATCCTCAACTTCCCGTTCAAGCTCGCGTATAAGGAGCCGTTGTCGCTTCCTGTCGATGCCTATCCACTGGACTGCGAGCCGGGTGGCTTGCGGTGGTGCACCTAGGCCCGAAGGAGCAGGGGGAGTGCTGCCGCTGATCGACGGCAAGGTCGTCGACATCACCGGGCCGGGACGCACCGACCGGTTCGGGGTCACCGCCACCGATCTCGGTGCGTCGATCATCGCTCCCAACGGCAAACTGGTGTCGGTCTTCGGTGACACCTTCTCCGGCAGCCGCGTCGGGCAGGGCGACTGGCGTTCACCGGTGGTGCTGATCGGCACCGGCGACGCCAACCACGAGATCGTTTATGAATACGCCGGCGGACCAGACCCCACCTATGCGCGGCAACTGTGGGATTACATCCACGACGACGGGGCATCCGGATGGCGGCGTGGCGGCATCAGCACCGTGATCCCGTCAGATCTGCTGCGCGTCGGCGACTCGCTGTACCTGCATGCGATCGTCAACCATGGCTTCGGCACGGTCATCTGGACCGAGATCTGGCGCTCCGATGACAGCGGGGTGTCCTGGACCCATCTGGGTGAGCAGGCGAAGTTCCCAGCGGATCTGCACGACGGTTATGCGCAATGCTGGTCGTGGGACTTCGACCCCCACGACGGCTGGGTGTACGTGGTGGCGACCGGATTTCAGCGGGACAAGGGCATCATCCTGATGCGGGTCCGGCCCGATCAGATCGGCCGACGGTCGCAGTACTCCAGCTGGGGGTTCGTCAACGGGCGCTGGCAGTGGGGAACTCAGGCCACCCCGATCACGCCACCCGACGAGCACTGGGGCGAGCTGACCTTCCGTCGCACCGCCCCCGGCCGATGGGTCCTCGGCGGGTTCCTGGCGTCCTCATATGCATTGGGCTACCGGGTCGTATCCTCGCCGGTGGCCAACATGTACACCACCCCGGTCCAGACTCCGATCACCGGATCATCGTGGGACACCGAGGATCAAGCGGACAGCAAGGTCGCCCAGCTGTATGGCGGCTACCTGCTGCCGGGCTCGCGCTTCGGCGTCACCGGCGGTGTCGGGCTGGTGGTCTCACAGTGGCACACCGATACCGGATGGCCTTACCGGGCAATGCAATTCAAGTCCATGCTGAAGGATACGTCCAAGAAGCCGCAGCAGCCGGACCCGATCAACCTGTGAGGGATCAGGCGGTGAAACCGCCGTCGACGTTCCAGTTCGCCCCGGTGACGTAGCCTGACTCCGGACCGGCCAGGAAGCTCACCACGGCCGCGATGTCGCTGGTGTGCCCGTAGCGTCCCAGCGCGACGACTCCCTTTGCCGCCTCGGCGAATTCGCCCTGATCGGGGTTCATGTCGGTATTGATCGGACCGGGCTGCACGTTGTTCACCGTGATCCCGCGCGGGCCGAGCTCACGGGCCAGGCCGCGGGTCAGTGACGCAACCGCGCCCTTGGTCATCGCGTAGGCCGACAGGCCCGGCTCGGGTACCCGGTCCGCGTTGATGCTGCCGATGTTGATGATCCGCGACCCCTCACCAAGGTGGGCCACCGCGCTGCGGATCGCGGCGAACACGCCACCGATGTTGACCGCCACCAGCCGGTCGAACTGTTCTTGCGGGAAATCGTCGATCGGCAGGATCACCGCCACCCCGGCATTGTTGACCAGTACGTCCAATCCGCCGAGCGCGCCCGCCGCCTCCTCGACGGCATTCGACACCTGAGCTGGATCGGCGCTGTCAGCCTGGATTGCGACGACCTTCGCGCCGTCCGCGCTCAACTCGGCGACCAGCTTGTCGGCCTCGGCGGCCGAGGCCCCGTAGGTGAAGGCCACCGCGGCGCCGTCAGCGACGAGCCGTCGCACGATCCCTGCGCCGATTCCGCGGGATCCGCCGGTCACCAGTGCACGTCGTCCGGCCAGTGTGGTTGTGCTCATCGGAGTCCCTCTCTTGCTGGGTTCGAGGCGGTGGCGACCGCTCGATTACTAAGTACATGCGGCCGCGCGATATCGATGCCGGGTGTGACTGGTATCACCGCGCGAACATCTGCCGACGGGCTGGCCGGAACCGCCACGGGGAGGTAGGTAGTACACCTAAGGTGAACGCCGTGACGAAACGAGTTGTGGTCTGGGGCACCGGTTTTGTGGGCAGCATGGTGATCGCCGAGATTATGCGGCATCCACTGTTCGAGCTGGTGGGCGTGGGTGTCAGCAATCCGGAGAAGGTGGGCCGCGACGTCGGCGAGATCTGCGGACTGGGCGCCCCGATCGGCGTCACCGCCACCGACGACATCGACGCACTGATCGCGCTGAAGCCTGATGCGCTGGTCCACTACGGGCCGACAGCCGCCCACGCCGACGTCAACATCGACGTCATCACCCGGTTCCTGCGGGCCGGCATCGATGTCTGTTCCACCGCGATGACCCCCTGGGTGTGGCCCAAGATGCACCTCAACCCGCCCAACTGGATCGAACCCATCACCGAGGCGTGCGAGGCCGGCGGGGCGTCGTGCTTCACCACCGGAATCGACCCGGGCTTCGCCAACGACCTGTTTCCGATGACCCTGATGGGTCTGTGCTCGGAGGTGCGCCAGGTGCGGGCCTCGGAACTGCTCGACTACACCAACTACACCGGCGACTACGAATTCGAGATGGGCATCGGGAAACCGCCTGAGCACCGCGCCCTGCTCGAAACCCCGGACATCCTCATCTTCGCCTGGGGCGCAACGGTTCCGATGATCGCGCACGCCGCGGGGATCGAACTCGACGAGATCACCACCACGTGGGACAAGTGGATCACCCCGGACGAACGTAAGTCGGCCAAGGGCATCATCCCGGCCGGCAACGTGGCCGCGGTGCGGTTCACGATCAACGGTGTGTACCGCGGCGAGACCCGGATCCAGCTTGAGCACGTCAACCGGATCGGCCTGGACGCGGCGCCGGACTGGCCGTCCGGAAACGACAACGACGTCTACCGCGTCGACATCGAAGGCACGCCGAGTATCTCCCAGGAGACCGCGTTCCGGTTCACCGACGGCTCCGGCCGCGATGCCGCCGCTGCGGGCTGCCTGGCCACCGGGCTGCGTGCGCTCAACGCGGTGCCCGCGGTCAACGAACATTTGCCGGGGTGGGTAACACCTCTGGATCTACCACTGATTCCTGGTTTCGGCACCATTCGCTAGGTAACGCCCGCGCCGTCAATCGAGATGGACTACCGGATAGGGTTCTTCTCGAAACGGGGTGCAATGGCTGACGGGATCGGGTTGTCGATCGGATCGACGAACCTCACAGCGGTAGTGGTGGGCCGCGCCGCGGTGACGCGGTCGCCGGTGCTGACGCTCTACCCGCACCGGGCTGCCGAAGTGGGGGTACCCAGCGAGAACCCCAACCTGAACGAGCGCGGTCTGATCCTCACCGACTTCGTCGAACGAGTGGGGGACCCGGTCGGGATACTGGCTCCCGACGGCTCGTCGCACCGGGGTGAGACCCTGCTGGCCGACGCCTTGGCGGCGCTGCTTCACGCGCTGACCGGGGGACGCCCACCCGCCGATCCGATCGCCGTCGCCCATCCCGCGCATTGGCGGCCCAACCAGGTCGAGGCGCTGCGCACCGAACTGGCCGCCATCGGAGGCTTCGGTGATCCGGTGCTGGTGCCCGACGCGGTGGCGGCGCTGGTCGCACTGCAGGACGACCCCGGGGTGCCGACGCGCGGTGTGATCGCCGTGTGCGACTTCGGGGGGAGCGGCACCAGCATCACTTTGGCCGACGCCGACCGCGGCTTTCAGCCGATCGCACCGACGATCCGACATCCCGACCTGTCGGGTGACCTGATCGATCAGGGACTGCTCACCCATGTGGTGAACGACCTGTCCGCGGCCGGAACGATCGATCTGGCCAGCACCTCGGCCATCGGCTCGCTCGGTCGCCTGCGCACCGAATGCCGTCGCGCCAAGGAACGTCTGTCCACCGAATCCGTCACGGCGCTGGTCGCCGAACTTCCGGGGCATCGCAGCGACGTGCGGCTGAACCGCAACGAACTCGATGACGTGATCGCCGAACCGCTGCGCGAGTTCATGTCGGTCCTTCAGGGCGCGATAGAACGCACCGGGTTGCGCCCCGGCGAGCTGGTGGCGGTGGCCTCCACCGGCGGGGGCGCCCGGATCCCCGCGATCACGACGACGCTGTCCGAACACCTCCGCCTGCCGGTGATCACCGCGCCTCGACCCGAGCTGACGCCGGCGATCGGCGGTGGCCTGATCGCGGTGCGCGGAACGGCAGAGGACGGGAGGACGGCTATGGCACCGGCCTCCATGGCCGCAGCCCCGCCGACGCAGGCCGCGGCCCTGGTGGCGCCGGAGCCTCCGGCCGCGCCGCAAGCCCTGGCCTGGTCCGATGCCGAGAACGTGCCCGACGTCGCGCCGGTCGATGATTACCGGGCCGAGAGCTACGGCGACGAATACGGGGCCGACTTCGACACCGGATTGGAGCCCGCAGGCGGACGGACCACGGCGCGACCTCAACTCGAGTTCGGTGAGCGTGAGCTGACCGAACGCGACGAGATCGCAGCCCGGCCCTGGTATCTCCGGCCGCCCGTGATGCTGGGTGCCGGCGCCGCCGTTGTGCTGGTTGCCGTCCTGGCGGCGTTGGTCACTGTCATCGGGAGTGACGAGCCCACCCGTCCGGCGTCCACGTCCAAGGCCGTCACGTCGACGACGGCGGCCCCGGACGAGCAGGCTCCTGCCGCGCCCGTCGACGAACCCGCCACCGACCAGGTGCCGCAGACCGTCACGCACGAGGCACCGGCCCCGCACACCGTGACGCAGACTGTGGAGCAGCCCGCCCCAGAGGCTCCGCCGGTGACGGAGAACCCGCCGCCTGCCGAGACGCCGCCGCCCCCGACGACGACGGACGCGCCGCCTACGACCACGCAGCCGCCGACCACCACGCAGCCGCCGACCACCACGCAGGCGCCATGGAGTCCCACCGCCCCGTATCCGACGATTCCCGGCCTGCCGTGGGTGCCGGCGCCCGGCGGCGGTCATACCGGGGGTTGAGTTTCAGCGCGGAACCGACTCGGTGTTGCCGTTGCACGGCGGACCCCATAACCCGCGATGGGCTTGTCTCGCTTCGTTTTCGGCTGCCGCGATGGCGTCATAACGGGTGACGGGGCGCCCACCGTAGACGTATGCGTGGGCCATCCCGGCTCTCGCTGCTTCCACTGAGTAATCCCAGCCGTCGGCACGGACCAGGTACGCCAGGGTGCGTCCATAGCGATCGGTTCGGTCTTGAGTCGGATCGGTCTGGAGGGCGACCCGTTGACCGACCATGTTCGACCTTGCGAATTCTGTGGCTTCCGGGCCCCAGCAGCCGATGGTGTAGCCGGGCTTCTTCGTCTCGGGGGTGTCGATGCCCAGGAGTCGCACACGAAGGCGGCCCCGCACGTCGTCGCGGATGTCGATGGTGTCGCCATCCACTACTCGCAGTACTTCTGCCGTCGTGGCGATGGGCTCGGCCCGGACCACCGGAGGGGCGATGAAGGCGATCAGAAACACCACGACACCGACAACGCGGATCGCGATTGTCGATGTCACGGTCCTTATCGCTTCTTCTCGCAGGCGATACCGTCTCCGTCGCTGTCCAGGTGGTCGGCATAGCCGGGATCGTCTTTGGTCATGTTGGATTTGCCGTCGGCGTACGCGTCTTTGCAATACCGATAGGGCGGGTCGGCCTGTGCCATGGGGGCCGCACCGATGGCGCCGGCAACCAGGGCTGCCGCGACGATGAAGGCACGAAACATATGCATTCCCTTGTGATCTTGAATTAACGGAGACGTAAGTGAATGCATCGTAGGACGTCGTGAACCGGTAGTGGGTGTATTTGCCGATGAATCTCGCCGGTTGCGCCCGGCAAGGCTTGGTCGGCGCTTCCGTCAGCCCGGTGAATGGACGCTGCGAGGGTGGCCGTCCACGGGCTCAGGCGGCCGCCACCTCTTCCAACGCAGCGACGGCCTCGGGGGTGTAGGTGATCGACGGGTCGAGAGCGGCTGCGGTGCGCAACGTAACGGCCAGTGCTGCGGCGGCGAGGTCGACCAGGACATCGATGTCCACATCGCGGTGGGTGATGCGGTCGATCATCATCTCGTCGAGGAAGCCGATCCAGCCGTGCATGGCGGTGCGGAGGGTGGGGGCAATGGGGTCGACGATCCCTAGTGCCAACAGAATTCGTTGAGCACCCAACCAGCGAAGGTGTTCGACTGCCGACTGGTGTTCGGGATCGGCACCCAGCGCCCCGCGCAATAGCGCGACGAAACTGTCCGAATACGAATCGATGTGGGCGATATGGTTGCGCAGGGCGTGGCGTAACAGATCTGCCAGGCTCGAACCCGGCGGTGCGGCGGCGGTCTGCACAGCGGCGATCTCTTCCGCGATTTCGTTCATCACGGCCAGATACAGGCCACGCTTGTTGGCGAAGTGGTGGGCGATCAACCCGTAGGCCACACCGGCATCCTTGGCGACCTGTGCAGTGGTGACCTGATCGTATGGCCGTGTCGCGAACTGCTTGCGGGCCGCATCGACGATGAGTTGACGCCGATCGGTCAGCTTGGTGCGCGTGCTCATCGGCCCGGCTCGGCCAGCGCGCTGTGGGTGTCGACCCGCCGTCCGCCGGCTGCGGCGATCGCTCGCCCGAGCACCGGAACCTCCAGGGGGAGAAGTGAATAGCGCGGGTGGACGACGCGTCTCGCGCCGCGCTCCAGCGCGCGGACGATGGCCGCCGCGGTGGACGCCGGTGCCACTGGAGGAAATGTCTTTGGTGGCACGGACTTCCACGGCAGCTCGTCGATGTCGCGCAACGCCGTATCCGTCGCACCGGGCACCACCTCCAACACCTGGATGCCGGTTCCGGCCAGCTCCAGCCGTAGTGATTTCGTGGCCTGGGCGAGTGCGGCTTTGGAGGCGGCGTAATAACCGAGCAAGGGGAGTGGTACGGCCTGAACGGTGGAGGTGACATTGACGATCACGCCGGAATCGGCAGCCCGCATGGCCGGCAGCAGTGCTGAGGTGAGCGCCAGCGGGGACCAGACATTGACCTCGAAGACGGCGCGGGCAGCTGTGGAGTCGGCCACGAGCGATTGAGCTCCGGTCAGGTTGGCACCGGCGTTGTTGACCGCGATGTCCACCCCGCCGAGCGCGTCCAGCGCACGGCGGCCGAGCTCGGCCGCAGAACCGGGTACGGCCAGATCGACGGGGAGGACGACAGGTCGGCGCGCCCGAGGGCCGGCTATCTCGTCGGCCAGGTCGTCGAGCAGATCCTTGCGGCGTGCCGCCAGCGCCAGCGTCGCTCCCCGCTGAGCCAGGGCCAGGGCCAGCTCGCGTCCGATCCCGCTGGATGCGCCGGTGATCACCGCTTTCTTGCCGGAGAGGTCGATTCCACGGTGTCGCATGTCTGGCTCCGCTCAGCCCGCTGGGATGTCGACCTACCGTGACAGACTGACTGATAATCAGTCAAGCCCCCGGGTACTGGCGCCGCGGGCAACGGCCGATCAATATGGACGGGTGCACAACGGCTGGCAGAAACGCGACCACGATTCCGTAACCACCAGGCCCGTGACGCGCGGGCGCTCATGAGCACCGGCGCCGAGGTCGTGGTGAACCGCCTTCTCGCCGAGGGCGTCGACGTGTGCTTTGCCAACCCGGGCACCTCGGAGATGCATTTCGTCGCCGCGCTGGATGCTGCCCCGGACATGCGTCCGGTGCTGTGCCTGTTCGAAGGCGTCGCCACCGGAGCCGCCGACGGGTACGCCCGCATCGCCGGCACCCCCGCGGCGACCCTGCTTCACCTCGGCCCCGGAATGGCCAACGGTCTGGCCAACCTGCACAACGCCCGGCGCGCATTCACTCCGGTGGTCAACGTCGTCGGCGATCACGCGACCTACCACCAACCGCTCGACGCGCCGCTGGAATCCGATATCGACGCGCTCGGGCGCTGGACACACGGTTCGGTGCACCGGCCCGAATCGGCCGCCGACCTGGACGCCGCCGTCCACGGCGCGGTGCAGAGCGCGACCGGTACGCCCGGACGGGTCGCCACCGTGATCCTTCCCGCCGACTATTCCTGGGGCAGCGCACCGCAGAACCCATTGTCGGACAACGGTGTTGGGCATCCGGATGCCGACCCGTCGACAGGCAGCTCGATGGATGTCGCGGACGCCGCCGAACTGCTGCGCACCCAGGGGGAGCGTGCCGTGCTGTTGCTCGGCGGTGCCGCCACCCACGCCGACGGTCTGCGGGCGGCAGCGCGAATCAGCGCGGCCACCGGCGCGCGCGTCCTGGTCGAGACCTTCCCGGCCCGGCTGGCTCGCGGGCAGGGGGTGCCTGCCATCGAACGGCTCGGTTACCTGGCCGAGCAGGCCACCCAACAGCTCTCGGGGGCAACGCATCTGGTGTTGATCGGGGCGAAGTCGCCGGTGTCGTTCTTCGCCTACCCGGGCAAGCCGAGCGTCCTGGTGCCCGACGGCGCCGAGGTCTGTGCGCTGGCTGTGGATGAATTGGCCGCGCTGGCAGATGAATTGGGAGGCGCGCTACCCTCCTCACCGCCGCCCGAGCCGGACGGGTTGCCGACGGGCCAGCTCAACCCGCAGAACCTGGCACAGGTGATCGCGGCGCTATTGCCCGATAACGCGATCATCTCCGATGAGGCCAACACCAGCGGAGTGTTCCTGCCGGCCGCCACCGCGTCGGCTCGGCGCCACGATGTCCTCACCCTGACCGGTGGCGCGATCGGACAGGGCCTGCCGGTGGCGGTGGGCGCCGCGATCGCCGCGCCAGACCGCCCAGTCATCGCCCTGCAGTCCGACGGCAGTGCGGCATACACCATTTCGGCCCTGTGGACGATGGCTCGCGAGCGACTCGACGTCACCGTGGTGATCCTGAACAACCACGCCTACGCCATCCTGCAGCTCGAGTTGTTGCGGGTGGGCACCGAAGCCAATGGGGAACGGTCGCGTTCATTGCTCGACCTGAGCCGTCCCGACATCGACTTCGCCTCGATAGCACAGGGATTCGGTGTCCCCGCCACCCGGGCCGCCACCGCGGAGGAACTCGCCGACCAGTTCCGTACAGCGCTGGCCGAGCCGGGGCCGCACCTGATCGACGCCGCGCTGCCGACCTGGTCGCCGGGTTGATCACTGGCTCAGACGGCGCTTCTCCAACACCACCGCTGCGATCGGAATACGCATCTGCTCGGGCTCGGCGGACAGCCGCGCTGCTATGCCCGCATGCAGCCGGTCGTAGAACAGCGGCAACCGGTCCGGGGCACCCTCGATCGCCGCGCCCAGATCGGCGAACGCGGTGAACCGGCAGAAATCGGCCCAGCGGGTGCCGAAAGCGGTTGCGTCCCTGTCACTGCGGTAAGCGTTGAAGATGGGGTCCTCCGCGTCGACCACCTCCACGTGCTGGATCTCCAGCCGCTCGAACCGGCCCGACGGGGCGAACGGTGCGGTGAAATCCGCGGCACGCCGTCCGGCGATCGGAAGCGACATCCGGGTCGCCTCGTCGGCGCTCACCACACCATTGGCGATCAGCTCGGTCAGCGCGCCGACGACGGAGCGGAACAACGGGCGGTAGCCCAAGTCGCCGTCATCGCCCAGTGCGGTCGTCAACACCACCAGGCGGCCGCCCGGATGCAGCTCGCGGCCGCGAAAAGCGATGAACTCGTGCCAATCGTGAGCGGCCTGCCTGGCATAGGCCGTGCGCACCCGCTCGTCGTTGCTGTAGGCCGCGACGACGTGGTCGGCGACCGGCATCGGCACCTTGCTCAGTCTCGCTACCGCCCACGCCGACCAGCCCAGGTGGACACTGTTCGACGGTAGGATCTGGCTGTAGAACGACCGGCCGATCGCCGAACTGAAGGTGGCCGAATCCCGGTGCCGATAGGACTCCGGATCTTCCTCCAGGATGCGGAACATCGTGGAAAAGTCATTCTCGGCGACATCGGTGTGCGTCACCAGAACCGAGTGCTCCGGACGGGTGCGCCCGCGCACGGCCGCGATTGCGGCGTTGATCGGTTGCATCGAATTCTGAGCGGTGCCGGCACCGTAATCGGCGATGACGATGGGCAGTGGCGGTGTCGGGATCGGTACCGTGTGCGCCGCCAGCTCGAGAAGCTTGATCGCCGAACTCATTCCGGCGGTGTGCGGGCGGGGTGTGGTTCGGCGCTGCCTGGCCATGGCTAGGTTCGCCGTCGCCGTCGCAGCAGCAGTCCGATCAGTAGGCCCATGACGAAAATGATGACCAAGATGAACCACATCGGCGACTCGACGGTCACCCACAGCACGTGCACACCCACCCGATCACGGTTCTGCGCGACGAAGATCGCAGCCAGGGCGACCAGGATCAAGGCAACCCAGTAGCGCAGCGCCAACCGGCGTGCCGGTCCGGCGGTCCCGGCGCTCTCCGTCTCGTCGCGAGGCATACCCCGACGGTAACCCGCGATCTACCGGCTATGACACACTTCCGCGATGAGCAGCAGAGGGGGCGCCCCGCGTACCGCGATCATCGGGTCCGTCATCGTCTTGGTCGTCGGTGTTCTCGGCATCATCGGGTCGGTGATGGTGAACGCGTTCGTCATCGCCGATGACGACGCCTATGGCGAGGTGCCGATCCCGGGCTCGGTCAGTCTGGAGCTGCCCGCGGGCGACGTGGACATCGCCTACCGCGCCAACACTCTCACTGTGGGCGGTAAGGGAGTGATGGTCCCTCCGATCCAACTGGACATCACACCGCCGACCGGAGCGGCCAAACCGCTCATCACCGATTCGATGAGCAGTTCATCGAAGACCAACCGGGAAGTCACGGTGCGGGTCTTCACTGCCCACATCACGCAGGCCGGCACCTACCGCGTTGACGCCAAGGCCTCGGTCTTCGCGTCTCAGAATCCCCGGCTGGTATTCGGGCACAGCAGTCCCTACTACTGGGTGATGTGGCCCTTCATCGGGCTGGCGGTCCTGGCCGCTGTCGCGGTCGGCCTGTCCGTCCTGTGGAGTCTCCGCTCGGGTAAGCAGGCGAGTCCGATACCCAGCTACACGCCGACGTACACCCCGACCTATACGCCGGCCGATGCCGGACCTCAGGTTCCCGGTGGCCAGGCGGTCCGGCTCGAACAACTCAAAACTATTGCTGCCCTGCGTGATACCGGCGCACTGACCGAGGCGGAGTTCGAAGCGGAGAAGCGTCGGATCCTGGAGAGCTGAGGCTACGCGGCCTGCGTTGCCAGGCCGGACCGTTGGAATGAGCCGGCCGGCACGAACCGCTCCAGTAACGCGTCGGCAGGCTCGCCGGAGAACTCGGTGATCAGCTGCTTGGCGGCCGCCTCCGAGGTGAGGGCTTCAACAGGCCGTGGATCGTTCAGCAGGCCATAGAGTTTCGACGCGAAGCGGGGACTGCCCTGAGCCGCCGCGAAGAACAGGTTGCCGTACTCGGCCAGCTCCGGATCAGACAGGAACAACCGGGTGACCAGTTGCGCGGCCCGGGCCCGGTCCACGTAGAACTCCTCGAATGCGTTGCGCAGCCAGGCCTCGTCGAACGGTCCTTTGTGCACCGCCGCCTTGCGTATCAGGGCCGCGGCCTGCACCAGCCCACCCTGGGCGCCCTGGCCGGCGATCGGATCGTAGGTGACCGCGGTATCGCCCAGGGCGGCCACTGGATGGCCGCTCGCGGTGCGGCCAACCCCGGCCCGTACCACCTGTGTGACCGCGCCTTTGAGCCATGAGTGCGGATCCGCCTCGATGATCCTGAGCTCACCGACCTCGGGCAGATCCCAGTCGATGTAGTCACGGTGCAACGCGGTGACGATATCGAGCGCGGATTGCGCGTCCTCGGCGCCGGCGAAGCGGCGCTCCCACTCGCTGCCGGGGCGGGCCCAGCCCAGAAATGCCCATGTCGGCCCGGCATCCTTGTGCAGGTACCCACCCCACCACGCCTCGCCCTGATCGGAGACCACCGTCAAGGCGCTGTGGCGTCCACCGGCGCTGCTGCGATGGGCGAAAACCTCAGGCCCGTGGGGCAACCCGGCCAGCGTCACGGTCAACAGGCTGCGCTGGGGCCGATCGTATGCGGAGCGCACGGTATCGACAGGAAAGAGCGAGGACAACCCGCCGCGTCCGGTGGCAACCAACGTCAGGTCGACACTCGCGGCGATCCCGTCCAGTCGCACCGGATCGACGGCCTCGACCACGAACCGCCCACCACGCTGCTGGAACAATGTGAGCCGATCGTCGGCCTTGAGCCGGGTGTCCACCGCGACCCCGACGAACCCGTCGAAGTCGACGTCGAAGGCGATCTCCTCCGACCGATCCGGGCCCGAACCGTCGACCACCCGCACACTCTCACCGGTCGACGTCGGGGCAGTGGCCAGATAGGTGTTCAGTCCGAGGCTCTCCTCAGCCCGCTGGGTTTCCCCGAAGATCAGGGCAGTGCCGGTGGCCGGAACGTCCGCGCGCAAGCTGCGTTGATCCCGGTCGCTGTAGAGGGTGACAGCAAACCCGTTGTCCAACAGCCCGAGAGCGGCCGTCACCCCGGTTTGTCCCGCGCCGATCACTGCTGCGGTACGCCCATCTGAACTCGTCATGGGTGCCACTATCGGCGGGACGGAACCCGTCGGGTAGGAACTGGCTCAGCGTGATCGCAAATCCCGGTGGAGCGGATCAGTGTCCGCGCGCAACCCATTCGTCGTAGTGCACGATCTCGTCACCGATGGTGGTGGTGTCACCGTGGCCGGTGTAGACGACGGTCTCGCCGGGTAGCAGGCCCAGTCGCTTCGAGATCGAGTCCAGGATCGTCGGGAAGTCGGAGAACGACCTTCCGGTGGCGCCCGGCCCGCCCTGGAACAGGGTGTCGCCGGAAACCACCGCGTTCAGCTCGGGGATCGACCAGCAGACCGACCCGGGGGAGTGCCCCGGGGTGTGCAGGGCATGCAGTTCGATGCCGCCGGCCCGCAACACGAGACCGTCCTCGACAGTGTGGAACTCATTGTCGGGGTGGACGACTCGCCACAGCATCTCGTCGGCCGGGTGCAGCAGCACCGGGGCATCCAGCGCCTTGCCCAGTTCGGGCGCGACGGTGATGTGGTCGTTGTGGCCGTGCGTGCAGACCACGGCCACAACGTTGCGGCCGCCCACAGCCTCGATGATCGGGGCGGCGGTGTGGGCCGCGTCGAACACCACGACATCGTTGTCGTCGCCGACGATCCAGATGTTGTTGTCGACGTCCCAGCTGCCGCCGTCGAGTTCGAACTTGCCGCTGGTGACCACCCGCTGGATGTGCGAAGGTGCGCTCATTTCTTCAGCACCACCACGGACCGCAGTACCTCACCGTCATGCATCTTGTGGAACGCATCCTCGATCGCGTCCAGGCCGATGCGCTCGGAGACGAACTTCTCCAACGGCAGCCGGCCCTGCAGGTACAGGGAGATCAGGGTGGGGAAGTCGCGCTCGGGCAGGCAGTCGCCGTACCAGGAGGACTTCAAAGATCCGCCGCGGGAGAAGAAGTCGACCAAGGGCATCTCCAGCGTCATGTCCGGGGTCGGGACGCCCACCAGCACGACGGTGCCGGCCAGGTCGCGCGCGTAGAAGGCCTGCTTCCAGGTTTCGGGGCGGCCGACCGCGTCGATCACGACGTCGGCGCCGAAGCCGTCGGTGAGGTCCTGGATGGTCTTGACCGCGTCGAGCTCACGGGCGTTGATGGTGTGGGTGGCCCCGAAATCGCGGGCCCAGTTCAGCTTCTTGTTGTCGGTGTCGACGGCGATGATCTTCTTCGCTCCGACCAGCGCGGCGCCGGCGATCGCGGCATCGCCCACGCCGCCGCAGCCGATCACGGCGACGGTGTCGTCGCGAGTCACCGCGCCGGTGTTGATAGCCGCGCCGATGCCGGCCATCACGCCGCAGCCCAGCAGGCCGGCCACCGCCGGGTCTGCCGCCGAATCGACCTTGGTGCACTGACCTTCGTGCACCAGGGTCTTGTCGGCGAACGCGCCGATACCCAGCGCCGGGGTCAGCTCGGTGCCGTCGGTCAGCGTCATCTTCTGCGTGGCGTTATGGGTGTCGAAGCACAGATGCGGGCGACCCCGCTTACAGGCGCGGCACTGCCCGCACACCGCGCGCCAGTTCAGGATCACGAAGTCCCCGGGCTCGACATTGGTGACGCCCTCGCCGACCGATTCGACCGTGCCCGCGGCCTCATGCCCCAGCAGGAACGGGTATTCGTCGTTGATGCCGCCCTCGCGGTAGGTCAGGTCGGTGTGGCACACCCCGCAGGCGATGATGTCGACCACCACCTCACCGGGACCCGGATCGGGGATGATGATGTCGACCAGCTCGACCGGCTGACCTTTGGACCGAGAAATCACACCACGCACCGTCTGGCTCATGCCTATAACTTAATGCAAACCGGACAGGTGTCCAATTAGTGACGGGGTCTGATCGTCCGCCGTTTCTCGGCCCGGCCACGCATCCTCGCGTTACGGTGGGTTGTGGTCGACGATCGAACCCAACTGCTGGTGGTCGCACGCTCGGCATATCGGCGAAATGACTGGCGTACCAGCTACGAATCCTTCAGCCGCGTCGACGGGGTGCAGGCCCTCGATACCGACGATCTTGCCGTGTACGCCGCCGCGGCCTGGCGTCAGGGGCATGGCCGAGAATCCGTGCGGATCAACGAACAGGTACACACGCGCCTGCTGCGCACCGACCCGGTGCAGGCGGCGATGAAGGCAGCCGAACTGGGCCTGGCCTGGTTGTCCCGTGGGCACGTGGCGTTGGCCGGCAGTTGGGGGCAACGAGCGCAGGTACTGCTCGACGGCGTCCCGGAGACCACTGCGCACGGCTACCTGGCATACCTGCTCGCGGCGACTGCGGCCGACACCGGATCCGACGATCGATTCGCCACTGCAACAGGACAATTGGCTGCCATCGCCGAGAATCTCGATGACGCCGCCCTGGTCGCGCTGGCGCGGGCGCTGGGCGGCATGGCGGCCGTCGCCGCCGGTGACCCGACCGGATATCAGACCCTCGATGAGGTGCTGGTGCCGGTGCTCGACGAACCGGTGCCGGTGGAATGGGCGGCAGACGTGTACCGCCGAGCGTTGAACCTGGCGCACCGCCGGGGCGCCGGGGAGCGGGTGTCGTCCTGGACGCAGTCGATGCAGCGGTGGTGTGAGGCGACCGAACCGGAATCGACCCAGTCGGCCTACCGCGCGGTCTGCGATGTGCACCGGCTCTCGGCGGTCACCGACGTGGATCCGGGCGAGTTGGTTCGGCGGGTGGTCGGCCTGCGTCGCCTGGTCGCCGACGTGGACGCGGTGGCAGCCGGCATGGTCGAGGAATTGCTTTCACGGAATCTGGGGCGGGCCCGGTAGATTTTGGCCCGATGAGCTCTGCCGATGTTCTCGACGTGATCGATACCTGGCCGGTCGACTCGGCTGCCGCGGCCGTGGTCGGCCCGTCCGGGGTACTGGCCAGCCGTGGCGACACGAGCAAGCCCTTCACGTTGGCCTCGGTGACCAAACCGCTCGTGGCGCGGGCCGCGCAGATTGCGATCGAAGAGGGTGCGGTCGAACTCGACACCCCGGCCGGCCCGCCCGGTTCGACGATCCGGCATCTGTTGGCTCACGCGTCGGGGGTGTCCATGCGTTCGGCCGAGGTACTGGCGCGTCCGGGACAGCGTCGGATCTATTCGAACTACGGATTCGAACTGTTGGCCCGCGCCGTCGAGGGCGCCGCCGACATCGAGTTCGGCCGCTATCTCACCGAGGCGGTGTTCGAGCCGTTGCAGATGTCCGAGTCCACGCTGTTGGGCGGGACGCAGGCGGCCGGGTTCGGCGGCGTGTCGACGGTTGCCGACCTGGCGGCATTCGCCGCCGAGTTGCTTCGGCCGGCACTGGTGTCACAGCAACTGCACGACGACGCGGTGACGGTGCAGTTTCCCGGGCTTGACGGGGTGCTGCCGGGGTTCGGGGTGCAGCGCCCCAATGACTGGGGGCTGGGGTTCGAGCTCCGGGACGGCAAATCTCCGCACTGGACCGGATCGGCAAACTCGCCGCGGACGTTCGGACATTTCGGCCAGTCGGGTACGTTTCTGTGGGTCGATCCGGCCGCTGACCTGGCCTTGGTGGTGCTCACCGACCGTGACTTCGGGGACTGGACCTACCCGCTGTGGCCGGCCATATCTGATGGGGTCCTGAGAGAAAACGGGACAGACTAGCGCAACACTGGCCACACAAGGCACAATAGACACGCGCGACACACACAACTGCATGCTCGATCGGAATACCAGGCCGTTGGGGAAGACGTCCCTCGTATCCGAAGGAGTAGCAATGCGTGCGTCGAACCAGTTCGCCGACGCGGCGACGGGCGTGGTGTATGTCCACGCCTCACCCGCGGCGGTATGCCCGCATGTTGAGTGGGCGTTGTCGTCGACCCTGTCGGCGCGGGCGAACCTCAAGTGGACGCCGCAACCGGCCATGCCCGGCCAGTTGCGCGCGGTCACCAACTGGGTTGGACCCGTCGGCACCGGGGCGCAGTTGGCCAATGCCCTGCGCTCCTGGTCAGTGCTGCGCTTCGAGGTGACCGAGGACCCCAGCGCCGGAGTGGACGGGCACCGTTGGTGCCACACCCCCCAGCTCGGGCTGTGGAGCGGCGCGATGAGTGCCAACGGCGACGTGATGGTCGGCGAGATGCGGTTGCGCTCCCTGATGGCCGGCGGCGCCGACATGCTGGCCGCCGAACTCGACACCGTCCTCGGAACGGCTTGGGACGAGTCCCTGGAGCCCTACCGCAATGGTGGTGACGGCGGCGAGGTGTCCTGGCTGAACCGGGGCGTGGGATAGTTCGTCAGCTACGCGCCCAGAGGCAGTAGCCACTGAGCTTCGCTGTGAACATGTGGTCGCTGATCTCGAAGGTCAGCGACTGCCCGGGAGGGGCCGTAGTGGTCTCGGGTCCCGATGTCCGGCCGGCAGCGACGACGTCGACAACCTCGACACTGCAGTGGGCCTCGGCGGTCTGCGGGGTCGACGACCACGTGCCTGCCTTGGCTTCCGGATTCCGTCGGCCCTGCCCGTGCAGGATGACTTCGGGTCCGGTGGTCAACCAGCGGTCCGACGAGGGATAGGGACCACCGAACTCCCGCCACGCGCCGTCATCGCACTGCAACAGGTGCCGGTTGTTGCCGGTCTGGGCGGGATCGGCCGGAGTCAGTGCCCCGGCGAGGCTGTCGGCACACGACGCGTCCGGCTGCGGTGCTGTCGTGCCGGGCGGACCGGGTGGCGCGGGCTCCGGATCGGCGTGAGCGCACGCACTGGTGCCGAGTGCGGCAGCCACGGTCAGGGCCGCCGCACTCAACGCCAACGCTCGCGACATCCGTCTACACCGAAACCGTCTTCATCGACGACAGGTCGGTGCGCATGAGCCGGACGTTGTAGTCGCCCCAATAGGACAGGTTGTAATACAGGTATTGCGAGTTGTCCTGCACCACATTGCCGTTGGCGTCGACGGTGTTGAAGTAATCGGTACCCGACATCGGGTGGACCATGGGCGCGTACATGCCGGTGTTGGTCGTCAGGTCGTTGTTCACCAGCCTCGTCGTATCCGACCATTCACCCTGCGGTGAATCCGACACCCGCATCACCACGTTGTTTCCGCCGTCGGTGTACAGCACGACGTACTTGCCGAGATACTCGTTGTACTGCACCGACATTTCGCTGACATTACCGTTGGTGGGCAGACCGCCGACCCAGATGCCGTTCGCGATCTTGGTGAACAACCCGAAGGTGAAGAAGTCCGCGACCCGGTACACGGTCGGCAGGAAATCGGTGCTGCTGGAGCCGAACACCGGAGCCGCGGCCGACGGGTCACCGGTCACCCATTGCCCGGCACCACTGGAATCCTCCCCCGAGAAGTACTCGTAGGCATCCAGGTTGGTGATCTGATCCTTCCGCACCCGTGCCACGTACGCCGAACCCTGCCTGCCCGATGGCGTTCCGTACACGTAGACGTACGGATCGGTCGGGTCGTCGGACATGACCAGCGCGTTCTGCTGGAAATGCTCGTCGCCGGGGACGTAGGCCGGACCCGCACGGAACCAGCCCGAGGATCGCACGGTGTCGCGGTCGACGGTCCAGGTCTTGCCGCCGTCGTCGGAGTAGGCGATCGCAGAGTAGTTCGTGGTCCAGCTGCCCGGGTTGTCCCACGTGCGGATCGACATCACGGTGGCGTACTGCCGGTAACCGCCCTCGGCGTCAGAGTTTTCGATCGCTATCGCCGACGTCGGGATCATCGTGTAGGTCTGGCCGAACAGTCCGTTGAGGCCGCCCGGGTCGTAGATGATCTGCGAGGCGCCGGCGGCCGGGCCTCCGGTGCCGTACCACTGATGAACTCCGTTGGGATCGCCGGGGAACTGCGCCCCGGCATTGATCACCGCATCGCTGAACTGCAGACCGTCGTTCAGATTGGTGTCGATGGTGCGGAACAACACGTTGTTGCGCCAGTCGCCGGTCATGCCTGGCCCACTGTAGGTATCGCCGAACAACGTGTAGATGATCGGTTTCCCGGTCGCCGGATCGGTGTAGCCGCTGTTCCACATGATGCCGAGATCAGTGCCCGCGACGTACCAGTGGTCGGTGACACCCGGTCCGGTGACCCACCCGAGCCTGGTGGTGAAGTCCGCCAGTGACGACGGAACCTGGGGCTTGGGCGTCAGGTCATCGGTCTGCGCCGCAGTGTTGGGGGTGGCCGCCATCGGCTGGATCTCACCCTCGGCCACGACCGATGCGGCATCGTTGGCCGACACCACGCGTGACCCGACCGGATTGATCGACCGCTCGGATTCCCTTCGCGTCCACGCCATCATGGCCCACAACGCGGGGGACTGGCCGGGTGCGACGGGGGTGGTACCCGCACCGAACGGTGCCAGCCCGGCGACGCTCAGCAATGCTGAGACCACCGGTGCTGCGGTGACTTTGGGTGCGGTGGTCGGCGCTGCCGGGACCACGGACTTCTCCGGCACGACGTCGGGGACGTCGAACGTGGTGACCTCCGTGCGCAGCGTCGAGACGACGTCGTGACTGCGTTGGGCGATGTCCTCGGCGGCTTCGTTGAGGCGTACCACCACGGTGGTGGGGCGTTGTGCGCGCCGCAGATCGGGCGCAGAGGCCGCCGCGTCCGGGACGATCCGGGCGGTATCGACGTTGTCTGCGGCATCTGCCTTGCCTCGGGAACTGTTGACGTTCTTGCCGGCATCGAGGGCATCGCTGAGCGTGCCCTGGATCTTGGCCCGGGCCTTGGTCGTCCGTGTACGCACCGGGGTGCGAGCGGTGTCCAGTCGACTCTGCGTGCGCTTGATGGCGTCACCGACGGTGTCAAGGCCGGACTCGACGTCCTTGCGGACACGCTCGCCGATCTTCGACACTGCGCCCGACGGTGTGGTGGCGGGTTTCTTGGCGGTCGATGGTTTGCCGGCAGACGGTTTCGCGTCCGGTTTGGAGGCGCCGCTACCGGAGCTGCTGCCGGTGGTGGATTTGCCAGTGCCGCCGGGTCCGTCTTCGGCCCAGGCGATTCCGGTTCCGGAAGTCAAGGCCGTGCCGATGCCGAGAGCAACCGCCAGTGCTCCGACGCGGCCGATGTATTTGGTCGATTCCATGACGCTCCGTACCAGTCCACTCAGCTCAAACCCCGGCCCGAACGAAACGTACCGTGCGCCGTTCACAGTGTCGGGCAAACACGCCGAATCGCCGAAAGTGGGTCTGAACTGCGAAGGCTCGCCGTCACCTGACCCGGTAGTGGGCGGGGTCCGGCGCGGACAACATGCGCGTGAGGGTAGCCCGGTCGAACGGCCACAGGTCGATGGTTCCGGCGTCGGTGAGGTACCACGAATTGCACCCGGTGTTCCACACTGTCGGACCCAGCGCGTCGGCGACCGCGGCGTTGAACTCGTCGGTGGCCTCCTCGGTGACCTCGACCTCGCAGAGTTCGCCGTTCTCAAACCGCTTGAGCCAGCCCACGATGTAGCCGGCGGTTCGCTCGGCCGAGTACTGCAGCGGGATCGACCCGGTGGGTGAGTTCGGGCCCAGCACGGTGAACAGGTTCGGAAACCCGGGGATCGCCGTCATGCGGTATGCCCGCGGACCCTTGACCCACGCATCGTCGAGTGTGATGCCGTCGCGGCCCACGATGTTCATCGGTCGCATGTAGTTGTGAGCCTGGAAACCCGTGGCCAGCACCGCGATATCGACTTCGTGGTGCGTGCCGTCGGCGGTGCGGATGCCCGTCGGGGTGAATTCCTGGATGGGATCGTCGATCAGGCTGGCATTGGGTCGTTTGATGGCACGGTAGTAGGTGCCGGAGACCACCTGCCGCTTACACAGCGGCTCGTAGTCCGGAGTGAGTTTCGCCCGCAGCGCGGGGTCACGGACCTGGGCGGCCAGGCTCCACCGGGCATAGGACTGCACCAGCCTGCGCCGCCACGACGGCGTGGTGACGACGTCGGCGAGGATGTTGGATCCCCACTGCAGACGTCGGAAGAGAGCGCCGTGCCATCCCGGCCACCGGCGCAGCGCCCCGGCGAGCACCGACGACTGCCGCAGCGACATCGGTGCCCACAGGATCCACTGCGGTGATCTGGCGAAGTGCAAGAGCGTGCGGGCCTTCGGCTGCAGCGCCGAAACCACCTGCACACCGGTGGATCCCGTACCGATCACGGCGATGCGCCGGCCGTCGGTCGCCAGCTGCGGATCCCATCGTGCGGTGTGCACGATCTGCCCTGCGAAGGTGTCCATGCCCGGGATCTCGGGTATCGACGGGTGATGCAACACGCCGGTGGCGCAGATGACGAAATCGGCCGTCAGGGTGTCTCCGGCTCTGGTCGTGAGCGTCCACGATGTCGTGGTGCTGTCGTAACGCGCCTCGGTGACTTCGGTGTTGCACCGCAGATGTTCGTCGAGTCCGAATCGTTCGACGACGTCGCGGTGGTAGCGCTGGATATCCTCACCGCTGGCCCAGATGTGGCTCCAGTCCGGTTTGGGCGCGAACGAGAACTGGTAGATCTGCGACGGGACGTCACAGGTGAGTCCCGGGTAGCGGTTCCAGTGCCATACGCCACCGACGTCCGAACCTTTCTCCAGGACGGTGAAGTTCGTGAACCCGGCTTGTTTGAGGGTGTAGGCCGTGGCGATGCCGGCCATTCCCGCGCCGATGATGACGATGCGGACCTCGCGACTCATCGGGCCTCCTCGCTGACGGCGAGCGCCCGCCGGACGGTGCCGGGTGCGGTGCGCATCGATGCCTCGAATGCCGACCCTCTGCGGCCACGGCGCATGAAGTGTGAACCGAGGCCCGCGAGATCTGCCGCGTCGGGCCGGATGACGACGACCTGCGTGCCGCGTGCCCGCACTGCCGCCACTTCGCGGTCCAACCCGACTGACATCGGCCGGCGCAGCAGCCGGTGCTCCAGCCATCCGCCGGATCCGGGTGCACGCGTGCCTGGTTCGGAGGCCATGGGCGTGATCACGTAGATGGTGTCGGCCTCGTCAGCGGCGATCAGATCGACTGAAGCGGTCGATGCGGCGCCGCCGTCGACGAAGTGCCTGCCGCCGATCGTGACCGGAGGCATCCAGCCCGGCACCGCCCAGGATGCGCGTAGCGCTTCCCCCGCGGTGGCCGTGGGGGAACCGGGCGCCCCGAACGCGACACGCTCGCCGCGCCGGTAGTCGAACGCGACCATCCGGACGCCGGGGAGATCCGGCCACCCCGAGGTGCCCGAGAATGCGTCGGCCAGCCGCTGTAACCAGTCAGCGTTGCCGCGCCCCACCGGGGCGATGCCGGTGGCGGCGGCGAGACCCCGCTGGCTGCCGAGCAGCCGCGGGTTGAGCGGGCGGGGCACCGGAATGGGCGGCACGCTGGGTGGTGTGTCCGCGATATGCCGGCGCAGACGCTCGTCGGCGGAGGTACCGCGGTGCATCGCGACGAGATCGCTCACCGTGGCGCCGCCGCCCAGTATCGTGACGAGCTCGGCTCCCGCCGAAGTGCCCTGGAGAACAGCGGTGTCGCGCGGATCCCACCCGGTCTGTTCGGCCAGCGCATGCAGCGCCGCGACCGTCCACGCGCCTCCGATGGTGCCACCGCAGCCGATCACCAATGCCGTGGTCATCGGCTCACCCCGGAATCGGGCTGTGCAGCATGGGCTTTCGACTGCCGGTCGAGGCGCTGCAGGTACGAGGACCGACCCTGCTCGTCGAGGGCGGTCAGCGCGCGGCGGTCGTCGATCCTGCCTCGGACTGCGCTCTGGAGCGCTTCGGGTACCAGTGCGTCGACGAGGGCCCACCCGGGAGCGACCCAACCCGGCACCGACGTGCGGGCGGTGCGGGTGCGGACGGTCTTGAGGATCGCGCGTGCGACGTCGTCGGGATCCACCGTGGGAAGGCCGTTTCCGAGCTGCACGCCGGACGTGAGCTCGGTGCGAACCGCCGACGGCAGCACGGCCGACACGGAGACCCCGGTGCCCGCGTACTCACGACGTGCCGCCAGCGAGGCGCCCAGCGCGGCGAACTTGCTGGCGTTGTAGGTCACCATGCCGGGGATCGGGATCATGCCCGCCATCGACGCCACGTTGACGACGTGACCGCGACCGCGGGCCACCATCGACGGGACCACGGCGCGCATACCGTTCAGGACACCACGCACGTTGACGTCGAGGATCAGGTCAGTGGTGGCCTCGGTTTCGGCATCGAACGCACCGAGTGGCATGACCCCGGCGTTGTTGACCAGGATGTCGATGCGGCCCGATTCTCCGACGGCGTCCGCGACGAAGCGATCCCAGGACGATCTCTGCGTGACGTCGAGGTATGCCGCCCGGCAGCGGGGGATACCGGCCGCGGTCGTTGCAGCCACCTCCGCATCGACATCGCCGATCCATACCGTGGCGCCACGGGCGGAAAACAGCTCCGCCGTCTTGGCGCCGATGCCGCGTGCCCCGCCGGTGACGATGACGACCGCCCCGTCCACCGACGCCTGCCGCTGTGAAAACCGCACGTCATGCCTCCCCTGAAGTTATCCCTCGGCCATTCGCATACTGACGGTATCTGAATACTCTGAGTAAATTCAATACCCAAAGTCCGCTTCGATCTATCATCAGCGAATGCCGCGGCTGACCAGGGCTCAACGCCAGGAACAGACGCGGGCCGAGCTGTTGGAGGCGGCCAAGCAGCGCTTCCTGCGCCACGGTTACGCCGGCACGAGCCTTGAGGACATCGCCGACGACGCGGGCTTCTCAAAAGGTGCGGTGTACTCGAACTTCGGCAGCAAGCCCAATCTGTGTCGCGATGTCCTCGAGCTGATCCACCGTGAGAAGTTCGCCGAGATGGCCGAACTCGCGATATCTGACGCCGAGCTGGACACTCGTGTCGAGGCGTTGAGTGCGTGGTTGGAGCGCACTGCAGGCGACGTCGGCTGGACCATGCTGGAACTCGAATTTGCGGTGCTGTCGCGGAACAATCCCGAGCTTTCGCAGATGATCACGACCCTGCGCGACGAAGCTGCGCAAATGGTCATCGACGTAGTCAGGTCGATGTCTGCCGAACTCGGCCTCACCGAAGCGCAATTGGTGAACAGCGACGTGGCTGCGAGCCTCGAGGATCTCGGGAATCTGCTGCTCAGTGCCGGGATCGGTCTCGGCATCCAGCGGGCCATCGATCCTTCGGTGCCGGCGCGGCCGTTCACCGACGCATTCGGGCACCTGGTGAAACTGCTTGCCGCCCTTGGGGCGCCGACACAATCGGCGAACTGATACCGCTGTATCCACACGAAGGAGTCATGGATGGGTTCACCAGCTGCTGCGCTTTCGATGCGACGCCCGAGTCGCAGATCCCGGGCGTGCTACGGCATCGCCCGCCGAACCCTCCTCGTTCAGGTGCGTAGATCGGTTGCCTACCAAGGGAACCGAGCCGCCGCGGATCGCCTCGCCGCAATCGGTCGTCGCATTAATGCGCTCGCGCGGCTCCAGCGACTGCGTCCGCGGCGGGGGCTGCGGGTCAGCCGGATCACGCTGGGGCGGGTCACCGTGGAGACCATCCGCACAGCCGAAGCTGCTCACCGCCCTCTCTCCGACGGCGCCATCCTCTACCTGCACGGCGGGGGATTCTTTCTCGGCGGCTTCGACACCCACCAGCACGTCGTGGTCGCCCTCGCCCGGCGAACCGAACTTCCCGTGGTGCACGTCGAGTATCGACAGCACCCCGATGTGACGGTCGACGAGTCCATCGCGGACTGCCTGCGCGCCTACCGCTGGATGTTGGATCAGGGCGCGGAGCCCGCCAACACCGTCGTGGCGGGTGACTCGGCAGGTGGATTCCTGGCATTCGCAACCGTTCTCGCTGCCGAGTCGCAGGGGCTGGGTATGCCGGCCGGCGTCATCGGTGTCAGTCCGTTGCTCGAGCTCGACAATGAGCGCCGGGCCGGCCACCCCAACTTCGGCGCCGATCCGATGGGGATCGGACTCGCCCTGCCGATGATCGTCGGATGCGTCGGCCCCAAGAACTCGGACGGTCACGCCCTGTCACCGGTCAACGGAGTGCTCACCGATTTTCCGCCGAGCCTGATCATCGCGGCGGAATCGGAGGCGCTGCGTTGCGATGCCGAACGCATGCATGAAGTGCTGACCGATGCGCGACGGTCGTGCACCCTCAAGGTCTGGCCGGGTCAGTTGCACGCGTTTCCGGCGTTCCTGCCGTTTCTGCCGGAGAGCCGGGAGGCCCGTGACTGCATGGTCGAGTTCATTCAGGATTGTCTGGGTACGAGCAAGCGCAGCGCCCCTGGCACCGCGGATACGGTGACCGGCAACGGGGCTGCGTAATCCCCGTCGGCGTAGGCGTTGATCCCGGGGCATTCAACATGGATTGTCTTGGCGCGCTTGGTCGTCACCTCGTCGAGGTCGACGTGGGTGCCCTTGAAAACAGTCGGGAACAGGCGCACCAACCTGGTGCGGGACGCCGAGGTGATCATCGTGACGTCGAGCAGTCCGTCCGAATGGTCGGCACCCGGGCAGATCAACATTCCGCCGCCATAGCTGCGGGTGTTGCCGAACGCCGCGAGGGTGAGGTCCGTGCAGATCTCCGGTCCGTCATCGAACGTCAGCCGGAACGGCAGCAGCCGTAGCTTCGATATCTCCGCGACCATCGCGACGTTGTAGCGCATCCGGCCGTGGGGCCAGCGCATCCGGTTGGTCCGGTCGCTGACCAGTGAATCGAATCCGGCGGCCATCACGGTGCCGAACCACTTGACCGCACCGGAGGTATCCACGATGCGGCCGAGGTCGACGGTCTCGGTGCGGCCGTCGGCGACAATATCGGCGGCTGCCTCGGGATCGCTTGTCGGCAACCGGTATTCGCGGGCATGGTCGTTGCCCGTGCCGGCGGGCACGATTCCCAACGGGACGTCGCCGGTGGCCAGGGCCTGCAACGCCAGCGAGATCACCCCGTCGCCGCCGACGACCACGAGTGCGTCGGTGCCGCGGTCCAGTGCCTCATCGACCAGCCTGCGGGCGTGCGCGGCGTCGGTCCCGACGATCTGGCACACATCGACGCCGCGGCGCTGGAATTGCGCGACCGCTCGCTCGGCGGCGTGCGGCGCGTTGCCGTGTCCTGACAGGGGATTGGTCAGGACGGTAACCCGATTCACGGAATCAGCTTGCCCGGGTTGAGGATTCCGGCTGGGTCCAGTGTGGCCTTGACGGCGCGCAATACTTCGGCACCGAGGTCGCCGATCTCGTCACGCATCCAGGGGAGGTGATCCGCACCGACCGCGTGGTGGTGGGTGATGGTGCCGCCGCCATGCACCATCGCGTCGGATGCCGCGGCCTTGGCCTTGCGCCACTGCTCGATCGGATTGCCGCGCTGGGCGGCGACGACCGTGAAGTACAGCGAGGCGCCGGTGGGGTACACATGCGAAATGTGACACATCACCAGCGCCGGCGTGCCGGATTCGGCGAGCGCGGCGGTCAGCGCCTCGGTGACTGCGGCTTTCAGTGTGGACAGGTTGGACCACGTGGTGGCGGTCTCCAGCGTTTCGCACAGCGCGCCAGCAGCCAGCAGCGAATCGCGCAGATACGGCGCATTGAACCGGCCGTGTTCCCAGCCCCGTGCCGCGGCCTCGCCCAGCGAGGTGGCGCCGTGGGCTTCGAGGACGGCACGGGTCTCCTCGTGACGGCTCTCGGTATGCGCCGCAGTGCCCTCGAACAGCGTGATCGCCAGGCAACCGCCGGTGATGCTCTGCTCGCCGATGCTTTCCGTGGTGGCCAGGTTCACCCCGGTCTCGGCCTCGTCTGACAATCGGATCACCGTCGGGCCCGTGCCGGTCTGGGTGACGGCACGCAGCGCCTCGGCCCCGGTGGCGAAATCCGGGAAGGACCAGGCCTCGTAGCGGGTGGTCTCGGGCACCGGGTGCACGCGAACCCGGACCCGGGTGATGACGCCGAACACGCCTTCCGAGCCGAGGAGCAGTTGACGCAGATCCGGTCCGGCCGCCGAGGCCGGGGCCCGGCCGAGATCCAGTGTCCCCGCCGGGGTGACGGCGCGCAGGCCGCGGACCATGTCGTCGAATCGCCCGTATCCGGCCGAATCCTGCCCCGAGGACCGGGTGGCGGCGAACCCGCCGATCGTGGCGAACTGGAAGCTCTGCGGAAAGTGGCCCAGTGAAAAGCCTTGCGCGCCGAGCAATGCCTCGGCCTGCGGTCCGGTGACGCCCGCGCCGAGTTCGGCCTCGCCGGTCACCTCGTCGAGACTGTGTAGCGCGTCGAACCGGCGCAGGTCGAGCGCGACCACCGCGGTGAAATCACCGCGCAACGGATCGAGACCGCCCACCACGCTGGTCCCGCCGCCGAACGGGACCAGCGCGATCCGGTGTTCGGTGCAGTAGGTCAGGATCGCGGCGACCTCGTCATCGCTACCCGGGAGCAGCACCGCGTCGGGCGCATCCTGAATACCGGAGTCGTTGCGGCGCAACAGGTCCAACGTGGACTTGCCGCCGGCGTGCAGCAGCCGGGACATGGTGTCGGTACCGCAGTACGGTGCGCCGACGATGGCGGTGAGGGCCTCCCGATCACCGTCGGGCAGTGCCGATGGCCGCAACTGCACCTGCTCGGGCGTCGGCTCTGCCGCCGGCGCGGCGTCGACGCCCAGCGCCTGCTGCAGCAGGGCCCGGATTCCGTCGGAGAGCGGCTTGGCTGCCTGCGGGTCGCCCCAGGCATTCCACTTCATCGGAGGCAGAAACTGTTCGGCCGGCTGAGTCATGCGTTACAGTATTACACATGATGTCAATCAGTAACGAGAGATCGCTGAGCGACCAGATCTTGGATGCCGCCGCGAGCTGCGTGCTGGCCTTCGGCGTGGACCGGGTGACCCTGGCGGAGATCGCCCGCCGGGCCGGGGTCAGCCGCCCGACCGTCTACCGGCGCTTCCCTGACACCCAGTCGATCCTGGCTGCGCTGCTCACCGCGCGGATCGTGGGTGTTCTGGACGAAACCCTGAGTCAGGGGCCGGGCCGGGGCGCCTTGGTGGACCGCATCGTCACCGTGGCCGCGCGGCTCCGTCACGACGAGGTGATCATGGCGGTGCTGCACTCCGCACCCGAGGTGGCGATGGTCTACATCGCCGAGCGGTTGGGTACCAGCCAGCAGATCCTGATCGATGCGCTGGCAGGGGATCTCAAGCTCGCTCAGGAGGCGAGCTCCCAAAATGACCGGGTCCGGGCGGGCGATCCCCGCCAGCTGGCGACCATGTGCATGCTGATCACCCAGTCGGCGATCCAGTCCGCGCAGATGGTCGAGCCCATCCTCGACGCCGACGCTCTGGCGGCCGAGCTCACCCACGCACTGAACGGATACCTGGCATCATGACCGGCCCGACGGCACTCAACCGCACCAGGCGCACAACCGAACTCGCCGCACTCGCCGACGGGCAACCAGTCGATGTGATCGTCATCGGCGGCGGGATCACCGGTGCGGGCATCGCGCTGGATGCCGCCACCCGAGGCCTGAGCGTGGCACTGGTGGAGAAGCACGATCTGGCCTTCGGGACCAGCCGGTGGAGCTCGAAACTCGTGCACGGCGGACTTCGCTACCTGGCCACCGGCAACATCGGGATCGCCCGCCGCAGTGCGATCGAACGCGGAATCCTGATGACCCGCAACGCACCTCATCTCGTCAAGGCCATGCCGCAGCTGGTGCCGCTGTTGCCGTCGATGGGCCGCGGGTCACGGGCGTTGGTACGGACCGGATTCGTGGCCGGAGATGGACTGCGCAGGCTCGCCGGAACCAGCGCGTCGGCCCTGCCACGGTCACGCCGGGTCGACGCGCGTCGTGCCGTCGAACTGGCGCCCACCGTGCGCACCGAGGGTCTCGACGGCGGCTATCTGGCCTACGACGGCCAGCTCATCGACGACGCCCGCTTGGTGGCCGCCGTCGCCCGCACCGCCGCGCAGCACGGGGCCCGCATCCTGACCAGGGTGTCGGCCAGTGCCGCAGGCGCCACCTCGGTACGCCTGACAGACGAACTGACCGGGGATTCCTTCGAGGCGACGGCTCGCGTGATCATCAACGCCGCCGGAGTGTGGGCCGGCGATCTCGATCCGGCGCTCACACTGCGGCCCAGTCGCGGTACGCATCTGGTCTTCGACGCTGCGGCGTTCGGCAATCCCACCGCGGCCCTGACCATTCCGATACCGGGGGAGTTGAACCGGTTCGTCTTCGCCATGCCCGAACAGCTCGGCCGGGTCTACCTCGGGCTGACAGACGAGGACGCGCCGGGCGCCATTCCGGATGTACCACAACCGACTCCGGGGGAGATCAGCTTCCTGTTGGACACCGTCAACACCGCGCTGGCCACCGAGCTGACCACTTCAGATGTGCGGGGGGCCTATGCCGGGCTGCGGCCGCTGATCGACACCGGGGAAGGCAACACGGCCGACGTGTCCCGCGAGCATGCAGTGGTGGAATCGGCGAGCGGGGTGATCAGCATCATCGGCGGGAAGCTCACCGAATACCGGTACATGGCCCAGGATGTGCTCGACCGGGCGCTGTCTATGCGCGGGCTCTCGGCCTCGGACTGCCGCACGGCCAACCTGCCGCTCGTCGGAGCCCCGGCCAATCCGGTGTCCACCCTGCGATCTGAACATGCGTTGCCGTCCTCGCTGGTCGCCCGGTACGGGGCCGAGGCACCGAACGTGATCGCCCGGGCGCGCTGCGCACGCCCCACCGAACCGGTGGCCGACGGACTCGACGTCATCCGTGCGGAGTTCGAGTACGCCGTCACCCACGAAGGTGCCCTGGATGCCGACGACATCCTCGACCGGCGTACACGTATCGGGCTGGTCAGCGCCGACCGGGATCGTGCAGGTCAGGCGGCTGCCGAGATGATCGCGGAATTCGGGGAAGTCGAGTAGTCCACTACGCGTGGCGTGAGCAGTCGCCGCCAGAACACTGGGCCATGAGGCAAACCTGTGCGGCGAGGGAGCTCAATCATGGCGAAGCGACTGGTGGTGTGCTGCGACGGCACATGGAACACACCTGATCAAACAACGGATGGCAAGCCCACGCCGACCAATGTTGCCAAAGTGGCGATGGCGCTGGCTCCGAACGATGACGAGGGGCGAGAGCAGCGCCTGTTCTACCACCGGGGGGTGGGCACCACCCGGTCGGACCGCCTGCTCGGCGGGGCCTTCGGTGCCGGCCTGTTCCGCGATGTCTGCGACACCTACCGATTCGTCGTCCAGAATTACCAACCCGGCGACGAACTGTTCTTCTTCGGATTCAGCCGCGGGGCTTTCACCGCACGCAGCACTGCGGGTCTGATCCGCAACTCGGGAGTGTTGCATCGCGACAATGCGGATCAGATCGAACAGGCGTATGCGTTGTACCGAGGCGGCAACGAGAACACGAATCCGCGCAGTGTTGCGGCGGCGCTGTTCCGGAAGATGTACTCCTACGAAACCGACATCCGGTTCATTGGGGTCTGGGATACCGTTGGCGCCCTGGGGATTCCGTCAGTCGGCGGGTGGCTGGCCCGCCAATTCAATCGGCGGTACGAGTTTCACGACACCACTCTGAGTTCGAGGGTCGGGGAGGCCTACCAGGCACTCGCGATCGACGAGCGGCGCGGTCCGTTCGTGCCGACGATCTGGTCCCAGTCGAATATGGCTCCGCCTACACAACGCCTGGAACAGGTGTGGTTCACCGGCTCGCACTCCGATGTGGGCGGCGGGAACCCCAATCGTGGACTCAGCGACATCGCGTTGTGCTGGATGCTGGACAAGGCCCGCGGCGCGGGGCTGGCATTCGTCGAAAGGTCCTTCCTCCGTGAGCCCCCCGCCGCCGGCGAGCCGGTCTCCGGCGACGAGATCGTCGAGGAGTACACCCGAATCAACCCGAACCCCGCGCAGGAGGTGGAGAAGTCACGGAAGGGTATCTACCGCTTCTTGCCGCCACACTCGCGCGAGGGCGGAACAGGCGGCAACGAGTACATCGCCTCAACCGTCGACCGGCGTCAGCGGTCAGGTGGTTGGTGGAAAGCGCCTGTACCCAACAACGATCCGGAACAACGGATTGTGCCGGTCGAAGTGGGCAACGATCTGAGCCGGATCAGCTAGACGTGCGACAGAAGCACGTCGCGTACCGCGGAACTGGTGTGGCGCTGCCACATTGCCTGGGCGCCCACCAGCAACGGTGGGTCGAGTTCGGTGACCACCACGCGGCCGTCCATGGCCAGTCCCGGGGGAGTGGTGACGAACGTGACGGCGCCGGTGGTGAGCGGGGCGGCGACCGTAGCCGCGCCCTGGACCCGGCTGACCACATAGTCGGGTTCGAAGCCGGCGCGACGGCACGCGCCCATCAGAAAATCGCTGTAGTAGGAGGCTCCCGGGGGCGCCCACAGCGCGATGCGTTCACCGGCGAGTTCATGAATGTCCACGGCCGGCCGGTCGGCCAACCGGTGTTCGCGGGGCACGGCCAGCCGCACCCGGTCGTAACCCACGACGGCCGTGCCCAATTCGTTGGTGGGGACCACTCCGCGGCGTAGGCCGAGGTGCACCGTGCCGTCGAGCACCGCAGCGGCGAGTTGATCGGGGTAGAGCTGGCGGAAGGTGAAGGAGGTCTCGGGGAACGCGGCGATGGCCGGTTCGAGACGGGTATAGGCTTCGCTGCCGCTGAGTGCCGGGGTGTGGCCGACGACAAAGACCTCGGGTGCGCCGCCTGCCGTCCGTTCCACTCGCTCGGCCACGGTATGGGCGGCTGCCAGCAGTGTTCGCCCTTCGGCCAGCAGCAGTTCGCCGGCCCGGGTGAGCGTGAGCCGGCGGCCCTCCCGGTGGAACAGCGTGGCATTGATCTCGCGCTCCAGTTGCTGCATGGAACTGCTGAGAGCTTGCTGGCTAACGTGCAGGGTCGCGGCTGCCGCGGTGACGCTGCCGGCTTCGCCGATCGCGATGAACTGGCGCAAACGTCGCAGATCAGGGATGTTCTGTGGCACGCGGCAATTCTATCTACAACCTGAGATTGTGAATACCTCGGAAACTTGCGTTATCCATCTGTGGATCGCGAAACTACGCTGCCACGTATGAGCAAACTGGACGGAAAGTCGGCAGTCGTTGCTGCCGGTGCGAAGAACCTGGGTGGCCTGATCAGCGCGACGTTGGCTTCGAGGGGTGTCAACGTCGCCGTTCATTACAACAGTGCCTCCAGTGAGGCCGACGCCGACAAGACGGTGGCGGCCGTGCAGGCCGCCGGGGTGAAAGCGGTCAAGGTGCAGGGGGACCTGACCGTGCCGGCCAATGTCGAGAAACTCTTCGACACGGCCGTCGACGCATTCGGCAGCGTCGACATCGCGATCAACACCGTCGGCAAGGTGCTGCGGAAGCCGTTCGCGGAAACCACTGAGGCCGAATACGACTCGATGTTCGACATCAACGCCAAAGCGGCCTACTTCTTCCTGCAGCAGGCAGGCAAGCGACTCAATGACAACGGCTCGGTCGTCACGATCGTGACCGCACTGCTGGCGGCCTACACCGACGGGTACTCCACCTACGCGGGCTCCAAGAGTCCCGTCGAACACTTCACCCGGGCAGCTTCCAAGGAGTTCGGCGTCCGCGGCATCAATGTCAACAACGTCGCCCCCGGTCCGATGGACACGCCGTTCTTCTATCCGCAGGAGACCCCGGAGCGGGTCGAGTTCCACAAGTCGCAGGCGATGGGCAACCGCCTGACCGAGATCACCGATATCGCCCCGCTGGTGGTGTTCCTCGCCGACGAGGGCCACTGGATCAACGGTCAGACCATCTTCGCCAACGGTGGCTACACCACGCGCTAGTCGTGCAAAAAGCGAAAGTCCCCGCACGCCAGAGCGTGTCGGGGACTTTGCGCTCGCGCTGAAGATTTACAGCGGGATGTTCTTGTGGCGGCCGCGCCGGTGCGGGGCCTCGGCCAGTGCCTGCGTCAGCTTGCTGCGGGTATGGGCCGGATCGATCTTCTCGTCGACCACGCCGATCTCGATCGCCGAATCCACACCGCCGGCGATGCGCTCATGCTCGATCGCGAGTTCCTCGTGCAGCGCCTCACGCTCGTGATCCGGGGCGGCGGCCAGCTTGCGCTTGTGCAGGATGCCGACGGCGGCCTTGGCGCCCATCACGGCGACCTCGGCGTCCGGCCAGGCGAACACCTTCGTGGCATTGAGCGAACGCGAGTTCATCGCGATGTAGGCGCCGCCGTAGATCTTGCGGGTCACCAGGGTGACGCGGGGGACCGAGGACTCACCGAATGCGTGCAGCAGCTTGGCGCCGCGACGGACCACGCCGCCCCATTCCTGATCCACGCCCGGCAGGTAGCCCGGAACGTCGACGACGACCACCAGTGGAATGCCGAAGGCGTCGCACAGCCGCACGAAACGTGCTGACTTCTCGGCGCTTTCGGAGTTCAGGCAGCCACCGAGACGCAGTGGGTTGTTGGCGATCACGCCGACCGACCGGCCCGCGAGCCGGCCGAGACCGACCACGATCGACGGGGCCCACTTAGCCTGGAATTCCTCGAACGGCACGCCCTCGTCGAGCAGAGCCTCGATGATCGGGTGCACGTCGTAGGCGCGACGAGCCGATTCGGGCATCAGCGCGGTCAGGTCGGTGTCGCCGGCCTCGGCCTTGGTCCGATCGAAATGGCCCTGCTGGCTGAACAATCCGACCAGACGACGACCGCGCTCGTAAGCGTCGAGCTCGTCGTCGGCCACGATGTGGCACACACCGGACTTCTTGTGGTGGGCGTCGGGGCCGCCGAGCGACACCATGTCGACGTCCTCACCGGTGACGCTGCGAACGACGTCCGGACCGGTGACGAACACCTTGCTGTCCGGGGCCATGATGATGACGTCGGTCAGGGCCGGTCCGTAGGCCGCACCGCCGGCAGCGAAGCCGACGACCACCGAGATCTGCGGGATGTAACCCGACGCCCGGATCATCGCCTCGAAGACCAGACCGACCGCGTGCAGCGCCTTGACGCCCTCGGCCAGCCGCGCGCCGCCGGAGTGCCAGATCCCCACGATCGGGCTCTGCTCCTCGATCGCGTTGTCGTACGCGTTGACGATGTGGGCGCAGCCCTCGATGCCCATGGCGCCGCCCATCACGGTGCCGTCGGTGCAGAACGCCACCGTACGAACGCCGTTGACCGTGCCTGCCGCGGCCAGCACGCCGGAGCGGTCCCGCTCGTGCAGCAGCTGGACGCTGCCGTCATCGAAGAAGGTCTGCAGGCGCAGCAGCGGATCGCGCGGGTCGAGCGATTCAGCAGCAGTTTCGGGGGCCATGATCGTCATAAAGGTCTCCTCTAGTGGAAAGCGCTGGGTCAGTACTTCCCGAAGGCGAGCGCGACGTTGTGCCCACCGAATCCGAACGAATTGTTGATGGCGTACTTGTAGTCGCCTTGTCGCGGCTCACCGGCCACCACGTCCAGATCGATCTCCGGATCGAGGTTGTGCAGGTTGAGCGTCGGGGGAATGACGCCGTCGCGCAGCGCCATCACCGTCAGGATGGACTCGACCGCACCGACCGCGCCGACCGAATGGCCGAGCGCGGACTTGGGCGCGTATACCGCGGGCACATGGCCGCCCATCGCATTGTTGATTGCTTTACCCTCGGCCACATCGCCGACGCTGGTGCCGGTGGCATGCGCGTTGATGTGATCGATGTCAGTGGGCTGCAGGCCCGCCAATTGGATGGCGCGGGTCATGGCGTGACCAGCCTGCTCGCCGTTGGGGTCCGGCGCCACGATGTGGTAGCCGTCAGAGGTGATGCTCGCCCCCATGAGCCGGCCCAGGATATTGGCGCCGCGGGCCTTGGCGTGCTCCTCGGTTTCGATCACCATGAGGGCAGCGCCTTCGCCGAACACAAAGCCGTTGCGATCCTTGTCGAACGGGCGACAAGCGCCTTGGGGATCGTCGTTGCTGTTGGAAAGCACGATGCGCATCTGCGCGAATCCGGCGATCGGCACGGCCTCGATCTTGGTCTCCACGCCACCGCAGATGGCGATATCGGCTTCCCCGAGCACGATGTTGCGCCACGCGTTCGCGATCGCCTCCGAGCCGGACGCACAGGCCGAGATCAGGGTGCTGACGCCGGCCTTGGCCTTGCGTTCGAGACCGACGGCCGCCGCCGCCCCGTTCGGCATGTACATCTGGACCACCAGCGGCGACACGGCGCGTAGGCCCTTGTTCCGCATGGCGTCATAGGCGAACAGGAGTTCCTCAGAAGAACCCATGCCGGTGCCGATGGACACCATGAGGCGGCGGGTATCGACCTCCGGGGAGCCTGCATTGGCCCAAACCCGGCGGCCGATCACCGTCGACATCTTCTGCAAATATGACAGCCGGCGCAGTTCGACCCGCGTCAGCTCATGATCGAAATCCTCTAGGAGGTGCCCGCCGATACGAACCGGCAGGTCGTACTGCTCGACGAACGGGTCGGTGAGTAACCGGATCCCGCTCTGACTGTCGAGCAGCTTCTTCCAGGTGTTCTCAGCATCGGTTGCCAGCGCCGTTGACATGGCTACGCCGGTGACAACCACATTGGGAAGACCATTCCCAGTGGACAATCCCGCCATATTTACGGAGTTCTTCCTTCCGTGCATTCCCTCGGTTGTTTTACCTTCCGGGGGTACCTACCGGGTCGTGTGCCCGGCCTCAGTACTTCCCAAAGGCCAGAGCCACATTGTGGCCACCGAACCCGAACGAGTTGTTGATGGCGTACTTGTAGTCGCCATAACGAGGCTCGCCCGCAACCACATCGAGATCGATCTCGGGATCCGGTGTCTCGTAGTTCAGCGTCGGGGGAATCACGCCGTCCCGCAACGCGAGGACCGTCAACACCGACTCCAGCGCACCGACTGCACCGATCGAGTGACCCAACGCCGACTTCGGCGCGTAGACCGCAGCGTTCTGACATCCGGCAACCCGGATGGCGTTGGCCTCGGCGGTGTCACCGATCGGGGTGGCCGTGCCGTGGGCATTGATGTGTTCAATGTCCTTGGCTTCCAGGCCTGCGGTTTCCATCGCACGCTTCATCGCGGCACCGGCACGCTGACCGTTGTCCGCCGGAGCGACCATATGGAAGGCGTCCGAGGTGATACCGGCACCCATCACGCGGGCCAGCGGCTTGGCGCCACGAGCCAGGGCGTGCTCCTCGGTCTCGATGATCATCATCGCGCCGGCTTCACCGAACACGAAGCCATCGCGATCCTTGTCGAACGGCCTGGACGCACCCGCGGGATCGTCATTGCGGGTCGACATGGCGCGCATCATCGAGAACGCCGCGATCGGCAGTGCCTCGATACCGCCTTCCACGCCGCCGACAACGGCGAAGTCCGCGTCACCCATCACGATCTGACGCCAGCCGTGGGCGATGGCCTCAGAACCCGACGAGCATGCCGACACCGGGGTGATGACCCCGGCGCGGGCACCCAGCTCCAGGCCGGCAACCGCGGCGGCACCATTCGGCATGATCATCTGAACGGCGAGCGGGCTGACCTTTCGGATCCCGCCCTCGTTCATCGCGTCGTAGGTCTCGACGATCTTCTCGCCACCACCGAGACCGGTGCCGATCACGACCGCGAAACGATCCGGATCGACCTCGGGCGCACCCGCGTTCTTCCACAGCCGGCGGGCCAGCACCAAAGACATGCGCTGCACGTAGGAATTACGGCGCAACTCGATGCGGGTCAGGTGACTGTCGATGTCGTCGACCAGGTGACCACCGATACGCACCGGAAGGTCCCACTTGGTGACGAAGTCGTCGGTCAACTCACGGATGCCGCTTTCTCCGGCCAGGAGGCCCTTCCACGTGCTCTCGATGTCAGCAGCGAGCGCCGTGGTGGCCTCCACGGCAGTCACCACGACGTTCGGGAAGCCTCCGTTAGCAGTGGAAGGTCTGGTCATTCCGAGCCAAACTTCTCGCGCAGGGCGGCGGCAGCCTCGGGGTTCTCTTCTTCGAGCTTCTGGATGTAGGAGACGACGTCACCGACGGTGCGCAGGCCGGCCAGATCCTCGTCGGGGATCTTCACGCCGTACTTGTCCTCGGTCTGGACGGCGATCTCAACCATCGACAGCGAGTCGATGTCCAGGTCGTCGACGAACGACTTCTCCGGGGTCACCTCAGACGGCTCGATGCCGGTGACCTCTTCGATGATCTCGGCGAGACCGGCGATGATTTCTTCTTGACTGGCGGCCACAATGGCTCCTTCTTGTTGTTGAAAGCGCCCTCCGGGTGCGGAGGACAATTCGGGACGTTCTGGTCTTACTGCTTATTCAGTTGTCGCTGGACTTACAGCTCGTCCAAGCCATCCAGGTCTGCGGGGGCCTTGACCGCCCGCGTCGGTGTGCCTTTCAGTTCACGCTTGGCGATACCGACCAGGGTGCCCGCCGGCGGGAACTCGACGATCCCGGCGCGCTCGGCGCCCTGGAAGCGGTCCCGGATGGTGGCGGAGCACAGATCCCAGCGCACCGGCTTGGTCAGCTGGGACACCAGCTTCTCCATGGCATCGGCAGCTGAGGTGACCGGCTGGCCGTCCGCGTTCGACAGGAGTGTCGCGGTGGGCTCAGAGGTCGTTACAGATTCGGCGGCGGCGGAGTACCCGTCCAGCGCGGAGGCCATGTACCGGGTGTGGAACGCGCCTGCGGTGGCCAGCTGACGGACGCGGGCCTTGGCCGGCGGATCCTCGGCGAGCTTCTCCAGCGCAGCGATCGCGCCTGCGGCCACGATCTGGCCCGCGGCGTTGCGATTGGCGGCGATCAGGTCGAGCGACTCCAGCCGGGCCAGCACCTCGGCCTCGTCGCCGCCGAGCACCGCGGACATGCCGGTCGGCTCGACCGCGCAGGCCTTGGCCATCTCGGCGCCACGGGTGGCGGCCAGCTTGACCGCATCGTCGGCAGAGATGACGCCGGCGATGGCGTAGGCGGCGATCTCGCCGACGGAATGGCCTGCGACCAGTGTCTCGGCGGTCTCGGGCACACCGCGCTTCGTCAGTTCCTCGTAGGCCAGCAGCGTGGCGGCCACCACCAGCGGCTGCGTCACCGCGGTGTCGGTGATCTCCTCGGCGGTGGCGGTGGTTCCCAGGCGCGCCAGATCCAGGCCGCTGATCTGCGACCACGTGGCGAGGCGGTCGGCCGCACCGGGCAGCTCCAGCCAAGGGGAGAGCATGCCGGGCGTCTGCGATCCCTGTCCGGGAGCGAGCAATGCGAGCACGGGTTGAGGCACGTCTTTAAGAGAACACTGTGAAGACGGTTTTGTGGGGTGTAAGAGATTATGAACCTTGTCTTATGTTTTTGTAGGTTCCCCACAAAAGTGCATGTGATGCGACGTTGCCTTCACCGGAGCGAAATCTGTCACAGCCTCTCCGACGCCGGTTGAGCCCAGTTCAGGCCCGTTGTCTGGCCGAATGTGCCGGGCGAATCGCCGGTATCACGATGGTTCCGGCATTTGGCGTGCTCGGCTGGTATGGCTGTTTGCTCAGTCTGCCGGTTGTCGAAGCCACACGCAGCACGTACGCATCTCGCGGCACCGCTGGATCGCGGCCGGTGAAATCGCCGATCCGTTTCAGCCGGTAGCGGACCGTGTTTGGATGAACGAACAATTTGCGTGCACAAGCTTCTATGGCACCCCCGGAATCCAGGAATGCGTCCAGGGTCTCCGTGAGTGCCGGGCCGGCATCGGCCAGCGGGCGCATGACCTCGCTCTCCAGTGCCGCGATCGCCGTGGCATCGCCCATCAGGGCCCGTTCGGGCAGCAGCTCGCGCGCTGACACCGGCCGGGGCGCGCCGGGCCAGCCGGCCACCGCATTCATCCCGGAGATCGCCTCGGTGGCGCTGCGGTGCGCCGCCGTCAGCGTCGGGGAGGTCGGCCCGGTCACCACCGGGCCGTCGGCGAACACCGACAGCAGGTCGGACAGGAAGCGGTCGGTTGCTGACAGCGCCCCAGACACGATCGTCACCAACCAGGTCCCGTGCACATCGGACAGTGCTGCCCGGTCGTGGCGCTTCACGACGTCATGGATGTCGTCGCGGGCCAGGTCCAACCGGTCCGGTCGCGGCAGGCCGACGATCACCGTGGCCGGCGCGGTCGCATCCCAGTTCAGGGCTGCGGCCTGGGACTGCAGCTCGGGTCCGGTGTCTCCGCGCACCACGGCGTCGACGACGTTGGCCTCCATCCGCAGATCCCAGGCGCCTCGGGCCTCGGCCTGGTCGGCGTAGGCGCTGGCCGCCGCGAACGCCAGGTCCCGGCTGTAGCGCAGGATGCCCGCGGTCAGCGCGTTGAGCTGGGCCTCGGATCGGGCCAGCAGCGGCACCACCTCCTCGAAGAACTCCATCGAGGTCCGCACCATCTCGACCGACTGGCGCAGTGCGATCCGGCGGCGCAGGTCCTGCGGCACCACTTCGAAGGCCTGGGCGGTATAGCTGACGTCGCTGGTCGGGTCTCGCATCCATTCGACGAAGTTGACCACGGCGGTCTGCACCACCAGCTGCACGCTGGCCCGCTGCGATGCGTCGAGATCGGAGAAGAAGTCCAGGCGCTCCGCCATGGCGTGTACCGCCTCGGTGGCCAGCCGGCCGGAATACTGCTTCAACCGGCGCAGCACCGAGTCGGGCACGCTCTCAAGGACCTCGACGGTCGACTTGGGCGGAACGAACCGCTTGTCGGTCATCCCTAAAAGCTACGCCACTTTTCTGGTGGATTCCTCCAAGTAGCCCCGCGCGAGCGGCAGCCCTCCATCCGGAGGGGCCGCCCGCGCGGGGCCACTGGCTAGGCGCTGCCGGTGTCGACGTAGGACACGGCCGCGGCGAACACGTCGTCGATCTTGTACTGCTTGGCCGCCGCGATGGGCACCGACGGATCGATCTCGCCGTCACGCGCCAGCCCCTCCAGCGCCGCCACCACAACCGACTCGGCGTCGGTGTTGAAGAAACGCCGTGCCGCCGGCCGGGTGTCGGAGAAGCCGAAGCCGTCGGTACCCAGCGTGATGTAGGTCCCCGGGACCCACTGCCGGATCTGCTCGGGCACCGCACGCATCCAGTCCGACACCGCCACCACCGGGCCCGCTGCATCGGCCAGGGCGCTGGTGACGTGCGGGGTGCGGGCGGGCTGATCCGGATGGCGCAACCGGTGCCGCTCGATCTCCACGCCTTCGCGGTTGAGCTCGCCCCAGCTGGTCACCGACCACACGTCGGCGGCCACATCCCACTCTGCCGCCAGCATGTCCGCCGCGCGCAGCGCCTCGGGCATCGATACACCCGACGCCAGGATCTGAGCGGTGTTCGTGCGTTGTTCGGGAGCCCGGCGGTAGCGGTACATGCCGCGCAGCAGGGCCTCGGTGTCCAGGTTGGCGGGCTCTGCGGGCTGCACGTAGGGCTCGTTATAGATGGTGATGTAGAAGAACACGTTCTCGGCGTGCTCCCCGTACATCCGCTGCAGACCGCTCTCGATGATGTGGGCGACCTCGTAGGCGAACGCCGGGTCATAGGTCACCGCAGCCGGGTTGGTCGACGCCAGCAGCAGCGAATGGCCGTCGGCGTGCTGCAGGCCCTCGCCGGTCAGCGTGGTGCGCCCGGCCGTCGCCCCCAGCACGAAGCCCTTGGCCATCTGATCGGCCGCCGCCCACAGGCCGTCGCCGGTGCGCTGGAACCCGAACATCGAATAGAAGATGTAGATCGGGATCATCGGCTCGTTGTGGGTGGAGTACGACGTGCCCACCGCGGTGAACGACGATGTCGACCCGGCCTCGTTGATGCCCTCGTGCAGGATCTGGCCGATCTCGGATTCCTTGTAGGCCAGCATCAGTGCCGAGTCCACCGAGGTGTACAGCTGCCCGTTGCGGTTGTAGATCTTCAGGCTGGGGAACCACGAGTCCATGCCGAAGGTGCGGGCCTCGTCGGGGATGATCGGCACCAGGCGCGGACCGATGTTCTTGTCCCGCAACAGTTCCTTGAAGGTGCGCACCGTCGCCATGGTGGTGGCCACGGCCTGGTTACCGGATCCCTTCTTCAGCACCGAGTAGGCGTCGGAGGAGGGCAGCGCCAACGGGGTGGTCTTGTTGCGGCGCGCCGGGACGAACCCGCCCAGGGCGCGGCGACGGTCCAGCAGGTACCGGATCTCAGGTGTCTCGGGCCCCGGGTGGTAGTACGGCGGCAGGTAGGGATCCTGCTCGAGCTGCTCATCGGTGATCGGCACCCGCGTGACGTCACGGAAATCCTTGAGATCTTGCAGCGCAAGCTTTTTCATCTGGTGCGTGGCATTGCGGCCCTCGAAGTGGCTGCCCAGTGTGTAGCCCTTGATGGTCTTGGCCAGGATGATCGTCGGCTGGCCCTTGTGCTCCATCGCGGCACGGTATGCGGCATACACCTTGCGGTAGTCGTGACCGCCGCGCTTGAGGTTCCAGATCTCCTGATCGGTCATCGGCTCGACCAGGGCCTTGGTGCGCGGGTCGCGGCCGAAGAAGTGGTCGCGTACGTAGGCGCCGTCGTTGGCCTTGTAGGTCTGGTAGTCGCCGTCGGGCGTGGTGTTCATCAGGTTGACCAGCGCGCCGTCGCGGTCGGCGTGCAGCAGCGCATCCCACTCGCGGCCCCAGACGACCTTGATGACGTTCCAGCCGGCGCCGCGGAAGAAGGACTCCAGCTCCTGGATGATCTTGCCGTTGCCGCGCACCGGGCCGTCCAGGCGCTGCAGGTTGCAGTTCACCACGAAGGTCAGGTTGTCCAGCGCCTCGTTGGCCGCCACCTGGATCAGGCCGCGGCTCTCCGGCTCATCCATCTCGCCGTCGCCGAGGAATGCCCACACGTGCTGATCGGAGGTGTCCTTGATACCGCGGTCATGCAGGTAGTGGTTGAACCGGGCCTGGTAGATCGCGTTCATCGGGCCCAGGCCCATCGACACCGTCGGGAATTCCCAGAAATCCGGCATCAGGCGCGGGTGCGGGTAGGACGGCAGGCCGCCGCCGGGATGGCTGTGTTCCTGGCGGAAACCATCCAGTTGGTCGGTCGTCAGCCGGCCTTCCAGGAAGGCGCGCGCGTAGATGCCGGGGGAGGCGTGCCCCTGGATGAAGACCTGGTCGCCGCCGCCCGGGTGGGATTTGCCGCGGAAGAAGTGGTTGAACCCGACCTCGTACAGCGACGCCGACGACGCGTACGTCGAAATATGCCCGCCCACACCGACTCCCGGGCGCTGGGCGCGGTGCACCATGATGGCCGCGTTCCACCGGATCCAGGCGCGGTAGCGTCGCTCGACGTCCTCGTCGCCGGGGAACCAGGGCTCCAGGTCGGTCGGGATGGTGTTGACGTAGTCGGTCGACGTCAGCGCCGGGATGGCGACGCGCTTCTCGCGGGAGCGCTCCAGCAGGCGAAGCATCAGGTACCGGGCACGGGCCGGACCGGATCGCTCCAGTAACTCGTCGAATGACTCCAGCCATTCCGCGGTCTCGTCGGTGTCGATATCCGGAAGGTAGGAGGCAACTCCCTCCCGGATGACCCGTACCCGGTCGGGTTCGGCTGCGGTAGAGGAGTTTTGGGCCAGATCCTGGCGCACGAACTCGGTGGTCAACTTCCGCTCCTTGTTAGGCGGTAACAACTAACAGTGCTTGTGGCACCTTCTATCGTCCACCCATCTTGCCGCTTCCGTGCCGCTGGGGGTGGCGGTGCGCAAGTTACTCATCGGTTGCTTTGTGAACCGGTAACGTCTGCAGATCGTGCCGGTTGATGGGCGGTTTGGGACAAAGGCGCGGATCGCCGCGCGCGCACTCGGTGGCGCTGCGGTGATCGCGATGGTCGTGGTGGGTTGTACGTCCGTTACCGGCGGTACCGCACAGGTTGATTCGGCCGCGGCCCCCGATTACCGGGCGTCGGTGAAGGCGTCCATCGAAGAATCCTCGGCAAGCTCGGTGACCCGCGAATCCGAACGCCAGGCCTCATTGACCACGCGCGCCGTGCACACCGTGTGCGAGGACCTCAGCACCTCTGCCGTCGACGCGGTCAACGCCGTCAACGGCTACGTCGAGGCGGTCAACAACGGTGGCGACACCGCGGCCAAGGCCGGCCCCGCGATCGACGGGCTCAACCGGAGCGCCGATCTGGTCAGTTCCGGCCTGTCCGACGCGCTGTCCCCGGATCTGCACGCCGCCCTGACCGAGTGGATCGACTCGGCGAGAGTCCTCGTCAGCGCCATTTCCGGCCATGTCGGCCCGGACCAGTTCAACTCGGCATCGCAGCGCTCGAACACCGCGCGAGAGAACGCACTGACCAGATGCGACAAGGCTTACTGACAGGTGGGCGGACAAACTCGCCTGCCGGACACCCGCACAGATGCCTCGCCGTGCGACGATAGGTCGCAACACGCATCGCGCACGTGAGTGAACGAGTGGTGGTCAAAGTCTTGAGAGAGGCTCGAAGAGAGGTTAAGGAGGACCGAAGGTGGTCGCGGCGGGGACGGACTCAGGCCCGAACTACGCCCACATACTGGGCATCCAGAAGGATCAGATAGTCCAGGAACTGGGTTGGGACGAGGATAGCGACGACGACATCCGGGTCGACATCGAAGAAGCGTGCGGGTCAGAGCTGCTCGACGAAGATTCGGACGAGGTCGTCGACGTGGTTTTGCTTTGGTGGCGGGACGACGACGGGGATCTCGTCGACCGGCTCATGGATGCCATCACTCCACTCGCCGAAGACGGCGTGATCTGGGTGGTGACTCCAAAGACAGGTAAACCCGGGCACGTGCTGCCCGCCGAGATCGCCGAATCGGCGCCGACGGCCGGGTTGATGCAGACTTCGTCGGCCAAGTTGGGGGACTGGACGGCGAGCCGGTTGGTGCAGCCGAAGTCGAAGGCCGCGGGCAAGCGGGGGCCGTGATGAGCGCTTGCGCGAACAACAGACGGTGATGCTCGCTGTCGGTACCCCGGCGCCCGATTTCACGCTCCGGGACCAGAACGGCAGGCCCGTCACACTCAGCGCGTACCGCAGCGCCAAAGACGTGCTGGTGGTGTTCTTTCCGTTGGCGTTCACCGGCGTGTGTGAAGGCGAACTCGGAGAGATCCGCGACAAACTCCCGGTGTACGAGAACGACCACACCGCGACACTGGCCATCTCGGTCGGCCCGCCCCCGACGCACAAGATCTGGTCCATCGAAAGTGGATTCACTTTCCCGGTGCTGTCGGATTTCTGGCCGCACGGCGCGGTCACCCAGGCCTACGGCGTGTTCAACTCCGACGCCGGCTACCCCAACCGCGGCACCTTCGTGGTCGACAAGGCCGGGAAGATCCGCTTCGCCGAGATGATGGAACCGGGCCAGGCGCGAGATCAGGCGGTGTGGCGGGACGCATTGGAGGCATTGCAGTCTGAGCGGGGCTGAATTTCCGGTCACGCCGCTTCGGCGTGTACCGTGCCTGCGACGGGGCGCGTAGCTCAGTGGTAGAGCTCTGGTTTTACACACCAGCGGTCGGCGGTTCGATACCGTCCGCGCCCACCATCAAATCCCGGTCCTAAGACCACACCGGCTTTGCGCGCTGCAGCGCGAGTCGTTGCCCGCGCGTGGCGGTATCGCCCCGGCATGACGGGCTCTCCCGGGAGAACTTCATGTTCACGAATCCCGTGAGATCGGGCCGGATGACGTATTTGAACGGAACCGGGCCCGTCTTGTACTCGGGGCTGCCGGGCCGGCATGGCATGCCGGGGTTGACGCGCTCACCGACCCACGCGCCCTGATGCCGATCGGCGGCGGAGTCCCAGGCCAGGTCCAGCTGCCACGTGCCCTCCGGCGCGGGTGAGAGCACGTGCAGACACTGCGGGCCGCACCCCGACAAAGTCCAGTGGTAGGGCTCAGGCGCACGGTCGGCAGAGGTCTCGGTGACGGTATAGAGGCCCGGACGAGGCAGCGGCGGAGCCGGTGGCTCCGGGGCGGCCGCCGGCGGGCCGGATGACGGGAGGCCACCGATCGCAAAACCGATAGCCAGGGAAGCGGCAACCGGGGCAACGAGCTCTTTCAAGGGTTCCTCCGCGTCGGATCATATCCGCGGAATCGCCGATACCCAGCCGTACCACCCGAGTTCAGGTCCCGGCGAAGAACTCCAGTGCGATGCCGTCGGGATCGCGGAAACTGAGCCCGGAGCCGTACGGCGCGTCGACGATCCCGCCGTGGGCGATGCCCAGCCCGTCGAGCCGGTCCACCCAGGTCTGCAGTTCCGAACGCGACGCACAACCGAAGCCGACGTGGTCCAGGCCCACCCGGAACTCGCTGAATGCTCCATCGGGGGCGGGATTCCGGTGTTGATGGATGCCGAACAGCGTGCCGCCGTCCAGTAGCCAGACCAGGTGGTGGAAGCCGGCATCGGTGTCCTCGTCGAGCACCGGATCGGCGCCGAACAACGTGCGGTACCACGGCCTGCTGACCGCCAGGTCTCGTACGGTGACCGCCACATGAGCGAGTGCGGGGAACGTCATCTTTGCCTCCTGAATCAGACCACCCGCTTGCCGAGTCGGTCACGGATCCGCATGTCCCACAGATAGATCTGATAACCCAACAGCCACACCTCGTGCGGGATCACGCGATCGGCGACCCGCAGTCCGGTCAGCAGCCGCTCGAAGCGCTGCTGCTGACCGGCCGTCCAGCGCAACTGCATGTGGCTGCGGAACTCCGCGGGCAGAAACCCGGTGGTGGTGAACAGGTTGAACCGTCCGGCCAGCAGCCGCAGCGGGGCGGGCAGGAACGCCAAGAACGCAAAAGTGGCCACTCCATACAAATGTTCGCGCACCGGCGGGTCGATCTGCAGGTCCTGCAGCGACTGCTTCCAGTACGTATCGAAGGCGTCCCGGTCTTCCGGCCACATGTCGTCGCGCACCTGCAAGGTGGTGCCCAGCGCGCGGGCGTCGGCATAGATCGCGTCGGCGGATTCCTCGTCGAGCGGGCCGTAGAGGAACTCATGCATGTCGATGTAGTAGCGGTACAGGCAGGCCGCCACCCACAGTTGCAGCCGAGGATCGAAAGCGTTGTAGGACACCGGGCTTGAGGCCCGTGAGCGGACCAGCGCGTGCACCTTGTCGATCTGGGCGCGCAGCAGCGCGCGGTCGGCATCGGTGCCCATGGTGGCCGCGGCCAGATAGGTGCCGGTGGTGCGGGCCCGTTTGAACGGATGTTTGTAGACATTGCCGCTGTCCACCGGGCTCTCCAGGACCCCGTAACCGACACCGGGGGAGGCCAGCTGCATGATGACGTTGGCCGCGGGCAGCAGCGCCGCCGCCGGGTTGAGCAGATCGGTGACCCGTCGCGGGCGTCGTGGCGGACCCAACCTCATGACTTCGAGTAGACCACCTTGTGAGACGCTGCCGGGGTGTTTGCGCGCAGAAGTCCGCGGGAGTGCCCGCCGGTCTGGCACCGTCGGGCCGTCGGTCTCGCCATGGGGTTCCTGGCCGACCTGCTGCTGGGCGATCCACGCCGCGGGCATCCGGTGGCCGGGTTCGGCACTGGCGCAGCACGGTTGGAAAAGCTGACCTATGCCGACAACCGCGCGGCCGGTGCAGTACACACCGGGCTGCTGCTCGGTGGTCTGGCCGGGCTGGGCTGGGCCGCGGGACGCGGCGACCGCGTCTGGGTGACCGCGGTGGCCACCTATGTCGCGCTCGGCGGGACCTCGCTCAACCGGGTCGGTGGGCAGATGTCGACGCTGCTGCAAACCGCTGACCTCGACGGTGCGCGCGCCCTGCTGCCCTCGTTGTGCGGGCGGGATCCGGCCGCGCTGGACGTCTCGGGCCTGACCCGGGCCACGGTGGAATCGCTGGCCGAGAACACGTCTGATGCCCAGGTGGCGCCGCTGTTGTGGGCGGCGATCGGCGGGGTGCCCGGGGTGCTGGTGTACCGGGGCGCCAACACGCTGGACGCGATGATCGGGCACCGCTCACCGCGGTACGCCTACTTCGGTTGGGCGGCAGCCCGATTCGACGATGTGCTGAACTACCTGCCGGCCCGGTTGACCGGGGTGCTGGCCGCGCTGTGCGCACCGGCCGTGGGTGGGTCACCACGGGCGGCGCTGCGGGCGTGGCGGCGCGATGCGGCCCGCCATCCGAGCCCCAACGCCGGGGTGGCCGAGGCGTCCTTCGCCGGCGCGCTGGGGGTGCGCCTGGGCGGCCCGACCCAGTACGCGCATCAACTGGAGATCCGGCCCACCCTGGGCGACGGCCGCATCCCGGAGGTGATGGATGTGGCCCGCGCGGTGCGGCTCTCGCGTGCGGTACAGGCTTCGGCGGCGGCCGTGTCGGTGCTACTTGTGGTGGTCAGCGGCGCTTGCCGTAGCGGTCGGCGATCTTCTCGTCGGCGGTGAGCTCCCGGGCCGGTTCCTTCGAGGCTGCCTGGGCGGCGGCCCGTTCGCGCCTGCGCTGCTGCAACTCGGCGTAGATGAAGTAGCCGAGACCGAGCGGGGCGACGATACCGAACGCGATCCACTGGATGCCGTAGGACAGGAACGGTCCGGCGTCGAGGTGCGGAAGGGAGATCTCCCCGAGACCGCCGGGTTGGTCGCCCACCAGCTGTAGATACGACCCGGTCAGCGCAACGCCGGTCAGCGAGGCGATCTGGTCGGTGTTGATCGAGTACACCTGCTGTGCGCCGTCGTCGCCGCGGAACGGGTCCTTGCCCACGACAAGGGCTTCCGCATCACGCACCCGGGCGGTGATGGTCACCCGGCCGGCCGGCGCGGCCGCGAACTGCGGCACCTTGTTTCCGTCGATCGGGGTGATGAAGCCGCGATCGACCAGCACCACCGGCCCGCCGTCCACGGCGAACGGCGTGAGGACCTCGAAGGCCGGTTCACCGTCGACCACCCGCAGCCGGGCCAGCACCTCCGACTTCGGCAGGTAATGCCCGGTAGCGGTAACCCGCTGCCACTGGGCGTCGGGCGCGACCGAATCCTGGTGTGGCAGAACGGTGGTCACCGGAACCGGATCGGCCTGCAGCGAATGCGAGATCTGGTTGTTCTCACGCGAAGTCTTCGTGTTCTTGCCCAGCTGCCACGGCGCCAGCACCGTGAAACACAAGTAGACGAAGGCGGCCACCACGATGAACAACGCCACCCATTGCGGTCGCAGCAGGAAGGTCAAGCGTCGCATCAGACTGCCGTTCCCTGGATTCCCCGGCCGGCCAGCGCCGCGTCGACCCAGGCGTGCAGACCGGGCAGGGACGCCTCGATCACGGTGAACACATCCTCGAAATCGGTCTTGCCGCCGTAGTACGGATCCTCCACGTCGAGGGCGTGTGCGCCCGACCGCGGGTCGAACGAGCGCAGCATCCGCAGCCGGTCGCCCGTCACGCCCAGATCGGTCAGGATTCGCTGGTGATTGCGGCCCAGCGCGACCACCATGTCGGCACCGAGATGGTCATCGCAGACCTGGGCGGCGACGTGATCGTCGGGATAACCGCGCTCACGCAGCACCAGGCAGGCGCGGCTGTCGGCGCCGTCACCGGCGTGCCAGCCGCCGGTACCGCCGCTGCTCACCCGGACCACATCGGCCAGGCCGCGCTCGCGGATCTGATGGGCGAACATCTTCTCGGCCATCGGGGACCGGCAGATGTTGCCCGAGCACACGAACGTGACGTGCAGCTGCGTCTCCGTCGGCTCAGACACCGAGCACCTCCCGAAGCGCGGCGACGGTGTCGACGTGGGCGTGCGCGGTCACCGCGGCGGGCCCGGTGAAATCGGTGGCGCCGTAGCCCCAGCCGACCACCACGGTGTCGATGCCGTGCTCGGCCGCGCCCTCGACATCGTGCATCCGGTCACCGACCATCAGGACGTGCTGCGGCAGGGGCTGCAACTGGGCCAGTGCATAGGCGACCACGTCGGCCTTGGCCGCCCGGACCCCGTCCGGGCTGGCCCCGGCGATCACCTCGAAGTAGCCGTCCAGGCCGAAATGCTCCAGGATGCGCCGCGCGGTGGGCTCCGCCTTCGAGGTGGCCACCGCCAGCCGTACTCCTGAGGCCTGCAGATCTGCCAACAGTGCCTCGACGCCGTCGAACAGGCTGTTCATCGCCCAGCCGCGGCTCGTGTAATCGGCGCGGTAGGCCGCGATCGCGGCGTCGGCATCGAAGCTGGTCTCGCCCAGACTCAACGCCTGCAACGTCTCGTGCATGGGCGGGCCGACGATGCGTCCGGCCAGGTCGCCGTCCGGGATGCCGGCGCCGACGTGGGTCAGCGCGTGACGGAAACTCGACACGATCCCGGCCGCCGAATCGGTCAGGGTGCCGTCGAGATCGAAGAGCACCAGCTGCGGTCGGGTGAGTTCCAGCGTGTCGGTCACGTGCCCATTCTCCCGTATGCCGCGGGCGGTCCTCCGACCACTAGTGTCGTGCTGTGCCACATCCACCCCGTGCAGGCGCCCGGTACCACGGCGACCAGGCCGCATTGCCGGGAATGCTGGACTTCGCGGTCAACGTCCGCGCCGGTGGTCCGCCGGTCTGGCTGACCGACCGGCTGGCCGCCCGACTGCCCGATCTGGGCAGTTACCCGAGCCAGGCCGATCAGCGCCGTGCCGCCGAAGCGGTCGCGGTGCGCCACGGCCGCAGTGCCGACGAGGTGGCCCTGCTGGCCGGCGGCGCCGAGGGATTCGCCCTGCTGGCCGGGCTACGGCCACGCCTGGCCGCGCTGGTCGCCCCGTCGTTCACCGAACCCGAAGCCGTGCTGGCCGCGGCCGGTGTGCCGATCCAGGACGTGGTGCTGCCGTTCCCGTTCACACTGGCAGGCGTTGTGGTGCCGGACGAGGCGGACCTGGTGGTGATCGGCAACCCGACCAATCCGACCGGGGTGCTGCACCGCGTCGACGACATCCTGGCGCTGCGCCGCCCCGGCAGGCTGGTGGTGGTGGACGAGGCGTTCGCCGACGGCATTCCCGGCGAGGCCCAGACGTTGGCTGGCGAGTCGCTGCCCGACGTGCTGGTGCTGCGCAGCCTGACCAAGACGTGGTCACTGGCCGGGCTGCGGGTGGGATACGCCCTCGGTGCACCCGACGTGCTGGCCCGGCTCACCGCGCCGCGCCCGCACTGGCCGCTGGGCACCCTGCAACTGGAGGCCATCGCCGCGGCCAGCAGTCCCGAAGCGGTGGCCGAGGCCGATGCCGGCGCCCGGCGGCTCGCCGGGCTGAGGGCCTCGATGGTCGCCAGGCTCGATGCGCTCGGGTTGGGCGTGGTGGCCGGCGAGGCGCCATTTGTGCTGTTCACAGTGCCCGACGCCGAGCTGATGCGAAAACATCTGGAAAGCAAAGGCATCGCGGTACGGCGTTGCGATACTTTCGTGGGCCTGCCGGAAAACTACCTGCGTGCAGCAGTGCGGCCGGAATGGCCCGTACTCATCGACGCCATGAGGGAGGTGCTGCAATGAGCGCGCGACCGGCCGGGGTGCCGTTGGCCGACGTGATCGCGGCACTGGACGTGGCGTACCCGCCGCACCTGGCCCACGATTGGGACTCGGTCGGGTTGGTGTGCGGTGACCCCGGCGAAGCCGTCGAATCGGTGACCATCGCCGTCGACGCGACCGCGGCGGTGATCGACGAGGTGCCCGAGCGCGGTCTGCTGCTGGCCCACCATCCGCTGCTGTTGCGGGGTGTGGACACCGTGGCCGCCGACACCGCCAAGGGCGCCCTGATCCACCGGCTGATCCGCACCGGACGAGCCCTGTTCACCGCCCACACGAATGCGGATGCCGCATCGCCCGGGGTCTCCGACGCACTGGCCGAGGCGCTGGGCCTGACCGTCGAGGCGGTCCTGTCGCCGGCGGCGCCGGGCCCCGATCTGGACAAATGGGTGGTGTTCGTGCCGGCCACAGACACCGGCGCGGTGGCCGAAGCACTGTTCGACGCCGGGGCCGGGCGGATCGGCGACTATTCGCACTGCAGTTGGAGCGTGCCCGGCACCGGGCAGTTCCTGCCGCACGACGGGGCCGCCCCGGCCATCGGCGAGGTGGGCACCGTCGAGCAGGTGGCCGAGGACCGGGTGGAGGTGATCGCGCCCTCGCGGCTGCGCGCCACCATCCTGTCCGCCCTGCGGGCCGCCCATCCCTACGAGGAACCGGCCTTCGACATCATCGCGCTGGCGCCGATCCCCGGTAACGTGGGAATCGGCCGGATCGGGCTGTTGGACCGGCCAGAGGCGTTGTCGGCCTTCGCGTCCCGGGTGCGGGCCGCGCTGCCGGCCACCTCGTGGGGGGTGCGGACCTCGGGGGAACCCGACGCCATGGTGTCACGGGTCGCGGTGTGCGGGGGAGCGGGCGACTCACTGCTGGGCACGGTGGCTCGCGCCGACGTACAGGCTTACGTCACATCGGATTTACGGCACCATCCCGCTGATGAGCATCGACGCGCCTCACCGGTCGCGCTTGTCGATGTGGCGCACTGGGCCACCGAGTTTCCCTGGTGCGCCCAGGCCGCCGGAGTGCTGCGCGGGCAGTTCGGTGACGCGCTCCAAGTGCGGGTGTCCTCGGTGCGCACCGATCCGTGGAACGTCGAGTGCTGACCGCAGTAAACGTATGAACGCAGAAAAATCCTATAGCTACATGAAAGTCAGGGCATGAAAGCCGAAGTAAAACAACAACGTTCGCTTCTCGCGCTGACCGAGGTCGATGCCGAACTCGGGCGCATCGAGCACCGCGCCAAGCACCTGGCCGAACAGCAGAAGATGGACGAGGCTCAGGCCGAGCACGCCGCCGCCGGCGACGGGGTGGGCGTTCTGGGTATCGCCCTGGAAGACCTGGAAGCTCAGGTGACCAAGCTCGAAAACGAGATCGACTCGGTCCGTCAGCGTGAGGACCGCGACCGTAAGCTGATCGACGGCGGCACGGTGGGCGCCAAGCAGGTCGCCGAGATCCAGCATGAGCTGGAAACCTTGCAGCGCAGGCAATCCAGCCTGGAGGACTCCCTGCTGGAGCTCATGGAGCGTCGTGAGGAACTGTCGGGGCGGCAGGCCGAGGCGTTGCAGCGCATCGATGACCTGCAGGTCGCGCTGTCGGCGGCACAGGAGGCTCGCGATGCCGCACTGGCGGAGATCGACCAGGCCCGCCGGCAGGCGCGCACCCGCCGTGACGGGTTGGTGAATCTCATCGATGGCGAACTCGTCGATCTCTACGAACGCCAGCGGTCCCGCGGCGGGGCGGGTGCCGGGTTGCTGCAGGGCCGACGCTGCGGTGCCTGCCGGATCGAGATCGACCGCGGGGAGAGCGCCCGGATCGCCGCTGCGGCCGAGGACGACGTGCTGCGCTGCCCCGAGTGCGGGGCGATCCTCTTGAGGTTCAAGCAGTGAGAGTTCTCGTCGAGGCCGACGGCGGGTCCCGGGGAAATCCCGGACCGGCGGGCTACGGCGCGGTGGTGTTCGACTCCGAACACACCGCAATCCTGGCCGAACGCAAGGAGGCGATCGGCCGGGCCACCAACAACGTCGCCGAATACCGCGGCCTGATCGCCGGTTTGGAGGCCGCTACCGAGCTCGGTGCGGTCGAGGTGGCGGTGTCGATGGATTCCAAGCTCGTCGTCGAACAGATGTCAGGGCGCTGGAAGGTGAAGCATCCGGATCTGATTCCTCTGCAGCGCCGAGCGGCCGAACTGGCCGCGGGCTTCGAACGTGTCAGCTACACGTGGATACCACGGGAGCGCAACAGCCATGCCGATGGGCTGGCCAACGAAGCCATGGACGCGGCGGCCGGGATCCTCAGTGAGAAACCCGCTGAGGAGGATAAAGCCGCATTGTCGGCACCCGGCTGGACCGGTGCCACCGGAGCTCCGACCCGGCTGTTGCTGCTGCGCCACGGCCAGACCGAATTGTCCATCGCCCGGCGCTATTCGGGGCGCGGCAATCCGGTGCTGACCGAGGAGGGGCGCCGGCAGGCCGACGCTGCCGCGCGTTATCTGGGCGCACGCGGGGGCGTCGCGGCGGTGGTCAGCTCGCCACTGGAGCGGGCGTATGAGACGGCTGCGGCGGCGGCCAAGGCACTCGGCGTCGACGTTCGTGTCGACGATGACCTGATCGAGACGGACTTCGGTGAGTGGGAAGGACTGACGTTCGCCGAAGCTGCGCAACGGGATCCGGAACTGCACGGGCGCTGGCTACGTGACACCAGCGTCGAGCCGCCCGGTGGCGAGAGTTTCGATGCGGTGGCGCGCCGGGTCCGTCGGGCCCGCGACCGGATCGTCGCCGAGCACGGTGCGGCAACGGTTCTGGTGGTCTCGCACGTGACGCCGATCAAGACGATCCTCCGATTGGCACTCGATGCCGGCGAGGGCATCCTGTACCGGTTGCACCTGGATCTGGCCTCGCTGTCGATCGCCGAGTTCTACGCCGACGGTGGATCCTCGGTGCGGTTGGTGAACCAGACCGCCTACCTCTAGGTCAGGCGTGCAGGTGTAGTTGTTCGCCGTGCGGGCCGAAGATGGTGATCGCCTCGACCGGGCCGTCGACAACCCCGAACCAGTGCGGCGTCCAGGTCGAGAATTCCACGGCCTCACCGGGATTGACGACGAAGTCCTGTTCGCCCAGGATCAGGCGCAGTTGTCCGGACAGCACGTACATCCAGTCGCGTCCCTCGTGGACGGGGAATTCGGCGGGTGGCTTGCGGCGCTTGGCGCTGATCCGGATCTTGTAGGCGTGCAGACCGGCCGCCGGGCCCTGCCGGGTCAACGGCCAGTACGTGATGTCGTGGTGGGTGTGTGAGCTGCCGGTGACCCGGGGGTCCTCGGCCTGCGGCGCGCGCAGTAACTCATCGGTGGTGACGGACAGTGCAGCGGCCAGGCGGGGAAGGTGGTCCAGGGCCAGCCGGCGCTTGCCGGATTCCAGCCGGCTCAGGGTCGAGACGTCGATCTGTGCGCGGCGCGCGACGTCTTCGAGCGTGAGTCCGCGTTGGGCCCGCAACTCGCGAAGCCGGCCGCGGACCACGGCGTCGATGTCGGCGGGTTCGGCTGCGTTTGCCTCCATGGCAAATTAGCTTGGCATTTTGCCATGCGATTGGGCAAGCTCGAAAGCATGGAGAATGTTTGGGACTGCGTAATCGTCGGTGGCGGGGCGGCCGGACTGAGTGCGGCGCTGGTACTGGGCCGGGCCCGGCGACGCGTACTACTGGTCGACGCGGGGAATCAGAGCAACCTGGCCGCACACGGAATCGGTGGCCTGCTGGGCAGCGATGGCCGTCCGCCCGCCGACCTCTATGCGGCGGGCCGCACTGAGTTGGCCGCCTATCCCACGGTGGAGGTGCGCACGGGCGAAGTCGTGCAAGGGGAGCCGGGATTCACCCTCGAGCTGGCCGACGGAACCCGCGAGCAGGCGAGGACGGTGCTGCTCGCCACCGGCATGGAGTACCGCTCGCCGGACATTGCCGGGCTCGAAGGCCTGTGGGGCGGTTCGGTTTTCCACTGCCCGTTCTGTCATGGCTGGGAGATGCGTGATGCGCCGGTCGCCGTGATCGCCCAGGGTGACCGAGCGGTGCACTCCGCGTTGATGATGCGCGGCTGGACCGAGGATCTGGTGGTGCTCACCAATGGGCGCAGCGAGTTGGACGACGCGCAGGTCAAGCAGTTGGATGCGGCCGGAATCGGCGTGGACGAGCGTCCGGTGGCCCGATTCGTCGCTCACGACGGCGAACTGGCGGCCGTGGAGTTCACCGACGGCACCCGGCTGTCCAGGCGCGGTGCGCTCGTCGCCGCCACACTGCATCAGCGCTCACCGCTGGCCGCCCAGCTCGGTGCCGTCTCGGCACCCGGGCCGATCGCAGCGGACGCCCTTGTCGTCGACGGGTTCTCACGGACCTCGGTGCCGGGCTTGTTCGCCGCGGGCGACCTGAGTGCCCAGATGCCGCAGGTGGCCGCGGCGGTGGCGTCGGGCAGCCAGGCCGGCGCCGCCGTCGTGCAGCACCTGCTCGGCGAGGACGTCGGGCTCCCGGTGCCGCCCTGGCCCGCGCAGACGGCCGTCACCGCCCAGTACTGGGAACGCCATTACGGACAACGCGGCCGCATCTGGAGCGGCCGGGTCAACGCCCAGTTGGCCAAGATCGCCGCGGACCTGCCGCCGGGTCGGGCGCTGGACCTCGGCTGCGGCGAGGGCGGGGACTCCGTATGGCTGGCCGAGCAGGGCTGGCAGGTCACGGGCGTCGACGTCTCCGACACCGCGCTCGCCCGGGCCGCCACCGAAGCGCAGGCCCGGGGCGTGGTGGAGCGGATCACGTTCGAACGCCACGACCTTTCCGAGAGCATCCCGGACGGCCGCTTCGACCTGGTTTCGGCTCAGTTCCTGCAGTCGCCGGTCGCGATGGACCGCGCCGGCGTACTGCGTCGCGCCGCCGGCGCCGTGGCGTCCGGAGGTCTACTGGTCATCGTCGACCACGGGGCCGCGCCGCCCTGGGCCCTCGAGCACGTCCGGAGATTCGCGTTCCCCAGCGCCGACGAGGTCGTCGACTCACTGCACCTCGATGAAACGCAATGGGAACGCCTCCGGGTGGGCACCGACGAGCGCGAAGCCACCGGGCCGGACGGCCAGCACGGCACCCTGATCGACAACGTGATGGTGCTGCGTCGTCTGGGCTGAATCAATTTGTCGGTGCGCTTGAGTAGTATCGCACGTATGTTCGAAGTCGTGGTGTTGGCGCAGGTCAACCCGGATGATGACGAGGTGACGCTGCATCGGCGCATCGAGGAACTCGAGCGGGCGAAGGCGGCCGCGGCCGCCGGGCAGGCCCGGTGTGCGGCCCTGTTGGACGCGAAACGCCGGGCCGCCGAGGCGGCCGCGGGAGTACCTCGCATAAAGCGGGGACGTGGCGTGGCCTCGGAGGTGGCGCTGGCACGTCATGACTCGCCGAACCGGGGGAGTCGGCACCTCGGGTTCGCCAAAGCGCTGGTGCACGAGATGCCGCATACGTTGGCGGCGTTGGAATCCGGCGTGTTGTCGGAATGGCGGGCCACGTTGATCGTGCGGGAGTCGGCATGCCTGTCCGTCGATGATCGGCGCGCGTTGGATAGCGAGATGTGCGCCGACGTCACGAAGCTCCACGGCAAGGGCGACAAGCGAATTGAGGCAGACGCCAAGAAGATCGCGTACCGCCTGGATCCGCAGGCTGTCGTCGACCGGGCGGCGAAGGCGGCGGAGGATCGGAATGTCTGGATCCGGCCGGCGCCGGACTGCATGGCGCGGCTGACGGTGTTGTTGCCGGTGCAGAAGGGCGTCGGTGTGTTTGCGGCGCTCAAACGGGGCGCCGATACGACGTTCGACGGCCGGACCCGCGGCCAGGTGATGGCCGACACCCTGGCGGAGCGGGTGACCGGCCGCCCCGCCGAGGTGCCAGAGCCGGTGGCGGTCAACCTGTTGCTCTCCGACCAGACTCTGGTCGGGGACGACGAGAGTCCGGCAGTGGTCGAGGGATACGGGCCGGTGCCGGCGACGGTGGCCCGCAACCTGGTGAGTGACGCGGTGGCCGACGAACGTTCACGGGCCTCGCTGCGGCGGCTCTACCGGCACCCGAAGTCCGGTGCGCTGGTGGCGATGGAGTCACGGTCGCGGCTGTTTCCCAAGGGGCTGGCCGAGTTCATCGGATTGCGGGATCGGACCTGCAGGACTCCGTACTGCGATGCGCCGATCCGCCATCACGACCACGCCCAACCGCATGCCCGCGGTGGTCCGACCAGTGCGCAGAACGGTCTCGGCGAATGTGAACGGTGCAACTACGTCAAGGAATCACCCGGATGGAAGGTGACGGCCGGTGACGAGAACGGTGTGCACACAGCCGAATTCGTGACTCCGACCGGAATTCGTTACCGCTCCACCGCGCCGCCACCACCTGGATCCATCGAAGTATTTGAATGCGTCACCGAACTACGAATGGCCATCGAGTTCGGTCGGTGCGCACTGGCGGCTTAGCCAGAGGAGTTCAGTCGGTGCGCTGGGTCAGCCGGATGCTGTTGCCCGAGGGGTCACGGAAACCCGAGTCGATGCCGTAGGGCATCTGGTTCGGCGGCTCGGTGAACTCGACACCGCGGGCGGTGAGTTCCTCATAGCTCTTCTGGCAGTCGTCGGTGGTCAGAAACACCGTGCCGGCGAAGCCCTTTGCGGTCAGATCCTGGACCTGTTTGCGGGTGGATTCGTCCATCACGGGCTCGCCGGGCACGGCCATCAGCACGATGCCGACGTCGTCCTGTCCGGGCGGGCCGACGGTGACCCACCGGAAGGCACCCATCTCCTCCGGAAACGAAACATCTTCGCGCACTTCCATTCCGACCTTCTCGGTCCAGAACTTCAGCGCGACTTCCTGATCGTGAACCCACAGATGCGTGTAAGCGATTTTCATCATGAGCAGACGCTACGTCGGCACCGGCCCGGGCGTCTTCTCCGTTTGTGCTGTCTTGGTTCGGCCAGTGTGGGGGCGCCGAGTATCCCGCGCCAGAATGCAACTGGGCACCGGGGCGCGGAGCATCGCCGGTGGTAGGGCGGCGCGGTAGGCAGCCGGAGGCTTGCCGTACACCCGGGCGAAGCTGGTGGTGAACGAGCCGACGCTGTGCAGGCCGACCATCACGCAGATGTCGGCGACCGAACGGTCGGTGTTGCGCAACAGCGCCGCGGCCCGCTCGAGACGCCGACTCTGCAGGTAGGCCCGTGGAGACTCACCAAACGTGCGGGTGAACATCCGGCTGAAGTGGGCCCGGGACAATCCGGCGGCCGCCGCGAGGTCATCGACGGTGATCGGATCCGCATAACGGGCGTCCGCGAGATCCTTCGCGCGGAGCAAATATCGTGCCGGTGGTACCTGGACCATGCAATTAACGGTACGGTGATCAGCGCGAACGAGTTGGCTGGGCGGCCGCGGCACCCTCGGGTGTCGAGGAAAGTCCGGACTTCACAGAGCAGGGTGATTGCTAACGGCAATCCGAGGTGACTCGCGGGAAAGTGCCACAGAAAACAGACCGCCAGAAATGGTAAGGGTGAAACGGTGCGGTAAGAGCGCACCAGCACCCCGGGTGACCGGGGTGGCTAGGCAAACCCCACCCGAAGCAAGGCCAAGAAGGCCGCAACCTGGTTGCGGCCGCGCAGGCGTTCGAGGGCTGCTCGCCCGAGCCTGCGGGTAGGCCGCTCGAGGCACCCGGCGACGGTGTGTCCAGATGGATGGTCGCCGCTTCACCCTCCGGGGTGAGGGACAGAATCCGGCTTACAGGCCAACTCGTTCGCCCCGACGAGCTGAACTGCGTGTTCAGCTCGTCGGAATCGGGCCATAGGTGGCTGTAGGGGTCCGAGGTCTCGACCGCGCTGGCGTGCGCCACTTGTGCCCGAACACCGACCGGGTGATTGGCTTGCCGCGAACGTGGACATCAAGCCGTCTGGCTCGGCAGGGAACTCCGCCCCACGAGCCGTGGAACGAGTCGATCATCTGAACGTCCTCAGCCGATCCAGCGAGGAAGTGATCGCGGCCGCTCAGTGCGCGGGGTCGTCGCGGCCTGCCTGTGTTGCCGGGCGATCTTCGATGGCGGCAACCGGTGCTTAATTGCCTTATGCACGTGTCGCATTCGGCTAGGTCGACAGTTTCTGCTTCAACAGGTTTTTGCTGTTGCGTGTGGCCTAGGTGGCGTCGCGCTGTAGCGGCAGTCGGTGACCGGAGGGGAATGTTGTGAAGCTGCTGAAAGCTTTGCCGGAACGAGGCGATCGGGGTTGGTGTGAGGAGTACGCTCCGCGGCAGTGGCGTGCTGAACCGGCGGTCGACACCGGGGCGCAGATGCGTCACGCTGGCGATAAGCGATCGAGGTCCTCATGCGCATTGTCATCGACCTGAACCGCTGTTTGGGCTATGCGCAGTGCGTCCCTCTGGCGCCGGAGGTGCTCAAGCTCAGCGGCGAAGAGGCCCTCACGTATGACCCGAATCCCGATGACACGCAACGACTTCGGGTGTTGCGGGCCGCGACTGCGTGCCCGGTGCAGGCGATCGTCGTGGACCAGTTAGACAGCGAGTAGCGGGTCGGTCGTGCGCGCCCCGTCGAACGGCATCAAGGGCAACGGTCGCATCGTCATCGTCGGTGCCTCGCTGGCTGGGCTTCGGGCCGCTGAGGCGCTGCGGCAAGAGGGCTTCACAGGCCACCTGACGATCATCGGTGATGAGCCGGACGAGCCTTATGATCGGCCTCCGCTGTCCAAGCAGGTGCTCGCGGGGTGGGTGCGGCCAGACCATACGAAGCTACCGCGCATGTGTGACGTCGATGCCGAGTGGCGGCTCGGTGTCGCCGCGATTGGTCTGGACCGGGCGAACAGGCTGGTTCGTCTGGCCGATGGCAGTGAGGTGGAGGGCGATCGAGTGCTGATCGCTACCGGTGTGCGGTCGCGGCGGTGGCCCAACCTCGACGAGGCCGCTTTGAAGGGCGTCTACACCTTGCGCACCAGCGGCGACGCGGCCCGGCTGCAGGCTGCGTTGGCGGCTCGGCCGCGACGGGTTTTGATCATCGGCTCGGGGTTTATCGGGTCGGAGGTGGCCTCGGTGTGCCGCGATCTTGGCCTGGACGTCACCGTCGCCGAGCGCGGCCCGGCCCCGCTGTCGGGCGCGTTGGGTGGGGTGATCGGCGAGATCGCCGCCGAGATGCAGCGCGAGGCCGGCGTGGATCTGCGCACCGGTATCGGGGTGCTGGGCTTCGACGGAGACGAGGCCGGGCAGGTACGGCGCGCACGCCTATCCGACGGCAGCAGCCTCGACGTTGATGTGGTGGTGACCTCGCTGGGCTCCATCCGCAACATTGAGTGGCTCGACGGCGCCGGGCTGGCCGCCGGCTTCTGGGGCGTGGGATGCGACGCGGGGTGTCGCGCGTTCGATATCCATGGCGTGGTGACCGACCACGTTTTTGTGGCCGGGGACATTGCCCGGGCGCCCCACGTGCTCTACGACTACCAGTTCATGGCGATGGAGCACTGGGACAACGCGGTCTTGGGTGCGCAGGTAGCGGCCCACAACATGGTGTGTGATGAGGTCGATCGCCGTGCGCATCTGCTGATACCGCAATTTTGGTCGGGCCAGTTCGGCGTCAACATCAAGTCGGTTGGGGTGCCCTCCTTCGGCGACGAAATCGTCTTCACCCAAGGCTCGGTGAAGGAGCGCCGCTTCGTCGCCGCGTATGGGCGGCGCGGACGCATCGTCGGCGCGGTCACCTTCGACCACGGCAAGTGGATCGACTACTACCGTGCACAAATCGCGCGCTCGGCGCCCTTTCCGCCGCATCCGGCAGGGTCGGACCTTCCCGCCGATATGCGGGTTCGTCCGGCCGATTTCCCGGCTCGGGGCGTGCCCACCGAGGCCCCCGATGTCGTTCTAACGGGTCATGACCCCACTGAACGTCAAGCCGAATTCCGGCCCCGCCAACGCTAGGCGGCACCCAAAGACGCAGACAGGCAAGGTGATTCAGTGAGGACGGCGCCATGACCCCGGAAGAAGCCTACGACGCTGCGATGATGTATGAGCACCGAGCGGACCCGTATCCGTTTTTCGACGAACTGCGCAAAACGCCCGTGGTGCGGGTGACCGGCGGCATCTACGCCGTCACCGGTTACGAAGAGCTCATCGCCTTAGCTCATGACCCCCGAGTGAGCTCCGATAAACGTAACCGGCCCCAAGCCGGCGTTGTGACCGAGAACCTTGATGAGTCGGTGCTCGAATTGATCGAGACCTACGGCAAGGACCGGGCCATGATCGTCAGCGACCCCCCGGATCACGATCGGATGCGCCGCCAGGCCATGCGCCACTTCGGGCCCCCACACGCCCCGGATCTGATCCCCAGCATGGAGGCCTCATGCCAGCAGATCGTCAACGACCTGCTCGACAAAGCGACGGGCAAGACTCGCATCGACGTCGTCGATGACTACGCCTATCCACTGCCCGTCGATGTGATCTGCCGCATAATGGGGATCCCCCTCAAAGACGAGCCCCGCTTTCACGCCTGGGTCGGCGACGTGATGGCCGGCATCTTCGACGTGGGCCCCGAGATCGAAACCGAGGAGGGTCAGCGGCGCAAGGAAAAAGGCCAAGCCAGTGCCCTGGAGCTGGCGAAATACATGATCGAGCTGGTGCAGGAGGCCCAGAGCTCCGGCCCCGGTGCGGGAATGATTTCGCAGATGGTCCACGACGACGGCCCCGACGGGCCGATGTCACCCGGCGAGATTGTGGCGAACGCGATCCTGATATTTATCGCCGGTCACGACTCCACGGTCAACCTGATCTCACACACCGTGCTGACCCTGCTGCGCAACCCCGGCTCTATCGAGCTGCTGCACGGCCGCCCTTTGCTCGTACCCGGCGCTATCGAAGAGGCGCTGCGGCTGCAGTCCTCAGTCCAGTTCTTCCCCAGCCGAACCGCTTTGGCTGACATCGACATTGCCGGCACCACGATCCCCAAGGGGTCGCCGATCTATCTGTTGTATGGCGCCGCCAACCGCGACCCGCGGCGCTTCCACGACCCCAACACATTTGACCCTGAGCGTCCCGACAACGAGCACGTCGGGTGGGGGCGCAGCATCCATGTGTGCTTTGGGGGCGCACTGGCGCGCCTGGAAGTCAACACCGCCATCGAGGCGTTCCTTCGCCGTGTAGACAACCCTCGACTGGTCGAGGATCCGCCGCCCTATCGGATCAGCCAGGTATTCCGCGGCCCACGGCATCTCTTCATCGATTTCGACGGAATCCGAGTCTGAAAAAGGAACCCTCTGAAGGCGTTTCAGTTCGTCGCCCAACCCGCAACCGGTCCCTAGTGGGCCTTGCGCACCGCCTTGGCCAACTTCTTCAGCGCGTCGTCGAGCAACGCCCGGGACTGCTGGGCGGTGTCGTGCTCCTGTTGATAGAGCAGCCCGTACGTGAAGGTGTCCTCACCGGCGGCGTGTGCGGCATCGGCCTGAGTGCTCAGGTGGGCCTTGCTCACCACGCTGTCCTGGTGATCGCCCAGCAAGGTCTGGATGCTCTTCGCCCGATCGGATACCTTGTCTTCCCCGGTGGCCGCCGCGGTGTAACGAAGCCGCTTGGCGCCCTTACGAATCCGGTGTAACGCCTCGTCTTTCTCCTCGGCGCTGACATCGTCGGCCGCCACCGCGGCGGCGGTCTTGGCGGCCTTGCGAACCCGCTTGTACGCGGCGTCGATGGTCACGGAAGGCGCAGCGGCGTCCGCGGATTCCGCCTTTTCGGCGCTGACCAACTCCTCCAGTGAGTCCAGCAGCCGGAAGTAGCGCTGCGACCGCATCGCCAGCAGAGAACGACGCCAGCCCGCGGTGTAGCGGCGGTTGGCGCCCTCGACCAGTCGCTGGCGCACCGGGCCCCGAACCAGCTCGGCGGGCATCTCGTCGAGCGCGCGCTGGTAGCGCTCGCCCAGCACCTCGGCATCGCGGGCCACACCCAGCACCGCGGCCAACGCCCGCAGCTCGTCGAGCACCCAACCGTCGTCGTCGAGTCCGAATGAGTCCTTGGATTCCTGCAGCAGGCTGCGGATCTTGCGCGTTGTCACCCGCAACTGATGTACCGAGTCGTAGGCATCGGCACGTACGGCGCGGTCCCACACCAACAGCTGGTCGATCTGTTCGGCGATGGCCCGGTGCACCGGATCGGCCGGGGGAGTCGGGGCCGGGGCCTGATCGGTGCCAAGTACCTTGGCCAGCTTCGAACCGTGCCCGGCCGGCGCCGCCCCGGCATCCGCCAGCCGATTCGCCAGCCGATCCATCAGATCATCGGGCACATCGGCGGTGAGCAGCTCCAGCTCCCACTCCCGCCAGCTTTGTTGATCGGCTTCCTGCCCGGTGGCCGATGCGGTCACCCGGTCATCGCAGAACTCGGCCAGCGCGACGCCGTCGGCCCCGTGGAGTACCTCGACGTTGCGCTCGGTGCTGATCCGGGCCACCGGGGCCAGCGGACGATCCCGGACGATCGCCAGCACGATGTCGCGCAGATCCTCGGGCACCGTGTCGGTGCCGGCGCCCAGCGGGGTGCGGACCTCGGTGCGGGTGTCGACCCCGGCCGGAAGCTTCAGGTGCCAGCCCGCGTCGCTGCCACCGGTGCGGCGCCGCAACGTGATGCGGTGCGCGGCCAGGTCGCGATCCGGGGTGTCGAAGTACACCGCGTCCAGATGCTGCGTTTGCGCGCGCTCAACCTCGGCAACGGCCGACAATCCCTCGAACGACGGCGAGACGGTGCTCTCGGTGACCGCGAACTTCCGCTCGATTTCGGTGTACCTGGCGGTCTTGGGCTTGCCGGGGGCCATAGTCACCTTCGCTGTGCACCGGAGGCGGGAGATTGGATGGCACCAGCGTGCCACATCCGGGCAGGCGCGACGACCGGTGTCTTGGTCACAGCCGCATCAAGACTTGCCGCTCTCCCCACCGCGCTGTCGGTCACGTCCGAGGACGTCTCCTAGTGTTGCTGACATGGCGGCTGAGACGACACCGGCGAACACCGCCGCAGGGCGCGGGCGCCCACGCCTGACGCGGCCACGTCGCCCGGGCACCACCGCCCGCGAACAGATCCTCGATGCGGCCGCCGAGCTGTTCACCAACCACGGGTATGCCAGCACCTCGACCCGGCGGATCGCCGACGAGGTGGGGGTGCGACAGGCCTCGCTGTATCACCATTTCGCCACCAAGGACGACATCCTCGACGCGTTGCTGGCCGGCACGGTCGACGAGGCCCTGCGCCTGGGCACCGAACTGCTCGACAGCGCCGGCCCGGCGTCCCAGCACGTGCACACCCTCGCCGTCGCCGATGCGCACCAGCTGTGCGCTGGGCGGTGGAACCTGGGCGCCCTCTACCTGCTTCCCGAGCTGCGCACCGACAGGTTCGAGCCGTTCCGGCGCCGGCGCGCCGAGCTTCGCGAGGTCTACCGCAGGCTGTCGGAAGCGGTGATCGCCGAGTGCGATGGTCCGCCCGCTGCTGCCGACCTGCCGTTCCGGTTGGTGGAATCGGTGGTCAACACGCGTTCTGACGATGTCGAGGGCACGCCGGCGCAGCCCTGGGTGATCGCGGAGGGCGCACTTCGGATCCTCGGATTCCACGGCGATTTCGGCCCACTCGTGAGTGCCACCGCGGCCCGGCTGGGCGTGCGACCGCCGCAAACCCCGGCCCGCTAGAGTTCGGGCCGTGACCGAGCCCACCTATGAAGCCATCTCGTTCGAGCAGTCCGGCGCCGTCGCGCGCATCACGCTGAACCGCCCGGACGCCGCGAATGGCATGAACGACACCATGACTCGCGAACTGGCCGACGCCGCCCGGCGCTGCGACACGCCCGCCACCAAGGCCGTGGTGCTGACCGGCGCGGGCCGGTTCTTCTGCGCCGGCGGCGACCTGAAGTCGTTCGCCACCGCTCCCGACCGCGGCCGCTTCATCAAGGGCGTTGCCGACGACCTGCACCAGGCCATCTCGTCCTTCGCTCGGATGGACGCCGTGCTGATCACCGCGGTCAACGGCACCGCGGCCGGCGCCGGCTTCAGCCTCGCTGTCACCGGAGACCTGGTCCTGGCCGCCGAATCCGCCACCTTCACCATGGCCTACACCAAAGTGGGCCTGAGCCCCGACGGCAGCGCGTCCTACCACCTGCCGCGGCTGGTCGGCCTGCGCCGGGCACAGGAACTCATCCTGACCAACCGCACGCTCTCGGCCGCCGAGGCACAGGAGTGGGGACTGGTCACCGAGGTGGTCGCCGGCGACGAGCTGGCTGCCCGGGCCACGAAACTGGCCGAACAGGTGGCGGCCGGTTCCGGCGGATCCAACGGCGCGGTCAAGTCGCTGCTGGTGTCCTCGTTCAAGAACAGCCTCGAAGAGCAGATGGCGGCCGAAGCCCGGTTCATCGCCGAGCGGGCCAACTCCGCTGACGGCCTCGAAGGCGTCGACGCGTTCCTGGCCAAGCGCAAGCCCGAATTCGCCTAGCGGGCCGTTCGGTCGGCGCCATCTCGCCGGCTAGGGCGTGAGATCCGCCGGCAGTTCGATGTCGGCGACAGCCAGGTTCTCCTCCAGGTGAGCCACCGATGATGTACCCGGAATCAGCAGGATGTTCGGCGCCGCGTTCAACGTCCACGCCAACGCAATCTGCGCGGGCGTGCGGTTGAGTTCGGTGGCGACTCGGCGGATGGCCGGATTGCCCAGCACCGGGTTCTCCGGCGCAAATGCCGAGCCCAGCGGAAAGAACGGGACGAAGGCGATGTCGCGTTCGATGCAGAGGTCGAGCACGGGCTGAGAGGTCCGGTCGACGAGGTTGTAAGCGTTCTGCACGCAGACGATCTCGGTACGTTGGAGCGCGATCTCCAAGTGTTCGCGCGAGATGCTGCTCAGCCCGATACCGGCGATCAGACCTTCGTCGCGGGCGGCGATCATGGTCTCCAGTTGCTTCTCGAACAGGTCGCGGTCGACCTCACCGGGGCTCGCGGCGTCGGCTCCGAAGACCCTCAGGTTCACCGCGGCAAGCTGGTCGACGCCCAGGGTGCGCAGGTTCTCTTCGATACTGCGACGCAGCTCGTCTGGCTGTGGTGCCGGCAGCCAGTTGCCCTGGTCATCGCGCTTGCCGCCGACCTTGCTGACCAGGGCCAGGTTCGCCGGGTAGGGATGGAGCGCCTCCCGGATGAGTTCGTTCGCCACAGCCGGCCCGTAGAACTGCGCGGTGTCGATGTGATCGACCCCGAGCTCGACGGCACGCCGCAGGACGGAGATGGCCTCGTCGTGGTCGCGCGGCGGTCCGAACACTCCCGGCCCCGGCAATTGCATCGCGCCGAATCCGATGCGGCGGACGGTGAGCGAGCCGAGGGGGAACGTCTGGGGAAGGGACATGTCCGACCTTTCGTTAGATGTCTAACTATATGAGATCGAACTATATGAGGGCTGATATTCTCTGTCAACGAAACAGAGGAGAACCGGTCGTGGGCGACGATGTGCAGACCTCGGCAGAACTTGCCGATGCTTTCGGCCGTGCCGCCAAATCCGTTGTCCGAGCTTTCGACGAGCGGCTCGGTGATCGTGGCGTGTCGACACCGCGGTCCAAGCTGCTCGCCGAGATCGAGCGGCTGCAGCCGGTCCGGTCAGCGGAGGTCGCGCGAGCGGTCGGCGTCACCCAAGCCACCGCGTCAACCCTGGTCGAAGCGTTGGTACGGGAAGGCCTGGTGGCCCGCGCGCCCGACGAAAATGACCGTCGCGCAGTGCAATTGACCACCACGGAGGCGGGTGGGGAGCAAGCGCGACGCTGGCGGGCCGACTACAACGCCGCCGCACATGAGCTGCTCGCCGCGTTCACCGACGACGACAAGAAATTGCTGACCCAGTTGCTCAACAAACTCGGCGACGCGCTGGCCTGAGATCGAGCACCATGCGCGCCGCCGGTCAAGAGGTGCTCAGGGCTAGTAGCTGTGTTCCTCGGCCGGGAACACCCCGGTCGCCACGTCGTGGGCGTACTGCGCTGCCGCACGGTGCAGCTCGCCGCCCACGTCACCGAAACGCTTGACGAACTTGGCGGTCTTGCCGCTGGTGAGCCCGGCCATGTCCTGCCACACCAGCACCTGGGCATCGCAGTTGGGGCCGGCACCGATGCCCACCGTGGGGATGGTCAGCTTGCCGGTGATCTGGGTGGCCAACTCGGCCGGCACCATCTCCAGCACCACCGCGATCGCGCCAGCTTCCTGCACGGCGATCGCGTCGTGGATCGTCTGGTCGGCGGCGTCGCCACGGCCCTGCACGCGGAATCCGCCCAGCCCGTTGACGCTCTGCGGCGTGAAGCCGATGTGCGCCACCACCGGGATGCCCGCGGCGGACAGCGTCGCGATCTGGTCGGCCATCCGCTCACCGCCCTCGAGTTTCACCGCCTGCGCGCCGGTCTCCTTCATGAAACGGGTGGCGGTGGCCAGGGCCTGGGTGGGGCTGCTCTCGTAGCTGCCGAACGGCAGGTCGGCGATCACCAGGGCGTGCGGGGCGCCCTTGACGACCGCGCGGGCCAACGGGATCAGCTCATCGATGGAGATCGGCACGGTGGTGTCGTAGCCATAGACCACGTTGGCGGCCGAGTCGCCGACCAGCAGTACCGGAATCTCGGCCTCGTCGAACACCCGCGCGCTGGAGTAGTCGTAACAGGTGAGCATCGCCCACTTGTGGCCTTCGGACTTCCACTTCTGGAGTGTGAGTGTGCGGACCTTGGTACGCGGCTTGGCTTCGACAGAATCGGAAGCACCATAAACAGACTGTTCAGACATCGTCGTCCCTTGTGATGGTCGGTTCGATCCTCGAGGCCGCGTCGCGGTCCCCGGGTTCGGCTGACAACCGCAAGTCTGCCACTGCGGGTGATGAAGGCAAAAGCGACGTTCGAGTGGATTTCCTCACAGTTTGCGCGCGGAGCCCTAACATCAGCGGCATGCAACGGCTCAGCGGACTCGACGCCAGCTTCCTGTATCTCGAAACCGCCGCGCAGCCGATGCACGTGTGCTCGGTGCTCGAACTGGACACCGCGACGATGCCGGGCGGCTACACCTTCGACCGGATGCGCGACGAACTCTCGTTGCGCATCAAGGCGATGCCACATTTCCGGGAGAAGCTGGCCGACAGCCGGTTCAACCTCGACCATCCGGTGTGGGTGGAGGACAAGGACTTCGACGTCAACCGGCACCTGCACCGGATCGGGCTACCTGCCCCGGGTGGGCGTGCCGAGCTGGCCGAGATCTGCGGTCACATCGCCTCGCTGCCGTTGGACCGCACCCGGCCGCTGTGGGAGATGTGGGTCATCGAGAACGTGGCCGGCACCGACGCCCACGCGGGCGGCCGGCTGGCGCTGATGACGAAGATCCACCACGCCGGGGTCGACGGCGTGACAGGTGCCAACCTGATGTCGCAGCTGTGCACCACCGAAGCCGACGCACCACCACCGGATCCGGTGGACGGCGTCGGCGGCGCCTCGGGCGCCGAGATCGCCATCAGCGGTGCGCTCAAGTTCGCGGCCCGCCCACTCAAACTGGCCAACGTGCTGCCCACCACGGCGACGACGGTCGTCGACACGGTGCGCCGGGCGATCAGCGGGCAGGCGATGGCGGCCCCGTTCAACGCCCCGAAAACCGCGTTCAACCACAACATCACGGGCCACCGCAGCGTCGCGTTCGCGCAGCTCGACCTCGAAGACATCAAAACGGTGAAGAACCACTTCGGCGTCAAGGTCAACGATGTGGTGATGGCGCTGGTGTCCGGCGTGCTGCGCACATTCCTGCGCGAGCGCGGCGAGCTACCCGAAAGCTCGCTGGTCGCGATGGTTCCGGTGTCGGTGCACGACCGTTCCAACCGGCCCGGCCGCAATCAGGTGTCGGGGATGTTCTCCAAGCTGGAGACCACCATCGACAACCCGGGCGAGCGGCTCCAGGCCATCGCCGCATCGAATTCGGTTGCCAAGCAACACAGTTCTGCGATCGGCGCGACGCTGCTACAAGACTGGACACAGTTCGCGGCACCGGCGGTGTTCGGCGCCGCGATGCGGGTGTACGCGGCCAGCCGGCTGTCCGGGGCCAAGCCCGTCCACAACCTCGTCATCTCCAATGTGCCCGGGCCCCAGGACTCGCTGTACCTGCTGGGCTGCGAGGTCAAGGCCATGTACCCGCTCGGCCCGATCTTCCACGGATCCGGGCTCAACATCACCGTGATGTCGCTGACCGGCATGCTCGACGTCGGCATCATGTCGTGCCCGGAATTGCTCCCTGACCTGTGGGATATGGCCGACGATTTCCACGTCGCGCTCGACGAACTCCTCGCCGCTACCCGATAGTGTCGCGGCGCCTCGTGACCAGGCCCGGCCTGCGGCGATGTCACGTCATGGCAGCATGGTCAGCCATGAAGTTCAGGATGAGGTTCGGCGCGTTGCTGGCGGTGACGGCGGTGGCCGCGGCGGGCTGTACCCAGGTGGTCGAGGGCCAGGCCAGGATCGCGGTCCCGCGGCCCGGAACACCGGTGCAATGGCTGCCGTGCAACGCCGGCTCGGGCGACCACGTGCAGATCCCCGACAACGCCGAATGCGGGATGCTGTCGGTGCCGGTCGACTACTCCAAGCCCGACGGCGACATCGCCCGCCTGGCGATGATCCGATTCCCGGCCGCGGGCCAGAAGATCGGCTCGCTGGTGATCAACCCCGGCGGCCCGGGCGAATCCGGCGTGGAATCGGCCGTCTCCCTGCTGTCAGGTCTGCCGCAGTCGGTCAAGGACCGCTTCGACATCGTCGGGTTCGATCCGCGCGGTGTCGGATCCTCGACGCCCGCGGTGTGGTGCAACTCCGACGAGGACAACGACCGGCTGCGGGCCGATCCGACGGTGGAGTACACCCCCGAAGGCGTTGAGCACCTGGAGAACGAAACCAAGAAATTCGTTCAGCGCTGCGTCGACAAGATGGGCTCCGATTTCCTGGAGAACATCGGCACCGAGAACGTCGCCAAGGATCTGGACGCGATCCGGGTCGCGCTCGGCGACGACAAGCTGACGTACCTGGGGTACTCCTACGGCACCCGCATCGGCGCGACCTACGCCGAGCAGTTCCCGCAGAAGGTCCGCGCGATGATCCTCGACGGTGCCGTCGACCCCAACGCGGATCCGGTGGAGGAAGACATCCGTCAGGCCGCGGCATTCCAGAAGGCCTTCGACGACTACGCCACCGACTGCACCACCAAGAACCCCGACTGCCCGCTGGGCACCGACCCGGCCAAGGCCGTCGAGGTGTACAAGAGCCTGGTCGACCCACTGGTGGAGCACCCGGCCAAGACCCGCGATCAGCGCGGGCTGGGCTACAGCGACGCCACCGTGGGCACCATCCTGCCGCTGTACTCGCCGAATCTGTGGCGGCACCTGACCGAGGGCCTGAGCGGGCTGAAGAACGGCAACGGCGATGTGATGCTGGCGTTGGCCGACCTCTACATGGGTCGAGATGCCCAGGGCCACTACAACAATTCGACCGACGTGCGCGTCGCGGTCAACTGCGTGGACAAGCCCGCCATCACGGACCGGGCCACCGTCGTGGAAGAGGACCGGCGGGCTCGCGAGGTGGCTCCATTCATGAGCTACGGCGAGTTCACCGGGCATGCGCCGATGAGCACCTGCGCGTTCTGGCCGGTGCCGCCCACCAGCAAGCCACACGAGATCTCGGTGAAGGGGCTCCCCCCGACGTTGGTGGTCTCGACCACCAACGACCCGGCGACGCCTTACCAGGCGGGCGTCGACCTGGCCCGCCAACTCGGCGGCACGCTGGTGACCTTCGAGGGCACCCAGCACACCGTGGTGTTCCAGGGCAACAAGTGCATCGACGACATCGCCGCGACGTACCTCGTCGACGTGAAGGTCCCACCGCCCGGGACCCGCTGCTGACCGGACCGGGCGGCCAGGTCACCGGATGGTCTCCGGCTGGTCTCTGCTCGGCCTCAGGCACAGACCAGGCGCCCGCCGCCGTGCGACCATGACTGCCGTGGGGTGGGCGGGCAGACGGGCAGTGCGAGCTCTGGCGGTGACCCTGCTCGGCGCTGCCGCCGTGGTGTGCCCGGTCGCCGTACCGGTCGCGGGCGCCGTGCCGGAATCCGGGCCGGAGTGGGGAAGTTGCGCCCAATGGGTGCAAGACCCGGCACGAATTCCGGCGGCGCAGTGCCGCACCGTCTCGGTACCGCTGGACTGGAGTTCCGCGGATCCCCAAGGCGCACAAGCGCAATTGGCCGTCATCCGGATTCCGGCCACCGGCAACCGGATCGGTGCCCTGTTCATCAACCCCGGGGGCCCCGGTGCCTCGGCGGTGGACACCGTCGCCGGCATGGGGGCGGCGCTGGCAGGCTCCCCGCTCACCGATCATTTCGATCTGATCGGATTCGACCCCCGCGGCGTCGGGCATTCCACCCCGGAGTTGCGCTGCCGCACCGACGCCGAGATCGACGCCTACCGTCGCGAGCCGATGGCCGATTACAGCCCGGCCGGGGTCGCCCACATCGAAGACATCAACCGGCAATTCGCCCAGCAGTGCCTGGACCGCATGGGTGCACCGTTCTTGGCCAACGTCGGCACCGCGTCGGCGGTGCGGGACATGGACGCGGTGCGGGCCGCGCTGGGGGAGGACCAGATCAACTATCTGGGCTTCTCGTACGGCACCGAACTGGGTGGCGCCTACGCCGAACAGTTCGGCGACCGGGTGCGCACCATGGTGCTCGACGGGGCCATCGACCCCAGCCTGGACCCGATCACCAAGAACATCCGCCAGCTCGCCGGCTTCCAGAAGGCCTTCGACACCTACGCCGCGGACTGCGCGAAAGACGCCGACTGCCCGCTGGGCACCGATCCCGCCCAGTTCGTCGGCCGGTACCGACAGCTCGCGGATCCACTGGTGACGACGGCGCACCCCACCGCCGACCCACGCGGACTCGGCTACGCCGACGCGATCACCGGCACCGGCAATGCCCTCTACTCGGCGCGGTACTGGCCCTATCTGACCAGCGGACTGCTCGGGTTGACGCGCGGCACCGACGCCGGTGACCTGCTGTTGCTCGCCGACGACTACTGGCGACGCGATGACACCGGGCACTACCAGAACATGCAGGACGCGTTCACCGCGATCCGTTGCGTCGACACGCCGTTCCCCACCGACCCGGCGGTCTGGGCCGACGCCGATCAGCGGATCCGTGCCGCGGCACCGTTCATGTCCTACGGCGAGTTCACCGGGTACGCGCCGCGCGACATCTGCGCACTGTGGCCGGTGCCCGCGACGTCGGTGCCGCATCCGATCACCGGGCCCGGACCCGGCAAGGTCGTGGTGGTGTCCACCACCGGCGATCCCGCCACGCCCTATCAGGCCGGTGTGGACCTGGCCCGGCAAATGGGCGCGGCACTGATCTCCTTCAACGGCACCCAACACACCGTGGTGTTCAACGGGGACGCCTGCGTCGACACCGCGGTGCTGAATTTCTTCGTCAACCAGGCCTCGCCGGGCAACCTCTCCTGCTAACTCCTTGCAGGCCCGTAACACAGAATTAACAGCCGATGCCTACGCTGCGCTCATGGACCGCCAGAAGGAATTCGTGCTGCGCACCCTGGAGGAACGCGATATCCGGTTTGTTCGGTTGTGGTTCACCGACGTGCTCGGATACCTCAAGTCGGTGGCGATCGCGCCCGCCGAACTCGAAGGTGCCTTCGAGGAGGGCATAGGTTTCGACGGATCCTCCATCGAGGGCTTCGCCCGCGTCTCGGAATCCGACACCGTCGCCCGACCCGACCCGTCGACCTTCCAGGTGCTGCCCTGGACGACGAGCGCCGGCAAGCACTACTCGGCGCGCATGTTCTGCGACATCACCATGCCGGACGGCTCACCGTCGTGGGCGGACTCCCGGCACGTGCTGCGTCGCCAGCTGGCCAAGGCCAGCGACCTGGGTTTCACCTGCTACGTGCACCCGGAGATCGAGTTCTTCCTGCTGCAGCCCGGCCCGGACGACGGCTCGGTGCCGGTTCCGGCGGACAACAGCGGCTATTTCGACCAGGCCGTGCACGATTCGGCCCCCAACTTCCGCCGCCACGCCATCGAAGCCCTGGAGCAGATGGGCATCTCGGTGGAGTTCAGCCACCACGAAGGCGCGCCCGGCCAGCAGGAGATCGACCTGCGCTACGCCGACGCGCTGTCGATGGCCGACAACGTGATGACCTTCCGCTACCTGGTCAAGGAGGTCGCCCTCGCCGACGGGGTGCGTGCCTCGTTCATGCCCAAGCCGTTCGGCGAGCACCCCGGCTCGGCCATGCACACGCACATGAGCCTGTTCGAAGGTGACACCAACGCCTTCCACAGCCCCGACGACCCGCTGCAGCTGTCCGATGTGGCCAAGTCCTTCATCGCGGGCATCTTGGAGCACGCCAGCGAGATCAGCGCCGTCACCAATCAGTGGGTGAACTCCTACAAGCGTCTGGTGCACGGCGGCGAGGCGCCCACTGCGGCCTCGTGGGGTGCGGCCAACCGTTCGGCGCTGGTGCGGGTTCCGATGTACACCCCGCGCAAGGCGTCGTCTCGGCGCGTCGAGGTCCGCAGCCCCGATTCGGCATGCAACCCGTACCTGACGTTCGCGGTCCTGCTGGCCGCCGGTCTGCGCGGTGTGGAGAAGGGTTACGTGCTGGGCCCGCAGGCCGAGGACAACGTCTGGAGCCTGACGCCGGAGGAGCGGCGTGCCATGGGCTACCGCGAGCTGCCGTCCAGCCTGGGCAACGCGCTGGAGGCCATGGAGAACTCCGAGCTGGTCGCGGAAGCGTTGGGGGAGCACGTATTCGACTACTTCCTGCGCAACAAGCGCGCAGAGTGGGAGAACTACCGCAGCCACGTCACCCCCTACGAGCTGAAGAACTACCTGTCGCTGTAGGTCGGAGGCGGTGGCGGTGCCCGTCGCTTCTTGCGGGCGTGCGCTACCGTCGTGAACGTGCCCAAGCCTGCTACCGATCGCCCGAAACTGCCCAGCGTCGGTCGGCTCGGGCTGGTGCATCCGCAGGCGGCAGCCCAACTGGAACAGCTCGGCTGGAACACCGAGGCGCACGTCGAGCTGTTGTGGTCGCTTTCGCGCGCACCTGACGCCGACGTCGCGCTGCTGGCCATGGTCCGGTTGGCCGATGCGCTCGGGGCCGGCGCCGACGATCTCAACCGTCAGCTCCTGACCGACAAGGCACTCCGGGGGCGCCTTTTCGGTGTACTGGGATCCTCTTTGGCTCTCGGTGATCACCTCGTCGCCCATCCGCAATCGTGGCGGTTGATGGCCGGCGCGGTCGGGCTCCCCGGCGCCGACGAGCTGCGCAGCATCTTCACCGCTGCCGCGCACACTGCCGAGATCGACAGGGGCACAAGCAGTGCCGTGCCTGCACTGCGCGATCTCTACCGTGACCGGTTGCTGGTCCTGGCCGCGCTCGACGTGGCCTCGACCGTCGAGAACGAGCCGGTGCTGCCCTTCGTCGAGGTCGCAGCCCACCTGTCGGACCTGGCTGACGCCGCGCTGGGTGCAGCGCTGACGGTGGCCACCCGTGTCGTGTGCGAGGACGGGATAGAGCCCCGGCTGGCGGTCGTGGCCATGGGCAAATGCGGTGCACGCGAACTGAATTACGTCAGCGACGTCGATGTCATCTTCGTCGGGGAGCCCCTGGTAGGCGGAGCGGATGAATCCGACACCGACGACAATCTCGCCACCGCGACCCGGGTGGCAGGCGCGATGATGCAGTTCGCCGCAGATGCGTTCTTCGAAGTCGACGCCGCGTTGCGCCCCGAAGGTAAACGCGGCCAACTGGTCCGGACGCTGGACTCCCATGTCGCCTACTACCAGCGCTGGGCGAAAACGTGGGAATTCCAGGCACTGCTCAAGGCGCGTCCCGCCGCGGGCGATGCCGAACTCGGTAAGGCCTACATCGAGGCATTGATGCCGATGGTGTGGACCGCCTGCGAACGTGAGGATTTCGTTCCCGAGGTACAGGCCATGCGTCGCCGCGTGGAGGAACTCGTCCCGGCCGGAGTGCGGGCCCGCGAGCTCAAGCTGGGCACCGGCGGCCTCCGTGACGTCGAATTCGCCGTCCAGCTCCTGCAATTGGTGCACGGACGCAATGACGACTCACTGCATGTGGCATCCACCATCGATGCGCTGACGGCCCTCGGCGAGGGCGGATACATCGGTCGCGACGACACTGCCAACCTGACTGCCTCCTACGAATTCCTGCGGCTGCTCGAGCACCGGCTGCAGTTGCAGCGGCTCAAACGCACCCACATGCTGCCCGACGACAGCGACGTCGAGGCGTACCGCTGGCTGGCCCGGGCCGCGCACGTGCGCCCCGACGGCAGGCACGACGCCCAGGGTGTGCTGCGCGAGGAACTCAAGCGGCAGAGCATGCGGGTATCGCGACTGCACGCCAAGCTCTTCTACCAGCCTCTGCTGGAATCGGTGGGCCAGCCGGCGCTGGGCATCGGCGCCGGCATGAGCACCGAGGCGGCCGAACGTCAGCTTGCCGCACTGGGTTACGAGGGACCGCAGAGCGCACTGACCCACCTGGCCGCGCTCACCGGCCAGAGCGGACGCCGGGGCACGGTGCAGCAGGTGCTGCTGCCGACCTTGTTGGACTGGCTGTCGGACACTCCCGACCCGGACGCGGGCCTGCTGGCCTACCGACGGATCAGCGAGGAATTGTCCGAGCAGCGCTGGTACCTGTCGACCCTGCGTGACGAGGGGGCGGTGGCCAAGCGGCTGATGCGGGTGCTGGGAACCTCGGCCTACATCCCCGAACTGCTGATGCGCGCCCCCGAGGTGATCCAGCTCTACGCCGACGGCCCCAGCGGGCCCAAACTGCTCGACGGCGATCCCGACAGCATGGCCCGTGCGCTCGTGGCCTCCGCCGGCCGGCACCCGGACCCCGTACGCGGCATCGCGGCCGCACGTACGCTGCGGCGCCGGGAACTGGCTCGCATCGCCTCCGCGGACGTGCTCGGCCTGCTCGACGTGACCGATGTCTGCAAGGCCCTGACCTCGGTGTGGGTCGCGGTGCTACAGGCCGCACTCGATGCAGTGATCCGGGCCAACACACCCGAATCCGGTGCGCCCGCGCGCATCGCCGTGATCGGCATGGGCCGGCTAGGTGGCGGCGAGCTGGGATACGGCTCCGACGCCGACGTGATGTTCGTGTGCGAGCCGAACACCGGCGTCGAGGACTCGGCCGCGGTGCGATGGTCGGTGAGCATCGCCGAACAGGTCAGGGCCCTGCTGGGGACACCGAGCGCGGATCCGCCGTTGGAAGTCGACACCGGGCTGCGCCCGGAGGGCCGTAGCGGGCCGCTGGTGCGCACGCTGGCGTCGTATGCGGCCTATTACGAACAGTGGGCTCAGGCGTGGGAGATCCAGGCCCTGCTGCGCGCCCACCGGGTGGCCGGCGACCTGGAACTCGGCGAACGCTTTCTGCTCATCGCCGACAAGACGCGCTACCCCGCCGGCGGGGTGTCGGCCGAAGCCGTCCAGGAGATCCGCCGGATCAAGGCACGCGTGGACGCCGAACGTCTGCCCCGCGGTGCGGACCCCAACACCCACACCAAGCTGGGCCGTGGCGGGCTGGCCGACATCGAGTGGACCGTGCAGCTGCTGCAGCTGCGGTACGCACACAATCTGCCTGCGCTGCACAACACTTCGACTTTGCAGACCCTCGACGCGATCGGCGCGGCCGAACTGGTCGCCGAGAGTGACGTCGAGCTGTTGCGGGAGGCCTGGCTGACGGCCACGCGGGCGCGCAATGCCCTGGTGCTGGTGCGCGGCAAGCCCACCGATCAGCTTCCCGGTCCGGGCCGTCAGCTCAACGCGGTCGCCCTGGCGGCCGGGTGGGGCAGCGACGACGGCGGAGAATTCCTGGACAACTACCTGCGGGTGACGCGGCGGGCGAAGGGTGTGGTCCGGAAGATTTTCGGCGGCTGAGCCGCCAATGGATGAAGCGGGAGTAGTGCCCCGCGTGCAGGACGTCGCAGTGGGTGATGTTAATAAGGGCATATAACCAATTCACTGGGAGTCCGGATGAAGCACACGTTCGACGTCATCACCGCGGCCGAGCACGATCGGCTCGAAGCACTCTATGAGCCGTTCGCCCGTGCCATGCGCGAACTCGTCGACGCCGGAGTGCGCACCGAGGTGGACACGCCGACTATCGCCGAGGCCACCACGGCCGTCGAGGCGATCACCGCCTCGCTGCGCCGCGAACAGCGCGACGGGCCGCAGGCCATGCTCCATGCCGAGACGAACCGTCCGGTGGTGTGGGCGAATCCGGTCGTCGGCCTGCGCAATGCGCTGGCCCCGCCGCTGGTGATCGAGCACTCCGAGGACGGAAGCTGCTGGAGTGAATTCGTGCTGGGCGCCGCCTATGAGGGGCCGTTGGGCTGGGTTCACGGTGGGATCTGTGCGCTGGTGCTCGACCACATTCTCGGCGAGGTGGCCAGTGGGGGACTGAACGAGCCGCGCTACACCGGCACCATCACCTGTCGGTACCGCCGCGGCACGCCGCTGGGGCCGCTGCGCGCCGAGGCGTACATCGACCGGACCGAAGGTGTCAAAACCTTTGCGAGGGGCCACATCAGAGACGGCGACGGGATCACCGTCGAGGCGGAAGGCGTCTTCATCACTCCGGCATGGGCACGGGACGCCGGATGAAGTTCTACGTGAGCATGGCCTTCATGGACACCCGGGAGGCCGTCGAAGTAGCCAGGGCCGCAGACGATCTCGGATACGACGGGATGGGCATCCCGGATCACGTGGTGAACCTGGAGACACTTTCCACGCCGTATCCCTACACCAAGGACGGCAAGCGGCGCTGGGAGGCGTTCACCGACTGGCCGGATCCGTGGGTGATGATCGGGGCGCTGGCGCTGGTGACCACTCGGCTGAAGTTCGTCACCACGGTCTACCTACCCGCGATGCGCGACCCGTATTCGGCGGCCAAAGCCATTGGCACCGCTGCCTACCTGGCCGGCGGACGGCTGGAACTGGGCATCGGGGTCGGCTGGTGCGAGGAGGAGTTCGAGCTGCTGGGTCAGCAGTTCGCGCGACGCGGAAAGCGCACCGACGAGATGCTCGAGCTGATGAAGAAGCTGTGGGAGCCCGGCTGGACCGAGTTCGACGGCGAGTTCTATTCCACACCGCGACTCGAGATGGAGCCCACTCCGCCGCCGATCCCGATCTACGTCGGCGGTCTGTCCGACATCGCGCTGCGCCGCGCGGCGCGCCACGACGGCTGGATCGGCGATCTGATCTCCACCGAAGCCGCCTTGCAGCGGGTCGACCGGTTACGCGACCTGCGCGCCGAAAAAGGTTTGACGATGGATGATTTCACCATCATCACACCCCTCACCGACGCCTTCACCCCCGAGCACTATGCGCGCGCGGAGGCCGGCGGTATCCAGGGCATCATCACCATGCCGTGGATGTTCTACTCCGGGCCCGACGCCACCCTGGCCGAGAAGATCGACGGGATGAAGCGGTTCCGCAAGGACCTCGCGCTGGACTAGCCCGACAGCCGTTTGCTGCGCGCCGCATCCAACGCGTATGCGCCACCACCGATTGCGGCGAGCAGCAGGAACCCGAAGCAGTAGAGGACAGCGAGTTCACCGCCGTTCTCGATCGGCAGCAGTGCCTTGGGCTGATGCTGGGTGAAGTAGGCGAACGCCATCTCGCCGGAGGCGATGAATGCCGCGATGCGGGTGAACAATCCCGTCAGGATCAACAGGCCCAACACGAATTCGATGAGGCCGCCGTACCAGAACGGCCAGGTGCCCACCGGCACAGCTGAACCGACGAGTTCACCTGCCGCGTCAGGCATGCCGACCGGCCACGCGAACAACTTCTGCGCTCCATGGATGGTGTACAGGAGGCCGAACACAATGCGAAACAAACTGATGACGGCGGGCGACAGTGAGCCGAGCCGGGTGTCCAGATTGGTCGTCATGGGCTGACGATACGCGCCGACGCCAAGGAATCTCACAGCTCCAGCAACACCGTTACCGGTCCGTCATTGATCAGTTGCACCTGCATATCCGCACCGAAAACCCCCGTTTGCACAACGGCGCCCAGCTTTCGGAGCGCGTCGGCGAATTCAATCACCAACGGCTCGGCGACGGGTCCCGGCGCCGCTCTGTTCCAGGACGGCCGCCTGCCCTTGTCGGTGTTGGCGTACAGCGTGAACTGACTGATCGCCAGGATCGGCGCAGCAACGTCGGACGCCGACTTCTCACCATCGAGTATCCGCAACTGCCAAAGCTTTTCGGCCATCCGGTGGGCCTTGGCGGCGTCGTCTTCGTGGGTGACCCCGACCAGGGCGAGCAGCCCCTGCGGGTTCGGATCGATGGCTCCCACGACCGCGCCGTCGACCGTCACGCTCGCCGATGTCACCCGCTGCACCAGAACACGCATCGGTCCATTGTGCGGGGCAGGGCCTCGACTTCTACGCCTGGGCTGCGATTCTCGCGAGGTTCGACGACCCTGGTGTAGAAACCGGCGGCCGCAGACACGAAAAAGCCGGGTGGCCCCGAAGGAAGCCACCCGGCCTTTTCGTGCGCTACGACTTAGCCGACTTAAACGTCGTGTCGGCGAGCCGACTTAAACGTCGTGTCGGCGAGCCGACTTAAACGTCGTAGTAGAGGCTGAACTCGTACGGGTGAGGCCGGATCTGGATCGGCATGATCTCGTTCTCCCGCTTGTAGGAGATCCAGGTCTCGATCAGGTCCTCGGTGAACACGCCACCCTCGGTGAGGTACTCGTGATCCTCTTCGAGGCGGTCGATCACGGCCGACAGCGAGGTGGGTGCCTGCGGGATGTTGGCGGCCTCGTCCGGCGGCAGCTCGTAGAGGTCCTTGTCGACCGGGGCGAGCGGCTCGATCTTCTTCTTGATGCCGTCGATGCCGGCCATCAGCATGGCCGCGAACGCCAGGTACGGGTTACCCGAGCTGTCCGGGCAGCGGAACTCGAGGCGCTTGGCCTTCGGGTTGTTGCCGGTGATCGGGATACGGACACAGGCGGACCGGTTGCGCTGGCTGTACACCAGGTTGATCGGGGCCTCGTAGCCCGGCACCAGACGCTTGTAGGAGTTCACCGTCGGGTTGGTGAACGCCAGTAGCGACGGGGCGTGGTGCAGGATGCCGCCGATGTAGTGGCGGGCGAGGTCGGACAGGCCCGCGTAGCCGGACTCGTCGTGGAACAGCGGCTTGCCGTCCTTCCACAGCGACTGGTGGGCGTGCATGCCCGAACCGTTGTCACCGAACAGCGGCTTGGGCATGAAGGTGACGGTCTTGCCGTTCTGCCACGCGGTGTTCTTGATGATGTATTTGAACAGCTGCACGTCGTCGGCCGCGTGCAGCAGGGTGTTGAACTTGTAGTTGATCTCGGCCTGGCCGGCGGTGCCCACCTCGTGGTGGCCGCGCTCCAGGGTGAACCCGGCGTTGATCAGGTTGGTCGACATCTCGTCGCGCAGGTCGACGTAGTGGTCGTAGGGCGCGACGGGGAAGTAGCCACCCTTGGGGCGGACCTTGTAACCGAGGTTGGGGGAGCCGTCGGCCTCGAAGGGCTCGCCGGTGTTCCACCACGCCGACTCGGAATCCACCTCGTAGAAGGTGCCGTTCATCTTGGAGTCGAAGCTCACCGAGTCGAAGATGTAGAACTCGGCCTCGGCACCGAAGAAACAGGTGTCGGCGATACCGGTGCTGGCCAGGTAGTTCTCCGCCTTGCGGGCCACGTTGCGCGGGTCGCGGGAGTACGCCTCGCGGGTGAACGGGTCGTGCACGAAGAAGTTCAGGTTCAGCGTCTTGGCGGCGCGGAACGGGTCGATGCGGGCGGTGTCGGGGTCCGGCAGCAGCATCATGTCGGATTCGTGGATCGACTGGAAGCCGCGGACCGACGAGCCGTCGAACGCGAGGCCGTCCTCGAAGACGCTCGCATCGAACGCCGACGCCGGGATCGAGAAGTGCTGGACGACGCCGGGCAGATCGCAGAAGCGAATGTCGACGTATTCGACGTTCTCGTCCTTGATCAGCTTGAAGATGTCGTCGGACGTCTTTTCTGCCACTGAGTGTTCTCCTTTACTGGTAACCCGCGGGTTGACGCTAAGGACACCATGTTGCGCAGTCGTCAACCATATGTTGCGCGCAAGTTACGCGATGACCGTTCTGTGTGACGTGAGCTACTGACCGTCACTTCGCCGGCTCCGCCTATTCTGGCCCTATGGCGCGCACGATGGGAACTTGGCTGTCCGGACCCGGACCTTTCGACGCCGGCGACGGCGAAGACGCGCAGGATGGCCGGGGAAAATACCCCGGTGAGCGCCTCGGCCTACCGGAGTCCGGGCCCGGCTCGCTGGCCCGGACGGGCCGGCGGCTCGGCGCGCTCCTGATCGATTGGCTGGTGGCCTACGGGCTGGCCGGCCTGCTGATGGCCCTGGGCCTGATTTCGCTGCCATTGCTGTCCACGGCCGTGCTGGTGATCTGGATGGTGCTGGGCACGGTCGCGGTCCGGCTGTTCTCGTTCACGCCGGGGCAGCTGGCGGTCGGACTGGCCGTGGTGCCGGCCGACGGGCGGGACCGGATCGGCATCGTGCGGGCGTTCCTGCGGGTGGTGTTGATCGCACTGGTGATCCCGCCGCTGGTTTCCGACAGTGATCTGCGCGGCCTGCACGACCGGCTGACGTTCACCGCGGTGGTGCGGCGGTAGCGCTCACCCCAATGTGAAAAAGACCGCGAGATTCTGGAGAATTCTCGCGATCTTGTTCACGCTCGACTGCTGAGAGATCAGCGCCGGCGAACGGTGCGCTGCACACCGCGCATCTTCGCGCCGGCGGGCATCGGGCCCTTGGGCATCCCGGCCGGGCCGGCCTTGGTGCCCAGTGCGGCGAGCCGGGACTCGATCGAGTCCATCTGCTTGACCGTGATGTTCGCCGGCAGCTTGTTGAGGTGGCGCTCCAGCTTGGACAGCGGCACCTCGCCCTCACCGTTGCCGACCACGATGTCGTAGATCGGGATGTCGCCGACCAGGCGCGCGGTGCGCTTCTTCTCCTGCGCCAGTAGGGGCTTGACCCGAGTGGCCGAACCCTCGCCGACGAAGATCACGCCGGGCCGACCGATCACCCGGTGCACTGCGTCGAAATGACCCGTCGCCGCGACGCCGGGGGTGACGCGCCACTTGCCCCGCATGTTGTCCAGCGCCCAGGCCGCGGCACCCGTCTGGCCCTCGGCCTTCGTGTACACCGACTTCTGGGCCCGGCGGCCGAAGATGATGAACGCGACCAGCGCGCCCAGCACCACGCCGAGGGGGACCATCGTGTACATGGTGAACCCGCCGATGAGCAGGCCGGCGACCACCGCGGCGGCCACGATCAGCACGAACGCGCCGATCATGTACGGCAGCAGACGCTTGTCCTCTTTGCGCTGGATCTGGAATGCCTGCCACAGCTGACTGCGCCGCTGTTTGGAGGCCGCCTTACGGGCAGCCTTCGCCTCGGCCTTTGCCGCTTTCGTTTCTGCGGCAGTGCGGGTTTTCGCCATTACATCAGGATACGGGGGGTTGATCCGCGAACCGAACCCGCGCGGCCTGGGCGTAGAGCCGGCCCGCACGGTAGGACGAACGCACCAGCGGTCCGGCCAGCACGCCGGCGAATCCCAGGCCCTCGGCGTAGCTCGACAACTCGACGAACTCGTCGGGGTGCACCCAGCGTTCGACCGGGTGGTGACGCGGTGACGGTCGCAGGTACTGGGTGATGGTGACGATGTCGCAGCCCGCGTCGTGCAGGTCGCGCAGCGCGGTGTGCACCTCGTCGATGGTCTCGCCCATCCCGAGGATCAGGTTCGATTTGGTGACAAGACCGAAGTTGCGGGCGGCGGTGATCACCGCCAGGCTGCGGTCGTAACGGAACGCCGGACGAATGCGCTTGAAGATGCGCGGCACCGTTTCGACGTTGTGCGCGAACACTTCTGGGCGCGACTCGAAAACCTCTTGAAGCTGTGCGGGCTCGCCGTTGAAGTCCGGGGCCAACAACTCCACGCCGGTGTTCGGGTTGAGCTGTTTGATGTAGCGCACGGTTTCGGCGTACAACCATGCCCCGCCGTCGGGCAGGTCGTCGCGGGCCACCCCGGTCACGGTCGAGTAGCGCAGTCCCATGGCCTGCACGCTCTCGGCGACCCGGCGGGGTTCGTCACGGTCCAACTCGGCCGGCTTGCCGGTGTCGATCTGGCAGAAGTCGCACCGACGCGTGCACTGCTCGCCGCCGATCAGGAACGTGGCTTCCCGGTCCTCCCAGCATTCGAAGATGTTGGGGCATCCGGCCTCCTCGCACACCGTGTGCAGGCCCTCGCGGCGCACCAGCCCCTTGAGCTCCGTGTACTCCGGGCCCATCTTGGCCCGGGTCTTGATCCACGGTGGCTTGCGTTCGATGGGCGTCTGCGCGTTCCGCACTTCCAGACGCAGGAGCTTCCGACCTTCAGGCACCACAGTCACAGGTTCATCCTACGTTCAGAGCTACTTCCAACCGTCCGTCCAGCGCGTCGCACACGGCGGCGGCGACGCGGTCGGTGACGTCTTCGACGGTGACTTGCCGGCCGAGCTCGGCCGTCAGCGATGTCACGCCCGCATCGGCGATCCCGCACGGCACGATCGACGAGAACGCGGACAGGTCGCAGTCACAGTTGAGTGCGAACCCGTGCAACGTCGTCGCCCGGGACACCCGGATGCCGATCGCCCCGACCTTGCGGGCGGGCCGCAGCCCTTCACCCGGAACCCACACGCCGGAGCGTCCATCGACCCGACCGGTCTGCAGGCCCAGGTCGGCGCACACGCTGATGAGTGCTTCCTCAAGGCGGCGAACGAAATTCACCACATCGAGCGGCTCCGTCAGCCCGATGATCGGGTAGCCGACCAGCTGTCCGGGACCGTGCCAGGTGATCTTGCCGCCGCGGTCCGTGTCGACGACGGGAGTGCCGTCCACCGGGCGCTCGTGGGGCTCGGTGCGCTTGCCTGCGGTGTAGACGGCAGGGTGCTGAAGCAGCAGCAGGGTGTCGGGCCCACCGGCCACCCTGGCGTCGGCGATCTCCCGCTGTAGTTCCCAGGCGGCTTCGTAATCGAGCGTGCCCAGGCGTCGCACCTCGAGGGGAGTGCCCCCCGAGCGGATGGATGCCGCCATGGCAGCCACGCTACCCGTGCGCAGGATTGCCGTCCGGTGCAGGGGTTGGCGCCGAATAAGGTCGGACGGGACCCGCAGCGGTTCCGGTCGACAACGCTGCTGGGTCGGATGAGCCGGGCCAACCGCCGGCTGACCGGCGGTGACATCGCGATATCGCTGACCCCGATGGACCGCGGGTTCGACGAGGCCCTGACGGTGATCGAGGACTACCGGGCGACGTCGGCTCGCTAATCCTTGGGTGCGGTGGCATAGGCCAGCGACTCGCCGACGGTGTTGTGGTGGAAACCGAAGCCGGCCCGCTCCAGTGCGGCGGGGATGGCGCGCTGACCGATGAGCAATCCCTCGTCGGCGATCTCGCCCAGCAGGGTGCGCAGCGCGAAACCCGGAACCATGACCGGGGTGGGCCGATTGAGGGCCCGGCCCAGCGCAGCGGTGAACTCGGCGTTGGTCACCGGGGCGGGGCCGGTGAGGTTGACCGGGCCCGACAGGCTGTCGTTCGCCATCGCGAACAGCACCGCGCGGACCTCGTCCTCCAGGCTGATCCACGGGATGTACTGCCGACCGTTGCCCAAACGGGCGCCCAGGCCCAGTGAGAACAGCGGTTTGAGCCGGTTCACCATGCCGCCCGACGGGGACATGACCAGTCCGGTGCGCAGCAGCGCCACCCGAGACCCGGCGGCGACGGCCGGCGCGGTCGCCGCCTCCCAATCCGCGCACAGCCCGGCCAGGAACCCGCGTCCCTCGGGTGCGGACTCGTCGGTCACCCGGTCCCGGGTGTCGCCGTAATAACCGACAGCGCTCGCATTGATCAGCACCGGCACCCCGGCATCGGCCACGGCGCCGGCCAGTACCTCGGTGGGACCGATCCGGCTGTCGCGCAGGCTCTGTTTGAACGCGCCCGACCAACGCTTCTCACCGACGCCGACCCCGCACAGGTTCACCACCGCGTCCACGCCCTGGAGCGCGGAAGCGTCGAACTCCCCGGTGTCGGGGTTCCAGAACAGCTCGTCGCCGTTCGATGGTGCCCTGCGTACGATCCGGAGCACCCGGCGATCGGCGGCGCGCAGCGCTGTTACCAGCGCCGAACCGATCAGACCGGATGATCCCGCTATCGCGATGACGGCGTCCGCCACAGTGGGGAGCCCCTCCTAACGGCTTTTACAGCCCGAGGTCGGCCTCGAAAGCACCTTCTTCGAGCCTGCGCTTGATGGTGGTCACGAACCGGCCGGCGTCGGCGCCGTCGATCAGTCGGTGGTCGTAGGTCAGCGGCAGGTAGCACACCGAGCGCACGCCGATCGACTCGTTGCCGTAGGCGTCGGAGATCACCCGCGGCCGCTTGACGATCGCCCCGGTGCCCAGCATCGCCGCCTGCGGCGGAACCAGGATCGGGGTGTCGAACAGCGCGCCCTGGCTGCCGATGTTGGTGATGGTGAACGTGCCGCCGGACAGCTCGTCGGGCTTGAGGTTGCCCGACCGGGCCCGGGCCGCGATGTCGGAGATGGCGCGCGCCAGCCCGCCCAGCGACAGGTCACCGGCGTTGTGGATCACCGGGGAGAGCAGACCCTGGTCGGTGTCGACCGCGAAGCCGAGGTGCTCGGCGTCGTAGTAGGTGATCTCCTTGGTGTCCTCGTTGTAGCTGGCGTTGATGTTCGGGTGGACCTTCAGCGCGTCGATGACGGCGCGGGCGATGAACGGCAGGTAGGTGAGGTTGACACCCTCGCGCTCGGCGAAATCCGCCTTCGCCCGGGCCCGCAACGCCACGATCTTGGTCATGTCGACCTCGTGGGTCTGGGTCAACTGCGCAGTCGCCTGCAACGATTCGCGCGTCTTCTTCGCGGTGATCTGGCGAATCCGGTTGGCCTTCTGCGTGGTTCCGCGCAGGTGTGCCAGGGCCGGGGACGGCGCGGCCGACGCGGCGGCGGGAGCGGCCGCGGCAGGGGCTGCCGGTGCGGCCGGAGCCGGGGGCGCCTTTTTGGCCTCGGCCGCGGCGAGCACGTCCTGCTTGCGGATGCGGCCGCCGACACCGGTGCCCTTCACCGCAGCGAGGTCAACACCGTTCTCCGCGGCCAACTTTCGCACCAGCGGGGTGACATACGGCGAGCCGTCCCCGGCTGCGGGCGCAGGTGCCGCGGGGGCGGCGGGCGCAGGTGCCGCGGGGGCGGCGGCGGGAGCCGGGGGAGCTGCCGGTGCCGGCTCGGGCTTGGGCTCCGGTTTCGGTTCCGGCTTGGATTCGGGTGCGGGTGCCGGGGCGGGCGCTGCCGGGGCAGGAGCGGGTGCAGCCGGAGCGGGGGCAGCGGGCGGCGCGGCGGCGGCGTCGCCGATCTTGGCCAGCTCGCCGCCGATCGCGACGACGTCGTCCTCCTCGGCGGTGATCGACAGCAGGGTGCCGGCCACCGGGGACGGGATCTCGGTGTCGACCTTGTCGGTGGACACCTCGACCAACGGTTCGTCGAGACCCACGGCGTCGCCGACCTTCTTGAGCCACCGCGTGACGGTGCCCTCGGTGACCGATTCGCCCAACTCGGGCATCACGATGGAGGTGGCCGATCCGGACGCGGCAGCAGCCGGGGCGGCGGCCGCGGGTGCAGGTGCGGCAGCGGCGACGGGCTCGGGGGCCGGTGCAGCGGGGGCGGGTTCCGGCTCGGGTTCGGGCTCAGGAGCGGCCTGCGGGGCCGGGGATTCGGCCGGTGCAGCCGAGGCTTGTTCGGAGGCATCCCCGATGACCGCGAGCTCGCCACCGATCTCGACGGTGTCGTCCTCTTGGGCGACGATCTTCGTCAGCACACCCGCGGCGGGTGACGGGATCTCGGTGTCGACCTTGTCTGTGGACACCTCCAGCAGCGGCTCGTCGAGTTCGACGGTGTCGCCCTCCTGTTTAAGCCAGCGGGTGACGGTCCCCTCGGTGACACTCTCACCTAGCGCGGGCATCTGGACGGAGATGGCCATGTGTATTGACTCCTCGGACGGTCACTTGTGACGACTCGAACTCTGGCTTACCACAGCTAGGTGCACCGGGTACGGCACCTAGGTGGATTGTCGGAACCATCCTGTCACTGCAGCACCATTCGCACTCACTCAGGGTTACCGATCCTCTGGCACTATCGGGTGAGGGTTTGCAGGGCGGTTCATCGAACTTCCCCAGAGCTGAGGAGATCCGTCCGTTGGGCCTGTTCGATGCGTTTCGCCGAGGGCGGTCGGCGCGCGGATCCGGCGGTGATCAGGCCGCGGACCTGCAGTATCTGCAACGCTGGGTGGCTGAGCATGTCGGAGTCGAGGCATTCGTCGAGCCCCGCACCACGGTCACCGAGGTGACTGTCGTGCTCGTTGCTGCGGACGGGGAATGGACGCGGCGCCGCACGGGTGGTGAGGCGGGCGCGCGTCGGCTCAGCGACTGGCTGCAGATCCCCGTCTATGACGTGCAGAAGGTGGGGTATCCGCAAAGGATGCGGGACTACGACGCGCGTCGCCGTATCGAGCGTCAGCGCGCCGTGTACCGGGAACTCGACGACCGTTAGAGTCGAGGCAACCGGTACCTCGGGTATTGGATACTGTTCGTCACAGGTACCTCGTGGAGGGTGGACTATGCAGCGCTTCGTCGACAGCTCGGACGGAACCCGCATCGCGGTTTACGAACAAGGGGATCGCGAGCGCCCCACACTCGTGATGGCACACGGGTGGCCGGACTCGCATGTGCTGTGGAACGGCGTCACAGGCGAACTGGGGGACCGCTTCCACATCGTGCGGTACGACAACCGCGGCGCCGGCGCCTCGGATGTCCCCAAACCCGTCGCCGCCTATCGGATGGACCGGTTCGCCGACGACCTGTCCGCCGTGATCGACGCCGTGAGCCCCGGACGCCCCGTGCACGTGTTGGCCCACGACTGGGGGTCGGTCGGGGTCTGGGAGTACCTGAGCCGGCCCGAGGCCTCCGAGCGGGTGGCATCGTTCACGTCGGTATCGGGACCGAGCACCGATCACTACGGGTCATTCGTGCGTGGCCGCCTGGCCCGCCCGTACCGGCCGATCCGGTTCGCCAAGGCCGTGAACCTGGCCTCGCGGTTCAGCTACTGGATCCCGTTCTCGATCCCGGTGATCGCGCCGGCCCTGATGCGGTCCGGGGCGGCCCGCCGGCTGCAGGCCATCGACACCCCCGGCCCCAAATTCCAGTCCGAGACACTCGACACCGATGCTGCGAACGGGCTGAAGATTTACCGCGCCAACGCGATTCGCTCGTTCACGACGCTGCGTCACGATCACTATGTGACCGTGCCGGTGCAGCTGATCTGCAACGACCACGACCCCGTGGTCCGTGGGCACGGCTACGACGAGGAGTCCACCTGGGTGCCGATGCTGTGGCGCCGTGACCTCAAGGCCGGGCACTGGGCGCCGTTCTCGCACTGGCGCGCGATCGCCAACGCGACCGCCGAACTGATCGAGCACATCGAGGGCGCCCCGGCATCCCGCGCGCTGCGACGCGCTCAGGTCGGAGGGTCACGCGAATCCTTCGGAGACACACTGGTTTCGGTGACCGGCGCGGGCAGCGGCATCGGCCGCGCCACGGCACTGGCCTTCGCTGCGCAGGGCGCCGAACTCGTGGTCAGCGACATCGACGAGGCTTCGGCCAAGGCCACCGCCGATGAGATCGTGGCGCGCGGCGGACTGGCCCATGCCTACGGCCTCGACGTGTCCGACGCCGAGGCGGTGGAGAATTTCGTCGAACACGTCTGCAGCACGCACGGGGTACCCGACGTGGTGGTCAACAACGCCGGAATCGGCCACGGCGGCAAGTTCCTGGACACCCCGGCTGATCAGTACGACCGGGTACTGGACGTGAACTTCGGCGGAGTCGTCAACTGCTGCAGGTCATTTGCCCGTCGCCTCGTGGACCGGGGTACCGGCGGCCACATCGTCAACGTGGCGTCGATGGCTGCCTATTCGCCGTCGGCGTCGATGAACGCCTATTCCACGAGCAAGGCTGCGGTGTTCATGTTCTCCGACTGCCTGCGCGCCGAATTGAACTCGGCGGGAGTCGGTTTGACCACGATCTGCCCTGGCATGATCGACACCAACATCATCGACACCACCCGCTTCGACGTACCCGCCGAGAAGCAGGGCCAGGTCGAGCAGTTGCGGGCGGCGACCAAGAAGGCGTTCGCCGCGCGGCGCTACGGGCCGGACAAGGTGGCCAAGGCCATCGTCGCGGCCGTCCGCAAAGACAAGGCGATCCGCCCCGTCACCCCGGAGGCGTATGCGGCCTACGGGGTGGCACGGCTGGTGCCCTCGGCGCTGCGCCGGGTGGCGCGCTCGGGCTCGCTCTGACCGCTACTGCGGGTGCGCGGTGAGGTATTCGCCGACCGGTATCGGTGACTCGGTGGCGTACCCGATGGGCAGCAGAACATCACCGGCGGTTGAGACGTAGTAGACGTCCCAGCGGTAGAACGTGCCGAACGCCGCCGGATCGGCGGCCATCGCGGTGGCATAGTCGGTGACCGCCCGTACGTACTCGTCGGCGTTGTTGTACCGGAACAGGGCATAGTCGGGGTCGTGCGCAAAACCGTTGGCGGCCAGGTAATTCCCGGCTGCCATGATGCTGTCCCGAGGTGAGTGGATATCACCGCCCCGGCCGTACGCCGCGAACGTGGACGGCATGAACTGCATCGGGCCCTGCGCACCGGCCGAGCTGTCACCGGTCACGCTGCCGAAGTGCGTCTCGATCAGGTTGATCGCCGCAAGGTAATTCCAGCCCACGCCGGAGGCCGCCTCGGCGTCGCGGTAAGCCGTGAGCAGGGCATCCGCCGGGGGCGGCGGGTTGATACGCCACGCGGGCAGCGTGTCCTTGGGGTGGGCCAGCAGGGCGAGCTGCCGACGGGCGTCGACATTGCGGTCATAGAACGCGACCAGCTCGGTGGGGATACGGGGCCGGATGATCCCGTCCCATTCGGGATGACGGCCGATCGTCCGGTAGGCCACCTGCTGACGGCGGGCCGCGTGCGTCAGCGCCGGCTCCGGTGTCGCCGGATTGCGCAGGGCACGCTCGTCGGCGACCAGGTCCTCGGCCAGCCGACCCGCGTCTGCCGCCACGCGAGGTTGGGCGCCGGCGGGGGAGGCCGGCGTGGTGGCCGCCGGGCGAGTCGTCGACGTCGTCGTGCTCGGGGAAGCGGGTGGCGGCGGGTTCGATGACCCGGAACAGCCCGCGAGCACGGCACCCAACGTGAAGCAGATAGCGAGATCGTGGAGAGTTCTCGCCATCTTGTTCACGTTGGGCGGCTTCATGCTCTAGCCGTTCGCGGCGATATCCTCCAGCACCGCGAACATCGTGCGCGTCGGCACGCCGGTGCCGCCCTTGGGGGTGTAACCCCAAGGGCCGCCGGTGTTGTAGGCCGGTGCGGCGATGTCGATGTGCGACCACTGGACTCCGTCGGCGACGAACTCGCGCAGGTAGGTGCCCGCCACGAGCATCCCGGCGTAGCGCGACCCGCTGACGTTGGCGAGGTCGGCCACGGAGGACTTCAGGTCGTCCTTGAGTTCCTCGGGTAGTGGCATGGCCCAACCGTTTTCGCCCACGGACTGGGACAGTGTCGCGACCCGGTCGCGGAACTCGTCGCTGCCCATCACGCCCGGTGTGCGGGCACCCAGGGCCACCGTCTGCGCACCGGTGAGTGTGGAGGTCTCGATCAGGTAGTCGGGTTCGTCCTCGCAGGCCCGCACGATCGCGTCGGCCAGGATCAAACGACCTTCGGCGTCGGTGTTGAGCACCTCGACGGTGATCCCGCCGTACTGGGTCAGCACATCGCCCGGACGCTGCGCGGTCGACGACGGCATGTTCTCGGCCATCGGCACAGTGGCGATCACCTCGATCGGCAGATTCTGCCTGGCGGCCAGCACCACGGTCGCGACCACCGCCGCGGCGCCACCCATGTCCGAGGTCATGTGATGCATGTTGGCGGCCGGCTTGATCGAGATGCCGCCCGTGTCGAACGTGATGCCCTTTCCGACCAGAGCGACGCGCTTGCCCTTGCCGCCACGGTGGATCAACCGCACCAGGCGGGGCGGGCGCGAGGACCCCTTGCCGACACCCACGATGCCGCCGTAGCCGGCCTTGGCCAGGGCCTTGTCGTCGAGCACCTCGACCTCGAGCCCGGCGGCTTCGCCCAAAGCCTTTGCCCGCTTGGCGAATTCGCCGGGAAACAGGTGGCTCGGCGGGGTATTGACAAAATCTCGAGCAGTCGCGACCGCCGACGCGATGTCCACCGCCCGCTGCGCTTCTGCCTTGGTTGCCGCCTTGGTATCGGCAGCCAGCGCGGTGATCGCGGTCAACCCGGCATCGGTGGGTGCCGTCTTGGCGCTGCGGAAGTCGCTGAATCGGTAGGCGCCCAGGATCAATCCCTCGACGGCGGCCTCCAGATCGAGGGCCGAAAGCGAGGTCACCACCGTGGCGACCTTGTCCAACGCCCGCGCCGCGGTACCGGCGGCCCGGCGGATCACGTCGGCGGGCCACTCGTCGCGAGGCTTACCCAGGCCGACGGTCAGCACGCTGGCGACCGGAAGTGAGGAGACGACCAGGCGGTGCGTCTGCCCCTCGCCGCCGGTGGCACCCAGTGCCTGCAGGCCGGATTCGACGGCGGCCACCGCATCGTCGTCGAGATAGGGCCCCGTGGCCAGGACCTTCGGGCCCGCGTCGTCGCTGACGACGCCGATGACGAGGACGGCCTCGGCGTCCCCTTCAAGGGGCAACGACGAGCTGACGGTGACGGTGGGGGCCTGGTAGCCGGGTGCGCTGCTCACCCCGTTCACCCTAGAGTCCGGCGAGCGGATACGCCGGGACCGGTGCGTCGAACCCTTTCAGGGTGAGGGCCTGCGCTGCGGCGAACCGCCGGTGTGGCAGGAGATCGTGCAGGGGCGCGGACACCAGGATCTGGCTGGGTTGGGCGATGGCCACCAGTCGCGCCGCGCGGTTGACGGGGTTACCGAAGTAGTCGCCGCCGATCGCCAGCGCGGCGCCGAAGTCCAGACCCGCACGCACCTGCAGGTTCGTCTCACGTACCCGCGGGTGGGTGACCAGGTCGACGGCCACCTGGGCCAGCTGTTCGGGTTCGTACCCCACCCACATGACGGCGTCGCCGATGAACTTGACCACCCGGCAGTCGCGGGCGTGGACGATATCGGAACTCGTCGAGCTGAACTCGTTGAGCAGGGCCGAGAGTTCGGTGGTGGTCAGCATCTGGGTGAGCGCGGTGAACCCGGACAGGTCGGCAAAACCGATGCCGCACACCACGCCTGAAGATCCGTCCTGGATGACGTGCTCGAAATAACGCCTCGTGCTCATCAGGTGGTGACGGTGTACGGCGTCGATCATGGACCCGATGCGGGGGATGAACCTGGCCGCGGCCCGGTAGGCCCTGGCGGTGGTGAGCTCGTCGTGAGAATGCTCGAGGTTGATGTCCGGGGTGCTGGCCCGGCTCATCGACGAGACCGCCTCGGACAACCGGGCCATGCCCGAACCCACCACGCGGAGCAGCCCGGTGGCCTCGACATCACCCACCAGCGAGCGCATCTCGGCCCAGGTGCGGAGTGCGTCCACGTCGGCCTCGCTCAGCGTCTTGACATCGCATCCGGCGACGGTCAGGCCCAGCGCTGCCCACGCGCGTTCCACATCGGTCAGCGGAACCCCGATCATCGCGGCGACATCGGCCAGGCAGTACTGCGGCGGCCCCGACCACTGCAGGACATCGCCGGCCAGACCGAACAACCGGCCGCGCAATTCGGCCTCGATCATCTGCTCGGCGGTGAAACCGAGACCGTCCAGGTACTCGATGAGCGGGGCGCGCCGGCGTGCGTCGGCGATCCCGGCGGATTCCAGTGCATCGAAATCGACCACCAAGTCAGTGTCGCAGTTTGGCGGTCCGAATAGGCCCAGAGATTAGGGTGAACCCGTGAGTGACGACCTGCTGCACGGACCGCTGGAAGAACGCCATCGCGACCTGGGGGCCAGTTTCGCCGAATTCGGCGGATGGCTGATGCCGGTGTCGTACGCCGGGACCGTCTCCGAGCACAACGCCACGCGCGATACCGTCGGCCTCTTCGACGTCAGCCACCTCGGCAAGGCACTGGTCAAAGGACCGGGTGCGGCCGCCTACGTCAACGCGGCCCTCACCAACGACCTGAACCGGATCGGACCGGGCAAGGCGCAGTACACCCTGTGCTGCAAAGACGAAGGAGGCGTGGCGGGAGTTATTGATGACCTCATCGCCTACTACGTGTCCGACGACGAGATCTTCCTGGTGCCCAACGCCGCCAACACCGCGGCCGTCGTCGCCGAATTGCGCAAGAACGCCCCTGATGGGCTGACGATCACCGACGAGCACCGCTCGTACGCGGTGCTGGCGGTGCAGGGCCCGAAGTCCACCGAGGTGCTCGAGGCACTGGGGCTGCCCACCGACATGGACTACATGGGTTATGCCGACGCCGAGTACGACGGCGTATTCGTCCGGGTGTGCCGCACCGGCTACACCGGCGAGCACGGCTACGAGCTGCTGCCGGCCTGGGACCGCGCCGGCGTGGTGTTCGACGCCCTGGTGGCGGCCGTGCGTGCGGCCGGCGGCGAACCTGCGGGCCTCGGCGCCCGCGACACCCTGCGCACCGAGATGGGCTACCCGCTGCACGGCCACGAACTGTCGCTGGACATCTCGCCGCTGCAGGCCCGCTGCGGCTGGGCGATCGGCTGGAAGAAGGACGCATTCTGGGGGCGCGATGCGTTGCTGGCCGAGAAGCAGGCCGGTCCGGCCCGGGTGCTGCGCGGCCTCAAGGCTGTCGGCCGCGGGGTGCTGCGCGCCGATCTCGCGGTGCTCGACGGGGACACCCGCATCGGGACCACGACCTCGGGAACGTTCTCGCCGTCACTGAAAGTCGGCATCGCACTGGCGCTCATCGACACCGCCCACGACATCGCCGACGGGCAGCGGGTGAGTGTGGACGTGCGTGGCCGCGCTGTCGAATGCGAAGTGGTCAAGCCCCCGTTCGTGGCCCCGAAAACACGCTAGCCTCGGGCGATACAATCGCTGCATGACTAGCGGCCATCTCGAGTTCACGGTTTCAGCCAACGCGAATCCGGCGACCGATGCGGTACGCGAATCTGTTCTGGCCAACCCGGGTTTCGGCAAGTACCACACCGACCACATGGTGGCCATCGACTACACCTCCGGGCAGGGCTGGCACGACCCGCGGGTGATCCCGTACGGGCCGATCGAGCTCGATCCCTCGGCCATCGTGCTGCACTACGCGCAGGAAGTGTTCGAAGGGCTCAAGGCATACCGCTGGGCGGACGGCTCGATCGTCTCCTTCCGGCCGGAGTCCAACGCGGCGCGGCTGCGTGCCTCGTCGCGGCGGCTGGCCATCCCCGAACTTCCCGAGGACCTGTTCATCGAATCGCTGCGCCAGCTCATCGCGGTCGACGAGTCGTGGGTGCCCGCGGCCGGTGGTGAGGAATCGCTGTACCTGCGGCCATTCGTGATCGCCACCGAACCGGGCCTGGGCGTGCGTCCGGCCAATGAGTACCGCTACCTGGCGATCGGCTCGCCGGCCGGGGCCTACTTCAAGGGCGGCATCAAGCCGGTCAGCGTGTGGCTGTCCCATGAGTACGTGCGGGCCTCACCCGGCGGCACCGGCGCGGCCAAGTTCGGCGGCAACTACGCGGCCTCGCTGCTCGCGCAGGCGCAGGCGGCCGACAACGGGTGCGATCAGGTGGTGTGGCTGGACGCGATCGAGCGCCGCTACGTCGAAGAGATGGGCGGGATGAACCTGTTCTTCGTCTTCGGCAGCGGCGGATCGGCCCGGCTCGTCACACCGGAGCTGTCCGGCTCGCTGTTACCGGGTATCACGCGAGATTCCTTGCTGCAGTTGGCAACCGATGCCGGGTTTGCAGTCGAGGAACGCAAGATCGACGTCGACGAATGGCAGAAGAAGGCCGCCGCGGGCGAGATCACCGAGGTGTTCGCGTGCGGCACCGCCGCGGTGATCACTCCGGTGTCGAAGGTCAAGTACGGCAGTTCCGACTCGCCGGAGGAGTTCACCATCGCCGACGGGCAACCGGGCGAGATCACCATGGCCCTGCGTGACACCCTGACCGGGATTCAGCGGGGAACCTTCGCCGACACGCACGGCTGGATGGCCCGACTGAACTAGCGGTTTCTCCCCGAACGATTTGAGGCGCGCGCAGAATTGATCTGACCTGCGCCACCAATCGAGGGAGGCCGTCATGGCAGTCGTAGCGGGATTCGATCCGGCCGACAGCGGGCAGCAACCAGTCGACGAGAACGGTGACCCCGTGCCGGTCGGGGTGTGGGGAGATTCCGATATCGGTGGCGGTGTGTTCGGCAGCAGTGGGGTACTGCCGAGCGGCACCACCGTGTTCATCGATCCGCCGGCCGGTGTCGAGGGTCACGGCGCCGACGGCCCGGGGGTGGTGGGGCGCAGCCCCGCCGGTAACGGCGTGGTGGGCGAAAGTTTGCAAGCGCCAGGTGTTTTGGCGCGCAGCTCCAGCTCTTCGGGACTGCTCGGGGTGACCTTCAGCCCCACCGACGACTCACACGGGGTGTTCGGTTCCAGTACCACCGGCGGCAACGGGGTCACCGGCTTCGTGGGTGGCGCGACCGGGGTGATCGGCAGCAGCATCGATGGTTTCGGGGTGCGTGGCACCAGCGGCGACAACGCCGGCGTCATGGGTATCAGCTTCGCCGACGGCGGAAGCGCCCCAGGCGTATTCGGCACCGGCGACAACACCATGGGGGTGCTTGGCACCAGCAGTGCCGGTCCGGGTGTGTACGGCGTCAGCCAGTCGACCGATGCCATCGCCGGTCTCACCTACGGCGTCGGGGTCTCCGGGGTGTCGGGGCAGCACGTCGTCGCGGACTCGACCGGATCTGGTGTCTCCGGACACAGCCGCAGCGGCACCGGGGTCCGGGGCAGCAGCGACGACGAGGTGGGTGTGCGCGGTGTCAGCCTGTCTTCCGACGGCACCGCCGGCCTCACGATCGGTACCGGTCACGGGGTGTCCGGCGTGCACTTCTCCACCGGTTCCGGCGGCGGGGTCTCGGGCCTCAGCGTGATCGGAAACGGAGTCGAGGGCTTCACGTTCGCCGATACCCGGCGAAACCCCGACGTGGCAGCGGTCCGCGGTCAAAGTGCCAACGGCTTCGCCGGGCTGTTCGTGGGACGGGTGCGGGTGACGGGTTTTCTCAGCAAGAGCGGCGGCGGATTCACCGTCGATCACCCGGCCGATCCGGCGAACCGGTATCTGTCGCATTCCTTCGTCGAATCCCCGGACATGCTCAACGTCTACAGCGGCACCGTGACCACGGACCGGTCCGGGCGGGCACGGGTGAAGCTGCCGTCGTACTTCGAGGCGCTCAACCGGGACTTCCGCTACCAGCTCACCGTGATCGGAACATTCGCCCGGGCGATGGTCTCCGAGGAGGTCAAGGACAACGCGTTCACGATCGCCACCGACCCAGGTCGGGTGAAGGTGTGCTGGCAGGTCACCGGGGTGCGCAAAGATGCCTGGGCGGAAGCGAATCGGGTCACCCCCGAGCAGCGCAAGCCCGACGGCGAGCGGGGAAAGTACCTGCATCCCGAACTGTTCGGTCCCAAGGCCGCGGCTCTGCATCCGGTCCCGCCCACCCGCGTGGCCGAGGTGGTCCCGGCGGAACTGCGCGACTGGGCCGAGAGCCTGCCCGCCGATCTGGGCCCGGCGCCCGGCAAGAGACTGGTCGGGTACCTGGCCAAGGCCCAGCGGGTGCTCCGTACGGCGTGGGCCGCCGATCGCAGGCGCGCCGAGAAGCGGTTGGGCGGGGTCCCGGAGCTGCCTCCGCCGGCGGTGGGACGTGCCGAACTGCAAGAGCAGTGGGAGGCCGTGCGTGACGTCATTGCGGCACTGCGCCCACAGGGTCTAGAGGTCAGCGAATCGCCAACCCGAGCGCGACGATCGTCGTCGTCACCTCGACGGCGGCGCCCAGCACGTCGCCGGTGATGCCGCCGAACCGCCGCACGCAGTGGGCGACCAGCAGTGCCGAAGCGCCCACGGCCACCAGCACCATGACCGGGCCCTGCCACATCCGCGGGCCCGCCCATGCGGCCGGCGCGGCGACGGCGATCACCCAGGCCGCCACCACGGCGACCGGCTGAGTGCCCGCCACGGCGCCGCCCAGTGAGCTGCCTGCGGCCGCCGGCACCGAACGCCGGCAGGCGACCACGGCCGCGACGCGGCCTGCGGTGACGGCGACGACGATCGCGACCGCGCTGAGTTGAGCGAATGCCATTGCCTGACAACCGATCACCACGATCACCGCGGCGACGCCGAACGGCCCGGCCGAACCGTCCCGCATGACCGCCAGTGCCCGCTCCGGCGGGCCGTAACACCCGAGACCGTCGACGGTGTCGCAGAAGCCGTCGATGTGCAGCCCGCGGGTGGCCAGCAGAAGTACGGCCACCGCCAGCAGGCCGGGTAGGGCAGTACCCGTGCCGAAGGCCCACTGGCCACCGGCCACCACCGCGGCCGCCAGCGCGCCGAGGGTGAAACCGACCAGCGGCAGGGCGGTGAGCGCCCCGCGGCCGATGCCGGCCGAAGTCCTCACCGGTAGCACCGTGCCGAACGCGAACGCCCCGCCGAGCGCGGAAATCATGGCGTCTCTTCGGAGATTCCGGCCTCGTCGAAGGTGGCCATCGAGGCCAGCGTGGCGATAGCCGCCCGCAGGATCGGCAGCGCCACCGCGGCGCCGGTACCTTCGCCCAGGCGCATGCCGAGGTCGACGATCGGCTCCAGCCCCAGCTGGGACAGCGCCAGACTGTGGGCCGGTTCGGTCGACCGATGGCCGGCCTGCCACCATGCCCGCGCGCCCGGTGCCAGGTTCTCGGCCACCAGGGCCGCGGCCGTCACCACCATGCCGTCCAGCAGAACCGGGGTGCGCCGCACTGCGGCCTGGGCCAGGAACCCGGCCATCGCGGCCAGGTCGGCTCCGCCGCACACCCGCAAGAGGCCCAGCGGATCGCTGGTCACGGTGCGGGCGCGGTACAGCGCGTCGCGTACCGCGCCGGCCTTGCGCATCCAGCCGAGGTCGTCGATGCCGGTGCCGCGGCCCACCACGACAACAGGTTCGGTGCCGGTGAGTGCTGCCACCAGAGTTGTTGCCGCCGTGGTATTTCCGATTCCCATATCACCGGCGATGAGCAGGTCTGCCCCGGCGTCGATCTCCTCGTCGGCGATCTGGCGCCCCGCCGTGACCGCGGCCACCGCTTCTTCCGCGCCGAGCGCGTCCTCGACGGCGATGTTGCCCGAGCCGCGGCGGATCTTGTGGGCGCCGATCGCGGGAGACAGCGGCACATCACAGTCGACGGCGATGTCGAGGACCCGCACGGTGGCTCCGGCCACCTCTGCCAGCACGTTGATCGCGGCCCCGCCCGCATCGAAGTTGGCCACCATCTGGCCGGTCACCGCGGACGGGAACGCCGAAACCCCCGCGGCGGTCACCCCGTGGTCGGCCGCGAAGACCACCACGCGTGCCCGGGTGAGCGCTCGCGGCGGGCACGCGCCCTGGCACGAGGCCGCCCAGACCGCGAGGTCTTCCAGCCGGCCGAGGGAGCCGGGCGGTTTGGTGAGCCGGTCCTGACGGGCCCGCGCCGCTGCGGCCGCCTCGGCATCCGGTGCGGCGACCGGGGCGAAGGCCACATCCAATTCCGTCATGACGGCTCCTTCACCGTGAGCGGTTGGCCGGCCACCACCAGCACCACGCGGTCGCACACCGCGGCCAGGCGCTGGTTGACCGTGCCCAGTTCATCGGCGAACCGGCGCCCCGCCTCCGTGGCGGGGACGACGGTCAGTCCGACCTCGGGACTGACCAGGACCAGGGGAGCGGTGAACGCGTCGACTGCCCGCACGAGTACGTCGACCTCAGGGGCAACAGGCACTCCGGTCCAGGCGCCGATGCGGTCCATGGTCGCGGTCAGCCAGCCACCGACGTCGTCGACAAGCGTTGCGGTGCCCGACGTTCCATGCGGGCCGACCGCGAGATCGGCGGCCAGGTCGGCGGTTTCCACGGTGTGCCAGTGCGCGGGCCGACGCACCTGGTGTGCGCCCACGCGGTCAGCCCAGGCCGGGTCACTGTCGGCGGTGGGGCCAGTGGCCAGGTAACGCACGGGCGCGGTGTGCCCGGCAGCGCGGGCGATCGCCGTTTCGGCCCACTGCGATTTACCCGAGCGGATACCGCCGAGCACCAGCGTGCGCACCGGTCAGACCGCCTGGAATGGCATCAAGAGATCTTGTCGCCGCGGTTGACCACCGGCCGCGGTGCGCGCATGCGGCGCAGCTGTGACGCCCGGCTGGCCGCGTAAAGCCCCAGCTTCCAACCGCTCTCGGTGTTTTCGGGGAACTTCTCGTCCACCATGTGGTTCACCTTGCGGCCGACGATCAACCCGTCGATCACCATGATGACCACCAGGATCAGCATCGCGTAGGACAGGATCTGCTGAAACTTCAGCGACGGCAGCGCGAGCATGAAGAAGATCATCGCCAGGGCCGCGGGCATGAAGAGACCCAGCACATTGCGTCGGGAGTCGACAACGTCGCGGACATAGCGGCGAACCGGACCCTTGTCGCGGGGAAGCAGGTAGGACTCATCGCCGGCCATCATCTTCTCGCGGCGGTCGGCCATATCGGCGCGGCGGGTGAGCCGCTCGATCTTGCGCTCGTCCTTGGACAGCTTCGGCCCCCGCAGCTCCTTACGGCGCTGACGTGCCTCGGCGGAGGTCAGGGGTGCGGGTGCGACCGGACCACGCCGCTTCGCGGCGTCGTTGCGTTTGGGCGTCGGCCTGCCTTTGGGGGCGGTGCCCGCGGCCGTGCCGGCCGTTGATTCGGCGGCGGTTGATCCGGCGCTCGTGACCTGGTCGGTCCCGGCGGGTTCGCCTTCGTTGTCCTTCTTGCGGCCCAGCAGCTTCACGACTGCCAGGTTACTGCCCGCCGCAGGTGGCCCGGCCACATGCCCCGGCCTGTGGATAAGTCGGGAATAGCGTCGGAACAAGGTACCGTTGAGGTAATAGACGCGCGGTACGCCCACGCGTTTCGTTGATGCCCAGGGATGTTTAGGGAGAGCTATGACTGTTCAGGACGCCACCTCCACCGAAACCCACGGTGTGACCCTGTCCGACGCTGCGGCGACGAAGGCGAAGGCGCTGCTGGACCAGGAAGGCCGCGACGACCTCGCGCTGCGTATCGCGGTGCAACCGGGCGGCTGCGCCGGCCTGCGCTACAACCTGTTCTTCGACGACCGCACCCTCGACGGTGACCTCAACGCCGAGTTCGGCGGCGTGCGGCTGGTCGTGGACCGGATGAGCGCGCCGTATGTCCAGGGCGCCACCATCGACTTCGTCGACTCCATCGAGAAGCAGGGCTTCACGATCGACAACCCGAACGCCACCGGCTCCTGCGCCTGCGGCGACTCCTTCAACTGACGTGAGCTGACAGCCCGGCGGTCAGAACTGACCGCTGGTGCGCAGCACATACGAGCACACCAGAACCTGCTCGTTCTTCCCGTCCTTCTTCACCAATAGCTGTGCCACGCCCTGCTGTTCCTCACCGGTGGGGCGTTGTCCGCGTGCCGACCCACTGGCCGGCGCCACGCGCATCGTGAACAGCACCTGCGCCTGCGTGGTGGACCACGGCACGTTCGCGTCGATGTGGGTCACCTCGACATGACTGAACTGCTTGCGGAATGCGTCGCTGGCCAAACCGGCCACCGCGAGATCGGCCCTGCGGTCCTTGACCCCGTCGTACAACCCGCACAGCGTGTGCCGCGCGATCGTTTCGTCATCCCCGTCGATCAGGGCGTCGAGGTATTCCTGGATCGCGGCCTGAGCCCGTGCGTCGGAGACCACCACCGGTGCCGCCGCCCCGCGGCGGCCGGTGACCAGGGCCGCGGTCAGTACACCTCCAAGCGCTGCCACCACCAACAGGGCTGCCAGAATCTTCGGCCAGCGCCGCCGCTTCGGGTAGGGCACCGGCGGTGGCAGTGTCCCGGGGTATGCCGACGGTGCGGTCGGCACCGGCTCGGGATAAGGCTGCGGCGGAATCTGCTCGGGGTACTGGTAGGAACCAGTCATCAAATGACGCTCCCCGCGTGATCTGGAGGTGGGCCAGCCGTCTACGGTGACCGGGAATACGGTTATACGCAGGTTAGCGCAACCCGCGAAGTGCGACCGTGCGCGCAGATCGCCGGAAGGCCCGCGCGGGTACTGTTATGTAGCCGACTTAATGAAATGAGGGGTGACACTACGTGACCATCGCAGTTACCGGATCCATCGCGACCGACCACCTGATGCGGTTCCCGGGCAAATTCTCGGAGCAACTGCTGGCCGACCACCTGCAGAAGGTGTCGCTGAGCTTCCTGGTCGACGATCTGGTGATCCACCGCGGGGGAGTCGCGGGCAACATGGCCTTCGCGATCGGCATCCTCGGCGGTGACGTCGCCCTCGTCGGCGCCGCAGGTCAGGATTTCGGTGAATACCGGGCCTGGCTGGAGGGCGCCAACGTCGACTGCGGCAGCGTGCTGATCTCCGACAGCGCCTACACCGCCCGCTTCGTCTGTACCACCGATGAGGACATGGCCCAGATCGCCTCGTTCTACCCCGGTGCAATGTCGGAGGCCCGCAACATCTCCCTGGCCGATCTGGTGGCCCGCGTCGGGAAACCGGAGCTGGTGATCGTCGGCGCCAACGACCCCGAGGCAATGTTCCTGCACACCGAGGAATGCCGCAAGCTCGGCCTGGCCTTCGCCGCCGACCCGTCCCAGCAGCTGGCCCGGCTCTCCGGAGAGGAGATCCGCAAGCTCATCAACGGCGCCGCCTACCTGTTCACCAACGACTACGAGTGGGACCTGCTGCTGCAGAAGTCGGGGTGGAGCGAGGCCCAGGTGATGAGCCAGATCGGCATGCGCGTCACCACCCTCGGCGCCAAGGGAGTCGACCTGGTCAGCTCGGACGGCACCTTCGTGCACGTCGGCGTGGTGCCCGAGAAGCATCAGGCCGACCCGACCGGTATCGGCGACGCGTTCCGCGCCGGTTTCCTGACCGGACGCAGCGCCGGTTTGAGCCTCGAGCGCTCTGCTCAGCTCGCGTCACTGGTCGCGGTGCTTGTGCTGGAGTCGACGGGTCCGCAGGAATGGACCTGGGACGCGGCCGAAGCGGTGCAGCGACTCACCGACGCCTACGGCGCCGAGGCAGGTGCCGAGATCGGCAAGGCGCTGGCCTGACAGTGCCGGCCTGACACTCCGGGTGCCGGCTCTGGGCCCGATGGGCCCGGAGCCGGTCCGGGTTCAGAGCTGGACCGGGTAGTGCGGTTCCTTGATCTGCGGGGTAACGCTGTGCTCGACGAAGATGGCGTGCCACAGCATGAAGATCAGCACGGTCCACAGCCGGCGGCTGTGATCGCTGACGCCGTTGCGATGCTCGTCGAGCATGGTGCGGACCGCGGCCAGATCGACATAGGCCCCGGCCTGGGATGACGCCGTCATGGCGTACGCCCAGTCCATCAGCTCACCGGCGCGCAGCCAGTGCCGGATCGGCACCGGGAAGCCCAGCTTGGGGCGGTTCAGCACATGGGCCGGAACGATCGGCTCCAGCGCGCGGCGCAACGCGTACTTGGTGGTCGAGCGGGTGATCTTCTGATCGACCGGCAACCGGGAGGCCACCGCGAACACCTCGGGGTCCAGGAACGGCACCCGCAGTTCCAGCGAGTTGGCCATGGTGATCTTGTCGGCCTTGACCAGGATGTCGCCGCGCAGCCAGGTGAACAGGTCGATGTGCTGCATGCGCGCCACCGGATCCCAGCCCTGCGACTCGGCGTACACCGGGGCGGTGACGTCGGTGTGCGTCCATTCCGGCCGGAAGCCCGGCAGCACCGCCCGAAGCTGCTCATCGGAGAAGCTGCGGGCATTGCCGTAGTAGCGCTCCTCCAGCGTCAGCGAACCGCGGTGCAGGAGACTCTTGCCGCGCATACCCTCCGGCAGCGGCTTGGACGCCTTGCCCAGCGACTTGCGCACCGGCCGCGGCAGATAGTCGAAAGGCCGCAGCGACAACGGTTCCCGATAGATCGTGTAACCGCCGAACAACTCATCGGCACCCTCACCGGACAGCACCACCTTCACGTGCTTGCGGGCCTCACGGGCGATGAAGAACAACGGCACCAGGGCCGGGTCGGCCACCGGTTCGTCCAGATACCAGACGATCTCGGGTAGCGCCTCGACGAACTCCGCCTGGCTGACCACCTTGGTGACATGCCGGGCGCCGATGGCTTCCGCGGACGCGACGGCCACGTCCACCTCGGAGAAGCCCTCCCGCTCGAAGCCGGTGGTGAACGTGATCAGCCGGGGATTGTGACGCATCGCCAGCGCCGCGGTAGCCGTCGAGTCGATGCCCCCGGACAGGAAGGCGCCGACCGTCACATCGGCGCGCATGTGCTTGGCGACGGAATCTTCCAGCGCGGCGGTGATCTCGTCGTAGCGGGCCTGCTCGGCACCTTTGACGAACGGCACCGCATCGAATTTCGGGACGAAGTAGCGGGTCACCTCAGGACGGCCACCCGGCTTCAAGCGCGCGTAGCTGCCCGATTCCAGCCGACGGATGCCGCGGTGCAACGTCTCGGGCTCGGGCACGTACTGCAGCACGGTGTAGTGCTGTACGGCTCGATCGTCGATGCCCAGGTCGAGTCCCAGCAGATCGGCCAGGTCCAGCAGGCACTTCTTCTCGCTGCCCACCGCGGTGCCGCCCGGCCCGGTGGCCATGAACAGCGGCTTGATGCCGAACGGGTCCCTGGCGCAGAACAATTCACGCTCGACGGTGTCCCACACCGCGAACGCGAACATGCCGCGCAGTCGCTTCAGTGCGTCGGCGCCCCAGTGGTGATACGCCGCCACGATGGCCTCGCCGTCGCCGTCGGTGTGAAATACCGCACCGAACTCCGAGCGCAACTCCTCACGCAATTCCAGGTAGTTATAGATCTCACCGTTGAAGACGAGCGCGTACCGGTCCGGCGCGTCGGCGGGTCCCCAGCGCAACGGCTGGTGACTGTGCGCGATGTCGATGATCGACAGCCGGTTGAAACCGAGCACCGCGGTGGCGTCGCCGCTCGTATCCGCCCACGTACCGGGCTCGTCGGGGCCCCGGTGACGCATCAGGTGGGAGGCGCCCGCCACCGCGTCGACCAGCTGCGATCCGGCGTCGGGGGAGGCGTTACCCCGGGTGGATTCGGATGGGTCAGTTACCAACGCGAGCAGTCCGCACACCGCGCCAGTATGTCTGATCCGGAGGTTCCCCGAGACCACCACCCGGGCCGTTGTGCCGGTCGCTCCGCTCCCGTCGCGATCCCATTCCCGAGTCGCTTCGCTCGCGTGGACCGGCGTGGTCTACGCTGCGTAGTATTCGCAAAACAACGACCGGTCGCGGTCGCGAAATACCGATCTAGGAGGCGCCAACGTGACACCTCGCGGGCTTAAGAACGTGGCCCGAGCGGCGTTGTTGACAATTGTCCTGGGTGGCTCGGCGCTCTTGCTGAGCGGCTGCAGCTGGCAGGACGCACTCGCGCTCGGTTGGCCGACCGGAATCACCCCAGAGGGCAAACTCAACCGAGAGCTGTGGATCGGCTCCGTGATTGCGTCCTTCGTGGTGGGCGCCATCGTGTGGGCTCTGATCTTCTGGTCGAGTGCATTCCACCGGAAGAAGAAGGGCGACACCGAGCTGCCGCGCCAGTTCGGCTACAACATGCCGCTGGAGCTGGTGCTGACGGTCATCCCGTTCCTCATCATCTCGGTGCTGTTCTACTTCACCGTGGTGGTCCAGGAGCGCATGCTGCACAAGGACCCGAACCCTGAGGTCGTCATCGACGTGACCGCCTTCCAGTGGAACTGGAAGTTCGGCTACCAGAAGATCGACTACACCGACGGCACGTTCGACTACGACGGTGTCGACGAAGCGCGCAAGGCCGCGATGACGTCCAAGCCGGAGGGCAAGGATGAGCACGGCCAGGAGCGGGTCGGCGCGGTGCACGGTCTCAACCCTGAGGACCGCACCTACCTGAACTTCGACAAGATCGAGACCCTGGGTACCTCCGACGAGATCCCGGTGCTGGTGCTCCCGGTGGGTAAGCGCATCGAGTTCCAGCTCAACTCCGCGGACGTGATCCACGGTTTCTGGGTGCCGGAGTTCCTCTTCAAGCGTGACGTGATGCCCGAGCCGGTGGCCAACCACTCGGACCACATCTTCCAGGTCAGCAAGATCGAGCAGACCGGAGCATTCGTCGGGCGCTGCACAGAGATGTGCGGTACCTACCACTCGATGATGAACTTCGAGGTCCGGGTCGTCGAGCCCAATGACTTCAAGGCCTACATCGATCAGCGCAATGCAGGTAAGACCAATGCCGAGGCGTTGGCGGCGATCAATCAGCCGCCACTGGCCACCACCACTCACCCGTTCGATACCCGGCGCGGTGAGCAGGCACCGCAGGCGAGCAAGTAGGGGCTAGACGCAATGCATATTGAAGCTCGACTGTTCGAGATCCTCACGGCGTTCTTCGCCTTGTCGGCGGTGGTGTACGGCGTGTTGACGGCGATGTTCGCCACCGGTGGCGTGGAGTGGGCCGGTACCACCGCGCTCGCCCTCACCACCGGACTGACCCTGATCACCGGCACCTTCTTCCGCTTCGTGGCGCGGCGTCTCGACACCCGCCCCGAAGACTACGAAGATGCCGAGATCAGTGACGGCGCAGGGGAACTGGGCTTCTACTCGCCCCACAGCTGGTGGCCGATCCTGATCGCGCTGTCCTTCTCGGTCGCAGCGGTGGGCGCCGCCCTGTGGCTTCCCTGGCTGATCGTGGCAGGCATCTGCTTCGTGCTGACGGCTGTCAGCGGCCTGGTCTTCGAGTACTACTGGGGTCCTGAGAAGCACTGACCCATCCGGACGTGCCGATTGTGGCCTGGTCAAGGTCACAATCGGGCCGTCACTTCATCCGCCACCGGCAGCGCCGGACTCGCCGGCTTCACCTCGTTCGGTAATGTTGCCGGGGCACTGTCACCAGCGAACGGTTTCGTTCGCTCCGCGTGGCAGTGAAGTTGTCGAGAAGGATAGGCGTAGATGAGCGGGCCGAATCCCCCGGAACCAGGTGCCTCCGGTTCTGATTTGCCGGATCAACCCGGAAAACACTCCGCACCCGAGGATCTGACTCAGGGGGCGGGCCCAGACGCGGATGACGGCGAGACCGAGTTCTACTCGCAGGCGTACTCCGCGCCGGAGTCGGAGCAGTTCACCAGCGGGCCCTACGTGCCTGCCGAAGTGGCGCTCTACGACTACGACGACTACGACCCGGCGACCGAACTCGTCGACACCACCCCGCCGCCGCGCTGGCCGTGGGTGGTCGGCGTCACCGCCATCATCGCCGCAGTCGCCCTGGTGGCTTCGGTGGCCGTCCTGGTCACCCGCGAGGACGACACCACCAACCTGGCAACCCCGCAGCCGAGCACCACCACGTCGGCGCCGCCGGTGCAGGACGAGATCACGACGACGACTCCGCCGCCGCCGCCCCCTCCGACCTCGGAGGAGCTACCGCCTCCGCCGCCTCCGGAGACCGTGACGGTTACCGAGCCGCCACCTCCCGCCCCCGCGCCCACCAGCGAGGCGCCCCCGCCGGCCCCGGGGACGACGGCGCCGCCGACCACCACCACCACGACGCATGCCGGACCGCGTCAGGTCACCTATTCGGTGACGGGTACCAAGGCGCCGGGTGACATCATCACGATCACCTACGTCGACGGGAACGGAAACCGGCGCACCCTGCGCAACGTCTACATCCCGTGGACCTTCACGATGACCCCGATCTCAAACTCGGATGTCGGCTCGGTCGAGGCATCCAGCCTGTTCCTGGTCAGCAGACTGAACTGCTCGATCACGGCCAGCGACGGCACGGTGCTCTCGTCCAACGCCAACAACTCCGCACAGACTGCCTGCTGATGTCCGGGCCCATCAGCGAACTCGACAACACCGACCGGGTTCTGCTGGGCGCATGCGCTGCGGTGTGGCTCGCCGCGCTGGGTTCCGGGGTGGCGGCCGTCGTAGCCCTGGTGGACCTGGGCCGCAGTCATCCACAGGGCTCCGAGAGTGCCGACATCCCCTGGGTGCTGTACACCGTGATCGGCCTGTCCGTGCTGGTGATTGCCGGCGCGGTGCCGCTGCTGCTGCGGGCCCGAGCCCAGTCCGACATTCGTCAGCCCGGCCGGCGACCTCAGCCGCCGGCCCGCTCACCACGCCCGATCGGGGGCAGCTACCGGGCTGCGCCGGTCGCGATGAGCCGTTACACCGCGGGCAACGGTGCGGCCTCCGCCGCGGCCGAGGCGGTGTGGCTCCGGTTCATCCTGGCGACCGTCTGCGCCATCGGGCTGGGGGCAGCGTCCATCGGGCTGGCCACCTATCTGATGGCGACGGGCAGCGACGTGGCGGCCTGGTGCCTCTACGGCCTGGCCGGTGTGGTCACCGCGGGCATCATCGCGCTGCCGATCGTGGCGCTGCGACAGCTCGACACGTTGCCCTCCTGACCCCGCGCCAGGCCCAGAGCATCCCGGGTTTTGCTGCGAAACATGCTGGCCGGTGCGTAGTCTCGGTGTCCAGGTGCGGACAAGGGGCCAACGACACGGAAGGCGAGGCCGCGCATGAGAAAGCTCTTGGCGGGCTTGGTGGCGGCCGGCGTGGGCATTTCGCTTGTCGGTTGTGGGACTGACACCAAGACCGAGCCCACAACCTCGGCCGCGACGACCACCAGCGCGGCTGCGGAGCGGCCGAACATCTCCGGCCCGAACGAGACGATCAACGACTACATCGCCGAGAACAAGATCGCCGAAACGCCGTTCAAACCCGATGAGCCCGGCACACCGGATTTCGATTTCCCGTTCCCGCCGGACTGGAGTCCCGCCGGGGACAAGACGCCCGACTGGGCCTACGGCGCCATCGTCTATGACAAGCCGACGGATCCCGCCGACCCCCCGGCCATCATCGCCATCGCCTCCAAGCTGACCGGAAACGCGGACGCGGCCGAAATCCTGGAGTACGCCCCGGGGATGTTGAAGAACCTGCCGGACTACAAGTCACTCATGGATCCCGAGAAGGCCACATTGGGTGGATTCGAGGCGATCCGGTCGGCCGGCACCTACACCCACAACGGCAAGTTGCGGGTCATCGCCCAGAAAACCGTGGTCATCCCCGGCAACGACGCACTGTTCGTGCTGCAGCTCAACGCCGATGCGCCGGAAGGGCAGAAGGACGTGGTGATCGACGCAGCCAAGGTCATCGACGAGCAGACCAAGATCACCCCGTAGCGGAGACCATGACATGTTGATCCGAACCAGGGCATCCGAGCTCCTGTTGGCGACTCTGTGCAGCACGATGCTGGCCTCCGCGGTTCTGGCGGCGGCACCGACGGCCACGTCGGCTCCCTGTCCGGGAGGAAGCGTCCTGGACCCGACCACCGGTGTCTGCTGGTCACAGAACAGCCCGAACACCAGCCTCGGCGGATCGGCCAACATTCCTTGCCTCCCTGGGCGTCTGGGCCTGTGCCTGGGTGCGCTGCAGAACACCCCGGTTCCGGGGTCGGCACTGCAGACGACGTACCCGCCCGCCGGGCCGGCGCCCCGATCGGGCCCCAAAGGCACCTGGCCGTAGCGTTCGTCGCGACCCTGCCGCGCCCGCCCCGGGAACCTCCACATAAAACAATCGCCGCAACCTCTCCGGAGAGAGAGTTGCGGCGATTGTTTGGGGTAGGGGAGTGGTCAGTGATGACCGTTGGTGTCCCCGTTGCCGTTTCGGTCCTGCTGCTCGCGCAGAGCGGTCAGGGCCTTGTGCTCGGAGGCGTGTGCGGCCTCGGTGAGCGCGTCGTGCTCGACTTCCGGATCGGCGAACAAGAAGCTGCCGGTGCCGGGAGCTCCGGCCGAACCGAGCTTGTTCATCCGCTTCGGCAGGGCAGCACCCTGGTACTCCAGCGGGATCGGGTGACCGTGATCGTCGACCGGTCCCAGCGGCTGGTGCAGTTCCACGTAGGCACCGTGCGGCAGGCGCTTGATGATGCCGGTCTCGATGCCGTGCTCCAGCACCGCGCGGTCGCTGCGCTGCAACGAGATGGCCCACCGGTAGGCAATGAAGTACACGATGCCCGGCAGCACCACCATGCCGATACGGCCGATCCACGTGGTCGCGTTCAGCGAGATGTGGAACTTGAACGCGATGATGTCGTTCATCGCGGCCAGGGTCAACACCATGTAGAAGGCGATCGCCATGGCACCGATCGCGGTACGCACCGGAACGTCGCGCGGACGCTGCAGCAGGTTGTGGTGTGCGTTGTCGCCGGTGACCTTCCTCTCGATGAAGGGGTAGGCGATCAGCAGGCCGAAGACACCGCCCATGATCAACGCGACCCAGACCACCGCGGGGATGGTATGGCCGAACGGGTAGAACTCCCAGGCCGGCCAGATACGCGCCAGGCCTTCGGTCCACATCATGTAGAAGTCGGGCTGGCTGCCCGCCGAGATCTGCGACGGCTTGTACGGGCCCAATTGCCAGATCGGGTTGATCGTCAGCAGCCCGCCCATCAGGCCCAGCACGCCGGTGATCAGAGCGAAGAACGCACCCGACTTCACCGCGAACACCGGCATCACGCGCACGCCGACCACGTTGTGCTCGGTCCGTCCGGGGCCGGGGAACTGGGTGTGCTTCTGGAACCACACCAGCGCCATGTGCGCGCCGATGAGGGCCAGGATGATGCCCGGGATCAGCAGGATGTGCAGCGCGTACAAACGCGGGATCAGGATCTCGCCGGGGAAGTCCCCGCCGAACAGCGCCCAGTGCAGCCACGTTCCGATGATCGGCATGCCCAGGGTGATCGAGGACAGCGCGGCGCGCAGACCGATGCCGGACAGCAGGTCGTCGGGCAGCGAGTAACCGAAGTAACCCTCGAACATCGCGAGGATCAGCAGCAGCGAGCCGATCACCCAGTTGGCCTCACGCGGACGGCGGAACGCGCCCGTGAAGAAGATGCGTGCCATGTGCACCATGATCGACGCGGCGAACATCAGCGCGGCCCAGTGGTGGATCTGGCGGACGAACAGACCGCCGCGCACCTCGAAGCTGATCTGAAGTGCGGACTCGTAGGCCCGCGACATCTGCACACCGCGAAGTGGTTGGTACACACCGTCGTAGGTGACGTGTGCCATCGACGGATCGAAGAACAGCGTCAGCCAGACACCGGTGATCAGCAGCACGATGAAGCTGTACAGCGCGATCTCACCCAGCAGGAAGGACCAGTGGGTGGGGAACACCTTGTTCAGCTGCCGGCGCACCGCTGCCGAGGGGTGATAACGGGAATCGATCGCATCGCCCTGTGCGGCAGCGATCTTGGCAAGGTCAGGGCTCATGATTTGCGCTCCCAGAATGCCGGTCCGACGGGTTCGACGAAGTCGCCGTTGGCGACCAGGTAGCCGTCTTTGTCGATGGTGATGGGCAGCTGCGCCAACGCGCGCGCAGCCGGACCGAATATGGGCTTGGCGAAGTGCAACGCGTCGAACTGCGACTGGTGGCACGGGCAAAGGATGCGGTAGGTCTGCTGCTCGTACAGCGACGAGGGGCAGCCCAGGTGCGAGCAGACCTTGGTGTAAGCGAACAGCTCACCAAAGTTGAAGCTCTCCTGGCCCTTTCGCTTGACCACGCGGGACATGTCGGCCGGCTTGATGCGGATCAACATGACCGGGTTGCGCACACCCATCGAAATCTCGGTGAGGTGATGCTCGGACTCGACGGTGGTGCCGTCGCCGTCCGACTCGCGCCAGGGGAAGACCGTCTCCATGCCACCGGCGTCGAGATCCTCGGGCCGCATCTTGACGAACGGAGAAGAACCGGGGCGCCCGGTCGCGCGAGCCAGGTAGATGGTCTCGCCGTGGAATCGGGGCGTCCACCCCGAGGTCCACAACACGGCCTTCTTGCCATCGGCAGTGGGCACCACGGGCTTCCACGGGTTCTTGATCAACCCGCCGATGAAGGCCACCAGGGTGCCGGCCCCGAATGCGCCGAGGCCGATGCCCAGCGACAAACCGATCAGCTTGCGGCGCTTGACTGTCGAACCCTCCAGGGCATCGGTCAGGTTTGCCGCGATGGTCTTCCGGTGCAACTCGGGGGAGCGCCCGTCGTGGCGGTCCTGGACCGAGATCTCCTCGGGGATGAACTTCTTCTGGAACAGCACCGCGCCGATGCCGATCGCCAGGATCGACAGGCCGAAGGTGAGGCCGTACAGCGGGGTGGCCAGCGAGTAGAGGAACTCACCTTCCGAACCGAACGGCTGGTACTCCCACGGCCAGAACAGGAAGATCACCAACAGCGCCAGACCCGAAAGCCCGCCGAGCAGAAGCCAGTACGCGACGAGGCGCTCGGTGCGCTTCTCGGCCTTGGTCCCGGGGACCGGCCAGCGCGGCTCCTTGAAGATGGTCTCGACGCCGTCGATCTTGCCGCCGAGCTCGACGAGCTCCTCACGCGACATCTCGGTGAGCTCGGCGTCGCTCGGAATCTTCGGAGTGTTGTCGGTCATGCTCGTGCCCCGATCCACATTGCGATGCCGATAGCGGCGACCATTCCGATAATCCACATCGCCATGCCTTCGGGCCCGGGACCGAAGCCGCCGAGTCCGTAGCCGCCGTAGCTGGGGGTCTGGGCCGATTCACGAACGTAGGCGACGATGTCGCGCTTCTCTTCCGGCGACAGCTGGCGGTCGGAGAACTTGGGCATGTTCTGCGGCCCGGTCAGCATCGCGGTGTAGATCTGTGACGGCTCGGTCTCACTGAGGTCGGGAGCGTATTTACCGGAGGACAGCGCGCCACCCTTGCCGGTGAAGTTGTGGCAGGACGCGCAGTTCAGCCGGAACAGGTCGCCACCGCGGGCCACGTTGGACCCGATCAGCGATTCCTGGGCGATGCCGCCGTTCGCATCGCGGATCACCGTCGGGCCGCCGCCGTTGGCCTGCACGAAGGCGCCGAGAGCGTCGATCTGGTTCTCGTCGAAGTGCTCGGGCTTGGCCGGCACCTGCGCTTCGCCGCGCATCGCGGGCATGCGACCGGTCGACACCTGGAAGTACACGGCGGCCTCGCCGGTGCCGATCAGGCTGGGCCCGCGATCGGGCACACCCTGCAGGTTGGCGCCGTGGCAGGAAACGCACGACGTGTCGAACAGTTGCTTACCCGTGCGCAGCAGCGCCGACTGAGATTCGTCGGCGACTGCGACCTGCGGTGTGGGTGTCAGCGTGGCCGCAACACCACCTGCGACTGACAGGCCGACCAGCAGCAGGAGACCTGCTGACAGTCGTCGGCGCAGTCGTCGGCGCGACTTGCTGGTCATCGAACCCCTTCTCATCGAATCGAACATCGGCCGGCCGATCAGCGGACGAAGTAGATGGTGGCGAACAGCGCAATCCAGACGATGTCGACGAAGTGCCAGTAGTACGAGACGACGATCGCCGCGGTGGCCTGTGCAGGCGTGAATTTACTCATCTTGGTGCGGGCCAGCAGCAAGATGAACGCAACCAGTCCGCCGATGACGTGCAGGCCGTGGAAACCGGTCGCGAGATAGAAGACCGATCCGTAGGCGCTGCCCGGAATGGTGGTGCCGTGCTCGACCAGGTGGATGTACTCATATCCCTGGCCCAGTACGAAGAAAAGGCCCATCACGAACGTGAGCACATACCACCGGCGCAGCCCGAACACGTCGCCGCGCTCGGCGGCGAACACGCCCATCTGGCAGGTGAAGGATGACGCGATCAGAACCAGCGTCACCGGAACGGCAAGGGCCAAATTGAGTTCGGTCGGCTCGGGTGGCCAGTTGCCACCGGCTTGCGCGCGCGCCGTGAAGTACATCGCGAAGAGTCCAGCAAAGAACATGAGTTCACTGGAAAGCCACACGATGGTGCCAACACTGACCATATTCGGTCTGTTCAGCGAATGAACGCGCGACGTTATTGCCGTTCCCGAGGTACCTACAGCGCTCGTCACATCCGCAAGTATGACGCTTTGTAGTTGTCGAACTCCACCCGGGTCGAGCAATTGATCTCAAACGTGTCGCCTTTGGGCCGAGAGGGCCCGGGAGCGCAGACCCGCGCAGCGATAGCATTCGGCGGTGGCTCCTGCATCTTCATCTCAGTTCATGCCGGCGGATCGGTCCTCCCCACGCTCCCCGGTGGCGCCGTCGTGGCCGCTCATTCTCGGGCGCCTGACCACTGAGCAGAGCCTGCCGAACGGTTATGCGGGATGGGCCATGGACCAGATCATGACCGGTGTCGCAACCCCGGCTCAGATCGCCGGCTTCGCGGTGGCGATGAAGATGAAGCGACCGACCTCGGCTGAGGTCGGCGAGTTGGCCGACATCATGCTGTCCCATGCCCGTCGGGTGCCGACGGATCAGATCGGTCACGAGACCGTCGACATCGTCGGGACCGGTGGGGACGGGGCCAACACGGTCAACTTGTCGACCATGGCGGCCATCGTGGTGGCGGCCTGCGGCGTTCCGGTGATCAAACACGGCAACCGGGCGGCGTCCTCACTGTCGGGTGGCGCCGACACCCTGGAGGCTCTCGGGGTGCGGATCGACCTGGGTCCCGACGAGGTGGCGCGAAGTGTCGCCGAGGTCGGCATCGGGTTCGCCTTCGCCCCGCAGTTCCACCCGTCGTATCGCCACGCGTCGGTGGTGCGCCGGGAGATCGGGGTTCCCACGGTCTTCAATCTGCTTGGACCACTCACCAATCCGGCCGCGCCGCGGGCCGGTCTGATCGGCTGCGCATTCGACGATCTGGCCGAGGTGATGGCCGGGGTGTACGCCGCCCGCGGATCCAGCGTGCTGGTGGTGCACGGCGACGACGGTCTCGACGAGCTCACCACCACGACCACCAGCACCATCTGGCGCGTGCAGGCCGGAACGGTGGAACGGTTGAAGTTCGACCCCGCGGCCTTCGGCTTCAAGCGCGCCGACATCAGTGAGTTGGTCGGCGGTGACGCCACGGCCAACGCCGCCGAGGCGCGGGCCGTGCTGGGTGGGGCCAAGGGGCCGGTGCGTGACGCAGTGGTGCTCAACGCGGCAGGTGCCATGGTCGCCCATGCCGGGCTAGCCAGCGACGCCAAGTGGGTGCCGGCGTGGGAGGCCGGTCTTGCTCGGGCCGTCGAGGCGATCGACTCGGGTGCGGCCGAACAACTGCTCGCGCGTTGGGTGCGGTTCAGCCTGCAGTTCTGAGTTCTGCTGCTGGGCAGCGGCAAGCCTCGCCGAGCGGGCGGTGGCCGCCCACTCCGAGTAGCGGCCCGCGGCCCCGATGGGCGTCGCGTAGCCGGCCTCGGTGCGCACGATGCGGACCCCGGGTGCGGCCAGCCAGCGGGCGATGAGCGCGGTCTCCTCCACGAGCGCGCCGCCCAAAGGCGTTGCGGTGGGCAGGATCACCTGCGCAGCCGCGCAGATCGCGTCGACCACCGGCATCGGCGGAACCCCGCGCACGGCGGTCCCCGCCCCGGCCAGTTGGCCGTGGCGGATCACCGCGAAATGCCAACCACCATTGCCGTCTGCACGGGCGGCCACGAGTTCGGGGAGATCGGCCAGGGCGCGCAACCGCTGCCCCCGCCACAGCGCTTCGATGGCGACCGCGGCGTGATCGCGCAACCGGGCCGCGGTCTCATACCGCCGGACCGTCGCGACCTCGCCGATGTGGGTCAGTGTGGCCGCCAGCGCACTGTGGTCGGCGCCGTCGATCAGTGCGGTGGCACGTTGCACCGCGGCCGCGTACTGCGCGGGCCCGACATCCTGCGGGGCCGGGCACGGGGACAGTTCGACCTCGGGACAGCGGTGCGTGGCCGCTGCGCCGAAGCGGGCCGTGCAGGTGCGCACCCCGGTGAACCGGGCCAGCAGCGCCGCCGACTGTACGGCGTCGGACCGGGCCGAGAACGGCCCGAAAGCGGTGCGGTGCCCAGGGTTTCGCACCGCCGACAATCTCGGGAAGGCCTCGTCGGTGAGGGCCACCCACCACCACCGCTGCGGGTACTTGGAGCGCCGGTTGTACGGCGGCGCGTGGGCCGCGAGCAGTCGCAGCTCGCGGACCCCGGCCTCCAGATCGTGCGCGCATTCGACATGGTCGACGACGCGCGCCAGTGAGGCCATCTCCTTCATGCGGGCCCGCGGGTCGGCGCCGGTGAAGTACTGGCGGACCCGGCGTCGCAAGTCGACCGCGGTGCCGACATAGAGCACCTCGTCGGAGGGTCCGCGGAACAGGTAGACGCCGGGCCGGTTGGGCAGCCGGTCGGCCAGTGAGCGGTTGCGGCGCTGGGCCGGCGTGACGTCGGGCAGATAGTTCCGGAGGTCGGCGAAGGTGTGGATGCCCTGATTGCCGACCCGCTCGATCAGCCCGTGCAGGACGTCGACGGTGGCGCGGGCGTCATCGAGGGCGCGGTGGGTGGGTGTGGTGGACGCGCCGAACAACTGCGCCAGGGCCGACAGTTTCACACTGGGCGCCTCGTCGCGGGTGAGGACGCGGCGGGCGAGTTTCACCGTGCACAGCACCGGGGGCCGCGGCCAGCCGAGCTCCGCCCGTTGGGCCGCCGCGCGCAGGAAACCGATGTCGAACCCGGCGTTGTGGGCGACCAGCACCGCGCCCCGGGAAAACTCCAGGAATGCGGGAAGTACCGATTCGATGCGCGGTGCGTCGCGCACCATCGCCGTGGTGATCCCGGTGAGCTCGACGATCTGCGGTGGGATGGAACGGCCGGGATCGACGAGGGTGGCCAGCTCACCGAGCACCTCGCCGCCGCGGATCTTGACCGCACCGATCTCGGTGATCGCGTCGTAGCCGTCGCCCGGTGCTTTCGCGGTGGCCCGGCCCCCGGTGGTCTCCAGATCCACCACCACAAAGATGGTGTCGGCGAGTGAAACGGCGTCGAAGCCGGAGCCGGGATCGAATTGCAGGGCCAGCTGCTCGGCGTCGGCGGTGTTGCGCTGGCCCATGCAGATGACGGTAGGTACCGGCACCGACAACCTGGGGTCGCCACGCCCGGGCCCGTCGGGTCTTGTCGGTGCGCGGCGATACCGTGCGCGCAACACCCTTCGAGAGGACGGTCAAGATGAGCGGAGTGCGCCAGGACAACTGGTTCTACGCCGACGAGCCCCACCCCCACGAGCTCGATATCGGCAGCGTGACCATCGACTGCGACGATTGCGCGGTACGCGGGCCCGGATGCCAGGACTGCGTCGTCAGTGTTCTGCTCGGGGTTCCGGAAACTTTGCTGGATGACGAGCGTCAAGCGCTGGAAGTGCTCGCTGACGTGGGCCTTGCGCCGCGGCTGCGGCTCGTTCCAATTCACCGGAACGGCAGATTCGGGGTCGCCTGACGACACGCAGCGCTTCGTGCACAGGAAAATATTCAGGGTGGGCTGTTAAATTTGCACCTTCTGTTGGACAAGCCCGATGCCGTTTCGTAACCTATCTGAGACCTAAGAGCAGTTCGAGGCGGCTCGCTATCGCCAGTTGTGAGGACGAAAACTTGAGGCACGACCGCGCGCACCGGCCCACAAGTCGTGTCAAGCGACCCATTGCAGGTGTCATAGCGGGCTTGATCTTGATACCCGGATTCCTGGCCGCGAGTTCGCAGGCTGACCCTGCCGACGATGCCATGGCAAAGCTCAATGAGCTGTCCCGCCAGGCCGAGCAGACAACCGAGGCCATGCACTCCGCCCAGCTCGACCTCAACAATAAGGTTGCGGCACAAGAGGCTGCGGAGAAGAAGCACACCGACGACACCGCGGCGGTCGATGATGCCAAGTCGCAGCTGGCAACCTTTCAGATTTCGGTCAACAAGGTAGCTGCGGCGCAGTACATGGGGGGCCGCACCTCCGGAGTGGATGCCATCCTGACTGCCAGCTCGCCGCAGCAGCTGATCGAGCAGCTCGCCGTGCAGCGGGTGATGGCGACCGAGATGTCGGCGCAGATGAAGAACTTCCGCTCGGTGGGCGAGAAAGCCGCAGTGGCTGAGCGGGAGTCGGCCTCATCGGCCGCCGAAGCCAAGACCGCCGCCGAGCAGGCTGCCGCAGTGCGCGCCGACCTGCAATCCAAGCAAAGTCAGCTGCAGGTGCAGATCGCCATCGTCAAATCGCAGTACCAGGCGCTGAGCCCGGCGCAGCGGGAAGCGATGACGGCCCTGCCGCCGACCCCGCCGGTGCCTGCGCCCGAGGCGTTGCCGCCGGCGCAGGATCCCGCCGTGTTGGCCGACCCGCCGAACGGCATCCCGCCCGGTGACGTCGCCCCGCCGGAAGGCGCACTCCCGGGTGGGGGCGACGGGCATTCCGGCACCGTCATCCAGGCGGCGTTGAGCCGCATCGGCTCGCCCTACTCCTGGGGCGCAGCCGGTCCCAGCTCGTTCGACTGCTCGGGACTGGTGATGTGGGCGTTCCAGCACGCCGGGATCTCGCTGCCGCATTCGAGCCAGGCCATGGCCCGCGGCGGTCAGGCGGTCTCGTCGGATTCGATGCAGCCGGGTGACGTGGTGACCTATTACTCCGATGCCTCCCATGTGGGCATCTACATCGGCGACGGGATGATGGTGCACGCATCGACCTACGGCACCCCGGTTCGGGTCGCCCCGGTCAACAATGCACCGATCTACAACGTTCGCCGGTACTGAGGGCACTGAGAAGTCCGATAGCGGCGTCGCCCTGAGCGCCCGCAGGCGCCTGCTGGTCGCGCTGTTACTGGTGCAGCTGGCACTGGCAGCGGCGCTGTTGTGGAAATCCGCGCCGCCCCCGCTGCCGGTGCCGGTGCAGTCGGTGCCGTCGGGCGTCACCACCGTGCCCGTTGTCCCAGCGCCCGCCCCGGTCACCGCGACGGTGTTACCCGACGGGCGTACCGCCCGGCTGCTCGCCCTCGGAGGCTCGCAGTCCTCGGCCCTGCTTCAGCGGCTTGCCGACGAACTTCCCGACGCGGCTGCTGCGGTTACCGCGTTCTGGGGTCCGGACTGGCCGCGCGACATCGAGATCGCGGTCGCGGGCTCCGATCAGCAGTTCCGGGTGTTGGCCGGCGGAGCCGCCGACATCGCCGCGACCACCACGGCCCAGCGGATCATGTTTGCCCCCGGCGCCGCCGGTATGAGTCCGGCCGCGTTACGAATTGTGTTGCGCCATGAGCTGTTTCATTACGCGGCCCGGTCGCGGACTGCGGCCGATGCGCCGCGCTGGCTCACCGAGGGAGTGGCCGACTACGTCGGCCGACCGGCTGTCCCGGTACCCGGTCCGGCGCAGGCGGTAGCACTGGCCCAGCTGCCCACCGATGCCGATCTCGACACACCCGGCGCCGCCCGCAGTCTCGCCTACGACCGGGCGTGGTGGTTCAGCCGCTATGTCGCCGACGCCTACGGTGTCCCGAAGCTGCGTGAGCTGTACCTGCGCGCATGTGGACCCGGCCACCCGGATGTGGCCACCGCGGTGCGGGAGACCCTGGGCGCCGACCTCGATGCCGTAGTTGCCGGTTGGCGTCGTTGGCTGACCGGATAGCCTGTCGCCGATGGACGGCAGATGGCAGGGGATAGCGCGATGACGCGGGTTTTGTTGGTCACCAACGACTTTCCACCGCGACGCGGCGGTATCCAGTCATACCTGGAAGCGTTCGTCGGTGAGTTGGTGCGCGACGGCTCGCACCAGCTCACGGTGTACGCGCCGAAGTGGAAGGGCAGCCCGGACTTCGACGGCCGGGCCGCCGCGGCCGGGTACCAGGTGGTGCGGCACCCGACCACCCTGATGGTGCCCGAGCCGATGGTGGCGACCCGCATGCAGCGGTTGATCGCCGAGAACGACATCGAGACGGTGTGGTTCGGGGCGGCCGCGCCGCTGGCACTGCTGGGCCCGCTCGCGCGGCGCGCCGGAGCCACGCGCGTGGTGGCAAGCACTCACGGCCACGAGGTCGGTTGGTCGATGCTGCCGGTGGCGCGGGGCGCGCTGCGCCGCATCGGAGACGACGCCGATGTGGTGACGTTCGTCAGCCACTACACCCGCGGCAGGTTCGCTTCGGCCTTCGGCCCCCATGCGGCGCTGGAGCATCTGCCGCCGGGCGTCGACACCGACCGTTTCGTACCGGACCCGGTGGCCCGCGCGGAGTTGCGTGCCCGGTACGGGCTGGGGCAACGCCCGGTGGTGGTGTGCCTGTCCCGTCTGGTGCCGCGTAAGGGCCAGGACATGCTCATCCGCGCGTGGCCGACCATCCGGCGCCGCATCCCCGACGCGGCGCTGGTGATCGTCGGCGGGGGACCGTACCTCAAGACCCTGCAACAACTCGTGCACACGCATGACGTGGCCGACGACGTCACGTTCACCGGCGCGGTACCGGGTGCGGAACTGCCCATGCACCATGCGATGGCCGACGTGTTCGCCATGCCGTGCCGTACCCGCGGGGCGGGTCTGGATGTCGAAGGGCTCGGCATCGTCTACCTGGAGGCTTCGGCGTGCGGCGTGCCGGTGATCGCCGGAACCTCCGGCGGGGCACCGGAAACCGTTCTGGACGGTCAGACGGGCACCGTCGTGGACGGCACCGACGTCGCGGCCGTTGCCGCGGCAGTGGGTGACCTGTTGGCCGATCCGTCACGCGCCGCCGCGATGGGTGTGGCCGGGCGGCACTGGGCCGTCGACAACTGGCAGTGGCGCTCCCAGGGCGCCCGGCTGACCGGGCTGCTCTCGGGCTGAGCCCGCGGGATCAGCCGTAGAGCGCCGCGATGTCGGTGGCGAACTTCTCGGCCACCACCTTGCGCTTGACCTTCAGTGTCGGGGTGAGTTCACCGGTGTCCTCGGTGAAGTCGACGGGCAGGATCCGGAACTTGCGGATCGACTCGGCATGCGACACCGCCTGATTGGCCTCCTTGACCGCCAGGTCGATCTCGGCCAACAGGTCCGGGTCGTCGGCCAGGTCGCCGACCGAGGCGCCGGCATCCTTCCCGTTGCGCTGCTTCCAACCGGGGAAAGCCTCCGGGTCGATGGTGACGAGCGCGGCGATGAACGGCTGCTGATCGCCCACGGCCATCGCCTGACTGATCAACGGATGGGCCCGCAGCCGATCCTCGAGCAACGCGGGGGCGACGTTCTTGCCGCCCGCGGTGACGATGATCTCCTTCTTGCGACCGACGATGGTCAGGAAGCCGTCGTCGTCGATGGCACCGAGATCGCCGGTGTGGAACCAGCCATCGGTGAAGACCGCATTGGTCTCGGACTCGTTGCCCCAGTAACCGCTGAACACCACGCCGCCCTTGACCAGCAGCTCGCCGTCCTCGGCGATGCGCATGCTGTTGCCGGGCATCAGCTTGCCGACCGAGCCGACCTTGAGGTCGTTGACCCGGTTCACGGTGATGGCCGCGCTGGTCTCGGTGAGGCCGTAGCCCTCGTAGATGCTCAGTCCGACGCCGCGGTAGAAGTGGCCCAGCCGCGCGCCCAGCGGTGCGCCGCCGGAGATCGCCGCCCGGCATTCACCGCCGAGGGCCGCCCGCAGCTTGCCGTAGACCAGCTTGTCGAACAGTGCGTGCTTGGCGCGCAGGATCAAGGACGCACCACCGGTGTCCTGGGCCTTGCTCCACTCGATCGCGGTGTCGGCGGCGATTGCGAAGATCTTGCCCTTGCCGTCGTTGCGGGCGTTCTGCTCGGCGGTGTTGTAGACCTTCTCGAAAACCCGGGGCACGGAGACCACCAGGGTCGGCTTGAACACGCCGAAGGTCGGGACCAGGTTCTTGATGTCGCTGGTGAAACCGAGGGTGACCTTGTTGGCGAAGGCTGCGATGGTGATGGCCCGGGCCAGCACGTGGGCCAGCGGGAGGAACACCAGCATCCGTTCACCCGGGGCGAGCTCGGTGGAGAAGCAGGCCTTGGCTCCCCGGATCTCGTAGAGCAGGTTCGAGTGGGTCAGCTGGCAGCCCTTGGGCTGGCCCGTGGTGCCGGAGGTGTAGATCAGGGTGGCCGGGTCGGCCGAGCGGATTCCGGCCAGTCGCTTGTCGAGTTCGGCGGCGTCGGTCGACTTACCGGCGTCGGCCATGGCCTCCAGAGCGGGCGTGCCGGTGCCGTCGATCCGCAGGACCTTGCGCAGTTCGGGCAGCTGGCCGCGAAGCTGTTCCACTGTCTGCGCGTGTCCGTCGGTCTCGGCGAAGATGATCCGCGCCGCGGAGTTGTCGAGGACGAACCGCACCTGTTCGGCCGAGGAGGTCTCGTAGATCGGCACGGTCACCGCGCCGACCGACAGGATCGCGAAGTCGATGATCGGCCACTCGTAACGGGTGGCCGACAGGATCGCCACGCGGTCGCCGGGCTGGATTCCCTCGGCGATCAGGCCCAGGGCGACCGAACGAATCTGGTCGGCCGCTTCGGCACAGGTCACGTCGGTCCAGGCGCCGTCGACAAGGCGCCGGAAGATGACATGGTCGGGGCTGTCGGCCGCGTGCGCGGATACCGAGCTGACGATGCTGTCGTGCTCGCCGACGGCAAATGACGCGGGCACGCTGTATTCCCGCACGAACTCAGGCACGATCTTGCCCTCCAGGCTTGTGGTACCGGCTTTGCGGGTCAGCCTAGTCGGCCGCGGTAGGCAGACGATCACGCATATGTGAAGCTAGTCCGCGATGAACAGCATTCAGATCGCCGACGAGACCTTCGTCTGCGCCGATCCGGTCGCCGTGGGCGCCGCGGTCGCCGATCCCGCCAGTTGGCGGCGGTGGTGGCCCGACCTGGTGCTCAAGGTCGTCGAGGACCGCGCCGACAAGGGCCACCGCTGGAATGTGACCGGTGCGTTGACCGGCACCATGGAGGTCTGGCTGGAGGCGGTGATGGACGGTGTGGTGCTGCATTACTTCCTGCACGCCGAACCGTCCGGCGCCACGGCAAAGCAGTTGGCCGATATGGACCTGGCGAAGATGAACCACCAACGCCGCGTGGCGGGCAAGGCGATGGCCTTCGGGATCAAGCAGCGACTGGAGTCGGCACGCCCGGTTGGAGTGTCCCGACTGGCCTGACGTCTGGCGAGTTTGACCGGGTCTATCTGCGGGAGGGTAGATTTCTCGGCGAGAGCCAGGGCACCCCCGCGGGGCGGGGGAAGTAGGGGACCCCCGCGTTGCGGGGAGATAGGGCGATGCGGTGGCCGACAAGACGACACAGACCATCTACATCGACGCTGATCCGGTGGCGGTGATGGATGTCATCGCCGATATCGGCTCGTATCCGCAGTGGGTCGCCGAGTACAAGGAAGCCGAGGTCCTGGAGACCGACGCGCAGGGCAATCCCAAGACCGCCAAGCTGGTGCTCGACGCCGCCGTGCTGAAGGACACCATGGTGCTGGCCTACGTGTGGCCTGCCGATCGCACCTCGGTGACCTGGTCGCTGGTGTCCAGTTCGTTGTTGCGGTCACTGGAGGGGGCATACCGCTTGGCGCCCAAGGGTTCCGGCACCGAGGTCACCTATGAGCTGTCGGTCGACCTCATCATCCCGATGATCGGGCTCCTCAAGCGCAAGGCAGAGCGCAGGCTCACCGACACCGCGCTCAAAGACCTCAAGAAACGAGCAGAGGCTGAGTGACATCCTCGACCCCCGCCAGAATCAGCCTGTTCGTCGGCAAGGGCGGGGTAGGTAAGTCGACGCTGGCGACCGCCACCGCGGTCCGGGACGCCGCGTCCGGTCAACGGGTGCTGATCGTTTCCACCGATCAGGCGCATTCCACCGGAGACGTCCTCGGGATCACGCTTGCCCCCACGGGGCAGCGGGCCCCCACTCGCGTGCTCAGCGATCTGGACACCGGCATGACCGACGTGGGCGGCGTCCTGGACGCACTGGCCCTCGACACGCTGGCGCTGCTGGGTGCGCGCTGGGTCGAGACGGCTGGTCCGCTGGCGGCCAGGTTCCCCGAGTCTGATCTGGGAGACGTTGCCCCTGAAGAACTTTCGGCGCTTCCGGGCATCCAGGAAGTCCTCGGGCTGCACGAGGTGGGTGAGCTCGCCGATTCCGGGCGCTGGGATCACGTGGTGGTGGACTGCGCCTCGACTGCCGATGCGCTGCGGATGCTGACGCTGCCGGAGACCTTCGGCCTGTATCTGGAGCGGGCCTGGCCACGGCACCGCCGACTGTCGGGCTCACCCGATGCGGTCAGTGCGGCCATCGTCGCCCTTATCGAACGTGTGGATGCCGGTATCCGCCGGCTCGGCACCCTGCTCACCGATGGCTCACGGGTGAGCGCACATCTGGTGCTCACCCCGGAACGGGTGGTGGCCGCCGAGGCCTCGCGGACCCTGGGATCGCTTGCCCTGATGGGCGTCGAGGTGGCCGAGATCATCGTCAATCAGATTTTGGTGCAGGACGATTCGTTCGAATACCAGAACCTGCCGGCGCACCCCGCATTCGACTGGTACACCGAGCGGATCGCCGAGCAGCAGACCGTCCTCGACGACCTCGGCACCGCGATCGGGGACGTGCAGCTGGTGCTCGTTCCACACGTGCCGGGGGAACCGATCGGTCCCAAGGCGCTGGGAGAGCTGATCGACAGTGCGCGACGGCGCGACGGGTCGCCGCCGCCGGGTCCGCTGCGGCCCATCGTCGACCGCGAGTCGGGGTCTGGACTCGAAGCGGTGTACCGGTTGCGGCTAGAGTTGCCGCAAATCGATTCGGCCGGCCTCACGCTGGGCCGCGTCGATGACGACTTGATCATCGGCGTCGCAGGCATGCGTCGCCGCGTGCGGTTGGCCTCTGTCCTGCGTCGGTGCGTCGTGGCGGATGCCCAATTGCGCGGTGGCGAGCTGACTGTACGTTTTCGTCCGAACCCGGAGGTGTGGCCGGCATGACGGGGTCTCATCCCGAGCTGGGTTCGGAGCTGCGGCAATTGGCGCAGGAAATCCTGGACCGGCTGGATCCGGCGGTGCGGTTGGCGGCGGCCAATTTCGCGGCGTCGGCCGACAGCGCCCCCGGCAAGTGCCAGCAGGTGTGGTGCCCGGTGTGTGCGCTGGCGGCGGTGGCCAACGGCGAGCAGCATCCGCTGCTTTCGATCATCGCCGAGCACAGCGTGGCCTTACTGACGGTGATCCGCGCGGTCCTCGATGACGGAGCCGACGGTTCCGGCAGTGGCGACGGTACCGGCCCCGATGGAGATAGCCCGGACCCAGACGGTGGGCCGGAGGGGCCTCCGCCCGACGATTACCCGCCCCCGCCGCCTCCCGGCCGCTACCAGCACATCCCGGTCACCGTAGAAGACTGAGCAGACTGAGCAATTTGCTGTACCGCTGAGACTCAGCAGGCATCCAGGACTTGATGTGGTAGCCACAACATGGCCTGGGTACAGTTGTCGCAGAGCATTTCGCGGTGCGCACAAGGTGGAGGGTCCATGTGGTATTGGCTGTTCAAGTACATCCTGTTGGGCCCGATGCTGGCTCTCCTCGGCCGCCCCAAAATCAGTGGGCTGGAACATGTTCCGGCCGACGGTCCGGCGATCCTGGCCAGTAATCACCTGGCGGTGATGGACAGCTTCTACCTGCCGTTGGTGGTCAGCCGCCGCATCACGTTCCTGGCCAAGCAGGAGTACTTCACCGGTACCGGGATCAAGGGCCGGATCCTGGCCTGGTTCTACACCGTGGCCGGACAGGTCCCGATCGACCGCACCGATGCGGATTCGGCGCAGGCCGCCCTGGCCACCGCCACCCGTATCCTCAGCGAGGGCAAGCTGCTCGGCATGTACCCCGAGGGCACCCGCTCACCGGATGGCCGCCTGTACAAGGGCAAGACCGGGCTGGCCCGGCTGGCGCTGGAGACCGGGGTGCCGGTGATTCCGGTGGCCATGATCGGCACCGACGTGGTCAATCCGCCGGGGGCGAAGGGGCTGCGGTTCGGCCGGGTCGAGGTCAGGTTCGGCAAGCCCATGGATTTCAGCCGGTTCGACGGTCTGGCCGGTAACCGCTTCATCGAGCGGGCCGTGATCGACGAGGTCATGTACGAGCTGATGGATCTGTCCGATCAGGAGTACGTCGACATCTACGCGGCCACCATCAAGGAGAACGCGCAGCAGACCAACGGTCAGCCGGTCGACACGACCAAGCCCGCGTCCCGCCTGCCGCACGCCGCGGCGGGTTAGGCCGCTTCGCCTCCGCTGAGCTGGACCAAGGGGGCGGCGGGCGCCGCGGTGGTCTGGCCCGCTCTGGATGCGGACACGAGCCCGATGACGGCGATGACCGCGAGCGCCCACCACAGGTAGGCGTCACCGGCCAACTGCCGCACCACTGATGCGGCAGTTTCGTGGTGCGGGGTCAACAACGCGATGGGCGTCCACACCATCAAGGCGAGTCCGATCAGGGTGACCAGGGCCAGCGCCAGCGCGGGCAGACGGACCTGGCGCATCCGGTAGGCGAGCACGCCGGTCACCAACAGGGTGGGCAGTGACCAGACCCAGTGATGCGACCACGACACCGGTGAGACCACCAGGCCGAACATGGCCACGCAGATCAGGGCGACCACCGGGGCCTCGTCGGCGCCGGTGCGCAGGGCACGCCGGGCCGCCCACACCGTCAGCGCCAGCACCGCGAAGCAGGCGACGACCCACAATGCGAACCGCGGCCCCTCGGACAGGCCGAGCCGGGCCAGGGTGCCTGCGATGTTCTGGTTGGTGTTGAGCGTGGCCGTACCGATCCGGTCGGTGTTGCGCACAGTCTCGGTCCAGTACTCGATCGAGTCGGTCCAGGCCAGGACGAACCCGGCCAGCGTGGCCGCCACTGCGGCCGCGGCGGTCCGCACCAGGGTGTGGATGTCGCGGCGCAACAGGAAGTACAGCAGGAACACCGCGGGGGTGAGCTTGAGTGCGATCGCCACACCCAACAGCACACCGCGCGGCCACGGCGTGCGGCGTGGAACGCAGTCGGCGACCACCAGCATCATCAGTACGACATTGATCTGTCCGAACTCGAAGTTCGACCGGATCGGTTCCAGCCAGATGACCGCGGGTGCCACGAGCGCGGTGGCCAGCCAGCAGCGCCGCAGCCAGGCGGGCTCGGAGGTGATCGCGGTGTCCGGCCAGACGTTCAGCCGGGTCAGCACGACGACCATCGAGACGATCAGCAGCACCAGCGTGGTGGCGGTGATCGCCACACTGGCCGCAGGCAACGAGAGCCAGGCGAACGGGGCGAACATGATCGCCGCGAGCGGGGGATAGGTGAACGGCAGGTCCAGGCCGCCCTGGGTGTGGAAGATGGCGCCGTCGGCGTACAGCGGCTGGTTGTCCAGCCACGCCCGCCCGCCCATCCGATACACGTCGATGTCGATGCGATAGGGCACGTGCCCCAGAAGCCTCCAGCACACCAGGATCAACCCGGTTGCTGTGAGCAACTGAAAAAGCCGCCACCCGATCGTCGGTGCCCAACCAGCCCCGCCGGGCGACTGCCGCTTACTCATGTCCTCAACAGACTATCGGGGGCGACCCTCCGACTGCGCATCCGCACTCGCGACGCGCGCAGGTCGGCGTAAGTTCTCTGTGCGTGCATGCGACCGTTCACCTCGATTTCCTCACCCGCGATCGCCTGCCGTTGCTGTGCTGCCTGGTGGCGTTCATTCTCACGTTCTTCGTGACGCGCCTCGTAGTGCGTTACATCCGCCGGAATGCCGGCAGCGAGCGGCCGCCGAAGTGGTGGCAGCCCCGCAACATGGGCCACGGATCCGTGCACATCCACCACATGGTGATCGGCGTGGTGCTGGTGATGGTGTCGGGCGTGACGATGGTGACGCTCGCGGTCAACGGCGGTGTACCGGAGTTCACGGTGGCCGCGGTGTTCTTCGGCATCGGCGCGGCCCTGGTGCTGGACGAGTTCGCACTGATCCTGCATCTGTCGGACGTGTACTGGGCCGAGGACGGCCGCACCTCGGTGGATGCGGTGTTCGCCGCGGTCGCGGTGGCGGGACTGTTGATCCTGGGTTTCAATCCGCTGTCATTCTTTGATATCGGTATCTGGCGCGAGGACCAGTCGCCGGCCATGCGGGCGGTCGTGGTCGTGGTTGCGGTGCTTACCCTGCTCCTGGCGGTGGTGGTGCTGCTCAAAGGCAAGGTGTGGACTGGATTGGTGGGCATGTTCATAACCCCGTTGTTGTTCGTCGGGGCGGTTCGGCTTTCGCGGCCGCATGCACCGTGGGCGCGGTGGCGCTACACGGGCCATCCGCGCAAGATGCACCGCGCACTGGAGCGGGAGCGTTGGCTGCGCCGGCCCGTGGTGCAGGCCAAGCTGTGGTTGCAGGACGCGATCACCGGCATGCCGAAGTTTCCCGACGACGCCACCGTCGACGCGCAATTGGATCGCGAGATCCACGCGGCCCCCGCACCGGCGTCAACTGCGGCCACCAGTGAGCTGACCGGACGGATCGGGTGATGCGCTACTTCTACGACACCGAGTTCATCGACGACGGTCGCACCATCGAGCTGATCTCGATCGGCGTCGCCGCCGAGGACGGCCGCGAGTACTACGCGATCTCGACGGAATTCAATCCGGACCGGGCCGGCCGGTGGGTACGCAAGCACGTGCTGCCCAAGCTGCCGTCCCCGTCGTCGAAGCTGTGGCGGTCACGGCGGCAGATCCGGTCGGAGCTGGAGGATTTCTTCGACGTCGACGGTGACGAGCCGATCGAGCTGTGGGCCTGGGTGGGCGCCTACGACCACGTGGTGCTGTGCCAGCTGTGGGGCCCGATGACCGATCTGCCTCCGGCGATGCCCCGGTTCACCCGCGAGCTGCGCCAGTTCTGGGAGGAGCGTGGATCGCCGCGGATGCCCGCGCGACCGACCGATGCACACGACGCGCTCGTCGATGCCCGGCACAATCTGCACCGGTTCCAGTTGATGACGGGGATCGGGCTCGCGCCGGCGCGGGAATCCGGCACCAGACAACCCTGAAAACGGCCGTTCACCGGCGGCTACCATGAATGGGTGAACTGGACCGTTGACATCCCCATCGAGCAGCTGCCACCACTGCCTCCGCTGACCGACGAGCTGCGTCAGCGGCTCGATGCGGCGCTGGCCAAGCCGGCCGTGCAGCAGCCCAGCTGGGACCCGGATGCGGCGAAGGCCATGCGTACCGTGCTGGAGAGCGTTCCGCCGGTCACCGTGCCGTCCGAGATCGAGAAGCTCAAGGGTCTGTTGGCCGACGTCGCCCGCGGCGAGGCCTTCCTGCTGCAGGGCGGCGACTGCGCCGAGACGTTCGTCGACAACACCGAGCCGCACATCCGGGCCAACATCCGCACACTGCTGCAGATGGCCGTGGTGCTGACCTATGGCGCCAGCATGCCGGTGGTCAAGGTGGCCCGGATCGCCGGCCAGTACGCCAAGCCGCGGTCCTCCGATCTGGACTCGCTGGGCCTGAGGTCCTACCGCGGTGACATGGTCAACGGCTTCGCCCCGGATGCTGCTGTGCGCGAGCATGATCCGTCGCGGTTGGTGCGTGCCTACGCCAATGCCAGCGCCGCGATGAACATGGTGCGCGCGCTGACCTCGTCGGGGCTGGCGTCGCTGCACCTCGTGCACAACTGGAACCGCGAGTTCGTCCGGACCTCACCCGCCGGCGCCCGGTACGAGGCGTTGGCCGGGGAGATCGACCGTGGTCTGAAGTTCATGTCCGCGTGCGGGGTGGCCGACCGTAATCTGCAGACCGCCGATATCTTCGCCAGCCACGAGGCGCTGGTGATCGACTACGAGCGCGCGATGCTGCGGCTGGCTGATCCTGCCGAGAACCCGGACGGGCCGCCCAAGCTGTACAACCAGTCCGCGCACTACCTGTGGATCGGTGAGCGCACGCGTCAGCTCGACGGTGCCCATGTCGCGTTGGCCGAGGTGATCGCCAACCCGATCGGCATCAAGCTGGGGCCGACGACGACGCCGGAGATGGCCGTCGAATACGTCGAGCGCCTGGATCCGAACAACGAGCCCGGCCGGCTGACCCTGGTGACGCGGATGGGCAACAACAAGGTGCGCGATCTGCTGCCGCCGATCATCGAGAAGGTCGAGGCCACGGGCCACCAGGTGATCTGGCAGTGCGATCCGATGCACGGCAACACCCACGAGTCGTCGACGGGCTACAAGACCCGCCACTTCGACCGCATCGTCGACGAGGTGCAGGGGTTCTTCGAGGTGCACCACACCTTGGGTACCCACCCCGGCGGTATCCACGTCGAGATCACCGGGGAGAACGTCACCGAATGTCTCGGTGGGGCACAGGACATCTCGGATTCGGATCTGGCCGGCCGCTACGAGACCGCGTGCGATCCGCGGCTCAACACCCAGCAGAGCCTGGAGTTGGCGTTCCTCGTCGCGGAGATGCTGCGCGGGTAGCGCTCTCGGCTAGAGCAGCGCGCCGATGTTGCTGCCCAGCGTCCACGCTGCGGCAGCCACGAGTCCGGTGAGGGTGAGTACCGCGATCACCCAGAACGCGAGCGCCCGTCTGGCGCGTTGGCGGGCCCAGTGGAACTCGCTCATCTCGATACCGGCGAATTGCCCTGCCCCGAGCGAGTATTCGGCCGCCTCGGGATCGGCCGGGATCGGCGCCCAGTCGTGCTGGTCGCGGGTGATCTCGCGGGTGGGCTGGCGCGGTGCGGGAGCGATCGGGGGTGCCACCGGCGGGGACGGCGGCGCGGCCGTCACGACGGTGGTCGTTTCTGCACGGCGATCGTCAGGGGCGCCGAGGTCATGCACGCGGGTTGCGGCCAGGTGCTGGGCCGACTGCTGCGGTGCGGGCACGCGGAACGCCGGCAGCCCGAGGTCGTCGACGATCTCGGCCAGTTCGGCCCGCATGGCATCGGCGTCGACGAAGCGCTGTCCCGGATCGCGTGCGGTGGCACGGCGCACGAGCTGGTCGAATTGCGTTGGCACTCCCGCGATTACCCCGCTCGGTGCGGGCACATCGTTATCCATGCGCTGATAGGCCACGGTGAGCGCCGAGTCTCCGGTGAACGGCGTGACGCCCGTGAGCAGTTCGTAGGTGAGGATGCCGACGGCGTACACGTCGCTGCGCGGGTCGGCGTCGCCGGTGCTCACCTGCTCGGGGGACAGGTAGGCCGCGGTGCCCAGGATCACGCTGGTCGAGGTGATCTTGGCCTCGGCGACGGCGCGCACCAGGCCGAAGTCGGCGATCTTGACCTCACCGTCGTCGGAGATCAGGACGTTCTCGGGCTTGACGTCGCGGTGCACGAGGCCGGCGCGGTGCGCCACCGCGAGCCCGCCGAGCACCGGAGCCAGCACCGCAGCGACCGCGTGCGGGGGCATCGGGCCGCGTTCGGCCAGCAGTTCGCGGAGTGTGCCGCCCTCGACCAGCTCCATCACCAGGAAAGGCGGCTGATGCGCAGCGCCTCCGCCACCCTGGTCGTAGACAGCGACCAATCCAGGATCCTTCAACCGGGCCACTGCCTTGGCCTCGCGCCCGAACCTGGTCAGGAAGTGGCTGTCGCCGCTGTAGCGGGAGTCCATGACCTTGAGCGCCACAGGGCGGTCCAGGCGGACGTCGAGGCCGCGGTAGACCGTGGACATGCCGCCGGTGGCGATGGCGGTGTCCACGCGATAGCGCCCGTCGAGCATGGTGCCGACGAGTGGATCCGATTGCTGCTCCACCGGACACATGTTACGAGTTGTGGCCGTGGTCCTAGAATCAGTGCGGTGAGCAGCATTCCGGTCGCCGATGACATTCTGGACCCTGACGAGCCCGTCTATGACCTACCCACGGTGTCGGGTTTGCTCGGCATCCCGGTCACCAAGGTCCATCAACAGTTGCGCGACGGGCAGTTGATCGCCGTGCGCCGCGACCGCGTGATGGTGGTGCCGAAGGTCTTCTTCGATGGCAACGGTCATGTGGTCAAGCACCTGCCCGGCCTGCTGGTCGTGCTCCGCGACGGTGGCTACGGCGATACCGACATCGTGCGCTGGTTGTTCACCCCGGACGAGTCCCTGACGATCACCGCCGACGGCCGCACCGAGCAGGTGTCCAATGCCCGCCCGGTCGACGCCCTGCATTCCCACCAGGCACGTGAGGTGCTGCGCCGCGCGCAGGCGCTAGGTTACTGACGGCTGGATCTCGGCCGCCGGCTCAGGCGCGGGCCTCTCGGGTGCGCGGTACAGCGCATACCACGCCACCGCCGCGCATGCCGTGGTCAGCAAGACGTGCGCCCACGAGTACATGCCGTGTGCCCCATCGGGTTTCCACATCACCATGATCCAGGTGGAGAGTCCGGCCACCACCGCGATGGCGGGCCGGGTCTGGATCAGGGCGGCTGCCACCGCCAGCGGCCACGTGTAGTACCAGGGCAGCGCAGCGGGAACGAACAACACGACCACCGCCATGGCCAGGGCGGTGCCGGTGAGGGCTTCGCGGTCGGTGTGCCGGTAGCGCCACCACAACAGCGGCAGGGCGATCACGATGGTGAGGATGCCGATGATGCGGGTGACCTCGAGCACGGCGTAGAAGTTGACCGGGAACATGAGGCCGCCGATGGCGTTGATCAGGTTGGCGGCGGCCGTGGGCACGGTCAGCCAGTTGATGATCTTCACGTTGCCGGCCGCGAGGGCGGACAGCCAGCCCAGGCCGACGCCGGCCAGCCAGGACATCACCGCGAACACCGCGGCGAGGATCGCCATGGAAGCGGCGGTCGCCAGGACGAATGCCCGCACCGGTGGGTGGTCGTGGCGGTCGCGCAGCTGCCGCGTCCATACCCAGACGACGAACGGAAGTGCAAGTCCCGCGGTCGCTTTGACTGCGACGGCCATGGCGATCACGCCGACGCCCCAGACCGGATGTTGTCGGAACGTCAGTGCGATGCCGGCCATCATGAGCCCGACCATCAGCATCTCGTTGTGTACGCCGCCCATCAGGTGGATGATCACCAGCGGGTTGAGCACGCAGACCCACAGGGCAGTCGCCGGACTCGCGCCGATGTGGCGCGCGACGCGCTGCGTCGCCCAGATCAGCAACACCAGGCCGGGCAGCATGCACAGCCGCAACAACATGGTGCCGGCCACGACGTCGTCGCCCACCAGCATCGTGACGAACTTCGCGACCAGGATGAAGGCCGGCCCGTAGGGCGCGGTGGTCGTCGTCCAGATCGGGCTCACGTTGTCCAGCAGGAGGTTCGGATTCTCCACCGGCCCCACCACGTAGGGGTCGAAGCCGTCGCGCAGGAGCGCTCCCTGGGCGAGGTACGAGTAAGTGTCCCGGCTGAACAGCGGCACGCTCAGCAGCAGCGGCGCGAGCCAGAAACCTGTGGTGGCCACCATGGTGTATTCGGTGGCGGTGCGGTCGATCACGCGCCGGCCCAGCCACAGCCAGGCGATCAGCATCACCGCGATGCCGACCCACAGCAGGATCGAGGACAGCACCAGGCCGTGCCCGAATCGCAGCCAGGACAGGTGCAGTGACTCCAGGAGCGGGTCGTGCAATCGCGTGCTGCCCGCGCCGAGCCCGCCGATGGTCAGCAGGGCCGCGCCCAGGAAACCCAGCCGGGCCGGGCGGGCATCGGCGGACACCGCGAATGCAGCCAGGCGTGAGATGTGTTGCGCGACCCCGGTGCTCGGGGTCTCGGTCGGCGTGTGTGTCATGACGTGCTGGCCGTGCTCCTAAGCCGACCGGTTCGCCGCGAACCGGGCGATCTCGGCCAGGCCGGTTTTCGCCTGGGAGTGAATGGGGGCGGCTGCCAGTGTGTCCAGGGCACGGTTGGTCAGCAGCTCGATGTGCGCCTCGACCGCGGCCAGGGCACCCACTGATTCGATGGCCCGGCACAGGTCGCCCACCTGGGCGTCGGACAGCTCGCTGCCCACCGAGGTGCGCAGCAGCTCTGCGGCGGCGGGGTCGGATTTGTCGGCGAGCTCGAGTGCCTCGGCCAGCAGCACCGTGCGCTTGCCGGATCGCAGGTCGTCACCGGAGGGCTTTCCGGTCACCGCCGGGTCGCCGAACACCCCGAGCACGTCATCGCGGAGCTGGAAGGCGACGCCAAGGTCGTTGCCGACCTGATGGAAGATCTGCTGCACGTCGGGCCGGTCGGCGGCCGCGGCCGCACCCAGCTGCAGCGGCCGGGCCACGGTGTAGGACGCGGTCTTGTAGGTGTTGACGTTCATCGCCGAGGCCACCGATTCGGCACCGCTGGATTCCGCGACGATGTCGAGGTACTGGCCGCCGAGCACCTCGGTGCGGATGTGGCGCCAGACCTGCTGGACGCGCTGCTGCGCGTCGGCGGGGATGTCAGCCGAGGCGACGATGTCGTCGGCCCAGGACAACGCCAGGTCGCCGGCCAGGATGGCCGCCGACAAACCGAACTGCCGCGACGAACCGTGCCAGTTGCGGTCGCGGTGCCGGTCGGCGAACACCCGGTGCACGGTGGGCAGGCCACGGCGGGTGGCCGAATCGTCGATGACGTCGTCGTGTACCAGGGCGCAGGCCTGCAGCAATTCCAGCGCGGCGAACAACCTCAGCACATCGGGACCCGCGGGGCGGTCGGCCGGATCGATGACCGCGCGCCAGCCCCAGTAGGCGAAGGCCGGGCGCATCCGCTTGCCGCCGCGCAGCACGAATTCTTCGAGGGCCTCGGTCAGCTCGGCGTAGTCGGTTCCGATGTACTCGCAGTCGTGGCGGCGCTCGCGCAGGTAGTCGCGCAATTGGTCGGTGACGGCCCCGGCCAGCTCGACGGTTGACGGAGCCGATGTTTGCACGCTCAGCGCCCGCCCCTTTCTGTCATCAACGGTGTGTCCCCGAGTGCATCCAGCGTAGAGCGTGCCACGCGTTTTGTACCAAGTGAGGCGGCGTAGCTATGTGCTCGGCGGGGACGGTGCGCGTGGTCAGTCGCTGCCGGCGACCGGGTCACCCGGTTTCCGGGAGGTGTCCCGGCTCATCCAGGCCAGGGCCCCTATCACGCCGGCCACCAGGAATGCGCCGACGACGAGCCAGATGGTCGCGGTGGTGAAGGACCGGGCACTGGGATCGGTGTAGCGGGCCTGGGCGTTCATCGTGCTGACGATGCCCGGCCGCAGTTTCCATTCCACGATCGAGGAACTCACCTGATCGCCGTTGGTCGAGGTCACTTCGCCGGGGAACGACACCGTGAGCAGAACGTCGGCCTGTGGATCGTTGAGCGAGGTGAGGTCCACCCGGCCCTCCAGGATCACCAGGTCACCGGCGCGGCGTAGCGAGATGTCGACTCCAGCGGCATCCCGGCTCATGCCGGCCAGCTGGGGCAGTTCGGCGAACGTGAGGTCGGAGAACACCGCCTGGGAACCGACGAAGTCGTCGCGTCTGTACTCCGAGACGGCGACCTTCGTGGCGAAGGGGAGGTTGTTCAGCAGTTGCGGGCCCCTGTCATCGGCGTCCCGCGGCTTGGCCGCGGCGATGATCTGACCGGACACGCGGTCGTCGGGGGAGACCGTGATCGAGGTGCGGACCCGGACGCAGCCCACTGCCATGGGCAGGATCAGCAACAACATCACCAACGTGAGCAGGCGGGTCCGGCGGCGGCGGCTCGGGGGTCGGACGTGCACGCTGGTCATCGTGCCAGATGTCACAACGGCAGTGGGCGACCGAGGATGGCGAACGGCCGGGGGTCGCCGGCGAAGTGGTAACCGCGGATGACGTCGGTGAAGCCCAGCCGCCGGTACAACCGCCACGCCCGATTGGCCTCGCCGTTGATCTCGGGGGTCGACAACAGCACGTGAGATTCGTCCCGTCCGGCCAATAGTCGCCTGGTCAGAGCCTCGCCGAGGCCCTGTCCCTGGGCGCGGGGCTCGATGTGAAGCTCGGTGAGTTCGAAGTAGCTGGCCATCAGGTCGGCGATGTGCCCCGGGTTGGTGCCCATTCGCTGCAGGCCGGAGATGACCTGTTGCTGCCACCATTGATCCGGCGCGCCGCTGTAGCCGTATGCGATCCCGTTCAGCGGTGCGTCGAGCAGAACTGCCCGGTCCGGGCCTGCGCCGGAATCCGGATCGGCATCGGGGGCCTCGACCGCGGCGACGCATTTCCAGCCTGCGCGCCGGGTGTGTTCGAGCCACAGTGCGGCGCGCTGCTCCTCGGTTCCGCGTGGGTAGTGCATGGCGTCGACGTACACACGCAGTGCCTCGGGAAGCCGGCGCTTCATATCGTCCGGCGACAGATCGATGAGATACGTCGCCAATGCCTTCGCCCTTCGCCCGCCCGGTGTCCTGCCTAACTCATTATCTTCAGCATTATCCGGCTGAGAGACGGTCGGTCCCGTCGACTCGGGCTATCTCACGACGACCTACAATCGACGGCGAACAAGGTGGTACGGCTCGGATCGACCTCGTATCATTAGCGTTAGGTGCCCGTGATTGCGGGCACGTGAAATCTTGAAAAGCGACGGCGGCGTCGGCAAGGAGGGACGAATGCCACTCTCCGATCATGAGCAGCGCATGCTCGACCAGATCGAGAGCGCGCTCTATGCCGAGGACCCCAAGTTCGCCTCGAGCGTTCGTGGTGGGACCTTGCGCGCACCATCGGCTCGGCGCAGGCTTCAGGGCGCGTTGCTGTTCATCGTGGGCCTGGCTCTGCTGGTCATCGGTGTGGCCGTGAAGGCCACCATGCTGGGTGGGTTCCCCATCCTGTCGGTGGTGGGATTCGTGGTCATGTTCGGTGGCGTGGTGTTCGCCATCACGGGTCCGCGCGTGACCGGTGGCCCGGGGCGTGCGGCCCAGGGTTCGGGCAATGCGCCGCGGCAGCGTCGTCAGCGCGGCGGGTCTTTCACCACTCGAATGGAAGACCGGTTCCGACGCCGGTTCGACGACTGAGCCGTCAGACGGATTCAGGGGGCAGCCCGTAACGGGTTGCCCCCTTTTTGTGCCTTGTCGTGTGCCCGGGCCGGGTGCCGGGGGCAGTCCAGCGACACGCCGGGGTAGCTCTCCCGTGTGGGGCCGTGGGGCTTTGTGGGGGAGGGCGGCAGATTCCCAGGGAATTTCGCCCCACAACCCCCCACCTTTTCACCGCAGGTATCTACCTGCGGTTTTTCTGTTTCTACGACCCGGGTTTGGGCGCGGCGACGCGCTGAGTGGGCTGTTCTTGGGGGTTCGGGTGGGGAGAACGCCCAAACTGGGCGGACTAAATGGAGCAAAGTGGGGGATCGTGGGGTAAAGTGGCGGCCAACGGGGAAATCGGAGCCCCGTTCGGAGGGCAGAAGGCGAAGCGACTCGGGATCCGAACCGGGTGGCGGGAGGTGTCCAGATGTTTCTGGGTACCTACACGCCCAAGCTCGACGACAAAGGGCGGCTCACGCTGCCCGCCAAGTTCCGCGACGTACTGGCAGGAGGGTTGATGGTCACGAAGAGCCAAGATCACAGCCTGGCCGTGTACCCGCGGGACGAGTTCGAAGAACGTGCACGCAAAGCGGTGGAAGAGGCCAAGGCCCATCCGGAACGTCGCGCGCAGTTGCGGGTATTCGCCGCAGCCGCAGACGAACAGCGTCCGGACGGTCAGGGTCGGATCACCCTGTCGGCGGATCACCGGCGCTACGCAAACCTGTCCAAGGAATGTGTGGTCATCGGGTCGGTCGACTACCTGGAGATCTGGGACGCCGACGCGTGGCAGTCCTACCAGCAGACCCACGAAGAAAACTTCTCCGCGGCCACCGATGAAACTCGCGACGTTCTCTGATGGTGCCGCTGATACGGCCGGTCAACCGGCGGCCGGCCTGGACTTAGCCCGTGCAGCGAGGCCTCTGCCCGAATTGGCCCTGGCGTACTTCCCCGACGCCAGGTCCGTGAATTCGGACAGAGACCCCGGTGCAGGGGCCATTCCGAGCGGAGGTGTTTCAGCGGTGCCAGATTCCCCAGATCAGTCCGACTCCCAGGGCCACGGTCACATCCCGGTTCTGCTCGACCGCTGCGTCGAGTTGCTGGCCCCCGCGCTCACCCGTCGCCACGAGGACGGTACGGACGCGGTGCTGGTGGACGCCACGCTCGGCGCAGGCGGCCACTCCGAACGCTTTCTGACCGACTTTCCGGGTCTGCACGTGATCGGCCTGGACCGTGACCCCAACGCGCTCGGCATCGCCGGTGCCCGCCTGGCTCCGTTCGGCGACCGGATGCGGCCGGTGCGGACCCGCTATGACGGAATCGCCGGAGCGATAACGGAATCCGGCTTCACCCAGATTGACGGTGTGCTGTTCGACCTCGGGGTCTCCTCCATGCAGCTCGATCAGACCGAACGTGGCTTCTCCTACTCCGCGGACGCGCCGCTGGACATGCGGATGGATCCCGACGCGCCGCTGACGGCCGCGGACATCCTCAACACGTACGACGCCAAGTCGATCGCACGGATTCTGCGCGATTTCGGCGAGGAGCGCTTCGCCGGCCGGATAGCCGACAAGGTCGTCAAACGGCGTGCACAGCAACCATTTTCCACAACCCGAGAACTGGTGGAGCTGCTCTACGAGGCGATCCCGGCACCGGCCCGCCGTACCGGGGGACATCCGGGTAAGCGCACCTTCCAGGCGCTGCGCGTCGCGGTCAACGGCGAACTGGAGTCGCTGCGCGCCGCGCTGCCTGCCGCGCTTGCCGCGCTGACCGACGGTGGACGGATCGTGGTGATGTCCTACCAGTCGCTCGAGGACCGGATCGTCAAGCAGGCGTTCGCCGCGGCGACCGCATCGCGGACCCCGCCCGGCCTGCCCATCGAACTGCCCGGCCATGAACCCGAATTCGTCACGTTGACCCGCGGCGCCGAGAAGGCCCGCCAATTTGAGATCGATCGCAATCCGCGTAGCGCTCCGGTGCGGCTGCGGGCACTGGAAAAGGTTGGGGGAGGGGGCAACTCATGAAGGTCAAGCGACCCGAACAGCTGCGCGAGGCAGACCGCAGGCGTCCGGTGCGTCAACCCGCGCGAGGTGGCGGGCGGCGGACCGATCAGGCCCCGCCGCGCAAGCGCCGGCCGGGTTCCGAACAGCGGCCCGCACGTACGGCACCGAGCGCCGGGCCGGTTCAGCGGCCGGGCACCCGTGCGGCCCGGCCCAAGAGCGCCAGCCAGGCAAAAGCGCGGGCGAAGGCTCGTAAAGCCAAGGCTCCCAAGGTTGTCCGTCCGCCACTGCGGGTCCGGTTGCGGGAACGTCTGCTGGTCCGGCTGGCCTCGATCGAGCTGAACCCGCGCGTCCTGGTCGCCCGTGTCCCGTTCGTCGTGTTGGTGATCGCGGCGCTGGGTATGGGACTCGCGGTCACGTTGTGGCTGTCGACCGGTTCGGCCGAGCGGTCCTACCAGTTGGGCCATGCCCGCCAGATCAATCAGGGTCTGCTGCAACAGAAAGAGGCGCTGGAACGCGATGTGCTCGAGGCGCAGGCCGCACCGGCGCTGGCCGAATCTGCCCGCAATCTGGGAATGATCCCGTCGCGCGACACCGCACACCTGGTGCAAGACGCTGCCGGCAACTGGACCGTCGTCGGCACCCCCAAACCGGCCGAAGGGGTGCCACCGCCCCCGTTGAACACCCCGTTGCCCGAGGAGGCCCCGCCGGCCCCGCCCGCGCCCCCGGCCCCCCGTGTGGTCGATCCGCGGGAGTTGACGGTGCGGGCGCCGCGCCCGGGTTCTCCTGCCGTTCCGGGCATTCCGGTTCCGCAGGCCGACGCACCCCACGGTGTGCCCGGCGCCGTACCGCCGGTGCCCGGGCCGGTCCTGCCGGGACCGACCGCGCCGGCACCGGGCGTGCTCGCAGCTCCGGCGCCGGCCCCCTTGGCTGCGCCCGCGCCGGTTGACCCCGCGCAACTCGCACCGCAACAGGTCACCGACCCGACGCATCTGCCGACCGCCGGTGTGCCCACCGCGCCCGGACCCGTCCTGCCGGAACCGGTCGCACCGGCGCCGGCCGCTCCGGCTCCGCCCGCGCAGGCGCTGGCAGCCGCCCCCGGACCCGTCGTTCCGCTGGAGCAGTTCAGCCCACCGGCGGCCCCCGCCGCACACGTCCCGGCCGCCGGCGTCAACGCCCAGGCGCCGGCCGCATGAGCCGCCGCCCGGGCCGCCAGGGCCAGTCGCCCAAGCCGCAGCGGGCCAAGAAGGCCTCACCGGGTCCCGGGCATGAGGCCCGCGACCGCCGTACCAGGGTGGCTGCCGCCGAAACAGGCTTGCGCAGCTCTTCTTTCGTGTTCCGGCATCGCACCGGGAACCTGGTCATGCTCGCGGTGCTGGTGATCGCGGCAGTGCAGCTGTTCACGCTCCAGGTGCCCAGGGCGGCGGGCCTGCGTGCCGAGGCGGCCAGCCAGCTCAAGGTCACCGACGTGAACCCCGCCATGCGGGGCAGCATCGTCGACCGCAACGGCGACAAGCTGGCGTTCACCATCGAGGCCAAGGCGCTGACGTTCCAGCCGGTCCGGGTCCGTAAGCAGCTCGCCGAGGCCAAGGCAAAGTCCAGTGAGGCGCCGGATCCGGATCGCCGGCTCTCGGACATCGCCAAGGAGATCGCCACCCGGCTGGACAACCGGCCGGACGCCAAGACGGTGCTCAAGAAGCTCAGGAGCAACGAGACTTTCGTCTATCTGGCCCGCGCGGTGGATCCCGCGATCGCCAGCGCCATCATGGACAAGTTCCCCGAAGTCGGTTCCGAGCGCCAGGACCTGCGCCAGTACCCGGGAGGCTCGCTGGCCGCGAACATTGTCGGCGGCATCGACTGGGATGGACACGGTCTACTGGGACTTGAGGATTCGCTCGACGCGGTGCTGGCGGGCTCCGACGGTTCGGTCACCTACGACCGCGGCTCGGACGGTGTGGTCATCCCCGGCAGCTACCGCAACCGGCACGACGCGGTCAACGGCTCCAATGTGGAGCTGACCCTCGATGACGACATCCAGTACTACGTCCAGCAGCAGGTGCAGCAGGCCAAGGACGCCTCGGGCGCCAAGAACGTATCGGCCGTCGTGCTCGACGCGAAATCCGGTGAGGTGCTCGCGATGTCGAACGACAACACGTTCGACCCGAGCCAGGACCTCGGTCGGCAGGACAGCCGGCAGATGGGCAACCTGCCGGTGTCCTCACCGTTCGAGCCCGGCTCGGTGAACAAGATCATCACGGCCTCGGCCGCGATCGAGTACGGTCTCGCCAACCCCGACGAGGTGCTGCAGGTGCCCGGCTCGATCGACATGGGCGGCGTCACCGTCCGCGACGCGTGGAACCACGGTGTGATGCCGTACACGATGACCGGTGTGTTCGGGAAGTCGTCCAACGTCGGCACCCTGATGTTGGCCCAGCGCGTCGGTCCGGATCGGTTCTACGACATGGTCCGCCGGTTCGGGCTCGGTCAGCGTACCGGCGTCGGCCTACCCGGTGAGAGCTCGGGTCTGGTGCCGCCCATCGATCAGTGGTCGGGCAGCTCGTTCTCCAACCTGCCCATCGGACAGGGTCTTTCGATGACGCTGCTGCAGATGACCGGGATGTATCAGACGATCGCCAATGACGGGGTCCGCATGCCGCCGCGGATCATCAAGTCCACGATTGCGTCCGATGGCACCCGGACCGATGAGCCACGGCCGGAAGGTGTTCGGGTGGTGACACCGGAGACCGCCCGCACGGTACGCAACATGTTCCGCTCCATCGTGCAGCGTGATCCCATGGGCTATCAGCAGGGCACGGGCCCGCAGGCAGCGGTCGAGGGCTACCAGATCGCCGGTAAGACCGGTACGGCGCAGCAGATCAATCCGGCGTGCGGCTGCTACTACGACGACGTCTACTGGATCACCTTCGCCGGCCTGGCGCCTGCCGATGATCCTCGCTATGTCGTCGGCATCATGATGGACGCACCGCACCGCGCCGCGGACGGCTCGCCGGGATCCTCGGCGGCGCCGCTGTTCCACAACATCGCCTCGTGGCTGCTGCAACGTCACAACGTCCCGCTGTCGGCCGATCCGGGGCCGCGGTTGACCCTGCAGGCGACCTGACCGCGATAGTCGTGGGTGGTGCGGTCGGGGGCCCGCAGATGGGTACTGTGGCATGGCCATGAAGCTGCGTCCCAGCCGTCCCGCCGGCCAATACCTCGTGCCGCTCGCCGAACAGGTCCAAGCGGTATCCGCCACCGGAAATCCCCTGCCGGAACTTCGGGTGACGGGAGTGACCCTGCGCGGTCAGGATGCCCGGCCCGGGGACCTTTTCGCGGCGCTGCCGGGATCGGCGGTCCACGGTGCGCACTATGCCGCCGACGCGGTTGCCGCCGGTGCGGCGGCGGTACTCACCGACGCTGCCGGCGCCGCCGATCTGAGTGAACTCGACGTCCCGGTCCTGGTCCATCCCGACCCTCGTTCGGTGCTGGGTGAGGTGGCGGCCGAGGTGTACGGGCGTCCGTCGGAGCGCCTGACCGTCATCGGGGTGACCGGAACGTCGGGTAAGACCACCACGACGTATCTGGCCGAGGCCGGGCTCCGGGCCGCCGGCCGGGTGGCCGGACTGATCGGCACGGTGGGCGTGCGCATCTCCGGACGTGATCTGCCGAGCGCGCTGACCACTCCCGAGGCGCCGGATCTGCAGGCGTTGCTGGCCGTGATGGTCGAAAGCGGTGTCGACACCGTGGTGATGGAGGTGTCGAGCCATGCGCTGACACTGGGCCGTGTCGACGGGATCGTTTTCGCGCTCGGCGGGTTCACCAACCTGTCGCGCGACCACCTGGATTTCCATCCGACGATGCAGGACTACTTCGAGGCCAAGGCCGGTCTGTTCGATCCCGGTTCGCGCAACCATGCCGCCGCTGCGGTGATCTGCGTCGACGACGATGCGGGTGTGGCGATGGCCGGCCGGGCAGAGAAGGTGACGACGGTCAGCGCCGCGGGCGCGCCGGCGGACTGGCAGGTGCGCAACGTCTCGGCGGTCGGCGTCGGGTCCCAGGAGTTCACCCTCGTCGACCCGGCCGGAGTGGCTCACGAGATTCGGATCGGGCTGACCGGTGCCTACAACGTCGCCAATGCGGCGCTGGCGCTCGCACTGCTGGACGGGGCCGGGGTGTCGCCCGGGCAGGCGGCGCCGGGAATGCGAACGGCGACCGTGCCGGGGCGGCTGCAGCCGATCGACCGCGGACAGCAGTTCCTGGCACTGGTCGATTACGCGCACAAGCCCGGCGCGCTGCAGGCGGTCCTGGAGACGCTCCGTGCGTCGGGACAGGGCCGCATCGGCGTGGTGTTCGGGGCCGGCGGCAACCGGGATACGGGCAAGCGAGCGCCGATGGGACGGGTCGCGGCCGAACTGGCCGATCTCGTCGTCGTCACCGATGACAATCCACGCGACGAGGACCCCGCACTGATCCGCGCGGCGATCATGGCCGGGGCCGCCGAAGCGCAGGCGGGCGCCGAGGTCGTGGAGGTCGCCGACCGGCGGGCGGCGATCGACCGTGCGGTGGCCTGGGCCGGGCCCGGCGACATCGTGCTGATCGCAGGCAAGGGGCACGAGAGCGGCCAGACCGGCGGCGGCCACACCAGGCCGTTCGATGATCGTGAAGAGCTGGCGGCAGCGTTGGAGGCACTCAAGGAAGGGGAGCCGGGCACGTGATCGAGATGACCGTCGCCAGGATCGCCGAGATCGTCGGCGGTGAGTTGGCCGACATCACCCCCGAAGCGGCGGCCGCCACCACCGTCACCGGCACCGTCGAGTTCGATTCCCGCGCCATCGGCCCCGGTGGACTGTTCCTGGCGCTGCCCGGCGCCCGATCCGACGGCCACGACTTCGCCGCGGCAGCGGTCGCGTCCGGGGCCGCCGTGGTGCTGGCCGCACGCCCGGTCGGGGTGCCCGCGATCATCGTGAAGAAGTCCGGTGGTTCCGGTGGTGGCGTCGACGCCTCTTCGGGCGCTTTGGAATTCGACACCGACGGTTCCGGCGCGGCGGTCCTGGCCGCGCTGGCCGAGCTGGCCGCGGCGGTGGCCGCCGAGCTGGTAGCCGGGGGGCTCACGATCATCGGGGTGACGGGATCCTCTGGCAAGACCTCGACCAAGGACCTGCTGGCCGCGGTGCTGGACCCGCTCGGGCAGGTGATCGCGCCGCCGGGTTCGTTCAACAACGAGCTCGGTCATCCGTGGACGGTGCTGCGCGCGACACCCGAGACCGATTACCTGATCCTGGAGATGTCGGCCCGGCATCCCGGCAATATCGCCGCTCTGGCCGCCATCGCCCCGCCGCAGATCGCGGTCGTGCTCAACGTCGGCACCGCGCACCTCGGCGAGTTCGGTTCGCGTGAGGCCATTGCCAGCACCAAATCCGAGTTGCCGCAAGCTGTTCCGGCCTCCGGAGTGGTGATCCTCAACGTCGACGACACCGCGGTCGCGGCCATGGCAGGTAAGACCGCGGCCCGCGTCGTGCGGGTGTCGCGTGAGCCCGGCTCCGAGGTCGACGTGTGGGCCGGCCCGGTGGCCCTCGATGATCTGGCCCGCCCGCGGTTCACGTTGCACGCGGACGGTGGGGAAGTCGAGGTGGCCCTGGCGGTCCACGGCGATCATCAGGTGGGCAATGCGTTGTGCGCGGCGGCGGTCGCGCTGCAGTGCGGTGCCGGCCTGGAACAGGTCGCGACGGCGTTGGCGGGCGCAGGCCCCGTCTCGCGGCACCGGATGCAGGTGGGTACCCGTGCCGACGGTGTGACGGTGATCAACGATGCCTACAACGCGAACCCGGATTCGATGCGTGCCGGGCTGAAAGCGCTGGCGTGGATGGCCCGGCTGGGCCCCGGTGAACCGGCTGGTGAGCTGGGTGGAAAGCGCCGCAGCTGGGCGGTGTTGGGCGAGATGGCCGAACTCGGTGACGACGCCATAACCGAGCACGACGCGATCGGACGGTTCGCGGTGCGCTTAGATGTGTCTCGGTTAATCGTCGTCGGAACCGGGAGGACTATGAACGCCATGCACCACGGCGCGGTGATGGAGGGTTCGTGGGGGTCTGAGTCCACGATGGTCGACGACGCCGATGCTGCGCTGGCCCTGCTGCAGGCTGAGCTGCAGCCTGGGGACGTGGTGCTGGTGAAGGCATCGAACTCGGTGGGGTTGGGTGCGCTGGCCGAAGCGCTGGTTGCGGAACCCGGATCGCCGTCTCCGACGGCAGAAGAAGTTGGGAACGCCGACCGATGAAGCTCATTCTGATTGCCGTCGGTATCGCGCTGACGGTCTCGATCCTGCTCACCCCGGCACTGATCCGGCTGTTCACCAAGCGCGGGCTGGGGCACGAGATCCGTGAGGACGGCCCGGCCAGCCACGCCAAGAAGCGCGGGACGCCGTCGATGGGCGGCGTGGCGATCGTGGCCGGCATCTGGGCGGGCTACCTGGGCACCCATCTGGTCGGGGTGGCGCTGGGCGGTGACGGTCCGTCGGCCTCGGGGCTGTTGGTGCTGGGGCTGGCCACGATGCTCGGACTGGTGGGCTTCGTCGACGACCTGATCAAGCTGCGTCGTTCACGCAATCTGGGCCTGAACAAGACCGCCAAGACCGTCGGCCAGCTGACCGCCGCGGTGTTGTTCGGCGTGCTGGCCCTGCAGTTCCGCAATGGCGACGGTCTGACCCCCGGCAGCCCCGAGTTGTCCTATGTCCGCGAGATCGCCACGGTGACGCTGGCGTCGTGGGTGTTCGTGTTGTTCTGCGTCGTGATCGTCAGTGCCTGGTCGAACGCGGTGAACTTCACCGACGGTCTGGACGGTTTGGCGGCCGGTGCGATGGCGATGGTGACCGCGGCCTACGTCTTGATCACGTTCTGGCAGTACCGCAATGCCTGCGCCACGGCGCCGGGCCTGGGCTGCTACAACGTGCGCGACCCGCTGGACCTGGCGATCATCGCGGCAGCGACCGCGGGCGCGTGCATCGGCTTCCTGTGGTGGAACGCCGCGCCGGCCAAGATCTTCATGGGTGACACCGGTTCGCTGGCCCTGGGCGGCATCATCGCCGGGCTGTCGGTGACGAGCCGCACCGAGATCCTCGCTGTCGTTCTGGGCGCACTGTTCGTGGCCGAGGTGACCTCGGTGGTGGTGCAGATCCTGGCGTTCCGCACCACGGGCCGCCGGGTGTTCCGGATGGCGCCGTTCCATCACCATTTCGAGCTGGTCGGTTGGGCCGAGACCACGGTCATCATCCGGTTCTGGCTGCTGACGGCGATCGCCTGTGGTCTGGGTGTGGCCCTGTTCTACAGCGAGTGGCTCACCGCAGTCGGAGCCTGACGGTGGCGGGCCCATCCGGCGGGCGCGACGGTGACGACGATCTCGCACTGCTGACCCAAGGTGCCCCCGTGTTGGTGACCGGTGCGGGGGTGACCGGACGGGCCGTGCTGGCGGCGCTGGCACCGCTGAACGTGGCTGCGACGCTGTGCGATGACAATGCCGATGCCCTGCGCGTCCTCGCCGAGCAGGGCACTGCCGTCATCGATCCGGCCGGGGCCATCGCCGCCATCGCCGACTACGCGCTGGTGGTGACCAGCCCGGGATTCCCGCCCACAGCTCCCGTGCTGGCCGCGGCGGCCGGGGCCGGGGTACCGATCTGGGGTGATGTGGAGCTGGCCTGGAGGCTGGACGCCGCCGGTGTATACGGCCCGCCCCGGCGCTGGCTGGTCGTCACCGGCACCAATGGCAAGACCACCACCACGTCGATGCTGCACGAGATGCTGCTGGCCGACGGGCGTCGAAGCCTGTTGTGCGGCAACATCGGTGACCCGGTGCTGGCCGTTCTGGACCAGCCCGCGGAGTTGCTGGCCGTCGAGCTCTCCAGTTTTCAGTTGCACTGGGCGCCCTCGCTGCGCCCGGACGCCGGCGTGGTGCTCAACGTCGCCGAGGACCACCTGGACTGGCACGGTTCGATGGCCGGCTACGCCGCCGACAAGGCCCGGGCGCTGGCCGGCCGGGTAGCCGTGGCGGGTCTCGACGATCCGGTGGCCGCCGGTCTGCTGCCGGCCGCCGGGGCGCCGGTCCGGGTCGGATTCCGGCTGGGCGAACCGGCCGCCGGCGAGCTCGGCGTGCGTGCCGGGAAGCTGGTCGACCGCGCGTTCGCCGACGATGTCGAGTTGGCTGATGCCGCGACGATCGGTGTGGCCGGTCCCGTCGGCGTGCTCGATGCGCTGGCGGCCGCGGCGCTGGCCCGTGCCGTCGGGGTGGCGCCGGGTTCGATCGCGACCGCGTTGGCGTCGTTCCAGGTCGGCAGGCACCGTGCCGAGCTGGTCGGGGAGGCCGACGGGGTGCGGTACGTCGACGATTCCAAGGCCACCAATCCGCACGCCGCGCAGGCCTCGATCACCGCATTCGACCGGGTGATCTGGATCGCCGGGGGCTTGCTGAAGGGCGCTTCGGTCGACGAATTGGTGCGTCACGTGGCGAATCGCCTGGTTGCTGTGGTGCTGATCGGGCGGGATCGGCAGATGGTTGCCGATGCGTTATCGCGACACGCCCCGGATGTCCCCGTTGTCGCGGTTGTGACGGGGGAGGATTCTGGGGTGCTTGAGACGAATGAGTCTATTGGTGATCATGTGACTCGTGTGATCGACGTCGGGGACCGTCCGGTCTCCGACGCGGTCATGGCGGCGGTCGTCGATGTCGCCCGCGGGCTGGCCGGCGCGGGTGACACCGTGTTGCTGGCCCCGGCAGGCGCGTCCTTCGATCAGTTCAGCGGCTACGGCCAGCGTGGCGATGCGTTCGCCGGCGCCGTCCGCGCCGCGATCGGGTAGCCGAGGTGGTCGGCATCCTGGCCCGGCTGCGCCGCCGTGACGGTGCCGCGACCGGCGAAACCTCCGATTCAGCCGCGGGCGGATCTTCCGAGGCCGCACCCAGCTCGAACGCCACGGCTCCGCGGACCCGGTTCGGTGCTTGGCTGAGCCGGCCGATGACCTCGTTCCACCTGATCATCGCGGTCACCGCGCTGCTCACCACCCTCGGCCTGATCATGGTGCTCTCGGCATCGGGCGTGTATTCCTACGACTTCGACGGGTCGCCATGGGCGGTGTTCGGCCGCCAGGTGATGTGGACGGTTGTCGGGCTGGTCGCGTTCTACCTGGCCTTGCGGATATCGGTGCGGACCCTGCGCCGGATGGCGTTCCCCGGGTTCGCCTTCACCATCGTGCTGCTGGTCCTGGTGCTCATCCCTGGAATCGGCAAGGTGGCCAACGGTTCTCGCGGCTGGTTCGTCGTTGCCGGATTCTCGATGCAGCCCTCGGAGCTGGCCAAGATCGCCTTCGCGATCTGGGGCGCGCACCTGTTGGCGGCCCGCCGGCTGGAGCGGGCCTCGCTGCGCGAGATGCTGATCCCGTTGGTGCCCGCCGCAGTGATCGCGCTGGCCCTGATCGTCGCCCAGCCCGACCTGGGACAGACCGTCTCGCTGAGCATCATCCTGCTCGGTCTGCTCTGGTACGCGGGCCTCCCGCTGCGGGTGTTCCTGTCTTCCCTGCTGGCCGCGGTGTTGGCGGCCGCGGTCCTGGCGGTCTCCGCGGGCTACCGGTCCGACCGCGTGCAGTCCTGGCTCGACCCGGCGGCCGATGGTCAGGGGATCGGCTATCAGTCCCGCCAGGCCCGGTTCGCCCTGGCCAACGGCGGAATCTTCGGTGACGGGCTGGGTCAGGGCACCGCCAAGTGGAACTATCTGCCCAACGCGCACAACGACTTCATCTTCGCGATCATCGGCGAGGAGCTGGGATTCATCGGCGCCCTGGGCCTGCTGGCGCTGTTCGGGCTGTTCGCCTACACCGGGATGCGTATCGCCCGGCGTTCGGCCGATCCGTTCCTGCGTCTGCTCACGGCGACCACCACACTGTGGGTCGTCGGCCAGATGTTCATCAACGTCGGCTACGTGGTGGGTCTGTTGCCGGTCACCGGGCTGCAGCTGCCACTGATCTCGGCCGGCGGATCTTCGCAAGCCACAACACTTCTGATGATGGGTCTGATCACCAACGCGGCCCGGCACGAACCGGAGGCCGTGGCGGCGCTGCGCGCCGGCCGCGATGACCGGATGACCCGGCTGCTGCGGCTGCCGTTGCCCGAGCCCTATGTCCCCACCCGCCTTGAGGTCGCCCGCAACCGGCTGCACGATCGTCGGAAGCCGCCCTCGCGCGGTGTGGGCAAGCCCGCAGGCAAGACCGGTGCCAAGCCGACCACCGGCAAGCAATCGGGCAGGCAGGCCAAATCCAGACAGGGTGGGGCCAAGCAGGGGCAAGCGGGAGCCAGGCGCCGCACGCCGCACGGCGCCGACCGGTCGGCACGCCGGTCCGGGCGCGCCGCTGGTCAGCAGGCGGCCGCGGGCGGTAAGTCCGCGGTCCGATATCCTGCAGGCCAGCGGAAACAGGGTCAACGGGCCCGGACTTTGGAAGGTCAGCGTTACGGGTGAGTGAGGGTAGAAGCGACCGGGGGATTTCCGTCGTTCTGGCCGGGGGTGGCACGGCAGGTCACGTCGAACCGGCCATGGCGGTGGCCGATGCGCTGCGGGAACTCGATCCGCAGGTCCGGATCACCGCCCTCGGAACCGCCCGCGGTCTGGAAACCCGGTTGGTGCCCCAGCGCGGATATGACCTCGAGCTGATCACTCCGGTGCCGCTGCCACGCAAGCCATCGGCAGATCTTGTGCGGCTGCCGCTGCGCGTGCGCGCCGCGATCCGCCAGACCCGTTCGGTGCTGGCCGGCGTGGAGGCCGACGTGGTGATCGGGTTCGGCGGCTATGTCGCGCTGCCTGCCTACCTCGCGGCCCGTGGTGGCTTCGGCATGCACGGGCGTCGGCGTGCTGTCCCGGTGGTGGTGCACGAGGCCAACGCCAGTGCCGGCCTGGCCAACCGGGTCGGTGCGGTGTCGGCCCGCCGGGTGCTCTCGGCGGTGCCCGAACCCGGTCTGCGCAAGGTCGAGGTGGTCGGGGTGCCGGTGCGCGCGGCGATCACGTCGTTGGACCGTGCGGCGTTGCGCGCCGAGGCCAGGGCATTTTTCGGATTCGCGCCGGATGCCAGGGTGCTGTTGGTGTTCGGCGGTTCGCAGGGGGCGCAGTCGATCAACCGTGCGGTGTCGTCGGCTGCCGAAGCCCTTGGGGCTGCCGGTGTTTCGGTGCTGCATGCGCACGGGCCGAAGAACACCCTTGATCTGCCGCCTGCTGCGTCGGGGACACCGCCGTATGTCGCGGTGCCATATCTGGACCGGATGGATCTGGCATATGCCGCAGCCGATCTGGCGATCTGCCGGTCCGGGGCGATGACGGTTGCCGAGGTGACCGCTGTCGGACTGCCCGCGGTGTACGTCCCGCTGCCGATCGGCAACGGTGAGCAGCGGCTCAACGCCCTGCCGGTGGTTTCGGCCGGTGGCGGCATCGTCGTCGACGATGCCCGGCTCGACGGCGGATTCGTGGCGGATACGGTCGCCGCCCTGATGACCGACGACGCACGGTTGGCGGCGATGACGGCTGCCGCCTCGTTGTCGGGCCATCCCGACGCCGCTCGGAGGGTGGCGCAGGTCGCCCTGGATGTCGCCCGCGCTCAACGAAAGAGGCTGCAGTGAACGGTAATTCACTTCCGGCTGAACTGCAGCGAGTGCACATGGTCGGTATCGGGGGAGCCGGGATGTCGGGCGTGGCCCGGATCCTGCTGGACCGGGGCGGCCTGGTGTCCGGATCGGACGCCAAGGAGTCACGCGGTGTCGTGGCCCTGCGCGCGCGCGGTGCCGAGGTCAGAATCGGTCATGACGCGTCGTCGCTGGACCTGTTGCCGGGCGGGCCGACCGCGGTGGTGACCACCCACGCCGCGATCCCGAAGACCAATCCGGAACTGGTCGAGGCCCGGCGCCGCGGAATCCCGGTGATCCTGCGCCCAGTGGTGCTGGCCAAGCTCATGGCCGGCTACACCACGTTGATGGTGACGGGCACCCACGGCAAGACCACGACCACGTCGATGCTCATCGTGGCGTTGCAGCACAGCGGTTTCGACCCGTCGTTCGCGGTGGGCGGCGAACTGGGCGAGGCGGGCACCAACGCCCATCACGGCAGCGGGACGTGCTTTGTCGCCGAGGCCGACGAGAGTGACGGCTCGCTGCTGGAGTACACCCCGAATGTCGCGGTGGTCACCAACATCGAGGCCGACCACCTGGATTTCTTCGGCAGTGAGCAGGCCTACACCGCGGTGTTCTCCGCATTCGTCGATCGGATCGCGCCGGGCGGCGCGCTCGTGGTCTGCACCGATGATCCGGGGGCGGCTGCGCTCGCCGAACACACTGACTCACTGGGGATCCGGGTGCTGCGCTACGGCAGCATGCCCGCCGGCGATCTGGCCGGCACCTTGCTGAGCTGGGAACAGCAGGGGACCGGGGCGGTCGCACATATCCAGCTCGCCGGTGAGCCGCATCCACGCGCGATCCGGCTCGCGGTGCCCGGCCGGCACATGGCGCTCAACGCGCTCGGTGCACTGCTGGCCGCCATCGAGGTGGGCGCGCCGGCGGAGGCCGTGCTCGACGGGCTGGCCGGATTCGAGGGGGTGCGGCGTCGTTTCGAGCTGGTCGGCACGACGTCCGGTGTCCGGGTCTTTGACGACTATGCGCACCATCCCACCGAGGTCCGGGCCACCCTCGAGGCCGCCAGGACGGTCGTGGACCAGACCGGTGGCCGCGTGATCGTCGCGTTCCAGCCCCACTTGTACTCGCGCACAGCGACTTTCGCGACAGAGTTCGGTGCGGCCCTCAGTGCCGCCGACGAGGTCTTCGTGCTCGACGTATACGGCGCGCGGGAGCAGCCGCTTCCCGGTATCAGCGGTGCCACGGTCGCCGAGCATGTCAGCGCGCCGGTCACCTATGTTCCCGACTTCTCGGCCGTCGCCGCCGCAGTCGCCGCCTCGACCCGCGCCGGTGACGTGGTGCTCACCATGGGTGCCGGTGACGTCACCATGCTGGGCAAGGAAATCGTGACCGAGCTCGGAATCAAGGCGAATCGCAGTGCGCCGGGCAGTTCAACGACGGATTCGCCGTGACCGAAACGGGTCCCGGCGGTCCCGACGAGGCGGCCGAGGAAACCGCTCCGGTGGAATCCGGCCCGGTTCACGAGGAACCCGGCCCGGCTGAGTCCGGCGAGTCGACCGCGGCAGGACCCGATGTGCCGCCCGCGGCAGAAGCCGATGTGCCGCCCGCGGCAGCCGCCGACTATGAAGGCCCCCGCCGCCGCGCCCGCCGCGAGCGCGAGGAGCGCCGGGTTGCGCGGGACCGGGCCGTGGCGATCGAGCATGCCCGCCGAGAGGCCAAGCGCAAGGTGAACGGGCAGCCCTCGGACACCACGGATCCGGTGGCCCGCAGCACTATTCGCGGTCTGAAGGTGCTGCTCTGGTCCGCATTGGCCAGTGTGGTCGCGGTGGCTTTGGGCCTGGTTCTGTACTTCACGCCGGCGATGGCGGCGCGCAATGTGGTGGTCGACGGCGCGGCCGCAGTGCCGCAGGAGCAGGTGCTGGCGGCCGCCGCGGTGGCACCCGGCACGCCGCTGTTGCAGATCGACACGGACGCGGTGGCCGAGCGGGTGGCCATCATCCGGCGTGTCGCCACCGCCCGGGTGCAGCGCGAATATCCGTCGACCCTGCGGATCACGGTGGTCGAGCGGGTGCCGGTGGTGGTCAAGGACTATCCCGACGGTCCCCATCTGTTCGACCGCGACGGAGTCGATTTCGCAACCGAACCGCCGCCGCCGACGTTGCCGTATCTGGACGCCGACAATCCGGGCCCGACCGATCCGGCCACCAAGGCCGCGCTCGAGGTGATGTTGGCACTGCCGCCGGATGTGGTCGCACAGGTGGGCCGCATCGCGGCCCCGTCGGTGGCCTCGATTGCGCTGACGCTGGCCGACGGTCGGGTGGTGGTGTGGGGGACCAACGATCGGACCGACGAGAAGGCGCTGAAGCTTGCCGCCCTGCTGACCCAGCCGGGGCACACGTACGACGTGTCCAGCCCAGATCTGCCGACTGTCAAGTAGTTCGACGGAAAATTGCCGCGCGGCGCGTCGGCGCGCCTGCCGCGATCACCGGCGTTGGCCCCCTACCGTTCTGTTTGCGCGGAACTACTTGACATAACTCTAAGCCTATGGTTGAGGTTGAGAGTTTGCAGGAGGAGGGTTCGGCGGCCATGAACACCCAACCTGGGAGGAAGACGAACCATGACCCCCCCGCATAACTACCTCGCGGTAATCAAGGTGGTTGGTATCGGCGGCGGCGGTGTCAACGCCGTCAACCGGATGATCGAACAGGGCCTCAAGGGCGTCGAGTTCATCGCCATCAATACCGACGCACAGGCACTGCTGATGAGCGACGCTGACGTCAAGCTCGACGTCGGCCGGGACTCGACCCGTGGGCTCGGCGCAGGTGCGGACCCCGAAGTGGGCCGCAAGGCTGCCGAAGATGCCAAGGACGACATCGAGGAGCTGCTGCGCGGCGCCGACATGGTGTTCGTCACCGCCGGTGAGGGCGGCGGCACCGGAACCGGTGGCGCACCCGTCGTCGCGTCGATCGCACGCAAGCTCGGCGCGCTCACCGTCGGTGTCGTGACGCGGCCGTTCTCATTCGAGGGCAAGCGCCGAAGCAACCAGGCGGAGAACGGCATTCAGACGCTGCGTGAGAGCTGCGACACGCTCATCGTGATCCCGAACGACCGGCTGTTGCAGATGGGCGACGCCGCGGTGTCGTTGATGGACGCGTTCCGCAGCGCTGACGAGGTGCTGCTCAACGGCGTCCAGGGCATCACCGATCTGATCACCACGCCCGGTCTGATCAACGTCGACTTCGCCGACGTCAAGGGCGTGATGAGCGGCGCGGGTACGGCGTTGATGGGCATCGGCTCGGCGCGCGGCGACGGCCGGGCGCTCAAGGCCGCCGAGATCGCGATCAACTCGCCACTGCTGGAAGCCTCGATGGAAGGCGCGCAGGGCGTGCTGCTGTCGGTGGCCGGCGGCAGTGACCTCGGCCTGTTCGAGATCAACGAGGCTGCCTCGCTGGTGCAGGACGCGGCTCATCCCGAGGCCAACATCATCTTCGGCACGGTGATCGACGACTCGCTCGGTGACGAGGTGCGGGTCACCGTCATCGCGGCCGGGTTCGACATGGCCGGGCCGAGTCGCAAGCCGGTGGTCAGCCCGAGCGCGGCGCCGACCCAGCCCATCGCCTCGGCCCGCTCCGGCAAGGTGACCACGTCACTGTTCGAACCGACGGATGCGGTGAGCGTCCCGGCACACACCAATGGAGCCACCGTCAGTGTCGGTGGCGACGGAGACGGCGGGATCGCCGACGACGATGTCGACGTGCCGCCGTTCATGCGGCACTGAGCGGGGCCCGGCGGCGGGTTCGGATACTGGGATTGTGAGTGTTCGTATTCGGCGGGTGACGACAACCCGCGCCGGTGGTGTCTCGGCACCTCCCTTCGATTCGTTCAACCTCGGCGACCATGTCGGCGACAATCCGGGGGCCGTGGCCCAGAACCGGCGTCGCTTGGCGGCCGCCGTCGGGGCCGATGCGCTGGTCTGGATGAATCAGGTGCACAGCGATCATGTCGTCACGGTGGACGGACCGCGCGAGACCGCGGTCGATAATGCCGACGCATTGGTGACGGCGACCCCGCGTTTGGCATTGGTTGTGGTGACCGCCGATTGTGTCCCGGTATTAATGGGCGATGCCAAGGCCGGGGTGATCGCCGCGGTCCATGCCGGACGGGTCGGCGCACAAAAAGGCATCGTCGTGCGGACGTTGGAGGCGATGCTGGCCGCCGGAGCGCATGTCGGGGATATCTCGGTACTGCTCGGCCCCGCGGTCAGCGGCGCCAATTACGAGGTGCCCGAAGCGATGGCGGCCGAGGTGGAGTCCGTCCTGCCGGGTGCTCGCACGACAACCTCGCGCGGCACGCCCGGCTTGGACTTGCGTGCCGGAATCTCCCGGCAGTTAAAGGATTTGGGTGTCACCGCGATCGACGTGGACCCCCGGTGCACGGTCGCCGACCGTGCGCTGTTCAGCCATCGCCGGGAGGCACCGACCGGACGTCTGGCGAGTGTGGTGTGGATGGAGCAGCGTCCCGGATGAAGCCTGGAACGAGCCGCTAGTGAGCCTGGAGTGAGATTGAGATGAGCACCGTGCAGCGCGGGCGTGACGCCGACCGGACGGCCCAGTTGACCGCCGCGCTCGGTGCCGCGCGGGCGCGCCTGGCGCGGGCCGCAGAATCGGTCGGGCGAAATGTCAATGAAATTGAATTACTTCCGATCACGAAATACTTTCCGGCCTCCGATGTCATTATTCTCAACCAATTAGGGTGCCTCGCATTTGGTGAATCCCGCGAACAAGAGGCCGCCGATAAAGTCGATTCTGTTCGCGCGGAATTAACGGACGTTCCGATTCGCTGGCACATGGTGGGGCGCATCCAGCGGAAGAAGGCGCGGGCCGTTGCGGGCTGGGCGCACACCGCGCACTCGGTCGACAACACCCGCCTGCTGACCGCACTGGACCGGGCCGTGGGCGAGGCGCTGGCTGCCGGCACGCGGACCCAGCCGCTGCGCGTCTACATCCAGATCAGTCTCGACGGCGACACCGAACGCGGCGGCGTCGATGTGGATGCCCCCGATCTCGTCGACGAAATCTGTGGGTCAGCGAACTCCGCCGAGGCGTTGGAGTTCGCCGGTCTGATGGGAATCCCGCCGCTGGCATGGGATCCCGACGACGCATTCGCGCGGCTGGCCGCCGAGCGGGAGCGTGTGCAGCGCGACTACCAGCATCGGCTCGAACTGTCGGCGGGGATGTCCGGTGATCTCGAAAGTGCCGTCAAACATGGATCGACGTGTGTGCGTGTCGGAACCGCGCTCATGGGGCAACGCCCGCTAACGTCACCGGAAGTAGTCACACCAGTCACATCTTCATCACAGACACCACCACCCCCATCGTCAGCAGAAGGGTCGCCGAGATGAGCACACTGCACAAGGTCAAGGCCTACTTCGGGATGGCGCCGATGGAGGACTACGACGACGAGTACTACGAGGACGACGATCGAGGTGCGGCCCGCAGCTATGCCCGTCGTCCCCGTGACGAGCGTTTCGAAGAGGACAGCTACGGCTACGAGGGCTCCGAGTACGACGAGGGTCCGGCCTATCGGGGCGGCTATCCGGGCGGTTTCGCCGAGGAGCCGCGGTTCGATGCCCGGATGCGTGCTCCCCGTGAATTCGACCGTCCGTCACCGCGTCTCGGCGCGCTGTCCGGGTCCACCCGGGGTGCGTTGGCGATGGATCCGCGCCGGATGGCAGAGCTGTTCGAGGCGGGCAGCCCGCTGGCGAAGATCACCACGCTGCGGCCCAAGGACTACAGCGAGGCCCGCACCATCGGCGAGCGGTTCCGCGACGGCACCCCGGTGATCATGGACCTGGTGTCGATGGACAACGCCGACGCCAAGCGCCTGGTCGACTTCGCCGCCGGTCTGGCGTTCGCGCTGCGCGGCTCGTTCGACAAGGTGGCCACCAAGGTGTTCCTGCTGTCGCCGGCCGACGTCGACGTCAGTGCCGAGCAGCGGCGCCGGATCGCCGAGGCCGGCTTCTACGCCTACCAGTAGCGCCGCGACGCCCGTCGCAGCTCCGTGGCGCCCCCGCGCATGCCTGATGCCCAGCGGGGGCCCGGGTAGGCTGGCGGCGTCGCACTATCGGTTGACCACGTCTTCTGTGTGAGATGTGTCCGACCTACGGCGACCTGTATCCAATGTCACACATCCTGCTGTAGTGAGGTCGGCTCAGTTGTCGCTGTTCTTCGAAATTCTCGGTTTCGCGCTGTTCGTCTTCTGGCTGCTGCTCATCGCGCGCGTCGTGGTCGAGTTCATCCGGTCCTTCAGCCGCGACTGGCATCCCAAGGGGCTGACCGTCGTGGTCCTCGAGCTCATCATGACCGTGACCGATCCGCCGGTGAAACTTCTGCGGCGGCTCATTCCCCAGCTCACGATAGGCGCCGTGCGCTTCGACCTGTCGATCATGGTGCTGCTTCTCGCGGCGTTCATCGGGATGCAATTGGCGTTCAATGCGGCGATGTAGAACCTTGGTGCGAGTGGGCGGGGGAGACCCGTCCTCGGCGTTTGCCGAATGGTCCACAAATGCGTAAGAAGATTGAAATTCGTTCTTAAAAATAGGCCTCCACTGCAACCGCCGGGTCTGGTGTGACAGGATGGACTCCAGTTGCGATCAGGCAAGGCTTTACACTTTGAGATCGGTTGACGGTCCAAGACTTCAAGGGGGCAGACAATGCCGCTCACACCAGCGGACGTCCATAACGTCGCGTTCAGCAAGCCGCCCATCGGCAAACGTGGCTACAACGAGGACGAGGTCGATGCCTTTCTCGATCTGGTTGAGAACGAGCTGACTCGGCTCATCGAGGAGAACGCCGATCTTCGGCAGCGCGTATCCGAGCTCGATCAGGAGCTGGCATCGGCGCGGTCCGGGGCGGGCGGCGCTCAGTCCACCCAGTCCATCCCGCTCTACGAGCCGGAGCCCGAGCCGACCCCGGCCCCGCAGCCGGTCTACGAGGCCCCCGTGGCGCCGGTCGCCCCTCCCGCTCCGCCGAGCGAGGACACCGCCGTGCGTGCCGCCCGGGTGCTCAGCCTGGCGCAGGACACCGCAGACCGCCTGACCTCCACGGCCAAGGCCGAGTCGGACAAACTGCTGTCGGACGCGCGGGCGCAGGCCGACGCCATGGTCAGCGATGCCCGCAAGACCGCCGAGACCACGGTCTCGGAGGCCCGCACCCGTGCCGACGCGATGCTGGCCGATGCGCAGACCCGTTCGGAGACCCAGCTGCGTCAGGCTCAGGAGAAGGCCGATGCACTGCAGGCCGACGCCGAGCGCAAGCACTCCGAGATCATGGGCACGATCAATCAGCAGCGCACGGTCCTCGAGGGCCGTCTGGAGCAGCTGCGCACGTTCGAGCGTGAGTACCGGACACGTCTGAAGACCTACCTGGAGTCTCAGCTGGAGGAGCTGGGCCAGCGCGGCTCGGCCGCGCCGGTGGATTCCAGTGCCAACAACGACTCGGCGGGTGGTTTCAGCCAGTTCAACCGCGGCAACAACTAACCGGCAAGACCGACTTCCTCGCACTGTCGTGAACCGGCCCGAGCACGGGCCACCACACTTAGGGTTGAACGATGTTGATCATTGCGCTCGTGCTTGCCGTCATCGGCCTGGCCGCGCTGGTGACCGCGGTGGTCACCAGCAATGAGTTGATCGCCTGGGTCTGTATCGGTGCCAGCGTGATCGGCGTGCTGCTGCTGATCGTCGACGCATTGCGGGAACGCTCGCGCGGTGCGAAGGCCGGCGAGGACGCCGCCGCCGCCGACGAGGCCAATGCCACCGAGACGACCGAGACCTTCGACGTGGTCGAGGCGCCGGTGGATTATCCCGACGAGTCGGTCGCCGAACCCGAGTCGGATGTCGCCGTGGAGTCCGACGCCGCGGATGTGGACGTCGAGGCCGACGACTCCGCCGAGAAGTACAACAAGAGCTAACCCTCGCCGGGTTCTGTGGTCGGCTGTGCCAGCAGGCGGCGGACTTCGTCGTCGCTGACCTGGTGGAAGTCTGCGAACGCCTGGCCCACCGCTTCGAACTGGGGTGGGGTGCTGATGCACACCACGTCGTCGGCCTCCTCCATGAGCTGACCGCTCACCGTCGGTGGTCCGACCGGAACCGCCACCACGACCCGTCGGGCTGCCCGCACGGCACGGACCGCGGCCAGCATCGTGGCCCCCGTGGCGATGCCGTCGTCGACCAGGATCACCGTTCGATCGGTGAAGTCCGGCGCCGGGCGTCCGCCTCGGTAGGCCTGCTCCCGCCGCTCGACCTCGGCGGTCTCGTGCCGGATCGTCTCGACGATGGTCTCGTCGTCGATGCCGAGGCGGTTCACCACCCCGTCGTTGATCACCAACCCGCCGCCGGAGGCCACCGCACCCATGGCGAGTTCCTGCCACTGCGGCACGCCCAGCTTGCGGACCACGAACACGTCCAGGGGTGCGTGCAGGTGCGAGGCGACTTCGGCGGCGATCGGCACTCCGCCCCGGGCCAGGCCCAGAACGAGTACCTCGGGTCGATCCCGGTAGGACACCAACTGCTCGGCCAGGACCCGGCCGGCTTCGTGGCGGTCCTGGTAGATGCGTTCTCTGCTCGCTCGCAGATTCCAGGCGTTCATCAGCACTGTGGCCGGCACTGGAGGCAATTCCGCCGACTGTTGTCAGCCTACGTCGATGGTTGCCCCCGGACCACCCGGCTGAGGAAGCCCCGGACCAACGTGCGTAGCCGGGCTGCCGCGTCGTCGATGAACTCCCTTGTTTGCAAGCGTAATTCGTCGGGACTGCGGTCGATTCCGGCCACCGGGCCGTCGCCTTCGTGGGCCAGCCAGACCTCCAACAGCTCGGAGTCGAGCTCGGGGTGAAACTGCAGCGCCAGCGCCGTGCCCAGCACGAAGGCCTGCGAGGCAGCGGGCGTCCGAGCGATCTCGGTGGCGCCCGCGGGCAGTGTCCAGCGGTCGAAATGCCACTGGAACCATCGGCCGCCGGGAACCACCTGCTCGTCGTCGCTGTCGACGTTGTACCAGCCCACCTCGGGAGCCGGCGACCTGGTGACCGATCCGCCGAGGGCCTGGGCGATGAGCTGTCCGCCGAAGCACACGCCGAGCACGCCGACCCCGGCCTCGACGGCCCGGCGCACCATGGCCATCTCGGCTTCGACCCAGCTGTTGCGCAGCGTCTCGTCGTAGACAGCCCAGCGGGCACCCAGTGGAACGATGACGTCATAATCGGTCGGGTCGGGGAAGGCCACCTCGCAAGCGGGATCGGCGTCCCGCTCGGGCGCAACGACGTCGAACGTGTCGATGTCGAATCCGCATTCGGTGAAGACGTCGGCCAGCATGGCCTCGGTGGCCGTGTGGTCGTTGCGCAGGAACAGAACCCTCGATGTCACGCCGTCATTATTTCGCTACCCGGCGCCCGCCGAATTTCAGGTCCAATTATTGGACCTTCAGGCCGCCTCGAAGATCAGCGGCAGTGACGCGGGACCGGTGATCCCGGTCATCGGCTTCCACTGGGCACGTCCCTCGCATCGGGGGTTGTGCAGCTTCCGGGTGAGCACGCGCAATGCCTCGGCGAGCTCGACCCTGGCCAGGTGTACACCCAGGCAGTAGTGCAGCCCGCCGCCGAACGTCATCATGGCCGGGGGTCCGATGCGGTTGACGTCGAATCGCTCGGGCTCGTCGTACACCTGTGGATCCCGGTTGGCCGCAGCGAAGTTCACCGCCACCTGCGTTCCGGCCGGGATGGTGAGGCCGCCCAGTTCGGCATCCTCGCGGGCGATCCGCACGCTGCTCAGTGCAATTGGTGTATGGCGTAGCAGTTCGTCGACGAAAAGTGGTGCCATATCAGGATTTTCGGCCAACATCAGCCACTGGTCGGGGTAGTCGCACAGCACCTGGACGGCTGCTGCGAGTTGATTGCGGGTGGTATCGGTGCCGGCCAGTATGACGCCGCCGGCCAGCATCAGCAGCTCGGAATGGGTGAGGCGGTCACCGTCGACCTCCGCCCGGATCAGATCGGAGAGCAGATCGTCGGTGAGGCTGGAGTTCCGTCGCACCACCATGGCGTCGACGTAATCGTCGAGCTGCAGCCATGCAGCCTCGACCGTGTCGGCGTGGTCACCGAGGTTCCAGCTGAACATCTTGAAGATGTCATCGGCCCACTGGGAGAACAGATGCCAGTCCTGGCGCGGGGCGCCGAGCAGCGCGCAGATCACCGGGATCGGATACTGAACCGCAATGTCGGCCACCATGTCGCAGTGTCCCTCGGACAGGTAGGGGTCCGTGAGTTCGGTGACGATGTCGACGCAGGTTTCCCGGAGCCGGTCGGCGCTGCGGGGTGCGAACGCCTTGGCGACCAGGCGGCGCAACCGCGTGTGTGACTCGGCATCGACACCCAGCAGGCTGCTGTTCGCGCGGTCCCACAGCGGGCCGGACGTGATGCCCTGCGCGGCCAGGAACACGCCTTTGGGGATCTCGAAGCGTGGATCGCGCAGGGTCGCGCGGACCAGGTCGTAGCTCAACAGCTCCGGACCGTGGGGCCCCATCGCGACCGGGGCGTGGGCGCGGGCCTGCGCGATCAGCCGGTGCACCGCCTCGGGGTCGGTCTCGTGCTCGTAGTCGAGCGGGGGAAGGTCGGCATCGGTTACCAGGGTCATGACGGCCTCCGCGTGATCGGGCGAGAACCTGCTGATAGTGATGCTGGTCCGGTTGGCCCTGCGAGTCGTGAGTAGCCGGCTACCTCAGTTCATCTCCGGGCGCCGGCCAGGCCCCTCACCTTGTCCGGTAACGCCGTTCGGGCCTACCGGTGCCGTATTGCAATCGCAGCTCCAACGCTCCGGTGCTCAGGTAGTACTCGAGATAACGCCGTGCGCTGACGCGTGAAATTCCCACCTGCTCAGCACATTCCATGGCCGACACCTCGCCCGCGGCCCGTACCGCGGCCATGACGAGCCGACCGGTTTCGGCGCCGAGCCCTTTGGGCAGGACAACCGCCGAGCCGCCGAACAGCGCGTCGATGGTCGATTGATCGGCGCCCCCGGCCCCCGCCAGCGCCTCGGCACGCGCGGCGAAAGCTGCCAATTTCGTCTTCAACTGATCGAAGTCGAAAGGTTTGACCAGATAATCGGCCGCTCCGCCGTCCAACGCGCCCCGCACCGTGTCGAGTTCACGGGCCGCGGTGACCATGATGACGCCGACGCGGTTGCCCCCGGCGCGCAGCCGCCGGAGCACCTCGAGCCCGGTCATGTCCGGCAGATAGACGTCGAGCAGGATCAGATCGGGACGCAGCTCGGCCGCTGCTGCCAGGGCCTCGGTTCCGTTGCGGGCCACTCCGACCGGGCGATACCCGTCGACGCGTTCGACGAAGCGGCGGTGGATCTCGGCCACCATGAAGTCGTCGTCGACCACCAGTACGTCACGCATGCAGCCTCACCACGAACAGGGCGCCGCCGCCCGGGGCGTCGGTGACCTCGACGTCACCTCCGTGTTGGGCCGTCACCAGGCGCACCAGGGCCAGTCCGATGCCCCTCCCGCCGGGCACCTCGGCCTTGGAGGTGACCCCGCGGGAGAAGATGGTCTCCCGAAGGTGTTCGGGCACACCGGGTCCGGAGTCCGAGACCGCCAGCGTCAGCCCGGCTGAATCGTCGATGCGTACATCCACCCGTGCGGCCGGTGAGCCGACGGACACGTCGACGGCGTTGTCGATCAGGTTGCCCAGCAACGTGATCACGTCGGTGGCCAGGGCCGGGTCGAGTGCGTCGAGGTGGCTGTCGTCGGTCAGGTCGAGGGTGACCCCGCTCTCGGCGGCCAGGGACGTCTTGGCGATCAGCAGCGCGGTCACCGCCGGGTCTGAAACATGTTGGGTCACCGCCTCGTTGATCTCGGCCCGGCGCCGGGTCAAGGTGCCCACCAGAGCGCGGACCGCGTCGAACTCGCCCAACTGGGTCAGCCCGGAGATGGTGTGCAGTTGATTGGAGAACTCGTGGGTCTGGGCTCGCAGCATGTCAGTCACGCTTCGGTGTGAGGACAGTTGAGCCTGGAGCGCGGCGAGCTCGGTGCTGTCGCGCATGGTGGTCACCGTACCGATCCTCCTGCCCTGGCTGCGGGCGGCGCGGCGGTTGAGTGCCAACACCCGGGTGCGCGTGGTGATCACCACGTCGGATTCGTCGGCGCGAGTTCCGTCGCCGGACAACAGGAACGCCACCACCGCCGGTTCCAGGCCGACTGCATCGGCACGGCGGCCCACGGCGTCCGCGCCGATGCCCAGCAGATCGGATGCGCTGTCGTTGATCACCGTGATGACTCCGTCGTTGTTCACCGCGACCACACCTTCACGGATGCTGTGCAGCAGCGCTTCTCGGTGATCGGCCAGGTCGGCGATCTCGGCTATGTCCAGGCCGCGGGTGTGACGGTTGATTCGGCGCGACAAGACCCACGACGCCAGCATCCCGAGCGTCGCACCCAGTCCGAGGTAGATCAGCAGGCGCTCACCGGCCCCGCCCAAGAGCTCCCACAGCGACGGGTAACGCTCGCTGACCGAGACGATCGCCAGCACCGCGCCGTCGGCGGCCAGGATGGGGACCTGTCCGACCAGACGGTGCGTACCGTCGACGTCGCTGTCGCCGGACCAGGCGCGACCCTCGTCGGCCCGGCTGCTGCGAAGGTCGAGTTGTTGGCCGATGCGGTCCGGATCCGACGACACCCGCACATTCCCGGCGGGATCGGTGATCTCGGCCCGCCCGGCACCGGACAGGGCCACCGCGCGCTCCACCTCGGGTGCCAGCACCGAAGCGGCGAACGGATCGTCGTAGCGGTCCCGGACGATCGGCGTCGACGCGACGTTCTCGGCGACCGCGATCATCCGCTGCCCGCGGACATCACGGAACTCCCGGGTGGATTGCGCCACCGACACCGCAGCCACCGCGATCAGCACCACCGCGACCACCAGAAGCTGGAACACCAGGAAGCGCGCGGCCAGGCTGCCATCGGGCAGAAACCGTGTCCGCGCCCGCGGTGAACGTGCGACTGGTGAACTCAACGAACAAAACTTCCTTTGCGTCCGAATGGGTGACCTGCGTCACGTCCTGGGTCCAGTATTGCTGACCATGAGGTTTCGACGACTAGGTGCCGGGCTGATGGTGGCCGTGGTCGCCCTGATGCTGGTGACGGCCTGCGGGGTCACCCGCGGCGACGAATCCCGGGGCCTGCATCGGCTGCGCATGATGGTGCCCAACAGTCCGGGCGGCGGCTACGACCTGACCGCGCGCACCGCGGTGAAGATCATGGAGGACACCGACATCACCGGGCGCATCGAGGTGTTCAACGTCATCGGCGCCGGCGGGACCGTGGCGATGGCCCGGCTGATGAACGAAAAGGGCAACGACGACCTCATGATGATGATGGGGCTCGGCGTGGTGGGCGCCGTCTACACCAACGGTTCTTCGGCGCGTGCCTCGGACGCCACCGCACTGGCCAAGATGGTCGAGGAGCAGGAAGGCATTCTGGTGCCGGGGGATTCGCCGTTCCGCACCATCGGTGACCTGGTCTCGGCATGGAAGGCCGATCCGGCCAAGGTCACCATCGGCGGCGGGTCCTCACCGGGTGGGCCCGATCACCTGTTCCCGATGGAAACCGCACGCGCGGTCGGAGTCGACCCGCGCAAGGTCAACTACATCACCTACGACGGGGGCGGTGATCTGCTGACGGCGCTGCTGGGCAAGAAGATCGCGGCAGGTACCACCGGGCTCGGCGAGTTCGTCGACCAGATCGAGGCCGGGCAGGTCCGGGTGCTGGCGGTATCGGGTGCCAAGCGCGTCGAGGGGATCGATGCGCCGACCCTGACCGAGGCCGGTATCGACCTCACGTTCACCAACTGGCGCGGAATACTCGCACCGCCAGGCATTTCCGGTGAGGCCAAGGATGCGATGGTGCGGGCCCTGACCGACCTGCACGGCACCGAGCAGTGGCGCGACGCGCTGGTCAAGAACGGCTGGACTGACGCGTTCAGCACCGGAGCCGACTTCGAACAGTTCCTGCGTGATCAGGACAACCGCGTCTCGACGACGCTGAGCGAATTGGGGTTGTTGTGAAGGTCGACAAGGCCCAGTATCTGGTCTGCGTGGTTCTGGTGGCCGTCGGAACATTTCTGATCTATGACGCGCTCACGCTGACCGGGGGATTCGCCAAGGTCGATCCCGTCGGGCCGCGCGCCTTTCCGCTGGGGATCGGGATCATCCTGATCGCACTCGCGATCGTCCTGGCGATCGCCATCCCGCGCGGATCGGTCGGCGAGGCGGACGCCGGTGAGGATGTCGACCCGAACATGCCGGGGGACTGGCGCACAGTCGGGTTGCTGGTCGGGCTGTTCGTGTTGGTGATCGTCGGAGTCAAGCCGCTGGGCTGGGCCATCATGGGCGCACTGCTGTTCGCCGGGGCGGCAACGATTCTCGGCAACCGCCACTACATACGCAACCTGGCGATCGGGACGGTGCTGTCGGTCGCGAGCTTCTACGCGTTCTACTCCGGGCTCGGAATCCCGCTGCCCGCAGGCATTCTGGACGGGATTCTGTGATGGGTAACTTCGACTGGCTGCTGCAGGGCTTCGCCGAGGCGGCGACCCCGATGAACCTGATGTACGCGGTGATCGGGGTGCTGTTGGGCACCGCGGTGGGTGTGCTGCCGGGCATCGGCCCGGCGATGACGGTGGCCCTGCTGCTGCCGGTGACCTACAACGTCAGCCCCAGCGCGGCGTTCATCATGTTCGCCGGGATCTTCTACGGCGGGATGTACGGCGGGTCGACCACCTCGATCCTGCTGAACACCCCCGGTGAATCCTCGTCGGTGATCACCGCGATCGAGGGCAACAAGATGGCCAAGGCCGGCCGGGCCGCCCAGGCCCTGGCCACCGCCGCCATCGGCTCGTTCGTCGCCGGCGCCATCGGCACCGCCCTGTTGGCCGCGTTCGCACCGCCCATCTCGCGGTTCGCCGTGACCCTCGGCGCGCCCTCGTACCTGGCGATCATGCTGTTCGCCCTGGTCGCGGTCACCGCCGTGCTCGGCTCCTCCAAGCTGCGCGGAGCGATCTCGCTGTTCCTCGGACTCGCGATCGGTGTCGTCGGCATCGACTTCCTCACCGGCCAGCCACGCGCCACCTTCGGCCTGCCGCAACTGTCCGACGGTATCGACATCGTGGTGATCGCGGTGGCGATCTTCGCCCTCGGCGAGGCGCTCTGGGTGGCGGCGCACCTGCGCCGCCGGCCTGCCGAGGTGATCCCGGTGGGGCGGCCGTGGATGAGCCGCCAGGACTTCGCCCGGTCCTGGAAGCCGTGGCTGCGCGGCACTGCCTACGGGTTCCCGTTCGGCGCGCTGCCGGCCGGTGGCGCCGAGTTGCCGACGTTCCTGTCCTACATCACCGAAAAGCGGCTGTCGAAGCACCCCGAGGAGTTCGGCAAGGGCGCCATCGAGGGTGTCGCCGGGCCGGAGGCCGCCAACAACGCGTCGGCGGCGGGCACCCTGGTGCCGATGCTGTCGCTCGGTCTGCCCACCAACGCCACCGCCGCGGTGATGCTGACGGCATTCGTGTCCTACGGAATTCAGCCCGGACCAACGCTTTTCGAAAAGGAACCGTTGCTGATCTGGACGCTGATCGCCAGCCTGTTCATCGGCAACTTCCTGCTGCTGGTACTCAACCTGCCGCTGGCGCCGCTGTGGGCCAAGCTGCTGCGCACCCCGCGGCCCTACCTGTACGCGGGCATCCTGTTCTTCGCCACGCTGGGGGCGCTCGCAGTCAACGTGCAACCGCTGGATCTGGTCCTGCTGCTGGTGTTCGGGCTGCTGGGCCTGATGATGCGCCGGTTCGGATTGCCGGTGTTGCCGTTGATCATCGGAGTGATCCTCGGCCCGCGCATCGAACGGCAACTGCGCCAGAGCCTGCAACTCGGCGGTGGCGACTGGACAAGTCTGTTCACCGAACCCGTCGCGATCGTCACCTACGTGCTCATGGCGATCCTGCTGTTGATGCCGTTGGTGCTCAAGCTGATGCACCGCAGTGAGGAGACGTTGTTGATCGTCGAGGACGATGCGGATCAGCAGCAGAAGGCGGCCCAACAATGATTGTCATCGGCTACACCGCGGACGTGTTCGGTATTGCCGCCGTCGAGCACGGCATCGCCGAAGCCGCGTTGCGCAACACCAGCGTGTTGGTGATCAACGCGACCTCGGGTGAGGCGTACGTGGATGCCCGGTTTGCCCGTTCGGGCCAGGTTCACGATGTCGAAGAGCGGCTGCGTGAGAGCGGCGTGCCGTTCGAGTTGCGCCAGCCCGTGGGGGTGGAGGCGGCCACCGAATTGCTCGACGCGATGGACGCCCCCGACGCCGAGTTGCTGGTGATCGGCATCCGGCATCGCAGTCCGGTGGGCAAGCTTTTGCTCGGCAGCGTGTCGCAGCAACTGTTGCTGGAGTGCCCGAAGCCGGTGCTGGCGGTCAAGCCTGACCATCATTAATGCACCCTGACCTGTGGTGATCGGTCTCACCGCGGGCATATCCGCGCAGTGAGGATCAGTTTTCGTGGCGATAACGTCGCCGGAAAGATCCGACAACACCGCCACCACACCATGGGGGCATGGCGGATGGCGCGGCTCCGGGCTCGGTCCCGGACACGACGAAGCGCACGGCATGTTCGTACTGTGGTGTCGGCTGCGGTATCGAGGTCACTACCAGGGTCGATGACGACCGCACCGTGATCGCCCGAGTCAGCGGCGACAAGCTTCACCCCAGCAATTTCGGCCGATTGTGCACCAAAGGGGCGATGCATGCCGAGATGATGTCCGCCGTCGACGACCGCCTGGAGTCCGCGTTGCTGCGGCGTGACGACGAACTTCTGCCGACCCCGGTCGATGAGGCGGTGGCCGAGGCCGGACGCAGGCTGCGGGCCATCGTCGACGAGCACGGGCCCGATGCCGTCGCACTCTACGTGTCCGGACAGATGACGCTGGAGGCGCAGTACCTGGCCACCAAGCTGGCCAAAGGCTTCCTGCGTACCATGCACATCGAATCGAATTCTCGGCTGTGCATGGCCAGTGCGGGCACCGGGTTCAAGCAGTCCCTCGGTGCTGATGGGCCTCCGGGTTCCTACACCGACTTCGACCGTGCCGACCTGTTCTTCGTCACCGGCGCCAACATGGCCGACTGTCATCCGATTCTGTTCCTGCGCATGGCCGATCGACTCAAGGCCGGCGCCAAGCTGATCGTGGTGGACCCGCGTCGCACCGCGACCGCCGAACGCGCTGACCTGTTCCTTCAGATCAAACCCGGAACCGACCTGGCGCTGCTCAACGGCCTGCTGCACCTGCTCGTGCAGGGCGGCGACATCGACCGGCAGTTCATTGCCGAACACACCACGGGTTGGGAGGCGATGCCGGAATTCCTGGCGGATTACCCCCCGGCCCGGGTCGCCGAGATCACCGGCCTCCCCGAGGCCGACATCCGCACTGCCGCAGCGATGATCGCCGAGGCCGGCGAGTGGATGAGCTGCTGGACCATGGGGCTCAACCAGAGCACGCACGGTACGTGGAACACCAACGCCATCTGCAACCTGCACCTGGCCACCGGGGCCATCTGCCGTCCGGGCAGCGGCCCGATGTCGCTGACCGGTCAGCCCAACGCCATGGGCGGGCGCGAGATGGGCTACATGGGACCGGGTCTGCCCGGCCAGCGGTCGGTACTCGCAGCCGATGACCGTGCGTTCGTCGAGACCCGGTGGGGCCTCGAGCCGGGCACCATCCGCTCGGAAGTGGGCCCGGGAACCATCGGAATGTTCGAGCAGATGGAGCAGGGCCTGATCAAGGCCTGCTGGATCATCTGCACGAATCCTGTTGCCAGCGTGGCCAACCGGAAGACCGTGATCAACGGTCTGGAAGCCGCTGAGCTGGTCATTGTCCAGGATGCGTACCGTTCAACGGCCACCAACCACTATGCCGACATCCTGTTACCGGCGGCGTTGTGGGCGGAATCCGAAGGTGTGATGGTCAATTCGGAACGCAACCTGACATTGCTGTCGCCCTCGGTCGCCCCGCTGGGCCAGTCGCGGCCGGACTGGCAGTTGATCTGCCAGGTGGCCGCACACCTGGGATTTGCCGAGCACTTCGATTACCGGTCCGCAGAGGAGGTCTTCGCCGAGATCCGCGAGTTCGCCAATGCGAAGACCGGGTACGACCTGCGCGGAGCCGGCTATGAGCGGTTGCGCCAAACCCCGTTGCAGTGGCCGGTCCCGCCGCTCGATGCGCCCGGCGGTGACGACGACCGGCACCCCATCCGCTACCTCAACGACGGCATCAGCCAGGATCTGTTGGTCGACTCCGACGGGCACCGGCCCCGGCTGGCCTTCGCCACGCCCTCGCGGCGCGCGGTGTTCCTGGCCCGTCCGCATATGGACGCCGCGGAGTTGCCCGATGACGACTACCCGTTCGTGCTGAACACCGGCCGGCTGCAACATCAATGGCACACCATGACCAAGACCGGCAAGGTGGACAAGCTCAACAAGCTCAACCCGGCACCCTTCGTCGAGATCCACCCGCTCGACGCCCTGGAACTCGACATCGTCGACGGTCAACCGCTTGAGCTGACCTCGCGGCGCGGCCGCGCGGTGTTGCCCGCAGTGCTGTCGGACCGGGTCCGCCCCGGTAACTGCTTTGCACCGTTTCACTGGAACGACGAACACGGGGAGTACCTCACCGTCAACGCGGTGACCAACGATGCCGTCGACCCGGATTCGCTACAGCCGGAGTTCAAGGTGTGCGCGGTCAGCTTGCGACCGGTCCGGTCGGTCGACGGCACTTCGGCGCTGCATCCGTTGGCCGCCGAGATGGGATTGAGTTCCGCGCACAAGCCGGCCCTGAACCAGGACGAAAAGATCTATCTGGCCGGGTTTTTCACCGGTCTACCAGATGATCCCGCGGGCGTACCGGTACTTCCGGATGCGGCCCCGCTGCGCGCGACGGTGCGGCTGTGGGTGGACGGGGTGCTGGCCGGACGCTATTCACGGGCCGGCAGCGATGACCGGTTCGACCGGTCCGCGGTAACCGGGCCGATGGTGTTGTGGGCCTCGCAGACCGGCACCGCCGAGGAATTCGCGGCAGGCCTGGCGGGCCGCATCGCCGGTGCGTCGTTGGTCAACATGGACGAGCTCGCGCTCGCCGACCTGGCTACCGCGCGTGACATCCTGGTGGTCACAAGCACATTCGGTGACGGTGGGCCACCGGACAACGGGGCCGATTTCTGGAGTCGGCTGCAGTCCCCGGACGCCCCGCAGTTGCACGGGATCCGCTACGCAGTGCTCGGCATCGGTGACAGGTCCTACGACAACTTCTGCGGGCACGCAAAGTCCCTGGACCTCCGGTTGGCTGATCTGGGGGCCACCAAGCTTCTCGACCGTGTCGACTGCGAGGCCTATGACGATGAGCCGTTGCGGCGCTGGGCCGACGCGGTCACCACGGCGCTCGCCGGTGCCACGCCGGCCCCCGCCGTCGTCGGTGGCGGTGGCGGGGGCACCCGCACCGTCATCCCCATCGAACCTGATGAATTCACCAGGGCCAAGCCGATTCTGGCGGCCCTGGCGCGCAACGATCTGCTGACGACGCCGACGTCGGCAAAGGAGGTGCGCCAGTTCGGTTTCGACGTCTCCGAATACGACGTCAGCTATGCCGTCGGCGACTCGTTGGGCGTCTATGCCAGTAACAACCCCGCCGTGGTGGACGCCTGGCTGGCGGCCACCGCACTGAGCCCGGATTCGGTGATCGAGGTCGACGGCGTCGAGCAGTCGTTGCGCGACGCTCTCCTCTCGTCGTACGACATCTGCCGGGTGACCCCGGACCTGTTGCGGTTCGTCGCCGACACGTGCGGTGACCGTTCGGCGACCAAGATCCTGCGCAGTTCCGGTGAGCGGCGCAGCAATTGGCTGCACAACCGCAACGGCCTCGACATCGTCTCCGAGTTCGCGGTGCGCGCTGAACCGGAGGAATGGCAGGAGGTTCTGGTTCGGCTGACACCGCGCAACTACTCGATCTCCTCCAGCCCGCTGGTCAGTCCGCACGAGATCCAGCTGACGGTGTCGGTGGTGCGGTACCGCGGGCCCGGCGGCGCGTCCCGCGGCGGGGTCTGCTCGACCTTCCTGGCCGACCGCGCTGCCGCCGCACCGGTATTCCTGCAGCGTTCTCCACATTTCCGCCCACCCGAGGACGCGGGCACCCGGATGATCATGGTCGGCCCGGGAACCGGGGTCGCCCCCTTCCGTGGATTCCTGCAGGAGCGGCGGGCGTTGGGGCACGCCGGTCGAAACTGGTTGTTCTTCGGCGATCAGCATCGCAATGAGAACTTCTACTATCGCGACGACCTGGAGGACATGGTCCGCGATGGTTTGCTGAACCGGCTGGATCTGGCCTTCTCCCGAGATCAGGCCGAGCGCGTGTACGTGCAGCACCGGATGCTCGACAGCGGGGCCGACCTGTGGCGCTGGTTGGACGACGGTGCCCACTTCTACGTGTGCGGCGATGCCGGGCGGATGGCCAAGGACGTCGATGCGGCGCTGACCACCATCCTGCGGACCCATGGCGGGATGTCAGAGGACACCGCGCACGATTACAAGCGGGAACTGGTCGCCCAGAAGCGATACGTGCGCGACGTGTACTGACCTCGACTCACTGAGCTGGGCTTATTGAGCCAGGTCGTTCCAGACGATCTTGGCGAGCTCATCGCGGTCGGCCACACCGAGCTTGATGCAGGCCCGGTAGATGTGGCCTTCCACGGTGCGGACCGAGACGGTGAGTCGTTCGGCGATGTCGCGGTTCGACAATCCCTGCGCGACCAGACCGGCCACCTCGCGTTCGCGTCCGGTCACCGGCAGGGGGCGGGCGGCCGATCGAATGGCCGGGGTGGCGGCACCGCCGCACTTGGACGCCAATTGCAGTGCGTGCGCGGCGGATTCGGTGCTGTTTCGGCGGTGTCCGGCCTTGTCGTGCAGGGGCACCGCCTGGGCGGCGGAGTCTGCCGCCGACAGCAGCAGGCCGGCCTCCTCGAACGCGCCGGCCACCCTGTCCAGTTCGTTCGGATCGGCGGCGGCCACCGCGGCGGCGTGCCGTGCGTACAGGGCAGGCAGCGGACCGTCCGTCCGGTCGACCAGGTCCTGTAGGCGACGGGTCACACTGCGGTCGCCGAAGCGTGCCGCGCTGTGCAGCGCCTCGGCCTCGACCGCGTACTGGCCGGAGGAATGTGCCGCATCGGCGGCCGCCCGGGCCAGGTCGATCGCCGAGCGGTGCCCGCCCTTGGCGGCGGCCAGCCAGGCCTTCGCGAGCATCCGGAGGGGCTCGTGCAGCGCCATGAATTCGCCCGAGTGCTCCTTGGCGTCCTCCAGTGCCCGTTCGGCCTCGGCGGGGCGTCCGACCCCGGCGTAGGCGCGGGCCAGCAGCAGCCGCCCGGGCAGTTGCCAGGGCAGGGAGCTCTCGGCGTTCAGCGCGGCGAGGGCCTGCTCGATCGCCAGGATGGCATCGCGGAACCGGCCGCTGTGGGTGGCGGCCACGCCGTCCATGATCTTGGCGATGGCCCACCCGGCGAACTGGCCGGCCGAGGAGAACTCCGCGTACTCGGTGGCGCGCTGCTGAGCCAGTTCGAGTTGACCGGTGTAGGCCAGGGCCAGCACCTCGCCGTAGAAGACCATGATCCGGACCATGCCGTCGGTGGTCTTGCGCTGAGCGCGGCACCGCGACGCGATCGGCAGGAAATCGTTGCCCCGGCCCGCCAGCGGCATCGACAGACCGGCGGCGAACGCCGCGAAATCCACGGCCTGCCGCGGCGCCTCGGGGTTCGCCAGGACCCGTTCGGCGATCTCGAGCCCCTCGGGGATCTTGTTCTGGTGCACGGCCATGCCCGCACCGGTCGCGTCGACGATCAGTCGCAGGGTCGGATGGGTGACCCGCTCCCGCAGGAGGGCGAGCACCTGATCGGCCCGCGCCACATCGCCCATGGACCAGAACAGGTTGGACAGCCGCGGGATGCCCCACTGAACGAGCTCCAACTCGTTGAGGTCCGCGGGGGAGAACTGTTCGAGGATGCTGTCGGCCTGTGCCGGATGGCCCTGCCACAGCAACGCGCGGGACAGCAGCGCGGCCGCGCCGAGTCCGCCGCCGTGATCGAAGGCGGCGCGGGCCAGCTTCTCGCCCAGCGGAAGGTTGGACAGGAACACCGCATCCTTGGCAGCGGTGATCAACAGCTCGATATCGGTACCCTGGTCACTCTCGATCGCCAACTCCGCCAACTTGATTCGGCTGGCGGGCGAGTCGAGGTTGCGGTCGTGCAGGATCTTGGCGATGCGGCCCCGCAGCTTCCGGGCCGATGCGGTGCCGACCCGGCGGCGCACCGCCTCGCCGAACAGTGGGTGGCTGAAGCGGACGTTGATCTGGCCGTCGTCGGCGACGATCCGGATCAGGCCGCGCATCTCGGCCGCGTCCACGGCGTCCTCGCCGGCCAGTTCTGCCAGTGCATCGATATCCAGTGGTTCGCACAGCGACAGCAGCTTCAGTGCGTGCAGGACATCGTCGCCGGCATGCGCCAGACGTTCGTCGAGCAGTTCGACGAGCCCGGAGGGAATGACGGTGGGGCCGCGGAACTGCCACACCCCGTTGACCTTGGCCAGCGTGCCGGCGTCGACCGCGCCCTCGACCATGTTGCGCAGGAACAGTGGGTTGCCGCCAGAGGTCTCCCACATCACGTCGGCGCTGAGCCCCTCCAGTGTTCCGCCCAGGACGGTTTCGATGAGTGCGATGCTCTGCTGTTTGGTGAACGGGTTGAGTTCGAAGCGCTGGAGGTAGCCGTCCTTCCACAGTGAGGTGACGGCATCGGGAACCGGCTCACCACTGCGCACGGTGGCCACCACGTGGCCCGAGCGCTCCACGGCGATCTGGTGCAACAGCGTCGCCGACAACTGGTCCAGCAGATGTGCATCGTCGATCCCGACGATGGTGTCGCCGTCGGCCACAAGCGATTCGCGTGCCGATCCGATGAGGGCGATGGGGTCGCGCGACCCCGACGACGACACCCAGTGGGCGAATGCGCCGAGCGGGATGCTGCGAGACGACTCGGTGCACGCGGTCCAGTGCACCTTCTGGCTCAACGATGCGGTGACGGTGCGCGCCAATGTGGTCTTGCCGACGCCTGCGGCCCCGACGAGCACGACTCCGCAGCTGTCCGTCCCGCTGAGGGCGGCTCGAATGGCCTCGTGCTCGGCGGGCCGGTCCAAAAGCTGCCACTGACCAGGCATGAATCCTGAGTCTAGGGCCACCGGGCCCGGAACGCTGCCGAACAGGGGGTCGACGGGGCGTTGTGTGTCGGCTGTAGGGGCGAATGTTCTTCCCATTGCAAGTATTTCCCGTTCGCTGGGGTCAATCCGGAAGTTCGGCGATGTCGGAGGGCTCATGCCGGTCGATGTGATTCATCTTGTGCCGGAAGTCGCTCGATGCTTCGTATACCTTGAGCTTCAGCCGGTTGATGGATCCCAGCGGCCGGTGGGCCTGAAGGCCGCGCCATGAGTTGAAGGACAGCACATCGTCGCCATACGCGCGGCGCAGTGCGCTGTACGGATTCTGCTTGGGGTACACCACCTTCGCCACCGGCAGGTACGGGGATGATTTCCAGGGTTTCGTGGCGTTCTCGATCGGCATCTTCTCCGTGTCGAGACACAGTTGCACGCTGAATGTGTACTCCGCGGAGTGCTTTTCGAAGAATCCCATGATGAGATCGCGGTGCTCGTCCTGGCCGGGATTGCGCGGAAGGGTCTGATCGGCAAGCGCTTTGACCTCCGGCGAGGTCGGTTCGTATTTGAAGCGGGCCACGTAGTCGCCGTACCGGATCGGGGCGGAGGAGTAGAACGTCTCGCCCAGGATGGGACGGTTGGGTGCGGCGAACACGGCCAGATTCTCCGGTATCGGCAGGCCGATCTTCTTGAGCGCGCCGAGCAGTTCACTGACTGCCCACAGCGCGCGGTCGGACAACCGGGCCAGCAGAGTGGCGCTCAGCATCCCCAGCTTGCGGTACGCGTGGGCGTCGGCGAACAGGAATTCCTCGTGCGTGACGAGCACGAAGTCCTGCGTGACGTTCGGTTCGTCCTTCGGGTCCTTCATGGCGCGGTCGCCGTGCACGCCGATGGCTTTGATGCCGAGTCCGCGCACGCCGCGGTTCCTGTCGCTGCGCAGTACCCCCGAAGTGGTTGAGATGCGGGCGATCACCGGGTAGCTGCGCGCTTGGGCGAATATCCCCTGGGCGAGCACCTCCGGCAGATCCGGGTTGACGATCAGTTCGCCGCGCAGGATGGCGTGGCTCTTGGCATGCGCGTCACGCAGCCCGTGCTTGAACTTCTTGTAGGCCCGTTCGTTGTTCTTGTGCAGGGACTTGATGATCTTCTCGATGTCCTTGGCCTCGCCCGCCTTGGGCTGCTCGAGATCCTCGCGGTAGGGAACCGGGCTGAGGCTTTCGGCGATGCGACGTACGTCGGCGGCGGTCATGGCTGCAGTCATGCGGATGCCTTTCTGATTCGGCGGGGTGCTGCGACATTCCAAGGGGCGAACGGGTTGGCCACACCGGACAGAGCGGGGGCCAGTCCGGGGAAGTGGCGCAACAACACCGAGCGCATGTCGTTGTCCCGAACCCACTTCATGCCGGCGACGGTGTACGTCTCGTCACGGAAGTCGGTGGTGAAGAAGCGGTCGCTTTCCAGCCGGCGGGTGGCCATCAGGATGAAGACCCGGAATGCCGTGTCGCTGAAGCCGAATCCGGGTGGTTTGGGCTCGGCGTACAGCCCGATCATCAGGTCGACGAGGTCCACGTCGTCGTCGTAGATCTCGCGCAGCTCGGCCGCCAACGCGGAGTCACCGGTCAGCTCCTCGAACGTCTGCACCGGCTTGAGCCGGAACAGCTTCCGGAACTCGTTGTAGCGCGGCACACCACGTTCCCGGCACCGGATCAGGTCGATCGTGGCCAGGTCGATCAGGGTGCCGTCGACCCGATGCATGTGCTGCAGGTGCCTCGGGAAGTTGTGCAGCGACAACGCCCCGGGATGCGCGCGGCCGAACGAGTACAGCAGGTCGGCCATCGGGCTTTCGCTCAGCCGGGCACGCACATTGAGCACCGAAAGTTCGGGTAGCTCGTGCTGCGCGATGACCCGGTCGTCGGTCAGTGAGCGGAACGTGAACTCGTCGGGGATCAACGGGTGCATCCGGTACACCGCGACGAACTCCTCGGTCAACGAGTACGGAACGCCGTGATGTGTGGTCGGTGAGCCGGGGATGCCGGACAGCAGGGGACTACCGCTGATGAGTCCGCAGCTTCGTCGGAGCCGGGGGCTCAGCTTCTCGCCCAGCAGCCCGAACCAGTTGACGCGCATGGCCGTCACCGTGGTCGGGTGCGCGATGATGGCCGGCGTCCAGTTCACGGTGTGGATCTTGGCCATCAATGCGGAATTGACCAGGCGCGCCTTGTCGTAGAGCTGTTGACCGGTGAGGTACGGGTACGCCTCTGCCAGGTGGTCGCAGATCGCGTTGTGTTCGCGCATGAACAGCGAGTGCAGCAGGGCCAGGCCCACCCAGAAGTTCCCCGCGGTGCCGGTGAGGTCGGCAGTGGCCTCGACCTCGGGTGGCGGCAGGCCGGACTTGTCGATGCGGAGCTTGCCGCCGTCGGGTGCGCGCAGTGCGCTGGCGAATGCCGGTGTGGTCCCGTAGATCTGGGAGGCATCCCACCAGTGCGACTCCTGGGTGACGAAGGTGGGCGGGCCGACCGGGCTGGGGTGCGGGTCGGGCGGGGTGCGCTCGACCCGCATCGGCCGCTGCGGCCACGGATCGTCGTCGCGCAGCGGCACCACCCAGGGTTGGGTGGCGATCGAGCCATGGGCGAACCAGTCGTGCACCTCGAACTGAATCCACGCTGCGGCCAGCAGGTTCAGTGTGGTCGCGGGCTGAAAAATCTCGCGGGTCAGCAGGGTGCGGCTGATCAGCCGGGGGTTGGGGTCGAGAAGTCGCTGGGCGGATTCTGGATAGGAGTGTTCGGGCGGGACGTTGCGGCCGAACCGGCAACCCACCGAACCCATCCTGGGGTCCTTGAGATCGTTGTAGGACCCGTCGCGGGTGCGTGCGCCCAGATAGTTGCCCACACCGACGGGACCGCCGGGCGGGACCGGGGCGGGTTCGGCGGCATACAGATTCGACGTTCGCAGCTGGTGGCGCAGTCCGATCAGGACGATCAGTCCGGCCGCCTTGGGAAGCCGGGCCCAGCCCACCGTCTGATCGATCTGCTGGGCGACCCGGGCCGCGAGGGTGGCGGTCAGCGATCGCGACCGGGACCAGACAGCGGCGATGAACGCTGGTGCCTGTCTCGCCGTGGTCACCATTCGTTGTTTCCCTCCGGCCGCAATGCGGTGCGTGTCTCTCTGGACACGATTGTTGTTCACGGAAGGAGAAATGACATGAGTAGTGGGCTACTCGATCCGATACGGGCGATCCCTCCGAGTTTCGAGTAGTCGAATACGCGTGTGTGTGCGGCTCGGCTGAGCGACGATCAATCGACGCAGGAAAACCTGGGGTGGCTGAGTATGCCGAGGAGCGCCGTGAGTTCAACGGGGGAAGTCTGGGCGGATCGGGTGCTCAGTGCGCTGGGGGATCTGGAGGCGTCCGGCACGACCGCGGACATGGCATTGCTGACCGAGACCGTCGCAGCCAGATTCGCGTCGAGATTCGAAGAGCGCGACCGGCAATACGAGAACGACAAACCGTACTGGCACAACCGTGTTCATGATGCGGTCGCCGCACTGCGCCGGAGGAAGCTCATTGCCCCGAAGGCGCCGAAGAGCACAAGCGTGCAATTGACCGACGCCGGCCGCGGCGCTGTCGGGGGCGCCCGCGAACGGGCCGAGGCCGTGGCCGAGCCGGAGGTGCGGGCCGCGGCTCCCTCGGAGCCGGCACCGGCACCGCAGGTCGGGACTCCCGAACCACCCAAACGCGACCCGGTTCTGGCCGGTGTCGTCACACCGCCGCTACGCACGGCGATGGCGCAGGAGAGCAACGACACGCCCATACCGATCATGATCGAGCTCAACCTCACCTTCCAGCCATCGGTGGGCGCCGCGATAAAGCGGGTCGAGGAGCTGTGGAAACTGGTCCGCGCATCAGGTACTCCCGAGCCGCTGGCCGATCAGTTCATGGCCGGAGATCTCACGTCGGACCAGATCAAATCCCTCGTGTCCGCCGACGCCGTCCCACAGATCTGGGCACAGCGGGCGGTCTACCGGATCTGGCCGGACTTCGAGGTGCACACGCAGATCGACGCCTCTTCGACCACCATCAAGGCCGTCGCGGCCCAGAGGTCGTTCGACAGTTTCGGTGAGGGGATCGTCTGGGCCGTGGTCGATTCCGGTATCGACGAAAAGCACGCGCACTTCGCGGAGTACAAGAACCTGCGCGATCCGTCGGTGGTCGATCTGCACCACGACTTCACCGGAGGTGACGCGCCGCTGACCGACACCGATGGGCACGGCACGCACGTGGCCGGGATCATCGCCGGGGGTTTGGTGGGCCGCAAGCCCGCAGACATCGTGGTGGTGGAAAAGCGGCTCAATGACCCTGAGCACGGCGGCGATCCGATCACCGCCCCGCGCACGGTCTCCGACCCGGACCGGTTGGCGGGCATGGCACCCAAGGCCAAGCTGGTGAGCCTCAAGGTACTCGGGCCCGGGGACCAGACCTCCCGGGTGAGCCGGGTGATGCAGGCGCTGGCCTACGTCCGGAAACTCAACGCCGGAAGTGAGCGGGTGCCGCGCATACACGGTGTGAACCTCAGCCTCGGATACGAATTCGACGCAGAGTGGTACGCCTGCGGGCAGAGCCCGATGTGTATCGAGGTCGACAAGACCGTGCGCTCGGGCGTGGTGGTGGTCGTGGCCGCGGGCAATTCCGGCTATGTGTCACTGAACACGGCATTCAGCAAGGATTCGCTGAAGTTCACCGCGGACATGACGATCAACGATCCCGGCAACACCGAAAGCGCGATCACCGTCGGTTCCACGCATCGCAGTTCGCCGCACACCTTCGGTGTCTCGTACTTCTCCTCACGTGGCCCAACCGGGGACGGGCGACGCAAGCCAGACCTGGTCGCACCGGGTGAGCGCATCACCTCGGCCGCGGCCGGGGAGCGCCGGGAGGCCGTGACCAACCAGATCGACGTCGGGGCCGACGTGCCGGTGTACGTCGAGGAAAGCGGCACCAGCATGGCCGCACCGCACGTGTCCGGCGCGATCGCGGCGTTCCTGTCGGTTCAGCGGGAGTTCGTCAGCGAGCCGGAGGCCGTCAAACGCATCTTCGTCGAATCCGCGACCTCGCTGAACCGCGACCCGGCATTCCAGGGCAGCGGCATGGTCGATCTCATGCGTGCGCTGCAATCCGTCTGACTGGAAAGGGACTCCGATGACCAACGATGTGGCAGAGCGGATCTGGCGGCTGGTGTTCGATGCCGAGGGCGATCCCGATCCAGCGGTGCTGGCCGATCTCAAGAGCCGGATCGGCGCCGCGGGGCTGACCGATCTGATCATCTTCTCCCATGGCTGGAACAACGACGAAGCGGCCGCGGCGTCGTTGTACGAGCGGTGGTTCGGGCTGTTGGCCCCACAACTCGATCCGGCCCGTGCGGTCGGCTTCGTCGGGCTGCGGTGGCCGTCGCAACTGTGGCGTGACGAGCCGATCCCGGACTTTTCCGGGCCGGCGGCACACGACGGCGGGGGCGCGGCCGCGCTGGGTGACGAGGTGGAGGTGGTGCCCGCCGGGCCGGCCACCATCGATCCGGCTCAGCTCGCCGAACTCAAGGAGCTGTTTCCGGACGGCAAGGAGCAGTTGGACACCATCGCGGGCCTGCTGGCGGCCCCGCCGAGCAGCGATCGCCTACCGGAACTGCTCGATGCGCTGCGCGCGTTCAGCGCCGCCACCCAGACCGGGTTCAACGACGGTGAGGTTGCCGCCCTTGAGGCCGGGCCGGGGATGCTGGCCGAACACCAGGATGCGGAGCAGCTGTTCACCACCTTCGCCGACGAATTATCCAATGCCGGTGTGCAATTCGATGACGGTGGGGGCGGGGGAGCGGCCGGCCTCGGTGACATCGCGGGGCGGCTGTGGCACGGCGCCAAGGAGGCGCTGCGGCAGTTGAGCTACTGGAAGATGAAGAACCGCGCCGGGGTGGTGGGCCGGCGCGGGCTGGGCCCCGTCATCGATGCGCTGCATGCCGACTTCCCCGAGCTGCGGATTCACCTGGTCGGGCACAGTTTCGGGGCGCGGGTGGTGTCCTATGCGCTGGCCGGGATGAGCGAGGTCCAACCCTCACCTGTCAAGGCGGTGACCCTGCTGCAGGGCGCGTACTCCCGCTTCACGTTCACCGAGCGGTTGCCGTTCCGCAAAGGTGCCGGTGAGTTGGCGGGTCTGCTCAACAGAATCGACGGCCCGCTGACGGTCTGCTTCTCCAGTCATGACCGGGCGCTCGGTACGTTCTATCCGCTGGCCTCGGCAGCGGCGGGCGAGGACGCGGCCGGGGCCGAGGATCCGTTGTTCCGCTGGCGGGCCATGGGGTCACACGGGGCGTACCAGTCGGTGACCCAGAGTCTGGGCGCCGTGAAGACGAGCTACCCGTTCCAGACCGGTCAGATCCTGAATCTGAATTCGTCGGACGTGGTGGCCAAGGACGATGGCCCGTCGGGTGCGCACAGCGACATATTCCACGAACAGCTGTGCTGGGTTGCCGCGGCTGCCGGGAAGTTGAACCCTGACCGGGCCTGAGACATGCGAGGTCTCGGTACTTCGTGTCGAAGATGGCACCGCGACCCGGCGGACATCGCTGATCAGCGGTGAAACCATGTTGACGTGGACCTCAGCGGGGGTGGTGGCGGTGAAGTGACTGCGACGTCGCTGGTCTGCGTATCCTGCGGCGCGAAGTCCGGTCCGGCTGCCAAGTTCTGCGCCGAGTGCGGTGCGCGACTGACGCCGGCGAGCCAAGCAGCGGAATATAAGCAAGTCACGGTCTTGTTCGCCGATGTGGTCCATTCGATGGAGATCGCGGCTGCGGTTGGTGCCGAGCGGCTGCGCGAGATCATGGCCGAGTTGGCCAACCGATGCGCCGCGGTGGTGCAGCGCTTCGGCGGCACGGTCGACAAGTTCACCGGCGACGGCATCATGGCGGTGTTCGGAGCGCCGGTCGCCTTGGAGGATCACGCCATTCGTGCCTGCCTGGCGGCTTTGGCGATCCAAGAAGAAGCCGACCAACTTGCCGTCCATGTCCACGATCGTGATGGCGTGCAGCTCTCGCTGCGGGTGGGCTTGAATTCTGGCCAGGTGATCGCCGGTGAGATTGGATCTGGGTCGTTCGGCTACACCACGATCGGCGAGCAGGTCGGAATGGCGCAGCGGATGGAATCGGCCGCTTCACCGGGCGGGGTGATGCTCAGCGCATCCACCGCAGGACTGGTCGCAGAGACAGCCGTTCTGGGTGATCCGCAATCGGTTCGGATCAAGGGTGCCGATGATCCCGTGCCTGCTCGTCGACTCCTGGGCATGGCAGAACCGCATCGCGCCGTCAGGCGCACCGAACCACATCTGGTCGGGCGCCGGTCGGAGATGTCAGCGGTTGAGCGCTTGGACCGCGCGGTCGCGGGCCACGGTGCTGTCGTCGGCGTGGTCGGGTCACCTGGGGTTGGCAAGAGCCGCCTCGTACGTGACATTTCCGCGACGGCCGCCGCCCGTCGCATCGGCGTATTCACCGCTTTCTGCGAGTCGCACGCCAGCAATATCCCTTTCCTCGTCGTCGCCCGGCTGTTGCGCGCAGCCACACTTGTCGACGATCTCCGTGGCGAGGCGGCCCGTTCCCGCATCAGGGCTCAACTCCCGGACGCAGACCCCGAAGATCTGCTGCTCCTCGATGACCTGCTCGGGATCGCTGACCCTGGCGCGGCGCTACCTGTAATCGACCCCGATGCTCGTCGTCGCCGGTTGACGTCATTGATCAACAACACTGCTCTGGCCCGCGCGGCTCCAGTCGTATACGTGGTTGAGGATGTCCATTGGATCGACAACGTCAGCGAGTCGATGCTCGCCGACTTCTTCACGGTGATTCCCCGGACATCGGCTCTGGTCCTCGTCACTTATCGCCCGGAATATCAGGGACCGTTGCCCGGAGTCGTCGGCGAACAATCCATAGCGCTTGCGCCGCTGAGTGATTCAGAGATCGCGGCTCTGGTTTCGGAGATGGTTGGGGCGGACGCCTCGGTTGGTGAAGTGGGCAGCGCCGTCACGGATCGGGCAGCCGGCAATCCGTTCTTTGCCGGGGAGATGGTGCGCGAACTAGCAGAACGTGGCGTGCTTGTCGGTAGGCCGGGAGCGTACGTCTCCACCGCAGAGATCACCGACGTAGGAGTTCCCGCCACATTGCAGGCCACGATCGCTGCGCGTATCGATCGGCTCGGCGCGGAGGCGAAGCGCACACTGAACGCCGCGGCGGTCATCGGATCGCGGTTCACCGCAGAATTACTCACCGCCCTGGGGATTGACCCGCGTTTCGATGACCTTGTGACCGCCGAGCTCATCGACCAGCCAGTGCAAGAAGGCGCACCGGAGTACGTATTCCACCACCCACTCATCCGAACGGTGGCATACGAATCCCAACTCAAGTCCGCCCGTTGCGAAATGCACCGACGCCTCGCCGTCGCGATCGAATCGCGCGATCCGACAAGGGCAGACGAGAACGCTGCGCTGATCGCCGAACACTTCGAGGCCGCGGGCGATCTTCGCGCGGCGTTCGACTGGCATATGCGCGCGGGCTCCTGGTCGACGAACCGCGACATCGCCGCAGCGCGATTGAATTGGCAGCGAGCCCGGCAAGTCGCCGACCAGTTGCACGCAGATGACCCCGAACGCGCGCCGATGCGTATCGCTCCGCGAACACTGCTGTGCGCGACCGCATGGCGAGTAGGCGGCAGCGTCGAAGACGCGGGGTTCGACGAACTCCGCGCACTCGCCACGGCCGCCGGCGACAAACGATCACATGCAGTCGGCATGTCGGGACTGCTCCTGACCCTGGCGTTCCACGGCCAATTTCGCCGGTCGGCGCGGCTGGCTTCTGAATACGCCGAACTGCTCGACGCGATCGACGACCCGGAGCTGACAGTCGGGCTGCTGTTCGGCGCAGTGGTGGCCAAATGGGAGGCGGGTGAGGCCACCACCTCGCTGCAGCTGGTACAGCGCGAAATCGATTCGGCACACGGTGATCCCGCGATGGGAGATCTGATCGTGGGATCACCGTTGGCGTTGGCCTTGGCGATGCGGGGCTCGGTGAAGTCGTGCCTGGGGCGCCCCGGTTGGAAGGATGATCTAGATGAGGCCGTAGCGATGGCGCGTGATTACGATCCGTTCTCGCGGGCGCTCACCATCATGTTTCGAGCGCTACCCATCGGATACGGCGCGCTTCTGCCCGACAGCGCGGCTCTGCGTGACACCGCCGAAGCGCTCGACGTCGCAGAGCGATCGGGTGACGATTTCGCGCTGGCCAACGCACAGTTGGCCAGAGGCGCGCTGCTCGTGCAGCAACCTGGCGGCGACCGGGGGCGCGGATTCGACCTGCTCATGACAGTGCGTCGAGCTGCCCTGCAGCAGAGGTTCACCGTATCGGCGGTGTGGTTTGTGGACACCATGGTCGCCAAGGAGAAGGGTCGAACCGGCGACATAGACGGCGCAATTGAACTGTCGCGCACCGTCGTTGACGACCTTTTGGATGCCGGAAACATGATCTGGAGCGGGCTGGCGAGCTCCACGCTGGTCGAATTGCTGCTACAACGCTCAGCTCAAGGCGACCACGATCAAGCGCGGGCGGCAATCGACCGACTCGCCGCCGTGCCGACCGAGCCAGGCTTCGTATTGCATGCCCTGCCGATCCTGCGACTTCGCGCATTGCTTGCGCAGGCAATCAGCGACCGGGAAACCTACCGCGACTATCGGGATCGCTACCGCGCGGCGGCGGCATCGGTCGGCTTCGAGGGGCACATGAAGTGGGCCGAGGAGATGCCATGAACACGGCTTCGCCGCTCAACACACTCCATCGATTCGAAAATGAACGCGAGCGTTCAGTTTCGCTCGCCTCAGTTGGGTGTCCGAGGGGGGACTTGAACCCCCACGCCCGTTAATAGGGCACTAGCACCTCAAGCTAGCGCGTCTGCCATTCCGCCACTCGGACTTGCCAACCACTCGGGGTTGGGCGCCTAAGGCTATCGGATTGAGTGGCCTAGACCCAAACCGGTGTTCCAGTGGTACGAATGTGACTGTGACTGTCCCCGCCTCCAGCGCGGACGAGGTAGTCGATCTCGTCAGTGCGCTCATCCGTTTCGACACCTCCAATACCGGTGACCCGGCCACCACGAAGCCTGAAGCGGACTGTGCGGAATGGGTGGCCGACCGGCTCCGTGAGGTCGGCTACACGACCGAATACGTCGAGGCCGGGGCGCCGGGCCGCGGCAATGTCTTCGCCCGGTTACCCGGCGCGGATCCCACCCGTGGCGCGCTGATGATCCACGGGCATCTCGACGTCGTCCCGGCCGAGCCCGCCGACTGGAGCGTGCACCCGTTCTCGGGTGCTGTGAAGGACGGCTACGTCTGGGGCCGCGGCGCGGTGGACATGAAGGACATGGTCGGGATGACCATGGCGGTCGCCCGACATTTCAAGCGGTCCGGCATCGTCCCGCCCCGCGACCTGGTGTTCGCGTTCGTCTCCGATGAGGAGCACGGCGGCACCTACGGCGCCAACTGGCTGGTGGACAACCGGCCCGACCTGTTCGAGGGCGTGACCGAGGCGATCGGTGAGGTGGGCGGGTTCTCCCTGACCGTGCCCCGCAAGGACGGCGGGGAGCGTCGGCTGTACCTGATCGAGACCGCCGAAAAAGGATTGGCCTGGATGCGGCTGACCGCGCGCGGCCGGGCCGGGCACGGCTCGATGGTGCACGACGACAACGCCGTGACGGCCATCGCCGGTGCGGTGGACCGGCTGGGTCGCCACCAGTTCCCGCTGGTGCTCAACCCGGCGGTGGAGGAATTCCTCACCGCGGTGGCCGAGGAGACCGGCTACACCTTCGACGTGAACTCGCCGGACCTGGACGGCACCATCGCCAAACTCGGCGGCGTGGCCCGGATCGTGTCGGCCACCCTGCGCGACACCGCGAACCCGACCATGCTCAAAGCCGGCTACAAGGCCAACGTCATCCCCGCATCGGCGGAGGCCGTGATCGACTGCCGCGTGCTGCCGGGTCGCAAGGAGGCCTTCGAGCGCGAGGTCGACGCGTTGATCGGCCCCGATGTCACCCGCAGCTGGGAACGGGACCTGCCGTCGTACGAGACCACATTCGACGGTGACCTGGTGGACGCGATGAACGCGGCGATTCTGGCGCTCGATCCCGAGGCCCGCACAGTGCCCTACATGATGTCGGGTGGAACCGACGCGAAGTCGTTCCAGCGGTTGGGGATTCGCTGTTTCGGATTCGCTCCGCTGCGGCTGCCGCCGGAACTGGACTTCGCAGCGCTGTTCCACGGTGTCGACGAGCGGGTGCCGGTGGACGCGCTGCAGTTCGGCGCGGGCGTTCTGGAACACTTTCTGCGGAACTGCTGACCGCACGAATCACGACGAGAGGGAACCATGAGCACATCTCCGTACGACAGCCTGCCGAAGCTGCCGACGTTCACCCTGACCTCCGAATCGGTCAGCGATGGCCGGCCACTGGCCAATGATCAGGTCAGCGGGATCATGGGGGCCGGCGGTTCGGACACCTCGCCGCAGCTGAGCTGGTCGGGCTTCCCGGCGGAGACCAAGAGCTTCGCGGTCACGGTGTACGACCCCGACGCGCCGACCGCATCGGGCTTCTGGCACTGGGCGGTGGCCGATCTGCCCGCCACGGTGACCGAGCTGCCCGCCGGTGCCGGCGACGGCGGCGACCTGCCCGGTGGGGCCGTCACGCTCACCAACGACGCGAGCCTGCGGCGCTATCTCGGTGCGGCCCCGCCCGCCGGCCACGGTCCGCATCGGTACTACATCGCCGTGCACGCACTGCCGGTCGAGTCACTGGGTCTACCCGACGGCGCCACCCCCGCCTACCTGGGCTTCAACCTGTTCGGGCAGGCCATCGCCCGCGCCGTCATCCACGGCACCTACGAACAGAAGTAGCCCCCGCGCCGCTGGGTTTCCTTACTCTCGGCTCATGAAGGCAATAAGTCAGGATGAGCTCGGCGGTCCCGATGTGCTTCGCCTCGTCGACATCCAGCGCCCCGAGCCGGGCATGGGACAGGTCCTGGTGCGCGTCCATGCCGCCGGGGTGAACCCTGTCGACGTGATGAACCGGGAGACCGGGGTGTTCGTGGGTCCGCCGCCGTTTGTGCTGGGCTGGGACGTTTCCGGCACGGTGGAAGCCGTCGGGATGGGTGTGACAGTGCACCGGCCCGGCGATGAGGTGTTCGGGTTACTGCCGTTCCCGCATGGGCACGGGGCATACGCCGAATACGCCGTCGGGCCCGCCAGGGTGTTCGTACCCAAACCGGCCAACCTCGACCACGTTCAGGCCGCTGCGCTGCCGTTGGCGGGGCTGACCGCCTTTCAAGCGCTGGTGGACACCGCGCGCATCACCGAAGGTAGCCGTGTTCTGATCACCGGTCCGGCCGGCGGGGTGGGGCACCTGGCGGTACAGATCGCCAAGGCCTACGGTGCGCATGTCATCGGGCTGGCCACCGCGGCGGATTCCGATTATGTGTCGTCGTTGGGTGTCGACCAGGTGATCGATTACACCACAACAGATTTCAGTGAGCGTGTCACCGATTTGGACGTTGTGTTCGACGTCATCGGGCACGACTACCCCCAGATGGCACTGCGGGTCCTCAAATCCGGCGGCACGTTGGTCTCGACTCAGCCGCAGACGTTGTCGCCTTTGGCTGCCGTAGCGGCCGAGCGCGGTGTCCGATTGGCCGAGCTGGCTGTCGAGGCGGACCGGTTGGGTATGACGGTTTTGGCAGACCTGGCGGCCCGCGGGGCACTGGTCCCGACCGTGGCGGGGACGTTTCCGCTGGCAGCGGCCGGTGAGGCCCAGTCGTTCCGGACCGGACGGGGCAAGACGGCCCTCGTGGTCGAGTGATGCGCTGACCGAGTCGTTCCGGCTCAGCGCATTCCCGACCCGACCGCCTCGCTCAGCGATGCGAACCCGCCGGCGTGCAGCCGCTCGGCGATGCCGTCGTGAATGTGTTTGGCCCACAATCCGCCGCCGTAGATGAACCCCGTGTAGCCCTGCAACAGGGTCGCCCCGGAGGTGATCCGCTCCCACGCGTCATCGGGGGTTTCGATGCCGCCGACGCTGATCAGCACGAGCTTGTCGCCCACCCGGCGGTACAACTGCCGCAGCACTTCCAGGGACCGGTGTGCCACGGGGCGTCCCGAGATGCCGCCGGTGCCCAGATCGGCGACACCGGGTGTGGCCAGTCCGTCACGGGACACCGAGGTATTGGTGGCGACAATGCCGGCCAACCCCAATTCGACTGCCAGGTCCGCGATTTCGTCGATATCGGCATCGGTGAGGTCGGGGGCGATCTTGACCAGCACGGGCTTGTCCGTCTCCGCCTTGACCGCGGCCAGGATCGGCCGCAGCGATTCCACCGCCTGCAGATCCCGCAGTCCCGGGGTGTTGGGGGAGCTGACGTTGACGACGACGTATGCCGCAAGTGCGCTCACCAACCGGGTGCTCTCGGCGTAGTCGGCCACCGCGTCCTCGGCCGGGGTCAGTTTGGTCTTGCCGATGTTCACCCCGATCGGCACATCGGGGGTGTGCCGGGCCAGTCGGATCGCCAATGCCCCGGCGCCCTCGTTGTTGAACCCCATCCGGTTGAGCAGCGCGCGGTCGTCGGGCAGCCGGAAGAGCCGCGGCTCGGGGTTGCCCGGTTGCGGTTGCGCCGTGACGGTGCCGACCTCGGCATACCCGAAGCCGAGCGCACCCCAGGTCTCCAGGCCGCGGCCGTCCTTGTCGAAACCGGCGGCCAGGCCCATCGGACCCGGGAACCGCACCCCGAAGACCGTGCTGGCCAGGGCCGGGTCGGTGGGCGCCAACCGGCGCGCCAACGCCCGACGCAGGATCGCCGGGCCGGTGACGGCGCGCAGCAGTGCGAACACCCACACGTGTATGCGTTCGGGCGGCACCAGGAAAAGTGCCCGCCGCAGAGCCGCGTACATCACAGCGAAGGCGCCTGGGGTGTGCCCGGCATGGATGACGCGGATTTCTTGCGGCGCAACAGCACCCGCCGGCTCCCATCTGTATAGGCCCGCACGCGGGTCAGTTCCCAGCCGCGGTACTCGGCCTCGATCGACAAGCGGATCGAGGCGCTGATCCTGGTGACATCGGGCGGTAGCCGCAACGGTATCCAGTCGTATTCCTCGGAACGGTCTTCGGCGACGACCTTGTCCCACCCTGGCGGCATGCGGCCCTGCTGGATGGTGGTCATCGGCGACCTGACGCGCTGCCGATCACCTGAACACCCGCTCCCGACCCCGACACCACGTAGAGGGTGTCGGTCTTGTCGTCGAAGGCCAGGGAGTTCGGTTGCTGCACGGTTCGATAACGCACCTTTTCCACCGGTATGCCGGTGGAGAGATCGTAACCAATCACGGTATTGGTCGCGGTCTGCGACACCCAGGCCAACTCGGAGGATCCGGCCAGGCCGTAGGGGGCGGCGGGCACGGGGTAGCGCTGCCGCATGATCAACGGGTCGGCGCCGAACACCAGTAGCTCGTCACCGCGGGTGTCGGCGACCAGCACCCGGCCGCGCGCGTCAGCGGCCAACGTGGTGGCGCCCTCACCGGCCCGTAGTGCCTGTGCGGCTTTGGTGCCGCTGGGGTTGACGGCAGTCACCGAGGTTTGCCCGCGGTCCAGAACCACCGCGGTGTTTCCTTGCGTGACAAGCGAATCGACTCGGGCGAAGATCTTGAGCTGGGCAGCCACGGTGTGGTCGCTGCCCAATGTGTAGACCGCTCCGTCGGCGCTGCCCAGCACCGGATTGCCGTCGGCGCGCAGTGCGATCGCGGTGAAGTCGACGCCCTGGGTGCCGTCCACATCGATTTTGCTGGCCTTGGCGTCGGCCAGGTCGACCCGGAAGTATCCGCCCCGGGTGGACGCCAGGACATCACCCTTGCCGTCGACGCTGAGCGCGGTGGCCGCGGGCATCAGCGTCACCTCGCGCGGCGGTCGGTTGCCCGTCAGCAGGCTCAGGGTCGACTGGCCTTCGGACGCGGGGGTCAGAACGGCCAGTGTGCCGGTTGCTGGATCGAAAACCGCACTCACAACGTGCCCGCGTAACTGCCGGATCTCGCCGTCCGGCGGGGCAGTGACCGGAGGTGAAACTGCGGCCTGAGCGGGCTCGATGGTGGGCGGCGGGGCGTCGGCGGGGTTGGACGTGCAGCCCGCGGTGAGCAGCAGGGCCAGCGCAACGAGGCCGGCGCGAACTGGCTGACCTGCAAGGATTGGGCGCAACGGACGGCTCTCGGTAGGAAACGGATGGTCGGTGACGTGCAGGAATCCAGTCTAGGCATGCCTCTCGATCGGAAATGGTCGCGTCTGCAACCACCGCGGCATAAGTAGAGGTATGGTTCGACCATGACCCTCGCCGCAGACCGGGAACTGGGTAACCGAGAGTTTGCTATGGAGGATATTTCCACTGGTGTACACGCCAGTGGGTTTGGCCAAGTCGGCGACGGCCGGAGTTTTTCTTTCCACATCGAACGTCAGCAGCTCGTGATCGAGGTCTACCGCCCGCGGCTGTCCGGCCCGGTTCCGGTCGACGACGATGTGGTGGCCATGGCCACCCGCAAACTGACCGATATCGACCTGTCTGATGAACGCAGCCTGTCGGCAACGGTCCGGGACGCGGTCGCCGACGCGCAACCGGTTTCGCGCGCCGCTCGCTGACGCATCTCACTGCCGGAGCCACGGTACGGTCGTCGTCGTGACTGACGTCGGTGCCATGTCCTGGCTGCAAGTGGTTGTGTTGTCGATTGTCCAGGGGCTCACCGAGTTTCTGCCGGTCTCGTCCTCGGGACACCTCGCAATCACCTCCCGGGTGTTCTTCGACGCCGACGCGGGCGCCTCGTTCACAGCGGTCACCCAGCTGGGAACCGAGCTCGCGGTGCTGGTGTATTTCGCCAGGGATATCGGCCGGATCATCAAGGCGTGGTTTTCCGGGCTGTTCAATGCGGCCCATCGGTCCGCCGACTACTGGCTGGGCTGGTGGGTGATCATCGGCAGCATTCCGATCGGTGTGTTCGGCCTGCTGTTCAAAGACGAAATCCGCACCGGCGCACGCAATCTGTGGCTGGTGGCCACTGCGCTGATCGTGTTCTCGGCGGTGATCGCCGCGGCCGAGTACTACGGCAGGCAGATCCGCCGCGTCGAGCAGCTGACCTGGCGCGACAGCATCATCGTCGGCCTGGCCCAGTGTCTGGCCCTCGTACCGGGGGTGTCCCGCTCGGGTGCGACCATCAGCGCTGGACTTTTCCTGGGCATGGAACGTGAGCTGGCGGCCCGGTTCGGTTTCCTGCTGGCAATCCCGGCGGTATTCGCCTCCGGCATCTTCTCCCTGCCGGATGCCTTCCACCCCGTCGGGGAGGGAATGAGCGCCAGCGGAGCCCAGCTGCTGGTGGCCACGGTGATCGCGTTCATCGTCGGCCTCGCGGCGATCGCCTGGTTCCTGAAATTCCTGGTGTCGCACAGCATGTACTGGTTTGTCGGCTACCGGGTGGTGCTGGGCGCGGTGGTGCTCGCCCTGCTGGGAACCGGGGTGGTTGCCGCGCAATGATGCAGACAGTGAAAGCTGACCTATGACCGACGACCGCCGGCGCGAGGAGCCCATATGACCGTGATCCTGCTGAGGCACGGCCGCTCGACCTCGAACACCGCACACACCCTGGCGGGCCGGAGTGAGGGCGTCGATCTCGATGAGCGCGGTGCCGAGCAGGCCGCCGGCCTCGTCGCACGCGTCGGGGAGTTACCGGTGACCGCGATCGTGCACTCGCCGCTGTTGCGCTGCGTGCGCACGGTGGAACCGCTGGCCGAGGCGCTGGCATTGCAGCCGATCGTCGACGAACGGCTCACCGAGGTGGATTACGGCCGCTGGACCGGCCGCGCCATCGGCGAACTGGTGAAGGAACCGCTGTGGTCAGTGGTCCAGCAGCAGCCCAGTGCGGCGGTGTTCCCCGAGGGTGAGGGCCTGGCCCAGGTTCAGGCCCGGGCGGTCGCTGCGGTGCGGGAACGCGACCGCGCGTTGGCCGATGAGCACGGCGCCGACGTGTTGTGGCTGGCCTGCACGCACGGCGACGTGATCAAGGCGGTGCTCGCCGACGCGTTGGGTGTGCACCTGGACGGGTTCCAGCGCATCACTGCCGACCCGGCATCGATGAGCGTGATCCGCTACACCGAACTGCGCCCATTCGTGATGCACATCAACCACACCGGTACGCAATTGAGCGCCGGGCTGGCCGCCAAACCGGTCACCGACGCCGTGGTGGGTGGGTCCACCAACTGACCCGCGGTACCGATACCGGTATTTTGGAAGGTGCCATGGCCCGCGCAATTCACGTCTTCCGCACACCCGACCGTTTCGTGGCCGGGACCGTCGGCCAACCCGGTAACCGGACTTTCTATCTGCAGGCTGTCCACGACAAGCGGGTGATCTCGGTGATCTTGGAGAAGCAGCAGGTCGCGGTGCTGGCTGAACGCATCGCCGCCCTGTTGACCGAGATCAATCGCCGCTTCGGCACGCCGATCCCGCCGGACACCGGTGAAATCAGTGATCTGTTGCCGCTTGTCACCCCGGTCGACGCCGAGTTCCGGGTGGGGACGATGGGGCTGGGCTGGGATTCGGAAGCGCAGACCGTCGTGGTGGAGCTGCTGGCGGTGTCCGAGGGCGAGTTCGACGCCTCGGTGGTGCTGGACGACGCCGAGGACGGCCCCGACGCCGTGCGCGTGTTTCTCACCCCGGAGTCGGCCAGGGAGTTCGCCACCCGCTCAAGCCGGGTGATCTCGGCCGGCCGCCCGCCCTGCCCGCTGTGCGATGAGCCGCTGGATCCCGATGGGCACATCTGCGTGCGCACCAACGGTTATCGGCGCGGTGAGGTGGCCGGATCCGAAGATGACGCAGATTCCTAGCCCCGATCCGGATCCCGACCCCGACGATGGCGCGGTTCTGGCCGACGGCGAATTGACGGTGATCGGCCGCATCCGGTCGGCGAGCAACGCCACTTTCCTGTGCGAGGCCAACCTGGATGCGCGGCAGGTGCACTGCGTGTACAAGCCGATCCGGGGTGAAGCTCCGCTGTGGGATTTTCCCGACGGCACGCTGGCCGGCCGCGAGCTGGCCGCCTACCTGGTCTCGGCCGCATTGGGCTGGAATATCGTTCCCCACACCATTATTCGTGACGGACCTGCGGGGCCGGGCATGCTGCAGCTGTGGGTGGACCAACCCGGTGACCAGGTGGGGGACGAGCCGGATTCAGGCCCCGATCTGGTGGACCTGCTGCCGGCCGGACACCTCCCGCCCGGTTTCCTGCCGATCCTGCAGGCTTACGACTACGCCGGCGACGAGGTGACGCTGGTGCACGCCGACGATCCCCGGCTGTTCCGGATGGCGGTGTTCGACGTGTTGATAAACAACGCCGACCGCAAGGGCGGGCACATCCTGTCCGGCCTCGACGGAGCGGTGTACGGCGTGGACCACGGGGTGAGCCTGCACGTCGAGGACAAGTTGCGGACCGTGCTGTGGGGCTGGGCCGGCAAGCCTGTCGACGACGAAAACCTGGCCGACGTCGCGGCACTGCGCGACGGGTTCAGCGGTGTCGCCGAGCAGTTGTGCGCACACATCACCGACGCCGAGATCGCCGCGTTGCGGTCCAGAATTGTTGGGCTACTGAACAATCCGGTGATGCCGACACCTGATCGGCACCGGCCGATCCCGTGGCCGGCGTTCTAGCGGACGAATCCGAGCCTGAGCCACTAGCCCTTCGAGACTGTGTATCCGAGTTCGTAATTCGGCCCGCCGATGATCCCGTTCACGAAGATGTCGATCGTCAGTCGATCTCTGTCGCTATTGCCGTCGCTGGAGTCGATGATGGTTTCGCCGAGGTCCCGTCCGTCATCGTCAGCCAGGACGATCCTGAATTGCTCCGGGTTTTCAAATGGTTCGGAGGATGTTTGTTCGTCGAACACAAACAGATTCCGCCCGAGTTCGTCGTTGAAGGTCATCGGTATGCGGCCGAGGCGGCGTCGGCCACCTCCATGTGCTTGTTGGACCTGGAGTAGGACCACGTTCGCCGGAAAGTTCTTCGGCCCGGTCAGGTCAAGCAGGTTCAGCTGCGGAAGTGCCATTTCAAAACCCCCTGTCACACACTGCTGTGGTTGGAATGCCACTCGGAAGTCTGGTGTGAGGGCTGTGGTACCGGCACGGGTAATCGACTACTCGAAAACCTCGTGAAGCTCAGCGACGTACGGCCGGCATTGTGGCGTGCCACCGCCGGCAATCGGACCCGACAGCACACCAATTCGGCGTGGCACTGATACTTGTCGGGTGCACTCGACCGACGCCGACCTGGCTGCCGCAGTGGCCAAGGAGGCCGGCGAGCTGTTGCTGGCCGTACGCGAGGAGATCGGTTTCTACGACCCCTACTACCTCGGCGACGAGGGGGACCGGCGGTCCAACGCACTGATCCTGGACCGGCTGGCCCAAGCGCGCCCCGGGGATTCCGTGCTCAGCGAGGAGGCGGTCGACGACCTGTCCCGAGTCGACGCCGACCGGGTGTGGATCGTCGATCCCGTCGACGGCACGCATGAGTTCTCGCTGCCCGGGCGTGAGGACTGGGCCGTGCACATCGCCCTGTGGCAGCGCTCGGTCGGCGTCGACGGCGGTCTGTCGGATGCCGTGGTGGGTCTGCCCGCCCGCGGTGAGGTGTACCGCAGCGACACCGTCAGTCCGCCCCCGCCGCGCCGCGAGGGTCCGCTGTTGATCACCGCGAGTTCGAATCGACCCCCGGCGGTGCTGTGGCGGATGCGCGAGCAGCTCGATTTCCGGATGGTGCGCATCGGTTCGGCCGGCGCCAAGGCGATGGCCGTGGTGCGCGGTGACGTCGACGCCTACATCCACGCCGGCGGGCAGTGGGAATGGGATTCGGCGGCGCCTGCGGGTGTGGTGCTGGCAGCGGGCCTGCATGCCTCACGCCTCGACGGCTCGGAGCTGCGCTACAACCGGGCTGACCCGTACCTGCCGGATTTCGTGATGTGCCGCAAAGAGCTGGCTCCGATCCTGCTGGAGGCGATCGGGGTGGCCCGGTGAGCGATCTCCGCAGCGATCCGGGAATGGAATCGTCGGCGGCGTTGTCTGACTTGGGAGAACTGTGCGGGACCGACCGGCGGGAGGCCGTCCTGAGCGAGCACCTTAGAGTCGAAGCCATGCAATCGTGGTCGGCACCGTCAATTCCGGTGCTGGAAGGGCGTGGTCCGCAACTGCGGCTGTATGACAGCGCCGACCGGCAGGTACGTCCGGTCACTCCGGGACCGACGGCCACCATGTACGTGTGCGGCATCACCCCCTATGACGCCACCCATCTGGGCCACGCGGCGACCTACCTGACCTTCGACCTGGTGCACCGGCTGTGGCTGGATGCCGGGCACACCGTGCACTACGTGCAGAACGTCACCGATGTGGATGATCCGCTGTTCGAGCGGGCGGACCGCGACGGCATCGACTGGCGTGATCTCGGTGACCGCGAGACCCAGCTCTTCCGCGAGGACATGACCGCGCTGCGCGTGTTGCCTCCGCATGACTACGTGGCCGCCACCGAGACCATCTCCGAGGTGGTCGAGCTGGTCGAGAAGATGCTGGCCTCGGGTGCGGCCTACGTCGTCGACGACGCCCAGTACCCCGACGTGTACTACCGCGCCGATGCCACCGTGCAGTTCGGCTACGAGTCGGGCTACGACCGCGAGACCATGCTGCGGCTGTTCGGCGAGCGGGGCGGCGATCCCGACCGCGCGGGCAAGAGCGACGAGCTCGACGCCCTGCTGTGGCGCGCCGAGCGTCCCGGTGAGCCCAGCTGGCCGTCACCCTTCGGGGCGGGCCGGCCGGGCTGGCACGTGGAGTGCTCGGCGATCGCGCTCACCCGTATCGGCTCCGGACTGGACATCCAGGGCGGCGGCAGCGATCTGATCTTCCCGCACCACGAGTTCTCCGCCGCACATGCCGAATCCGTCACGGGGGAGCGGCGTTTCGCCCGCCACTACGTGCACGCCGGCATGATCGGCTGGGACGGGCACAAGATGAGCAAGAGCCGCGGCAACCTGGTGTTGGTGTCCCGGCTGCGCGCGCAGGGTGTCGACCCTTCGGCCGTCCGGCTCGGGCTGTTCGCCGGGCACTACCGCAGTGATCGGTTCTGGAGCGACGCGGTGCTGGACGAGGCCAACGCCCGCCTGAAGCATTGGCGTACCGCCGCGGCGCTGCCCGCCGGACCGGATGCCGCCGATGTGGTGGCCCGGGTGCGTCACTACCTCGCCGACGATCTGGACACCCCGAAAGCACTTGCCGCACTGGATGGTTGGTGTACCGATGCGCTGGCCTACGGCGGCCATGACACCGCTGCGCCACGGCAGGTGGCCGCAACGGTGGATGCGCTGCTGGGCGTCGAGCTCTAGGCCTCGTCGGGCGCGCCCCGGTGGGGTACGTTTCGGCCATGGGTTCTGTGAACGGAAAAGTCGTCTTCATCACCGGCGGTGCGCGCGGTATCGGTGCCGAGGTGGCCCGCCGGCTGCGCCTGCGGGGCGCCAAGCTGGTGCTCACCGACCTCGATGAGGCGCCGCTGAGCGCGCTGGCCGCCGAACTCGGCGAGGAGCATGTGCTGACGGCGCTGGCCGACGTGCGCGATCTGGCCGCCATGCAGAAGGCCGCCGATGCCGCCGTCGAGCGTTTCGGCGGCATCGATATCGTGATGGCCAACGCCGGCATCGCCAGCTTCGGTTCGGTCCTGCAGGTGGACCCCGAGGCGTTCAAGCGGGTCATCGACATCAACGTGACGGGTGTGTTCAACACGGTCCGGGCCACCCTCCCGTCCGTCGTCAAGCGCCGCGGGTACGTGCTGGTGGTGTCCTCGCTCGCCGCGTTCACCTCGGCGCCCGGGCTGGCCGCCTATCACGCCTCCAAGGCCGGTGCCGAGTACTTCGCCAACACGCTGCGTCTCGAGGTGGCCCACCTCGGCGTCGACGTCGGCTCGGCGCACATGAGCTGGATCGACACCCCGCTGGTCCAGGACGCCAAGTCGGACCTGTCGGCCTTCCAGGAGATGCTGTCCAAGCTGCCGCCGCCCCTGAATCGGACCACCACCGTCGACGCCTGTGGCGCCGCCTTCGTCAAGGGCATCGAGGGCCGCAAGAAGCGCATCTACAGCCCGGACTGGGTCGGGGCGTTCCGGTGGATCCGACCGTTCGTCACCACGCCGCTGGCCGAACGCGACATCCGCAAGTTCACTCCGACGCTGCTGCCCAAGCTCGACGCCGAGGCGGCCGCACTCGGCCGCTCGACCAGCGCCCGCATCGAGGCCTTGGAAGAGAAGAAGTAACTCTGCAGGTTCAGTGGCCGGCGGTTCAGCGGCCGCGGCGCCGCAGGTAGCGCTCGAACTCAGCCGCCAGCGCGTCGCCGTCGATCTTGCCGAGCGCCTCGGTCATGTCGACCTCGGCGTCGCCGCGCTGCTCCAAGGAGGCGACGTATTCGGCGATCTCCTCGTCCTCGGCGGTCATCTCGGTGACGGCCTGCTCCCACTCCTCGGCGGCGACGGGCAGATCGGCCAATGGCACCTCGACGTCCAGCACGTCCTCCACCCGGCGCAGCAGGGCCACCGTGGCCTTGGGACTGGGCGGCTGCGACACGTAGTGCGGAACCGCGGCCCAGAAGGTCACAGCCGGGATGCCGGCCTGCACGCAGGCGTCCTGGAACACCCCGGCGATCCCGGTCGGGCCTTCGTAGCGGGTCTCTTCCAGGCCGAATAATTTCGCCGACTCGGCCGAGTACGCCGAGCCCGACACCGGCACCGGCCGGGTGTGCGGGGTGTCGGCCAGCAGGGCGCCCAGGATCACCACGGTCTGCACGTTGAGTTTGTCGGCGATGGCCAGCAATTCGGCGCAGAAGGTGCGCCAGCGCATGTTGGGCTCGACCCCGTGCATGAGCACCACGTCGCGGTTGCTGCCCGGGGGACGGCAGTGCGAGATCCGCATAGAGGGCCACACGAGTTCGCGCGTGACGCCGTCGACCTGGCGGATCACCGGTCGGTTCACCTGATAGTCGTAGTACGACTCGTCGTCGATCTCGACGATCGGTTGCGCTTCCCAGATCGCATCCAGGTGGTCCAGCGCGTCACTGGCCGCGTCGCCGGCGTCATTCCACCCCTCGAAAGCCGCCACGACGGTGGCGTCCTTCAACTCGGGCAGGTTCATACGCCGGCCGGCGTTCGGATACGACGGTGTCACACCCTCAGCGTAAGCCTTGGATGGTGCCGATGAGCCCGTTGTGCCCGCGGGTCGCCGCCACGACGATCAGCTAGTTTGATAGGCCGACTATCCTGTTGATGTGACTGCCGTTGACAGATCCGTCCACGACACCGACCGGCTCGACACCTTGTCGCAGCGCCCGGTGATGGGCGACGGCGCGGTCGAGATGAAACACGTTCGGCTGCAATCTGGTTAGCGTTGGTGACTACGACATTTCCGACAAGATCCGCCGGCACTCGCTCAAATACGCGTATCGCCAAGCGGGTCGGGTCGATCGCAGCCGCTGGTTGGGCGTCCGAACGTCGATCACGTGACGACGTAGACTCTTCTGGTCGAGAGGCGTTGCAACGGTTACCCGGGGGATCGGTTTCCCGCTCGGTATCCGCCACGCTCGGCAGAGTCAAGGACGCCTTCCGTTACGGAAGGAGTGCACGTGAACGCTGTTGAGTCGAACACCCTTGCGCCGAACATCCGCCCAGACTGCACCGACGCGCTGACGGCGGCTCTGCGCCAGCGGATCTTGGTGATCGACGGCGCCATGGGCACGGCGATCCAGCGGGATCGGCCGGACGAGGCCGGCTACCGCGGCGAGCGGTTCAAGGACTGGCCGAGCGATCTTCAGGGCAACAACGATCTGCTGAACCTGACACAACCGCAGATCATCGAGGCGATCCACCGCGAGTACCTCGAGGCGGGCGCCGACATCCTGGAGACCAACACGTTCAACGCGACCGCGGTCTCTCTTTCCGACTACGGCATGGCGGACCTGAGCTATGAGCTGAACTACGCCGGCGCCGCCCTGGCCCGTACGGCCTGCGACGAGTTCAGCACAGCGTCCAAGCCCCGCTACGTCGCCGGGGCGCTGGGCCCGACGACGCGGACCGCGTCGATCTCACCGGACGTCAACGACCCCGGAGCCCGCAACGTCTCCTACGACCAGCTGGTTACTGCCTACCTCGAAGCTGCGAACGGCCTGGTCGACGGTGGCGCAGACATCATCATCATCGAGACGATCTTCGACACACTGAACGCCAAGGCTGCGGTGTTCGCCCTCGAGACGCTGTTCGAGGACCGCGGACGCCGCTGGCCGGTGATCATCTCGGGCACCATCACCGATGCTTCCGGGCGGACGCTGTCCGGTCAGGTCACCGAGGCGTTCTGGAACTCGATCAGGCATGCCAACCCGATCGCGGTGGGGCTCAACTGCGCCCTCGGCGCGCCCGAGATGAGGCCCTACATCGCCGAGATGTCGCGGATCGCGGACACCTTCGTCTCCTGCTACCCGAATGCCGGCCTGCCCAACGCCTTCGCCGAGTACGACGAGTCCCCGGAGAGTCAGGCCTCCTACATCGCCGAGTTCGCCGAGGCCGGCCTGATCAATCTGGCCGGTGGTTGCTGCGGAACGACGCCGGCGCACATCGCGCAGATCGCCGAGGTCGTCGAGGGCAAGGCGCCGCGTGAGGTGCCGGAGGTCGAGGTCGCCACCCGGCTTGCGGGCCTGGAGCCACTCAACATCACGAAGGACTCCCTGTTCGTCAACATCGGTGAGCGCACCAACATCACCGGCTCCGCCCGGTTCCGCAACCTGATCAAGGCCGAGGACTACGACACCGCCTTGTCGGTGGCCTTGCAGCAGGTGGAGGTCGGTGCGCAGGTCATCGACATCAACATGGACGAGGGCATGATCGACGGCGTCGCCGCGATGGACCGGTTCACCAAGCTGATCGCGGCCGAGCCGGATATCAGCCGCGTCCCGGTGATGATCGACTCCTCCAAGTGGGAGGTCATCGAGACTGGCCTGAAGAACGTGCAAGGCAAGCCGATCGTCAACTCGATCTCCATGAAGGAGGGCGAGGAGAAGTTCGTCCGCGAGGCGCGGCTGTGCCGCAAGTACGGCGCCGCCGTCGTCGTGATGGCCTTCGACGAACAGGGGCAGGCGGACAACCTGGAGCGCCGCAAGGAGATCTGCGGGCGCGCCTACCGGATCCTGACCGAAGAGGTCGGCTTCCCTGCCGAGGACATCATCTTCGACCCGAACTGCTTCGCGCTGGCGACAGGTATCGAGGAGCACGCGACGTACGGGATCGACTTCATCGAGGCCTGCGCCTGGATCAAGGAGAACCTTCCCGAGGTGCACATCTCCGGCGGTATCTCGAACGTGTCGTTCTCGTTCCGGGGCAACAACCCCGTCCGCGAGGCGATCCACGCGGTGTTCCTGTTCCATGCCATCAAGGCCGGCCTGGACATGGGCATCGTCAACGCCGGTGCGCTGGTGCCGTACGACTCGATCGATCCCGAACTGCGGGACCGCATCGAGGACGTCGTCCTGAACCGTCGCGAGGACGCTGCCGAGCGGCTCCTGGAGATCGCCGAACGGTTCAACAAGTCGGAAGGACCTGCCGACGCGGGGGTTGCGGAGTGGCGCAGCCTGCCGGTCCGCGAGCGGATCACCCACGCGTTGGTCAAGGGCATCGACGCCGACGTCGAGACCGACACGGAGGAACTGCGGGCCGAGATCGCCGCTGCCGGCGGGCGGCCGATCGAGGTCATCGAGGGCCCGCTGATGGACGGCATGAACGTCGTCGGTGACCTCTTCGGCGCCGGCAAGATGTTCCTGCCGCAGGTCGTGAAGTCGGCCCGGGTGATGAAGAAGGCCGTTGCGTACCTGCTGCCGTACATCGAGGCGGAGAAGCAGCCGGGTGACGCCGACACCACCAACGGCACCATCGTGATGGCGACGGTGAAGGGCGACGTCCACGACATCGGCAAGAACATCGTCGGGGTTGTCCTGCAGTGCAACAACTACACCGTGATCGACCTCGGTGTGATGGTGCCTGCCCAGAAGATCCTGGACGCGGCGAAGGAACACAACGCCGACATCATCGGGCTGTCCGGCCTAATCACCCCGTCCCTGGACGAGATGGTCAACTTCGCCGTCGAGATGGAACGCCAGGGGCTGGAGATCCCGCTGCTGATCGGTGGCGCGACCACCTCGCGCGCCCACACGGCCGTGAAGATATCGCCGCGTCGCAGCGGTCCGGTGGTCTGGGTCAAGGACGCTTCCCGCTCGGTGCCGGTCGCTGCCGCCCTGCTCGACGACAAGCAACGGCCCGCCCTGCTGGAAGCCACGGAGGCCGACTATGCGGCCCTTCGCGAACGGCACGCCCAGAAGAACGAGCGGCCGATGCTGACGCTGGAGAAGGCCCGTGCCAACCGGACGCCGATCGAGTGGGACGGCTACACGCCGCCGGTGCCCGCCCAGGGCCTCGGCGTGCGGGAGTTCGCCTCCTATGACCTCGAAGAGCTGCGCGAGTACATCGACTGGCAGCCGTTCTTCAACGCCTGGGAGATGAAGGGCCGCTTCCCCGACATTCTCAACAACCCGGTCTCGGGCGAGACTGCCCGCAAGCTCTACGACGACGCCCAGGAGATGCTCGACACCCTGATCAAGGAGAAGTGGCTGACGGCCAACGGGGTGATCGGGTTCTTCCCGGCCAACGCGGTCGGCGACGACGTCGAGGTCTACACCGACGAGACCCGTAGCCAGGTGCTGACCACGTTGCACAACCTGCGCCAGCAGGGCGAGCACCGCGCCGGTATCCCGAACCGGTCGTTGGGCGACTTCATCGCGCCCAAGGACACTGGTCTGGCTGACTACGTGGGCGCCTTCGCCGTCACGGCGGGCCTCGGCAGCCAGGACAAGATCGTCGAGTTCAAGGCGGCCAACGACGACTACAGCGCGATCCTGCTGGAGTCGATCGCCGACCGGCTGGCAGAGGCGTTCGCCGAACGGATGCACGAACGGGTCCGCAAGGAGTTCTGGGGATACCAGCCTGACGAGCAACTGGACAACGAGGCCCTCATCGGTGAGAAGTACGTGGGGATCCGGCCCGCCCCCGGCTACCCGGCCTGCCCGGAGCACACCGAGAAGGCGACGCTCTGGGAGTTGATGGACGTCCAGGAGCGGACCGGCATCGAGTTGACCGACTCGATGGCGATGTGGCCCGGTGCTGCCGTCAGCGGCTGGTACTTCTCGCACCCGCAGTCGCAGTACTTCGTGGTCGGCCGGATGGCCCAGGACCAGGTCGCCGATTACGCGAAGCGCAAGGGCTGGACGTTGCAGGAGGCCGAGCGCTGGCTCGGCTCCAACCTCGCCTACAACCCGGAGGACTGACCGAATCGAAACCGCTTGAGCCGGAACAGTTCCCGTTCCGGCTCAAGCTGGTGGACGGCTAGGTGAACAGGCCCCGGTTGCCGGCTGCCCACTGCGCGATCGATTCGGCCGGTGTGCCCGTCAGCCGCTCGACGTTGTCGTTGGCGGCCTGGTGCTCCAGATTGCCCTCGAAAAGGTCGAGATACCAGTGCGCGCCGTCGCCCATGACGGGGCGCAGCAGCTCTTCGGCCTCGGCGCGGCCGCATCGCTGCATCTCGACGGGCGTGCCGATGCCCGCACCGATCTGGCGGGCGATGTCGGCGCGTGACAACGCAACCGGGCCGGTGAGGTCGTACATCGCGCCGAGGTGGGCATCATCCGTCGGTGCGGCCAGCAGGTGAGCCGCCACCCGGGCGATGTCACCCATCGACACTGGCGATTCGACGTACTCCGGATTGACGTCACGGACGGTGCCGGTCTTGATCTGCGGGGCCCACATCGCGAAGTTCTCACAGAACTCGCCAGGTCCCAGTTGAGTGTGCGCCAGTCCGGATGCGGTGACCGCATCGGCGTGCTCCGCCCAGTGCGCGCCGCCGGACAGCGCCACCACGTACTGCACACCGGCCTGCACCATCAGCTCGAGCGTGGGTTCGACGGTCGTGGGGAACGGGGCCAGATATACGCGTTCGACGCCGTCCAACGCGGCACGCAACGTCTCCGGTTTTCCCAGGTAACCGGTGATTGCTGTCACAGATTCCGGCAGCGCAGCCTTTGCCGGGTTCGTGGTCAATGCGCGGATGTCGTGGGCGCCCAACGTGATCAGATGATCCACGACGCGCCTGCCGATGTTTCCTGTGGCTCCCGTCACCAAAACCGTCATGCTCCCAGGCTATCGACGGAGTCGGACAATGCGAGAATGGCTGCCATGCGGGCTGTGCTGTGGGATATGGACGGCACGCTCGTCGATTCCGAAAAGCTGTGGGATATCGCCATGCACGCGCTGTATGCGCGGATGGGCGGGGTGCTCACGGCCGAGGTTCGGGAATCGACCGTCGGCGGCTCGGCCGAGAGCGTGATGCGCATCGTCTACGACGATCTGGGACTGGAGCCCGACCCTGCGGCCATGGCCGAATCGGCGGACTGGCTGCACGACTACACCGGTGAGCTGTTCGAGCAGGGGCTGCCGTGGCGGCCCGGCGCCAAAGAGATGCTCGACGGACTCACCGCCGCCGGGATTCCGATGGCGTTGGTGACCAACACCCGCCGCGGGCTCACCGAGCAGGCCCTGAAAAGCATTGGCAGCCATTACTTCACCGTGAGCGTCTGCGGTGACGAGGTCGACCGGGCCAAACCGGCGCCGGATCCCTACCTGCGGGCCGCGTACCTGCTCGGGGTGCCCGCAGAACACTGCCTGGCCGTAGAGGATTCGGTCACCGGAACGGCGTCGGCCGAAGCCGCGGGTTGCCCGGTGTTGGTGGTACCCAACGATGTCGAGGTTCCCGCGGGGACGCGGCGCAGGCACGTCGAAACGCTCGGTGCTCTCGATGTCTCCGACCTGCGGGAGATCCACGCCGAGCTGGCGGCGGATACGGACGTGCGCAGCGCCTGACACGCGTTGAATCCAGCTGCCGGATATGGCCCTAGCTGCGGGTCCGCTGTGCCAAGGTGAGGGTGACCAGTCACGCCAATGGTGCGGAGGGGACACGGTATGTCACACGGTCCGGTAGGTGACGGCACTCCTGCGGTTCACGACGACGACTATTACTCCTCCGGACGTAGTGCCGTGCGCATCGCGGGAGTGGCAGCCTTGGGCGGGTTGTTGTTCGGCTACGACAGCGCAGTGATCAACGGTGCGGTGGACGCGATCCAGAAGCACTTCGTCATCGACAACAAGCTCCTGGGTTTCGCGGTCGCCTCGGCGTTGCTCGGGGCGGCCGTCGGTGCGCTGACGGCGGGTCGGATAGCCGACCGGATCGGTCGGATCGCGGTGATGAAGATCGCCGCGGTGCTGTTCTTCGTCAGCGCAATCGGCACCGGGCTGGCCCCCGGTGTGTGGGTGGTGGTGTTGTTCCGCATCGTCGGCGGTGTCGGCGTCGGGATCGCCTCGGTGATCGCCCCGGCGTACATCGCCGAAACGTCGCCACCGAGGATCCGTGGCCGGTTGGGATCTCTGCAGCAGCTGGCGATTGTCTCGGGCATCTTCCTGGCCCTGAGTATCGACGCGCTGCTGGCCCATATCGCCGGGGACGCCACCCAGGAACTGTGGCTGAACATGGAGGCTTGGCGGTGGATGTTCCTGTTGATGACGATTCCTGCCGTCGTGTACGGCCTGCTGACCTTCACGATTCCCGAATCGCCGCGGTATCTGGTTGCCACACACCGGATTCCCGAGGCCCGCAAGGTGCTGTCGCGCCTGCTGGGGGAGAAGAACCTGGAGATCACCCTCGGCCGGATCCAGGACACGCTGCAGCAGGAGAAACCGGCGGCCTGGCGCGATCTGCGTAAACCCACCGGTGGTGTCTACGGCATTGTCTGGGTGGGCCTGGGCCTGTCGGTGTTTCAGCAGTTCGTCGGCATCAACGTGATCTTCTACTACTCGAATGTGTTGTGGCAGGCCGTCGGATTCGACGAGACCTCGTCGTTCATCATCACCGTGATCACCTCGGTGACCAACATCGTGACCACGCTGATCGCGATCGCGTTGATCGACAAGATCGGCCGCAAGCCGCTACTGCTGATCGGCTCGGTCGGGATGGCGGTGACACTGGGCACAATGGCCGTCCTCTTCGGGACAGCCCAGACGCATGAGGTGCTCAACAAGTCGACGGGTCTGATGGAACAGCAACCGTTCCTCGGCGGGATCACCGGGCCGATCGCACTGGTCGCGGCCAATCTGTTCGTGGTGGCCTTCGGCATGTCCTGGGGCCCGGTGGTGTGGGTGCTGCTCGGTGAGATGTTCCCCAACCGCATCCGGGCGGCAGCCCTCGGCCTGGCCGCCGCCGGGCAGTGGGCAGCGAACTGGCTGATCACCGTGTCGTTCCCGGAACTGCGCAACTTCCTGGGTGCGGCCTACGGCTTCTATGCCATCTGCGCGGTGCTGTCGTTCCTGTTCGTGTGGCGCTGGGTAGAGGAGACCAAGGGCAAGAACCTCGAGGACATGCACGCCAACGCGTTGAGCGCCTAGCGGTAAGCCGGCGGGTCCCAGCCCGGCGGCAACGGCGGAGGTTCGTAGTCGTCGACATACGGCGCGCAACCGATGGTGTGGGCGATCTCGACTGCGGCCTCGATCAGCTTCTCGGGCGAGGAGTCCCGGTGGGCCGCATAGACCTCGCAGTGCCCGGCGACGACCCAGACGCTGGACAGGTGCTCCTGCACCAGGGCGAATTCGTCGGGCTCGACACGGGGTGCCTCGTAGGTCCCCTGCTCGGGGGCCGCGCCGTAGCGCAGCTGCTCGACCTCGGCGGCGAAATCCGGTGCGGGATGGATCGACAGCGTGAGAGTCGCGGGGGAGGCCAGGTCGGCGCCCCAGGATGCCGACAGGCAATCCAGGGGGAGGATGGGGTTGGCGACTCGGTTGTTCTGCACCAGGCCCTCGACCGGCAGGTGTTTGGCCAGGATCTCGAGGATCGCCGTGACCCGGGCAGTGTAAGTCGACAGCTGGTCGCCGACGGATTCGCTCACCCTTCTATGGAACCCCACAAATGGACCCCCTCCGAGCATGAAACAATTCATGCCTGTGAAGACCTTCGAGGCCCTGTTTGCCGAACTCAGCGACAAAGCGCGCACCAGACCCGCCGGTAGCGGCACGGTCGCTGCCCTTGACGCCGGCGTCCATGGGCTCGGCAAGAAGATCCTGGAGGAAGCCGGCGAGGTGTGGCTGGCCGCCGAGCACGAGAGCGACGAGTCGCTCGCCGAGGAAGTCAGCCAGTTGCTGTACTGGACGCAGGTGCTGATGATCTCCCGGGGCCTGACCCTCGACGACATCTACCGGAAGTTGTGAGCCGTGGCCGATCAGATGTTGCGCGTCGCGGTGCCCAACAAGGGCTCCCTCAGCGAAGCGGCCGGCGAGATTCTCGCCGAGGCCGGATACCGGCGCCGGCGTGACCCCAAGGACTTGACCGTTGTCGACCCGGTCAACAACGTCGAGTTCTTCTTTCTGCGTCCCAAGGACATCGCGATCTACGTGGGTTCGGGTCAGCTCGATCTGGGTATCACCGGACGGGACCTGGCCGCCGACTCCGACGCCCCGGTGCGTGAGCGCCTGGCGCTGGGCTTCGGCAACTCCACCTTCCGCTACGCCGGGCCTGCCGGCCGGGAATGGAGCCCGCAGGACCTGGCAGGCAAGCGGATCGCGACCTCGTTTCCCAACCTGGTTCGCAAGGACCTTGCGGCGCAGGGTATCGAGGCCTCGGTCATCCGGTTGGACGGCGCCGTGGAGATCTCGATTCAGCTCGGGGTCGCCGACGTGATCGCCGACGTGGTCGGTTCGGGTCGCACCCTGGGACTGCACGATCTGGTGGCATTCGGTGCGCCGCTGTGCGAGTCGGAGGCCGTACTGATCGAACGTGACGGTGCCGAGGGCGATGGCAGCGCGACTGCGCGTGACCAGTTGACGGCACGCGTGCAGGGCGTGGTGTTCGGTCAGCAGTACCTGATGCTGGATTACGACTGCCCGCGTGCGGTTTTGGAGCAGGCCACCGCGGTGACGCCGGGGCTGGAGTCACCCACCATCGCGCCGCTGGCGGATCCGGACTGGGTGGCTGTACGGGCTTTGGTACCTCGCCGCGACGTCAACGCCATCATGGATGAGATCGCCGCGATCGGCGCCAAAGCGATACTCGCGTCAGATATTCGGTTCTGCCGTTTCTGATCACCAGGTGCCACGCCGTAGAGCGTGTTAGCGTCCGGGGGACAATTTCAGGCCTCGGAGGTCGCCGTGACGCATTTTCTGGTTCTGTTGTTGGCTCTTTTCATCGGCGTGGTGGCCGGCCTGCGGGCATTCACCGCTCCGGCGGCGGTGGCGTGGGCCGCTGCATTGAATTGGATCAACCTCGACGGCACCTGGGCCCAGTGGTTGGCGCACCCGGTCACGGTCACGGTGCTGACCATTCTTGCTGTGGTGGAGTTGGTTACCGATCAGCTGCCGCGCACGCCAAGCCGTAAGACCCCGGTGCAGTTCGTCGCCCGCCTCATCACCGGCGCGTTCGCCGGTGCGGTGATCGGTACCGCGTGGGGCTACACGTACACCGCGCTCGGTGCGGCGCTCGTCGGTGCGGTGATCGGTACTCTCGGCGGTTACGAGGCGCGAAAGCGCTTGGTCGGCCGCAATGATGGCCATGACCTGCCGGTCGCGTTGTTCGAGGACGCGGTCGCCGTGCTCGGCGGTTTCGCGATCGCGGCCCTGACCTCGATTCTCTAGCTCATGGCGCCTGCGCGCAGTTTCGACGCAATAGTCATCGGCGCGGGTCAGGCCGGGCCACCGCTCGCGGGCCGGTTGACCGCGGCGGGGCAGACCGTCGCAGTGATCGAACGCAAGCTCGTCGGCGGCACCTGCGTCAACTACGGTTGCATCCCCACCAAAACCCTGGTGGCCAGTGCGCATGCTGCTCATCTCGCGCGCCGCGGCGCTGATTTCGGTGTTGGCACAGGCGAAATCGGCGTCGACATGGGCAAGGTCAAGGCCCGCAAGGATGCGATCATGCTGTCGGACCGCCACGGGGTCGAGGACTGGCTTGAGGCGATGGACGGTGCGACCCTGATCCGCGGCCATGCCCGATTCGTCGACCCGCACACCATCGACGTCGACGGGGAATTACTGCGGGCCGATCGGATCTTTCTCAATGTCGGTGGCCGCGCGGTGGTTCCGGAGTTTCCCGGTCTGGACGGTATCGACTACCTGACCAATGTCGGCATCCTGGACCTGGACCAGGTACCCGAGCACCTGGTGATCGTGGGCGGCAGTTACATCGCGTTGGAGTTCGCGCAGATGTACCGCCGGTTCGGTGCCCGGGTCACGGTCATCGAAAAGGGGCCGCGGCTGACCTCGCGTGAGGACGAGGACGTCTCAGCCACCATCGCCGAGATTCTTCGGGCCGAGGGGATCGACGTGGTGCTGAACGCGACCGGTATCCGGTTCACCACGCGGGACGGCGGTTTCGAGGTGACGCCCCGCGACGGCGCAGATCCGATCGTGGGAACGCACCTGCTGCTCGCGGTGGGACGCGTCCCGAACACCGACGATCTCGGATTGGAGAACGCCGGCGTGGACCTCGACGGACGTGGCTATGTCGTGGTCGACGATCAGCTACGCACGACGGCCGATCACATCTGGGCGATGGGGGACTGCAACGGTAAGGGCGCGTTCACCCACACGTCCTACAACGACTTCGAGATCGTCGCTGCCAATCTGCTCGACGATGATCCGCGTCGCGTGAGCGACCGGATCACCACCTATGCGCTCTACATCGATCCGCCGCTGGGGCGGGCCGGGTTGACCGTCGATCAGGTGCGCAGATCCGGTCGAAAAGCGTTGGTGGGTAAGCGTCCGATGACCAGGGTCGGTCGTGCCGTGGAGAAGGGCGAGACCCAGGGCTTCATGAAGGTGGTGGTGGATGCCGAGACCGAGGAGATCCTGGGGGTGGCGATCCTCGGTGTCGGCGGCGACGAGGTGGTGCATTCCGTCCTCGACGTCATGACGGCGAAACTGCCCTACACCGCGATTTCACGCACGATGCACATCCACCCCACCGTCAGCGAGCTGGTGCCTACGATGCTGCAGGAGCTGGAACCGCTGGACTGAACGTGCGGCCGATGTTGAGCTGGCGTGTCACCAGCGCGACACGCTGCCCGAGGTGGCGGCAGGTCTGCACATCGGAGGGATGCACCTGATCGGGGTTGGCGTCCACGTTGGTCTGAGCGCCGGCACCTAGGAAGAAGCCCAGCCGGTTGAGATCGTCCTCGCTACTGAACGAGGTGGTCCAGCCGGGTCCCAAACCCAGGTTCACCCAATGCATGTGGTGCTGGGCGGCGAAGACCACCAGTGAACTGAGCGTGTTGAGCTTGTCGCCGCTCTTGCCTCCGGAGTTGGTGAATCCGGCTGCGATCTTGTCGCGCCAGGTGCCCTCTATGCACCGCCTGCCGGTCTTCTCGGCGAACGTCTGAAAACCCGCCGAGACGTTGCCCATGTAGGTGGGGCTGCCGAAGATCATGGCGTCGATGCTGTCCAGGACGTCCCAGTCCTCGTCGGTCATGGTCTCGACGTGCATGACCGTGACATCGGCGCCACCGTCACGAGCGCCCGCCGCGACGGCATCGGCCAGGGTTGAAGTGTGGCCGAATCCGGAGTGGTAGACCACTGCGATGGTGGGTGCGGCAATGTCAGTTCCGTTGTGAGGCATGGTTGTTTCCTTCTATCGGGTCCACTGGGTGCCGAGCATCTGGGCGACTTCCTGGTAACGCTGGGTCCAGTCGGGCAGCGGCTGCCCGCCGAGATGCGCCTCGAGCCGGTCCAGATAGGCATGGGTGCCGGGATGGAAACCCTGGCCGTCGGAGGCCGTCAGGCCGCGGTGGCTGAACCGCAGCAGGGTCCCGTCGCCGTCCGGGGTGAGTTCGTAGCGCACGACGCCGGGCTCGGGAGCGGACAGGACGGCCTGGCTCCATTCGTGCTCGAAAACCCTTGGCGGGTCCCACACCCGGATCCGCCCGGTCATCTTCTTCTGCTGCGGCGGAATCGGCGGTGAATGCGGAATCATCTCGATCGCGCCGCCCTCACGGGCGTCGATGGTCGTTTCGCCCATCCACTGATTGCGTTGTTCGGGATCGGTGATGGCGGCCCATACCGCGTCGACGGGATAGGGCAGCCGCCGCTCGAAGTTCAGGGCGGCCTGGTCGCCATCGACCGTGAGTTTGCCTTCGCGGCTGGTCATTTCGTCTCCTTGTGGGTCGCTTTGAGATGACGTTCCAGGGCGTCGAGGTGATCGGTCCAGTAGCGTCGGTACCGTTCGATCCACTCGTCGATCTGCACGAGGCCATCGGCGCGCAACGCGTAGATGCGGCGCTGTGCGTCGGGCCGTACCTCTACCAGGCCGACTTCCCGGAGTACCCGGAGATGCCGCGACACGGTCGGCTGGGCCAGCTCGGGCAGGGTGGCCACCAGCTCACCCGCGGTGCGCTCACCCTCGACGAGGGCGTCGAGCAATGCGCGTCGGCTGGGTTCGGCGATTGCCTCGAACACGTCCATGGTTTCTAGTATTGCACTAGGTCTATATAGACACAAGTGAATATATCTCGGTTGAAGTGCCATCCGCCAAGACCTGTGCTGTAGAGATCTCAATCTCGATGGTCAGCCTGTGGCTCAAGTGGCAGCCATCAGCTACAACGAATACTGGTTCACCAAGGCCCAGCGGCTCTTTGGCGCATCGCCATCTGAAATCGGAACACGCAGCATGCGGCGGACCCGGAGCGAGCCTTGCGGCCATGCCCGGCCGGACTACAGTGGGTGTGGTCGGGGTGCTCTCTCGAGGCGATGGCCGGAGGTGCGATGTGAACCGATTGAAGAATCTCGGAATTATTGCCGCCGCACTCGGCGCGGTGGCGGTGCCGATCGGTGCCTCGGTTGCGGGGGCGGGGTCGGCATCGGCCGACCCGGGGTGGTGCGTGAGCGGTCCGTATGGCTACGCGCAGGCCTGTGTGAACGTCCCTGGCTGGTACAACGGCTGGTACGACGGTCCGCGGTGGCGCGGCGGCTGGCATGGCGGCGATGGCTGGGGCGAGGACGACTAGTCGCTGGTTCGGGTGGCGGCGCGCAGCAGGCGCAGTTGGCCGATCTCGGCGGCGTTCTTCGTCAGCTCGACGTTCAGCCACAACACCATGTCGGCCAGAGACCGGCCGGAATCCGGGCCCCACGGAAACGTCGCGGGGCCAAGGAGATCGGTGTCGGTCAACGAGTCCAGTAGGCCGCTCCAACGTGCGCTGAGCACCCTGATCCGCTGCACCGCGGCCGCCGGGCCGGGCCAGCCGATCTCGGAGCGCGGTGGCGGCGGCCGGCCGTCAACGTGCGCCAGCGCGCTCGTCCACCAGAAGATCATGTGCCAGGTCAGCCAGCCGATGGTCGGAACGGGAATCGGATCGGGCTCGGTGTCCGTCCAATCCGGCCACCACCGGCCCGACGGATCCTCGTGCACGGTCCACACCAACGGACCCGGTTCCCACAGGTGATCCTCGTCGGAAAGCGCCGACAGGTGCAGGTCGGTGAGCGCCCAGGCCAGGTCGAACTGCCGGCGCAGCTCGGCGATCACGGTGCCCGCATCACCAGCAGTGTCTGCGCCGAGGTTCCGATAAACCCGTTACGGTCGAAGATTTCCGCGGTCGTCGTACCGACACCGTCGGGCCCGATGGAGCCGCGGGCCCGCACCGCGAAGTCCGAGCCTTCTGGAAGCCGGTGCAGATGGACCGAGGTGTCGGTGTTCATGAAGATGAACTTCTGCGGATCCAGCGCTGCGCCAATGCCATTCGCCGAATCCACCACGAGTGCCAGGCGCTGCACGGCCGTCGTCTCCTCGTCGTCGACCACCGGCGTCAACGGGCTCATCCAGGCCACCGCGGCCTCACCGTCGGCGGTACGTTGCCGGCGCCAGGACACACTCTCCAGGTAGCCCGGTGCACCCTCCCAGTCGTGCGCCACACCGGCGGCCTCGCCCTCCACCAGCGGCGCGAAGCGGTCGGTGACCACATCGGCCGTGTCACTGGGTGCCAATAGCCAGGCCGTCACCCGGGCCACCGCACGCCAGGCGCCGTCGGGCCGTTGCGCCTCCATCTCGGAGACGACCATTGAGATGCGAGACCCGGGACGGTCCACCCAGGCCCGAACCCGCACCGGCGCAACGGGAATGGCGCCGAGGATGTCGAGGGTCAACCGTCCGACCCGCAGACCGGAGTCCGCAGTCAACTCCTCGATGGCCTTGGTCAACAGCGCGAGAGGCGGAGAGCCGTGCTGAATGGCCGGATCCCAGTTACTGCGGGTGTCGGCGGTGGATTCGAACAGCTGGTACTCACCATCGGTACCGAGCCGATGGTAGTGACACCCGATCATGCAGCTCCTGATTCTGGCCACCCGGGATACGGCGGCGGGGTGCCGCCGAACGCCGGACACAAACTCTGATGTGCGCACCACGAGCACAACCGCGAGGGGTTGGGCCGGAAGTCGCCGGTGGCGCCGGCCACCTGGATGGCCTTCCAGATCGCCATCAGCGTGCGCTCGAACCGCAGCAGCTCGTCGTGTGCGGGGGAGTAGTCGAGCACCTGGCCGTCGGCCAGATACAGAAGCCGCAGCCGCGACGGCATCACCCCACGTGAACGCAGCAGCGCCACGGCATAGAACTTCATCTGGAACATCGCCTTGAACTCGGCCTGTGCCCGCGCCTCGGGCGGGGCCTTGCCGGTCTTGTAATCGACGACGCGCATCTCGCCGGTGGGGGCGACATCGATCCGGTCGACGAATCCGCGTAGCAGCGTGCCGTCGGCCAGCTCGACCTCGAGGCGGTGCTCGCAGGACTGCGGATCGAACCGGGTCGGATCCTCCAGGCGGTAGTACCCCGACAGGAGCGCCCTGGCCTCGGCCAGCAATGTGGCCGGGTATTCGGTGTCCGCCAGCTCGGGCTCGGCCGCGACGACCTGCTCCCACGCCGGCTCGACCAGCGTCAGCGCGGTGTCATGCACCCGTTCGGCTGCGGGCAGCCCGTAGAGCTGCTCCAACGCGGCGTGCACCAGCGATCCACGCAGCTGCGCGGTGGACCGGGGCTCGGGAAGCCGATCGATGGCGCGGAACCGGTACAGCAACGGGCACTGCTTGAAATCGCCGGCCCGCGACGGTGACAGCGCCGGGCGGCGCGGCGTCGGGGCCGGTTCTTCACTCATGTCCGTAAGCCTAGGACGGTGCTCCGACAAAGTTGCGCAACCCCGGGCACCTGGCTCGGTGGGTGTACTGGCAGGCTGGACGTCCGTGGCAGCGAAGAGACCGACCGGACCGTTCGCCGTTGGCGACCGGGTGCAACTCACCGACGCCAAGGGCCGGCGCTACACGATGGTGCTCAACCCCGGCGGCGAGTTCCACACCCATCGCGGCATCATCGCCTTCGACAACGTGATCGGGCTGCCGGAAGGCAGCGTGGTCAAATCCACCAACGGCGACCAGTTCCTGGTGTTGCGGCCGCTCCTCGTCGACTACGTGATGTCGATGCCGCGCGGTGCGCAGGTGATCTATCCCAAAGACGCCGCGCAGATCGTCCACGAGGGCGACATCTTCCCGGGTGCCCGGGTGCTGGAGGCAGGTGCCGGATCCGGCGCACTGACCTGCTCGCTGCTGCGGGCGGTCGGCCCCGAGGGCCGGGTGACGTCGTACGAGATCCGTGACGATCACGCCCCGACCGCCGAGAAGAACGTCATCACGTTCTTCGGTGAGCGCCCGGAGAATTGGGACCTAGTGGTGGCCGACCTCGCCGACTACGACGGTCCGGAGATGGACCGCGTGGTACTGGACATGCTGGCGCCCTGGGAGGTGCTGCCTGCGGTGTCCAAGGCTCTGGTCGCCGGTGGGGTACTGGTGGTCTATGTCGCCACCGTCACCCAGCTGTCGCGGGTCGTGGAGGCGCTTCGCGAGCAGCAGTGCTGGACCGAGCCGCGGTCCTGGGAAAGCATGCAGCGCGGCTGGCATGTGGTGGGTCTGGCGGTACGCCCGGAACACAACATGCGCGGCCACACTGCCTTTCTGGTCAGTGCGCGCAAACTGGCGCCGGGTGCGGTGGCGCCGGTGCCGCTGCGCAAGAAGCGTCAGCTCGCTGTCCAGGCCGCTGTCGACGCCGCGCTCGAGTCTGAGTCGGGCGCCTGACTCAATCGTCGCTGTGGTGCAAGCCCCGCCGGGTGGCGAGCAGTTCGAGTTCGGGGCGGCCCGCGACCATCCGTTCGGCGGCGTCGAGCACGTCGACCACGTGGGCACGGTCGGCGGCGACCAAGGCGACTCCGATGCCGGCGCGGCGATGCAGATCCTGGGTACCGGTTTCGGCCGCCGACACCGCGAGCTTGCGGTGCAGCTCGGTGATCACCGGCCGGATGACCGAACGTTTCTGTTTGAGCGAGTGCACGTCACCGAGCAATAGGTCGAACTCCAGCCAGCCGATCCACATGACGGCTCAGCGGGGCGGTGTCGGGGCGGGCGGCGTCGACGCTTCGGCACCGGCGCCCATCACCAGCAACAGGTCAGCGGTGTGCCGGGTCAGCTGCCAGCCGTCGCCGTGCGGGGTGAACTCCATCGGGAAACTGAAATCGCGCGCCGAATCATCACCGCCTGCGGTGACCTTGACGGTTGCCACCACGTTCTTCGGCTCGGTTTGCGACCAGGCCAGATCGGTGGCCTCGAAGGTCAGCGGGGTGAAGCCGTTGTCGGCCAGTGCGCGGCCGAACTTGTCCAGCGCCGCGGCGTCATCGGCAGTGCCCTGTTCTACCAGGACGACCTTGTCGGCGCCGGGGACGTTGATGTCGGCCAGCCGGTCCAGCACGCCGGTCAGCGCTTCGGGGGCAGGCAGCGGTGCGGCGGGCGGTGCCTCCGGCACGGTCGCGGATTGCACGCTGGTCGTCGGGTGCGAAGTCTTGGCCGGGTGGTTGCCACTACTGCACCCACAGAGCCCAAGTGCCGCCACGATCGTGGCGGCACTCAGGACTGCGATACGGCTGCGGTTCAATTACCCACTCAGCCGACAGAGGACAGCAGGTTCAAGGCCGATCCCTTGGAGATCTGCCAGCCGGTGGGGCTCGGGCCCGCCACGAACTGGATGTTCTGGGTGGCAGTGCCGCCGGTGGCCGAGGTGGCGGTCACGTCGGCGTACGCCACGCCACCCTGGTCATCGATGTTGGCGATGTTGAAGGTGAGCGGGAACTTTCCTTCGGCAGCGGCCTTGCTGTACGCGCGGTCTGCGGCGATGCTCTCGATACGACCGATGCCACCCTGGATGTAGGGGGCCTTGCCGCTGAACGAGCCGCCACTGGAGAGCGCCTGCAAGGTCTGCACCAGTGGCGATGCCAGGTCCGGTGCCGGGGTGGCCGGCAGGGGCGCGTCGAACACGACCGGCTGGATCGCCGGGGCGGCCGACATGCCGCTGGATGCAATAGAAGTCACACCCGCCGCAGCTCCGCCCACCACGGCGGCGGCAGCAGCTGCGGTGATAAAGCCGGTAACGAGGGTTTTCAAGGCCACGATTGTCCTTTCGATCGGACCAACTGAATTAAGAGGCTAACAGTGGTGCTGGTGTGTCTCGTTCCTAGAGCGCACACAATGGCTGAATCGCCGGTAGCGTTGAAGTTGTTACTGCACCAACTTACGGTGCGGGAGGGAGCGCAATATGAGTGAGTCAGAGCGTTCGGACGGCCATGCCGAGAGTTTCTCGGCCGGCCACTCGCAACCCATGTCCAGCGATGAGGCCGCCGAGCTGGAATCGCTGCGTCGTGAGGCTGCGGTTCTGCGTGAGCAGCTGGAGAATGCGGTAGGGCCCCAGAGCGGCCTGCGCAGTGCCCGTGACGTGCACCAGCTTGAGGCGCGGATCGACTCGCTCGCGTCGCGCAACGCCAAGCTCATGGACACCCTCAAAGAAGCCCGCCAGCAACTGCTCGCCCTGCGCGAGGAGGTGGACCGGCTTGGCCAGCCGCCCAGCGGCTACGGCGTGCTGCTGGGCACCCATGAGGACGACACCGTCGACGTGTTCACGTCCGGGCGCAAGATGCGACTCACCTGCTCGCCGAACATCGAGACCGCCTCGCTCAAGCAGGGCCAGACGGTCCGGCTCAACGAGGCGCTCACCGTGGTCGAGGCCGGCAACTTCGAGGCCGTCGGCGAGATCAGCACGTTGCGCGAAATCCTGGCCGACGGCCACCGGGCACTGGTGGTCGGACACGCCGACGAGGAGCGCATAGTGTGGCTGGCCGAGCCCCTGGTCGCTGCCGAGGACCTGCCCGACCTTCCTGACGCCAGGCAAGACGATGACCGGCCCCGCAAACTGCGTCCCGGCGATTCCCTGCTGGTGGACACCAAGGCCGGATACGCCTTCGAGCGCATTCCGAAGGCCGAGGTCGAGGACCTGGTGCTCGAAGAGGTGCCCGACGTCAGCTACAACGACATCGGCGGCCTGGGCCGGCAGATCGAGCAGATCCGCGACGCCGTGGAGCTGCCGTTCCTGCACAAGGAGCTCTACCGCGAGTACTCGCTGCGTCCGCCCAAGGGTGTGCTCCTCTATGGTCCGCCCGGGTGCGGTAAGACGCTGATCGCCAAGGCCGTGGCGAACTCGCTGGCCAAGAAGATGGCAGAGGTTCGTGGCGACGACGCGCGCGAGGCGAAGAGCTACTTCCTCAACATCAAGGGCCCCGAGCTGCTGAACAAGTTCGTCGGTGAGACGGAACGTCACATCCGGCTGATCTTCCAGCGTGCCCGTGAGAAGGCTTCCGAGGGCACCCCGGTGATCGTGTTCTTCGACGAGATGGACTCGATCTTCCGCACCCGCGGTACCGGTGTGAGCTCCGATGTCGAGACAACCGTTGTGCCGCAGCTACTCTCGGAGATCGACGGCGTGGAGGGGCTGGAGAACGTCATCGTCATCGGCGCCTCCAACCGCGAGGACATGATCGACCCGGCGATCCTGCGGCCCGGCCGCCTGGACGTCAAGATCAAGATCGAGCGGCCCGACGCCGAGTCGGCGCAGGACATCTTCTCGAAGTATCTGACCGAGGCCCTGCCGGTGCACGCCGACGATCTTTCCGAATTCGGCGGTGACCGGACGCTGACGATCAAGACGATGATCGAGAAGGTCGTGGACCGGATGTATGCCGAGATCGACGACAACCGGTTCCTGGAGGTCACCTACGCCAACGGTGACAAGGAAGTCATGTACTTCAAGGACTTCAACTCCGGCGCCATGATCCAGAATGTCGTCGACCGGGCGAAGAAGAACGCGATCAAGGCCGTGCTGGAGACCGGTCAGCCCGGCCTGCGCATCCAGCACCTGCTGGATTCGATCGTCGACGAGTTCGCCGAGAACGAGGACCTGCCGAACACCACCAATCCCGATGACTGGGCCCGCATCTCGGGCAAGAAGGGCGAGCGGATCGTCTACATCCGCACGCTCGTCACCGGCAAGAGCTCGAGTGCGAGCCGCGCTATTGATACCGAGTCGAACCTGGGCCAGTACCTGTAAGCCAGTACCTGCAGGCGAATCGGCCCCGGCCGGGCGGTGACGGTGGCAGCATGAAGATGTGACCACACCGTCGCTGTCCTGGGACGTGGTGTCCGTCGACAAGCCCGACGACCTCAACGTCGTCATCGGGCAGGCGCACTTCATCAAAACGGTGGAGGACCTGCACGAGGCCCTGGTGGGGGTCAGCCCGACATTGCGTTTCGGGCTGGCCTTCTGCGAGGCGTCCGGTCCACGATTGGTGCGCCGCAGCGGCAACGATCCCGACCTGGTCGAGTTGGCGGTACGCAATGCGCTGGCGATCGCCGCTGGGCACACGTTCGTGATCTTCCTGCGCGAAGGATTCCCGGTGAACGTCCTCAACCCGATCAAAGGGGTCCCCGAGGTCTGCTCGATCTTCTGCGCCACGGCCAATCCGGTCGACGTACTGGTCGTCGTCACTCCACTGGGCCGCGGCATCGCGGGCGTGATCGACGGACAGTCTCCGCTGGGCGTCGAATCCGATGATGACATCGCGGCCCGGCGGGATCTGTTGCGCGCGATCGGCTACAAGCTCTGAGCGCTCAGGTTTCCGTCACGCGGGTGCGATACAGGTTGCGGGCCACGGGTGCGGTCGGCCAACGCCCGGTAGCTGGTGTTCCACAGCCACTCAACCGGGCCCCGGCGGAACCGGCGCAACCACAGGTGTGCGAAGCACATCACGACCGCGACCACGACCAGGTAGACCGCCACGGTGGCCGGTACCCGTTCTGCCGTCGGCGTGTGGGCCGCCAGCCCGAAACCCCAGCCGTAGCAGATCGCCGACGCCAGCACGTTCTGTAACACGTAGCTGGACAACGCCATCCGGCCGACCTCGGCCAGCCGGCGTCCGGTCCATCCGGGTGTGGGGCGCCGGGTATAGAACTCGGCGACCACCGCCAAGATGCCCATCGAGACGAACGGCGCGACGCCGTAGCGGGCCAGGATCAATCCCGGGCCGCCACCGGCGACCTCCAGCGCGATGTCGAGGGGTGCGGCCACCGCAAACCCCAGCCAGATCAGCCGTTGCCGCAGCACGGCGCCACGCGCTTCCAATACGCCGGCGTGAAACAGTCTGGCTCCCAGCAGGAACAAGGCGATCGACATCGGGAAGATCAGCAGTGTCTCCAGCCGGAACAGTAGGACATGGTCGAGCCGGAATGCCACCAGGTCCCAGAACGAGCCGTCCGCATAGGGATTGGGGTCGAGCGGCCGCGACGAACCGGTGTCACCGGCCGCGCTGAGCAGGGCGACGGTGATGGCGGTCAGCATCGCAATGTGCACGACCGCGGCGCACGCGATGATCCGGCGCTGCGCGCGCGGGCTGGTCACCAGCAGGTAGGACACGATCCAGCCGGTGATGGCATAGCCCGTCAGAACGTCGAACTCGGTGAACAGCACGAAATGCGCGATGCCGTCGACGAGTAGCAACAGCGCCCGCCACGGGTAACTGCCGGGCCACCGCAGACCGGCGCGCAGCGCCGAACGTTGTTGCAGGGCAAGGCCGATGCCGAACATCACGGTGAGCAGGCCGAGGAACTTGCCCTGGGCGACTACCTGGAGCGCGATCTCGACGGGCCGCCACGGTGAGTCCGGCGGGCCGTTGAGGTAGCCGATCAGCCCCTCGGGATTGGTGAAGATCCAGATGTTGGTGCCCAGCGTGCCGAGGATCGCGATGCCGCGCAGGACGTCCAGAGACTGCAGCCGGGTCGAGGACATGCTCGCGGACGCTACCATACGAACGTATTGGTCGCCTATGCTGAAGCCGTGAGCACGCCCTATGACCGGATGGCCGATGCGGTGCTGCGCGTCCTGGTGGCCGAGGGCTTCGAAGGTGTCTCGGTACGCAAAGTCGCCGCCCTGGCCGAGGTTTCGATCGGTGCGGTGCAACACCACTTTCCGACCAAGGACGCGATGCTGGCCGGTGCGATGGATCGCGCCTCGGCCCGGTTCCTGGCCCGGTTGGGGGAGTGCCTGACCGCGGAGATGTCAGCGGCGCAGCGGCTCGAGACATTGGCCGTGGCCCTGGTGTGCCCGGAACCCGGCGATCGCGACATCAGTGTGGCGTGGCTCTTGCGGCTGGCCCGCGCCGCGGTCGACGAGCAGACCGCGATCCGGCACCGCCAGGACTGGATCAGGATGTCGCAATGGCTGGCCGATCTGATCGCGGCCGCGGCCTCCTCTGGTGTGGATGCCGGGCCGGCCGCCGTCGAACTGCTGGCTCTGTTGGACGGGCTGGCCTGCTCGGTGGCCGTCGAACCGGAGCGGGTCAGTCCCGCACTGGCCGAGCGGATCGCCCGGGAGCATGTCCGGCGGTTGCTGAACTGATGCCCGCGGCGATCGCGCGCAACTGCTCCAGTACGGCAGCCACCGCGGGCCGGGTGCTCGCGCCCGCGCGGGTGACCGCTTCCACGCGCCGGGCCACCGATATGTCGGTGATCGGCAACCGCACCAACTCGCGTGTCAGCCTCACGTAGCGAGGCATCAGGGCGATACCGGTGCCCGCGTGGACCAGCTCCTCGACCACACGGAAGTCGTTGATCCGTTGGACGATTCGTGGCCGAATGCCGGACAGGACGGTGATCGAATTCAGCACGTCGTCGACCATCAGCCCGCCTTCGACGCCGATCCAGCGCTCTTCGGCCAGATCGGTCAGCCGGACCTGATCGCGGTCCGCGAGATGATGCCCTGGCGGTAGGACGACGTCCAGGGGTTCCCGCAAAAGCTCGGTCGCCTCGAAGCGCGGACCCCACGGCGATGCGTCGCGTTCGTCGCGGTGCACCACCACGACATCGAAGTCGGCGAGTTGTGCCGGAGCGCGGGCGGCCGGAACGTCGATATCGCGCCCGAGAACTTGGACCCCGTGTTCGGCTGCCCGGATGATCAACGGGGCCAACAACATTGCTGCACCGGAGGGAAAGAACGACACGCTGACCGTGCCGCGGGGCGTGCTGCGGTAGGCGTCCATCTCGGCCCGCGCTCGGTCCAGCGCCGCCAACACGGCGTCGGCGTGCCCTACGAGCACCTGCCCGGCGTCGGTCAAGCGCACCCGCCTGCCGTCGGGTTCGATCAATGTCACGCCGGCCTCGCGTTGCAGGATCTTCAGCTGCTGGGAGACGGCCGAGGGCGTCATGGACAGCACCTGGGCCACCGCGGCGACCGTGCCGTGGTCGGCGAGCTCGCGCAACATCCGCAGGCGGCCAGCATCCATGAAGCGATGCTACATATAATGTGAAAAAAGATTAGCTTGACTGAAGTATTGGGTGGATTACACGCTGATCCGTATGGCCCAACGTTCCATCGACGTCTGTCTGCTTGCCGTCGCTGTGGTGTGGGGATCGAGCTATCTGGCCACCAAGGAGATCGCCGCGCCCGACACGGTTTTCGCGCTGCTGGTGGTGCGGTTCGCCCTCGCCGCAGCGGTGCTGGCCGCCGTCCTGAGCCGGCGGCTGAGGGGATTGACCCGCGGCGAGGTGGCTTCGGGTGCGGTCGGTGGAATCCTTCTGGCCGCGGTCTGCGTTGCTGAAACCTACGGCGTGACCATGACATCGGCGTCCAATGCGGGACTGATCATGGCGTTGACCATCGTGGCCACACCCATGATTCAGCGCCATCGGGTCGCGCACCGCTTCTACCTCGCGGCAGCGCTCACGGTGATCGGCTGCGCGATGCTGACCCAATCCGGCGGCCTGACCGTCCCGCGGGCGGGGGACCTGGTGATCGTGATCGCCGCTCTGTTGCGCGCGGTGCATGTCACCGTCATGGCGCGGATGTCGGGAGCGAATGAAATCGACTCGGCCCGAACCACTCTGGTGCAGCTGATCACAGTCGCCGCGGTGGCGTTCGCCCTGTGCGCGGTGTCCGGGCAGTCCGTACCGGCGATGACCGCGGCTTACGGCCCGGCCGATTGGGCCCTCATCGGGTATCTGGTGTTGGCCTGCACGGTGTTCGCGTTCCTGGTGCAATTGCGGGCATTGAGCACGACCAGCCCGGCCCGGGTCAGTCTCCTGGTGGGCACCGAACCACTGTGGGCCGCCGTCATCGGTGTGGCAGTGGCAGGCGACCCCGTCACCGGCGCCGGAATCGCCGGAGCCGCACTGGTGATCGTCGGCACCGGTTGGGGGCGGATGGTGCTGGCACCGCCGGCATCAGCGTCGCTCCAACTGCAGGTAGGCATCACGCCCGGCCAGGCTGACCGCGACGTCGGCGATCAGCGGTTCGAAGAACCGCTCGCGATAGAGCGGGTCAACGCTCGTGCTCACCGTGAAGTACAGCCCGGAGAGCACCGCCACGAACAACGACATGTGCACGACGGTCTGGGGGATGGGAATCGCGACGCCGAACCAGGTTCCGGCACAGGGCGGTGCGCCGGTCTGGCAGGCCGTCTCTGCCGACCACAGCACGATGACGTCGTAGGGGATGGCGATGATGCCCAGCGCCAGGAAGAAGGCGAACAGGCCCGTGGTGAACAGCACCACCTGAATGGCCTGGGATACCACCATCACCGCCACCACGTTGAACTGTTCGGCGCGTGAGAGTGGGGTGCGGCGAGGATGGTGGCCGCCATCCACCGACAGCGGGGTGCCGGCCAATAGCGCGGCCGGATCGGTGGGACCGGCGCGATCGTCGCGCAATGCGCGCACCTCATCACGAATCGTGGTGACCACGAAGGCGATTGCGACAAGCGCCAGGAAGCCGATTGTCTGCCACAGCCGTTGTCGGGGCATCCGGGCAGAGAGCTGCCACAGCTCACCGGTGAAATACACCACGACCGTCAGCATCAACAGGGGCAGGGCACGGCTCATCAACGTGCCAAGCGCTCCCAGTTGAAGCCAGGCGAACCGGAACGCCCACAACGCGATCGACCCGAATCCCAGGTAGGTCAACCAGACCACGAGCAACGCGACGAGCGCGAATGCGGCGGCCTCGGCGGCAGCGACACCGGAGAAGCCGCTGTCGGCGAACGGCAGGCCGAAGACGAACAGGGCCATCACGAGCAGTCCGGCCGAGCGCCGGCCGGACTCGCTACCCGTCGTTCCCGCCCGATGCAGCAGTTCCAGCACGAACGGTGCGGCGAACAACAGCAGGGCCAGCACGCCGAGGCTGACCGCGGTGCCGATGCGGACGGCGGGTGCGGTGAGCTCGGCCAACAGCATCGTCAGTGCGACGAGCCCGCCGGCCGCGGCGACCATCGGCGCCGAGCGTTGCATCAGCGCGCGGGATCGCACCCTGCGGGTCAATACCAGCGGAAGCCCGCGCTGCAGGAACCAATCGTGCACACGCCGCATGTCGGCCACGGCGGTCATTGTGCTCGATCCCGGGGTTGCTGCGGTGATTTCGGAGTAGCCGGTGCGCCGCTACGGATCGCGTGGTGTTGCCCGTTCGGCGATACGGCGACCGACGCATAGGCAACGATTTCGGGAAACCCTCCGAGCGTATTCGATGGGTTATCGAAGTTGGGCCGCGCCCGGCGATTATTAAATTTCGATTTGAATTTCGGAGCTGAAATGCGCGGAGAAATCGTCGGGGATGCGTTCGGGTCCGCCTGTTGAGCCGGCGTGGCCGCGGGCCGGAGGCGAGTACGCCGAGGGTGGTACCCCTGCACCAATGTAACGATTTGATAACTCTGCTAACACTTTTCTGGAATTGACGAATGCCGCAGTTGTTGCAGGTCAAAGGCTGTGGCCGTAGACGGATCGCCGCTTCCCGGACGGTGTCGGAGCTTGATCCATGTTGAGGGGTGTGCTTACGTCGAGGGCACCGATGACTTGAAACTGACGATGATCGCTGAGAAGTTCGGTGGTGACTTTTAACTCGATATGCGTGTTTTAGAAAGCGTTCCCGGGCGCCATTCCCGGGAAGAATTCCTGCGCCCTCCACGGGGTACCGATGCGATTGGCATCCGCGACCTCGTGGAAGCCACCGGGGTGCTCGATCTGAATTCCACCTATGCCTATCTGTTGCTGGCAACTGATTTTGCTGCCACGTCAATAGTGGCCGAACGCGACGGTGACCTGCACGGATTCATCACGGGCTACCACCCGCCGCCGCGGCCGGACGTCCTGTTCGTGTGGCAGGTTGCCGTGGCGCCGTCGGCGCAGGGCGGGGGACTGGCCAGCACGATGCTCGACGCACTCGTGCATCGGGTGCGGTCACAGCGCGACGGGCGCCCGGTCACCGTGGAAGCCACGGTCTCGCCCGGCAATGCCGCCTCACGCGCATTCTTCGGTGCCTTCGCGCGCCGTCACGGTGTCCCGCTCGTCGAAGATCCGCATTTCGGGTGCGACCTGCTGGATGCAGGCGGGGCGCACGAAGATGAGCCGATCCTGCGGATGGGGCCGATCGCCACACCGCTTTCTCGCTGAAATCAGTTATCTGATAACCATTTTGATCCAAATTGGAAGGATTTTCCCTTGCTGCTGGCTACGACAGCGCCCCTGACCGAGTCTGACCTGCCCGATGTCTTCAGTTCGGTGGAATCCGAGGTCCGCAGTTATTGCCGCGGTTGGCCCACCGTGATGAACAGCGCCGCGGGCTCCTGGGTGACCGACACCTCGGGACGCACCTACATCGACTTCTTCGCCGGGGCGGGTGCGCTGAACTACGGTCACAACAACGCCGCCCTCAAGGAGCCGTTGCTCCAGTACCTCGCGTCCGACGGAATCGTGCACTCTCTGGACATGGCGACCGCGGCCAAGCAGCGGTTCCTCGAGACCTTCGAACGGCTCATCCTGCGGCCGCGCGGGCTCGATTACAAGGTGCAATTCCCCGGGCCGACGGGAGCCAACTCGGTGGAGTCGGCACTCAAGCTGGCCAGGAAGGTGACCGGTCGCGAGTCGGTTATCAGCTTCACCAACGCATTTCACGGCATGACGCTGGGCGCGTTGTCGGTCACCGGCAACTCGATGAAGCGGGCCGGCGCAGGCATCCCGCTGGTGCACGCCACCCCGATGCCCTACGACAACTACTTCGGCGGGGTCACCGAGGACTTCCACTGGTTCGAGCGTGTGCTCGACGATTCGGGCAGTGGGCTCAACCGGCCCGCCGCGGTGATCGTCGAAACCGTCCAGGGCGAAGGCGGTCTCAACGTAGCCCGGATCGAATGGCTGCGTGCCCTGGCTGAATTGTGCCGCAAGCGCGACATCCTGCTGATCGTCGATGACGTCCAGATGGGGTGTGGGCGCACCGGGCCGTTCTTCAGCTTCGAGGCCGCAGGCATCGTGCCCGATATCGTCACGATATCGAAGTCGGTCAGCGGCTACGGGCTGCCGATGGCACTCACGTTGTTCCGCCGCGATCTCGACGTGTGGACACCGGGGGAGCACAACGGCACGTTCCGTGGCCACAACCCCGCCTTCATCACCGCCACGGCCGCAATCGAGACATATTGGGAGAACGACGAATTCAGCGCCGAAACGGTCGCCAAGGGTGAGCTGACCCGGGCCCGGCTGGAGGAGATCGCCGCGGCCCACGACGGAGTCACCGCCCGCGGCCGCGGGATGGCGCAGGGCATCAAGTTCGAGCAGACCGACCTGGCCGGACAGGTGTGCCGGGCCGCGTTCGACCGCGGCGCTCTGATGGAGACCAGCGGTCCGTCCGACGAGGTGGTCAAACTGCTGCCGCCGCTGACCACTTCGGCCGCCGAACTGTCCGAGGGGCTCGACATCCTCGCCGAGTCCGTCGCCGTCACCCTGGCCTGAAGGAGGCTTCGAACATGATTGTCCGCACCACCGCTGAGATCACCGGCACCGACCGCGACGTGGCCGACGCCACCTGGCGATCCAAGCGGATCATCCTCGCCGGCGACGGTGTCGGTTTCTCATTCCACGAGACCACCATCGAGGCCGGGTCGGTCAACGAATTCCACTACCAGCATCACGTCGAGGCGGTCTGGGTGATCGAAGGCACCGGCACGCTGACGGATCTGGAGACGGGGCAGCAGTATCCGCTCGCCGACGGAACCATGTACCTGCTCAACAACAATGACCGCCACCGGGTGACCTGCGACGAGCAACTGCGCATGCTGTGCGTGTTCAACCCTCCGGTGACCGGGCGGGAAGTGCACGACGAGAACGGCGTGTACCCCGCGCCGCAGTCGGTGGCATGACGGCAGTCCGGCGAGAAGCCGAAGGCGGATCGCGCATCGGCCTGCCCGGCGAGGAACGGACGGACCACTACCCGACACGGCTCGACCACGCCATCGAGCCGATACCGCGCCACGAGCCCGCGGTGTGGGGTGGTGCAGCCGACGGCCCGCTCAGTCAGCATCACCTGGACGGTTTCTCCGAATACGGGTACCTGGTGGCGCCGGAGACCGTGTCGGATGACTGGCTGCCGCTGTTGCGGCACGAAATCGACCGGATCGCAGTGGATCTGGAGTCGGATGACCCACGGGTGATCCGTGAGCCGGGTGGCACGATCCGGTCGATCTTCGAACCGCACCTGCTGAGCGACCTGGTCGCACAGCTGGTGCGGCTCGACACGGTCCTACCGATCGCGCGGCAACTGCTGGGCGGCGACGTCTACATCCACCAGGCCAGGATCAACCTCATGCCGGGATTCACCGGGACCGGGTTCTACTGGCATTCGGACTTCGAGACCTGGCATGCCGAGGACGGGATGCCAGGGATCCGCGCGGTGTCGTGCTCGATAGCCCTGACCGACAACTACCCGTACAACGGGTCGCTCATGGTGATCCCCGGATCACACCGGACGTTCTATCCGTGCGTCGGCGCGACGCCCGAGGACAACCACGACACCTCACTGGTGGTCCAGAACATCGGTGTGCCCGATCAGACGACGTTGACCAAGGCCGTCGACGAGCACGACATCCACCAGTTCACCGGTCCGCCCGGCACCGCCCTGTGGTTCGACGCGAACCTGTTGCACGGTTCGGGGTCCAATATCACCCCGCTGCCGAGGTCGAATGTCTTCCTGGTGTTCAACTCGGTGGACAACGCGCTGACCGACCCGTTCGCCGCCGAGCGGCCACGGCCCGAATACCTGGCGGCTCGGGACGCACAGGCCGTCACCTAGGCTGGCCCCATGCAACGGATCATCGGAACAGAGGTCGAATACGGCATCTCCTCGCCGTCCGATCCGACCGCCAATCCGATCCTGACCTCGACGCAGGCAGTGCTGGCGTACGCGGCAGCCGCCGGGATTCAGCGCGGCAAGCGCACCCGGTGGGACTACGAAGTCGAATCCCCGTTGCGCGACGCTCGCGGATTCGACCTGTCCCGGGCCTCCGGGCCGGCTCCGATCGTCGATGCCGACGAGGTCGGCGCGGCCAACATGATCCTCACCAACGGTGCCCGGCTGTATGTGGACCATGCCCACCCGGAGTACTCGGCGCCCGAGTGCACCGATCCGATGGACGCGGTGATCTGGGACAAGGCCGGTGAGCGCGTGATGGAGGCCGCGGCCCGCCACGTCGCCAGCGTGCCCGGGGCGGTCAAGCTGCAGCTGTACAAGAACAACGTGGACGGCAAGGGTGCCTCGTACGGGTCGCACGAGAACTACCTGATGAGCCGCCAGACCCCGTTTTCCGCGGTGATCGCCGGCTTCACCCCGTTCCTGGTGTCCCGGCAGGTGGTGACCGGCTCGGGCCGCGTCGGCATCGGGCCCTCAGGCGATGATCCCGGTTTCCAGCTGTCTCAGCGGGCCGACTACATCGAGGTCGAGGTCGGCCTGGAGACCACGCTCAAGCGCGGCATCATCAACACCCGCGACGAGCCGCACGCCGACGCCGACAAGTACCGCCGTCTGCACGTCATCATCGGTGACGCCAACCTGGCCGAGACGTCGACGTACCTCAAGGTCGGCACCAGCTCCCTGGTGCTGGACCTGATCGAGGAGGGCCCGCAGTTCGGGCTCGACCTGTCCGATCTCGCGCTGGCCCGGCCGGTGCACGCGGTGCATGTGATCAGTCGCGACCCGTCGCTACGGGCCACCGTCGCGCTGGCCGACGGCCGTGAGATGACCGCCCTGGCACTGCAACGGGTCTACCTGGACCGGGTGGCCAAACTGGTCGACAGCCGGGACAAGGACCCACGGGCCGCGCACGTCGTCGAAACCTGGGCTCATGTGCTGGACCTGCTCGAACGCGACCCGATGGAATGCGCCGAGATCCTGGACTGGCCGGCCAAGCTGCGGTTGCTGGAGGGGTTCCGCCAGCGCGAGAACCTCAGTTGGCAGGCGCCCCGGCTGCACCTTGTCGATCTGCAGTACTCCGACGTCCGGCTGGACAAGGGCCTGTACAACCGGTTGGTGGCGCGCGGTTCGATGAAGCGCCTGGTCACCGAACAGCAGGTGATCGACGCCGTCGACAACCCGCCGACCGACACCCGGGCTTACTTCCGCGGCGAATGCCTACGCCGTTTCGGCGCCGACATCGCCGCGGCCAGCTGGGACTCGGTGATCTTCGACCTCGGCGGCGATTCGCTCGTCCGGATTCCGACGCTCGAGCCGTTGCGTGGAAGCAAGGCGCATGTCGGCGCCCTGCTGGACTCCGTGAACAGCGCCGCGGAACTCGTCGAGCAACTCACGAACTGACGATCTCGACCGGTGAGCTATCCCGGGCAATCCGGGTGCCGACCGGTACTGTGGAAGAACCGGTTGGGCGGTTAGCCCGACCGATCACAATTGCAGGAGGCAGCGATGGCTCAAGAGCAGACCAAGCGTGGCGGTGGCGGCGGCGAGGATGACGACCTCCCGGGTGCATCGGCCGCCGGCCAGGAGCGTCGCGAGAAGCTGGCCGAGGAGACCGACGATCTGCTCGATGAGATCGACGATGTGCTGGAAGAGAACGCAGAAGACTTCGTGCGCGCGTACGTCCAAAAGGGCGGCCAGTGACCTGGCGCGAAAATCTGTCTCTGTCCCAACCAACCCTCTCCGGTACGCCCTCTGTAGCCATGGATCTGTCGTCTTTCTCTGAACTGCTGCGTCGGCAGGCCCCTGAACTGTTGCCGGTCAACCGTGTCGCCGACGGCGCGATCAACCCGACCAACGCAGTGCCGCACGGGACGACCATCGTCGCTATCAGGTACCCCGGCGGGGTGCTGATCGCCGGTGACCGCCGCTCCACCCAGGGCAACATGATCGCCGGCCGCGATGTGCAGAAGGTGTACATCACCGACGACTACACCGCGACGGGCATCGCGGGTACCGCGGCCATCGCCGTGGAGTTTGCCCGGCTCTATGCGGTGGAACTGGAGCACTACGAAAAGCTCGAAGGTGTTGCCCTGACCTTCCGTGGGAAGGTCAACCGGCTCGCCATCATGGTGCGCGGCAATCTCGGTGCGGCACTGCAGGGTTTCGTGGCACTCCCGCTGCTGGTCGGTTACGACATCGACGCCTCCGATGCCGAGAACGCGGGCCGCATCGTGTCTTTCGACGCCGCCGGCGGCTGGAACATCGAGGAAGAGGGTTACCAGTCGGTGGGCTCGGGCTCGATCTTCGCCAAGTCGTCGATCAAGAAGCTCTATCCCGGTGTGGTGGACGCGGATACGGCTCTGCAGGTGGCCATCGAGTCGCTCTACGACGCCGCCGACGACGACTCCGCCACCGGTGGACCCGATCTGGTGCGCGGTATCTATCCGACCGCGGTGACCATCGGCGCCGAAGGGGCCCTTGAGATCGCCGAGGAACGCATCGCCGAGCTGGCTCGCGAGGTCATCGCGCGCCGGACCCGGACGGGCGGTGAGGGGTAAATGAGCTTCCCGTACTTCATCTCGCCCGAGCAGGCGATGCGTGAGCGCTCCGAACTGGCGCGCAAGGGCATCTCACGCGGGCGCAGCGTGATCGCACTGGCCTACGACAGCGGTGTGCTGTTCGTCGCGGAGAACCCGTCGCGCTCCCTGCAGAAGGTCAGCGAGCTCTACGACCGGGTCGGCTTCGCCGCCGTCGGCCGGTTCAACGAGTTCGACAACCTGCGGCGCGGCGGCATCCAGTTCGCTGACACCCGCGGCTACGCCTACGACCGTCGGGACGTGACCGGTCGCCAGCTGGCCAACGTCTACGCGCAGACGCTCGGCACGATCTTCACGGAGCAGGCCAAGCCCTACGAGGTCGAGCTGTGCGTGGCCGAGGTCGCGCACTACGGCGAGACGAAGGCCCCGGAGCTGTACCGGATCACCTATGACGGGTCGATCGCCGACGAGCCGCATTTCGTCGTGATGGGCGGCACCACGGAGCCGATCGCCACCGCCCTGGGGGAGTCCTACACCGAGAACGCCGATCTGGCCGCCGCGGTCAAGATCGCGGTGGAGGCACTGGGCGCGAGCAGTAACGGCTCCGAGGCGCGCACTCTGGGTCCGTCGACACTCGAAATCGCGGTGCTGGACGCCACCCGACCGCGCCGGTGTTTCCGTCGGATCACCGGCTCCGCGCTGGAAGCGCTTCTGCCTGAAGCGGTTTCGGACAAGCCGGCAGATAAAGAAGCGTCGGAGAAGCCGAAGAAGTCAGGAAAATAGGTTGACCACCGCTTCGGCCTCGGTGCCGTCGCGGTAGTGCCGCCACGTGAGGTCTGCCAACTCGTCGGGTCAATTGTCGGCACGTCACCGTTGCCTGCCATCGCGCGGTGGGACGACGCCGTATGGCGGCGTCACCTTGGTTTCGTGCTGGACGGGTTGAAGAGCCCGGTCGGCTCACTGCCCGTCGGCGTTCTCGGGCCGCCAGCCGACGTAGGTGAACCACAGTCCCATCGCGGTCAGCAGTAGGAAGAAGCAACGGGCGGCGATGAGCAGTCCGCCGCTGGTCACGGTCGCGTCGGCGCCGGATTCGATGACCGACGGGATGGCCATCATCGCGGCCCCGCGCAGTGCGACGAACCAGCCGAACAGCGAGATCAGCACCGCGGTCACGCTGTACCAGTACTGGTGGAAGGCGATCACGATCAGCCCCATCAGCAACATGGCCGCGCCCAGAATCCAGGGCAGGGTTCCGCTGGTGAACAGGTCACTCAGCAGGTCGCTGAGGCCGGGCAGGCGGATCGCGATGATCACGGTGGCGATGGCGACGAAGGGTCCGAGGACCCGGGCGAACGCGCGGGTGCGCTGCCGGGCCTGCGGTGTGGGTTGCGGCATGTGCGTCTCCTGATTAATAAACCGACTGACGGTCTATTTTTAGGCTAGACTCGGACCGCGCCCAACGTCAATGGAGGATTCGTGGCACGTCAGGTGAACCCCGCCGAATACGCCGCCCGGCGACGGGAGATCCTCGATGCCGCCCTGCAGTTGATGCACGACAAGGGCTACGAGGCCATGACGATCGAGGATCTGCTCGGTGAGCTGCGGATCTCGAAAGGGGCGCTCTACCACTATTTCCGTTCCAAGCGGGCACTGCTCGAGGGCGTCATCGAGCAGATGGGCGAGAGTGCCACCGCCCGGTTGGCCGGCATCGTCGAAGACCCGCACCGCGGCGCGCTCGACAAGATGCACGCCTACTTCGACGCGTCGAGGGCATGGAAATCGGAGAGCGTCACCGAGGTGACCACGCTGATCCGGTTGTGGCACGACGAGAACAATGCGCTTCTGCGGCAGAAGATGACCCAGGGTTCGATGCGCACCACGGCGCCCATGCTGGAGTCGATCATCCGCCAGGGTTGCGCCGAAGGCGTCTTCGACACCGATTACCCGCACGAGGCCGCAGGCATCATCACCGGGATGGGGCTGCACCTGGCCGATGCCTTCATCGACGCGATCGAGGCCGACGGCGCCGCAGGTTCCGACATCAGCGGGCCGAATGCCCAGAAGGTGGTGGGCGCCTACGTGCAGGCGTTCGAACGAATCCTCGGCGCACCCGCCGGGTCACTGCACGAGCCGGCGGCGTCAGGTCAAGGGGAAACGTAGCTTCGCGACGGCGGTCTGGTTCCAGATGCCGGCGCTGATCTCGTCGGGCCGCACGGCGTAGGCGGCACCGCCGTTGTCGAGGACCGTCACCGCGACGCGGGACAGGACGTCATAGCCGGAATCGTCGTAGTGCAGCGCTCCGGTCGCTGCCTCGATCCGGCCCACCACATCGACGGTGAAGTTGTACACCAGCGTGTCCACCGCCCCGGCCGTTGCGGCCCGGGTGATGTCGCCGAGATCGGTGGCCACCAGCCCCTTGCTGATGTCGTTGCCCAACTCGTCGACCCAGGCGCTGGCCTGCTCGGCGTTCAGGGCAGGCAGCGACTCACGGATCGCGCCGTCGATCTGATCGGGCCGCAGCTGGTCTGCCGCGCCGGGTACCGCCACGATCCGGCGTTTGTGATCGAGGCCGCGGTACATGTCGAGCAGCGGGTCCGTCGCGAACAGGTACAGCGGCCGCGTCGACGACGGATCGAGCTGTCCCAGTTCGCCGTCCACCGCATCGGCGACCCGCTTGGCGTACTGCTCGAGCAACACCTTCTTGCCCTCGTCGCCGACCAGGCGCCGCACATGGCCCCGGTCGCGCACCGTGGCGCGGTTGGTCGCATCGGCCACGTCGACCGCGTACTCGCCGGTGAGCTCCAACTCCTCGGCCCGCCTACTCGCGGTCGCCTGCCACAGGTTCCAGCCGTCGGCGGACAACGTCAGCGCGTAGGCCTCCTGCGGCGTGGTGACCGCCCGCACCAGCTGGCCGATGTCGAAGTAGCTGCCCACCTGCAGCTGGCTGTCCAGGGCATTGGGCAGCACGTAGACCTCGTGGACGTCATCGGCGATGAAGATGGCCACCGAACGGGACAGGCTCAGCCACAGTTCGGATTCGGCGATCTCATTCCAGCGGGATCGCAGCTGTTCTTCCACGGCATGCCGCGCCCCCGTTTCTCGGATCGTGCGCAGTGCGCGGTCCATCGCGCTCTTCGCCGTCAGCACGCTTTTCTCCCGCTCGTCCGGTCCCGGTGCGGTCTCCGCGTATACCGTGATGGCGTTCTCGTGGGGCTCGCCAAGGCGGATCAGGTCGGCAACATCAGGCAGTTCGTAGCGGGTCATCACCACTCCTTTGTGTGGACTATTCTCCAACCCTATGCCTGAGGGGGCCGCTGACCAGGGTAAAAAGTCCTAGAAGGTGGCGCCACGTAGCGAATCGGGGCGGTCGCCGCGCTCAATGCCGCTCGGCGTCCGATCTCAGAGCCGCCAGTCCGCGAAGCAGTACCGCGATGCCGAATTCGAACGCATCGTCGGCGCGGGCCGGCTTGGCGCTGCCTGTGGCCAGCGCCGCGGTCAATTCCGGGCCCACCTCGGCGCCGGTGCTCCAGGGCTCGTCTGGAGCAGCGACGTCGAGTGCCGAGCCCAGCACAAAGGAGTCGACCAGGGTGATGCCGCGAAGCGTGTCGGCCGGGTCGAACCCGGCGCGGCCGAACGTGACGGCCAGGGCGTTGTACATCGTGAGTGCGTGGTCGCTGTTCACCGCGTGCGCGGTGAGCAGCGGGATGAGTCGCGGGTAGCGCGCGTAGCTCTGTCGGTAGGACCGCATGATGTCGGCGACCACCTCGGTCCAGGGGCGGGCCGGGTCATCGGCGGGCAGGGTGACTTCGGACATGGCGCGTTCGCGTAGCAGCTCGATGATCTGTTCGCGTCCGGCGACGTGGTTGTAGAGCGATGACGGCCGGACCTTGAGCACCCGGGCCAGCTCGGGGACGGTGAATCCGCCGGTTGCGTTGACCAAATCCATTGCCGCGCCGGTTATGCGGTCGGTGGACAGCAGCGGTACCGGAGGGCGTCCCATCGCACATTTCTACTACCTCTTTACAACGGGTGTTGATGCGGTCAAAATAAAACGAACTTGATTCGTTTTAGGAGACGACCGATGATCACCCTGACCGCCACCGCACCCGAGTCGCTGTCTCGCAGCGCCGAGTCGACGCGCCCTCCACTGCGGGTCGGGTTGGTGCAGCACCGGTGGCGGCCGGATGCGGCCGAACTGGCCAGGGTGCTGCGAGATGGTGTCGATCGGGCGGCCGGTGCCGGGGCCGCGCTGGTCTGCCTGCCGGAGATCACCCTGCTGCGCTACCCCGCGGACACCCCGGCCGGACCGAACCCGGGCGCGTCCGCCGAGGATCTCACCGGAGGCCCCACCTTTGCCCTGGCCGCCGAAGCCGCCCGGGCCAACGGCATATTCGTGCACGCCTCGCTGTACGAAAATGCGCCGGCGGCAGACGGATTGGGCTTCAACACGGCAATCCTGGTGGACCCGTCGGGGGAGTTGGCCGGTTACACCCGCAAGCTGCACATCCCGATTTCGGCGGGCTACTACGAAGACACTTATTTCCGTCCGGGTCCGGGTCCGGGTCCGTCCACCGCAGACGGCGACCCGTATCCCGTGTACAACCCGGAAGGGCTGGGGGCTCGCGTCGGCCTGCCGACGTGCTGGGACGAATGGTTCCCCGAAGTGGCGCGCAGCTACTCACTCGGTGGCGCCGAGCTCGTGATCTACCCGACGGCGATCGGATCGGAGCCGGTGTTCCCGGCCTTCGACACCCAACCGCTCTGGCAGCAGGTGATCGTGGCCAACGGCATCAACAGCGGGCTGTTCATGGTGGTGCCCAACCGGATCGGCGACGAGGGCAAGGTCACCTTCTACGGTTCGTCGTTCATCTCCGACCCGTTCGGCCGGGTGCTGGTGCAGGCACCTCGCGACGAGGAGGCCGTGCTGGTCGCCGACCTTGATCTGGACCAGCGCCGGGACTGGCTGGAGCTGTTCCCGTTCCTGCTCACCCGGCGACCGGATACCTACGGCGCGCTGACCGCGCCCGTCGATGTGGAGCATCCGTACGGGGCCGGGCACAAAGCTACGGCGGTGGTGAAATGACCACCTATCGGATGCCGGCCGAGAGCGCGCCTCAGGATCGCGTGTGGATGGCCTTTCCGTCCGCCGGCTATTCGCTGGGCGACACTGAACAGGAACACCACGAAGCACGCACCACCTGGGCGGCGGTGGCGCACGCGGTGTTGGAGTTCGAACCCGTCACGATGGTGGTGGACCCCGCGGAGTTGCCCGCGGCCCGCCGGTATCTGTCCGCCGACGTCGACATCGTCGAGGCACCGTTGAACGACGCCTGGATGCGCGATATCGGCCCCACCTTCGTGCACGCCGAGGACGGTTCGGTGGCCGCGGTGGACTGGGTGTTCAACGGCTGGGGCGCCCAGGATTGGGCGCGCTGGGATCACGACTCGAAAATCGGTGCGGCCGTGGCTGATTGGTCCGGGGTGCCCGTGGTCAACTCGAACCTGGTGAACGAAGGCGGTGGTATCCAGGGCGACGGGCTGGGTACCGTTCTGATCACCGAGACCGTGCAACTGGACCCCGGTCGCAACCCCGGCGCCACCAAGGCCGACGTCGAGGCCGAGCTGGCTCGCACCATCGGTGCCGATCACGCGGTCTGGTTGCCGCGCGGGCTGACCCGTGACTCGCAGCGCTTCGGCACTCGCGGGCATGTGGACATCGTGGCGGCGATACCGGCGCCGGGCCGTCTGCTGCTGCATGCGCAGGCTGCCGAGGGGCATCCGGATCACGTGGTGTGCAAGGAGATCCGAGCAGCGATCGAGCAGACCCACGATGTCACCGGACGGTCGTGGGAGATCGTGGAGCTACCCGCGCCGGACCAGTTGACCGACGCCGAAGGCTTCGTCGACTACAGCTACATCAATCACCTGGTGGTCAACGGCGGGGTGATCGCCTGCGCATTCGGCGATCCACGGGACGCGGACGCGGCGGCGATCCTGGCCGAGCAGTATCCGGGCCGCCGTGTCCTCAGCGTCGACGCCCGCCCGCTGTTCGAGCGTGGCGGCGGCATCCACTGCATCACCCAGCATCAGCCGTCGGCTCGCCGGCGGTGATCAGCCGGCCGATCGCCGCGCTCACCCGGGCGCGGTTGCCGGCCCCGTTGCGCAGCACCCATGACGTAGCGGTACGCAGCCGCTGGCTCGGTTGATGCAGGCCGTCGACGATGCCCGGCTGGCCGCGTCGGTGGCAGAGCGCGGCTGTTACCCGCTGGAATTCGCCGCGTTGGCGGGCAGTGCGCTGTTGTCCTCCGGGCCCAGCCGTGAGGTGCTGATTGCGCTCGGGGCGTCAGTGTTGACTCCGGTGGCCGATTACGACGCGCAGCACGGATCCGGGCTGATGGCGGCGCTGCGGGCGTTCCTGGAGGCCAACGGCCAGTGGGAGGCCGCCGCGGCGGCCATCGGCGTGCACCGGCACACGATGCGCAAGCGGATCGAAATCGCCGAGGGGTTGCTGGGTTGTGATCTCGGGGTCGCCCGGGTGCGGGCCGAGCTGTTCTTGGCGATCTTGGCGCGCGGCTGATCGCACGAGCGGCCACGTTCGGAGTCGCGATATCCAGATTTTGCCGCACCGTCACCGCGAGCTTCTCCACCGTTGCGGTGAACCACCCCGTAAGCTCGTTAGCGTGCAGCGACGAATCATGGGCATCGAGACGGAATTCGGTGTGACCTGCACCTTCCATGGCCATCGCCGGCTCAGCCCCGACGAGGTTGCCCGTTACCTGTTCCGGCGGGTCGTGTCGTGGGGCCGCAGTTCCAACGTGTTCCTCCGCAACGGCGCCCGGTTGTATCTGGACGTGGGCAGCCACCCGGAGTATGCGACCGCCGAGTGCGACAACCTGACCCAGCTCGTCACCCACGACCGCGCCGGCGAGCGCGTCCTGGAGGACCTGCTGATCGATGCCGAGCAGCGGCTCGCCGACGAGGGCATCGGCGGCGACATCTACCTGTTCAAGAACAACACCGATTCGGCGGGCAACTCCTACGGCTGCCACGAGAACTACCTGATCGTGCGGGCCGGTGAGTTCTCCCGGATCTCCGACGTGCTGCTGCCGTTCCTGGTCACCCGCCAGCTCATCTGCGGAGCGGGCAAGGTGTTGCAGACGCCGAAGGCCGCGACCTTCTGCCTGAGCCAGCGGGCCGAGCACATCTGGGAGGGCGTCTCCAGCGCCACCACCCGCTCGCGGCCGATCATCAACACCCGCGACGAGCCGCACGCCGACGCCGAGAAGTACCGCCGGCTGCACGTCATCGTCGGCGACTCCAACATGTGCGAGGCCACCACCATGCTCAAGGTGGGCACCGCCTCGCTGGTGCTGGAGATGATCGAGGCCGGCGTCCCGTTCCGGGATTTCTCCCTGGACAACCCGATCCGGGCCATCCGTGAGGTCAGCCACGACCTGACCGGGCGCCGTCCGGTGCGCCTGGCCGGCGGCCGGCAGGCCAGTGCCCTGGACATCCAGCGCGAGTACTACAGCCGGGCCGTCGAATACCTGCAGACGCGCGAGCCGAGCACCCAGATCGAGCAGGTGGTCGATCTGTGGGGCCGCCAGCTCGACGCGGTCGAGAGCCAGGATTTCGCCAAGGTCGACACCGAGATCGACTGGGTGATCAAGCGCAAGCTGTTCCAGCGTTACCAGGATCGCTACAGCATGGAGCTGTCCGATCCGAAGATCAGCCAGCTCGACCTCGCCTACCACGACATCAAGCGCGGTCGTGGGGTGTTCGACCTGTTGCAGCGCAAAGGCCTGGCCGCCCGGATCACCACCGACGAGGAGATCGACGCCGCGGTCAACACCCCGCCGCAGACCACGCGGGCCAAACTGCGCGGCGAGTTCATCAGTGCGGCACAGGAAGCCGGGCGGGACTTCACCGTGGACTGGGTGCACCTCAAGCTCAACGACCAGGCTCAGCGCACCGTGCTGTGCAAGGATCCGTTCCGATCGGTCGACGAGCGGGTCAAGCGCCTGATCGCCAGCATGTGAGCTTTAAGCTTTCATCTCGTGGCGGTATCCAAAGTCGAGCGGTTGATAAATCTTGTCATCGCGTTGTTGTCCAGCGATCGGTTCCTGCCGGCCGACAAGATCCGCAACATCGTCCAGGGCTATGAGGACAGTCCCACCGATGAGGCGTTCTCCCGGATGTTCGAGCGCGACAAGAACGAACTGCGCGACCTCGGAATCCCGTTGGAGACCGGGCGGGTTTCCAAGTTCGACCCGACCGAGGGCTACCGCATCAACCGTGAGGCGTATGCGCTGCCCGCGGTCCAGTTGACGGGCGATGAGGCGGCGGCGGTCGCGGTGGCCACTCAGTTGTGGCAGTCGCCCGAGTTGATCACTGCCACGCAGGGGGCACTCCTGAAGCTGCGTGCCGCGGGCGTGGACGTCGATGCCGACGGGGCCGGTGTCGCCATCGCGTCGACTGCGACGCTGCCCGGGTTGCGCGGTTCTGAAGAGGTGTTGCGAATCCTGTTGTCGGCGATCGATTCCGGGCATGTGGTGCGGTTCCGGCACCGCGCCTCGCGCAATGCCGAGCACACCAGCCGCAACGTCGAGCCCTGGGGCGTCGTCACCCATCGTGGCCGGTGGTATCTGGTCGGACATGACCTTGACCGCGACGACACCCGGACCTTTCGTCTTTCACGCATCGATCCCGACGTGAGCACGGTTGGGCCGGCCGGCGCGGTGGCCAAGCCCGAAGAGGTTAATCTGCGTGACATCGTGGCCCGTGCGGTGGCCGAACTACCGACCGGTGAACAGGCCAGGGTGTGGATCGCCGGCGGGCGCGCCACCGCGCTGCGCCGCCAGGCGATCGAGACCGTGCCGCGCACGCTGGGCGGGCGCGCCGGGGAGGAGATCACCGTCGACATCGGAATGTTGGACCGGCTGGCCCGTGAGATCGCCGGCTACGGTGTCGACGCCGTAGCGCTGGAACCACAGTCATTGCGCGACGACGTGGTGAGCCGGTTGCGGGCACAGGCAGAGCGGTCATGAGTCAGGTTTCCACCCGGTTGGTCCGGATGCTCAACATGGTGCCGTATTTCCAGGCCAACCCGAAGGTCACGCGTTCGGCGGCTGCGGCCGCCCTGGGGGTGACGGCCAAGCAGCTCGACGACGATCTGCGGCAGCTGTGGATGTGCGGGCTTCCGGGGTACAGTCCCGGCGATCTCATCGACTTCGACTTCGAAGGGGACACAGTCGAAGTCACCTTCAGCGCCGGTGTCGATCGCCCGTTGCGCCTGACGTCGACGGAGGCCACCGGCATCCTGGTGGCCCTGCGTTCGCTCGTCGACGTGCCCGGGATGGTCGATCCCGAGGCCGCTCGCAGCGCCATCGCCAAGATCGAATCGGCAGCGGGCAGCCAACGCGCCGGTGTCGAGGACAGCGTGCCCCAGGAAACCGGGGCGGCCGCGGCGGTACGGGCTGCCGTGCGTGACGCTCGTGCACTGACCTTGGAGTACTACTCGGCGTCACGTGATTCGCTGACCACGCGCACCGTGGACCCGATCCGCGTCGTGCTGATCGGCGACAACAGCTATCTGGAGGCGTGGTGTCGCAGCGCCGAGGCGGTCCGGATGTTCCGGTTCGACCGGATCGTCGCGGCAGAGCGTCTTGCCGATGCCGCTGCACCGCCGTCGCCGGCGGTGCAGGCCGGCATCGATACCTCGCTGTTCGATCCCGACACCGCGGATCCGTCATTGCCGTCGGCAACCCTGCTGATCGACCCCTCCGCGTCGTGGATGTTCGACTACTACCCGTTGCGGGTGGTCAATGAACTGCCCGACGGGGCGTGCGAGGCCGTGATGACGTACGCCTCGCTCGAGTGGATGGCGCGCTTCCTGCTCGGATTCGGTTCGGCGGTGCGCGTGTTGGCGCCACAGGATCTTGCGCAACGGGTGCAGGAATCGGCCGGAGAGGCGCTGCGTGTCTACGACGCGGTGGCGCCGCATGCTTACGACGCCGACGACGCACGCGGGTAGACTCGGCACCGACGTCTGGAGGTAACCAAATTGGGTGGTCTACAACCCTGGCACTGGATCATTGTTATCGCGGTGTTCGTGCTGCTGTTCGGTGCCAAGAAGCTGCCGGACGCCGCCCGGTCGCTCGGTAAATCGATGCGGATCTTCAAGTCGGAGATCAAGGAGATGCAGTCGGATTCTTCCGGGTCTTCGGCCGACGCGCCGCAGCCGGCGAAGCCGATCGCTTCCGAGCGGGTCGAGGCTCCCGCCCCGGAGCAGTCCCCGGACCGCCACACGGCCTGACCGGTCCGGCAATCAATCGCGGTCATCGCCCCGCGATGCCGTGTCGCGTCTACGACCAGGCCTCTAGAACACGCCCGTGACCTCCGGATTCATCAAGAAACTCGATCCCCGCCGCCGCCGTTCTCGGGTCAACCCCGACGGCACGATGTCGTTGGTCGACCACCTGCACGAGTTGCGCAACCGTCTGTTGATTGCCGTGGCCGCCGTCCTGCTGACGACGATCTTCGGCTTCCTGTGGTACACCCACGGTTTCTTCGGCCTGCACAGCCTGGGGGAATGGCTGCGCGGTCCCTACTGCGCGCTGCCCGCCTCGGCGCGCGCGACCATCGCACCGGACGGCGAGTGCCGCCTGTTGGCCACCGGCCCGTTCGACCAGTTCATGCTGCGCCTCAAGGTGGCGCTGGCGGCCGGGCTGGTGCTGGCCTGCCCGGTGTGGCTCTACCAGCTGTGGGCGTTCATCACCCCGGGCCTGTACAAGAAAGAACGCCGCTTCGCGATGGCGTTCGTCGGAGTCGGCGCCGCGTTGTTCATCACCGGCGCGATCCTGGCCTACGTGGTGCTGGCCACCGCGCTGGGCTTCCTGCTCACCGTCGGCAGCGACGTCCAGGTCACCGCGCTGTCGGGCGACCAGTACTTCGGGTTCCTGATCAACCTGCTGCTCGTGTTCGGCATCAGCTTCGAGTTCCCACTGTTGATCATCATGCTCAACCTGGTCGGCATGCTCAGCTACGAGCGGCTCAAGGCCTGGCGACGCGGACTGATCTTCGGGTTGTTCGTGTTCGCGGCGTTCGCCACCCCCGGGTCGGACCCGTTCACGATGCTGGCGCTGGCCTGCGCGCTCAGCCTGCTGCTGGAGTTCGCCATCCAGGTGGCGCGGGTCAACGACAGGCGCAAGGCCCGGCGCGAGGCACTGGAGGTGCCCGAGGACCAAGCCGCGCCGATCCCGACGGTCGAACCCGTCGAGCGGCCAGAACCCGTGACAGAACCGGTTTCGGGGCCGTCGCGGATCGGCATCGACGACGATGCCACCTGAATCAGGTGGGGAGATCGGCGGTGAGCTGACCAAGTTCACCGCCGAGTATCCGTTCGCGCTCGACGATTTCCAGCTGCGTTCCTGCCGCGCCCTGGAAGGCGGGCACGGCGTGTTGGTCTGTGCGCCCACCGGGGCGGGCAAGACCGTGGTCGGCGAGTTCGCCGTCCACCTGGCGCTGGCAGCCGGCGGAAAATGCTTCTACACCACGCCGATCAAGGCGCTGAGCAACCAGAAACACAACGATCTGGTGGCCCGCTACGGTGCGGACAAGATCGGGTTGCTGACCGGCGACCAGTCCATCAACGGCGACGCCGACATCGTGGTGATGACCACCGAAGTGCTGCGCAACATGCTGTATGCGAATTCACCTGCACTGCACGGGCTTTCCTACGTTGTGATGGACGAGGTGCACTTCCTGGCCGACCGGATGCGCGGTGCGGTGTGGGAGGAGGTGATCCTGCACCTGCCCGAGGAAGTGCTGCTGGTCAGCCTGTCCGCCACAGTCAGCAATGCCGAGGAGTTCGGTGGCTGGATCCAGACCGTCCGCGGCGACACCACCGTCGTCGTCGACGAACACCGGCCAGTGCCGCTGTCGCAGCACATGCTGGTCGGGCGGCGGTTGTTCGACCTGTTCGAGGGCACCAACAGCACCCTCGTGGACCCGGAGCTGTTGCGCCACATCAGCCATCGGCGTGAGGCCGACCGGCTGAATGACTGGCAACCACGCGGCCGGGGCCGGGGCGGCGGACGCCCGCAGCTGTACCGGCCGCCCAGCCGGCCCGACGTCATCGCGACCCTGGATGCCGCTGGGCTGCTGCCCGCGATCACCTTCGTGTTCTCGCGGGCCGGATGCGACGCTGCGGTCCAGCAGTGCCTGCGTGCGCCACTGCGGCTGACCACCGACGAGGAACGCGGCCGGATCGCGGAGATCGTCGACCGGCGCTGCGCCGACCTGGCCGAGTCCGACCTGATCGTGCTCGATTACCACCAATGGCGGGAAGGCCTGCTGCGTGGGCTCGCCGCCCACCACGCCGGCATGCTGCCGGTGTTCCGGCACACCGTGGAGGAACTGTTCACCGCGGGCCTGGTCAAAGCGGTGTTCGCCACCGAAACCCTGGCGCTGGGCATCAACATGCCCGCCCGCACCGTGGTGCTCGAGCGTCTGGTGAAGTTCAACGGCGAACAGCACGTTCCGTTGACGCCGGGGGAGTACACCCAGCTGACCGGGCGGGCCGGGCGCCGCGGCATCGACGTCGAGGGTCATGCCGTGGTGCTGTGGCGGCCCGACGACAGTAACGCCGAACCGGCCGAGGTCGCCGGCCTGGCTTCGACCCGAACGTTCCCGTTACGCAGCTCATTCGCGCCGAGCTACAACATGACGATCAACCTCGTGCAGCAGATGGGGCCTGAGCAGGCCCACAAACTGCTCGAGCGTTCCTTCGCCCAGTACCAGGCGGACCGGTCGGTGGTCGGGCTGGTGCGCGGGATCGCCCGCGGTGAGCGGATGATGGGCGAGCTGGCGGCCGAACTCGGCGGTACAGACGCGCCGATCCTCGACTACGTCCGGTTGCGGGCCAAGATCGGTGAACGCGAGCGTGCGCAGTCGCGGGCATCGCGCCTGCAGCGACGCAAGGCTGCCACCGATGCGTTGTCCGCGTTGCGCCGCGGCGACATCATCACGATCACGCAGGGGCGCCGCGGCGGACTGGCGGTTGTGCTGGAGCCTGCCCTACGCGACAGCGACGACCCGAGACCGCTCGTGTTGACCGAACATCGTTGGGCCGGCCGGATTTCGTCCGCCGACTACTCGGGTGCCTCGGCGCCGCTGGGAGCGATGACGCTACCCAAGCGGGTGGAGCACCGGCAGCCGCGCGTACGCCGGGACCTGGCGTCGGCGTTGCTTTCAGCCGCGGCCGAACTGTCGTTGCCCTCGGTGCGGTCGGGCCGGCGCACCGGCGCCCCGGAACGTGACGTCGACCCCGAACTCGCCGGCCTGCGTGACGAAGTGCGTGATCATCCGGCACATCAACTGCCGGATCGTGACTCGCAGGCCCGGATCGCCGAACGCTATCTGCGCATCGAACGTGACAATGCCCAGATCCAGCAGAAGGTGAACGCGGCGACGAACTCACTGGCCCGCACCTTCGACCGGATCGTGTCGCTGCTCAGCGAACGTGGGTTCATCGAGGCCGACTCGGGAGAACCACGCGTCACCGATGCCGGCCGACTCCTGGCCCGCATCTACAGCGAGAGCGATCTGCTGGTGGCCGAATGCCTGCGTGCCGGTCTGTGGCAAGGCCTGCAGGCGGCCGAACTGGCCGCGGTGGTCTCGGCCGTGTTGTTCGAGTCGCGCGGGGACTCTGCAGGCGGTGTGCTGGGAGTCGACGTTCCCACCGCGGGCCTGCGCCGCGCGCTGGCCCAGACCCGGCGGATGTCGGTGGACCTGCGCGGCGACGAGCAGCGGCACCGGCTGGCCCCGAGTCGCGAACCCGACGAAGGTTTCGTCACCGCCGTCTACCGCTGGGCCACCGCCGGTGACCTGGCCGCCGCCCTGGCCGCCTCTGATGTGACCGGGTCGGGTTCGGCGCTCTCGGCGGGCGATTTCGTGCGGTGGTGCCGCCAGGTGCTCGATCTGCTCGACCAAGTCCGTAATGCCGCGCCGCAATCCGCCCTGCGCAATACCGCGAAACGCGCTGTCAACGATGTTCGGCGCGGCGTTGTTGCTGTTGATGCGGGGTAGGGTGTCTGAGGCGACACCGAACAGGATCAAGGAGAACCATGAGCGGACCGCAGGGATCTGACCAGGGACAACAGTGGCCCGGTCAGCAGCCCGAGCCCGGGGCGGACCAGGCGTCGGGCGCCGAGGCATGGCAGCCGCCGACCCCCGCTTCCGAGGACGCCACGACCAACACTCCGGCCTGGCAGCCTCCGGCGTACACGCCGCAGCAGTACCCCTCGTACCAGCCGCAGCCGCAGGGAGTTCAGCAGCCGGATTATTCGCAGCCGCAGCAGCCCCAGCAACCGCCGCAACCGCAGTACCCCGGGCCTGAGCAGTACGGCCAGCAGGCGTACCCGCAGCCCGGCCAGCAGCCCCAGTACGGCCAGGTGCCCGGTTACGGGCAGCAGCCCCAGTACGGCCAGCCGGGTCAGCCCGGACAACCGGGCCAGCCGGGTCAGTACGGTCAGCCGGGGCAATTCGGTCAACCGGGCCAGTACGGCGCTCCCGGCCAGTTCGGTCAGTACGGCATTCCGGGCGCCGACCAGGGCTCCAAGGCTTCACTCGGGGTGATCGGCGCCGTTGTCGGCGGCGTGGTGGCGCTGTTGCTGATCATCCTCGCGGTGACCGCATTCTGGCTGCCCGGCTGGGCGGTCACGACCAAGCTCGACATCAACAAGGCCCAGAGCGGCGTCGAGCAGATCCTGACCGACAAGACCAACGGCTACGGCGCCACCAAGGTCACCGGCGTCAAGTGCAACGACGGCGAAAACCCGAAGGTCGAGAAGGATGCGACCTTCGACTGCGAGGTCACCATCGACGGCACCAAGCGCAAGGTGACCGTGACGTTCAAGGACGACAAGGGCACCTACGAGGTCGGTCGGCCCAAGTAGCCCGTACCGGTTGCCGCTGTCTACGCCAGGGTCGCTGCACTACGCCGCGGACGACCCAGGTGTAGAAAGCGCGGAGTGGGCGCGAACTAGCCGGGCAGTCGGTCCAGGGCCGTCTGCAATCGACCGATCGACGAGGTCACCCCGTATGCCGCGGCCAGTTCGGCGACCCGCACCGGGTCGTTGGCGGCCAGCGGCAGCTCATCGGTTGTGTTGGACAGGCGCACCGGGGCGTCGACGGCCACCCGCACCACCGGTTCGGCCGCGGCCATGTAGTCGACGGCGGCAAGCAGTTTGGCCCGATGTGCTTTGGACAGTGAAGATTTCGGGTCCAGGGCGGCTTCCTGGATACCCTCCAGCGAGCCGTGGCGGGCCAACAGCGTCGCGGCCGTCTTCTCGCCGATCCCGGCAACGCCGGGCAGACCGTCGGACGGATCGCCCCGCAGTAGGGCCAGCTCCGCGTACGCCGGTCCGGCCCGGTCGATCGGAACCCCGTACTGCTCGGCGACTTCCTGCGGGCCGAACTTCGTCGCCTTGGCCAGCCCGCGGCCGATGTAGAGCACCCGCACGGCAGGCGCCGGCTCGTCACGCACGAGTTGCAGCAGGTCACGATCGCCGCTGACCACCACCACCGGATCATGCTGCTCGCGCGTGGCCAGCGTGCCGAGCACGTCGTCGGCTTCGAACCCGGGCGCCCCGGCGGTCGCGATGCCGAACGCGTCGAGCAGATCCATGATCATGTCGACCTGCGGGGTGAGATCGTCGGGAACCTCTTCGACGTCAGGGGTTCCAACGGGCTGGGGCTCATCTACCCGGTGCGCCTTGTACGACGGCACCAGATCGACGCGCCATTGCGGCCGCCAGTCGTCGTCGCGGCAGACCACCAGCCGGCGTGGTCGCTCCCGGGTGACCAGGGTGGCGATGGAGTCGAAGAACCCGCGTACCGCGTTCACCGGCCGGCCATCGGGCGCCTTGATCGACGATGGCACACCGAAATACGACCGGAACCACATGCTGGCGCCGTCGAGCAGCAGAACAGGGTCGCTCATTGGATCCTCCCGAAGACATATGACGCGGCGGTGACAGCCTTGCCGTCGGCACCCTCGTCGTGCAGGGTGGCCCTGACCGCAATGGTGCCGCCCGCGCCGGACAGTACCTGGGTGTCGACCCGGAACGGGCCGGCCTTGCCGCGCGCCAGGAACATCACGTGCGACGAAAGGCCTTGTAGCGCATCGGTACCTGCAGCCTCCGCTGCGCTCGCTGAGGCGGCCGTCTCCAGGATCACGAACTGCGGACCGATGTGCAGTGCGGCGTCCCGTGAGGCCACCTCGACCGCGAGTTCCGGCAACGCCCAGTGTCCGTCGGGCCGCTCGCTCCCACCGAACACCTGCCACAGCGGCGGCAGATCCGGACCGTCGACGATGCCGATCGGGTCGACCGGCATCCTCTCCAGGCCCTGCGGTGGCGTGCCGATCGAGATGCCCTGTCCCTCGGTGAGCGCGATGACGCGGTCCGGATGGTCGGCGTCGACGATCACCGACCGGCTGTAGGCCAGTTGCCTGCCCTGTTTGAGCACCTCGGTGTCCACCCGGATGCGCTTCACATCGCGCGCCGGGTCCAGGACCTGACAGGAATGGATCACCGGGTTGGGTACAGCCTCCCGATCGCTCACCCCGCCGCTGTCGGGTGAGGAGATGCCCAGCACCGCGAGCAACAGGCCGCCCGTCGAATTGCGCATGTCGCGGCGCAAGGTCACCGTGTCGTCGACCGGACCCAGGTCCATCGAGGAATAGGAGCGCCCGAGGTACCGGTAACTCAGCAGGCCGCCCCAGCGCCTGCGCAGCTCGGCGGCATACGCCTCGGGGTCGTCGGTGAGATCGCGGATATCACGCAACATTCCAGCGACAGTAGCGTGAGGTATGACCTTCACCGTCAACCGTATTGACCATGTCGTGGTGAACTGCCGGGACAGCGACGCCACCGTCGCGTTTTACGTGCGGGTGCTGGGCATGCGCAGGGAGGTGTTCGGCGATGGCCGTATCGCGTTGGTGTTCGGTGATCAGAAGCTCAACGTGCGGCCGACCGGTTCGGCCAACTGGGTGACCGGCGCCGTCGACGCACCAGGTTCACTGGATCTGTGCTTCATCGCAGACGTCGGACCGGGGGCCGTTGGTGAGCATCTGAGAGCGTGTGGGGTCGAGATCACCGAGGGCCCGGTTCCCAAGACCGGCGCATTGGGGCCGATGACCTCACACTATTGCCGCGACCCCGACGGCAACCTGATCGAGATCGCCAGTTATCTGCCGCACCACTAGCCTCGATGCCATGACGGTCAGCCGATTCAGCACCGATGTCTACGCCCAGCGCCTTTCGGCGGCCGCCTCAGCTGCAGCAGACGCCGGTCTGGCCGGCCTGGTCATCACCCCCGGCTATGACCTGCGGTACCTGGTCGGCTCACGGGCACAGACCTTCGAGCGGCTGACGGCGCTGGTGCTGCCGGCCACGGGGGACCCGACCATCATGGTGCCACGCCTGGAGCTGGCCGCGTTGCGCGAGTCGGCGGTCACCGAACTCGGTGTGACGGTGCGTGATTGGGTTGACGGTCAGAACCCGTACCAGATGGTCGCCGACGCGATCGGTGGGCCGGGCGCTGGGCAATCTGGACGGCCCGCCGTCGCCGTGGCGGTCACCGACTCCATGCCCGCCCTGCACCTGCTGCCGCTGGCCGACCTGCTCGGCGTGGTCCCGGTGTTGGCCACCGACGTGTTGCGGCGGCTACGGATGATCAAGGATCCCGCCGAGATCGACGCGTTGCGCAAGGCCGGTGCGGCCATCGACCGGGTGCACGCGCGGGTTCCGGAGTTCCTGGTGCCCGGCCGCACCGAGGCCGACGTGGCCGCCGACATTGCCGAAGCGATTGTCGCCGAAGGACATTCAGAGGCGGCGTTCATCATCGTCGGATCCGGCCCCAACGGCGCCGACCCGCACCACGAATGCTCGGAGCGTGAGCTGAGCGCCGGTGACATCGTCGTCGTCGACATCGGCGGCCCGTACGACCCCGGCTACAACTCCGACTCCACCCGCACCTACTCCATCGGTGAGCCGGATCCGGAGGTGGCGCGCCGCTACGCGGTACTGCAGCGGGCTCAGGCCGCGGCCGTCGCGGTGGTGCGTCCCGGGGTGACCGCCGAACAGGTCGACGCGGCCGCCCGCGACGTGCTGGCCGCCGAGGGGCTGGCCGAGGCGTTCGTACACCGCACGGGACACGGCATCGGGCTGTCGGTGCACGAGGAGCCTTACATCGTGGCCGGAAACGACCTGCCGTTGGAAGCCGGGATGGCGTTCAGCGTGGAGCCCGGGGTGTACTTCCCGGGGCAGTGGGGTGCCCGGATCGAGGACATCGTCGTGGTCACCGAGGACGGCGCAGAGTCGGTCAACAACCAACCGCACGACCTTGTGGTGGTCCCGGTGAGCTAGACCGGGCCTAGCCCTGACTGCGGTCCAGCAGCTCGGACGAGCCCAGCACGCGCTCGATCCGTACCTCGATCACCACGCGACGGGGGTTCACCCGCGGGGTGCGGTAGCGCTGGGCGTACCGCAGCTCGGCGTCGCGGACCGCGTCGGCCTCGCTGCTCACCGTGGACTTGCCCTCCAACGACAACCAGCGGGCGCCGTCGACCTGGCTGAGCACCGCGATACCACGCTCGTGCGCGTTCACCGCTTTCTGCGAGCCGCCGTTGGTGATGACCCGCGCGATGTGCGTCTTCGGATCGAAGGTGAAACCGACCGCCACGACGTGCGGGGAATTGTCCGAGCGCAACGTGGTGAGCATCGCCAGGTGACGTTCGGTGAGAAACGCGAGCGCCTCGCTGGTGAGCTTGGTGGTTGCCTTGCCACGAGGTGTAGCCATCGGGGTCCACGCTAGCGCAGGACATAATCGCTGCCATGGATGACACGGCTGGCACGGATCCCCGTGTCGTGGTGATTTTCGGCGGCCGCAGCGAGATCGGTGTCGAACTCGCGGCACGGCTCGCCGCCGGCGCGGTCGTGGTGCTGGTCGCACGCCGTGCCGATCAACTCGACGAGCAGGTCGCCGCAGTGCGGGCGGCCGGTGCCGCTGCGGTGCACACCCTGGAGTTCGACGCCGACGACGTCGCTGGGCATGCCCGTCTGGTCGAGGCGATCGAAGCGGGCCACGGACCGATCGACACGGCGGTGCTGGCCTTTGGGGTGCTGGGGGATCAGGACCGCGCCGAGGCCGACCCGGCTCACGCTGTGGCCGTCGTGCACACCGACTACGTGGCCCAGGTCAGCCTGCTGACCGTGCTGGCGCAGCGCATGCGCGCCGCCGGCCGGGGCCGGCTGGTGGTGTTCTCCTCGATCGCCGGAGCACGGGCCCGGCGCGCCAACTACGTCTACGGTTCGGCCAAAGCCGGGCTCGACTCGTTCGCCTCCGGCCTGACCGATGCCCTGCACGGAACCGACGTGCAGCTGCTGATCGTCAGGCCCGGTTTTGTGATCGGCCGCATGACCGAGGGCATGGAGCCGGCGCCGTTCTCCAGCACGCCGGCGCAGGTGGCCGACGCCACGGCCAAGGCGCTGAGCCGAGGTAAACGTGCGGTGTGGGTGCCGTGGGTGATCCGGCCGATGATCAACGCGGCGCGGTTTGTGCCGCGGCCGATCTGGCGCAGGTTGCCCCGATGAGCGCTTGCGCGAAGAGAAAGAGGCACCGCTGGTGACGAGCGCGATGATCACCGTGGTCGGCATCGGGGCCGACGGAATGGCCGGTTTGTCGCGCACCTCGCGTGACGAGTTGGCGTGCGCCACCGTGGTGTACGGCTCACCGAGGCAACTCGAACTGCTCGACGACAGCGTGACGTCGGACCGTCGGGAATGGCCGTCACCGATGCTGCCGGCCCTGCCGGCTCTGTTCGATGAGGCGGGCGATGTGCACGTGGTGGCGAGCGGCGATCCGCTGCTGCACGGCATCGGCGCGACGCTGATCCGGTTGTTCGGCACGCAGCGGGTCCGGGTGCTGCCGCACGTGTCGAGCGTGACGCTGGCCTGCGCCCGGATGGGGTGGACGGTGCCCGACACCGAGGTGATCAGTCTCGTCACCGCCGCACCGCACACCGCGGTGCGCCGCGGCGGGCGGGCGATCGTATTGTCCCGCGACGCGCAGACCCCGGCCACGCTGGCGCGTTTGTTGAGCGAATCCGGCCGGGGTGATTCGGAATTGACCGTCCTGGAGCAATTGGGCGGTCCGGGGGAGCGCCGTCACGACGGCAGCGCCCAGGAGTGGGCGACGGCACCGCCGGCCGGAATCGACGACCTCAACGTGCTGGCAGTGGCCTACCGACCCGACGAGCGCCGGGCCCAGGCGCTGCCCGACGACGTGTTCGCCCACGACGGGCAGCTCACCAAGCAGTCCATCCGGGCGGTCACCCTGGCGGCCCTGGGGCCGCGGCCCGGGGAACTGCTGTGGGATGTCGGCTCGGGTTCGGGCAGCGTCGCGATCGAATGGTCACGCAGCGCACCGGGTTGCGCGGCGGTGGCATTCGAACGCGACGAGCAGCGCCGTGAGCGGATCTTGAGCAACGTCGCGGCCTTCGGGGTTTCGGTGGACGTGCGCGGCGGCGCCCCCGAGGCTCTCGACGGCGCGCCCGATCCGGCGGTGATCTTCGTCGGCGGCGGCGTCACCCAACCCGGATTGCTGCAGGCCTGTTTCGATCGCCTGCCCGCGGGTGGGAGGCTGGTGGTCAACGCGGTCACGCTGGAATCAGAAGCAGTTGTGGCGCAATGGTATTCGGAGGAAGGCGGCGAGGTGCGGCGTTATCAGCACTACCAGGGCGGTGCGATCGGCGGTTTCACCGGCTGGCGCCCCTCGCTGCCGGTGACCCAATGGACGGTGGTCAAGCGATGACGGTGTACTTCATCGGTGCCGGCCCGGGTGCCGCGGACCTCATCACCGTGCGCGGCGCCAAACTGCTCGGCAGCTGCCCGGTGTGCCTGTATGCCGGGTCGATCATGCCCGAAGACCTGCTGGCGTTGTGTCCGCCAGAGGCCAAGGTGGTCGACACCGGACCGCTGAACCTGGACCAGATCATCGATGAGTTGGTCGCCGCGGATCGGGCGGGTGTGGACGTGGCACGGCTGCATTCCGGCGATCCGTCGATCTACAGCGCGCTGGCCGAACAGTGCCGCAGACTCGATGAGCTGGAGGTCGGGTACGAGATCGTGCCGGGCGTACCGGCATTCGCCGCAGTGGCCGCCGCTCTGGGCCGCGAGCTCACCGTCCCCGGCGTCGCCCAGACCGTCACCTTGAGCCGGGTGGCCACCCTGTCCACGGCGATGCCCGAGGGTGAGGACCTCCGCACCCTGTCGGCCCCGGGAGCGACGTTGGTGCTGCACCTGGCCGCCGCCCAGATCGACCACATCGTCCCGCAGCTCGTCGACGGTGGTTACCGGCCCGAAACCCCCTGCGCCGTCGTCGCATTCGCCAGCTGGCCGCAGGAGATCGTGTTGCGCGGCACGCTCACCGACATCGCCGAGAAGATGCATGCCGCCGCGGTAACCAAGACCGCGGTGATCGTCGTCGGCGATGTCCTTGCCGCCGAGGGGTTTTCCGACAGCTACCTGTACTCGTCGGATCGGCGTCGCGGAGCCACCCACTGATGAAGGTCCTGCTGCTCGGCGGCACCGGTGAGGCGCGCGCCCTGGCCGCCGCTCTGCATCCCGAGGTCGAGGTGATCAGCTCACTGGCCGGGCGGGTACCGGACCCCGCCCTTCCGGTCGGCCCGGTACGCATCGGCGGGTTCGGCGGGGTGGACGGTATGCGCCAGTGGCTGCAGGATGCCGTCGTTGACTCGGTTGTTGATGCCACCCACCCCTTCGCCGCGACCATCACCGCCCACGCGGCGCAGGTGTGCGCCGAGCTCGGGGTGCCACACCTGGTGCTGGCTCGGCCGGCCTGGGCGCCGGGCGCCGCGATCGTGGTGGGATCGGACACCGAGGCCGCCGAAACCGTGACGGACAACGGCTATTCGCGGGTCTTTTTGACCACCGGCCGATCCGGCACCTGGGCGTTCAAGGGTGTCGACGCCTGGTTCCTGATCCGCGCGGTCACCGCGCCGGATCCAGACACCCTGCCTACCGATCACGAACTGCTGTTGTCACGCGGCCCGTATGACTACGACGGGGAGTTGGCCCTGCTGCGCGAGCACCGCATCGACGCGCTGGTGACCAAGAACAGTGGTGGCGCGATGACCGAGCCGAAGCTGCGTGCCGCCGAGACGGCGGGTGTGCCGGTGGTGATGGTCGACCGTCCGCCGCTGCCGCCAGGAGTGCGGACGGTTGCCACGGTCGAGGAGGCTGCGGCCTGGGTTAAGGCCAAAACCGCAGGCTGAGGCGCCCGGCAGCAGTAGGCTCCACAGCGTGGCGGAGACGTCATACGCACCGTGCGGCGGTCTGAGTCTCGCCTACCAGGTATTCGGCGACGGACCCGTCGAGCTTGTCTACGCCGGTTCGTTCGTCAGCCACCTCGAAGTGTTCTGGACCATGCCAGAGTTCGAGGCGTTCATGGAGCGGCTCTCGACGTTCTGCCGCGTCCTGCTGTTCGACAAGGCCGGTGTGGGTCTGTCGGACCCCGTGCCACAGGTGCGCACGCTCGATGAGCGGGCGGCCGAGATCGAGGCCGTGATGGATGCCGCGGGCTTCGGACGTGCCGTTCTGTTCGGGTTGAGCGAGGGCGGACCCGCTGCGATGTTGTTCGCGGCGACCCGGCCCGAACGTACGAGGGCATTGATCCTGAGCGGCACGTTCGCGTACTTCGGCCTTAACGAGTGGGCTGACTTCGACCGTGACCCGGCCGAGCTGCACGCGCGGATTCTGGCCGAGATCGGCCAGCGATACACACCGTCGACCCAGCAGCTCGCCCAGTTCCAGGAGTTCGGCCGGGCCAGTGGCTCGGTGTGGGGCACCGGTGCCGCACTCAAGCGCCTCTTCCCGGCCGCCGGGTCGGTGCGCCAACTCGGCATGTTCGAGCGCATGAGCGCCAGTCCGGGAATGGCCCGGGCCACGCTGGAGGCGTTGTTCCGGATCGACGTCCGGTCGATCCTGCCGACGATCACGGCGCCGACCCTCGTCATCCATGCCGCCGGCGATCTCGTTCCGATCCAGGGCGGGCGGTATCTCGCCAACTGCATCCCGGGTGCGCAGATGCTCGAGGTCGACGGTACCGACCATGCACCCTGGATCGCCCATCCCGACGAGATCACCACCGAGATCGAAGAATTCCTCACCGGCAGCCATGCCGCGCCGTCGCAGTCGCACCGGGCGCTGCGCACGGTGCTGTTCACCGACATGGTCGCCTCCACCCAGCACGCCGCGGCGACCGGGGACGAGCGGTGGCGGGCGGTGCTGCATCGGATGGGAGAGATCACCGCCGACCTGACCGGTCGTTTCGGCGGCATTGTGGTGAAGAGCACCGGAGACGGACACCTCGCCACATTCGACGGCCCGACGCAGGCCATTCGCTGTGCGGAGGCCCTACGGGACCAGACCGAGTCCATGGGCATCGAGATCCGCGCCGGCATCCACACCGGCGAATGCGAGCTGCTGGACCGTGACATCGGGGGAATCGCGGTCCATATCGCTGCGCGCATCCTCGGGCTGGCCGGCGCGGGGGAGATCCTGGTGTCCAGCACCGTCCGCGATCTGGTCGTGGGCTCGGGAACCGGGTTCGAGGACCGCGGCGACGTCGAGCTGCGTGGGGTGCCGGGCACTTGGCGACTCTTGGCGGTCGATCGCCACGGTGCGCGGGCTGGAACGCCCGAGGGGGAACTGGCATCGGTGCCGACGCCTGGTCCCAGGCCCACGATGCGCCGGTCGGATTACGCCATGGCGGTGATGGCAAGGCGGATGCCTCGGATCGTCCGGGGGATCGCCCGGGTCACCCCTGGCACCCGGGTCACGGGACCGCCCGTCAGGCCTTGATCAGATCGAGCGTGCCGAGCTCGCGGATGGCCTGACAGCCGCGTTGGGCCATCACCACCATCATGTCGTCGCCGCGCTCGGTGGAGTTGGCGAAAGCGGTGCCGAGCACGGTGATCAGCGGTGCCTGCAGCATGCCCAAACGATAATCCTGCCAACATGTTTCGCGGTCGTAACCGGTGACGCCGTGCGTCAGCAGCCGGTCGTGGTAGGCGTCGACAAGGTCGGCCTCGGCGGCGGCCCGGACAGCGGGGTCCAGGCTGGTCGCGGTGAAATACGACAGGTCGCGGGCCGGAAGGCCTGAGCCGAGGGTCTGCCAATCCACCACGGTCATCCGGGTGCGATCGGGGTCGAACAGCATGTTGTCCAGACGGTAATCACCGTGCAGGATGGCGAACCGGTCCGGTTCGGCCAGCAGCCACGGGGTGACCACCGACATCGCCGCGCGCATGGTGTCCTGATCCTCGGCGCTGAGGCGGCCGCCGATCTTGTCCAGCGTGATGTCGGCCGCCATCTTGGCGACATCCCCGAATCCCTTGGCCGAGTCGGGTTCCGGCTTGGGCATGGCGATACCGGGGAAGTTGGCCCACTGCGGGTCGGCCCAGGTCGGCCCGTGCAGATCGGCGAGTGCCGACACGGCCAGCCTGGCCTCGGCCGGTGTGCATCCGGCGATCTGATCACCCTGCTCGGCCGGCGCCATATCTGCCAGGAGCAGGACGAAATCGGCTCCCTCACCGGCGATCTCGCAATGGTGACAGCGCGGGACCGGGATCTGCACGTGGTCGGCCACGTTGGTGTAGAAGGCGTGCTCGGAGCGGTAGCCGATGGTGACGCGGTCACGCACGGTCTCGTCCTGAGACGGCAGCTTCACCGCGAAGGTGCCGGGCAGGCCGGAGTCGTCGCGGTAGGTGACCGACACCCGGTAGGTGGCGCCGGTCTGGCCCGTCCCGATCGGTGCGGTCTGCACCGAATCGACCTCGGCGCCCAAGATGTGCGACAGCCATCCGGCGGTGACCTCGGCCGGCTTGCTCGGGATCGACACCGCGGCCGTCATCGAGCTTCTCCGGTTTCGCGGATCGTGCCGTAGATCGTGCCCATCCACATAGCTTCTGCACCTTCCAGTAATTGTTGACGGGTCAGCGGCCCGCCGAAGATGACCCGCTCCACCAGTCGATCGTTGAGTTCCATCAGCAGGCTGGCCAGCACCCGGGGCTCTGGGCCGTCGGGGGCGCGGCCGGCGGCCCGGTCGGCGGCGATCACGGCGGCGACGGTGGGGACGAACGACTCTCGGGCCTCGTTCCACATGTCCCGGACGGCGCTGTTGGCCGCGCGGGCCTCCCACATCGCCTGGAACAGATAGCGGTGTTCCTCGGCGGTCCGGGCCACTGCCTCAAGCGTGTCGCGGACCCGGGAACGCGGTGGCTCAGCGGTGTTGGCCAGGATGGTGTTGGCTGCCAAGAGGGCTTCGTGCATCGGCTCGAGCAGTGCCGCGACCGCGGCGGCCTTGTTCTCGAAATAGAAGTAGAAGGCCGAGCGGCCGACCCCGGCCGCCCGCGCCACCTCGGCGATGTTGAGCGCGTCGAACCCGGTCTGGCTCAGGTGTTCGTCGAGTGCCGCCAGGATCGCGGTGCGGCGCTGATCGCTGCGTTGCGGTTGCCGACGGTCAACCGGTGACCGCGCGGGTGCGCCCTGTGGTGCCGTCGGCATGCTGGCCGGCCCTCCCATTTTCAACGGGTGTGACGCCGGACACTATCGGTCATTCTGACAGCAGTCAATAAAACTCGACGCGAGTCAGCTGTGAGGTCAGCCGGGGTACTGACGCGGGGTGAACACCCGGTCCTCGGTGCTGTCGTCGGCCGCCGAACCGGTGTACCACTGCGTCTGCGACGAACCGATGATCAGCATGGTGCGCATGTCCACCTGAGCCGGATCCAGATCGGCCAGTCGCACCACGGACACCCGCTCGCCGGGACCGGGCTGGGCGCCGGAGACGGCACGTGCGACGACCACCGGGGTGCTCGGGTCGCGGTATTCCAGCAGCAACTCGCGCATGGCGCCCACCTGCCAGGTCCGCGTCTTCGATGCCGGGTTGTAGATCGCCAGTGCCAGATCGGCCTTGGCCGCGGCGGTGAGACGCTCGGCGATGACGTCCCACGGCTTGAGCCGGTCGGACAGGGAGATCACCGCGTAGTCGTGCCCGAGGGGGGCACCCACCCGGCTGGCGACCGCCTGCGCAGCGGTCATCGCGGGGATCACCCGGACCTCGACGCCGGGCCACTGCCTGGCCTCTTCGAGCACTGCGGTCGCCATCGCGAACACGCCAGGATCGCCCGACGAGACCACTGCCACCGTCCGGCCTTCCTGGGCCAGCTTGCAGGCCAGCTGGGCGCGGGCGGGCTCGTCGGTGTTGTCGCTGGGGTGGTGATGCTGCCCGGCGCGGGCACCCACGCGATCGAGATACGGGCCGTAGCCGATCAAATCCGTGGCGGCGGAAAGCTCCCGGCGGCTCTGCGGGGTCATCCAGTCGGAGTCGCCCGGCCCGAGGCCGACGACCACCACGCTGCCCTGCGGTGAGGTGGACCTCGATCGGCCGGGAACCATGGCCAGCGAGAAGTACGGCACTTTGGCATCCGCGTCGCCGTCGCCGCCCACCTCGCCGGCCGGCGACACCCGCTGCCGGTCCGTGCTGGCCCGTTCGACGTAGTACGCCTCATCCAGCCGTCCGGTCGACTCGAGGGCTTCACGCACCCGGGTGTAGGACCGGCCCAGCTTGAGCACGACGGCTGCATCGGTATCGGCCAGGCGGCGCTCCAGCTCGGCCGTGGGCAGAGTGCCCGGCAGGATCGTCAGCACGTCATCGCCCTGCACCAGCGGGGTGCCGGTGGCGGCCGAGGCTGCGCTCACCGAGGTGACGCCGGGAACGATGACGGCGTCGAACCGCTCGGTCAGCCGGGTGTGCATGTGCATGTAGGAGCTGTAGAACAGCGGATCGCCCTCGGCCAGCAGTGCCACATCACGGCCGGCCTCCAAATGGGCGGCGATGCGGTCGGCGGCGGCGGCATAGAAGTCTTCCATTGCGCCGACGTACCCGCCGGGATGCGCGGTGGTCTCGGTGGTGACGGGATAGACGAGGTGTTCCTCGAGCTGGCCTTCCCGTAGGTAGGGCTCGGCGATACCTCGGGCGATGCTCCGGCCGTGCCGTGCGCTGTGGTAGGCCACCACGTCCGCGGCACCGATCAGCCGGGCCGCCTTGACTGTCACGAGCTCCGGATCGCCCGGGCCCAGCCCGACGCCATACAGAGTTCCGCGGGTTCCACGTTCTGTCGTATCAGTAGTCACTCGCGTTCACTCGCAATCGCATTGACGGCGGCTGCGGCCATGGCGCTGCCACCGCGCCGGCCGGTCACCACCAGGTAGGACATGCCCCGCGGACGCTCGACCAGTTCTTCCTTCGACTGTGCAGATCCGACGAAACCGACCGGACCGCCCAGGACGGCCGCCGGGACGGGCGCGCCCTCGTCGAGCAGTTCCAGCAGCCGGAACAGTGCGGTAGGCGCGTTGCCGATCGCGACCACTGCGCCGCCGAGGTGGTCGGCCCACAGATCGACCGCGGCGGCCGAGCGGGTGAATCCCAACTTCGCGGCCAATTCCGGGGCGCGCGGATCGGCCACCAGCGAGACGACCTCGTTGTCGGCGGGCAGCCGGGACCGGGTGATGCCCGCCGCCACCATCGACGAATCGCAGAGCACCGGGGCGCCCGCGGCGAGTGCGGCATGCGTCCGGGCCACGACATCGTCGGTATAGGACACGTGGTCGGCGACATCCACCTGACCGCAGGTGTGGATCAGCCGGACCACCACCCGCGACACATCGTCGGGGAAGCGCGACAGGTTCGCCTCAGCGCGGATCGTCGCGAAGGACTGCCGGTAGATCTCGGCTGCGTCGCGGATGTAGTCGAGCACGCGAACACCCTACGGGGGTGTGATACGCAGCCGGTATCCGTCCTCGCTGGCGACCAGGACCTCGCCGACGGGCGGGCTTCCGCAGGCCCGCCCGCAGCCCACGAAATGGCGGTGGGCCTCGGCGGGGGTGTTGACCGCCTCGGCCGCGTCGGCGCGCACATCTGCAACCGACTTGGCGCATCCGGGGCTACCGGTGCAGGCGCTGACCCGCAGCCAGGGCGAGTTCTCGTCGAACACGAGCCCCAGCGGGGCCAAGACACGTAACGCCACGTCCGCTGGGCCTTCCGAGACGTCGCACACCAGCACCGAACGCCATGGGGTGATCACCAGCGGGGCCTCGATCGCGGCCAGGAAGTGGGCGGTCCGGGCCTGCAACACGCCCAGCGGCAGTCCGGCGCCCAGGGCGACGCGGTCGTCACGTTGCTGAATCCAGCCGACGGGCGGTTGAACTGTCGGCGGCCAGGTCGCGCCCGCCGGGGCGCTGACGGCCAATCCGTCCAGCAGGGCCGAATGGTCGTCGAGTTCGGTTATCCGCCAGGAGTTTCCACGGATGCCGACGAACCTCCTGGCCACCTCGATGAGGGTGGTCACGGCGTCGCCGGTGTCCAGTCGCACTCCGGTGTCGCGCCCGGCCAGCAGCAACGCGCAGGTGCCGTCGTCGCGGGCGTGCACCCCGGCGTCGGCATCGATCCCGGACACGTCGCCGCGGCCGTCGTCGAGGCTGAACCAGAACCTGCCCGGCAGCCCGGCCAGGGCCGGCTCGGCCTGGATGGCGTCGTCGAGTTCGGTGATCAGGGGGCGGATGTCGATGATGCCGCCCGAGCGCCCGGACAGGGGCGAGGCCACGATGTTGCGGGCCCGCTCGTGTGTCGGCGACGGCAGCAGGCCGGCGTCGGCCAGCGCGGTGGCGGGCCCGCCGGTATCGGTCAATGCCCGGATCTGGATGTTGCCACGAGACGTGAGTTCCATTGCGGGAGAACCGAATTTCTCAGCGATCTCGGCCAGTGCGGTCATTTGGGCGGGGGTGATCATCCCGCCGGGGAGACGAATCCGCACCAGGGCACCGTCGGCGGCCTGGTGCACAGTCAGCGCACCGGGGCAGGCGTCTTGATCGCGGGTTCGGGTCATGTCCGCGTCCATTGTAGGAACTTCCTGGCCGCGGCCTGAATTCGTGCGACGATTGTGCAGGCGATGCCCGGTATCGACAAGAAGACGCAGCGCGTGGCCACAGTGCTCGTGCTCCTGGTGCTCGCTGCGATCGCCGTGCGGGGTTACCTGCCCGGCGGGGCGCGCGCGTCGGCTCCGGCCCGGTCCGATTCGCCGGCCAGTTTCATCGCCTTCGTCGCGCTGATGACGGTCGGGCTGGCCGTGTTCGCCTTCGCGGTCATCACCGCGCCGCGCACGCCGACCGACCCCGGCGCGGCCGACGGCATCGGCCGGCTGGAATTGCGCGGCCTGCGCGTTCGTCTGCGCTGGCGCTGGGTGCTGCTCGCGGTTGCCGCGGTGCTGGCCTGGCTGCTCGTCCTCATGCTGATCACCCGGCTGACCGCGACACCGGGGTTGCCAGTACCCAGACCTTCGGCGACACCGGCTCCGGCGCCGCCGGATGCGGCCCCCACCCGGCCCCCGGACCCCACCGGGTCCGCACCCAGCGCATTCGGCTACCTCGCCGCGACGACGGTGACCCTGCTGCTGGTCGTGGCGTTCGGCATCGTCAGGCAGGCCCGTCGGGCCGGTCAATCCCCGATGCTGCCGCAGCACGGAATCCGGACAACGGCACGGCAAGCACCGCGCGGACCCGAAAGGCTCGCTCGGGCAGCGGAACTGGGCCTGGTGGAGATCGGGGATCTTAGCCGCGATCCACGCGCTGCGATCATCGCCTGCTACATCGCGATGGAGCGTGGGCTGGCGCACGCCCCCGGCGCCGTGCCGCTTTCCTCCGACACGCCATCGGAGGTACTCGACCGTGCCGTGCAGCACCACGCGTTATCCGTCGACAGTGCGACCGGACTCGTAGAGCTGTTCAGCGAGGCCAGGTTCAGCCCGCACGTGATGAACGAGGCCCACCGCGACGCCGCCGTCCAGGCGCTGCACGAGGTGCTGGCGGAACTGCGGAGCCTGGCATGAAGAAGACCGTGATTGCCGGGCTGCTGCTGGTGGTTCTGGTCGAGGCCGTAGCGGTGCTGATGCCCGACCGCCGCGTGGTGGCCTGGGGCGCCGGAGCCGCGGTGGCGGTGCTGATGCTCACCGTGCGCTGGGCGTTGCGCGACGACATGACCTCCGACGAATCCGATCACGCCGCCAACGATGCCGCGGAACTGTTGGTGCAGTGGAGAACTCAAACCGACACGCTGATCCAGCGGGCGGAAACCACCCGCTTGCAGTGGGACCGGCATCTGCGACCGCGACTGGCCCGGGAGTTCGCCGCAGCCACCGGACACCGGCAGGCTGCCGATCGTGCGGCGTTCGTCACGACGGGCCGCATGCTGTTCGGATCCGAGCTGTGGCAGTGGGTGGATCCCGACAACGTCATCGGTACGGGTGCGGCTGCCGAGCAGCCCGGGCCGGGGCGGGATGTGCTCGACGAGATCCTGCGACGATTGGAGCGGTTGTGACCGGAGTATCCGCGCTGACGTCGGCGGCGACCACCGCGCACAGCGTGCTCGACGAGATCGAGCGGGTGGTGGTCGGCAAGCGGGGCGCCCTCGCTCTCATCCTCACGACGTTGTTGGCTCGGGGACATGTCCTCATCGAGGACCTGCCGGGGCTGGGCAAGACGTTGATCGCCCGGTCCTTCGCTGCGGCGCTCGGGTTGAAGTTCACGCGGGTGCAGTTCACCCCCGATCTGCTGCCCGCCGACCTGCTGGGCTCGACGGTGTACGACATGCAGTCGGGCAGTTTCGAATTCCGGCCCGGCCCGATCTTCACCAATCTGCTGCTGGCCGACGAGATCAACCGCACCCCACCCAAGACCCAGGCCGCGTTGCTGGAGGCGATGGCGGAGGGGCAGGTGAGCATCGACGGCCACACCCACCGATTGCCGGCGCCGTTCATCGTGTTGGCGACCGACAATCCGATCGAGTACGAGGGCACCTATCCGTTGCCGGAGGCGCAACTCGACCGGTTCGCTGTGCGACTGGAACTCAAGTACCTCACCGAGCAGGACGAGCTGCAGATGCTGCGGCGTCGCCTGGACCGCGGTTCAGCCGAGCCTGTCGTGCGCCAGATCATCGACGGGCCACAGTTTCTCGAGATGCGCGAGGCGGTGGAGCAGGTCACCGTCCACGACGATGTGCTGCATTACGTCGTCGCGCTGGCCGCCGCCACCCGGCATCACCCACAGGTCGCGGTCGGCGCCAGCCCGCGCGCCGAGTTGGATCTGGTCCAGCTGGCCCGCGCCAGGTCACTGTTGCTCAGCCGCGACTACGTGATCCCCGAGGACGTCAAAACCCTTGCAGTCGCTGCCATGTCGCACCGAATCAGCCTGCGGCCGGAGATGTGGGTGCGCAGCATCCACGGTTCGGACGTGATGGCCGAGCTGCTGCGCCGGCTGCCGGTGCCTCGCGCGGGCCAGGAGCCGGGCTGATCCGATGTCCGATACCACGACCGTCGATGTGCAGCTCCCGTGGCGGGCTACGCCACTGGCCAAGGCGCTGATCACCGTGGTGGCGGCCGCGTTGGCCGTCGCCGTCATCGGATCTCGTTGGCAGTTGCTGGTTTTCGCGGCGCCGATGATCGGGGTGTTGTGTTCGGTGTTCTGGCAGCGGCCGACGGCCGGGATCCAGGTATCCGGGCAACCCGCCGTGGTGCGGTGCTTCGAGTCCGAGCCGGCGCAGGTCTCGATGGGGGTGACTGGGGCGTCTGCTGCGCTGACGGTCGCACCGACTGCCGGGATGGAGCTGACCGTGGCCGCAGGGGCCACGCGTGATCGCCGGACAGTGTCGGGCAGCGCGCCCCGCTGGGGTCGTTATCCGGTGCGAGCCACCGTCGAGGCGACTGCTCCGGGCGGCCTCCTGGTCGGTGTCGGCACCGTCGACGCCGCGGAGATCTACGTGTTTCCCCGGGCTGCGCCGCAATCGACGCCGATACCCCGCACCGAGTTGCCGGACCGGCTCGGTACCCACTTGACGCGGCACACGGGTCCCGGCGTCGAGTATGCCGACGTGCGGCCCTACGTTCCCGGCGATCACCTGCGCACCGTGAACTGGCCGGTGAGTGCCCGTCGCGGCCGGTTGCATGTCACCGAACGGCTGACCGACCGCGGCGCCGACGTCGTGGTGCTGATCGACACGCACGATCAGGCGCCCGGGCCGGCCACCCAGGCCACCGAACGCACCGCGCGCGGCGTGGCCCAGGTGGTGCAGACCGCGCTGCGGAATGGTGATCGCGCGGGGATCGTGGCGTTGGGCGGGCAGCGGCCGCGTTGGCTCGGCGTCGATATCGGCAGGCGGCAGTTCTACCGCGTGCTCGATGCCGTGCTGGGCTCCGGCGACGGATTCGAGACACTCACCGGCACGCTGGCCCCACGGGCGGCGGTGCCGCCGGGTGCCATCGTCGTCGCCTTCTCCACATTGCTGAGTACCGAGTTCGCGCTCGCGCTGATCGAACTGTGCAAGCGCAGGCACACCGTCGTCGCGGTCGACGTCCTCGACGGCGCACCGTTCGAGGATGACCTGGATCCGCTGACCGGCCGGATGTGGGCGCTGCAGCGGTCGGCGATGTACCGGGACATGAGCACCATCGGCATCGACGTCGTGCACTGGGCGGGCGACGGTGCACTGGCCGACGCGATGCGGCTGGTTCCCGACCGGCACCGACACCACCTCCGGCGGTCGTGACATGTCCGCACAACCGGCGCCGCGCATTTTCTCGACCGTCTTCGGGCTGCTGATGGCCGCGGCGGTGGCGGTACCGGCCGATGGTCCGGCGTTGGTGGCCGCGGCCCTGACCGCGTGCGGGGTGCTGGCCGGGCTGTTCTTCAGGCCCGCGAGCAGCGCCGCGGTGCTGGCCGCCGCAGCCGCACTGACGCTGAGTGACCCGGCACCGGCGTACGCGGCACTGGCGGGGCTCTCGGCGACCGCCTATCTGGTGATCCGGCATGCCGCGGACATTCCGGGAGTGGTCACGACGACCGGGCCGAGCATGATTGCCGCGGTCGGGTTCAGCATGGCCGCCCTGGCCGCGGCGCTGGTGCCGGTGTCCGTGCGCTGGCTGCCGCTCCTGGTTCCGCTCGCGGTGGCCGTGCTGTTCGTACTGGTGACGAACCCCTTCATCGACCGGTCGAGATGGGCCGGACCGCATCGAAAGTGACCTGCGTCACCGATTCGGAAGGCTGTTCGCTCCCTTACAAATAGGCGATTTTCGCCGCGGCGGCCCGTAGCGTCACTCAAGTACCCGAGACCGCCGGTATCGGGATCAATGCCAGATACACGAGAGGAGCAATCCATGCTTGCCTTCGGTGCATTCGCCGCAGTTGTCCTGGTGCTCGTTTTCGCGGCCGGCCAGCCGTACAAGCAGTCGTGGCACGACCGCTTCGGCGAGACCCAGCCCTGACCCCTGTCCATCGGCGCCGCACCGGCTGCCCCGATCGGGTAGCCGGTGCGGTACGAATGGGGGGTGTCTCACCCTTCTGATGTCGCGGCCGCCGCGAACGACACGGTGGCTCCCACCGTCCTATTGCTGTCGACCTCGGACACCGATCTGATCACTGCCCGCGCCAGCGGGGGCCGGTATCGCTGGGCCAATCCGTCGCGGCTGGTCAGCGGTGAGCTCGAGGAGCTTCTCGACGGCGCCGACATCGCGGTGATCCGGATCCTCGGTGGGTACCGGGCCTGGCAGGACGGCATCGACACCGTGGTGGCCAGTGGCCTGCCGACCGTCGTGGTGAGCGGCGAGCAGTCGCCCGACGCCGAGCTGATGGGGCATTCGACCGCCCCGCAGGGCGCCGCCCTGCAAACCCACATCTACCTGGCCCAGGGTGGTCTGGAAAACCTGGCGAACCTGCACTCCTTCCTGTCCGACACCCTGTTGATGACCGGATTCGGTTTCGCGGCACCGGTGAGCACTCCGAGTTGGGGTGTCCTCGAACGCGTCTCGACCGAACCCGCTGCCGGTGGGCCGACCGTGGCCGTGCTCTATTACCGAGCCCAGCAACTCGCCGGAAACACCGGCTACGTTGAGGCGCTGTGCGGCGCCATCGAGCAGGCCGGCGGGCGCGCGTTGCCGGTGTTCTGCGCCTCCCTGCGCACCGCCGAACCCGACCTCCTCGCGCTGCTCGGCACCGCCGATGCGTTGATCACGACGGTGCTCGCGGCCGGCGGTGCCACCCCGGCGGCAGTCGGTGCGGGCGGTACCGACGACTCCTGGAACGTCGCTCACCTTGCCGCACTGGACATTCCGATCCTGCAGGGCCTGTGCCTGACGAGTTCACGGGAACAGTGGTCGGATAACGACGACGGCATGTCGCCGCTGGATGTCGCCACCCAGGTCGCCGTTCCCGAGTTCGACGGCCGGATCATCACGGTGCCGTTCTCCTTCAAGGAGATCGACGCCGAAGGGCTCATCTCCTACGTCGCCGACCCCGAACGTTGCGCGCGGGTGGCGGGTCTGACCGTGCGCCACGCGCGGTTGCGTGCCATCCCTGCGGCTGAAAAACGGGTGGCCCTGGTGTTTTCGGCCTATCCCACCAAGCATGCCCGGATCGGCAACGCCGTCGGCTTGGACACCCCGGCCAGCGCAGTCGCGGTGCTGCGCGCGATGCGCGACGCCGGTTACGACATCGGTGCGGGCGGTGCTCCCGGCGACCTCGCCAGAATCGGCGGATCCGGCGACCTCGCCACCATTGTCGCCTCCGGCGACGGGGACGCCCTGATCCACTCGCTGATCGAGCGCGGTGGGCAGGACCCGGACTGGCTGACCGACGAGGCGTTGGCCGCCAATCCGATTCGGGTCCCGGCCGAGGATTACCGGGCCTGGTTCGCGACGCTGCCCGCCGGACTCGCCGATGCTGTCGTCGAACACTGGGGCCCGCCGCCGGGCGAACTGTTCATCGACCGCAGCCGCGACCCGGACGGTGAGATCGTGATCGCGGCCATCCAGGCCGGCAACGTGGTGCTGATCGTGCAGCCGCCGCGCGGCTTCGGTGAGAACCCCGTGGCCATCTACCACGACCCCGACCTGCCGCCGAGTCACCACTATCTGGCCGCCTACCGCTGGTTGGACTCGTCGTTCCCCGGCTCATTCAAGGCTGACGCCGTCGTGCACCTGGGCAAGCACGGCAACCTGGAATGGCTGCCCGGCAAGACGCTCGGCATGAGCGCGGCCTGCGGCACCGACGCCGCCCTTGGAGATCTGCCGCTGATCTACCCGTTCCTGGTCAACGATCCGGGGGAGGGCACCCAGGCCAAGCGCCGCGCGCACGCCACCCTGATCGATCACCTCATCCCGCCGATGGCGCGCGCCGAAACCTACGGTGACATCGCCAAACTCGAGCAGCTGCTCGACGAACACGCCAACGTCTCGGCCCTCGATCCTGGCAAGCTACCGGCCATCCGCCAGCAGATCTGGACGCTGATGCGGGCGGCCAAGATGGATCACGATCTCGGGCTGGAGGATCGTCCCGACGAGGAGTCCTTCGACGACATGCTGCTGCACGTCGACGGGTGGCTGTGCGAGATCAAGGATGTCCAGATCCGCGACGGCCTGCACGTGCTGGGCCAGAAGCCCACCGGCGCAGGCGAACTCGACCTGGTGCTGGCCATCCTGCGCGCCCGGCAGCTGTTCGGCGGTGAGCAGACCGTGCCCGGGTTGCGGCAGGCCCTTGGATTGGCAGAGGACGGCAGCGACGACCGCGCGGCCGTCGACGCCGCCGAGGCCGGCGCCCGCGAGCTGGTGGCCGCACTGCAGGAGTCCGGTTGGGATGCAGGCGCAGTCGAGAAGATCACCGACAATCCCGAGGTGGCCCGCATCCTGCGCTTCGCCGCGACCGAGGTGGTGCCCCGGCTGGCGGGCACTGACGGCGAGATCGACCAGGTGCTGCGCGCCCTGGCCGGCGGCTTCATCGCCTCCGGGCCGTCCGGCTCGCCGTTGCGGGGCCTGGTCAACGTGCTGCCCACCGGCCGCAACTTCTACTCGGTGGACCCCAAAGCGGTGCCGTCCCGGCTGGCCTGGGAAACCGGTGTGGCGATGGCGGATTCACTGTTGGACCGTTACCGCACCGATTACGGCCGCTGGCCCCAGTCGGTCGGCCTCTCGGTGTGGGGCACCTCGGCCATGCGCACTTCCGGCGACGACATCGCCGAAGTGCTCGCCCTGCTGGGCGTGCGGCCGGTGTGGGACGACGCGTCACGCCGCGTGGTCAACCTGGAACCGATCGGCCTGGCCGAACTCGGCCGGCCGCGCATCGACGTCACGGTGCGTATCTCCGGGTTCTTCCGCGACGCCTTCCCGCACGTGGTCACGATGCTCGACGATGCGGTGGCATTGGTGGCGGCCCTCGACGAGTCGGCCGAGGACAACTACGTGCGCGCCCACTCCCAGGCCGACCTGTCCGAGCATGGCGATCAAAGGCGATCCACCACAAGGATTTTCGGTTCCAAGCCGGGAACCTACGGGGCCGGCCTGTTGCAGCTGATCGACAGCCGCAACTGGCGCGATGACGCCGACCTGGCCGAGGTGTACACCGCCTGGGGCGGATTCGCCTATGGTCGCGGGCTCGACGGCGCACCCGCCGCCGATGACATGAACCGGGCCTACCGGCGAATCGCGGTGGCGGCCAAGAACACCGACACCCGTGAACACGACATCGCCGATTCCGACGACTACTTCCAGTACCACGGCGGCATGGTCGCCACGGTGCGGGCGCTGACCGGGCAGGCCCCGGCGGCTTACATCGGCGACAACACGCGGCCCGACGCGGTCCGCACCCGCACCTTGTCCGAGGAAACCAATCGCGTCTTCCGGGCCCGCGTGGTCAACCCGCGCTGGATCACCGCCATGCGCCGGCACGGCTACAAGGGCGCCTTCGAGATGGCGGCCACGGTCGACTATCTGTTCGGCTACGACGCCACCGCCCACGTGATGGCCGACTGGATGTACGAACGGCTCTCGGCCGAATACGTGCTCGACGACGAGAACCGCAAGTTCATGTCCGAATCCAATCCGTGGGCGCTGCACGGCATGGCCGAACGCCTGCTGGAGGCAGCGGGCCGCGGAATGTGGGCCGAGCCCGAGCAGGCCACCCTGGACGGGTTGCGCCAGGTGCTGCTGGAAACCGAGGGCGAGCTGGAAGGCTGAGCACCGGCTAGATTCGCTCTATGGCTCTCACCTTCGCCGATGTCGCCAAGGCCAACTACGTTCTGCTGACCACGTTCACCAAGGACGGCAGGCCCAAGCCGACCGCGATCTGGGCGGTGCCCTCCGGCGACCGCCTGCTTGTCATCACCGAGGCCGATTCGTGGAAGGTCAAGCGGATTCGCAACACCCCGCGTGTGACTGTCGCGGTGTGCGACGTGCGGGGCAACCCGAAGAGCGAGCCGGTCGAGGCGCAAGCGGTGGTGCTGGATCAGGCCCGCAACGGTGAGATCTACGACGGCATCGGCAAGCGCTATGGGCTGATGGGCAAGGGCTTCAATTTCTTCAGCAAGCTGCGCGGCGGCATGCACCGCAACGTCGGCCTGGAGTTGCGGGCCGCGGACTGACCGCACTGAGGCTGATCGCGCTGATGATGACCGCACCGGAACCTGACGGGCGTCGGCCACGTTGTACAGAACATGGCAAAGCGGCTGTTTCTGATCTATCTCCTGGTAGAGATGGCGGTGATGGTCGCCCTGGTGGCGACCATCGGGTTCGGCTACACCGTGCTGTTGCTGCTGGCGTCGTTCGTGGTCGGGCTGGTGCTGGCGGGTTCACAGCTCAACCGGCACATCCGCCGGTTGCGCACGGGCCTGTCGGGTGGCCTGTCCGATCCTCAGGGCGCGGTGTCCGACAGTGTGCTGGTGGCGCTGGGCACGGTCCTGGTGGTGATTCCCGGACTGGCCAGCTCGGCCGTCGGTGCGCTGTTGCTGCTGCCGCCTACGCGGGCGGCCGCACGGCCGGTGCTCACGGGCCTGGTCGCCCGGCGGATGCCGCTCATCGTCGCCGCGCCCGCCGGTTTCGGCGCAGCGACCGGTGCCGCCGGTTATCCACAGGGGACAGGCGACTACATTGACGGCGAAGTAATCGACGTCAATGACATCGATCCGTACCGCCTGCCTCCCAAGGCCTAACCGCCAGCCGAACAGCTTGACCACACTTCTGATCAACGGGCGCATCCACAGCCCCAGCTATCCCGACGCGACGGCACTCGCCGTGCGCGGCGGGGTAGTGGCGTGGGTGGGTACCGACGACGTCGGCCGGTCACAGTTTCCCGACGCGGAGATCGTCGACCTCGACGGCGGGTTCGTCGCCCCGGCATTCGTCGACAGCCATGTGCATCTGACCGCCACCGGGCTGAATCTGCACGGCCTGGATCTGCGGGGGGCCACCTCGCTGCCGCACTGTCTGCGGCTGGTGGACGAATACGCCCGCCGGAATCCGGACGGGCCGGTGTGGGGGCACGGATGGGACGATTCGGGTTGGCCGGAGCGCACCGGCCCGAGCACCGAGGATCTCGACGGTGTGCTGGGGGACCGGCCCGCCTATCTGGCCCGGGTGGACGTGCATTCGGCCGCCGCCACCACCGCGCTGCGCCGGTTGGTGCCCGCGCTGGCCGAGGCTGCCGGGTTCGATCCGCAGCGCCCGCTGAGCGCCGAGGCGCATCATCTGGTCCGGGCGGCCGCGCGTGAGCAGCTGACCCCGCAGCAACGACATGACGCCCGCGTTGCGGCGCTCGATCACGCGGCGGCGATGGGGATCGTCGCGGTCCACGAGTGCGCTGGGCCGCAGATCGGCGGCCTCCTGGACTGGCAGGAGCTGCGGGCTCTGGAGCACGGTGTCGAAGTCGTCGGTTACTGGGGCGAACCGGCCCATGACGCCGAGCATGCTCGTCACCTGATCGCCGAGACCGGAGCGCATGGCCTGGCCGGCGACCTGTTCGTCGATGGTGCACTCGGCTCGCGCACCGCGTGGCTGCACGAGCCCTACCACGACGCTCCCGACACCTGCGGCAACCGTTACCTCGACGTCGGCGCCGTCACCACGCATGTACAGGCCTGTACAGAGGCCGGAATCCCGGCCGGATTCCACGTGATCGGCGATGCCGCCGTCGCCGCGGTCGTCGAGGGATTCGAGGCCGTGGTGCAGCGGCTGGGCGGCCCGGCCGTGGCCCGCTGCGGTCACCGTCTGGAGCATCTGGAGATGGTCAACGCCGAGCAGGCCGCCCGATTGGGGGCCTGGGGTGTGATGGCGAGCATGCAACCCAACTTCGATGCCCTCTGGGGCGGCGAAGACGGCATGTACGCCCAGCGTCTCGGGCTTGGCCGAGTTCACCAGCTCAACCCGTTTGCGCTGTTAGCATCCGAAGGCGTGCCACTCGCCTTCGGCTCAGACACTCCGGTTACCAGCATGAATCCCTGGCAGACCGTGCGTGCCGCGGTGTCACACCGCAGCACAGGCAGCGCCATTTCGGCTCGTGCGGCGTTCGCTGCGGCCACCCGCGGGGGCTGGCGGGCCGGTGGGGTACGCGACGGCATCACCGGCACACTGACTCCCGGAGCCGCTGCCAGTTACGCGGTGTGGGACACCCACGACCTGGAGGTCAGCGCGCCGGCCAACGCCGTCCAGCGGTGGTCCACCGATCCGCGATCACGGGTGCCCGCACTGCCGCGGCTGGCACCTGATGCTGAACTGCCGCGCTGCCGTCAGACCGTTCACCGGGGTGTCGTCATCCATGGGCAGTGACCGTCCCAGAGACCGATCCGAGCGCTCCCGGCCGCGGCCGGACGGTTTGGGCCGCCCGCGGTCCGACGGTTTGGGCCGCCCGCGGTCTGACGGTTTGGGCCGCCCGCGGCCGAAGCCGACCGAGATCACCGACGTGATCCCGGCCATCGAGGACGACGAACTCGCCGAACTCGACGCACTCGACGACGAGTCCTTCGACGAACTGGACGAGGACGTCACCGGCGATCCGGTGGCCGACATCGATCCTGACGACGAGCCCGAGGAGCGTGGGTATCGCCTGACCGCGGCGGGCACGCCGGACCGCTGGTCCGTGGTGGCCGCCTGGGCGTCGCGGTTCGGCCGGGCCGCCGCCGTGCGGTGGGCACAGTTGAGTGCGGCGGTCGGCGGCGGACTCGCCTTGTGCCTGAGCTACCCACCGACCGGCTGGTGGTGGGCGGCCTTTGTCGGGCTGGCGTTGATCGGCTGGGTGCTGACCCTGCGCTCCACTACTCGCTCCGGCGGCTTCGGCTACGGGTTCCTGTTCGGCCTCGCCTTCTATATCCCGCTACTGCCGTGGATCAGCGGTCTGGTCGGCGCGATGCCGTGGCTGGTCCTGGCCGCCATGGAGGCGCTGTTCTGCGGGCTCTTCGGCCTGTCGGCGGTCGTGGTCAGGCGATTGCCCGGGTGGCCGCTGTGGTTCGCCGCGCTGTGGGTCACCCAGGAGTGGCTCAAATCGACGGTCCCGTTCGGCGGATTTCCTTGGGGCGTAGCCGGATTCGGTCAGACCAACGGGCCACTGCTGGCCATCGCACGTTGGGGCGGCGCGCCGCTGGTGTCGTTCGCGGTGGCGCTCGTCGGCTTCAGTGCGACGCTGCTGGCCCTGGAGATCGCCCAGTGGTGGCGTCACGGACACAAGCCGGGCTTTCCGGCGCCCGCGGTCATGCTGCCCGGTCTGAGCATCACGGTGGTGCTGCTGGCCACCGCACTGCTGTGGCCGCAGGTCCGTCATTCCGGAACCGGCGCGGGCGATGAGCAGACCGTCACCGTTGCCGCCGTGCAGGGCAACGTGCCCCGGCTCGGACTGGAGTTCAACGCCCAGCGCCGTGCGGTGCTCGACAACCACGTGAAAGAGACGCAGCGCCTGGCCGACGACGTGCGTGCGGGCAGGGCACCACAGCCGATGTTCGTGGTCTGGCCCGAGAACGCCTCCGACATCGACCCATTGGCCAATGCCGACGCCGCGGCACAGATCACCGCGGCGGCCGACGCCATCGGCGCGCCGATCCTGGTGGGAGCCGTCACCAAGGCCGACGGCTATACCGCGGACAACCCGGTGGCCACCAACACCGTGATCGTCTGGGATCCCGAACACGGGCCCGGTGAGCGGCACGACAAGAAGATCGTGCAGCCCTTCGGCGAGTACCTGCCGTGGCGCAGTTTCTTCCGGCACCTGTCGTCGTACGCGGACCGGGCCGGCTACTTCGTGCCGGGTGAGGGCAACGGCGTCGTGCACGCCGCCGGCGTACCGATCGGGGTGACCACCTGCTGGGAGGTGATCTTCGACCGGGCCGCGCGCGAGTCGGTGCTCAGCGGCGCCCAGGTGCTGACGGTGCCCACCAACAACGCGACGTTCGACGAGAACATGAGCGCACAGCAGTTGGCGTTCGGCAAACTGCGGGCCGTCGAGCACGACCGCTACGTCGTGGTCGCGGGGACGACTGGGATCAGTGCGGTGATCGCCCCGGACGGACGTGAGCTGGCTCGCACCGACTTCTTCCAGCCCGCCTATCTGGACAGCCAGATCAGGCTGAAATCAGAGCTGACACCCGCCACCGAGTGGGGGCCGACTTTGCAGGTGGTGCTGGTCACGATTGGAATTGGGGCGTTGCTCGCCGCGATACTGCACAATGGAGGGTTCGTGCAAAGAATGTTGAGGCGTCGCACCGGCGAAGGCCCGCGACGATGAAGGAGCCACATGACAGTCCCTGGTGACGGAGCGCAGCGGCCGGGGGAATCCAGCCCTCGCCGGGACGGTGAACGCCCGAGTCAGCGCACCCTGGTGATCATTCCCACCTACAACGAGCGGGAGAATCTGCCGCTGATCGTCGGGCGTGTGCACCACGCCAGCCCCGAGGTGCACATCCTGGTGGTCGACGACGGCAGCCCCGACGGCACCGGCCAGCTGGCCGATGAGCTGGCCCTGGCCGACCCGGATCGCGTGCACGTGATGCACCGGACCAGCAAAGCGGGTCTGGGTGCGGCGTATCTGGCCGGTTTTGCCTGGGGCCTGGGCCGCGGGTACTCGGTCCTGGTCGAGATGGACGCCGACGGCAGTCACGCTCCCGAGGAATTGAACCGGCTGCTGGATGCCGTTGACGCGGGTGCGGACCTGGCGATCGGTTCGCGCTATGTCTCCGGCGGCACGGTGCGCAACTGGCCGGTCCGGCGGCTGGTGCTGTCGAAGACCGCCAATACGTACTCCCGGCTCCTGCTGGGCGTCGGTATCCACGACATCACCGCCGGGTACCGCGCGTACCGGCGCGAGGTGCTGGAGAAGATCGACCTGTCCGCGGTGGACTCCAAGGGTTACTGCTTCCAGATCGATCTGACCTGGCGTGCGATCAACAACGGGTTCAAGGTCGTCGAGGTGCCCATCACGTTCACCGAACGTGAACTCGGGGTCTCCAAGATGAGCGGTTCCAACATCCGCGAGGCGATGTTCAAGGTCGCGGAGTGGGGTATCCGCGGGCGCCTGGACCGCGCCAGGGGCGTGGTGCGCAGCTAGCCGGTGACGCAAAAAAACCGCGGCCATGCCCTCAGGGCATGGCCGCGGTTTTTATTTCGGTTCAGCTGCCGCGACGCTTGGTCTTGATCAGGTCGAGGCGCTCCTTGAGCAGCTCCTCGAGCTCCTCGACCGAGCGACGCTCCAGCAGCATGTCCCAGTGGGTACGCGGTGGCTTGACCTTCTTGGGCTCCGGCACGTCACCCTCGATCAGGGTGCCCTCGAGCCCGTTCCGGCAAAGCCAGGTGCCGGGAATCTCGGCATCGTCGGCGAACGGAACGTCGAACTCTTCACCGTTCTCGGTGCGGTAGCGCGCGACCTGACGCGGCGCCAGGTCATGGTTGCGGTCGGTCTCGTAGCTCACGGCTCCGAGGCGACTGCCTCTCAGGACGCGATCAGCCATCGTCAACACTCCTTGTTCGGCGTTTGTCCGGATGTATCAACGCAGCACGGCGTTGCGTAGTTCCCGACTCGACCATCGATGATACGCGGGTCGCAGCGTCGGGCAGTCTACAGTCGGGACCCATGGCGCACCACCACAGAAAGAACCGCCCGCAACCGTGTCGGTGGTGCGGCCGCGAGGTCGCCGATGCGCAGATGGGCCGCCGTCGCCAGTACTGCAGGCAATCCTGCCGGCAGCGGGCGTACGAACAACGCGCCATGGTGAAGGGCACCTCACTGGCGCCGGATTCGGTGGTGCTCACCGCCGACGAGGCGGCCCAACTCTCCGACCGGGTGTATCAGGTCAGGTGTGCGGCCGAGGATGTCGCGATCGCAGTCGACGAGGGCGCCGGGTCCGACGAGTTGAAGCAGTTGTGTGACGCGCTCCTACAGGCCGCGAAGGCCGCCGACGGCTGGCGTTAGTCGGGCGGGCAGCTGAGTTGGCGCCCGACGCCCACCGGCGGGGGGACCGGCTTGAGGCAGCCCAGTGGTTCGACGCCCGACGAGTTCAGCAGCACCGCGGACTGGTGCGCGTAGTTGACGCACACCAACGTGGTGTCATCGGCCCGGCACCGGTAGTCACCGAAGGCCAGCGACTTGCCCGCGGCCAGTTGCGCGCCGTCGCCGTAGTTGAATCGGCCCGGATCTCCGTGCAGCGAACCGATATCCACCGTCTCCCCGGCGAAATCCACCCAGCCGGGAATCCACTGACCCTCGACGTCCGACGGCTTGGAGGGGAGACCGTCGGCCTTGATCAGGCATGCCAGTTGGCCTTCGGCGTTCTTGTCGGTGGCGCAGCGCGCGGTGCCCGAGGGCACGACGAAGGCGACATCCTCGCCGAGATTGGTGGACTGGCCTTCGCGGGTTGCGGTGTGGAAGCCGGACGCATCGGCAGGGGTGCCCGCCTCGACCCACTTGATCACCCGGTTCATCGGGGTGCCGGGGGCCGGTGCCGTGGTGGGCAGTGGCGAGGTCGTCGTCGGGGTGGATGTGGTGGTCTTGGTGTGCGGGGCCCCGGCCGGCATCGACATCCGGGGCTGTGAGTTCGGCTGCGTCTCGTGCCCCCCTCCCGGTGAGCAGGCCGCCACGGCCGCCAAAAGCGCAGCAGCCCCAACAGTCACAGCGATTCGCATACCCGCAAGGCTAGCGGTCGCGTGCCACGCCCACCGCCTGTCCGCCCCCAGTGGTGTTGTTCGATACGGTCGTTCTATGCACGAGCGGACTGTCCGGGCAAAGATTAGTACCGGCATCGTCGAGGGGTTCACGCGCGACGGCGTACATCGTTGGCGTTCCATCCCTTACGCCAAACCGCCGGTCGGGCGGCTGCGTCTGAGGGCACCCGAGCCAGCCGAGCCATGGCCGGGTGTGCGTTACTGCCACGGGTTCGGTTACTGCGCGCCCCAGCAACGCCGGTACACGCTCGTCGGTGTGGGCAAGCACCAGCCGATGAGCGAGGACTGCCTGACCCTCAACGTGGTGGCGCCGGAAAAACCGGATTCCGATGGTCCACTGCCGGTGATGTTCTTCGTGCACGGCGGTGGCTACATCATGGGCAGCTCGGCCACGCCGGTCTATGACGGTGCCGCGCTGGCCCGTCGCGGTTGTGTGTTCGTCTCGGTCAACTATCGGCTCGGGATGCTCGGATGTGTCGAGCTGTCGTCGCTGTCGACGCCGGAACATCCGATCGAGGACAACCTGTTCCTGCGTGATCTGGTGCTGGCATTGCGCTGGGTCCGGGACAACGCGGAAGTGTTCGGCGGGGATCCGGACAACGTCACGATCTTCGGGGAGAGTGCGGGTGCCCACGCGGTCGCGACGTTGCTCGCGGTGCCCGAGGCCGAGGGACTGTTCGCCCGGGTGATCTCGGAGAGCCCGGCCGCCGGGATGGTCAGCTCTGCGGACGCCGCGGCCAAGCTCGCGGGTCAGCTCGCTGAATTGGTCAGTCCCGGTGGGGGATCGGCGGCCGCGGCGCTCATGTCCGCCCGCCCGGCCGACCTCGGCCGGGCCCTGGAAGCTCTGATCGTGCGCGGGCAGACGGACATGCCTGGCGCGTTTCCGGTCGGCCCGACCTTCGACACCGAGTACCTGCCCACCGATCCGGTGACGGCGATGGCCGAGGGCGGCGCACACCGGGTGCCGTTGATCGTCGGCAACAACGCCGACGAGGGGCGCTTGTTCACCCGCTTCATGCAGCTGCTGCCGACCAATGAGCCGATGATCGAAAAGTTGTTCGCGCGTAGCGATCCCGAGGAGCGTCGGCGGATCGTCGCGGCCTATCCGGACTATCCGAGCAGCGCGGCCTGCGTGCGGCTCGGTGGCGATTTCGCGTTCGGCTCGGCCACCTGGCAGATCGCGGAGGCCCACAGCCTGCACGCGCCCACCTACGTGTACCGCTACGACTATGCGCCGCGCACCTTGCACTGGGCGGGGCTGGGGGCGACGCACGCGATGGAACTGCTGGCGGTGTTCGACACGTACCACACGAGTTACGGCGCACTGCTGACCGCCGTGGGCGACCGCACGTCGGCCCGGCGGGTCAGCCGTGAGGTGCAGCGGCGTTGGCGTGAATTCAGCCGGACCGGCGAGCCGGGCCCGGGCTGGCCGGCCTATGACAGCGACGACCGCGCGGTGTTCGTGTTCGACCGCCGGCCACGCGTCGAATACGACCCCCGGGCGGTGCGGCGGCAGGCCTGGGAAGGGTTCACCCTCGCCGAGCGCTGAGTTCGCCGGATTCACTCTGAGCGATTTGCTGCAGGGAATCGCTCGGATGTGGTTGCGTATTTGACGTGGACTACCCCCTGGATCCGCTGTCCGCCGACGAGTTTCGCGCGGTGGCAGCGATATTGCGGCGTGAGCACGGGGTCGGGGAGGGCTGGCGGGTTGCCTCGGTGGAACTCGTCGAGCCGTCCAAGGCCGAACTGGCTGCCTTTGACGGCAGCGGTGCGACACCGCCCAGGCGGGCCGCCGTGATCTGCCTGGAGAGGGCAGCGAACGCCACCTACAAGGGCGTGGTGTCGCTGACCGAGGATCGGGTCGAGAACTTCGACCACATTCCGGGTGTCCAGGCCAACTTCACCGTCGACGAGTTCGTCGAATGCGACGAGGTGCTGCGCCGGCACCCCGACGTGATCGCCGCGCTGGCCCGACGCGGGATCACGGACCTGGACAACGTGTTCATGGACACCTGGACCTACGGTGACGCCGTCGCACCGCCCGAATACCGCGACCGGCGGATCGGCTGGTCGGACACCTGGTACAAGCAGGCCGCCGGTGCCAATCCGTACGCCCACCCGGTCAGCGGTCTGCATTGCGTGATCGACATCAACAGCATGGAGGTGCTGCGCGTCGAAGATGACGGCAGCTCCGAAAAGCCTGATGTGATGGGCGAATACGTACCGCATCACATCCCGGAACGGATCCGGGCGGCGTCCCACCGGGAGCCGCTCAAGCCGCTGGACATCACCCAGCCCGAGGGGCCGTCGTTCACCTTGGACGGCAACCTGCTGCAGTGGCAGAACTGGTCGCTGCGGGTCGGGTTCAACCATCGCGAGGGGATGACGCTGCACACCGTGCGCTATCGCGATGGCGACGTGAATCGTTCGGTGGCCCATCGGATGTCGTTCGCCGAAATGGTGGTGCCGTATCGGGACTCCTCGGTCGATCACTACCGGCGCACCGCGTTCGACATCGGCGAGTGGGGTCTGGGATTCATGACCACCTCGCTGGAGCTCGGCTGCGACTGTCTCGGTGAGATCCGTTATCTGGACGCGGTTCTGCACAACAGCACCGGCGAGCCGTACACGATCACCAATGCGATCTGCATCCACGAGGAAGACAACGCCGTGCTGTGGAAGCACGTCGACCACGACGCGGGTGCCGAGGTGCGCCGGATGCGCAGGCTCACCCTGTCATTCCACGTCACCGTTGCCAACTACGAGTATCTGGTGTACTGGCGGCTCTACCAGGACGGCAACATCGAGTGCGAGGTCCGCGCCACCGGGATCATGGTCACCACACCGTTCCCGGCCGGGGCGACGCCGAAGAACGGCACGCTCGTCGACGAGCGCACGTACGCACCGTTCCATCAGCACTTCCTGATCGCCCGGTTGGACCTGGACGTCGACGGCACCGACAACACGGTCTACATGACCGAGTCGTACGCGGAACCGATCAGTCCGGACAATCCGTACGGCCTGTCGTTGGTGGTGCGCAATCAGGCGCTGCGCACCGAGCAGGAGGGCAGGCAGGACGTCAACTTCGCCACTCAGCGGGCCTGGAAGGTGGTCAACACCAACGTCGTCAACGGCCTGGGGACGCATCCGTCCTACAAGCTGGTGCCCACCGGGGCGATCCCGGCGATGTTCGACCCGTCCTCGCCGGTGCTGCAACGCGCCAATGTCATCGCCCATACCTTGTGGGTGACCCCGAACCGACCGGACGAACGCTGGCCGGCGGGGGAGTTCGTCAACCAGTCGGCGGCCGACACCGGGTTGGGCGAGTGGACGAAGGCCGACCGGTCGATCGACAACACCGACGTGGTGCTGTGGTACGTGTTCGGTATCCACCACATCACCCGACCGGAGGACTGGCCGGTGATGCCGGTCGACGTGGTGTCGTTCTGGCTCAAGCCTTTCGGGTTCTTCGACCGCAACCCGGCGCTGGACGTGGCGGCCACCCCGCCGGATTCCTGTGCACACGGTCATGCCAAAGCGGCACACCACTAGCTATTAGTTGACACCTGTCATATGTGATGCGGAACACTGCTACGTTGCCTGTGTGCAACCGACTCAGACCGCTGTCCTGGACCGCCCCGAAGACCTGACGTGTGACTGGCTGACCGCCGCCCTGGGCGCCGGTCCGGTCAGCGGATTCAGCTTCGAGCGGATCGGCACCGGGCAGATGAGCGAGTGCTACCGGGTCTCGCTGAACTATGCCGGGGAGGCGGACGGGCCGGCCTCGGTGGTGCTCAAGGTGGCCGCCACCGATCCCAACAGCCGCCAGACCGGACTGGCGCTGGGACTCTACGAGCGCGAGGTGCGGTTCTACGCCGACATCGCGCCCGCCTTGGTCCCGGGGCCGGTGGCGCCGTGCTATCACGCCGCCTTCGACCCACGGACCGGGGCCTTCGACCTGTTGCTCGGCGACGCCATCCCGGCTGTCGTCGGTGACGAGATCCGTGGCGCGACAGCCGAACAGGCCTCGGCGGCGCTCACCGAGCTGGGTCGTGTGCACGGATCGGTGGCCGGCGTCGAGGCCTTGAACCAGGCCGAGTGGCTCAACCGCGAGGCGCCGGTCAACCAGGCCCTGATCGCAGGCTTGTATGCGGCATTTGTCGACCGCTACGCCGGCCTGATCACGCCGGAGCAGCGCCACGTGTGTGACCGGCTCGTCGAGAGTTTCGACGCGTACCTGGCCGACGAGGGCGCGTCCGAGCGGCCGCAGGGTCTGGTGCACGGTGACTATCGGCTCGACAACATGCTGTTCGGCGACGCGGGTGCCGACCGGGTCCTGACCGTGGTGGACTGGCAGACCGTCACGAAGGGGCCGGCGTTCACCGACGTCGCGTACTTCATCGGCTGCGCCCTGCCCGTTGAGCAGCGCCGCGCGCACTACGACGAGCTGTTGACGGCGTATCACCAGGCGCTCGGCACGGACTCGGCACTGACGCTCGATCAGGTGCGCGACGGCGTGCGCCGGCAGAGCTTCTTCGGGGTGATGATGGCGATCATCTCCTCGATGCTGGTGGAACGTACCGAACGCGGTGACCAGATGTTCATGACGATGCTCGACCGGCACTGCAGTCACGTTCTGGACACCCAAGCACTGGATGTCCTTGCACCCCCGGCAATTCCGGAACCGCTGGTGCCTGACGCCGAGGACGACTATCCGCACACCCCTACCGGTGAAGAGCTGTGGAACGAGAGCTGGTACTTCGACTTCACCGATGCGGCGGCGGGCTTCGGCGGCTGGGTCCGCCTGGGCCTGATCCCCAACCAGGACACCGCATGGGTCAATGTCCTGTTCTGCGGTCCGGGTATGCCGACCGTGGCGCTCAACGACTTTCATGCCGCACCGGCCGAACCCGCATCGATCACGGGTGAGGGCGTCGAGTTGAGCCTGCAACCGCTCGAACCGCTCAAGGCCTACCGTGTTACCGCATCGGGTACCGGGCAGGCCCACGACGATCCGGCGGCCCTGCTGCGCGGAGAGACGGGCCGACCGGTTGCGGTGACCATGGACCTGACCTGGACCACGGTGGGAACTCCGTACCAGTACCGGATCACGCCCCGCTATGAGATTCCGTGCACGGTCTCGGGCACGGTGACCATCGGCGAGCAGACCTTCGGCATCAACGGTGTGGCGGGCCAACGTGACCACTCGTGGGGCGTGCGGGACTGGTGGTCGATGAACTGGGTGTGGAGTGCCCTCCATCTCGACGACGGCACCCATCTGCACGGCGTCGACATCCGGATTCCGGGGATACCGCCGGTCGGTATCGGCTATTCGCAGCGCGCGGGTGAACCGCTTGTCGAATTGCAGGCGGTGACTGCGGATTACACGCTCGGTGCCGACGATCTGCCGGTGTCGACGACGCTGACGCTGCAACCCGGCGATCTCGAAGTGACTGTTGACATCGTGGGCCACGCTCCCGTGCTGCTGGTAGCTGCGGACGGGAGGGTGAGTCAGTTCCCGCGGGCCTGGGCGAAGGTCCGCACCGCCGACGGGCGTAGCGGCATCGGCTGGCTGGAGTGGAACCGCAATCTGGGTTAGCGGACTGGGCCGCCGCCATCGGGCGACATTCTGCGCACGCTCGGTGCTGTCAGTTGATACGAAAACGCTTGAGCCGCGCGGTCGCACCGGAGATCAACTTCACGCGGCTGCGCGGCACACCGAGATGTTCGGCAAGCAGTTTGGTGACGGCGTCGTTGGCCTTGCCATCGACGGCGCGCTCTTGCACATAGATGGTGAGCGCGCCATCATCCGCAACTTCGACCAAGGGGCCTTTGCGGCTGCCGGGCTTGACGCGGACGACGACGCTCTCGCTCATACCGTCATCGTGGCGCGACCGTGCGCGGAATGCCGGTGCGCGGCGGCGTGTCGCGGAGCAGACACGCACGCCCGCGCAGCGGCAATGGTGACTAGCGGGCGACGATCACCGACGAGCCGTGGCCGAACAGGCCCTGGTTCGCCGTGACGCCGACCTTCGCACCCTCGACCTGACGGCCGGTGGCCTGGCCCTTGAGCTGCCAGGTGAGCTCGCACACCTGCGCGATGGCCTGCGCCGGAATGGCCTCACCGAAGCTGGCCAGGCCGCCCGAGGCGTTGACCGGGACCCGCCCGCCGATGGTGGTGGCACCCGAACGCAGCAGTTGCTCGCCCTCGCCCTTGGCGCACAGGCCCAGGTGCTCGTACCAGTCCAGCTCGAGTGCGGTGGACAGGTCGTACACCTCGGCCAGGCTGACGTCCTCGGGGCCGATCCCGGCCTCGGCGTAGGCCGCGTCGAGGATCTGGTCCTTGAACACGCGCTCCGGGGCGGCCACCACGGCGGTGGAATCCGTTGCGATGTCCGGCAATTCGGGCAGGTGCTGCGGGTAGCGCGGCGTGACGGTCGAGATCGCACGGACCGACGGCACACCGTCCAGCGAACCCAGGTGCTTGCGGGCGAAATCCGCGCTCGCGACGATCAGCGCGGCGGCGCCGTCGGAGGTGGCGCAGATGTCGAGCTGGCGCAGCGGGTCGGAGACCACCGGGCTGGCCAGCACGTCCTCGACCGAGGATTCCTTGTGGTAACGGGCATTCGGGTTCTGCAGACCGTGCCGGGAGTTCTTCACCTTCACCTGGGCGAAGTCCTCGGCGGTGGCGCCGTAGAGGTCCATCCGGCGCCGGGCCAGCAGGGCGAAGTACACCGGGTTCATCGCGCCGAGCAGGTGGAAGCGCTGCCAGTCGGGATCGTTCTTGCGCTCGCCGCCGACGGGCGCGAAGGCACCCTTGGGGGTGGTGTCGGCACCGATCACCAGCGCGACATCGCAGAACCCGGCCAGGATCTGGGCGCGGGCGCTCTGCAGTGCCTGCGAGCCCGACGCGCAGGCCGCGTAGCTCGACGACACCGGCACGCCGTTCCAGCCCAGCTTCTGGGCGAACGTCGACCCGGCGATGAAGCCGGGGTAGCCGTTGCGGATCGTGTCGGCTCCCGCGACCAGCTGGATCTGGCGCCAGTCCAGGCCGGCCTCGGCCAGGGCCGCGCGGGCGGCGACGACGCCGTACTCGGTGAAGTCGCGTCCCCACTTGCCCCACGGGTGCATGCCCGCGCCGAGGATGTACAGCGGTTCGGGTGCGCTCATCAGGCGATCCTCCAGGCGTGGGTGGTGCGCTCGACGCCCTCGTCGTCGGTGTAGAGCGTCATGGTGGTCAGCTCCATCTCCATGCCGACCTTGAGATCGGCCGCGAGGGTGCCCGTGACGACCTTGCCGAGCACGATCAGGCCTTCGTCGGCCAGTTCCACCGCGGCGATCGCGAACGGCTCGAACGGGTCGGTCTTGGGATAAGGCGAGGGCGGGAGGTACCGGTTCTCGGTGTAGCTCCACACCTTCCCGCGGCGGGACAGCGGCACCAGATCAAGGGTGTCGCTGTCGCAGGCCGGGTTGGGGCAGTTGTTCTCGCGCGGCGGGAAAACGTAGGTGGCGCACTGGGTGCACTTGCCGCCGATCAGGTGAGTGGCACCGGCGTCGTCGGTGGCGAACCACCCTTCGATCGCGGGTTGCGAAGATGCTGCTGGCACGCGGCCAGCCTAAACGATCAAGACCACAGAACTGAAACGTGTTGCAGTTTTGTCCCGCGGGCCAAGATATTCGGTTGAAGAGTACGAAACCGTTTCGTACGCTTCGAGCATGGTGCGAGGCATGGAGCGTGAACAGGCGGTGTTGGCCGCCACGGCCGAACTGCTGGCAGAACGGGGATATCAGGCGCTGACGATCGATGCGGTCGCCGCACGAGCGGGTGCCAGCAAGGCCACGATCTACCGCCGGTGGCCGAACAAGGCTCAGCTCGTCCGCGCCACCCTGGACGCTGCCGACGCCGCCCGGAACGCCTCCGTGCCCGATACCGGGCAGCTGCGCAGTGACCTGTTCGCTGTGATGGACATGATCTCCGCGGAGGTGGCCGATCCGCTCACGCGGGTGACCGCCGAACTCGCGGCGCTCATGCGGCACGATGCCCAGCTCGCCGAAGCCATCCGCGAACATCTCGACAAGGCGGAGCTCTCGCCCTTCCATGAGGCGCTGCAACGGGCCATGGCCCGGGGCGACATCGCCGCGGACACCGACGTCGACCTGATCCACGACGTGGCCGAGGCGATGATCCTGCGGCAGCTTCACGTGGACCTGCCGGTCGACGAGGCGTTCAGTACGCGGCTGGTCGATGACGTCCTTCTGGTCCTGCTGGGCGGTGGTCGGCGATGACCGTCGTGATTGCCGGAGCCGGGCCGACCGGACTCACCCTGGCCATCGAGCTGGCTCGTCGAGGTGTGCCCTGCCGGGTGCTGGACAAGGCCGCGACGTTGTTCCCCGGGTCGCGCGGCAAAGGGCTGCAGCCGCGCACGCTGGAGGTGTTCGACGACCTCGGGGTCATCGGTGCCGTGCTGGCCGCCGGGGAGTCGTTTCCGCCGATGCGGCTGTACCGCGGCGCCGACGTGGTCTGGGAGAAACCGATCTACGAGCTGCTCGGACTGCCCGAGCTGGAACCCACACCGGCGGTGCCGTACCCCTACACCTGGCTGATCCCGCAATGGCGCACCGACCAGATCCTGGCCGCGCGATTCGCCGAACTCGGCGGGACGATCGAATTCTGCACCGAGGTAACGGGTTTCACGCAAGACGGCGACGGCGTCACGGTGCGCACGAACCGCGGGCCGATCCGGGCCGACTACCTGGTCGGCGCCGACGGCGGTCGCAGCACGGTACGCAAGGTGTCCGGGGTCGAGTTTCTCGGCGGGGCGCTCACCGAGGAACGCATCATCGTGGGCGACGTGCGGGCCGGCGGACTCGACGGCCGGTGCTGTCACCTGCTGACCCGTGACGGCGACCAGTCCCGGCGGTTCTCGTTGTGGAATCTGCCCGGCACCGACCATTACCAATTGGTGGTCACCATGGCACCGGGCGACGACCCGCCCCCGCTGACCCTCGACGGCATGCAGGCGGTGCTGGAACACCGGTCGGGCCGAGGAGACGTGACGCTGTCGGACCTGCGGTGGATTTCGTTGTACCGGGTGAATCTGCTGATGGCGCAACACTTCCGGATCGGCCGGGTGTTGCTGGCCGGGGACGCCGCCCACGTGCATTCGCCCGCCGGGGGACTGGGCGTCAACACCGGGGTTCAGGATGCCTACAACGTGGGCTGGAAGCTGGCCGCGGTGTTGGCCGGCGCGCCCGACGCCCTGCTGGACAGCTATGAGGCCGAACGCCTGCCCGTCGCTGCCGAGGTACTGCAACTCAGCGGCGCGCTGCACCGCCAGGGCTTCGGCGCAACCGAGCGGGCGCCGGCCGCGATCCACCAGCTGGACATCGGCTACCGGGGCGGCCCGTTGGCCGCCGGAGACGCGCACCTGGCCGGCGCACTGCAACCCGGCGACCGCGCACCGGACGGTCTGCTGCCCGACGGCCGACGGCTGTTCGACGTGTTCCGCGGCCCGCACTGGACGGTGCTGCAATTCGTGGACGGGACAGTCGATTTCGGGGTGCCGCAGGTGCACCTCGAGCCCGGCGGGGATTACGACGTACCCGTCGGAACTTTCGTCCTGGTCCGGCCCGACGGTTACATCGGTGCGATCAGCGCCCGACCCGAGGTCATCCGCGACCAGCTGCGCCGGACGGGAGGCTGACGGAGCCGGCAGCGTCCCGCAGGATGCGCACCAGATCACTGTGGTTGTCCCGCATGAGGTTGTGTGCCCCGTCGAGGGAGTGCGTCGTCCACCCGGGGTCGGTACGCAACCGGTCGTAGGTCGGCGCGAACGGCGACTCAGTCGGCCAGCGCTGGGCGTAGACGAAGATCCGCCGGATCCCCGCCGGCTCGTCGCCGAGCCGCACCGGCTGCAGCAGTGACGCCAGTGGGTGCGCGGTTGCGCGCTCGTCGAAGAACGGCAGTGGGGGCACGCCGTAGCCGGTGGCGTCGACCCCGATGTACCACTGGCGCTGCTCGTCGTTGGTCAGGGTCCAGCAGGACTCGCCGTCGCGCGGCACGAGCGCATCCAGATAGACCAGCGTTCGTACCCGATCCGGGATGCGGTCGGCGACGGCGGTGATCACCATGCCGCCGTAGCTGTGCCCGACCAGCACCGCGTCGGTGACGCGGTGGGCTTCGAATTCGGCCAGCACATCGGCGATGTGGGTGTCCAGGTTGACCCCGGCGTGGGCCAGGTGGGCGCGCTCGGCCACCCCGGTCAGGGTCGGCGTCAACACCCGGTGTCCGTCGTCGCGCAGCGCGGCGGCCAGGTCGTCGTAGCACCAGCCGCCGTGGCACGCGCCGGGTACGAGCACGAAAGTGGTCATCGGGAACTCCTGTCGGCCAGAGTGTTTCGGCGGTAGGTGGCGGTGACGCGGTTCAGGTCGTCCGGGTCGCCGGCATGCATCTCACGGTTGGCGTGCACCACTGCCGTCGTCTCGGGCACCCGGCGCGCCTCGTAACCGGCGACGCCACGGCCGGCGGCCAGTTCGTCGGCCAGGACGCGGGCGTCGAGAATGGCCTGGGAGCCGCCGTTGGCGCCGACGGGGTACATCGGATGCGCGGCGTCACCGAGCAATGTGACACGCTGAGTTCCCCAGTGGGGCAGCGGTTCCCGATCGACCATCGGATACTCGAACACCGTTTCGGATCGGGCCACCAGTTCGGCGGTGTCCAGCCAGCTCAGGTGCCAGCCGGACATATGGGCGGCCACCGCCGCGGGATCGGTCGGGGTGTTCCAGTTCGCGTCACCGGGAAGCGGGCCCGGGCCGGCCTCGGGCACCTGCAGCACCCAGTTCACCAGATCACCACCGATCGGGTAGGTGACCAGCTCCACCCCGTGGGGGCCCTTGACGATGGCCATGGTGCGGCCGTCGAGAAACGGCCGAATCCGGCTGGCGCCGCGAAACATCCGCACACCCGACCAGAGCAGTGGGTCGGGGCCCGGATGCAGCCTGCGCCGGACCATCGACTGGACCCCGTCGGCGCCGACGAATACGTCAGCGGTGAAATCCCCGGCCCCGGTCTCCACGCGCACACCGGCTGAGGACTCGGTGAAGCCCACCACGCCGGCGCCGGTTCGCACCGCCTCGGATCCGAGCCGGGCCCGGACCGCGTCGAGCAACAACATCTGCAACCGGCCGCGGTGCACTGAGCACTGCGGGTAGCCGTAGCCGCCTTCGATTCCGCGGGGCTCGCGGAACAGCAGTGTCCCGTCCGAGGCGTAGAAATCGATGACCGCCGGCGTGGCCGCCATGGTGCGGAGGGCATCGCCCAGGCCGAGCTCGGTCAGCTCACGCACGGCGTGCGGAAGCAGGTTGATGCCGACACCCAGCGCGGTGAGTTCGCGCGCCGATTCCACGACGGTGACGCCCATGCCCCGGGCGTGCAGGCTCAATGCTGTGGTGAGGCCGCCGATACCGGCCCCGGAGATGACGATGTCCATGACTCAAGCCTGCGTCGAACAGCAGTTATAAGTCCAATACCGTTTGAGTACACAAACTATAATCAAAAGTTATGGAATTGCGGCAGCTCGAGTACTTCGTCGCGGTCACCGAGGAGGCCAACTTCACCCGGGCCGCGCAGCGGGTGCACGTGGCGCAGCCCGCGGTCAGTGCCCAGATCGCCCGGCTGGAGCGAGAATTGGGGCAGCCACTGCTGGACCGGTCCCGGCGCGAGGTCCGGCTCACCGCCGCCGGCGCGGCGGTGTTGCCCTACGCCCGAGCCGCCCTCGACGCCGTGCGGCTCGCCAAGACCGCAGTCGACGAACTCACCCAGCTGGTCCGCGGTTCGGTGACGGTGGGCACCGTGACGGCCCACAACGTCGACCTGCCGCAGCTGCTGGCCGATTACCACCGGGCCCACCCCGCGGTGGAGATCACGCTGTCCACCGACACCTCCGATGCGCTGATCGACGGCGTCCGCAGCGGCAGATTCGATGTCGCGATCACGTCGGTCGGCTCCGACGAGGTGCCCGACGGATTGGCGGTCGCCACGACGACCGACGAACCGATCGAGGCGGTGGTGAGTCGCGCCGACGCGTGGGCGGCGCGCCGGACGGTCACGCTCGCCGCGCTGGTGCAGCGTCCGCTCATCTCCCTGCCCGCCGGTGGCGGTATCCGTCGGCAGTTCGACCGGGCCTGCGCGGCGGCCGGCGTGGCGCCGCACGTGGTGTTCGAGGCCGCGACGCCCGACGCGCTCGCCGATCTCGCCGCCCGCGGGCTGGGCGTAGCGATCGTGCCCGGTTCGGTGGCGCGCCAGCGCGCCGACGTCCACGCCATTTCGATCCGACCCGAACTGCGCGGTCGGCTGGTGCTGGCCTGGCGTGCAAGCGGGCCGATCAGCCCGGCCGCGCGGGCGCTCATCGAGATGGCCGCCGAACTCGTCGGCGGCGGTGCATAGAGTTAGGGCCGTGACGGACGCGAAGCCCACACTGATGCTGCTCGACGGTAATTCCCTGGCATTCCGAGCGTTTTATGCGCTGCCTGCGGAGAACTTCAAGACGCAGGGCGGGCTGACCACCAACGCGGTGTACGGCTTCACCGCAATGCTGATCAACCTGTTGCGTGACGAGCAGCCCAGCCACGTCGCCGCGGCGTTCGATGTGTCGCGGCAGACGTTCCGCAAGGAGAAGTACCCCGAGTACAAGGAAGGCCGGTCCGCGACGCCCGACGAGTTCCGCGGCCAGATCGACATCACCAAGGAGGTGCTCGGCGCGCTGGGCATCACGGTGCTGGCCGAGCCCGGCTTCGAGGCCGACGACATCATCGCCACCCTGGCCACCCAGGGCGAGGACGCCGGCTACCGCGTGCTGGTGGTCACCGGCGACCGTGACTCGTTGCAGCTGGTCAGCGATGACGTGACCGTGCTCTACCCGCGCAAGGGGGTCAGCGAGCTGACCCGGTTCACGCCGGACGCTGTGGTGGAGAAGTACGGCCTGACGCCGACGCAGTATCCGGATTTCGCCGCGCTCCGGGGCGACCCGAGCGACAACCTGCCCGGAATCCCGGGCGTGGGGGAGAAGACCGCCACCAAGTGGATCGTCGAATACGGCTCGTTGCAATCCCTGGTCGACAACGTCGACAAGGTGAAGGGCAAGGTCGGCGAGTCGCTGCGGACCAATCTGTCGAGCGTGGTGCTCAACCGCGAGCTGACCGAACTGGTCAAGGACGTGCCGCTGGCCCAGACCCCGGACACGTTGCGCGTGCAGACGTGGGACCGTGACCAGATCCACCGGCTGTTCGACGACCTCGAGTTCCGGGTGCTGCGGGACCGGTTGTTCGACACGCTGGTATCCGCCGAACCGGAGGTCGAGCACGGGTTCGACGTGCGTGGGCGCGCACTGGAGCCCGGTGAGCTGGCCGCATGGCTCTCCGAACACAGCCTGGGCAACCGGTTCGGGATGGCGGTGGTCGGCACGCACCTGGCTTACGACGCCGATGCCACCGCGCTGGCCATCGTCTCGGCCGACGGCGACGGCCGCTACATCGACACCGCCACGCTGACCGCTGAGGACGAGGCGGCGCTGTCGTCCTGGCTCGCCGATCCCGGCCCGCCCAAGGCCCTGCACGAGGCCAAGCTGGCGATGCACGATCTGGCCGGCCGGGGCTGGACGCTGCGCGGGGTCACCTCCGACACCGCCCTGGCGGCCTACCTGGTTCGGCCGGGCCAGCGCAGCTTTGCCCTCGATGACTTGTCGGTGCGCTACCTGCACCGTGAACTTCGGGCCGAAAGTCCAGAGCAGCAACAGCTTTCACTTCTCGATGATTCGGACGGGGTGGACGAGCAGGCGGTGCAGACCGGGATCCTGCGCGCCTGCGCGGTGCTGGATCTCGCCGATGCGCTCGACCAGGAGCTGGCCAAGATCGACTCGTCGTCACTGCTGGGCCGCATGGAGCTGCCGGTGCAGCGGGTGCTCGCCCAGATGGAGCACACCGGCATCGCCGTCGACAGCGACTACCTCAAGGAGTTGCAGAGCGAGTTCGCCGATCAGATCCGCGACGCCGCCGAGGCCGCGTACTCCGTGATCGGTAAGCAGATCAATCTCGGCTCACCCAAGCAGCTGCAGGTCGTGCTGTTCGACGAGCTGGAGATGCCCAAGACCAAGCGCACCAAGACCGGCTACACCACCGACGCCGATGCGCTGCAGTCACTGTTCGACAAGACCGGCCACCCGTTCCTGCAGCACCTGCTCACACACCGGGACGCCACCCGGCTGAAGGTGACCGTCGACGGGCTCCTGGCGGCGGTGGCCACCGATGGCCGGATCCACACCACGTTCAACCAGACCATCGCGGCCACTGGCCGGCTTTCGTCCACCGAGCCCAACCTGCAGAACATCCCGATCCGCACCGAGGCGGGCCGGCGCATCCGGGACGCCTTCGTCGTCGGCGATGGTTACACCGAGCTGATGACGGCCGACTACAGCCAGATCGAGATGCGGATCATGGCGCATCTGTCCCGCGACGAAGGCCTCATCGAAGCATTCAACACCGGCGAGGACCTGCATTCGTTCGTCGCGTCGCGGGCCTTCGACGTGCCGATCGACGAGGTCACCCCGGAGCTGCGCCGGCGGGTCAAGGCGATGTCCTATGGCTTGGCCTACGGCTTGAGTGCCTATGGGCTGGCGAGCCAGCTCAAGATTTCCACCGAGGAAGCCAAGATCCAGATGGAGCAGTACTTCGCGCGGTTCGGTGGTATCCGCGACTATCTGCGCGACGTCGTCGACCAGGCCCGCAAGGACGGCTACACGTCGACAGTGTTCGGGCGCAGGCGCTACCTGCCCGAGTTGGACAGCAGCAACCGTAACGTCCGCGAGGCCGCCGAGCGGGCCGCACTCAACGCACCCATCCAGGGCAGTGCCGCCGACATCATCAAGGTGGCGATGATCAACGTCGACGAGGCGATCAAGGCCGCCGGGCTCAAGTCACGCATGCTGCTGCAGGTTCACGACGAACTGCTCTTCGAGGTCGTCGAGGGGGAGCGGGACGCACTGGAGGCGTTGGTGCGCGAGCACATGGGCAATGCGTATCCACTGGATGTGCCGCTGGAGGTGTCGGTGGGATACGGCCGCAGTTGGGATGCCGCGGCTCACTAGGGCGGCAGCGGCTCAGCCGCGTGCTAGCGCGCGTCGGCGCCCAGGCCCACGCCCAGCGCCACCAGTGCGGCCCCCATCACGCGTTCGATACGGCGACGGATATGGGTGCGGTTCAGGATGTTTCGTGCGCGGTGGGCGGCCAGCACGACGCCGACACACCACGTGGTGTCCACTACCAGCTGGATGACCGCGAGCACCAGCAATGTCGGCAGCACGGGTCCGTTCGTGGGCAGAAACTGCGGGAGCACGACGATGCCGAAGGCCGCCGCCTTCGGATTGGCGGCGATGGACATCAGTGCTGCGCGAAACGCTGCTGCGGGGGTCCGCCCGCGCAGTGGCAGCGCCACCTCGACGTCGCCGTCGCCCTTGGCGCTGCGCCAGGCGCTGATTCCGAGCCAGACCAGGACGGCGGCTCCGACGACGTGCAGCGCCAACGACAACATCCGGTTGGCCGTCAGGAGCATCGACAGTCCGCCGCCACCGGCCAGCGTCCATCCGCAGATGCCGATCTCATTGCCGACGACCGCCGCCAGCCCCGCCGTCCGGCCGTCCCGCACCGAACGGTGTAGGAACAGCACCGTCGCCGGACCGGGTAGCGCAGCCAGAATCACCGCTGCGACCAGGAACGCCGGCAGGACGTCGAGAATGTGGGCGAGCATGTATGAAGTATCACTGACCAGTGCAAATCGGTACATTCGCCTGCTCGGCGGGCGGGCCGGTGGCTCAGTACCGGACGGGCGCCTGGTAGTTGGCGAGCCACTGCAGGATCGGTGCGGCCGACCGGGCGGCGGTCACCGAGTACACCTCTTCCTGCTGCAGCGCGTACACCTGCGTATCTCCGAAACCGCGGTCGATGCGGTCGCGCACGAACGCCAGTTCGACGACGGCGGCGGCGAACGCTGCGACGGCCTTGCCGGCGGGCCGGCCGCCGGCCATCGTCGCCTGCTGGATGGCACCGTGGCGGGTTTTCAACGATCCGAGCCAGGTGGCCTCGTTGGGGGTGATGAGTCCGGCGGCGACCATGCCGGGCAGCTTGGCGGCCACCACGCGCTGTTCGCGGCGACGGCTGGTAACGCCGACCACGATCATCGTGATGAAGATCGGCACCATCCAGACGATGTAGACGATGAAGTAGGTTCCGGCGCCGAGCAGCGACGAGCCGTTCCACAACCCGTGCATGAGCACGGCACCGAGGTAGCCGGCCAGGATGCACAGCGCCTTGGCGATGCCACTGCGCCGCTGCAGCGCGAAGTACACCCCGATCGCGGTCATCGTGGTGAACAGTGAGTGGGCGAACGGCGCCATGATCAGTCGCATCGCCGCGGTGAGCAGGGATCCCCCCAACGAATCCGCGCTGGAGATGTACATGATGTCTTCCAGCCAGGCGAACCCCAGACCGACCAGGCCGGCGTAGACGAGGCAGTCGGTCAGCGAGTTGAGCTCGTTGCGGCGCTTGCCGGTCATCATGACCAGCAGGAACAAGCCCTTGGCGGCCTCTTCGATGAACGGCGCCCGGATCGCCACGGAGGCGAAACTGTGGGACGAGTCGACACCGGGTGTCGCCAGCAGCGCATCGGCGAACAGGCTCAATATCAGGGAGAGCACGACGGCAACCGCGGCACCCCAGCCGAACGCCAACAGCAACAATCGGGGCGGCTCCGGCTCCCAGCGGTCCAGCCACAGGTAGGCGAATACCGCCCCGGTCATCACGATGCTGGACAGCGTGAACCCGATGATCGCGCCGGCCGGGTTGAGCGCGGTGAACAGCAGTACCAGCGCACCGATGACGACGCCGCAGGCGATGATCGCGGCCAGCGGGGCCCCGACTTTTCGCACCGGCCTGGGCATAGGTGCGGTGATCGGAAACCACGGCCTATGGACGGGGCCGGGGGTCGGGGAGTACGCCACGTGCGAAGCGTAGCGGTGGGTAGGCTGCAATCCCGGCACTACTTCGGCCCACGGTCCGATGAGCCCCACGAGCCGCCGTCAGGGTAGGTGGTTTGTCCTGCGTGTGCCTGGTCTAGTACCCTCGTTACGTATCTGTGCACGCAGTTAGACCCGTCACGGATCAGCACGAACGCAATACCGCAACACTACTGTCCCTACGAGTAAACCTGTCCGGAGCAACCCACCACATGCCAAGTCCCTCCATCACCTCGCCGCAAGTAGCCATCAACGACATTGGCTCGGCCGAGGACTTTCTCGCCGCGATCGACAAGACCATCAAGTACTTCAACGATGGCGACATCGTCGAAGGGACCATCGTCAAGGTTGACCGTGACGAGGTTCTGCTCGACATCGGTTACAAGACCGAAGGTGTCATTCCTTCCCGTGAACTCTCCATCAAGCACGACGTCGACCCCAATGAGGTCGTTTCCGTGGGCGATGAGGTCGAGGCCCTCGTTCTCACCAAGGAGGACAAGGAAGGCCGCTTGATCCTGTCCAAGAAGCGTGCTCAGTACGAGCGCGCCTGGGGCACGATCGAGGAGCTCAAGGAGAAGGACGAGGCCGTCAAGGGCACCGTCATCGAGGTCGTCAAGGGCGGCCTGATCCTCGACATCGGTCTGCGCGGCTTCCTGCCCGCATCGCTGGTCGAGATGCGTCGTGTCCGCGATCTGCAGCCGTACATCGGCAAGGAGATCGAGGCCAAGATCATCGAGCTGGACAAGAACCGCAACAACGTGGTGCTGAGCCGCCGCGCCTGGCTGGAGCAGACCCAGTCCGAGGTGCGCAGCGAGTTCCTCAACCAGCTGCAGAAGGGTGCCATCCGCAAGGGTGTCGTCTCCTCGATCGTCAACTTCGGCGCCTTCGTCGATCTCGGCGGTGTCGACGGCCTGGTCCACGTCTCCGAGCTGTCCTGGAAGCACATCGATCACCCGTCCGAGGTGGTTCAGGTGGGCGACGAGGTCACCGTCGAGGTGCTCGACGTCGACATGGATCGCGAGCGGGTTTCGCTGTCGCTCAAGGCGACTCAGGAAGATCCGTGGCGCCACTTCGCCCGTACCCACGCGATCGGTCAGATCGTGCCGGGCAAGGTCACCAAGCTGGTGCCGTTCGGTGCGTTCGTCCGCGTCGAAGAGGGCATCGAGGGTCTGGTGCACATCTCGGAGCTGTCCGAGCGCCACGTCGAGGTCCCGGACCAGGTGGTCCAGGTCGGCGACGACGCGATGGTCAAGGTCATCGACATCGACCTGGAGCGTCGCCGGATCTCGCTGAGCCTCAAGCAGGCCAACGAGGACTACACGGAGGAGTTCGACCCGTCGAAGTACGGCATGGCCGACAGCTACGACGAGCAGGGCAACTACATCTTCCCCGAGGGCTTCGACGCCGAGACCAACGAATGGCTCGAAGGCTTCGACAAGCAGCGGGAAGAGTGGGAGGCCCGCTACGCCGAGGCCGAGCGCCGGCACAAGATGCACACCACGCAGATGGAGAAGTTCGCCGCGGCCGAGGCCGAGGAAGCTGCTCGTCCGGTGTCCAACGGTTCCTCGCGGTCTGAGGAGTCCACCGGTGGCACGCTGGCCAGCGATGCACAGCTGGCCGCTCTGCGCGAGAAGCTCGCAGGCAACGCCTAAGTAACTCTGGCAACGAACGCCCCGGCCCATTGGGTCGGGGCGTTCGTCGTTCCGGAGGCCTGACACACTGTTGGGCGTGCTTCGCATCGGGTTAACCGGCGGTATCGGCGCCGGAAAGTCAACAGTGTCGGCCACATTCAGCGATCTCGGCGGCATCATCGTCGATGGCGACGTCATCGCCCGCGAGGTGGTCGAGCCGGGGACCGAGGGGTTGGCCAGGCTGGTCGAGGCGTTCGGCGACGGGATCCTGCTGCCCGAGGGCGCACTGAACCGTCCTGCGCTGGCGGCGGTCGCGTTCAGCGACGACGAGAAGCGCGCCACCCTGAACGGGATCGTGCATCCGCTGGTGGCGCACCGCCGGTCGGAGCTCATCGCGGCGGCCCATGAAGATGCGGTCATCGTCGAGGACATTCCACTGTTGGTGGAATCTCAGATGGCGCCGATGTTCCCGTTGGTCATCATCGTCAACGCCGACGCGGAACTGCGCGTCAAGCGGCTCATCGAGTATCGCGGATTCAGCGAGGAGGACGCCCGCGCCCGCATCGCCGCGCAGGCCACCGAGGAGCAGCGCCGCGCGGTCGCCGATGTGTGGCTGGACAACTCGGGCAGCCCCGGCGCCGTCGTCGAGCAGGCTCGCGCCCTCTGGCACGAGCGGATCCTGCCCTTCGCGCACAACCTGCAGGTCCGGCAGCCGGCACGTCGCGACCCCGTCGTGGTGCCTTACGACGCGACCTGGCCGGATCAGGCGCGCCGCATCATCGCCCGGCTCAACACGGCCTGCGGCCACCGTGCGGTGCGCATCGACCACATCGGTTCGACCGCCGTGCCCGGGATGGACGCCAAGGATGTCATCGATGTGCAGGTGACCGTCGGGTCGCTGGAAGTCGCCGACGAACTCGCCGACGCGTTGCTGATCGCAGGCTATCCCGTGGTGCCGGGCATCACCACCGACACACCGCACGATGACGATCCGGCGTTGTGGCAGAAGCGTTTCCACGCGTCGGCTGATCCGGGCCGGCCGACCAATATCCACATCCGGGTGGACGGTCGGCCGAATCAGCGGTTCGCGCTGATGTTCGTCGACTGGCTGCGGGCCAACCCGGGCGTGCAGGCCGATTACCTGGCGGCCAAGCGCGCCGCGCTGGCGACTCCTGACTACGCCGTGGCCAAGGAGCCGTGGTTCCTCGATGCCTACCGACGCGCCTGGGCGTGGGCGGATACGGCTGGCTGGCGACCCTAGATCCCTGAGCCGCACCAGATTTCGCACTTTCCCGTGCAGTGGTCAGGTGTATGGGCCGCTTTTCTGCGGTGCGGTAGCGTCTGAAGCGTCCGAAGGGGGGACGCATGGCACCAGCCAAACCGGCCTTGGTTCCGGTTCGTCAGATCGCCGCGCATGAGCTGGTCGTCGACCAGATGCGTAGGGCACTGGAGCTCGGTCAGTTCCGGCCGGGTGACCGGTTGCCCACCGAACGTGAACTCTCCGACATGCTCGACGTGTCTCGCACCACGGTGCGTGCGGCCGTGGCGGTCCTCGAAAAGGAGGGTCTGATCACTGTGCGGCGCGGCCGCGGCGGTGGGTTCACCGTCCAGGCGCCGCACTACGACCCGGCCCAGATGCGCGGGGAGCTGCGCCGCAACAAGCGGGCGATCCGCGATGCCTTCGACTACCGCATCATCGTCGAAACCGGGGCCACCCGACTGGCGGCCGAGCGACGCCGGGCCACCGATGTGACCGGGCTGCGCAAGCTGCTCAAGGGCATGGAAGTCGCGCTGCAGACCGGGATGAACGACCAGTCGGCTCAGCACACCACGGATTTCCAGACCCTCGACTCCGCATTTCACCTCGGCATCGCCCAGGCCACGCAGAACGACCGGCTGCTGGAGGCGGTGGCCGACGCCCGCCGGAGGATGTGGCTACCGGTCGGTGCCATCTTCGGACGCCTGGAGCCCAACGCCAACGACTACCACGAGTCGATCCTCGAAGCGATCGCGAACCGTGATCCGGAGCTGGCCGCCGCACAGATGACGGCGCATATCAACGACACCCGGCACACGGTCGAGTCCTGGTTGAAGCGCTGACGGCTAGGTGGCCGGTGGCTCAGGTTCCGCGGGCGCCGGGACTGCGGGTTCGACGGGCGGCGGCGTGGTGTCGACGGCATTGCCCGGCATTGGGGTGCTCAGCGGGGCGCCACAGGGCAGGCTGCCGTAGCTCGGATCATCCTTGGGTCTGGTCAATCGCGGGCCGACGAAGGTGTCGGCCTGGGCGATGACCTGGTCGTCCACCAGGATCTCGCAGTGCAGGTTCGCCGAGTACGGCCAGTCGATGCGGACGGCCATTCCGGCGGTCTCCGGGTTGGACACCACACCGGTGGCTTCGAAGATCCGCCCCGGCAGCATGGACGGATCGGCGGTGTTGATGTTGTCGTCGTCGATCTTGTAGGCGATGGTTGCGTTGCGCGACACGCCGTCGATCCTGGCGCGGTAGGTGACGTTGTGCAGCTGCTGGTCGGGCAGCGGTTCGACCTGAGGCGGCGCCTCCGGGTCGGCTTGTGCCGCAGCGGGAATCAACAGCGCGCCGGTGAGCAGTCCGGCCAGCGCGGGGAGGACTCCCCAGGCGTACTTAGCTGAGCTCATGAATCCCGACCTTACGCTCCCCGCCACGTGAGGGCCATTCCGTTGCCGGACAGCCACTGATCCAGGTGGTATCCGCAGCTCGCCAGGCCCTCGATCGCGGTAGCCGCGGTTTGCACCGCCTGCTCGCCGACCTCCGGACTCAGCAGCCCGTGGCGGACCGCGGTGAGCAGCTCGTCGACGTCGCACAGCTCGATGCCGCGCCCGGTGCGGATCACCAGGTCCAGGTAGTGGTCCTCGGAATACCAGGCTGCCGGGCCGGCGGTATAGCTGCCGATGTCGAGGTAGAAGTCCTGGTCACGCTCGTGGCCGGGGTTGAAATGGAACACGCTGGCCCGCAGTCCGAGCGACGGCAGCAGCCATGACTCCAGGTAGTGGAACTGGTCCCGGCCGGGTGTCGGCCGCGCCATGTACAGCCCCCAGGGCTCGACGGTGTAGACGTCGACGGCCCGCACGATGCCTTTCGGATCGGTGTTCGTGCGGGCCACCAGGTCGAATGTCTCGTGCTTGGGTGGGTGGATGCGCCCAACACTACGCGGGGAGTGAACGCAGGCGGAAGTTGTCGGTGCACGGCTCTACGCTGGTGAGCATGGCCTTCGCGACCGAACACCCTGTGCTCGCGCATTCGGAGTACCGATCTGCTGTCGACGCCGTAGAGGGCCTCGTCCGGACCGGTGCTCAGTTCGAGGTGGTCAGTGAGTACGACCCGGCGGGTGACCAGCCGGCGGCGATCGACGAACTCGAGCGCCGGATCAGGGCCGGTGAGCGCGATGTCGTGCTGCTCGGTGCCACCGGTACCGGAAAGTCGGCCACCACGGCCTGGTTGATCGAGCGGCTGCAGCGGCCCACCCTGGTGATGGCGCCGAACAAGACGCTGGCCGCGCAGCTTGCCAACGAACTGCGGGAGATGTTGCCGCACAATGCCGTTGAGTATTTCGTCTCGTACTACGACTACTACCAGCCCGAGGCGTACATCGCCCAGACCGACACCTACATCGAGAAGGACAGCTCGATCAACGACGATGTCGAGCGGTTGCGGCACTCGGCGACCTCGAGCCTGCTGTCGCGGCGCGATGTCGTCGTGGTGGCCTCGGTGTCGTGCATCTACGGCCTGGGCACGCCGCAGTCCTACCTTGACCGCTCGGTGGAGCTGGAGGTCGGCCAGGAGGTGCCGCGCGACGGGCTGCTGCGATTGCTGGTGGATGTCCAGTACAACCGCAACGACATGGCATTCACCCGGGGCAGCTTTCGGGTGCGTGGCGACACCGTCGAGATCATCCCGTCCTACGAGGAACTCGCGATACGGATCGAGTTCTTCGGCGACGAGATCGAGGCGCTGTATTACCTGCACCCGCTGACCGGCGACATCGTTCGCCAGGTCGACTCACTGCGGATCTTCCCGGCCACTCACTACGTGGCCGGGCCGGAGCGGATGGAGCATGCGATCTCGACCATCGAGGCCGAGCTCGAGGCACGGCTGGCCGAGCTGGAGGGGCAGGGCAAACTGCTGGAGGCCCAGCGGCTGCGGATGCGCACCAACTACGACGTCGAGATGATGAAGCAGGTCGGATTCTGCTCAGGCATCGAGAACTACTCGCGCCACATCGACGGCCGCCCGGCGGGTTCGGCACCCGCGACGCTGCTCGACTACTTCCCCGAGGACTTCCTGCTCGTCATCGACGAGTCCCACGTCACGGTGCCCCAGATCGGCGGCATGTACGAGGGGGACATGTCGCGCAAGCGCAACCTGGTGGATTTCGGTTTCCGGCTGCCCTCGGCCGTCGACAACCGGCCGCTGACGTGGGAGGAATTCGCCGACCGGATCGGACAGACGGTGTATCTGTCGGCCACCCCGGGCGCGTATGAGATCAGTCAGGCCGGCGGTGAGTTCGTCGAGCAGGTGATCCGCCCGACCGGTCTGGTCGATCCGCAGGTGGTGGTGAAACCCACCAAGGGTCAGATCGACGATCTGATCGGCGAGATCCGCGCCCGCACCGAGCGCGACGAGCGTGTGCTGGTCACCACGCTGACCAAGAAGATGGCCGAGGACCTCACCGACTACCTGTTGGAGCTCGGCATCAAGGTCCGCTATCTGCATTCCGAGGTCGACACGCTGCGGCGCGTCGAACTGCTGCGCCAGCTGCGTCTCGGCGAGTACGACGTGCTGGTCGGTATCAACCTGCTGCGTGAGGGTCTGGATCTTCCCGAGGTGTCGCTGGTAGCGATCCTCGACGCCGACAAGGAGGGCTTCCTGCGCTCGACGCGCAGCCTGATCCAGACCATCGGCCGTGCGGCACGCAATGTGTCCGGCGAAGTGCACATGTACGCGGACAAGATCACCGACTCGATGCGCCAGGCGATCGACGAGACCGAACGCCGCCGCGCCAAGCAGGTCGCCTACAACGAGGCGAACGGGATCGACCCGCAGCCACTACGCAAGAAGATCGCCGACATCCTCGACCAGGTGTACCGCGAGGCGGACGACACCGAGTCGGTCGAAGTCGGCGGCTCGGGGCGCAATGCGTCGCGTGGCCGGCGCGCCCAAGGCGAGCCGGGGCGTTCGGTCAGCGCCGGCATCGTGGAGGGCCGGGACACCACGAACATGCCGCGTGCCGAATTGGCCGATCTGATCAAGGATCTGACCGAGCAGATGATGACGGCCGCCCGCGATCTGCAGTTCGAATTGGCGGCGCGGATCCGGGACGAGATCCAGGACCTGAAGAAGGAGTTGCGGGGGATGGACGCGGCCGGCCTGAAGTGAGCCGGTGTTGACCTCAACGGCGGTTCAGCTTCTAGCGTCATCGGTGTGACCGAAACCGTGACACCCGACACCGGGACCTGGCGGCAGTTGTTGGGCGCCCGGTACCTGGGCGCGTCCACCGTGTTGGCCGGCGGCGTGCTGCTGTACGCCACCAACGAATTCCTGACGATCAGCCTGCTGCCCAGTGCAGTGGCCGAGATCGGGGGCCAGCGGTTCTACGCCTGGGTAACGACGGTGTACCTGGTTGCGTCGGTGATCGCTGCCACCACCGTCCACTCGATGCTGATGCGGATGGGCCCGCGGCACGCATATCTGTTGGGGCTCACGGTGTTCGGCGCCGGAAGCTTGGGCTGTGCGCTGGCCCCGAGCATGGAGGTGCTGCTCGTCGGGCGCACCGTGCAGGGCTTCGCCGGCGGATTGCTGGCCGGCCTGGGTTATGCGGTGATCAACACGGCGTTGCCGAATACGTTGTGGACCAAGGCATCTGCGTTGGTGTCGGCGATGTGGGGTGTCGGCACACTGATCGGACCGGCGGCGGGTGGGCTGTTCGCGCAGTTCGGGCACTGGCGGTGGGCCTTCGGCGTGTTGGTGATCCTGACGGCTGCGATGTCCGCCCTGGTGCCCGTCGTACTGCCGGCCAGGGGTGCGGCATCGGCTCCGGCGCCCGGCATCCCGGTGTGGTCGCTGGCCTTGTTGGGTGCCGCGGCCATGGCGGTCAGTGTGGCGGGTATTCCGCACGACTGGCGGGGGACCGCAGCTCTGCTCGGTGTCGGGGTGGCGCTGGTGGCCGGGTTCCTGTTCGTGGACCGTCGCGCTCGGGCATCGGTGTTGCCGCCCAGCACATTCGGCCAGGGCCCACTCAAGTGGATCTACCTGAGCCTCGGGGTGCTGATGGCCGCCACCATGGTCGACATGTATGTACCGCTGTTCGGTCAACGCCTGGGACACCTCACGCCCGTGATGGCGGGATTCTTCGGCGCGGTGCTGTCGGTCGGTTGGACGGCGGGGGAGATCGTCAGCGCGTCGCTGCAGAACCGGCGGGTGATCGTGCGGACGGTGGCGTTCGCACCCATCGTGATGGCGGTCGGATTGGCGGGCGGCGCGTTGTTGATCCGGGACGGCATGACGCCGTGGCTGGTGGTGGCGTGGGCGGTGGCGCTGATGGTCACCGGAGCCGGTATCGGTATCGCGTGGCCGCATCTGTCGGCCTGGGCGATGGGCAGCGTCGACGATCCCGCCGAGGGCCCGGCCGCGGCGGCGGCGATCAACACCGTGCAATTGATCTGCGGTGCGTTCGGTGCGGGATTGGCCGGAGTCGTAGTCAATCTCCGTGATACCGGAGACGCCGCGGTGGCGGGGTGGCTTTTCGCGGCATTCGCGGTGCTGGCGGCGGTCGGTGCTGTCGCCTCGTTCCGGTCGGGTGGCCGCCCCTCCTGACTGCCGTGCCCCGCTCGCGCGCGATGAGTTTCGGCGCCGGCCCGAGTCTCACCCGTATAGGACCGACACGAGGAGCGATTCGATGCCATTGACACTCAACGCCTACCCAGAGGTTGTCACCCGGGACGAGTGGCGACAGGCGCGTACGAAACTGCTGGCCGCCGAACGTGAGGTGACGCACCTGCGCGACGCCGTCAACGCCCAACGGCGCCGGCTGCCGATGGTGAAGGTGGAGAAGGACTACACGTTCGAAGGGCCCGACGGTGAGGTGAAGCTGCGAGACCTCTTCGAGGGCCGTAGCCAGCTCTACGTCCACCACTTCATGTGGATCGACGCGATCGACGCAGGCTGTCCAAGCTGCACGGCCGCGGCCGATCTGACCTTCACCGAAGGGGATCGAGACCTGTTGCACGGCAAGGACGTCGCGTTCGCCTGCATCTCCCGGGCGCCCTACGCCAGCATCGAGGCCTACCGGGACGCCCACGGCTGGACGTTCCCGTGGTATTCGTCGCGCGACGGTGACTTCACCTACGACTTCCACGTGACGCTCGATCCGGCCCGTGCGCCAATCGAATACAACTACAAGTCCGTCGACGAGCTCCACGATGCGGGCTTCAACGACGAAGACCTCCGCGGTGACTGGCCGGGAGCCAGTGTCTTTCTGCGCCGCGGTGACGAGGTCTTCCATACTTACTCGACCTTCGCCCGCGGACTCGATCACAGCGCCGTGGGTTATCCCTTCCTCGACCTGACCCCGTATGGACGGCAGGAGCCGTGGGAGGACTCGCCGGCCGGGTGGCCTCAGGGCGGGCCGGTGGTCGGCAGGCCGGTGGGGGAGACCGACGCCGGTTAGTGATCATTGCGATCGAAACTATGGGCGCGCACCGGCGTGGCTGGCAGAGTAACCAACTGACGCGGGTGTGTCTGAGTGGCTAGGAACCGGCCTGCAAAGCCGTTTACACGGGTTCGAATCCCGTCACTCGCTCGGCTGAGGTCCCCCGCCCGCTAGCGGGCGGGGGACCGCGGATAATGCTGCGGTGCCCATGTTGCCCCTTGCCGACGTCCTGTCCACGCTTGACCTGTTCGAGTCGGGTGACGGCATGTTCGTCGCCGAACAGCGGGACAACCCCAGCCATCACATCGTCGGTGGCCACATCGCCGCCCAGGCGCTGATGGCGGCCAGCCGCACCGTGCCCGGCCGATTGCCGCACAGCCTGCACGTTTATCTGCTGCGGGCCGGTGATGCCCGGTATCCGGTGCAGATGGAGGTGAGCAGCTTGCGCGACGGCGGATCGTTGTCCACCCGCCGGGTCATCGGCCGCCAGGGCGATGAGGTGTTGCTGGAAGCGCTCGTCTCGTTCAGCGTCGATATGGACGCCGCGGACTACCAGCAACGCGCGCCCGAGGTACCCGCTCCCGAGACCCTGCCCCCGGTCGAGGAGCAGTTGCAGGCGTTCGCCGATGAGGCCGGCGGGTACTGGGTGCGTCCGCAGTGGATCGAGCGGCGTTACATCGACGCGCCGCCGCGCTTGGCGATCGATCTGCCGGAACCACCGGAGCGCACCCGGATGTGGTGGCGCCCGGCCGAACCGGTCACCGATGATCCGATCGTCAACAGCTGTCTGCTGACGTACTTTTCGGGCACGGCATTGCTCGATACGACGGTGACGATGCGGCGCGCCACCCAGGTGAGTGTCTTCTCGGCGTTGATCGACCTGGCCATCTGGTTCCACCGTCCGGCCGATCTGACGGATTGGGTGTTGTCCGACGAGGTTTCACCCAGCGGCATCAACGGGAGGGGCCTGGCCAGTGCCACGCTGTACAACCGCGCCGGGCAACTCGTCTGCTCGACGGCGCAGGAGATGTACTTCGGCCGCCGCCGCGACTGACTCACCGGGTGGACTTGACCACCTGGGCGAAGTTGAACTGCCAGCGTTCGACGATGTGGAAACCCATACTTTCGGGTACCTGATAGGCCGGGGCGCGGTCCAGTCGGGGTCCGGGCTTCAGCCCTGTTCCGCTCTGTCGGCTCGGTACCGCGGGATCGCGCTCGGACACCGTCCACAAGACCGTGCACCGACGCACTTCGTCAGCGACGCCCCAGATCCCGAGATGCGCATCCCACAACCGATTTCGTTTCCAGGCCGGGGCACCGCGACCGGGGTCGACAAGGGCCGCGTACGCGGCCGGCCGGGCGGCGGTGAGGGGGCGGATGGGACCCGGCTTCCACGCGGTGGTGTTGTCGAGGATCAGGCAGTCGCCGGGGGATGACTGTGCCGAGATGACGTCGGCGACCTGACTGAAGTCCATGCCCTCCTTGGCGTACGGGCCGCGCTGCACCATCAGGTAGTTCGGCGTCGCCGCTACGGCGAACACCGCCAATATCGCAGTGACCCACTCCCTGCTGCGCGCAACCGCGACCACACACACGGCGAGCAGCAACGCCATCGCCGGTGCGGTGAAACAGAGGTAGCGAGGGTAGTAAAGCGGTTGGGCAACAGCCGAATACGCCAGCAACACCACCGTCGGGGCGAGAACCCACACCACGGCCACGACCACCAGCCGCCGGGTGCCGTCATCGGTGGGCCGCAGCCGCCTGGCGACCAGGGGTGCGCTCAGCACCGCGGCCGCCAGTACCGCGAACGCCACACTGTGATCGAAGTACTGCCTGACCAGGACTTCGGCCACCGAATGCAGGCCAAGTGGTGAGATCCACCCGACCTGGAAGCTCTGCGAACGACACCACAAGACGAACGGAACCACGACGACCATCGCGGCCGCCGTCACGGACACCCACCTGGTGCGGGTGCGACGACGGCTACAGAGAATCGCGACGGCCACGGCGTGCGGAACCACCATCAGCACGGCGAAGATGTTCAGCACGGTGGAAACCGCCAGCAGCGCACCATATGACAGCCACAGCGCGGCGCGGTCGCGCCGGATGGCGGAGATGAGCAGAACTGTCAGCCACACCGCGGCCAGCGTCGACCAGGAGTAGGAGCGGGCCTCGATACCTGCCCACGTGATCCTGGGCAGCATCGCGAAAAGAACTCCCGCACAGACCGATACCGTGCGGGTGCTGAACTGCCGCCCGAGAACCACCACCCCGCCCGCGGCACCACCGATGGCCAGGCAGCTGGAGAACCTGGACCAGAACTCCGTTGCCGGAAGGACGGCGAACCAACCCTGCATGCCGAGGTAATACAGCCCGTGCACCGCGTCGATATGGCCGATCAGGTCCCACAGCTGGGGCACCGATCGGGTAGCCGCCGAGATGGTGGCCGCCTCGTCGAACCACAGCGACGGCCGGGCGGCTCCGGCCGCGCACAGCACGACGGCAAATGCCGCCACCGCCAGGGCGTCGAATCGGGCTTCCCGAACGACGCGCCGGTCCGCGCCCTCGGCGCGCTCATTCAGCGACAGATCCACGTCAGCGACGGTGTCACCCCCTCAAGTGATGGCAAACAATAACCTGAGGCGCTCCGACTCGCTTTCTCCGACAGCGCTATTGCCGACCGGTCGCGGGTACCGACGGGTACAGATGAGCTGGATCACTCCGGTGGCGAATCGTCCTGGCGACAACCCGGATTCGACCGGCGTCGACTACGTCACGGTCAGCACCGATTTTGGGGTTCCGAGGGTTAACATCAGTGCCGATTCGCCGTTCTGGGACCGAATACTGGGTCCAGTTGTCGGCTGTCCGTGCGGGTGTCGTGATTTGCACCCCTGGTCAGCGGGCGACGGGTTACTGTCTCGGGTGGCGTTGCAACTGACAGTGGGAGGGTATTGATGAGCGCGTATCGAACCGTGGTGGTCGGCACGGACGGATCTGATTCGTCGTTGCGTGCAGTCGACCGCGCGGGTCTGATTGCCGCCGGGTCGAATGCCAAGCTGATCGTGGCAACCGCGTACTTCCCCCAGAGCGAAGACCAGCGTGCCGCCGATGTACTCAAGGAAGAGGGCTACAAGATGGCGGGCAATGCGCCGATCTACGCCATCCTCCGCGAGGCGACCGATCGTGCGAAGGCCGCCGGCGCCACCGACATCGAAGAGCGGCCGGTAGTCGGCGCTCCCGTCGATGCCCTCGTCGAGTTGGCCGAGGACGTCCAGGCGGATCTGCTGGTGGTCGGCAACGTCGGCCTGAGCACGATTGCCGGCCGTCTCCTGGGCTCGGTGCCCGCGAACGTGGCACGACGGTCCAAGACCGACGTGCTCATCGTCCACACCAGCTGAGCCACACCGGCTGCCGACTACCAACCGCGCTCGCGCCACTCCCCGAGATGGGGACGTTCGGCGCCGAGCGTGGTGTCGTCTCCGTGGCCGGGGTACACCACTGTGCCGTCGTCGTAGACGTCGAACACCTTGGCGCTCACATCACCCAGTAGCCGCTCGAAGTCACCGGGCTGCCAGGTCTTGCCGACTCCGCCGGGAAACAGGCAGTCGCCGGTGAACAGGTGGGTCACCCCGTCGGCCCCGCGCAGGGCCAGGGCGACCGACCCCTCGGTGTGACCCTGGAGGTGGATCACGTCGAACGTCAGGTCGCCGATCGTGATGGTGTCGCCGTCGGCCAGGATCCGGTCCGGGGTCACCGGCAGAGGTTCGGCGTCAAGGGAGTGTGCGGCCGTCGGCGCCCCGGTGACCTCTGCCACAGCTTCCAGCGCCTGCCAGTGGTCGAAGTGCTGGTGGCTGGTGACGATCAGGGACAACTTGGGTGCCTGCTGCTTGATCACGTCCAGCAGCACCTCGGCGTCGTTTGCGGCGTCGATCAGCAGTGTTTCACCGGTGGAATTGCAGGTCACCAGGTAGGCGTTGTTGTCCATCGGGCCCACCGACACCTTGATGATCGAGGCGTTCGGCAGGGTGCGCCGGGCGGCGGTGCCTGGCTCCTGGTGACCGGTGTAGGTGTCGTCAACCGCGATGTGAGGGCTGGTCATAGCGCCACCGTATCCGGCTTGTCGGTGGGCGCACATAGCATGGGCGTGAAGTCTGTCGTGGGAAAGGAAACGCGTGGCTGACCGCCTGATCGTGAAGGGTGCCCGCGAGCACAATCTGCGAGGAGTCGACCTCGATCTGCCGCGTGATGCGCTGATCGTGTTCACCGGCCTGTCCGGGTCCGGCAAATCCTCATTGGCGTTCGACACCATCTTCGCCGAGGGGCAGCGCCGCTATGTCGAGTCGCTGTCGGCCTACGCCCGGCAGTTCCTCGGCCAGATGGACAAGCCGGATGTCGATTTCATCGAGGGCCTCTCGCCTGCGGTGTCCATCGATCAGAAGTCGACCAACCGCAACCCGCGCTCGACCGTGGGCACCATCACCGAGGTCTACGACTACCTGCGGCTGCTGTACGCCCGCGCGGGCACCCCGCACTGCCCGGTGTGTGGTGAGCGCATCGCCCGGCAGACCCCGCAGCAGATCGTCGACCAGGTCCTGGCCATGGATGAGGGCCTGCGTTTCCAGGTGCTGGCCCCGGTGGTCCGCACCCGCAAGGGTGAGTTCGTCGACCTGTTCGAGAAGCTCAACACCCAGGGCTACAGCCGGGTGCGGGTGGACGGCGTGGTGCATTCGCTGACCGATCCGCCGAAGCTCAAGAAGCAGGAAAAGCACGACATCGAGGTGGTCGTTGACCGGTTGACGGTCAAGGCCAGCTCCAAGCAGCGGCTCACCGACTCGGTGGAGACCGCGCTGAGCCTGGCCGACGGCATCGTCGTACTCGAGTTCGTCGACCGTGAGGACGACCATCCGCACCGGGAGCAACGCTTCTCCGAGAAGCTGGCCTGCCCCAACGGGCACCCGCTGGCCGTCGACGATCTGGAACCCCGGTCGTTCTCGTTCAACTCGCCGTACGGCGCGTGCCCGGAGTGCACGGGCCTCGGTATCCGCAAAGAGGTCGACCCCGAACTGGTCGTGCCCGACCCGGAGCTGACCCTGGCCGGCGGCGCCATCGCGCCATGGGCCGTGGGACAGAGCGCCGAGTACTTCACCCGGATGTTGTCCGGGCTCGGTGATCAGCTCGGATTCGACATCGACACTCCGTGGAAGAAACTGCCGGCCAAGGCGCGCAAGGCGATCCTGGAAGGTTCGGATCACCAGGTCCACGTCCGGTACAAGAACCGCTACGGCCGCACCCGGTCCTATTACGCGGACTTCGAAGGCGTGATGGCCTTCCTGGCGCGGCGCATGGAGCAGACCGACTCGGAGCAGATGAAGGAACGCTACGAGGGCTTCATGCGCGACATCCCCTGTCCGGAGTGCAACGGCACGCGACTCAAGCCCGAGATTCTCGCGGTGACGATGGCCGCGGGGGAGCTCGGCGCCAAGTCGATCGCCCAGGTGGCCGAGCTATCGATCGCCGACTGCGCGGAATTCTTGAATGCCCTCACGCTGGGGACGCGCGAGCAGGCCATCGCGGGTCAGGTGCTCAAGGAGATCCAGTCGCGCCTCGGGTTCCTCCTCGACGTCGGGCTCGATTACCTGTCGCTGTCGCGGGCCGCGGCGACGCTGTCGGGCGGGGAGGCGCAGCGCATCCGGCTGGCCACCCAGATCGGCTCCGGGCTGGTCGGCGTGCTCTACGTGCTCGACGAGCCGTCCATCGGCCTGCACCAGCGCGACAACCGCAGGCTCATCGACACCCTGGTCCGGTTGCGCGAACTGGGTAACACGCTGATTGTCGTCGAACACGACCTTGACACCATCGCGCACGCCGACTGGGTGGTGGACATCGGCCCGGCGGCCGGTGAGCACGGCGGCCGGATCGTGCACAGCGGAACGTATGCGGATCTGCTGACCAACCCCGAATCCCTCACCGGTGCTTATCTTTCCGGTAAGGAGAGCATCGAGGTCCCGGCCATCCGGCGGCCCACCGACAAGCGTCGCCAGGTCACAGTTGTGGGGGCGCGGGAGAACAACCTCAGGGAGATCGACGTCGCGTTCCCGCTCGGCGTGCTCACCTCCGTCACCGGCGTCTCCGGCTCAGGCAAGTCGACTCTGGTCAACGACATCCTGGCCTCGGTGATGGCGAACAAGCTCAACGGTGCCCGGCAGGTGCCGGGCCGGCACACCCGGGTGAACGGGCTCGACCAGCTCGACAAGCTGGTCCGCGTCGACCAGTCACCCATCGGCCGCACGCCGCGCTCCAACGCGGCCACCTACACCGGCGTGTTCGACAAGATCCGGTCACTGTTCGCCGCCACCACCGAGGCCAAGGTCCGCGGCTATCAGCCCGGGCGGTTCTCGTTCAACGTCAAGGGCGGTCGGTGCGAGGCCTGCTCGGGCGACGGCACCATCAAGATCGAGATGAACTTCCTGCCCGACGTGTATGTGCCGTGCGAGGTGTGCCAGGGCGCGCGATACAACCGGGAAACCCTCGAGGTGCACTACAAGCACAAGACCATCGCCGAGGTGCTGGACATGTCGATCGAGGATGCCACCGAGTTCTTCGAGCCAATCTCCTCCATCCACCGCTATCTCAAGACCCTCGTCGACGTCGGCCTGGGTTATGTGCGGCTGGGGCAGCCGGCGCCCACGCTGTCCGGTGGCGAGGCGCAACGCGTCAAGCTTGCCGCCGAACTACAGAAGCGCTCCACCGGGCGCACCGTCTACATCCTCGACGAGCCGACCACCGGCCTGCACTTCGAGGACATCAGAAAGTTGCTCAAGGTGATCAACGGCCTTGTCGACAAAGGTAATACGGTGATCGTCATCGAGCACAACCTCGACGTGATCAAGACTTCGGACTGGATCGTGGACATGGGACCCGAGGGCGGGGCCGGGGGCGGCACGGTCGTCGCGCAGGGCACACCCGAGGATGTCGCAGCGAATCCGGACAGCTACACCGGCAAGTTCCTCGCCGAGCTGATCGATGTACCGGCGCCGAAACCCAAGCGGCGTAAGGCCAGCGCCTGACGGTCAGTGCATGGTGTGGTAGCTCTGGAACGCGAACCAGTGTGCGCCAAGCCGTTTCGCCGAGGCGATGACATAGTCGCCCGACGACTTGTGTTCGGTCTGCGGCGCGTTGCCATCGACGCTGTAGGCGAAGCCGTTCCAGCCGTTCTGATCGTCGCGGTAGGTGAAGTCGACGAAGTTGTCGGTCCGGCGTGCGATGTACTCGATGGGGTAGCCGGCGATGTGGCCGGGGTGTCTGCCGAAGGCGGCGTCACCGGTGAATGTCTGCAGGGCCCGGTCGAACGACGGTTGCGCCATTCGCCAATGCAGGTGCAGCGGCACGCTTGTGCAGACCAGCACGATGCCTGTGATGACCAGCGCCGGACTTGCCACCATCAGCACCCGGTCCCACCGTCCGGCCTTGCGTCGCAGTGCGATACCCACGACGCACCAGCTGACGAACAGCGGAACCAGGGCCAGTGCAGCGAAATAGAAGGCGTCAGACGGTTCGCCGGGAAAACTCGACCCGTAGAGCAGGCCGAGTACAGCGCATCCGGTCAGCGCCAGCAGTACCCAACTCGCGCCGCGCATCAGCGCTTCGACAGCGGGGAAGGGAACCGGGGATTGGCGCGCACCCCGGCCAGCCAGTCGGTCAGCGCATCCGCGCGCTGCTCCAGCGCGCGGATGCCGTCCCGGCCGATCTCCTCGAGCAGGTGCAGCCCGACGCGGCCGTCGGCGTCCTGACCCCAGCCGCCCACGATCCGGCCGTTCCACCATGCGGTGGGCCCGCCGTTGCCGTTGGTGTCGAACACCTGCGAGCGATGACCGCCGAGGTACCAGTCGCGGTCGAACCATCCCATTGTGGTGACGTCCAGGCCCGGGAGCAGAGCTGCCCACGGCTCGGGTTCCGGCTCGCTGTCGAGGTCGTCGGGCAGGACGTAACCGGGTGTTCCGTCCAGATCCACCTCGACCGCGCCGATATCGCGCAACGCGTGACGCGCCCAGGTCAGGGTGTTGCCGAACCACCATTTGATGTCGGTGACCGTGGCCGGGCCGAATGTCTGCAACCAGGTGCGCACCAGCTCGGCGCGGGCATGGTCGGGGTCGGCTGCCGGTTCGGGTGTTCCGAGCCAGTCGGAGATCATCGTCCATCGCGGCCGTGAGGTGGTCCAGGCGCCGTCGTTGGGACCGCGCACAATCTCCCCACGCACCCCGAGAACCGTCAAAACCCTTGGAGAAAGCGGAGTTTCACCGCCCCAGCGCTTTCCCGGTGCCGGGTTGAAACTGCCGGCCAGTTCGGGCAGCGCGGTGCGCAGTTGCGCGGCGGCGGTCGGCCCGTGCTCGCGCAGATGGGCCAGGACGGCCTGGCACGCGGTGGCGACCCACTGGGCTCCGTCGGCGGCGACCCCGGCCTTCTCCACATCGCCGACGAGTTTGCGGTGCTCGTTGCCGGCCACCCGGTCACTGGCCCCGGCCTGCACCAGCGGCAGGTCCCCGGCGCGGACGATCCAGAGCGTGCGGCGCATCGCAAGGTGTTTGAGCACCGTGCGCCGCTCGTACAGTTCCTGGTCCAGATTGTCGGTGGTGAAACCGGGCCGCCGCGCCCACAGGGACAGGTAGGGCGTTGAGGGGTCAGTCGCGTGCAGTCCGACGAAGGCACCAACGGTGGCGGCGACGGAAGATGCCGGACGGCTCAGGAAGTGACGCCGCGCCAGCCGGGCGCGGCGCTCGGCGACGGTGAAGGTGCGCACGAATCAGGCGTCATCCGGCTTGTGCATGGACTCACGGATCTGCTGTAGGCGCTCGGCCGCTGCCTGCTGGCGCTTCTCGTACTGCTCCTCGATGGAGCGGCCCTCGGGCGTCTCGGATGCCAGCTCCGCCGACCCGATCGCGGTGCCGTAGCGGGTTTCGATCTTCTCCCGCACTGCATCGAACGTCGGAACCCCGGCGGCGGTGTAGCCGGTGTCGGCCGGCTCAGAGACGGACCCGGTGACCGGTCCGGCCAGCGGGGTGGTCGGCGGGGTGGTCGGAGCCGCGGGAACGATCTCGCCCTCCACCACCTCGGGAGCCTCGGCTGTCCCGGTTTCTTCGGGTTGATCCGGCTGCGCTGGGTCCTTCGTCACGAAATCCACGTTACCTGCGGCGACCGACATTTCTTGGGATCGGTAGCACTTGGGCCCGCCAAGACTTCGGGACACGACGGAGCCATCGGGGCAACGTGAAACGAAGGGGAATACGCAATGACCATGAATCGAGTGATCGCCGGAGCCATGGGACTGCTCGCGACCGGTGCGGTGCTGGTGGGGTGCTCGAACGACAAGCCTGCCGACAAGCCCGCTGCGTCGGCGAACCAGCCCGCCGGCGAATCCAAGGTCAGCACCGGGGGCAACACCCAGGTCAAGGTCGACGGTTCGGACCTGGCGGGCCTCGACCTGAACTCGGTCACGTGTGTGAAGCAGGGCGGCAAGATCAACGTGGCCAGCGGCGCGGTCGGGGGCCAGCAGGGCCTCGGTTTGGTGATGACCGACGAAGCCACTCCGAAGGTCGAGTCGTTGGGCCTGGTCTACGACGGCAGCGCGTTGGCGGTCAGCGAGGCCATGGGCGTCAAGGTCGGCTCGGCCGAGGTCAAGGTCGACGGCGACACCTACACCATCACCGGTGAAGCATCGGGCGCCGACATGAAGAACCCGATGGCCGGGATGATCAACAAGCCGTTCACCATCACGGTGTCCTGCAGCTGATCTCCCGACATGGCGGGCGTGCCTGGCGGACCTCGTGCCGGGCACGCCCGCCCCTTTTATATGGTGCAGGGGTGACCATCGTCGGCGATCTCGAACGCGCCCGTCACCTGGCGCTGGCCGCCGACGAGGGTGCTGCCCACGATCTCCTGGTCCCGCTGCTGCCCCGGATCGAGCAGGCCGACCGCGACGACTACGCACTCGAGGTGTTCGCCCAACTCGGTGAGAATTACCTGGTGCGCACCGCGTATGAGGGTGTGGTGGAAAGTATTTCCCGGATCCGGGACTGCCTGGCGATCTACCTCTCGATCCGGGCGGGGCAACGGCCCGACCTCGCGGCAGAGGTCACCATGTCCGACTCCGAGATCGATCACATGATCTGCCGCTACACCCGCCGGGTGGAGTTCCTCGACGCCGGACTGGCTGCCGCCCGCGGCGATCATGAGGGTGCCGCAGCGCATCTGGAGACTCTGATCGACACCGGTGGGGATTTCGACGATCTGCAGCCAGAACATCGGAACCTGACCTGCCACACCAGGATTCTGATCGCGAGCAGCTTGTGCGACGACGACCTGTATGCGGCGTCGGTGCCGGTGTGGGCCGAGGTGCTCGACGTCCTGCGGAATGCCGGACCCGACGCCGCCGACGCCGAAGCCGATCACCTGTTTGTCAGCGGGGCGCTGGGCTACGGTCGGTTCTGCATCGAGTCCGGTCGCCTCGACGAGGCCGAGCCGTGGTTGCGCCGGGCCGGTGCCCGTGCGCAGGCTCGGGACTGGAAACTCGCCACCGCCCGCGCCCAGCTCGAGCGGGGGGCCGCGGCCTGGTCGGCCGGTCGGTACGCCGAGACCCAGGGCCTGCTGACCGAGGCCTATCCGGTGATCGCCGATCACGCCCGCGCCCACGACGTATCCCGGAGCTGGCTGTACTTCGGACTGATCCGGGTGGGAATCGGCCACTTGCAGGAAGCCGATCAATGCTGGGAGCACGCCGAGCGGCACTGGCGGGAGCTGGGCAAGCCGATCCACATTCACCGGATCCTGTTGCAGCGCAGCTGGATCGCCATCTTCCGGGGAGCCTTCGACGAGGCCGCCGGTCTGGTGGCTCAGGCCCGGGAGTTTCTGGACGCCTCGCCGCGGCACAGCTGGTTGCAGTACGCGCGGTTGGATGCCCACCTCGGCAACATCTGGCGTGCCGATGCGCTCGTCGAGATGGGTTTTGACGGCGTCGGCGAACCCGGCCAGGACTGGAGCGAGGTCGAGGCCCGCCACGCGGCGGGACTCGCCGTGGTCGACTGTGCGCCGGGCACACCGGAATACCGCCGTGCGATGGTCAAGCTGGACCGGGCCGCCGACCTGAAGGTCCCGGCGGCGCTGGCGGTAGATTCGGTGCGATACACGATCACCGACGCCGGGGCGCGGGCCCGGTGGGCCAGCGGTGTTGCGGCTCCCTTGATGGCGGGAGCATTCGCGGTGGCCTGGGAATCGGACAATACCGAGCTGACCTGTGAACTGATCGAATACCACAGCGCACGAGGAACTTTCAGCACCAATCGAGCGGATGAGCCGGGTCCGGCCGCCGAATGGACCGAAACCGCCACGGCGGTCGTACCGGTCGAGGCCGAACTCGCACCGCAACTCGCGGTCGCGGCCGCCGCGGCACCGGTCGGCGGCGAAGGCGCACTGACCAGGCTCGGCCCATTGCCCCCGCTGCGGATCGACCCGAGTTCGGGTCCGATATTGAGCCACTACCGGGCGCTGGCGCTACAGCGGTATGGGCGCGACGTCACCGCACCTGGCGCGGAATGGACGACGTGGCCGTGACCGACACCCTGGTACTCCGGTTCGCCGACGTCGGCATCGCGACCTATGTCAGCCTGCGCGTGGTGGGGGAGCCGCAACGCTCGGTCACCTGGGTGATCGAGGAACCGCACATGGAGGCGGTGGAGGCCGTACTCAACCCGGCGCTGCCTGATCCGATCGGTACCGAAACGCCGGCCGAGGCAGTCGAACGGGCCGTGGTCACCGGCGCGTTCGCCACCCCGGAGACCGAACTCGAACTGGCCCGCCTGCTCGGTTCGCACCTGATCGGGATCGACGGCTGGCAACTGCTGGCCGATTGCGTCGCCGATGTCCGTCCGGCGCTCTTCGTGACGCCGAGCCCGCGGTTGGGCCGGGTGCCCTGGGGGCAGCTGGCGATGCCGGGTCCCGACGGCTTCCGGCTGATGGAGTTGGTGGACGTGCTGATGGCGGTGCCGCCCAACATCGTTCATGCGCCGCGCCGTCCCGCCCATTGGCCGGAACGCCTCGACCGCCCGCCGGTATTGGTACTGGATCCCCGCATTCCCGGGCAGCGACCGGATTCTGCCCTCGGCTCGGTGCTGGGCCGCCCGTCACCGCAGACGCCGCTGTCGGAGCATTTCGGTGAGCTGGTGGCCGGTCACGCCGTCCTGCCGAAGGTCGACGCGGCCGTCGAGCTGTTCCGGCGTACCGATACCGACCGGCGGTGGTTGGCCGACGCCTGCGCACAGGACCCGAGCCGCTTGCTCTACGTCGGGCACGCCAGTGCCGCTGACGGTGCCGCCGGGCACGCCGATCGTGCGGCGCTGCACCTGGCCGAGGGGCGGCCGCTGACCGCGGGGGAGATGATCGCGACGCAGCTGCCGATCCCACCCCGAGTGGCGTTGCTGGCGTGCGCATCCGGCGGCGACTACCGGTTCGACGAGGCGGCCGGATTGGTTGCCGCGATGATCCTGGGTGGCGCGCAACTGGTGACAGCGACTCTGTGGTCGCTGCCGACTACGGCCGGATTCCGTCAATTCAGTCCGGCACAGGCCGATCCGATGACCGACACCATCGTCGGGGTGGATCTGGCACACCGCGACGATGACGCGGGCCTGGCGGTGAACCGCTGGCAGCGGGCCATGATGCGCCGGTGGCGTGACGGCGACCGGACGGCCAGCCCCCTGCACTGGGCCGCACTGGTCACGTTCACCGTCGACGGCGTCCGCTGAGTCAGGTCGGGGCCACGCAGACCGCCACGGAGCTCTCATCGCCCGGCCGGTAGTACGCATCGATCACGTTGCCCGGGGAGACCTTCGCCAGCGCCGATGCCGGGATCAGCGCGCGCTGACGCACCGGGAACTGGCCGCCGCCACGCCGGCTGACCATCAGGTCGAGTTCGACCTCGCGGTAGTCCTCACGGATGGTCCCGGTGGCCCGCATTCCGGTGACGATTCCGCGCGACCGGGTCCCAGTGCGGATCAGCTCGAGCTGCACCCGGGTCATGAGTCCCTTGCGGACCAGCATGTGGTCGAATTCGGCCACCAACTCCCCGAGGGTGACCAGACGCTCGTCGGCCTCGTCGTTCCGGCAGATACACCGCGCCCGGCGGGTGGCGGTCAGCGCGGCGCCGGCGCAGAACAGGCACAGGACGGTGAGCAGCACGGCGTCGGTCATGTCCCCAAGGGTCCGGCCGAGCGACCGCTACCGAACCCAACTTCGACGCCTCTATCCTGGTGCCGGTGAGCATCGGGTCCGAAACGTCTGGGGCGCAGGCCGGCCCCGATTCGGGTGTGCGGGCCGCCCAACCGCGCCGCGCGGTGATCGACCGGGCCTGGCGCGCGCTCGGCCCCGGCGTCGAGGTGTTCAGCGGCGACGACGGCGGACCGCTGCGCCGGACGGTCAAACGGATCATCGACCCGCTGGTGCTCAGGCTGCGCAGCAACACCCACTATTCGGCACCGGTACTGGCTCCCGAGGTGGCTGCTGAACTGCACGCGCAGATGATCAGCTGCGGGCCACATCTGCGCGCCGCCGCCGCTTGGTTCGCCGAGCTCAAACAGCAGCGCCGACGGCTTCGCATCACCGCAGGCAATGCCCAGGAGCTGTACTTCCCGGTGTGTTTCGAACTTGCCGTGACCCGAGGCGCGCCGGCCTCAGACAAGACGGACGTTGCGACGGAGGTGCTGGCCGACCTCCATCAGGGCCGTGGCCGTACCGCCACCGAGGCACTCAACCAGCACGTGGCCGATCCGCACGTCATCGACCGGTTACGTCGCCAACTCGACCGTAGCTGGCATGACGTGGTCGCCTCCGACGCTATCACCGGCCCGTTCTTCGCCGGCCTGGCGACCGTGCTGGGCCCGGCCGACAGTCACCGTGCCGAGGCCGCCCGCGGGCGAGTGTGGTCAGCGCTGGTGGCCGACGCCACGCCGTACAACCTGGGCGCCGGGGTGCGGCACCAGGACACCGAGCTGCCCTGGTCGGTCGTCGACATCGGGCTGAGTTCGGTGTTGCCACAACGGCACCCGTCGATCAACGGCCCGGCCGAGGGCGACCGCCCGCTGGACCGCAGCGTCGTAGATCGCGTGCGGGCGACATTGCGCCGGGCACTGGACCGCGACGAACTGCCGGACATCCCGCTGCTGTGCGCCGAGGAGGTGGACCGGTCCTGCGCGCCGTGGGGGCTGCTCGCCGAGGACAAGCAGGCCGGGCTTGTGGTCGGCATCGAGGTGGCCACCGACCTGCGCCCGCTCGATGCGTCGGCCGCGGCACGCTACCAGCTGTCGGCGCGCATCCAGGCCCGGCTGGCCAAGGAGGCGTATGTGCTGCATGCCCGCCGCTACCTGACGGCCGGTACCGCGGTGCACCCGCGCCAGCGGCAGGTCATCGACGATCTCGCTGCCTTCCGCCGCCCCTATCTGAGCCGCCTGTGGGCGCGGTTGCACGGCCGAGATGTCTGGCAGGAGTCCTGCGCGGACGTCGACGACCTGCGGTCGCTGCTGGAAGGCGTGGCCAGATCGGTCAGCCTGGATCACCGGCAGCGGATCAAGGCGATGCTGGAAGTGCAGGTGGCAGAGTGAAATTGGGTGCAGACGGCCGCCTGTGGAGCAGTGGCCCGGTGGCCGACGAGGTTCCTCTGGTCGCGGTGCTGGAGGTCAGCGGCACCGTCCTGTCGTGGGTGATCGACGGCGACGCCTCGCCGTCGATCACGTTCACCGATCCGGAGCGCGCGGACTGGCTCTGGCGAGTGCTCGGCGAGTCGGGTCATGTCGCGCTGCTGGATGCAGTGCGACACCGCGAGCCGGGACAACCGCTCGACCTGGCCGGGGTCGAGGTGCTGCCCGGAACGACGGACACCTTGCGGCGGTTGGCGATCGGGCACTGGCTGCGCCGGTGGTGGCCGGCCAGCGACCGGGCCGGCATCGCGGCGCTGGAGCGCCCGGTACTCGATGCCGAACTGGCGCTGTTGACGGTGGCCGCCGAAGACTTCTTCACCGACGACACCCTGGATTCCGACGTCGCAGGCCTGTTGGCGCCGCACCTGGGTATGTTGAATTCTCTTGCCGTATCCGGTGATCCGAGGATTGTGGCACTGGTCGAGGAATGTCGCGAGCTGGCCGGTGAGATCGGCTTGGACTGGCCGGACACACTCGAAGCGGAACCGCAGCGGGACGACTACGCCCTGGCGGCCGGCACCGGCGACGGTGCGAAGGCTGCGGGCCTGATCGCGCGCGGGGTCGCCGCCGTGGAATGGTCGGCGGTACCCCCCGGGGTGTTCGACGCTGCCGAGGACACTCTCGAGTGGTCGGTGCTGGGGGACGGTGCGCGGGTCGCAGCGGAGGTGCAGGTGGCGCTTTCCGGGCCCGATTCACCGCTGGGTGTCGAGGTGGAAGTACGCAGTAACGGTTGCGACGCTTCCGGTTTCCTCGATTCCGCGGGTCGCGCGGTGCTGGAGCTGCACGATCCGGAGGGGCGGCGTCTCACCGACACCCAGGCCTGGAACCTGGATTGGGCACGCACCGCGGTGCGGGTCGGCGCCGGGGGCGCCGCCGAGTCCGCGGAGGCGCGGGACCGGGTGCGAGCGTTCGCGCGGGGACGGCTCGCCGCGGCAGTTTCCAATTCGCGGCTCGCCGCGGTTCCCGATGCCTTCCTCGCTGAGGTCCGCGCGGCCGAATCGGACTACTGATCGCTATTTGGCGGAAGTCTGGATGAACGCCGCGGACGGCGACGACTGCGGCAATCCGACCGCGGGCGCCTGCGGGGTGCCGATCACGCCGGCCAGCCACGGCAGGGCGGCCGTGAACGCGTGGCTGGCGAACGGCCAGTCGTGGGTGCCCTGGTGGGTCACCACCGCGCAGGCGATGCCGTGTTTCGAACCGAGCGCACACAGGGTGTTGGCGGCCTTGGCCTGATCGTTCGTGCGGGCTGCGGGCTTGCCTGGCGTGGATGTGTCGTTGACGTCGAACCAGCCGGCCATCTGGTCGTACGGGCCGTGTCGGTTGATCACCGTGCTCGGGTCGAACGAGTCCCACGCGGCGGTGTTGCCGCCGAACAGACGGTCGATGGTCTGCGCCTTGGTTCCCGAGTTCGGGCCGACGTCACCGGCGATGTCGACGAACGCGCTGAACAGTTCGGGGTGCATGACCGCCAGGTCCACCGCGCAGGTGCCGCCCATGGACCAGCCGACGATGCCCCAGCCCGAGGCCGTCGGTTTCACCCCGTAGTGGCTGTTCATATATGGGACAACGTCTTTGGTGAGATGGTCGGCGGAGTTCCCGCGCTTGCCATTGACGCATTCGGTGTCGTTGTTGAAGGTGCCGCCCGGGTCGACGAACGCCAGCACCGGCGCGTACCCGTGGTGGGCGGCGGCGAAGTCGTCCATCGTCTTGATCACGTTGCCGGCCCGCATCCAGTCGGCCGGGGTGTTGAACTCACCGCCGATCATCATCACGGTCGGCAACTGCGGAGCGGGGTTGGAAGCGAACCACGCCGGCGGCAGGTACACGTACTCACCGCGATGCCGGAAACCCGAAGCGGTGTTGGGGATTTCGACGGGGACCACGCTGCCCTTGGCGGGGATGGTGCCCTGGCGCTGCATGGCGGTCACCGTGACCTGATCGGTCTGGTCGGGTAGTGGACCGGCAGTCAACTGGTTCCATGCCGTCTGCACCCACGGGAAGTAACCGACCCACAGGTTCAGCGCCAGTGCCGTGCACAGCAGCGTCAGCGGCACTGCCATGACGGCGGTACCGCGCCGCCACCACTGGCTACCGCGCCAGCCGGCAGCCAGGACCACGATCGCCACGCCCGTCAGCGCGATCCACACCCACATGGACCGCGGCGCCGGGTTGTCCGCCAGCCCCTCGGACTCGATGTACCAGTTGGTGCCCAGAACGAGGATGCCGCCCACCGCGGCGGCGAACGGCAGCCAGATGAGCGCCCAGCGGCGGGTACGCCAGCCGATTGCGGCGATCAACACCACGGCGGTGATGACTTGGATGCTGGTCGGAACCCAGCCGTGCATCAAGGACAGGTGGTGAGTGAAGGTCACAGCAATATCGTCGTCGCCCAATCTTGGGATCGGCTGTGAGGAGCCTGCTAACGAGGTTTGGCCAGGGGAAACGGCAGTGTTTCGCGGATGCTACGGCCAGTTATCACCATGACCACACGGTCCACGCCCATGCCGAGACCTCCAGTCGGCGGCATGGCGTACTCCATGGCCTGCAGGAAATCCTCGTCGAGTTCCATCGCCTCGGGGTCACCGCCCGCGGCCAGCAACGATTGCTCCTGTAACCGGCGGCGCTGTTCGACGGGGTCGGTGAGCTCGCTGTAGGCGGTGCCCAGTTCGACGCCCCAGGCCACCAGATCCCAGCGTTCGGCAACTCCCGGGATGCTGCGGTGCGGCCGGGTCAGCGGGGACACCGAGGTCGGGAAGTCCTTGTAGAACGTGGGTTCTTCGGTGCGGTCCTCGACGAGGTGCTCGTACATCTCCAACACCACGGCCCCGGCGTCCCAGTGGGTCAGGTAGGGGATGTGCGCCGCATCGCAGAGCCGGCGCAGCGTGGCCAGGTCGGTCGCGACGGTGATGTGCTCGCCGAGGGCTTCCGACACCGCGTCGTGCACGGTCTTGACCGCCCACTGGCCCGAGATGTCGACGGGCTCAAGGACTCCGTCGGCGCGCGGCCGTTGGAAGACCTGGGCCCCGTTGGCGGCCTGGGCGGCGTTCTGGATCAGCTCGCGGCAGCCGTCGATCCATACGTTGTAGTCGGCGTGGGCCTGGTAGGCCTCCAGCAGGGTGAACTCCGGGTTGTGGCTGAAGTCCACGCCCTCGTTGCGGAAGGCGCGGCCCAGTTCGAAGACCCGCTCGACGCCGCCGACGCACAGCCGCTTGAGGTAGAGCTCGGGCGCGATCCGCAGATACAGGTCCAGGTCGTAGGCGTTGATGTGGGTCAGGAACGGCCGGGCGTTGGCACCGCCGTGGATCTGTTGCAGGATCGGGGTTTCGACCTCGAGGAAACCCTTGGCGTACAACGTCTCCCGGATGGCATGCAGTGCGCCGCTGCGGGCCCGGATCAGGTCTCGTGCCTCGGTGTTGACCGCGAGGTCCACGTAGCGGGCCCGCACCCGGGCCTCCTGGTCGGTCAGGCCCTTCCACTTGTCCGGCAGCGGGCGCAGGCACTTGCCGATCAACCGCCAACTGTCGACCAGTAGCGACTGGGTGCCGTTGCGGCTGCGGCCCATCGCACCGCTGACCTCGATCAGGTCACCCAGGTCGATGGTCGCGGTGAAGTCGGCGGTGCGTGCCTGGGTCAGGCGCGCGTTGTCGAGCAGCAATTGAACTTCGCCGGACCAATCGCGCAACTGGGCGAACAGCACGCCGCCGTAGTCCCGGACCCGCAGGATTCGCCCGGCCACGGTCACGTCGTCGCCGTCGCCGGCCTCCAGTGCAGCCCCAATGGTGTGGCTCGGGGCCTGGCCCACCGGATAGGCGTCCACGCCGCCGGCCTGCAACTGGCGCAGCTTGGCCATCCGGACCCGCACCTGCTCGGGTAGCCGTTGTTGATCGTCGCCGCCGACCAGATCGATCGGCAGCCCGGAGAGGTCCGGTGCGCTGCCGTCGTGGTGCAACCGGCCCGAACCCACCAGATCCGCCGGGGCCGCGACGTGCTCGCCGGTGTGCTGTTTGTTTCGCCGGGAAAACGGCAGCACCAGGAATCCCTCGGCGATCACCGAGGCCACCCCGACCCGCGGGATCAACCGGGCGTCCTCGTAGCAGGCGTACCGGGGAACCCACTGGGGCTGGTACTTCATGTTCGAGCGGTACAGCGTCTCCAGCTGCCACCACCGGGAGAAGAACACCAACAGGCCTCGCCACAGCCGGGCCACCGGGCCGGCGCCCAGCTGTGCCCCCTGCTGGAATGCCGACCGGAACATCGCGAAATTGAGTGAAATGCGGCTGACGCCAATGCCTTCGGACTGCATGCACAGTTCGCTGACCATCAGCTCGATGGTGCCGTTGGGGGATTGCGGGGAGCGGCGCATGACGTCGAGCGAGACACCGTTGGCACCCCACGGCACCAGCGACAGCAACGCGACCACCTCGGGTTCTGAATTTTCTGGTTCGCCGTCCTTATGCTGCACCGCCTCGACGAGCAGGCAGTCACCGTCGGCCGGATCGCCGAGCCGGCCCAGCGCCATCGAGAAGCCGCGTTCGGTCTCGGTGTCCCGCCAGGCGTCGGCACGCCGGATCACCTCGGCCATCTCGGCCTGGTCCAGTTCGCGGTGGCGCCGCATGCGCACCGAGGTACCGGCGCGCCGGGCTCGGGTGACCGCCTGCCGCACGGCGCGCATATCGGGCCCGGACAGCCGGAAGTGGTCCGGGTACAGGATGGCTTCGTCGCCGAGCTGCAGCGCGTTGAGCCCGGCCGCCCGGAACGCCTCGGCCGCAGTTGAACTGGCGCCCATCACACCCGGCGCCCATCCGTAGGTCTGGCACAGCTGCAGCCAGGCCGCGATCGCCTGGGGCCACGCCTTGGGATCACCGACCGGATCGCCGCCGGCCAGACACACGCCCACCTCGACGCGGTAGGCGATCGCGGCCCGGCCGTTGGGGGCGAACACCACCGACTTGTCTCGGCGTGTGGCGAAGTACCCCAGCGAATCGTTCTTGCCGTAGATCTCCAGCAGGCCGCGGATCGCCGATTCGTCCTCACCGGTGAGCGCATTTGAGGCCCGTTGTGACTGGAACAGCACCACCGCCGCGGCCATCAGCGCCAACGCGCCGAACAAACCGAAGATCGCGTTGAGGAAGGTGTGCGAATAGCCCTCGAAAACCTCGGTCGGCACGGTGGCGAAGCCGCTGACCCGGTTGACCGCGTACAGCAGCCGCCACTCCGGGGCGAGGGTGCCGGGGAAGAGTTCCAGCAGCGCCCAAGCGGCCAAGATGCCGATCGCCATGCCCGCGACCAGTACGACGGCGGATTTGAGCAGGGCGCCGCGGCGGACCTTCGCCCAGAACTGATTACGGGCCAGGACCAGCGCGGCGATGGCGGCCACGTGGAACACCACGCCGATGACCTCGCCGACATCGTCGGCGACGGGATCGCCACCGGCTGCGAGATCGCCGAGGTTCCAGCCGATGGCGCCGACCATGTACAGCACCAGGATCCACCAGGCGATCCGCTTACGGGCGGCCAGCGCGGCGGCCAGCAACGCGAGCACGAACGCCCACGCGAAGCTGGTGTCGGGAAAGTTGAAGATGTAGTCGTTGACGAACTCTCGCGGCACCTGGATCAACCAACGCACCGCCGGCGACACACTGGCGATCAGCGACAGGGTGGCGATCACCCCGACGATCCAGCCGGCTGCTGCTGGAACCCAGGAGAACCTCGACGCGGGCTGGACCCCGGTGCGGTTGCCGCGGCTGATGACGGTCATACGCCCGGAGAATAGGCGCTCAACCCGTCAATTGGGTTGAGCCCGCGCACAGACACCGCCGTGCCCGGCTACCAGACTGGGCCGGTGTACTTCTCGCCTGGGCCTTTGCCCGGTTCTTCGGGCGCCGCGCTGGCTTCCCGGAATGCCAACTGCAGGCTCTTGAGGCCGTCGCGCACCGGGCCCGCGTGGGGTCCCAGGTATTCGGCCGACGCGGTGACGAGCCCGGCGAGTGCGGTGATGAGGCGGCGGGCCTCGTCGAGATCACGGTGGGGACTATCCTCGGGGTCCTCGGCCGAGAGCCCGATCTTCTCGGCTGCGGCGCTCATCAACATGACCGCCGCCCGGGTGATCACTTCCACCGCGGGAATGTCGGCAAGCTCCCGTAGCTGCGGCGTCACTTCGTCGGGCGTTTCGGTCGGATCCGTCATAGCTGCTAGACTGTCATGCGCGACCGTCCCGGCTTATGTCAGGGACAGCAAGTGGAGTCCCACTCCCACCGTTGGCCACACTGGTACAACGGTCCGGTCGCCGGTGTCCTCGGACGCCGGTTCTGTGCTCCAGCTATGGAGCTGCAGGCGGCGCAAGCCGTGATCGGTCGGCATTGGGCCCTGCTTTGAGCAGGGCTTTTTCTGTTCTACAGGGCAGAAGTGCGGATGGGTGGGTCTCCTCAGCAGACCCAACATAGGAGGCCCCATCAGCACTGAGACCCGCATCAACGAGCGCATCCGCGTACCTGAAGTCCGCCTGATCGGACCGAACGGCGAGCAGGTAGGGATCGTGCGCATCGAAGATGCTCTCCGCGTCGCCGCGGATGCCGATCTCGACCTCGTCGAAGTTGCACCAGCCGCTAAGCCCCCGGTCTGCAAGATCATGGATTACGGCAAGTTCAAGTACGAGACGGCACTCAAGGAGCGCGAGTCTCGCAAGAACCAGCAGCAGACCGTCGTCAAGGAACAAAAGCTGCGTCCCAAGATCGACGACCATGACTATGAGACGAAGAAGGGCCATGTGGTCCGCTTCCTCGAAGCCGGGTCCAAGGTCAAGGTGACCATCATGTTCCGTGGACGTGAGCAGTCCCGGCCCGAACTCGGATACCGGTTGCTGCAGCGGCTCGGCGCCGATGTCGCCGATTACGGCTTCGTCGAGACGTCAGCCAAGCAGGACGGCCGCAACATGACGATGGTGCTGGCACCGCACCGCGGCGCGAAGACTCGCGCCAAGGCGGCAGAGCAGGCCGAGCGCCCGGGCGGGCAGCAGGCCGCACCAGCCGCACCAGAAGAACCAGACGTTACGCAGAACTAGTTTCAACACAGAACTGAGGATTCATGCCCAAGGCGAAGACCCACAGCGGAGCATCGAAGCGCTTCCGCAAGACCGGGACCGGCAAGATCGTGCGCCAGAAGGCCGGCCGCCGCCACCTGCTGGAGCACAAGGCCACCAAGCGCACCCGCCGGCTTGACGGCCGCACCGTGGTTGCAGCCAACGACACCAAGCGTGTCAACAAGTTGCTCAACGGCTAGACCTGCCGCTCCCCGTACCGAACGAGAATAGGAACATCCCATGGCACGCGTGAAGCGCGCACTCAACGCCCAGAAGAAGCGGCGTACCGTACTCAAGGCCTCGAAGGGCTACCGGGGCCAGCGGTCCCGCCTGTACCGCAAGGCCAAGGAACAGCAGCTGCATTCGCTGACCTACGCCTACCGCGACCGCCGCGCCCGCAAGGGTGAGTTCCGCAAGCTGTGGATCTCGCGTATCAACGCTGCGGCCCGCGCCAACGACATCACCTACAACCGCCTGATCCAGGGCCTCAAGGCCGCTGGTGTCGAGGTGGACCGCAAGAACCTGGCCGAGATCGCCGTCAGCGACGCCGCCGCGTTCACCGCGCTGGTCGAGGTCGCCAAGGCCGCGCTGCCGGAAGACGTCAACGCTCCTTCGGGCGAGGCCGCCTGAACACTCCGCTCACCGAGCGGGCTGACCGCGTCGCCGCAGCCGTAAAGCTGCAGCGCACCGTCGCACGTCGCCGCGCCGCACGCTTCCTTGCCGAGGGGCCCAACCTCGTCGAGGCGGCGCTGCGGCGCGGACTTGTTTCCGAGGTGTTCGCGACCGAGGCCGCGCTTGACCGTTTCGGTGCGCTGCTGGCCGATGCGCCGGTGCAGTTGGTCACCGAGCGCGCGGCAAAAGCGTTGTCGGACACGGTTACCCCGGTCGGCCTGGTGGCGGTGTGCCGGCTGCCGGAGGTCTCACTCGGTGACGTTCTGACTGCCGCGCCTCGACTGGTTGCGGTCGCCGTGCGGATCTCGGAGCCGGGCAACGCCGGTACGTTGATCCGGACTGCCGACGCGATGGGCGCCGACGCGGTGGTGCTGGCAGGCGACAGCGTCGACCCCTACAACAGCAAGTGCCTCCGGGCGTCGGCCGGCAGCATCTTCTCGCTGCCGGTGATCGACGAGCCCGATGAGGCGGCAACGGTTGCGCGGCTGCAGGCCGCCGGGTTGCAGGTGCTGGCCACCACGGTCGACGGCGAGGTCAGCCTCGACGAGCTCGATGTCGGCGACCTGGTGCAGCCCACCGCCTGGCTGTTCGGCCCCGAAGCCCACGGCCTGCCAACCGAATTGGCCTCGGCAGCCGATCACCGGGTGCACATTCCCATGCCCGGTCACTCCGAGAGCCTCAACATTGCCTCGGCCGCGTCGATCTGTCTGTATCAGAGCGCCCGCGCCCACCGGAGCGACTAGGTCTCAGAGCAGCTCCCCGAATCCACTAGCCCCTCGCATGCTCCACTCGTGGAGACGGGCAGTCGGTCTAGGGTCGATGGACACGCCGAAATCGCCGGAGGACGAGCCATGTGCCAATACTGCGGTTGCCGGGACATGCCGCTGCTGCGGGATTACATCGCCGAGCACGAGCGGGCGGTCGACCACGGCCGCGAAGCGGTGCGCGCCCTGGACCGCGGTGAGCTGGACGTGGCCCGAAAGCGGCTGGGGGAGATGTTCGAGGAGTTGCGCTCCCATTGGCAGGGTGAGGAGAACGGGCTGTTCGCGGTGATGCACACCGACGAGCTCTACGCCGAGCACATCGATCCGTTGGTGGCCGAACACCGCGAGCTGGCCGCGTTCCTAGAGGTGGTCGACCTGGCCGATCCCGCTGATCAGGCTCGGGTTCGCACGGAGGTCGAGGAGCTCTACGTCCACATCGCCAAAGAAGAGGACGGGCTGTTCCCGGCCGCGCTCACCGCGCTCGACGGCCCCGACTGGGATGCCGCGATGGCCGGATGGCAGGACGCGCACCCGGGCCGGCACATGATTTCCTAGGGTTCGCGCGTCACACGACCAGCCAGATCAGGCCGGCCATGGCGAACCCGACCACCGACAGGATGGTCTCCAGCACGGTCCATGTCTTGAGGGTGTCCTTCACCGACATGTTGAAATACCGTGACACGATCCAGAATCCACCGTCGTTGACGTGGCTGGCGACGATGGACCCGGCCGACACCGCGACCACGATCAGCGCGATCTGTGCCGGGCTGTAGTTCCCGGCGGCGATCGACCCTTCGATGATGCCGGCCGTCGTCACGATCGCCACCGTCGCCGAGCCCTGTGCGATCCGCAGCGCGCAGCTGATCAGGTAGGCCGACAGGATCACCGGCAGGCCGATCGCCGTCATCGAGTCGGCCAGCGCGGTACCGATTCCGGTGGCGCGCAACACCGCACCGAAGAACGCGCCGGCACCTACCACCAGCAGGATCATGCCGACCGGACGCAGGGAAGCCGCGCTGATCTTGCCGAGTTCGGTGGCCGAGATGCCGCGCCGGATTCCCAACAGGTAGAGCGCCAGAATCACCGCGATGGTGAGTGCGACAGCCGGGGTACCGACCAGGGTCAGCGCCGACAGAAGTCGGCCGCCGTCGAGCACGACATCGGCGATGGTCGCGGCCAGGATAAGCGCCATCGGGGCCAGGATGATGAAGGCGATCAGCGCGATCGACGGGGGATTGGTGGTGTCGGCCTCGTCCTCCTCGGGGATGAACTCGTCCGGCACGGCGACCTGAACGCGCTTGCCGATCCACGATCCCCACACCACGCCACTGACCAGCCAGGCCGGGATACCGCAGGCGAGGCCCATGATGATGATCCATCCCAGGCTGACGTGCAGCAGACCGGCCGCAGCGACAGGACCGGGGTGCGGCGGCAGGAATGCGTGTGTCATCGACAGGCCGGCGAGCATCGGCAGCGCGTACATCACCAGCGATCTGCCGCCGCGCTTGGCTGCCACGTACACCAGCGGAGCCAGGATGAAGATGCCGATGTCGAAGAAGATGGGGATGCCGAGCACCAAACCGGTCAGGCCCATCGCGAGCGGAGCGCCCTTGGGTCCGAACAGGTTCAGCAACCGGGTGGTCAGCGCGTCAGCGCCGCCGGACCTCTCGAGCATCGCCCCGAGCACGGTGCCGAGCCCGATGATCACCGTGATGTGGCCGAGGATGCTGCCGAACCCCTTCTCCAACAAGGAATCCGATGCTTTGGCGGGTGTGCCGACCAGTTGGGCGACGGGAATCCCGGCGATCAGCGCGACCGCGATGCTGACAACGATCAGGGCGATGAACGGCTCGAGCTTGAGCTTGATGATCAACAGCAGCAGCACCGCAATGGACACTGCGGCCAGCGTCAGCAGGCCGGCGGTGTCGTGTTGCAGCCAATGCACGAACGAGGTCATGGATCCTCCGGGATGTGGACCAGGAACGGTGTGAGGTGGGGACTGGACTCAGCGCGACAGTGCGGCGACGAAACTCTTTGCCCGGTTGGTGATTTCCGCCCAGTTCCCGGCCGCGACATGTGCCGGTGGGACGACGCCGGTACCCGCGCACACGGCGACGGCGCCCGCGTCGAGGTACGACCGGGCGTTGCCGTCGTTGATCCCGCCCGACGGCAGCAACTCGACCTCCGGGTACGGCCCGTGTAGATCGGACAGGTACTTCGGGCCCATGCTGCCGGCCGGGAAGATCTTCACCGCAGCGGATCCGAGATCGACCGCTTGTGCCACTTCGGTCGGGGTGAGGGCGCCCAGGAATACCGGTACCGAACTGGATGTCGCGACCTCGGCGACCTCGGGTCGAAGGCCGGGAGTGACCAGGAAACGCGCACCGGCGTCGATCGCGTCGCGGGCTTGATCGGCAGTCATCACGGTGCCGACGCCGAGGGCGATCCCAGCCCGGGACACCGATTCGGCGCAGGACCGCAGGTGCCCGAGTACGCCGGGGGTGGTGAAGGTCAGCTCGACCGTGCGGATACCGCCCGCCGCGAGCGCGTGGCACAGATCGGCCGCGTCGGGGATGATCTCGGCCCGGACTACGCTGAGCACGCGATCCGCCCGCAGCACGTCGAGTTCTGTCATTGCACACCTCCACCCACGCTGCGGCGCAGCGACCGTCCAGCTGTCACGCCGGTGAGTTCTCCGTCATCGAGAACCAACTGTCCTCGCACCAGGACATGAGTGAATCCTGTTGCCGCGGTGCGGGGTTGGCTGTAAGTGGCGGTATCAGCAACCGTATCGGGATCGAACAGCGCCAGATCAGCCGCAAACCCCGGGCGGATGAATCCGCGATCGACCAGACGCAGCCGGGTGGCCGCCCGGCCGCTGAGGTGGCCGACGCACTCCTCGAGCGAGAACAGGCCCAGGTCGCGGCAGTAGTGACCCAGATACCGGGCGAACGTTCCCCATCCCCGGGGGTGCGGCTTCGACCCGACCAACAGCCCGTCGCTGCCCCCGGTGTGGCGGGGGTGCCGCATGATCGCCTGAACGTTCTCCTCGTGTCCGACGTGCTGCAGGATGCCGCTGCAGAGTTCATCGCGCAGCAGGATGTCGATGCACACGTCGAATGCATCGCGGCCCTGTTCCGCGGCGATCTGTGCGATGGTGCGGCCCACGTAGTGGTCCAGTTCCTGATGTGTGACGCCGCTGATCTCGATCGTGTCCCACTCGGCGGTCACCCCGTGACAGCCGTCGGAGCCGCTGACCTCCAGCCGCTCCCGGATGCGTGCCAGCGCGGCGGGGTCGGTGAGCCGGGCCATCGTCTGCTCGGTGCTGCCTGCGGACGCCCAGCTCGGCAGGATCGCGGACAGCGTGGTGGCCCCGGGCAGATAGGGGTAGGTGTCGAGGCTGATGTCGGCGCCCGCCTCAGCCGCGGAATCCAGCAGGGCCAGGAGTTCCGGTGCCCGGCCCTTGTTCGGGCCGAAGTTGAGCGTGGCGTGGGCCAGATGCAGGGCACAGCCCGACCTGACGGCGAGGTCGACCATCTCGGCGTAGGCCTCCATCGCACCCGCGCCGTAGGACCGGTGGTGTGGGGAGAAGTAACCGCCGTACGACGCCACCGTCCGGCACAGCGCGTGGAGTTCGTCGTTGTCGGCGTACATGCCCGGCGTATAGGTCAATCCGGCCGATAACCCGACGGCCCCCTCGGCCATGGCCTGGGCCACGATCTCCTGCATCTGGGCGATCTGCTGGGCGCTTGCCGGGACGTCGTCCCAGCCGACCACCAGCGCACGCACCACACCGTGCGGTACGAGATACGCCACGTTGGTCGCGATCCCGCGGTCCAAGCGGTCCAGGTACTCGGCAACGGACCGCCAGTTGAAATCGAAATCGGCGGGGTCGGTGTTCCAGCCGGCGATCTTGCGGCGCACGACGGCAAGCACGTCGGAGGTCACCGGTGCATACGACAGCCCGTCCTGCCCGAGCACCTCGGTGGTGACTCCCTGGGTGATCCGCGACGGGTGCTGCGGGTTGAGCAGGATCTGCAGATCGGAATGCGCGTGCATGTCGATGAATCCGGGTGCGAGCACCAGTCCGTCGGCGTCGATCACCCGGTCGGCCCTCGGGGAGTCCGCGGGATCGGTGAGGATGGCGCCGATGCGGTCATCTTCGACCAGCACATCGGCGTGGTACCGGGCCGCCTCGGTGCCGTCGATGACGGTGGCGGAGCGAATCAGGGTGCGCATGACAGATCCGGATCAGAAGTAGGTGCGGATCAGGTCGATGACGACGGGATCGGTCTCGTCCGGCGTCACGACCGGGATCCATCTCCACTTGTCGAACGCCGTGCACGGGTGGGAAAGCCCCAGTCTCACAACGTCGCCCACACGGATATCGGAGGCGGGCGGGATGGTCAGGAACGCGTGCTGATCGTTGACGGCCACGATCTCCGCATCCGCGAGCGGACGTGCGGGCGCGCCGAGCTGCGGTGCGACCAGTTGGGGTATCGGCAGTCCCTCGTCGAACGGGACATCGCGCTTACCGGCGTCCAGCAGCGCCAGCCTGGGTTCCGGGCGTGACACGACCCGTGCCCAGGTGTGCATCGCCGAGCGCAGCCGGTACTGGTCGTCGCCGCGGCGAAACGGCGTGATCCCGGTGTAGAAGCCGTCATCATGGATGATGTAGGCCCCGGCGCGGACCACGACATGTGTGCGACCGTCCGCCAGCGGGGCCAGCACATCTGCAACGGCATCGAAATATGCACTGCCACCGGCAGTTACATAGAGGTCGGCCTCGGCGGGGTAAAGTCCCTCGGCTTCGATGCGCCGGTGCAGCCGGGCCATGTCCTCCAGATAGTTCGTGACCCGCGCGAGCGATGTGTCCGACGCGTCGTGCGCCAGCGATCCCTCGTAGCCGGACACCCCGGCCAGGCGCAGGGCACCACTGGCCGAGATGCGCTCGGCCACCGCCGAGGCCTCATCGACCGAACGCGCGCCGGTGCGCCCGCCGGGCGCACCGAGTTCGACGAGCACCGGAATCTGCCGAGCCACCTGGATTTCGGCGAGGGCCGCGTTCATCGCGTCGACGGTGGCCGACGAGTCCGCCCAGGTGATCACCTCGAGGTCGGACCGGGCGGCCATCTCCCGAGCCAGCCACTGCAACGCGGCCGGATCCACCAGCGCGTTGGCAAGCTGGATGCGGCGCACCCCGAATTTCACCGCGACGCGTACCTGACTGGGCGTGGCGAGGGTGATACCCCATGCACCGCTGCGTAATTGGCGCTCCCAGAGGACCGGTGACATGGTGGTCTTCCCGTGCGGCGCCAGTTCGACCCCGTGCGCTGTGCACCATGCCGCCATGGCGGCCACATTGTCATCGATGGCCGAATTGTCCAGTGTCATCACCGGTGTGGTGAATGCCGAGAGTCGGGGACCGGTGGCGAGGAACTCCTCGGTGGTGAGGCCGTCGGCCGCGACCGGAAGGGCCTTGTCCAATTCGGACAGGTGCTCGGCGCGCAGCATGTCCCACGCCCGACTGTCCAGCGTGGGCTCGCCTCGCGTCGTCATGCCGATCGTGTCCTCCATGGTGATTTCGTCCGCGGTGGTTGCCCTCATAGCAGCGTGAGCTGCTCTGTTGCGTAGAGTGCAATCAGAGTTGCAATTTCGTGTGTGACCTGTCTAACATGACTGGCGACACCGCGTCAATCGCCTCACCCCCAAGGACTGCAGTGCCTGAATCGCCCACAGATACCGTCGGCGGCGTCGCCTGCCTCGGTGAAGCGCTGGTCCTGGCCGGTGCTCAAGCTGCATTGCACCTGGCCGGTGCTCAAGCTGCATTGCACCTGGCCGGTGCTCAAGCTGCATTGCACCTGGCCGGTGCGGAAGCCAACGTGGCGGCCGGACTCGCCGCCTGGGGCATTCCCGCCTCCTTCATCGGCCGGCTCGGCGACGACGAATACGGGGCCCTGATCAGATCCGAATTGACCGCGCGCGGCGTCGACATCTCCGCTGTCGAGATCGATCCGGCCCGGCCCACCGGGCACTACGCGAAGGTGGCCGCCCCGGATGGCACGGGGGAGCCGCGCACCGTCAGCCACTACACCCGGGCAGGGTCGGCGGCGTCGGCAATGACACCCGAATTCCTGGATGCGCCGGCGGTTGCGGCCGCCTTCGCGCACGCATCGGTGGTGCACTGCAGCGGCATCACCCCGGCCCTGTCGCCGACCTGCCGGGCCATGATGCGCCGACTACTGATCGATCGACCCGGCATCGCCGGGCCGGTGAGTTTCGATGTGAACTGGCGTGAACAGCTGTGGCCCGACGGCGATACCGCCGAGGTGGTCGCGCTGGCCAACCTGGCCGACGTGGTGTTGGTGGGCGCTGACGAGGCGCTGCGCGTCATGGGAACCGACGACCCAATTGCCTTGCGCCGCATCTTGCCGGACCCCGCGACACTGGTCATCAAGGACGGCGCGGATCAGGCGCTGGCCGTCGACCGCTTCGGCGAGGAGTTCGTCGTTCCCGCGCTGCGCGTCGAGGTCGTGGAACCAGTGGGCGCAGGCGACGCCTTCGCCGCCGGATTCCTCAGCGGCGTCGTCCTCGATGAAGATCCAGAATCGTGCCTGCGGCGCGGGCACATCGGAGCCGCCGTCACCCTCACTGTCGCGGCGGATTCCGCGCCACCACCACCCGACGAGCTGATCGAGCATCTGCTCACCTGCACGGACGGGGAGTGGGCCGCGACGAGGGTGGGCGAGGCCGGGTTTACGGTGTGCGGGAGCAGGCGGTGAGCCAGAGCGTCGCGCGCGCCCTGCAGTTGCTGATTCAGCTGGGCAACGGCCCGGCCGGCCTGGACGAGCTGGCGGCCGCCACCGATGTGCACAAGACCACCGTGATGAGGCTGCTGCGCACCCTGTCCGACGAGCGGTTCACCTTCCGCGACAACAACAACCGGTATCACCTCGGATCGCGGATCTTCGAACTCGCCGCCCACGGCACCGATCAGCGGGAGATCCGCCAGATCGCCTCGCGGCACCTCGTCGCGTTCAACCGCGAGTACGGCCGCACCACTCACCTCGCCGCGATGGAAGGCGGCGACATCGTCTACATCGACAAGCTCGAATCACACGATCAGATCCGCATGTACTCGCGAATCGGCTTGACCGCCAATCTGAATTCGACCGCCGTCGCCAAGGTGATTCTCGCCGACCTGTCCGATGCCGAACTGCGGTCGATCGTTGCCGGGATGGACTTCACCCGGCGTGCCGCGAACACGATCACCACGCCGGAGGCCTATCTCGGGGAAATCGAGACCGTACGCGCCCAGGGCTGGGCCCAGGACCGTGAAGAGAACGAGCCGTCGATCAACTGCGTGGGGGCGCCTATCCGCGGTGCGAATGGCCGTGTGGTCGCTGCGGTTTCGGTGTCGGTGCCCGACGTGGTGCTGCCCTTCGAGCGGGTGCTGGAACTTCTGCCGCCGCTACAGGCGGTAACCCGGCGCATCTCGGCCGAATGCGGTTACCGTCCACCCTCCTGATCCACCCGCAAAAATCGAAAACACGAAAACAGAGGAGATTTCACGTGTCTGATTCGAAGGTCATCCGTACCGACGACGCACCGGCACCCGCTCACACCTTCAGCCAGGGCATTCGTAAGGGCGGATTCCTTCAGGTGTCGGGGCAGGGTCCGATGGACCCCGCGACCAACACCTACATCGGCAAAGGCGAGGTCAAGGCGCAGACCCGCCGGACGCTGGAAAACGTCAAGGCGATCCTGGCGGCCGGCGGCGCCGGTGTCGACGACGTCCTGATGTTCCGGGTTTACCTCACCAAGCGCGAGGATTTCGCGGCCATGAACGAGGTATACGGCGAGTTCATCGCCGAGAACGTGAAGTCCGATCAGCTTCCATGCCGGACAACGGTGTTCGTCGACCTCCCGCACGAGGTCATGCTGGTGGAGATCGACGCGCTCGCCGTCGTGGGCTGACCGAGTGGGCTAGCTGAGCAAACCCCGTGCCACGTGGGTGATCTGCACCTCGTTGCTGCCGGCGTAGATCATCAGCGACTTCGCATCACGGGCCAACTGCTCCACCCGGTACTCGGTCATGTAGCCGTTGCCGCCGAACAGCTGCACTGCCTCCATCGCAACATCGGTTGCCGCCTGAGAGCAGTACCACTTGATCGCCGAAGCCTCGGCGAGGGAGATCGAAACCCCCTTCTCGGCGGATTCGATGACGCGGAACAGCATGTTGCGCACGTTCATCCGGGCGACTTCCATGTTGGCGAGCTTGAGCTGGATGAGCTGGAACTGGCTGATCTCCTGGCCCCACAGGGTGCGGGTCTTGGCATAGTCGACGCTCAACCGCAGGCATTCCTCGATGACGCCCAGTGCCATTGCGGCCACCCCGATGCGTTCGGCCGAGAAGTTCGACCGGGCGCTGGCCCGGCCCTCGTCGGCCCCGTCGTCGGACCCTTCGGTCTCGCCGAGCAGACGGTCGCGTCCCAGCCGGACATTGTTGAAGAACAGCTCGCCGGTGCGCGATGAGTGAATGCCCATCTTGCGGAAAGGCTTCGACTGCACGAAGCCTTCCATGCCGCGGTCGAGTACGAAGGTCAGCACCTTCCGGTTGCGTTTGTCGGCCCCGTCGCGTTCGTCGAGCTTGGCGTAGACCACCACGACGTCGGCGTCGGGCCCGTTGGTGATGAAGGTCTTCTGGCCGTTGAGGATGTAGTCGTCACCGTCGCGCGTCACATAGGACTTCATGCCGCCGAAGGCGTCCGAGCCCGAATCGGGTTCGGTGATCGCCCATGCACCGATCTTCTCGTAGGTCACGAGACCGGGCAGCCAGCGTTCCTGCTGGGCCAGGGTGCCGCGGCTCTGGATGGTCGACACGGTCAGGCCCAAGCTGACGCCCAGCCCGGTCACCAGGCCCATCGACACCCGGCACAGTTCGCTGATCAGGACGAATCCCATGCCCGGCGAACCGCTGCCGCCGAACATTCCACCGCGGGCGCCGGAGGGCTTGCTGTCACCGCTGCGCAGCTTCTCCAGCCGCTTGTCCAGCGATTCCTTGGCGAGGGCGTCAATGCCGAACGTGGCGAACAGCTTTCGCACGATCGGATACGGCTCCATGTCGCCGCTTTCCAGCTCGTCGAGGTGGGGCCGGATCTCCTTGTCCACGAACTCGCGTACTGCGTCCCGGACGGCAATGTCGACATCAGACCAATCAAGCATCTCGACAGCTTAGACAGGCGTCAAAAGTCAGGCCGCACTGCGCCGGGCGGGCCGCCGCAGGGCGGGTAGGGAGAAGGTGGTGTGCACCAGCGCGCCGGCCCGGTCCAGCAGGGTCTTGTGGTGTGGCCGATAGTGCATCGGCAGCCCTCGGCGGTCGGGGGGTGGGGCCATGAAGCCAGGTGCTTCGACCAGGGGGCCGTCGGCCGGTAGCTTCCCGGCCGCGCGGCGGTAGGCCGACAGGGCGCGCGGGTGCAGCCTGATCTCGTCGGGCACCGCGACGAACGCCAATTCGACCATCTTGCCGAAGATTCGCAGCAGGACCTCGTCGCCCGGGGTCCAACGCATCCCGGCTTTTTCCCGCACTGCCGGGTCGAACAGGCCGGCCGCGATCCAGCGTTGCGCCCCGACAAGGGGTTTGAAGAGTTGGTCCCACACCGGCGTCGGCATCAACACGAACCACGGTTTGGGGATCCGGATGGTGAAGATGTCGAGGGTGGCCCGGTTGATCTCGAGCTCGTCGCGGCACTTGGCGTCCCAGTACTCCTGAAACTCCTCCCAGGTCTTGGGGACTGGCCGCATGCTCATGCCGTACATGCCGTACCACTGGACATGCTCGTCGAACAGTTGGCGCTTCTCTGCCTCGGTGAGACCGCCGCAGAAATACTCCGCGGTCTTGATGATGAGCATGAAGAACGTGGCGTGCGCCCAGTAGAACGTCTCCGGGTTCAGCGCGTGATAGCGCCGGCCCTGGCCGTCGACGCCCTTGATGGTGTGGTGAAAACCCTTGATCTGCGCGCCGGTGTCAGCTGCCCGGTCGCCGTCGTAGACCACACCCATGATCGGGTACACCGACCGGGCCACGCGCTGCAGCGGTTCGCGTAAAAGGATCGAGTGTTCCTCGACGCCGGCGCCGAGTTCGGGATACATGTTCTGGATCGCGCCGATCCAGACGCCCAGCATCCCGGTGCGCAGGTCACCGAAGTACTTCCAGGTCAGCGAATCCGGGCCGAGTGGATCGTGCTCGATGCCAGTGGTGGCTCGTGTGGTCATTTCGTCCTCATCGACTCGTCATGACGTGAATCACAGCTGAGCTCAACGATAGTAGTGACAACGCGTGTTGTCTATGAGGCTGCGGCGCGTCGTCGCGCACTGTTACTCTGCGGCTACCGTGGCGCCACAGGGCTGTGACCAGGTGGGTTTGCCGACGCCGGGGGAGTGCGGGCATACCCGCTCGTGGCGCGATTGCCGTCCGGTCCGCGCGCCACTTACTCTTGCGCTGTGGATGGCGAGCCGTTCGATGACCCGTCCGGCGAGGTCGGGGATATCGAGCAGGCGCTACGGCAGCGCCCCGTGAAGGCACCCGGGTTGCCGGGACCATTGGGGTGGCTGCAACGCACCAATCGCAGCCCAGCCGTCGTCGATGTGGTCCGGCGGGTGCGCCGGGCGTTGCCCGGGGATCCGGACTTCGGTGACCGCCTCTCGGCTTCGGGCGAGGGCGGACCGCGGGCGGCCGCACGGGTGGCCGACCGGCTGCTGGACCGTGATGCCGCCTCGCGCGAGGTGAGCCTGGGCGCGCTGCAGGTCTGGCAGGCGCTGACCGAACGTGTCTCGGGAACCCCGGCCAATCCCGAAGTGACGCTGGTGTTCACCGACCTGGTCGGTTTCTCGTCGTGGTCGCTGCGCTCCGGCGACGACGCCACGTTGCGGTTGCTGCGACGGGTGGCTCAGGTGATCGAACCGCCCGTGCTCGAGGCCGGTGGCTACATCGTCAAACGCATGGGCGACGGAATGATGGCGGTGTTCTCCGAGCCGGAAACCGCCCTGCGGGCGATGCTCGTGGCACTCGAGGGCGTCAAGAACATCGACCTGGACGGTTACGCACCGCGGATGCGCGTCGGCATCCACACCGGGCGTCCGCAGCGCATCGGGTCGGACTGGCTCGGCGTCGATGTCAACATCGCCGCCCGGGTGATGGCACGGGCCGGTAGCGGCGGTCTGGTGGTGTCGCACACCACACTGGAGGGCATCTCGGACGACGAGCTCACCACTTTGGGTGTGACCGTCAAACGTGAGCGGCGGCAGATCTTTTCGGCGAAGCCCGAGGGCGTACCCGATGATCTGGTGATGTACCGGGTGAAAATTTCCAGGCGGTGGCCGGCCGGCGAACATGAGGGTGACGGGGCGCCGGGCGCGTAGGGGCGCGGTGCAACCCGCACAAGCGCTGCTCGGTTCTACTGGAAAGGGTCGTAGTCCTGTCGGGGTCCCGTCGGGGGTGGGGGCGCCGGTCGTGGAGGCGGTGCGTGCGTGGGTGGCGGAGCGACCGGCCTGGTGCTGACGGTGTCGGGTTCCGCAGGCAGCGCGCTGTTCGGCGCGGGCGCGGCGGGTGTGAATCCGAGCATCGTCAGCTGGTCTGCGGTTGACGGAGTGACGAAGTAGGACTTGGACTTCGGCTGGAGGATCAGGACCACGATCGCGATGGCCAGGAGAAGCACTGCGGCGCTGAGGATCAGCGTCAGTGTCCTGAACCAGGAGACCTGGCCCCCGGGGGTCAGCACGATGCTCACGATGGCGACGGCTGCGGTGACCGCGATGCCGATGAGCATCGGTATTCGCGCGGTTCCACGTCGGCGGGCGTACTGAAAGGCCAGCCATACCAGTGCCCCGGCGACGCCAACCGAAACCGCGGCGAATGTCACACCGGGAAATGTGGTGCCGCCGTAGATGAATTCGAGCTCAGGTAGCGCCAGCAACGTGCCGATGGCGCCGACCACGAGCAGCGCGGCGATCCCACCCACCAGGTAACTGGCCAGGAAGACCGTCCACGGCGGGCCGCCTGCCTCCCAGGGACGCACCGTGGGCGACTCGGCGTGCGGGGGTGGCGTGGGAGGCTCCGGCGTTGCGTGGTGTAGCACCCCGGTCCAAGCCGGCGCGGTTGGTGGCGGAGCCGGCCGCGGTGCCGGAGCTGGAGCCGGCCGCGGTGGCGCGGTCCACTGCGGTGGCGCCGTGTCGGCGAACGGATCGTAGTTACCGAAGGGATCCCGCGACACGGTCAGGCTCCTGTTCCGGCTTTGCGGCGGCGCCACCACAGCACGCCACCGGTTGCGAGCCAGGCGGCCACAGGCAAGGTCACCAGCAGATAGAAGAACGGCTTCGAAGTCGCGGGGCTCGGGATGTCGTACGGCGTCCAGGACGTCGGTTGCTGCGGCCAAATCTGTTTCAGCGGAACAGAAGTGATGATGTCGCCGATCCAGATGCCATCACTGGACTGCTGCTCGATCGGGCCTACGATCGACGGGCCCGCGGCGGTGGCGATGGACGCGTACTTCGTGGTGAATTCCTGTTCGCCGACGTCCTTCAGTTCGATCTTGCTGAAGTCGACGCCTCCCCAGGAGCGGCCCCGAGTCCACGTTCCGGCTGCGTCCTCGGTCTTCCAACTGAAGGTCGGCTTGGCGTGGGTGTACGAATAGACGTAGCGGTCGAAGACCTCACGCGAATTCCACGGCACCGTCCACGCGGAGACGTTGCCCGAATCGATGACATCGGCATACTGGGTTGGCTTCTCCGCGTTGCGCTTCCGGTACCACTCGGCAGCGATCCGGCTGGCGTACACCCGGCGCAGATCGGCGAACTCGGGATCATGATTGATCGCCTCGACCACCGCAGGCATGATCATGTCCTGGTACAACTTGCCGTTCTGTGCGGTGATCGCCGGATCCTGGCCGTCGCACGATTCGTTCGGGCTGATATCGCTGTCCTCGAGCCCGACCTTGACAGTCAGTGGAGCGTCGATGATGTACAGCTGGTCGCCGTCCTCCCGAACGGTGGCCGGCGTGGGCTCTATCCATTGCCGGCGGCCCAGGAAGCATTTGTCCGTGCCACGCAGTGCATCTTCGAATCGTTTGCCGAGCGGGGTGTCGTCTCGCTGTAGCCGGCCCGACGCCTCCTTCATTTCGAGGTCCGCGTCAAGCAGTACCTTGCCCGCTTGGGTCTTGGCGAACTCCCCGTCGATGACACGGTCTGGCTCGGTGGGATTCAGGTTGACCCAGAACTTGTCGGGGGACAGCGCCATCCAGACGTGGAAGGCGTCCATGGCCATCTGGGCGTTGCGCTGCCCGCCGTAGGACGCCCCATCGTCGGACGTGGTGCTGGCACGGAACGCGTACTGCATTGCCGGTTTGCCTGCGACTGTGTCGGTGACATAGCGCAACTCGAGAGTCGAGAAATCGATACCGCCGTAGCCCATTGCGGGGGCTGCAGGTGCCGGGGCAGCCGGGGCGACCACCGGGGCCGGCGCAGCGGGTACAGGCGCCACCGGTACCGGTACGGGAATCGGCGCTGCCGGTATCGGCACGGGTATGGGGGCCGGCGCCGGAATGACGATCGGCGGTGGCGGTGGCGGTGCCGCAGGCGCTTGCGGGGCCGGGAGAGCTGGAACCGCAGGTGCGGGCACCGGCCTCTGCTGTGGCGCCTGCGGTTGCGCCGGTTGCTGTTGTGGTGCAGGTGCCTGACCGGCCTGAACCTCGATGGGCGCCGGTTTCGGTTTCGGTTGCTGCGCGGGAGCCGGTTGCGCTGGTTGTTGTGCCGGAGTGGCGGGTTGATCGAGTGCGACCTCGATCTCGTCTCTGACCGCCTCATCCTCGGGGCTGTCCGGTGCGTCTCCCAGCGGGAGCGGCAGTGGAGCCGCGCCACCTGGGCCACCTGGACCGCCCGGGTCTTCGGGTACGGCCTTCGTCGGCCAGTACTTGACGCACACTGCCGTCGGCATGGCGACGTTGTCATTCCTCAGCTGATCGAGGGTGCGCTTGATCCAACGCTGCGTGGCGGGGCTGGGCAGCTTGCCGAACATCATCACCAACGAGGACCCGGTTTGGCCGGCCATCTTGACGTGTTCCTTGAACTGATTTCTTGCATGCGAAGAAAGCGAGTCCCCGGACTTGGCTTCGACGATGGTCCACAGCCGTTTCGGAATCTTGTTGTCGACGTTGGTGATATCGAACACCGGTCCGTTCGGGAGGATCCCGGGGTCGATCTTGGAGCCCTTGATCCAGCCCGCCGACCCGCTGTCGGACAGCTTCCACAGTTCGTTCCACAGAAAGTCTTCGAAGGCAGGTCCGACGCGCCGATTCTTGATGACGGTGATGTAGTTCGCCTTCCACCGCCCGAAGGCCATCGGCTTAGCGCCGGCCGCAGCTTTTCTGTCTATGTGGTTACGCCAGGCGATGAGCATGTGATTCTCGGTGCCGCCGGGCTGATGTTCGTCGTCGAGAATTCTCAACTCGTCGTCCGACGGTTCCTCGACCGCTTCCAGCCCGAGGTCGAGGCCGGGGTATCTGTACTCGGTCGTCTTGTCCTGAGGTGCCACCTCGGTGGCATCGAACCCTGGAAGGGCAAATCCAGTCGTGCACTCGCCGTAGGCCCCGTACTCGGCGCGGGCAGTCGGACCCCCCAGCCACGTCGCGGTGGCGATGACGAGCGCGAACACCACCGAGTAAACCGCGAGCCGGTGCCGTGTCATGGCTTTCCGGCCCAGCGGTCGTAGTAGCCGCGGGCTTTGGGTTGGCCTTTGGTGATGCCGAGGCGGAAGAGCCGGAACGGGCTCGTCACATCCCTGTCGTCATTGCTCTGCACTTCGTACTCGGCGAGGGCAGGGTCGCCGGGTTTCGTCAGGTAATCCCGGTAGACCCAGCGGGAGGGGCGGCTGCGGCGCAGCATTTCGCCGAGGTACCAGCAGGCGCCTGCGAGTAGGTCGGTGTTGGCGGGGTCGTTGATGGCTTCGACGGTGGGGGTGTGGTGGTGGATGAGGTCGGTGAGGCGGTCGATGGATTCGGGGGTGAAGTCCCAGGTTCCGGGGTAGCGGTTGGCCCATTGTGGGAAGTCGCGTTGGCGGGCGGCCAGCCAGTCGTCGAGGACGGGTGAGGGTGCTGGGCTGGTCAGCCGGTCGATGCCGACGACGCCGGGTGGGGGTGGGGTGGTGACCTTTTCGCTCCAGGCGGTGAAGGTCTGGACCAGTGGTCCTGCGTTGGTGGGCTGGTCGATGACGGTGGCGAAGAGAAGGTGCAGGGGTGAGACGGGGTGGAGTCCGAGTCCGTCACCGGGTACGGCGATGGGGATGCCGGCTGGGGTGCCGGCGGGGTTGTCGTCCCAGCCCCAGTAGGTGGTGGTGATGCGGTCGCGTAGCGCGGTGTCGGTGAGGGTGGGTTGTGCGTGTTCGGCGAAGCCGGGTTGGTTGTCCCAGTCCCAGCGTCCGGTGGTGAGGTGGGTCAGGGTGAGGCCGATGTAGGCGGTCAGGGCGCGGATGACAGGGCGGTCGCCGTCGGTGAACAGGTCGTCGGGTTGGTGGAACAGGGTGGTGATGACGTGTTCGAGTGCGCGCAGTGATTGGGCTGAGTAGTCCAGGGCGACTCCGTAGGGTTCGGCCAGTCCGGCCAGTCCCGCCACCGCGGGCGAGATCCCGTCATCCCACTCATCAGCCAACTTCTGACGATCCACCTGGCCACCTTCTGTAGCAATTGTTGTAGCGGCAGCACGAACTTTCCGCCGGTGAAGACTGTGCACCGTAAAGCAGTTGACCGGGGCAGCGGAATATACGAAAAGGCTGCGTCCGGCAAACAGTCCTGAGGCGGCGAGATCGATCCGTTCACAAGCGTAACGGCATTCATCGGGCGCCTCGCGCGCTAATTTGATTTGGCTACCCAGCGGTCGTAGCGGCCGCGGGCCTTGGGTCGGCCTTCGGCGATACCGAGGCGAGAATGCCGGCCAGTCCCGCCACCGCGGGCGAGATCCCGTGGCCGACTTCGTCGTCGCAGGTTTCAGTCGGAGCCGAGGGCAAACGGATTCGAAGCCTGATCAGGCCATCACCTATGATCGCCGGGTGGCTGAGCCGCCCAGTGATCTCTCAGAAGAAGCCCTGACCAAAGCCGTCAGCGCCGCCCGGCATGCCTTTGAGCTGGCCGGTGACCTCGACGCGCTCGCTCGCGCCAAGACCGAGCACCTCGGTGATCGTGCCCCGATCGCCCTGGCCCGCCAGGCATTGGCGACGCTGCCGAAGGCGGACCGCGCCGACGCCGGAAAGCGGGTCAACGTTGCCCGTGGTGAGGCCCAGCGCGCGTACGACGAGCGGCTGGCCGCGCTGCGTGCCGAGCGCGACGCCGCGGTGCTGGTCGCCGAACGCATCGATGTGACGTTGCCCTCGACGCGCCAGCCGTTGGGCGCGCGGCACCCGATCACGATCCTGGCCGAGAACGTCGCCGACACCTTCGTGGCGATGGGCTGGGAGCTGGCCGAGGGCCCGGAGGTCGAGACCGAGCAGTTCAACTTCGACGCGCTCAACTTCCCGCCGGACCATCCGGCCCGCAGCGAGCAGGACACCTTCCAGGTCGCCCCGGACGGATCGAGGCAGGTGCTGCGTACCCATACCTCGCCGGTGCAGATCCGCGCGCTGCTGGAGCGCGAGCTGCCCGTCTACATCATCTCGATCGGGCGGACCTTCCGCACCGATGAACTGGATTCCACGCACACGCCGGTGTTCCACCAGGTGGAGGGGCTGGCGGTGGACAAGGGTCTGACCATGGCGAATCTGCGCGGCACGCTGGACGCCTTCGCGCGGGCCCAGTTCGGGCCGGAGGGGCGTACCCGGTTCCGTCCGCACTTCTTCCCGTTCACCGAGCCCTCGGCCGAGGTGGACATCTGGTTCCCCGGCAAGAAGGGCGGCCCCGGCTGGGTCGAGTGGGGTGGCTGCGGCATGGTCAATCCGAATGTGTTGCGCGCCTGCGGTATCGATCCGGATGTCTACTCGGGCTTTGCCTTCGGAATGGGATTGGAGCGAACCCTGCAGTTCCGCAACGGAATTCCCGACATGCGCGACATGGTCGAGGGTGATGTCCGGTTCTCGCTGCCGTTCGGGGTCGGTGCCTGATGCGCATTCCTTTCAGCTGGTTGCGTGAGGCCGTCCGCGCCGGCGCCCCGGACTGGGACGCCTCGGTCGAGGAACTCGAAGAGACGTTCATCCGGATCGGCCACGAGGTCGAGGAGATCATCCCGACCGGCCCGGTGAGCGGTCCGCTCACCATCGGCCGGGTCGCCGAGATCGAGGAACTCACGGAGTTCAAGAAACCCATCCGGGCCTGCAAGGTCGATGTCGGCATCCAGAATGTCGACGGCGAGTTCCGTGACATCGTATGTGGGGCAACGAATTTCGCGGTCGATGACCTGGTGGTTGTGGCGCTGCCGGGCACCGTGTTGCCCGGTGACTTCACCATCGCCACGCGTAAGACCTACGGGCGGGTCTCCGATGGCATGATCTGCTCGGCGTCGGAGATGAACCTGGGCGTCGAGGGCGCGGGCATCCTCGTCCTGCCGCCCGGCACCGCTGCTCCGGGCGCCCCGGCCGCCGAGGTCCTGGGTCTCGACGATGTGGTGTTCCATCTGGCGATCACGCCCGATCGCGGCTACTGCCTGTCGGTCCGTGGCCTGGCCCGCGAGATCGCATGTGCTCACGACCTGGACTTCGTCGACCTCGCCGACGTGCCGCCGTTGCCCGCTGAGGCGCAGGCCTGGCCGCTGACCGTTCAGCCCGGCACCGGGGTGCAGCGCTTCGGGCTGCGCCCGGTCACCGGCATCGACCCGGCGGCGGTGTCGCCGTGGTGGATGCAGCGGCGTTTGACGCTCAGCGGTATCCGCGCCATCTCCCCGGCGGTCGACGTGACGAACTACGTCATGCTCGAACTCGGTCATCCCATGCACGCCCACGACAGCAGCCTGATCACCGGCGGCTTCGACGTGCGTTTCGCCCGCGACGGCGAGAAGGTTGTGACCCTCGACGATGTCGAGCGGACCTTGAACTCGGCCGACGTGTTGATCGTCGACGACGTCGCGACCGCCGCTATCGGCGGCGTGATGGGCGCGGGCACCACCGAGGTGCGCGGTTCCACCACCGACGTGCTGCTTGAGGCGGCGGTGTGGGATCCGTCCGCGGTGTCGCGCACCCAGCGTCGTCTGCACCTGGCCAGCGAGGCCGGTCGCCGTTACGAGCGGTCCGTGGACCCGGCCATTTCGGTTGCCGCACTGGATCGTTGCGCGACCCTGCTGGCCGAGATCGCCGGCGGCGCCGTCGAACCGAAGCTCACTGACTGGCGCGCGGACGGGCGCACCGACTGGTCCCAACCGGCCGTCGAGATCCCGGCTGACCTGCCCGACCGCACTGCGGGCGTCGATTACGCCGCAGGCACCACGGCCCGCCGGCTCACCCAGATCGGCGCCACCGTCAGCGGTTCGGATCCGCTCACTGTCACCCCGCCGAGCTGGCGGCCCGACATGCGGCAGCGTGCCGACCTCGTGGAGGAGGTGCTGCGGCTGGAGGGTCTGGAGTCCATCCCGTCGGTGCTGCCGACCGCGCCGGCCGGCCGTGGTCTGACCGCGGTCCAGAAGCGTCGCCGCGCAATCGGGAAGTCGTTGGCGCTGGCCGGTTTCGTCGAGATCCTGCCCACGCCGTTCCTGCCCGCCGGGGTGTTCGATGCATGGGGCCTGGCCGCGGACGATGCCCGCCGCAACGCCACCAAAGTGCTCAACCCGCTGGAGGCCGACCGGCCGCAGCTGGCCACCACTTTGCTGCCCGGGTTGCTGGAAGCCTTGGGCCGCAACGTCTCCCGTGGTGCGGCCGACGTCGCCCTGTTCGCGATTCAGCAGGTCGTGCACCCCACCGAGCAGACCCGCTCGGTTGAGCGCATCCCGAATGACCGCAGGCCCACCGACGAGGAGATCGCCGGGCTGGACGCCTCGCTGCCGCATCAACCGCAGCACGTCGCCGCGGTGCTGACCGGACTGCGGGAGCCCGCCGGGCCGTGGGGTCCGGGACGTCCGGTGGAGGCCGCCGACGCGTTCGAGGCGGTCCGCGTGATCGGCCGGGCCGCCGGGGTGGAGTTCACCCTGCGCGCGGCCCAGGAGCTGCCGTGGCATCCGGGCCGCTGCGCCGAGGTGCTGGTCGGCGACACCACCGTCGGCTACGCCGGCCAGCTGCATCCGGCGGTCGTCGAGCGGACGGGGCTGCCCAAGGGAACCTGCGCCGTCGAACTCGACCTCGATGCCGTGCCGATCGTCGAGGTGCTGCCGGCACCGTCGGTGTCGCCGTTCCCGGCGGTATTCCAGGACATCAGCGTGGTCGTGGCCGACGACGTGGCCGCCGGTGCGGTGGTCGACGCGGTGCGCGACGGAGCCGGCGAGCTGCTGGAGGACGTCCGGTTGTTCGATGTCTACACCGGCCCGCAGGTCGGCGAGGGACGCAAGTCACTCGCCTTGGCCCTGCGGTTCCGCGCTGCCGACCGGACCTTGACCGAGGACGAGGCCAGTGCCGCCCGCGACGCGGCCGTGGCCGTGGCGGGCGAGCGGGTCGGCGCGGTCCTGCGCGGCTGAGTTCTCAGCGAGCAGACCGGGAATCGCTTTACCGATTGCTCGTCAATGCGATTCCGTGACTGCTCGGCGTAATGAGGCGGCCCCCTCGCCGCTGAGGTGGGGCAGCGCAGCCGAATCGCGCCCGGTCGCCAGCAAGAGCAGCGCCGAAACCGGTCCTTCGATCACCGGCCCGGCTCCCGCGACCCACTCGGTGTCGACTGCGCGTAACCGGTAGCCGGCCAACCGCTTTGCCGCACGGAACGGGAACCGCGGGTTCCAGACCCGTTCGATCGCCAGCCGCGCTGCCTCAGGCGGCATTTCGCGATGAAGGCCGAGCGGAACCACGATGTCCTGGCCGTGTACGAGCAGGTCCATCAGCCGATCCGTCGGCGTGGTGCCGACCGCGGTAAAGCGGGAACCGATCGTGCCACGCATCTCGGTGAGCAGCTCGAGGTCGCCGGTCTTCGCCGCGTGCCGAATCGCGGTATCGCACACCATGCGGTCGACACTGCCGCGAGCGCGCAGCAGGTTGGCCAGGATTCGACCGACGTCGGCGTGGGTCGAGAGCACCACATGGGCGGCGACATCGCGGACCTGCCACCCATCGCACAGGCTGGCGTGACGCCATTGCGGTGCGGTGAGCCGTTCCAGTAATTGCAGCAGGCCGCACCGTTCGGTGTCGACGGCCCGCCAGATCTCCTCGGTGTTCATCTGTGTTCCCTTCGTCTGCGACCTACGCTAGGAACTCCAGTGGGGTGGAGGTTCAAGCGACTGTGATGCACAGCACAAGCATTGGCGAGTTGTCGCGGCTGAGCGGGGTGCCCGTGCGGACGATCCGCTTCTACTGCGACGAGGGCCTACTCGAGTCGCGTCGCAGCTCCGGTGGACACCGCGTATTCGATGCCACCGCTGTCGAATCGCTGTTGCTTGTCCGGCGCCTCCGGACACTCGGCCTCGGTCTCGGTGCCATCGGCGATGTTCTGACGGGCCGTATCTCGATCCACGACGCGGTGACCGCCGAACGGCGTGCGGTCGAGGCGGAGTTGGTCAACCTGACGAGGCGTCGTGCCTCGTTGGAGGTGCTGTCCACCGCGCAGGACGGACGGCGCGGGCATGACGTCCTGGTCGAGTTCTGGCGGCGACTGTTCGCCGGGGCGGCCTCCCCGGACGCATTCGATGGGTTCGTGGAGATGACCGTCCCGCAACCGCCCGGCGAGCCGAGCCCCGCCCGCGTTGCGGCATATGCCGCGCTCGTGGAAGTCACGCAGCAGCCAGCGTTCGTTGCCGCGATGCGCCGGCAGCTGTGGCGGTTCGAGGCAACGCGCATCACCGATCGTCGCGGCCTCGTCACCGGTGTCGCCGAGGCGTGCGACATGGCCCTGCCGCTCGTGCTGTCCGGACAACCGCCGTCGGGCGGACCCGCCGTCGACAGATTCGTCGACGCCCACGCCCGGGCCCGCCGAGATCGGGACACGCCTCGCTTTCGACGCGCGCTCACCGCGAACGCGGGCGCCGACAACGATCAGCGCATCCGTCGGTACTGGGACCTTTATGGTGAGATTGCAGGTGAGATGACTACTGTCGGAAGCATTCAGCGCTGGCTGTACGACGCGCTCCGCGGAGACGTCGCCAAGGCCAATTAATGAGTTTGCATCTGCATGCATAACAATGCAGAATTGCCGCATGACTTCGATAGCGGTTGCCGGCGCCAGCGGCTACGCCGGCGGAGAGATCCTGCGATTGCTGCTCGGGCATCCGGCCTACGCTGAGGGCCGGTTGACCATCGGAGCGTTGACCGCGGCCTCCAGCGCCGGGACCAGCATGGCCGAGCATCACCCGCACCTTCTGCCGTTGGCCTCGCGCGTTCTGGAACCCACCGACGCCGAGGTGCTGGCGGGTCATGACGTGGTGTTCCTCGGACTGCCGCACGGTCATTCCGCCGCACTGGCCGAACAGCTCGGTCCCGACACCCTGATCATCGACTGCGGCGCCGACTTCCGGCTGACCGACGCCGCCGATTGGGAGAAGTTCTACGGTTCGGCGCACGCCGGCAGCTGGCCTTACGGGCTGCCGGAACTGCCCGGCGCCCGGGACCGGTTGAAGGGCGCCAAGCGCATCGCGGTGCCAGGCTGCTATCCGACCGCCGCACTGCTGGCGCTCCTGCCCGCCGTCGCTGCCGATCTGGTCGAACCGGCCGTCACGGTCGTCGCCGTCAGCGGCACCTCGGGCGCGGGCAAGTCCGCCAAGGTGGACCTGCTGGGCTCGGAGGTGATCGGTTCGGCACGCGCCTACAACATCGCCGGCAAGCACCGGCACACCCCGGAGATCGCCCAGGGCCTGCGTGCGGTGACCGACAAGGACGTCACCGTCTCCTTCACCCCGGTCCTGATCCCGACCTCCCGCGGCATCCTGGCCACCTGCACCGCCAGGACCCAGGCTTCAAACGACGAGATCCGGGCTGCCTACGAAAAGGCCTACGACGCAGAGCCGTTCATCCACCTGCTGCCCGAGGGGCAGCTGCCCAGGACCGGTTCGGTGATCGGCAGCAATGCCGCGCAGATCCAGGTCGCCGTGGACCAGGAGGCGCAGACCATGGTGGCCATCGCCGCCATCGACAACCTCACCAAGGGCACCGGCGGCGCCGCGGTGCAGTCGATGAACCTGGCGCTGGGCTGGCCGGAAACCGAAGGACTGTCGATCGTGGGAGTAGCACCGTGACACCGGAGCCGGAGGCGACAATGTCGCCTGAGCAAGTGACAACTGGCAGCAAGCTGGTCCGCACCCAAGGGGTCACCGCCCCTGCGGGTTTCCGGGCGGCCGGAATCGCCGCCGGTATCAAGGCATCCGGCGCACCGGACCTGGCGCTGGTGTTCAACGAGGGGCCGGACTACGCCGCGGCGGGGGTGTTCACCCGCAACAAGATCAAGGCAGCGCCGGTGCAGTGGTCGCAGCAGGTGCTGACCACCGGCCGGCTGCGTGCGGTGGTCCTGAACTCGGGTGGCGCCAACGCCTGCACCGGCCCGCTGGGCTTCCAGGACACCCACGCCACCGCCGAGGCGGTTGCTTCCGCGCTGAGCGACTGGGGCACCGAGACCGGTGCCATCGAGGTTGCGGTGTGCTCGACGGGTCTGATCGGTGACCGGTTGCCGATGGACAAGGTGCTGGCCGGTGTCACCGAGATCGTGCACGAGATCGCCGGCGGTCTGACCGGCGGAGACGACGCGGCGCGGGCCATCATGACCACCGACACCGTGCCGAAACAGGTTGCGCTGCACCACTCGGTGGAGTCGGGGGAGAACTGGACCCTGGGCGGGATGGCCAAGGGCGCCGGGATGCTGGCACCGTCGCTGGCCACCATGCTGGTGGTGCTGACCACCGATGCGGTCGTTGACGCTGCCGCCCTGGACATCGCCCTCAAGCGGGCCGCGGCACTGACCTTCGACCGGCTCGACGTCGACGGCAGCTGCTCGACCAACGACACCGTGCTGCTGCTCGCGTCGGGCGCCAGCGAGATCGCCCCGAGTCAGGACGATCTCAACGAGGCCGTGCTGCGGGTCTGCGACGACCTGTGCGCGCAGCTGCAGGCCGACGCAGAAGGCGTCACCAAGCGCGTCGTCATCACCGTCACCGGCGCCGACAGCGAGGACGACGCATTGGTCGCCGCGCGCATCATCGCCCGGGACAGCCTGGTCAAGACCGCGCTGTTCGGCTCCGACCCCAACTGGGGCCGGGTGCTGGCCGCGGTCGGCATCGCGCCGGTGGAGCTGGATCCGGAGCGGATCAGCGTGTCGTTCAACGGTTCTCCGGTCTGCATCGACGGGGCCGGTGCCCCGGGTGCGCGCGATGTCGACCTGTCCGGCGAGGACATTGTGGTAGTGGTCGATCTGGCTGTGGGCTCGGAGGGAGGCCACAGTGCTTCCATCAGGACCACCGACCTGTCGCACGCCTACGTCGAAGAGAACTCCGCCTACAGCTCATGAGCCAAGCCATCGAGCGCGCCGTCAAGGCCCAGGTGCTCGCCTCGGCGCTGCCGTGGCTGAAGGAACTGCACGGCAAGATCGTCGTCGTCAAGTACGGCGGCAACGCCATGACCGACGACACCCTCAAGGCGGCCTTCGCCGCCGACATGGTGTTTCTCCGCAACTGCGGCATTCACCCCGTGGTGGTGCACGGCGGCGGACCGCAGATCAGCGCGATGCTCAAGAAGCTCGGCATTCCAGGCGATTTCAAGGGCGGCTTCCGGGTGACCACACCCGAGGTCCTCGATGTGGCGCGCATGGTGCTGTTCGGTCAGGTGGGTCGGGAGCTGGTCAACCTGATCAACGCGCACGGCCCGTACGCGGTGGGTCTCACCGGTGAGGACGCTCATCTGTTCACCGCGGTGCGGCGCAGTGTCACCGTGGACGGGGTGGCCACTGATATCGGGCTGGTCGGCGACGTCGAACACGTCAACGCCGAATCGTTACTGGATCTCATCGCGGCAGGCCGGATTCCGGTGGTCTCGACCATCGGTCCGGATGTCGACGGCGTGGTGCACAACATCAACGCCGATACCGCGGCCGCCGCACTGGCCGAGGCGCTGGGTGCCGAGAAGCTGGTCATGCTCACCGATGTGGAGGGCCTCTACACCGACTGGCCCGACCGCTCCTCGCTGGTCACCGAGATCGACACGGCCGCACTGACACAGCTGCTGCCGTCACTCGAATCCGGCATGGTCCCGAAGATCGAGGCCTGCCTGCGGGCGGTGGCCGGCGGGGTGCCGAGTGCGCACGTGATCGACGGTCGCGTCGAACACTGCGTGCTCGTCGAGCTTTTCACCGATGAAGGAACTGGAACGAAAGTGGTGGCCAAGTGACCCTCCAGGACCGCTGGGAAGCGGTGATGATGAACAACTACGGCACCCCGCCGTTGGCGCTGGCCAGCGGTGACGGCGCGGTGGTCACCGATACCGACGGCAAGTCCTACCTGGACCTGCTCGGCGGTATCGCGGTCAACCTCCTCGGGCACCGCCACCCCGCGGTGATCGAGGCCGTCACCACCCAGCTCAACACGCTGGGCCACACCTCCAACCTCTATGCCACCGAACCGGGCATCGCGCTGGCCGAGGCACTGGTCGGGCACCTGGGCACCCAGGCGCGGGTGTTCTTCTGCAACTCGGGCACCGAGGCCAACGAGGTGGCCTTCAAGATCACGCGGCTCACCGGCAAGACGAATATCGTTGCCGCCCAAGGCGCCTTCCACGGCCGCACGATGGGGTCGCTCGCCCTGACCGGCCAGCCTGCCAAGCAGGCGCCCTTCGAGCCGTTGCCGGGCAACGTCACCCATGTGCCCTACGGGGACGCCGAAGCCCTTGCGGCTGCGGTTGATTCGGATACCGCCGCGGTGTTCCTGGAGCCGATCATGGGGGAGGGCGGCGTCGTCGTCCCGCCCGCCGGCTACCTGGCGAAAGCCCGCGACATCACCACAAAAAGCGGGGCGCTCCTGGTCCTCGACGAGGTGCAGACCGGCGTCGGGCGTACCGGTGCGTTCTACGCCCACCAGCACGACGGCATCACCCCCGACATCGTGACACTGGCCAAGGGCCTGGGCGGCGGGCTGCCGATCGGTGCCTGCCTGGCCATCGGGCCGACCGGTGATCTGCTCACGCCCGGCCTGCACGGCAGCACCTTCGGCGGCAACCCCGTGTGCACCGCGGCCGCGCTGGGTGTGCTCAAGGCGCTGACCGACGGGGATCTGATCGCCCGCGCCGGAGTGCTCGGCAAGACCCTGAGCCACGGCATCGAGGAGTTGGGCCATCCGCTAGTCGATCACGTCCGGGGCAAGGGCCTGCTGCAGGGCGTGGTGCTGACCGCGCCGAGCGCCAAGGCCGTCGAGGCCGCGGCCCGCGACGCCGGCTTCCTGGTCAACGCCGCTGCCGCGGACGTGATCCGGCTGGCGCCGCCGCTGATCATCACCGAACCGCAGATCGAGACGTTCCTGTCCGCTCTGCCCACCGTTCTCGATACCGTTGTGGAGGCTGATTCATGATCCGGCATTTCCTGCGTGACGACGATCTGTCGCCCGAAGAGCAGGCCGAGGTGCTCGCCCTGGCCGCCGAGCTGAAGAAGGCGCCGTTCTCGCGGCGTCCGCTCGAAGGCCCGCGTGGGGTCGCGGTGATCTTCGAGAAGAACTCGACGCGCACCCGGTTCTCGTTCGAGATGGGCATCGCCCAGCTCGGCGGGCATGCCGTGGTGGTCGACGGCCGCAGCACCCAGTTGGGCCGCGAGGAAACCCTCGAGGACACCGGGGCGGTGTTGTCCCGCTACGTCGACGCGATCGTGTGGCGCACGTTCGCCCAGGAGCGGTTGACTGCCATGGCAAGTGGTGCCTCCGTCCCGATTGTCAATGCGCTGTCCGACGAATTCCACCCCTGCCAGGTACTGGCCGACCTGCAGACACTGGCCGAGCGCCGGGGCAACCTCGCCGGGTTGCGGATGACCTATCTGGGCGACGGCGCCAACAACATGGCGCACTCGCTGATGCTGGGCGGGGTCACCGCAGGCATCCACGTCACCATTGCCGCACCTGCCGGTTTCGAACCGGACCCGCACTTCGTCGACGCCGCCAAGCGCCGTGCCGCCGATACCGGGGCGACCGTCACCCTCACCGATGACGCACAGGCCGGGGTCGACGGGGTCGACGTGCTCGTCACCGATACCTGGACGTCGATGGGCCAGGAGAACGACGGGCTCGACCGGGTGCGGCCGTTCCGCCCGTTCCAGGTCAATGCCGGCCTCCTCAAGCGCGCCGACCCGGAAGCCATTGTGCTGCACTGCCTTCCGGCGCACCGCGGTCACGAGATCACCGACGAGGTGATCGACGGGCCGCAGAGCGCGGTGTTCGACGAGGCCGAGAACCGGCTGCACGCGCAGAAGGCCATGCTGGTGTGGCTCCTGGACCGAGCCTGACGTGAGCGCACCGACCCGCGCCGGCCGTCAGGCCCGCATCATCTCCCTCCTGTCGGCCAGGCCGGTGAGCAGCCAGACCGAGCTGGCCGCCCTGCTGGGCCAGGAGGGCATCGAGGTCACCCAGGCCACGCTGTCGCGGGACCTGGAGGAACTCGGCGCGGTGAAACTGCGTGGCGCCGACGGCGGCGTCGGCGTGTATGTGGTGCCCGAGGACGGCAGCCCGGTGCGGGGTGTGTCCGGCGGCACCGAACGGTTGACCCGGTTGTTGGGGGAGTTGCTGGTATCGACGGACGCCAGCGCTAACCTTGCCGTGCTGCGCACCCCGCCCGGGGCGGCGCATTACCTGGCCAGCGCGATCGATCGCGCTGCCCTGCCGTATGTGGTCGGCACCATCGCCGGTGACGACACCATCCTGATGGTGGCGCGCGAACCGATGACCGGGGCCGAACTTGCCAACACCATCGAGAACTTGAAATAAAGCCCAAAACAAGGAGATTGCTCATGTCCGAACGCGTCATCCTGGCGTACTCCGGAGGTCTGGACACCTCGGTCGCGATCAGCTGGATCGGCAAGGAGACCGGCAAAGAGGTCGTTGCCGTCGCCATCGACCTCGGCCAGGGCGGTGAGGACATGGACGTCATACGTCAGCGTGCCCTGGACTGCGGTGCGGTCGAGGCGGTCGTGGTCGACGCCCGTGACGAGTTCGCCGACGAATACTGCCTTCCGACCATCAAGGCGAATGCGCTCTACATGGATCGCTACCCGCTGGTGTCGGCCATCAGCCGGCCGCTGATCGTCAAGCACCTGGTGGACGCGGCGCGTAGCCATGGCGGCACCGTCGTCGCGCACGGCTGCACCGGCAAGGGCAACGATCAGGTGCGCTTCGAGGTCGGGTTCGCCTCCCTGGCCCCCGAACTGGACGTCATCGCACCGGTTCGCGACTACGCCTGGACCCGCGAGAAGGCCATCGCGTTCGCCGAGGGGAACGCCATCCCGATCAACGTCACCAAGCGTTCGCCGTTCTCGATCGACCAGAACGTGTGGGGCCGCGCGGTGGAGACCGGGTTCCTCGAAGACCTGTGGAACGCCCCGACCAAGGACGTCTACGACTACACCCAGGACCCGACGGTCAACTTCAATGCTCCCGACGAGCTGATCATCAGCTTCGACAAGGGCCGCCCGGTGGCGATCGACGGTCGCCCGCTCAGCGTGCTGGAGATCATCCAGGAGCTCAACACCCGGGCCGGCGCCCAGGGCGTGGGCCGGCTCGATGTGGTCGAGGACCGGCTTGTCGGCATCAAGAGCCGCGAGATCTACGAGGCGCCCGGCGCGATGGTGCTGATCACCGCGCACACCGAGCTCGAGCACGTCACGCTGGAGCGTGAGCTGGGCCGGTACAAGCGTGGCGTCGACCAGAAGTGGGGCGAGCTCACCTACGACGGCCTGTGGTTCAGCCCGCTCAAGCGGTCGCTGGAGGCGTTCGTCGAGCACACGCAGGAGCACGTCTCCGGCGACATCCGGCTGGTTCTGCACGCCGGGAGCGTCATCGTCAACGGCCGCCGGTCCGGTGAGTCGCTGTACGACTTCAACCTCGCCACCTACGACGAGGGCGACAGCTTCGACCAGAGCGCGGCCAAGGGCTTCGTGCTGCTGCACGGTCTTTCGTCCAAGATCTCGGCCAAGCGCGACCTGGGCCTGTAACTTTCGCAGCGCGAGTAACTTCGCACCGCGAGCGACCGTGTCTGTACGGCGACACGCCGCATTGGATGTACCTACACGGTCGCTCGCGCGGCAGGAGGCTGGATGAGATGAGCACCAACGACGGAACCACCAACGAAGGATCGCTGTGGGGCGGCCGGTTCGCCGACGGCCCTTCGGCAGCCCTTGCCGCACTGAGCAAGTCGACCCACTTCGACTGGGTCCTGGCGCCCTACGACGTCACCGCGTCCAAGGCCCACGCCCGCGTTCTGCACCGGGCCGGCCTGCTCACCGATGAGCAGCGCGACGGGCTGCTGGCGGGCTTGGACAGCCTGGGTTCCGACGTCGCCGACGGCAGTTTTGAGCCGCTGGTCACCGACGAGGATGTGCACGGTGCGCTGGAACGCGGCCTGATCGACCGGGTCGGGCCGGATCTCGGCGGCCGGCTGCGGGCCGGACGCTCCCGCAACGACCAGGTGGCCACCCTGTTCCGGATGTGGCTGCGCGACGCCGTCCGCCGTGTGGCCGACGGTGTGCTTGAAGTGGTCAACGCCCTGGCGGTGCAGGCCGCGGCGCACCCGACGGCGATCATGCCCGGCAAGACGCACCTCCAGGCCGCGCAGCCGATCCTGCTCGCGCATCATCTGCTGGCGCACGCCCATCCGCTGCTGCGCAATGTCGACCGGCTCGCCGATTTCGACGACCGCACCGCGGTGTCGCCCTATGGCTCGGGAGCGCTGGCCGGTTCCTCGCTGGGCCTGGATCCCGATGCGATTGCCGAAGATCTCGGATTCGCCTCGGCGGCAGACAATTCCGTCGACGCCACGGCGGCGCGCGATTTCGCCGCCGAGGCGGCGTTCGTCTTCGCTCAGATCGGGGTGGATCTGTCCCGGCTCGCCGAGGACATCATCCTGTGGAGCACAACCGAATTCGGGTATGTCACGCTGCACGACTCCTGGTCGACCGGCAGCTCGATCATGCCGCAGAAGAAGAACCCCGACATCGCTGAGCTGGCCCGCGGCAAATCCGGACGGCTGATCGGCAACCTCACCGGCCTGCTGGCCACGCTCAAGGCGCAGCCCCTGGCCTACAACCGGGATCTGCAGGAGGACAAGGAACCGGTCTTCGATTCGGTGGCGCAGCTGGAGCTGCTGCTGCCGGCGATGGCCGGACTGGTGGGGACGCTTACGTTCGATGAGGCCCGGATGGCCGCGCTGGCACCGGCCGGTTACACCCTGGCCACCGATATCGCCGAATGGCTGGTCCGCCAAGGGGTTCCGTTCCGGGTTGCCCATGAAGCCGCGGGTGGTGCGGTTCAGGTTGCCGAGGGCCGCGGCGTCGGGCTCGACGAGCTCACCGACGACGAGTTCGCCGCGATCAACCCTGCGCTCACCGCGCAGGTGCGCGAGGTGCTGACGGTGGAGGGTTCGGTCAACGCGCGCAGCGCGCGTGGCGGTACCGCGCCGGTGCAGGTGGCCAAACAGCTGGGCGTGGTCCGTACGACCACTGAGGAGTTACGGATCCGGCTGCGCCGTTAGCCGATCTGCTCGCCGAGTTCGAACCAGCGTTCCTCGACCTCGGTGACTTCGTCCTCCAGCGCACGGATGGCGGCCACCTTGACCGCGAGTCCCTCGAAATCGGACTGGTCATGGTCCGCCATCGCCGTCCGGGACCGGTTGATCTGTTGCTGCAGTTTCTCCAGCCGGCGTTCCAGGGCGGACACCTCCTTCTGCGCTGCCCGCAGTTCGGCGCCGGCCAGCCCGCCGGGTGCAGTGCCGGCGGCCGGTGCCTGCGCCGCGCCGGTCGCTGACTCATGCGCGGCCCGCAACCGCAGGTACTCGTCCACCCCGCCCGGCAGATGCCGCAGATGCCCGCCGAGGATCCCGTATTGCTGATCGGTGACCCGCTCCAGAAAATAGCGATCGTGGCTCACCACGATCAGCGTGCCGGGCCACGAGTCGAGCAGATCCTCCATGGCGGAGAGCATGTCGGTGTCCAGGTCATTGGTGGGTTCGTCGAGGATCAGCACATTGGGCTGTGCCAGCAGGATCAACAGCAGTTGCAGGCGACGTTGTTGTCCGCCGGAGAGGTCCTTGACCGGTGTCGACAACTGGGCGCTGGAGAACCCGAGACGCTCCAGCAACTGCCCGGGCGTGAGTTCCTGGGCCTTCGACCCGCTGCCGAACACATACGTCGTCCGCAGGTTGGCAAGGACCGTCCGCACCGGATCGCCGAGGTGGGGCTCAAGCTCGTCCACGGTCTGGGTGAGGGTCGCGACCTGCAGCGTCTTACCGTGTTTGACCCGTCCCGAAGTCGGTTGCACCGAACCGTCGATGAGGCCCAGCAGCGTCGATTTTCCGGCGCCGTTGACGCCGAGGATCCCGGTGCGCTCACCCGGGGCGACCCGCCACTCGACCTGGTGCAACACCTCGCGGTCGCCGTAGCTCACCGACACGTCCAGCAGGTCGACGACCTGCTTCCCGAGCCGTGACACCGCCAGGGACTGCAGTGCGACCTTGTCCCGGATCTCGGGCACATCGGCGATCAGCGCGTTGGCCGCGTCGATGCGGAACTTCGGCTTCGAGGTGCGGGCCGGAGCGCCGCGGCGCAGCCAGGCCAGTTCCTTGCGGGCCAGGTTCTGCCGGCGCGCTTCGATCGTGGCCGCCTGCCGGTCGCGTTCCACCCGCTGCAGGATGTAGGCGGCGTAGCCGCCGTCGAACGGTTCGACGATGCGGTCGTGCACTTCCCATGTGGCCGTACACACCTCGTCGAGAAACCAGCGGTCGTGCGTCACCACCAGCAGCCCACCGGACGACGCGGACCAGCGCTTCTTGAGGTGCTCGGCGAGCCAGGTGATCGCCTCCACATCGAGGTGGTTGGTCGGCTCGTCGAGCGCCAGCACGTCGTGATCGCCGGCGAGCAGCCTGGCCAGAGCGACCCGGCGCCGCTGTCCGCCCGACAGCGTGCGGAGCTCGGCGTCCCAGGGCAGGTCAGTGAGCAGGCCGGCGATGACATCGCGCCCGCGGGGGTCGCCGGCCCATTCGTGTTCGGGCATGTCACCCACCACCGCGTGGCCGACCGTTTCGGCGTCGTCGAGGGTGTCGGCCTGATCGAGCACGCCGATCCGCACACCACCGCGCACGGTGACCCGTCCGGAATCGGGTTCGAGCCGGCCGGCCAGCATGGCCAGCAGGCTGGATTTGCCGTCACCGTTGCGGCCGACGATGCCGATCCGGTCGCCTTCGCTGACGCCGACGGTGACCGCGTCGAACACCACCCCGGCGGGGTACTCCAGATGCAGGGTTTCGCCCCCGAGCAGGTGTGCCATCGCCGCCGACCCTATCGTCACGCGCCCGCGAAACCGGCATCGCATCGGGCCGCTACGCACATAGGCGTGATCAAGTCGGTGATCGGTTGCTGTTGTGCCATGATGACGACGTCAATCGGGGGTCGGGGTTGAGTTGTCAGGTGGGGAGCAAGCTGGTGGATTTCTCGGCAGTGACCAGACCGGTCGAGCGGTTGCTGGCGACCGCGCAGAACGGTCTGGAGGTGCTGCGCTACGGGGGCCTGGAGACCGGCTCGGTCCCGTCGCCCTTCCAGATCATCCAGAGCGTGCCGATGTACCGGCTGCGGCGGTACTTTCCGCCTGACATCCGCCCCGGTGCCCAGAATCCGCGTCCGCCGGTGCTGATGGTGCATCCGATGATGATGTCGGCCGACATGTGGGATGTGACGCGCGATGACGGTGCGGTCGGCATCCTGCACGCCGCGGGCATCGACCCCTGGGTCATCGACTTCGGCTCGCCCGACAAGGTCGAGGGCGGAATGCAGCGCAACCTCGCCGACCATGTGGTGGCGCTGTCGGAGGCCATCGACATCGTCAAGGAGGTCACCGGCCGCGACGTACACCTGGCCGGCTACTCGCAAGGCGGGATGTTCGCCTACCAGGCCGCGGCCTATCGGCGGTCCAAGGATCTGGCGAGCATCATCGCCTTCGGCGCCCCGGTGGACACCCTGGCCGCGCTGCCGATGAACCTTCCGGCCGGAGTCGCCGCGGGCGCGGCGGATTTCATGGCCGATCACGTGTTCAGCCGCATCGACATCCCGGGTTGGTTGGCACGCACCGGATTCCAGATGCTCGACCCGATCAAGACCGCGCAGTCGCGGCTGGAGTTCCTGCGTCAGTTGCATGACCGGGAGGCCTTGTTGCCGCGCGAGCAGCAGCGCCGCTTCCTGTCGTCGGACGGCTGGATCGCCTGGTCCGGGCCGGCGATCGCCGAACTGCTCAAGCAGTTCATCGCACACAACCGGATGATCACCGGCGGCTTCTCCGTCCACGGTGACCTGGTCACGCTGTCCGACATCGATTGCCCGATCCTGGCGGTGGTCGGCGAGGTCGACGACATCGGCCAGCCGGCCGCGGTCCGGGGTATCAAGCGGGCCGCGCCCGATGCGGATGTCTACGAATATCTGATCAGGGCAGGACATTTCGGGTTGGTCGTGGGCTCGAAGGCCTCCACCCAGACCTGGCCGACGGTGGCGCAATGGGTGAAATGGCTTGGTGGAGAACAGATGCCGGAAGGCGTGGTCCAGATGGGATCGCCCCCGGCCGATCACCCCGAGGGTGGGGTGTCGTTCTCCACCCGCGTCACCCACGGAGCCACCGCGGCCACCGAGATGGCGTTCGGGGTGGCCCGTTCCGCCGCCGACGCGTTGGTGGCGGCGAACAAGAACGCCCGGACCCTGGTCATCGAGACCGCCCGCACGTTGCCGAGGCTCGCCAGGTTGGGTCAGGTCAACGACCACACCCGGATCTCGTTGGGCCGGATCATGAGCGAGCAGGCGCGCAGCGCCCCCAACGGCGAGGCACTGCTGTTCGACGGCCGGGTACACACCTATGAGGCGGTGGACCGCCGGATCAACAACGTGGTTCGCGGCCTGATCGACGTCGGTGTGCGCCAGGGCGCCCGCGTCGGTGTCCTGATGGACACCCGGCCCAGCGCGCTCGTCGCGATCGCGGCCCTGTCCCGGTTGGGGGCGGTGGCGGTGCTGCTGCCGGAGGCGGATCTGGCCGAGGCCGCCCGTCTCGGCGGCGTCACTGAGATCATCGCCGACCCGAGCCACCTCGATGTGGCCCGCGCGCTCGGCACGCGGGTGCTGATTCTCGGCGGCGGTGAGAGCCGCGATCTCGATCTCCCCGATGAAGCGGACGACGTCTCCGCTGTCGTCGACATGGAGAAGATCGACCCCGACGTCGTCGAACTACCCGGCTGGTACCGGCCCAACCCCGGCCTGGCGCGCGACCTGGCCTTCGTCGCCTTCAGCGAGGTCGGCGGTGAGCTCGTGGCCCGCCAGATCACCAACTTCCGGTGGGCACTGTCGGCGTTCGGCACCGCGTCGGCGGCCAATTTGGGCCGCGGCGACACGGTCTACTGCCTGACCCCGCTGCATCATCAGTCCGGTCTGCTGGTCAGCCTGGGTGGCGCGGTGGTCGGCGGCTCGCGCATCGCGCTGTCCCGCGGACTGCAGCCCGATCGGTTCCTGCAGGAGATCCGGCAGTACGGCGTCACCGTCGTGTCCTACACCTGGGCCATGCTGCGTGAGGTCATCGACGATCCGTCGTTCTCGCTCACCGGCAGTCACCCGGTCCGGTTGTTCATCGGCTCCGGTATGCCCGCCGGTTTGTGGAAGCGCGTGGTCGACGTGTTCGAGCCGGCCCAGGTCGTGGAGTTCTTCGCCACCACAGACGGACAGGCCGTGTTGGCCAACGTGTCCGGGGCCAAGATCGGCAGCAAGGGGCGCCCGCTGCCCGGCGGCGGCACCGTCGAACTTGCCGCCTACGACGCCGACGACGACCTGATCCTGGAAGACGAGCAGGGTTTCGTGCGCAAGGCCGAGGCCAACGAAGTGGGTGTGCTGCTGGCCCATCCGCGCGGCCCGGTCGATCCGACGGCGGTGGTCAAGCGCGGTGTGTTCGCACCGGCCGACACCTGGGTGTCCACCGAGTTCCTGTTCCGTCGCGATGAGGACGGTGACTACTGGCTGGTCGACAACCGCGGTGCGGTCATCAGGACCGAACGGGGCCCGGTGTTCGCGACGAGTGTCAACGATGCGGTCGGACGCATCGACGCGGTCGACATGTCCGTGACCTACGCCGTGGAAGAGGCGGGCCGGCAGTTGGCGGTGACGGCGCTGGCGCTGCGTCCCGGCGGCAGCGTCCCGACGGCTGATCTCTCGCTCGCCCTGGAGGATCTGGCCGCGGGCAACCCGCCCGATGTGGTGCACGTGGTGGCCGACATGGAACTCGGTGCGTCGTACCGCCCGCTCGTCGGGCCGTTGCGGGCCGCGGGCATCCCGAAATCCGGCCGGCGTAACTGCTGGTACCTCGACGCCGATACAGGTACGTACAAGAAATTGACTGCGGCCAGCCGGGCCGAACTCGTCGCGGGAGCCGCCGACGACGAGCCCGAGACGGACTAGGCCGGTTCGTCGAGGGGATGCCGGGGCAGGAATGCGCTGTTACGCTCCGGCGGACGGCAGAGCGACTGGAGGATCGATGACATCGGGATCGGGTGCGAACGGCTGGCGTCGGGTGGTCACCGGATCGGTGACCGGCGGTGCGCTGGTACTGGGCCTGCTGGTGGGCGCGGGTGCGCCGACGGCCGCCGCCGATCCCGCCGAGCCGACTCCCGCAGCGGATGCACCTGGGTCGGCTGCGCCGGCGGCCCCGCCGATGACCGCCGACCAAGCGCTGTCCATCATCGCCAAGGACTACGACACCGGCGAAGGCGGCGGCCAGATCTCGACGCTGATCCACGACATCCTGAAGCTGCGTCAGCAGGGGTACAAGCCGTCGAACGCCAACCGTGAGGCCATCACCGCGGCGCTCGACAAGCGTCCCAACCAGGTTCCGCTGATCAACGCGCTGAAGAGCACCTTGGCGTACCAGCGCAAGTTGCAGGCCCAGTCCAAGGCTCAGGTTCCGCAGCAGAGTGGTCTCAATCCCGGGGTCGGCCAGTTCCCGGGAGGCATTGCTCCGATTCCGGGCGGGGCCGGGGCACCGCCCGGCCCGAGTGGCGGCATCCAGATCCCGTTGGGCTAGCGTCACGTGGTGGTCGACGACAAACTTCTGAGCATCCTGGTCTGCCCGCAGGACCGCGGGCCCCTGCTGCTGGCCGGAACGGACTGGCTCTACAACCCCCGGTTGCGGCGGGCGTACCGGATCGAGGACGGCATCCCGGTGCTGCTCGTCGACGAGGCCGTGGCCATCGACGACGATGCCGAGCATCGCCGGCTGCTGGAGTTGGCCGGGTCAGGGGAGTCCGGGTAGCTCACCGGTGAGGTAGCGCTGCAGGGTGGGCGCGATGGTTTCGACGATCTGGTTCACCGGCAGCGAGGCGAAGGGCTCTAGCTCCAGGATGTAACGCGCCATCGCGACGCCGACCAGTTGCGAGGCAACGAATTGGATGCGCACTCGGGCACTGCCGGGCGGGTTGTCCACCCGTGGTCCGATCTCGCCGACGATGATCTCCTGGAGAAACGACCGCACCAGTGATACGTCGTTGCCCGCCAGAACGGAACGCAGGGTCGCGATGAAGCCCTTGCCGATCTCGGAATCCCACAGCGGCAACACGATTGAGGGCAGTGCGTGCCCGATCTGCTCGATCGGGACCTCCTGCAGCTGGCTGATCACGGTCATCGGATCGATGGCAATGTGGATCGCCGCGGCGAACAGTTCGGTCTTGGTGCCGAAGTAGTGGTGCACCAGTGCCGCGTCCACTCCGGCAGCGGACGCAATGGAGCGGATCGATGTGTTGTCGATTCCGTTGCGGGCGAACAACTCCCGCGCACTGCTCAGGATGCGTTCGCGCTTGTCCGACGGCCCGGCCGGGCGGCCGGGCCGTTTGCGTTCTCTGTTGGATTCGACGTCGGTGCTCACGGGTTCCTAGGGGGTTCGACGGCGCAGGGTGGCCGCGGCCAGACACAGTGCCACTATGGCAAACCCCACCACGATCGCGATGTCACGGGCCGCGATGGCGGTGAGCTCAGGATGGGCGCCGACCTGCTGCAGGGCTTCGAGCGCATAGCTGGCAGGCAGCACGTTGCTGATCCACTGCAGCCATTCCGGTAGGGCGGCGCGCGGCACGATGATGCCGCACAGCAGTAGCTGCGGCGCGATGACCACGGGCATGAACTGGACTGCCTGGAACTCGGTGCGGGCGAATGCGCTGCACAACAGACCCAACCCCACGCCCAGCACGGCGTTGATGATCGCGATCAGGAATACGAGGACAGGGCTGCCGGCGGTGTCGAGGCCGAGGAACCAGAACGAGACGATGCAGGCGAGGGTGGCCTGCGCTGCGGCCGCGATCGAGAACGCGGTGCCGTAGGCGGCCAGCAGGTCGAACCGGCGCAGTGGTGTGGTCAGGATCCGTTCGAGGGTTCCCGAGACACGTTCACGCTGCATGGTGATCGAGGTGATCAGGAACATCACGATGAGCGGGAAGACGCCGAGCATGATCAGGCAGGCATTGTTGAACGGCGATGGGTGTCCCGGCGGGTGCGGCGCATTCTGGAACATGAAGTACATCAGCGTGATGATCAGGCTGGGGACCACCAGGATCATCGCGACGCTGCGATGGTCGGCGGCGAGTTGCCGCAGGATCCGTCCGGTGGTGGCCAGGTAGGCCGCCGGGCTCAGTCGGCTCGGTTGATCGCGCCCGAGTCGCTGCGCCGGATGACGGTGAGAAACGCTTCCTCCAGGGACGTACATTCCGTGTCCTTCCGTAGCCGGTCCGGGGTGGTGTGGGCGAGCAGCCGACCTTCGCGCATGAGCAACAGGTCACCGCAGTGGTCGGCCTCGTCCATGACGTGGCTGGAAACCAGCAGCGTCGTTCCGCGCCGTGACAGATCGTTGAACTGTTCCCACAGGTCGACGCGCAGGACGGGGTCGAGGCCGACGGTGGGCTCGTCGAGCACCAGGAGTTCGGGTTCGGCCACCAGCGCGCAGGCGAGCGAGACCCGGGTCCGTTGGCCTCCGGAGAGGTTGCCGCAGTACGCGGTGCGGTGATCGTCGAGACCGACCGCGCGGATGGCGCCGGCCGCCGAGTTCGCCGACGTGCCGTACAGCGCGGCGAAGTACCGGACGTTGTCGATGATCCGCAGGTCGTTGTAGATCGTCGGATCCTGGGTGACGTATCCGACCCGGTGGCGCAGCGGTGCCGAACCTGCTGGGTGTCCGAGCACCGTGACGGTGCCCGCCTCGATGATCTGGGTACCGACGATGCTGCGCATCAGGGTGGTCTTGCCGCAGCCTGACGGACCGAGCAGTCCGGTGATGGCACCGCGGGCGATGCGGACCGAGAGATCTCGAATTGCGGGCCGACCACCCCGGCTGACCTGCAGCCCGGTGATGTCGACGGCGGCGTCGGCGGCGCTGGACGGAGATCCGGCCGAGAATTCATCGATCGATGAAGTCATCATGTGATGAATAGTGCGCGCAAGTCCGGCCGGTGTCAATGGTCGAAGTTGCGAAGTGCAAAATCGCTCGGGTGAGCGCTGAGCTGCTGACCGGAGATCCGCTGCGTGCGGCGCGCCGGCTGTTGGGGGCCGAGCTGACCGGCCGCGGGGTCAGCGCCGTCATCGTCGAGGTCGAGGCGTACGGCGGCCCGCCCGACGGGCCCTGGCCCGATGCGGCGTCGCATTCGTTTCGCGGAGCCGGTGGCCGCAATCTCGTGATGTTCGGCCCGCCCGGCTACCTCTACACGTACCGCAGCCACGGCATCCACGTCTGCGCCAACGTGGTCTGCGGATACGACGGCGTCGCGGGCGCGGTCCTGCTGCGCGCAGCGTCGGTGAGTGCGGGCGCCGAGCTGGCCGGCCGGCGCCGTGGGCCCGCGGCGCGTCCGGTCGCGTTGGCGAGGGGTCCCGGAAACCTGTGCTCGGCTCTCGGAATCACGATGGAGGACAACGGAATTGACCTCTTTGCCGCCGACAGCCCGGTTCGGCTGTCCGTTGGCGAAGCGGTTCCGGCCGCCGACGGCCCACGGGTGGGTGTGAGCAAGGCCGCCGACCGGCGGTGGCGGTTCTGGATTGCCGACCGGGGGGAGGTTTCGGCGTATCGGCGTAGCCCGCGCGCGCCTGCGCCCGGTGCCGGTGATTGACCTCCGCGATGCGGCATGATCGTCGTCATGAGCATGGGAATCCTGGATGAGCTGGACTGGCGTGGGCTGATCGCCCAGTCGACCGACCGCGATGCGCTGGCGACTGACCTGGCCAAGGGACCCATGACCGTCTATTCCGGCTTCGATCCCACCGCGCCCAGCCTGCACGCGGGCCACCTGGTCCCGTTGCTCACGCTGCGCCGGTTCCAACGCGCCGGGCACCGTCCGATCGTGCTCGCCGGCGGCGCCACCGGGATGATCGGTGACCCCCGCGACACGGGGGAGCGCACGCTGAACACCGCCGACACGGTCTCGGACTGGGCCGGCCGCATTCGCGGCCAGCTGGAGCGGTTCGTCGAATTCGATGACACCCCGACCGGTGCCATCGTCGAGAACAACCTGAATTGGACGGGCCAGCTCTCGGCCATCGAATTCCTGCGTGACCTCGGTAAATACTTTTCGGTCAACGTGATGTTGGACCGGGAGACGGTACGGCGTCGGTTGGAGGGCGACGGTATCTCCTACACCGAGTTCAGCTACATGCTGCTGCAGGCCAATGACTTCGTCGAGCTGCACCAGCGCCACGGCTGCGGATTGCAGATCGGTGGCTCCGATCAGTGGGGCAACATCGTGGCCGGCGCCCGACTGGTGCGTCAGAAGCTGGGCGCCACGGTGCATGCGATGACGACTCCGCTGGTCACCGACTCCGAGGGCAAGAAGTTCGGCAAGTCGACCGGCGGCGGCAATGTGTGGCTCGACCCCGAGATGACCAGCCCATATGCCTGGTACCAGTACTTCGTGAACGCCTCCGATGCCGACGTCATCGGTTACCTGCGCTGGTTCACCTTTCTGACGCCGGACGAGATCGCCGAGCTCGAGGACGCGACGACGAACCGTGCGCACGAACGCGCCGCGCAGAAACGACTGGCACGGGAGCTCACAACGTTGGTGCACGGGGAGGGGGCGACGAAGGCCGTCGAGCTGGCCAGCCAGGCGCTGTTCGGTCGGGGGGAGTTGACCGACCTCGACGATTCCACCTTGAGTGCTGCTCTTCGCGAGGCCAGTAACGGTCAGGTGGCCGAGCTGAAGCCGGGCGGCCCGGACTCGATCACCGATTTGTTGGTCGCCACGGGATTGGCGGCAAGTAAGGGAGCCGCGCGCCGCAATGTCGCCGAGGGCGGGGTGTACGTGAACAACATTCGCATTGAAAGCGACGAGTGGATACCACAGCATTCCGATTTTCTGTATGAGCGTTGGCTCGTGTTGCGACGTGGCAAGCGGCACATTGCGGGGGTCCGGCGGGCGCCCGCGTCTGCCTAGCCGCGCATAGGTGCTGACCTGGGGAAATGCGGTGGCAACCTGGCGATTTGACTCGGAGTTAGCGCTGCCGTAACTTATTGCAAGTCAGAGCGACACGGACAAGCGCCGGAGAGCGAAGACAAATCCGAGAGAGAAACCCATTACGGTGGGTATTCTCACTGCCCGCAGTAAGGTTCAGCGGCTTTTAGCCGCGGGATTTCTGCGCGACAAACTCGGGCGTGTTGTTTGAGAACTCAATAGTGTGTTTGGTGGTTTTTGTTTGTTGTTTTTGGCCACGCTCTTTTTCCCGTTTAGGGTGTGGTTGTTTGTTTTTTTGATGCCAGTTTGTTGGTGTCTTTTGTTTGTGATCGGATTTTTCTGATTGAATTCTGCCTGGTTTTTGGACTGGGAAGTTTTTGTTTGGAGAGTTTGATTCTGGCTCAGGACGAACGCTGGCGGCGTGCTTAACACATGCAAGTCGAACGGAAAGGCCCTTCGGGGTACTCGAGTGGCGAACGGGTGAGTAACACGTGGGTGATCTGCCCTGCACTTTGGGATAAGCCTGGGAAACTGGGTCTAATACCGAATATGACCGCGCACTTCCTGGTGTGTGGTGGAAAGCTTTTGCGGTGTGGGATGGGCCCGCGGCCTATCAGCTTGTTGGTGGGGTAATGGCCTACCAAGGCGACGACGGGTAGCCGGCCTGAGAGGGTGACCGGCCACACTGGGACTGAGATACGGCCCAGACTCCTACGGGAGGCAGCAGTGGGGAATATTGCACAATGGGCGCAAGCCTGATGCAGCGACGCCGCGTGAGGGATGACGGCCTTCGGGTTGTAAACCTCTTTCAATAGGGACGAAGCGCAAGTGACGGTACCTATAGAAGAAGGACCGGCCAACTACGTGCCAGCAGCCGCGGTAATACGTAGGGTCCGAGCGTTGTCCGGAATTACTGGGCGTAAAGAGCTCGTAGGTGGTTTGTCGCGTTGTTCGTGAAAACTCACAGCTTAACTGTGGGCGTGCGGGCGATACGGGCAGACTAGAGTACTGCAGGGGAGACTGGAATTCCTGGTGTAGCGGTGGAATGCGCAGATATCAGGAGGAACACCGGTGGCGAAGGCGGGTCTCTGGGCAGTAACTGACGCTGAGGAGCGAAAGCGTGGGGAGCGAACAGGATTAGATACCCTGGTAGTCCACGCCGTAAACGGTGGGTACTAGGTGTGGGTTTCCTTCCTTGGGATCCGTGCCGTAGCTAACGCATTAAGTACCCCGCCTGGGGAGTACGGCCGCAAGGCTAAAACTCAAAGAAATTGACGGGGGCCCGCACAAGCGGCGGAGCATGTGGATTAATTCGATGCAACGCGAAGAACCTTACCTGGGTTTGACATGCACAGGACGCCAGTAGAGATATTGGTTCCCTTGTGGCCTGTGTGCAGGTGGTGCATGGCTGTCGTCAGCTCGTGTCGTGAGATGTTGGGTTAAGTCCCGCAACGAGCGCAACCCTTGTCTCATGTTGCCAGCACGTAATGGTGGGGACTCGTGAGAGACTGCCGGGGTCAACTCGGAGGAAGGTGGGGATGACGTCAAGTCATCATGCCCCTTATGTCCAGGGCTTCACACATGCTACAATGGCCGGTACAAAGGGCTGCGATGCCGTGAGGTGGAGCGAATCCTTTCAAAGCCGGTCTCAGTTCGGATCGGGGTCTGCAACTCGACCCCGTGAAGTCGGAGTCGCTAGTAATCGCAGATCAGCAACGCTGCGGTGAATACGTTCCCGGGCCTTGTACACACCGCCCGTCACGTCATGAAAGTCGGTAACACCCGAAGCCGGTGGCCTAACCCCTTGTGGGAGGGAGCCGTCGAAGGTGGGATCGGCGATTGGGACGAAGTCGTAACAAGGTAGCCGTACCGGAAGGTGCGGCTGGATCACCTCCTTTCTAAGGAGCACCACGAGACCTGAGCCCGCCCGCGACCGTGGGAGTTCGGAGATTCAGGCGATTCGTTGGATGGCCTCACACCTGTAGTGGGTGGGGGTCTGGTGCACTCAACAAACTTGGCGTGGGATGCGGGAAAGCATCTGCGGAAAATCATCAGACACACTATTGGGCTTTGAGACAACAGGCCCGTGCCCCTTTCGGGGGGTGGCATCCCGTTGGGGGTGTCGGCGTGTTGTTGCCTCACTTTGGTGGTGGGGTGTGGTGTTTGATTTGTGGATAGTGGTTGCGAGCATCTAGCACGCAAAATGTGTGGTCTCACTCCTTGTGGGTGGGGCCTGGTTTTGTGTGCAATTGATGTGCAATTTCTTTTGAAACTCATTTTTGGTGTTTGTGTTGTAAGTGTTTAAGGGCGCATGGTGGATGCCTTGGCACTGGGAGCCGATGAAGGACGTTGGAGGCTGCGATATGCCTCGGGGAGCTGCCAACCGAGCGTTGATCCGAGGATGTCCGAATGGGGAAACCCAGCACGAGTGATGTCGTGTTACCCACTACTGAATACATAGGTAGTGGGAGGGAACGCGGGGAAGTGAAACATCTCAGTACCCGTAGGAAGAGAAAACAAAAGTGATTCCGTGAGTAGTGGCGAGCGAAAGCGGAGGATGGCTAAACCGTATGCATGTGATACCGGGTAGGGGTTGTGTGTGCGGGGTTGTGGGACCTGTTTTTCCAGTTCTACCTGACTGGAGGGTAGTTAGAAAATGTCGTGGTTAACGGAAATGGTTTGGGATGACCTGCCGTAGACGGTGAGAGCCCGGTACGTAAAAACCTGACATCTGCCTTGAACAGTGTTCCCGAGTAGCAGCGGGCCCGTGAAATCTGCTGTGAATCTGCCGGGACCACCCGGTAAGCCTGAATACTTCCCAGTGACCGATAGCGGATTAGTACCGTGAGGGAATGGTGAAAAGTACCCCGGGAGGGGAGTGAAATAGTACCTGAAACCGTGCGCTTACAATCCGTCAGAGCCCTCCTTCGTGGTGGGGTGATGGCGTGCCTTTTGAAGAATGAGCCTGCGAGTCAGGGACATGTCGCGAGGTTAACCCGTGTGGGGTAGCCGCAGCGAAAGCGAGTCTGAATAGGGCGTATCCAATCCAGAGGGGTTGGTGTAGTGGTGTGTTCTGGACCCGAAGCGGAGTGATCTACCCATGGCCAGGGTGAAGCGCGGGTAAGACCGCGTGGAGGCCCGAACCCACTTAGGTTGAAGACTGAGGGGATGAGCTGTGGGTAGGGGTGAAAGGCCAATCAAACTCCGTGATAGCTGGTTCTCCCCGAAATGCATTTAGGTGCAGCGTCACATGTTTCTTGTTGGAGGTAGAGCTACTGGATGGCCGATGGGCCCCACAGGGTTACTGACGTCAGCCAAACTCCGAATGCCGACAAGTCCAAGAATGTGGCAGTGAGACGGCGGGGGATAAGCTCCGTGCGTCGAGAGGGAAACAGCCCAGATCGCCGGCTAAGGCCCCTAAGCGTGTACTAAGTGGAAAAGGATGTGCAGTCGCGAAGACAACCAGGAGGTTGGCTTAGAAGCAGCCACCCTTGAAAGAGTGCGTAATAGCTCACTGGTCAAGTGATTGTGCGCCGATAATGTAGCGGGGCTCAAGTACACCGCCGAAGCCGCGGCAACGAACTTTGTTCGTTGGGTAGGGGAGCGTCCTGCATCCGGTGAAGCAGCAGAGTGATCTAGCTGTGGAGGGTGTGGGAGTGAGAATGCAGGCATGAGTAGCGAATAGGCAAGTGAGAACCTTGCCCGCCGAAAGACCAAGGGTTCCTGGGCCAGGCCAGTCCTCCCAGGGTGAGTCGGGACCTAAGGCGAGGCCGACAGGCGTAGTCGATGGACAACGGGTTGATATTCCCGTACCCGTGTATGTGCGTCCATGATGAATCCATTGTGCTAACCATCCAAAACCGTCGTGACCGATCCCTTCGGGGTGAGGCGTTGACGGGGCTGCGTGGGACCCCGGTGGGTAGTAGTCAAGCGATGGGGTGACGCAGGAAGGTAGCCGTACCAGTCAGTGGTTGTACTGGGGTAAGCCGGTAGGGAGTCAGATAGGCAAATCCGTCTGACATATATCCTGAGAGGTGATGCATAGCCGTTTGAGGCGAATTCGGTGATCCTATGCTGCCAAGAAAAGCCTCTAGCGAGGACATACACGGCCCGTACCCCAAACCAACACAGGTGGTCAGGTAGAGAATACTAAGGCGTACGAGTGAACTATGGTTAAGGAACTCGGCAAAATGCCCCCGTAACTTCGGGAGAAGGGGGACCCCCATATCGTCAAGGCTTTTGCGGCCGGCAGCGGGAGGGGGTGGCACAAACCAGTGAGAAGCGACTGTTTACTAAAAACACAGGTCCGTGCGAAGTCGCAAGACGATGTATACGGACTGACGCCTGCCCGGTGCTGGAAGGTTAAGAGGACCTGTTAACCCTTCGGGGTGAAGCAGAGAATTTAAGCCCCAGTAAACGGCGGTGGTAACTATAACCATCCTAAGGTAGCGAAATTCCTTGTCGGGTAAGTTCCGACCTGCACGAATGGCGTAACGACTTCTCAACTGTCTCAACCATAGACTCGGCGAAATTGCACTACGAGTAAAGATGCTCGTTACGCGCGGCAGGACGAAAAGACCCCGGGACCTTCACTACAACTTGGTATTGGTGCTCGATACGGTTTGTGTAGGATAGGTGGGAGACTGTGAAGCTCACACGCCAGTGTGGGTGGAGTCATTGTTGAAATACCACTCTGATCGTATTGGGCCTCTAACCTCGGACCGTATATCCGGTTCAGGGACAGTGCCTGGTGGGTAGTTTAACTGGGGCGGTTGCCTCCCAAAATGTAACGGAGGCGCCCAAAGGTTCCCTCAACCTGGACGGCAATCAGGTGTTGAGTGTAAGTGCACAAGGGAGCTTGACTGCGAGACATACATGTCGAGCAGGGACGAAAGTCGGGACTAGTGATCCGGCACCTCTGAGTGGAAGGGGTGTCGCTCAACGGATAAAAGGTACCCCGGGGATAACAGGCTGATCTTCCCCAAGAGTCCATATCGACGGGATGGTTTGGCACCTCGATGTCGGCTCGTCGCATCCTGGG